>JAJDZU010000017.1 GCA_022824495.1 Chloroflexota bacterium | reverse complement strand
AAGCTGCTGGTGCTCTGCAACGCCGTCTGTCAGCACCAGACCGCGTGGGACCCGACCATGGCCTAACACTCGACGCCCCAACACAGTTGCTCACCGATTTCGGCCGAAGACGCCCGAATCTGCCTCTCCCCTTGGAGAGGGGAAAGAACGGCGGCCTCCAATGGCCTGGTTCCTGGTGAGTTGGATGCGCGGGGGACCCCTCACCTTCTTCTGGCGAAGTCGCCAGAATTCTCCTCTCCCCTTGGAGAGGGTGAAGAGGCACGGCCGTTCGAGGGGATTGACACCGCACAGCCGCCTCTAGGGTTACACATGGGACTCAGGAGAGGGAAGAGTTGACGGCTCGCTTCGTGGCGAGGGATGCGATCAAGACTAACCACTACCTTATTCGTGTTAGCTGGTTGAGACGTACCGTGAGTGTCTCGGGATTCAGTTGTGCGGATAGGGTTAAGCTTACCGTATAACCTGTAGCGCTCCTGGGACTATTTCGACGGTGATTGGTGTTTGGGCGAGGCGTTCGCCGTCGGCCCAGATCCATAGGGGGCGGTCGGAATCGATTTGAAGTTGGCGGGTTCGTTCGATGCGAACCGCCGGGTGGGTGACGTGTTTGCCGCTGAAGGTTCGCGGCAGGACGCGCAGGACTTCAAGCTTGGATACTTGTCGAACCATACACACGTCGAAGAGGCCATCATCCGGCTGTGCCGCAGGGGTGATCCGTATGCGGGCGCCGTATCGGTCCGTGTTGCCAATCGCCGCCAGGAGGAGCGGCCCGCTGAACGTTCCGAAGTCGCCGTGCAAGGTCACGCGGGGAAACCTGTACGTGAATAGACTCAGGACTGCCGCGTACAGGTAAGACGCCGAAGCTCCAAGAAACGACGGGCAGCGGCCGGCGTCGACGAATTCACTGACTTCGCTGTCGAATCCAAGCGTGGCAATGGTGGCGAAGTACTTGTGATCATTCCCGCCCAGATCAACCCGGCCCAGGTCGATGCTCTTTACGTTCAGTTCAAGAATCCTGGGAATCGCTTCGGTGGGATTACCGGGGAGCCCCAGGGCGTAGGCGAGATCATTGCAGGTCCCGCCGGAGAGAATGCCCAGCGTAGACCTTGCACCTGAAGACATGATGCCGTTGATGGCTTCGTGAATGGTGCCGTCGCCACCGCAGGCCACGATCCTGTTAGCGCCGGATTCGCTTGCGCGCCGGGCAAGCTGCACGGCATGTCCGGGACCGCCTGTCAGTAATAGGTCAGCCTTTGCTTCCCGTTCTTCCAAGGCCGCCATCAGAAGCGTCGCAGCCCTGGCGGCCTTGCCTCGACCGGCTGTGGGATTGACGATGACAGCCCAGGTGTCCTCTACTTCAGGTCTCATGTGAGTCCTTGGAATGGTGGTGATCGGTATGGAAAGCAGGGCACTGTATACTTGGCAGGAAGGCACCGAAACTGAAGATAAACGAGTTTTGGAACCGCAGTTTATTGTCACTCTTGGTAAGTTTACAGGAGCAGTTCACTCTAGCTGAACTTATGATTATGGAGACCCTGCGAATACTGGGGGCAGCATATCCCACGGTTGCCGGATGGTCGAAAGGCGCTGCATTCGCCGCGCATTGGGGAACTGTTGTAACACTCAGACCGAGCGCCTCGCTGAGAGTGGATTCTGAAGATTCGCGAGAGTTGGGTCTACCGCCTCGACTGACCGCCGTTCGGCGTATAGCTGATGAGCTTTGGAATGGCTTCTTTGGCCATCGCGAAATAGCGTTCGTCCTGTTCGATGCCGATGCTTTGGTAGCCCACGGCCTCGGCGGCGGCCATGGTGGATCCGGCGCCGGCGAAGGGGTCGAGGACGATGCCTTCGCCGAGCGGCAAGACGGCACGAACGAGCGTGCGCAGGAAGGCCTGGGGCTTGAGGCTGGGATGCGGCGCCAGGTCGCGCTCGGCCTTGCGGGTCGGGGCGGAGGCGATGACGTCGCCGAATGGCTTGTCGGGAACCGGCCGGCGGAAGCCGCCCGTTCCCCAGGTTCGCAGGTTGTCCTGGACACGGCCCTCGATGGGTTTTCGGTAGATGACCCAGGGTTCCCACATGGAGCGCGGCATCACGCTGACTTCCGAAAACTCCTTGTGCGCGGCCTTTGGCCGGTCGCCTCCGCGCATGGTCATGGTCAGGCGCACGATCTCACCGCGGCGCTCCAATCCCGCGTCCGCCAGCGCCCCGGAGACGAGATATGACACGAGGGGATTGGAGGCCACCACGACCTGCGCTCCCGGCACGAGCTTCGGGAGCAGCAGTCGCGCCCAAACGAAGAAGAACGTCCTGAGGTCGTTGAGTTGCTCGGGCGTAAGCGTCGTAAAGCGAGGCAGCGGCGAGCGTCGATGACCGTCGAATGACGGGGGGATCCGCCAGACCCCGCCCCTGCCTCGACGCAGCTTGGCCTGCTGCTCCGAGGTGTATTCGTGCAGGCCGTACGGCGGATCGGTGACGACGGCGTGAATGCTGGTGTCGTCCTGCTCGCGCAGCCAGTCGAAACAGTCGGCGTGATAGAGCATTGCCCGACCGAACGAGGCCGGGGCTTCCCACTCGCGCACGGCCGGCAACTCGCGTTGGACGCCGGATTCGGCCGATGAGCGAAGCCTGTAGACACCGCGCCGTTCGCGGGCGAACACGGTTGGGGTATTAAGGCGGAGGTACGAACGTATGGAGGAGCCTCGCGTGGGTCCCGCGACCTGGGATACGCGCGCCTCGATCTCCTTGACCGACAGGGGCTGCGAGGTGTGCGACATGACCTGCACGATGCCGTCGCGTACTCGTCCGGGGGCCTGCCGTGCGTGCTCGTCGGTCATCTCGGGCTGGACTTTAGACGTCGGGACGTCTTTGGTCAAGGTGCCGGGAATTGCGCGCTGGGCTTGGCCGGTCATTCGGTGCGTCGGCTCGATGGAGCGCACCTCTGTGCTTGTGCGGTGCAACCCAGATTGTGGTGGCCGCTCATGCAAGCTGAGGGATGCAGTGCGTGGTCAGCGTATTCTTTGATCGCGGCATGCGAGGTGAGCTATGAAGCTGAACGTGGACCGGGAAGCGGACGCGCTGTACCTGCGCCTGGACGACTCGGAAATCGTCGAGTCGGAGGAAGTCTCGCCGGGCGTCGTGCTGGACTACAACGAGGTGCATGAGGTGATTGGCGTGGAGCTGCTGCACCTTTCGAAGCGGTCCTCGGACCTCAACCTGTCGGCTTTGGAGTTCGAGACGGTCTAGCGAAGCGACGCGGCGGTCTCTCGGGCGAGGGGCGGCCCCGAAACTCAGCCACGGTGAAATAAGAGCGTCACGCGAGCCCTGGTGGTTTTGCGCACGCGCCCTAGCGCCCACGTGGCCAGCAGGCTATGCGTTTAGGCTGCCGCCACACACAAATGACAGGCGAATGGCTACTGCCTGGGGCTTAGTCCGTCAGGCCGAGGGGTGGATGCTGGCGCGGGTTTCGGCGAGGACGTGGTCGACAACCTGGTGCAGGGCTTGTTGGTGGGCGTCGCCTTCGAGGCGTCGCAGGCGGTAGAGGTCGACCTGGCGGTCGGCGGCGGTGCCTTCGGTGATGATGGCGAGGGCGTGGCGCAGCTCGGGTTCGCAGTCGAGGGCGCGGGCGTCGTCCGTGAGCGTGTTCACGAGTTCTTCGGTGACGTCGATGATGTCCTTGCGTCCGCCGCCCTGCTCGTCACCAAAGAAGGCCAGCACGCCGTAGCGCTGGGCGAGCCAGCGGTTCTCGGCAATGATCTCGGTGGGCGGTTCGGGCGGGAGCTCGCCGGCCTGGTCCTGGCGGAGCAGGTAGCGGACGAGGGAGGCGTAGAGGGCGACGATGCACATGGCGTCGTCGATGCGGGTGCAGACGTCGCCGATGCGCATTTCGATGGTTGGGAACTTGCCGGAGGGCCGGATGTCCCACCAGAGTTCGCTGGCGTCGCCAATGAAGTCCATGCGCTGGTAGTCGGCGACCAGGCGGTCGAACTCGGCGCGGGAGCGGAGCGGGCCCGGCAGGCCGGTGCGGGGAAGGTTGGTCATCAGGTTGAGGCGAAAGGATTTGAAGCCGGTTTCGCGGCCTTCGACGAAAGGCGACGAGGCGGAGAGCGCGTGGAGGACGGGCAGGTAGCGGCGGATGGCGGTCATGACGCGGATGCGCGAATTGGGATCGCCGAAGCCGGCGTGGATGTGCATGCCGCTGATCAGGAATCGGCGCACGCTGTCCTGGAAGGTGACGACGAAGCGCTCGTAGCGTTCGCGGGGCGTGGGGGCCTGTTCCTTCCAGTCGGCGAAGGGGTGGGTTGAGGCGGCCATGACGGCGGCGCCGTAGGTCTCGGCGGCCTGGATGACGACGCGGCGCGTCTCGAGCAGGGCGGTGCGGACGTCGGGCACGGAATCGCAGACGCGGGAGTTGGATTCGATCTGGGTGCGGAGGAATTCCCGGACGAACTTGTGCGGGCCGCCGTGGTTCTCGCAGGCCTCGAAGATGCGGACGTCGGGATCGGCCAGGAGGTCGCGGGACTGGGGGTCGACGAGGAAGAATTCTTCCTCAATGCCCAGCTTGATGTTCAAGTCGTTCACACCGCGCCTCCGACGTGCCCCGGCAACAATTCACCGGCCCATATCGTATGCGCCCGGCAGCCACGACGTGACTCGGGTTAGTTCGGGGGCAGGTTTTGCGGCGTGGTACTGGTGGCGCGCGGCCGCGCCGTGAGTGTTGCCTCAAGGTCCAGCAGCTGGCCCATGCGCCGGACGGAGAGGGTGACCGGTTCGCCCACGCGCACGCCGTCGATGGCGTGCGACAGGTTGAAGTCGCGGGTCAAGGCCTGGCCGTTGACGGCCACGATCAGATCGCCGGCGCGGACGCCCGCAGCTTCGGCGGTGGTGTCCGGCATGACCGCGCTGACGGCCACGGCGTAGGGATAGGGCGTGCCGGCGAATCTGTCGAGTTCGGGATCGACCAACTGGTAGCGCACGCCGAGGAGGCCGCGGGCGACGGTTCCGGTCGACTCGAGCTCCGGCAAGCGGCGAATGATGTCCGCGATGGGCAGGGCGAAGCCGATGTCGTTGGCATTGGACTGCACGGCGGTGTTGATGCCGATGACGCGGCCGTCGCCGGTGACCAAGGGGCCGCCGCTGTTGCCCTGGTTAACGGCGGCGTCGGTCTGGATGAGGCCGCGCAACGGGATGGCCATGGGGCCGCTGTCGGTGTTGACGGTTCGCGGGATGAGGCGATCAAGGCCGCTGACGATGCCGGAGGTGGCGGTGTTGCGGAAGTTGCGCGGGCTGCCGATGGCCAGGACGGGCTCACCGACGCGCAGGTCGAGGTTCTCGGCCAGTTCCAGCGCGGGGAACGGCCCGCCCTCGGCCTGCAGGACGGCGACGTCGCCCCACACATCGCGACCAAGGATCTTCGCGGAGATGCGCTGTCCGTCGGACAAGGTGATGCGCACGTCGTCGTTGGAGTCTTCGGGCAGGACGTGGGCGTTGGTGAGGATGCGGCCGTCCTCGTTGTAGAAGAACCCGGTTCCGATACCGACGCCGCGGTTGAGCACGCCCTGGCGGGCTTCGACGGTAACGACGGCGGGCATCAGTTCTTCCAGCAGGTTGACGTAGGAGGTGGGCGCGGCGGCCGGGATGGCCGCGGCGTTGGCAACGGGGGACGGCCGTGGTTGGGGCGCGACGGGGGCCGGCGTTGGGGATGGGACGGCCGCGCGACCCGCCAGGTATCCGGTGACCGCGCCGCCGCCGGTGCCAAGGACGACGGTGAGCGCCAAGAGCCCGACGATCCAACGGGAGAGAACCAGAGGGGGCCGAGGGGATGGCGATTGCGACATGGGACGATCAATCATTCGGGTTATTTCGAGTATAGGCAGAGACGGTGCGCCCTCGGTACGAAACGCTACGACCGGCGTCGCCGTGAAGATTCGCCGTTAGACTGACGCCGACTGACCGCCCGGCGAGGCGCCGTGCACGATTTTCGGCTGGCATTGGCCCAGATTCGGCCGGCCCTGGGCGATCTGGATCGCAACCTGGCGCTGCACCTGGACTACATCGAGCGAGCAGCGGCGGACGGCGCCGACGTGGTGGTGTTTCCCGAGCAGTCGCTGACGGGGTACTTCCTCAGCGACCTGGTGCCGGATGTGGCGCTGCCGCGGGACGATGCGCGGCTGGACCCGCTACGCGAGGCGAGCCGCAAGCTGGACGTGATTTTCGGGTTCGTGGAGGAAACCACGGACCACCGCTTCCTGCCGGCGGCCGGCTACCTGCACGACGGCGAGTTCGTTCACGTCCACCACAAGGTCTACCTGGTGACCTACGGCCTTTTCGACGAGGCGCGCGACCTGGCCGGGGGCGGGGCGGTGCGGGCGTTCGACTCGCGGTTTGGCCGGAAGTCGATGCTGATCTGCGAGGACTTGTGGCACCCCACCACGGCCAGCATCGCGGCGGCGGACGGCGCCGACGTGATCTACGGGCTGTCCAGCAGTCCGGGGCGCGGGGTGGCGGGCGGATCGAACGAACTGGGATCGGCGGAGACCTGGCGGGCCATGAACCGGCTCTACGCCACGCTGCACGTCTGCTACGTGGTGCATTGCAACCGGGTCGGCTTTGAGGATGGCGTGAATTTCTGGGGCGGGTCCGAGGTGGTTGGTCCCGACGGCGAGGTGCTGGTTCGCGCGCCGGACTTTGACGAGGCGCTGGTGTTCGCCACGCTGACCGACGCGCCGCTGCGGCGCCAGCGCACGCGCCTGCCGCTACGTCGCGACGAAAACGTGACGCTGAACGGCCTGGAGTTCGCCCGCATCGCCGCCCAGCGGCACCGGCTGGATGACGGTTGAGGTGAGTCTGCGCGAACGGGCGCGGCGGGGGCTCGATCTCGACGCGGGGCTGACCTGCCGGGTTCTTGAAGCGTTCATTCGTGAAGAGCTTGAGAAATTCGGTATCCAGCGCGCCGTTATCGCGTTGTCCGGCGGGATCGACTCCGCGGTGAGCTGCGCCCTGGCGGCCCGCGCCTTTGGTCCCGAGCGGGTGCTGGCCGTGCTGATGCCCTACCGCACGAGCAATCCGGCCAGTCGCGCCGATGCCGAGACGCTGGTGGATCAGCTGGGGATCCCGTCCAGGGTTATCGAGATTTCGGCGGCTGTTGACGGGTTGCTGGGCGAACTGGATGAAGATCCCAGCCCGTTGCGGCGCGGGAACATCATGGCGCGCGCGCGGATGATCGCGCTCTACGACCAGTCCGAGGCGTTCGGGGGACTGGTGGTGGGCACCAGCAACAAGACTGAACTGCTGCTGGGGTACGGAACCCAGTTTGGCGACATGGCCAGCGCCGTGAACCCGATCGGGGACCTCTATAAAGCCCAGGTGCGCGCCCTGGCGGAGGCGCTGGAGATTCCACGCGCAATCCGAGAAAAAGCTCCCAGCGCCGACTTGTGGGTCGGGCAGTCGGACGAGGATGAGCTTGGGTTCGATTACGAGACCGCGGACCAGGCGCTTTACTTGTTGATCGACGAGATGTACGCGGCGGAGGACCTGATCGCGGACGGGTTCGAGGCGGGCCTGGTGCATGACTTGCAGCGCCGGGTGGTGCGCTCGCAGTTCAAGCGGCGGCTGCCGCTGATCGCCAAGCTCTCAAACCGTACGATTGACCGAGACTTCCGCTACCCGCGCGATTGGGGACGCTAACCGATGCCTGTCTTCAGCCTGGCCACTGCCCTGTGGCCCAACGGTGTGCCCTTTGACCAGGTCATCGCCGAAGTTGCCGCCGCCGGCTTCACGCAGTGCGAACTCTTCGACACCAAAGACATGGCGGATGACCGCACGGCCGGGGAGCGCCGTCGCATCCTGAACCGGCACGGCGTCTGGGTCCGCACGGTTCACTCCGACCTTGGCGTCAACCTGGCGGCGCTTGATGACGACGAACGCGCCCGGGCCGTGGCGTCAGTGGAATCATGTTTTGAACCGTTTGCCGAACTTGGCGGGTTTGCGGTGATCGTGCATCCCACCGGCCGCAACGCCAACGCAGATGCGGCGTTGCACACCGGCGCCTTTCGGCGTTCGCTGGACACGCTGACGGCCAGGGCCGAAGAGCTGGGCATCCGGCTGGCCTGCGAGAACCTGCAGCACAAGGGTCAGCCGCGGCCGATGTGCCGGATGGAGGACCTGCTGCGTGTGGTCGACGATTACCCGTCGACCGTGGGTATCTGCCTGGACACCGGCCACGCCAACAACAACGGTCTGGATCCGGCGGACGAGGCGCGGATTGCGGGTGACCGGCTGATCGCGCTGCACCTGCAGGACACCGACGCGGTGGAGGACCGGCACTGGCCGCCGGGGCAGGGCAACATCAACTGGCGACGGGTAGCCGCGGCGCTGATTGAAATCGGGTTCGATGGGGCGTGGACGTTTGAAGTGGGAACCGGCGCGTCGGGTCCGGCGGCTACCGCGGCGCTGCTGCGACGCATCGGCGACGCGTGGGCGGCGGGTCGGCCTGCGTCAGACCTCCCAGAGACGGAGACCGCCGCTGGATTCAACGCGCTCTAGCAACATCCGCGCCTGGTCCACGCGCGCGGGCGGTTCGCCGCGGGTGTGCCGCAGGTAGGTTTGCAGGTCGGCTGCGGCTTTTCGGTGCTGTCCCAGGAGGCGATAGGCGCGGGCGCGGTCGACCAGCAGGCTGCGGTCGTTGGGGTCCAATTCAGTTGCGCGGGTCAAGTCAAGGAGGGCGAGTTCGGGGTTGACGCGCAGGTGTGCCAAGGCCCGTTGCCGATAGCGGCTGGACATCGAGGCGGGTAGCACCGCATACACCGCGGCGCCGATGGCCGTCACCAACCCCAGGCCGACGATCAGGTAGGCAAGAGGGATGCGCTCGGCGCCCAGCGCAACGCCGCCAGCGATTGCGAAACAGAAGACGGCGAGGCCCAGTGCGTATCTACGGAGCCGGGGCGACCGGCCGGGCAAGAGGTCGTTACTACAGTTACTACAGCGGGCGACAGCACCGTACTGCCGCGTCCAGCACCGTGGACACTGCAACTCGCGCGACACTCCTTAGGCGGCCACTGCTCAACCGGACTCAGGCCAGTCCAGGCGCACCTTACAGATGTTAACTAGATGACATAACTCACGCAAGATTGTGAGGTGCTGGTTATACCGCCAGCCGCGCTCGGCGACGCGTCCGACGGCAGTGTTCCGCCTCCGAGGCTCTCGCTATACTCGCGGAGCATCCCGCGCGAACGTGCATGACACGCTCCAGTCCTTCGCGGGCCAACCACCATGATTCGCAGCCGGCTCTCCGCATTGTTGTCCGAAGGACTCGTCGCGGCCCAGGCCGCTGGCGCGGTTGGCGCCACGCCCGAGGTCAACTTCAACCTGGAGCGGCGCGACGACGAGCTGGCGCACTATTCGAGCTCCGAGGCCCTGCGCCTGGCCCGTATTGTTGGCGCACCGCCGCGTCGGATTGCCGAGGCCATCGTGGCCAATCTGCCGGCCTCGCCCGTCGTGAGCCGGGTGGAGACCGCCGGGCCGGGATTCATCAACTTCTGGATCGACGACGACTGGGTGCTGCGGCAGTTGTCGACGGTCCTGGAGGCCGGCGCGGCGTTTGGCGGTTCGCAGGCCGGCGCCGGATCGCGCGTGCAGGTTGAGTACGTCAGTGCCAATCCGACCGGCCCGCTGACGGCGGGCGCGGGTCGCGGCGGTGTGGTCGGCGATGCCCTGGCGCGGCTCTTGGATGCCTGTGGCTACGACGTCACGCGGGAGTACTACGTCAACGATGCGGGGCACCAGGTCGAAATCCTGGGGCTGAGCGTCTATCACCATTACGCCGCGACACTTGGAGAAGAGGCGCCATTCCCGGGCGACGGCTACCGCGGCGACTACGTCTCGGACTGGGCCGAGCAGATCGCGCGCGACGACGGCGCGCGCTGGCTGGGCCAGGGGGCGCCGAGCGACGCGCGGGCGTTCGAGGCCCGGGCGGTCGAGATTGGGCTGGGGGAGATTCGACGGGATCTGGATGACCTGGGGATCGATTTCGACGTTTGGTTCTCCGAGCAGGCCATGCGCGATCGTGGCGCCGTGGACGACGTGCTTCAGGCCCTGGACGGGCAGGGTTTCGTCGCTGAACGCGACGGCGCCGTCTGGTTCATCGGGGGCGCGGGCGCGGACGACCGCGAGAACGTCCTTGTGCGTTCGCGCGGCGACCCGACTTACTTCGCCGTGGACATCGCCTATCACCGGGACAAGTTCGAGACGCGCGGATTCGAGCGGGTGATCGACGTGTGGGGCGCCGACCACCACGGCCACGTGCCGCGGATGCATGCGGCCATGGAGGCGTTGGATCGGAGCGCGGACGCGGGGCGCCTGGAGATCCTGGTCACCCAGATGGTCGGCATTCGCACCGACGGCGAACTTGGCCGGCAGGGCAAGCGCAGCGGCAAGTTCGTGACGTTACGCGAGGTGCTGGATGAGGTGGGACCGGCGGCCACCCGGTACTTCTTCCTGTCCAAGGCCATCGACAGCCAGATGGAGTTCGACCTGGACCTTGCCAAGCGCGAAGACCCGGAAAACCCCGTCTACTACATACAGATGGCGCATGCGCGCTGCGCGGGCATCCGGCGCACCGCGGCAACGGCCGGCGCGGCCGGCGGGGCGGGGACTCTGACGGACGACGACGTGGCGCTGGCGCGGCGTCTGCTGGCCTTTCCAGAGGTCGTGGGCGACGCCTGTGAGAATCGCGAACCCCATCGGGTGACGCACTACCTACTGGATCTGGCACGCGTTTTCCACTCCTATTACAACAAGCATCGGGTGGTGACGGACGACGCCGCGCGAACCGCCCGGCGGTTGGAATTGGTCCGAGCCGTGCAGCAGGTGCTGGCCAACGGGCTCGGCCTGCTGGGGATACGAGCGCCCGAACGAATGTAGGTCGGCGCTAGGCGAGCGTGGCCAGGTTGGGCGTTGGCCAGGTGGCGACGCCGCCCTCGGCCAGGCGGACGCGTACGAACTGGGTGGCGATACCCGAGCCCAGGCGGCCAACGTCGGGCGCGTCACCGAGCATGACTCCCTCCGCGCCCGAGGAGGTACCGACGGTGAGGCGAACCGGGAGGCCCTGTGCCGCGCGTCGCGCCAGGTCTTCGGCGGCCACCGGGGGAAGCAGGATTTCCGACTGTCCGGGCCGCCGCGCGCCGATTGCGGCACCAACCTCACCCTGGGTGGCGCGAAAAAGGTCTTGCAGGCCGTGCGGCATGCGGGCGAAGCCGACGCCGCCAGTCAGCACGATGGCCTGCGGGGGACGGCCGTAGCTGCCCTCCGGCGGCGCAAGACCGGCGATGGGCTGGGCGAGTCCGAGACCCGTCACCATTTCAGCGTCGGCTGACGGGGCCACAATGCCGGCCGGCTGAGTTTCCAGGGCGCGCCGCACCCACTCGGCGCGCAGCGGATCGGGCGTGACGAGAATGCCCGGCTCGTGATCGCCGGCCCTGGCGTCCGGGCGCTCGCCGGACTCGACAAACCGAATCGGTCCAAATGCGCGTCCGCCACCACCCAGTGCGCCGGCGATGGCCACGCCATCGCCCTCAATGACGATCCCGTCGTCCGGGTCGGCGCTTACCACCTGGCCGGCCAGCCGGCAGGCGAGGGCGGCTTCACGCTCGTCACGGACGAACGCCGCGACACCGGTTCGAACATTGAAGTCGGCGAGCATCCCGCGCGCCGGCGCCATCCAGTTGCGGTTGCCGCGCAGGCGGCCGGGCGTACCGGCCAGCAGGGTGTCGGCCTCAACCTGTTCGCCGGGCCTAACGACCAGGAGGTCGAGGACTTCGTTCGGCGGGACCTGAAGGAGCCGGGGAAGGTCGACCACCATAACGCCGCGCCGGACGCGGCCACGACACCAGATCTGGCCCGGGGCGACCGTGTCGCCCACCTCAACGAGGATGCGACCGGGAAACGGCAGGGCGTGGCGGCGACGCAGGCGACCAACCAGGACGCCGCGCGGAAGCGCCCGGAGGTTCACCGACTCACGTGACATGCCCTGGATCCTGACGCGGCGGCCGGCCGGCGGGATAGGCGTTCAAGGCGCGGTGCCATTGCGCGACCCAGGCCTGACGGGCATCCGGGGCATCCGGCCACACGAGCGGCCGGCCGCGCGCGTCGACGACCAGTCCCACGCTGCCGGCCACAATTGGCGCGCGCAGATGCACGGGCCGCCCATAGCCCAGTCCGGCGTCGAATTCGGGCGCCGGCCAGATGCGGACGTCAGCTTCCACGTCGGCGTCCCACTGGATGACATCCATGGAGCCCGCGGTCACTTCGCGCTCGATCACAGAAGCGCCGGCCGGATGAACCTCGACGGCAACGGCCGCATTGCCGAGCGAGGCGTCACCGCGCAGCGCCGCGCAGGCGCCCAGGCGCACGAGCGAGGACTCGACGGCCGCCGCCAAACCGGTGTGGATCAGGGAGCCACTCATGGCCAGCGCGTTGGAGGCGTCGAGCGCCAACTGCGTGACGCCCGCGGCCTCAAGGCTGTTGATCAAGACGAGCGCCGCCTGCACGGGTCGCGCGAGCGTGCGGGTGATGTCGCCGGTAATCACGGCCAGGTCGACCTGGGGCGACTGGCCGCGACCCCCGCTGGATTCGCTGAGGGCTTCCCTCGCCGCGGCTGTCCAGATGGCATGGGCCAGCTGGAGTTCGGACGACGAACTGGGCAACGCGGTCGGCTGGGCCGTGCGTTCCAGCACGAAGACCTGCAGGGCCTCGGGGAGCGGCTCGTCGGCGGTCCAACGCGCGACGCGGTCGACGGGGGTATGCAGCCCGAGGTGGAATGGGCGACCGGGCGCCCGTTCGGCACTGAGCCGCGTCACCAGGGACGTCTCGTCGTGCGGCAACGCGGCGGTGACAGCGCCGTAGTCAAAGGAGATAACGGCCACATCAAGATCCTGGCCCTCGCTCAACCAGCGCGCCGCCGCACCCAGCGCCGCCTCACGGGGAACCTGGGGTGCGCGACTCAGGGTTGGCGGGACGATTCGATCCGACGACTCGGCCCGCTGCACCGCACGCACGGAGTCCTGCAAGGCGGCCAGCGGCGTCCCCATGTCCATGGGCTCGGTGGGTGATCCGCCGTAGACCTGAAAGACCGTGGTTGGCAGGGCGGCCTGCAGACGGTCGCAGGCCGCCGATGACGGCGCGCCGGCATAGAGCACGACCACGCGCGGAAGATAGCCGGACTCATGCCCGGCAAGCCCAGCGGTCAGCAGGTCAGCCGCATACTCCAGGCTCTCGCCCGTGTCATCGCCGGTCAGGGCCAGGACGATGGTGTCGGGCATGCGCGACACGATGACTTCCACGGCCGCCGGCCCGTCGACGCGATCGCGAAAGGCGCGGACCGACGTGGTGGCGGCGCCAATCTGTTCGAAGCCGGCTTGCGCGATCGCGCTGGTCAACTCGTCGAGATCGCGCTGCACCAGGTTGCCCAGGAGGAAGGCCGTGGGCCGGCGGACCGCCTCGTCGCCGGTCACCGCCGAAATGCCGGGCGCGCGATCCGTCAGCGGTCCGTCGCGCGGCGGTCCCGGAAAGGCGAAGCTGCCGGCGCGGGCGGCGACGTCGGCCAGGGCGCCCTCGAAGGCCGGCGTGAGGTCGAAGTGCGGGGCATCGAGCGTGGACGGCGCGGAGCCGGCCGCCAGGATTCGGTACCCGCCCGGTCCCCGGGCAAAGACGCCGGCGCGCACGTACGGCCCGAGGTCCACGACCATGAGGCGTTCGGCGCTGGGTTTCACACGTATCGGGTCAGGCGTCGCATACTCGTCTCAGTATGAACGAGACGACGCAAACACGCGCGGCCCGGCGGCCAGACGCCGTCCGCCGATCCAAACCATGAAGTCCATTTCGTTCCAGTGGACGCCTGGGGTGGAGAGTTGGGAAGCGGAGACCGTGGTCTCCACGATTGCGCACCTGCAGGAGGTGGCGCTGGTGCTGGGCCAGCGCGCCGGGTTCAGCGTCGAGCGGGGCCAGTTGCGGCCGTTCGGAACCTGGGTAATCCCACAGCTGCCGCGCGGGTCCCCGTACTGGAGCACGCTCTGGTACGTGGAACAGAGCCTGGATGCCGAGAACGGACAGATTGTGGGACCGCGCTACATCCGGACGTTCGAGCAGGAGCCGTGGCAGCAGGCCGGACCGCACTACGACGTGGCCATCCTGGACCATGATCTGAGGGATGCTCCGGAGCACAACATTGCGCCGGAGAGCGATCCGCATGTGTTCGCCAGTTGCCGGCCAAACCTGGCCGCGGTGATGTCGGTGCACCGGCTGCGCGCGATATCGCAGGCGTCAGAGCGGCAGACTGCCTTGCGGCGGCTGGCCATCAACGCCTTCGGCCAGGTGCTGGAGTTGCCCGCCGCGAACCGTCAGTCAAACGTGGAAGTGGCCCTGGGCCGCACGGTGTGCCTGAACCGTTGCGCGCTGCGCTTTGCCGCCGACGTGGGGCAACTGCTTGCCTTTGCGCGGGAAGAACACAAAACCCGCACGATTTTCTGTGCCGAGTGCACCGCCGATCTGCTGAACCACGTCATCCGGACGCACTTCCACTCGAACTAGATTCCGTTGACGCGTCCGGGTTCGGAATCTGCCGTGAGTGCCGATCGGGCATGCGCGGCACGCGGGTGTTGCGCCGGTGAAGTTTACGTAACAGACTGGATGCCCGACCGTTGAGAATCGTGGCGGCGCAACCCTAAAGCCTTGCCGCCGGTCGTCGCCCAGGGAGTCGAGATGCGCAAGCTAGTCGTTGGTGTGGTCGTGTTGCTGGTCGTGCTGGCCATGGCCGCTCCGGTTCAGGCGTTCGAATGCGATGGCATTCCCCTGAACGACGGATGCTTGTTTACCGCGACGGGGGGTGACACGCCCAATCGGGACGACGATGGCTACGCCGTGACCAATGCCGGCGGGGTCCCGATGTGGGACTTCATTCGCGACAAGGACCTCCAGGCCCTGGGTTACCCGATCAGTGGACGCTGGGTGGAGGGTCCGTTCACGTTGCAGGCGTTCCAGAAGGTGATCCTGCAATGGGATTCAGCGAACCGGCGCATGAACTGGTACAACACGCTTGACGCGCTGGCCAATCGCTATTCGCACGTTGACCTGCCCAACGTGCCGCCGCACCAGGTGCTCCCCGCAGACCGGGGCGTGACGGACTTCGCGGTGATCGTCCGCAACCACCTGGCGCTGCTGGACGCGAATCCCAAGATCAGGGCCGAGTTCCTGGCCGATCCCAACTGGCTGAACCTCTACGGGCTGCCAATCCGCTACGAGGAACGCGAAGTCAACGGCAACCCGCAGGGACTGCAGTTGCTGCGCGCGCAGCGCATCGTGTTCGAGGTCTGGAACGTGCCCGCGCCCGGGACGTCCATCGGTGCGGTCGGCCGGCAGAACGTGCCGGACAAGGTGAAGAAGCTCAGCAACGTCATCATTCCGGACGCTGCCAAGCCGCCGATAACCGCGGCCCAGGCTGGCGGTCGAGCGGCGACAGCCCCGCCGAGGACAACTCCGCAGCCGACTCCGGCGCCGACTGAAGCGCCGGACACCACGCCGAGCACCCGTCCGACGACCGTTGGCTCGATACCCGCACCGCGCGTCCTTCCCCGCGGGCTGACCGGCTTTGGCATTCAGGGCGAATATCGCCTTAATGAAGACGGTCAGCTGGCGGATATCGTCAAGGCCGCCGGTTTGAACTGGGTCAAGCAGCAGATTCCGTGGGAGGAAGTGGAGAACCGCCCCGGCGTCTTCAACTGGGGTCCGACGGATCGCCTGGTGAACACGATGAACGCCAAGGGGCTGAATATCCTGCTGAGCGTCGTGAAATCACCGGACTTCTATAAGGCCGAAGCGAGCAAGCGGGGCACGGGACACGGGCGACCCGCCGACCCGACGAAGCTGCGTGATTTCATGCGTGAGATCGCCGCCCGCTACAAGGGGCGCGTTCAGGCCTATGAGATCTGGAACGAGGAGAACCTCTCGCTGGAGTGGGGCACGTTTTCGAACGCCTCGTACGGACAGTTCGTTGACCTGGTCAAGAACGGTTACCGGGGCGTGAAGGAGTCGGATCCCAACGCGATCGTCATCCTTGGCGCGCCGACCCCGACGGGTGTGTTTAACAACAACGTGG
This sequence comes from Chloroflexota bacterium, assembly GCA_022824495.1. Taxonomy (GTDB): domain Bacteria; phylum Chloroflexota; class UBA11872; order UBA11872; family UBA11872; genus UBA11872. Next base: position 66,812 of record JAJDZU010000017.1, on the reverse strand, counting down.
GCATTGACGACGCTATCTACCTGCAGCGCGTCTTCGACCACAACAACGGCGAGGTCTTCGACTACTTCGAAGCGCTGGGCGTGCACCCGAACGGCGGTGCCAATGCGCCGGACGACTGGGTTGGCCGCGCGCACAACAGCAACGCCAAGTGCGGCGGCGGCTGGTCCACGCACCCCAGCTTCTTCTTCGACCGCTACAAGGAGCTGTACAACCTGATGGCGGCGCGCGGGCACCCGGAGAAGACGGTCTGGTTCACCGAATTCGGCTGGGCCACGATTGACGGACCGGGCGCGCCGGCGGCGCCAGCGGCGGGGTACGAGTACGCGCGCTGCAACTCGGAAGCCGATCAGGCGGCGTTCCTGGCGCGGGCCTTCGCCAAGGTCCGGGCTGAGAGTTCGTACGTCACCCACATGATCATGTGGAACCTGAACTTCCAGCAGGTCGTGCCGAATACCGACGAGAAGTGGGCCTTCGGCATCCTGCGGCCCGACTTGTCGCCGCGTCCCGCCTACGACGCGATCAGGGCGATGCCTAAGTAGCCGGACGTACGGACAGGGGCCGGGCTCTGGACCTCCATCCAGGCCCGGCCCCTTACCATTTCGACCGGTCGCGCGACCCGCTGCGTAGACTCGCCGCATGGGAACGCTGTTCGTGGTCGCGACGCCGATAGGCAACCTGGAAGACCTGACGTTTCGGGCGGCTCGGGTGCTGCGTTCGGTGGACGTGGTGGTGGCCGAGGATGTCCAGCGCGCCCGCAAGCTGCTGGGGCACGTGGGCAGCACCCCCAAGGTGATTACCTACCGGGAGGACAGCCCCGAAAGCCGCGAGGACGCGATCATCGAGCGCTTGCGCGCCGGCGACGTGGCGCTGATTGTGGACGCAGGTACGCCGGGCGTTTCCGATCCCGGGCCGGATCTGCTGGCGCGCGTGCGGGCTGAAGGGCTTCCGATCAGCCCTATCCCGGGACCCTCGGCGCTGACGACTGCGCTATCCGTGGTGTCGTTTGCCCGCCAGCCGGTGGCCTTCCTGGCGTTTCTTCCGGAGCGGCGAGTTCGGCGGGAACGCCTGGTACGGCGCGCCGCGGACACGGCACGGACTCTGGTGATTTACCTGTCCCCGCACGGGGTGACCGACCGGCTGTCCGAATTGGAGGCGTGGCTGGGAGATGTCCCCGCAGCCATGTGCCGGGAGCTGACCAAGATGCACGAGGAGATTCGTGAATCAACGCTGGCGGACATTGCCAACTACGTGGCGGTGGTGGGCGCGCGCGGGGAACTGACGGTCGTGATCGATGTCGGCGGCGTCGCCGAGTCGCCCAAGGTCGACCAGGCGACGGTGGAGGAGCAGCTGCGAAGCCACCTGGAGGCAGGGGTGCGTCCGGGCAAGGCGGCCGGGGCCGTGGCGCGCGCCCTGGACCTGCCCAGGGAAGATGTCTACCGAATCGCGCGCGAATTGCGTAGGTCGCCGGGCGGCAGCGCGTAGAATCGCGCACCGCTCAACCCCGGTCACTTGTCAGCTGTGTCGCGTTACTACCTGACGACGTCCATTCCCTATCCCAGCGGTGAGCCGCACGTCGGTCACTCGTTCGAGATGATCACGGCCGACGCCATGGCGCGGTATCGCCGGCTTCGGGGCCAGGACGTTTTCTTCCTGGGCGGGTTGGACGAGAACAGCCAGCGCGTGAGCCGTTCGGCCCGAGACGAAGGGATAGACACCCAGACGTACGTGGACCAGGCGGTGGTGCGCTTTCAGGCGGCCTGGGACCTGGTGGGCGTGGAGTTCGACGACTTCGTGCGCACCACGGAACCGCGGCATCTGCAGACCGTGCAGGCCTTCTACCAGCGGGTATTCGACAACGGCGATATCTACAAGGGTCGGTACGAGGGCTGGTACTGCGTCCGCTGCGAAGCCTTTTACGGCGACGAGGAACTCGTGGACGGATGTTGCCCGACGCACCGCGTGCCGCCGGAGTGGGTGGAAGAGGACAACTACTTCTTCGCCCTGTCGAATTACCAGGAGCCGCTGCTGGAGCTCTACGAGCAGCGCCCGGACTTTGTCTGGCCCGAATCGCGGCGCAACGAGATGCTCGGGTTCCTGCGGCAGGGACTGAAGGATTTCAGCATCTCGCGAGCCACCGGCGGCTGGGGCTTGCCGCTGCCGAATGATCCGGACCATGTCATCTACGTCTGGTTCGACGCGCTGATCAACTACATCACGGGCATCGGATTCGGTCAGTCCGGCGGCGACGACCTGTTTGCGAAGCGCTGGCCCGCGGACGTGCACGTGGTCGGCAAGGACATCGTGCGCTTCCACGCGATTTACTGGCCGGCCATGCTGATGGCGGCGGGCGTCGAAGTCCCCCGACAAGTGTGCGTGCACGGCTGGGTCAATTTCGCCGGTGAGGAACTGAGCCAGAGCGGCGGGCACGTGGTGCGGCCGGCCGAGGTGGTGGAGCGCTTCGGTTCGGACGCCCTGCGCTACTTCCTGCTGCGGGAGGTCGCCTACGAGCGCGACGGCGACTTCACGTGGGAAGGCATGGCTCGGCGCTACCAGCACGATCTTGGGAACGACTTGGGCAACCTGGTGCTGCGCAGCACCTCAATGCTGCACCGCTACCTGGATGGGGTGGCGCCTGAACTCACCAACCTGACCAGCCAGGAGTCGGAACTGCGCGCGGCCGAGCAGACCGCCTGGGAAACGGCGGCGCACCACTACGAGAACTGGCGCTTTCACCTGGCGCTGGCCGCGATCTGGCGCTATGTCACGGCGGTGAATCAGTACATCGAACGGACGGAACCCTGGCGGCTGGCGCGGGACGAGGCGCAAGCAGGCCGCCTGCGGACGGTGCTGGCGATGCTGATGGATGCGCTGCCGCGCATTGCGACCATGGTGCGTCCGGCGATTCCGCAGACGGCTGACGCCATCGAAGCGCAACTGGGAATCGTGGGGCGGCCGGCGGTCTGGGGCGACGACAACGGCGTGATCGAAGCCGGCCAACACGTGCCCGGCGGTCCGCCGCTTTTCCCACGCCTGGACGGATAGTCCGGCTGTTCGACAGTCACGCCCACCTGGCCGATCCGGGGTTTGCCGACGACCTGGATGCTATCCACGAGCGCGCCCGAAGCGCTGGCGTGTCCGAGACGCTGGTGGTGGCGACCGACCTGGCCACCAGCGCGCGTGCGATCGCGTTTAGCAAGGACGTGGCCGGCTGGTACGCCACGGTGGGCGTACATCCCCACGACTGTGGGGGATTCGACGCGACGACCGTCCAAGCTCTGCGCGACCTGGCCGAGAACGCCAGCGTCCGGGCCATCGGCGAAACCGGCCTGGACTTCTACCGCGAGCATCAGCCGCCGGCGCTGCAGGAGCAGGCGTTCCGCGCCCACTGCCGGCTGGCGGGGGAATTGGATCTGCCGATCGTGATCCACCAGCGCGAAAGCCTGGACGCCGTCGAACGCGTCCTGCGCGAGGAGTTGGGCTCCGCGGGCGGCGTCATGCACAGCTTCACGGGACCACCCGAGTCCGTCGGGCGGTTCGTCGACCTGGGGCTGCACATTTCCATCTCAGGCATCGTCACGTTCAAGCGGGCGGACGAACTGCGCGAAACGGCGGCGGCCGTTCCAGTCGACCGGCTGCTGATCGAGACTGACGCGCCCTACCTGGCGCCAACGCCGATGCGCGGTCGCCGCAACGAGCCGGCCTACCTGCCGCATACCGCCGCCGTGGTCGCGGCTGTGCGAAACGTGTCGGTATCCTCGCTTTGCGCCACCACGACGCAAAACGCTCGGGAGCTATTTCGGTGCGCTCCTCTGTCGTAACGGACCGCCGTCCGCCGCGTGATCTCGCGGACATCCTGGCCCCGGTGCAGGCGGGCCAGGCACAAGTCGAGGCCGAGTTGGACCGCTGCGTTGCGGATAGTCAACTTCCCATGCTGCAAGGCGTGCTGGCGTCGGTGCTGGGCGGCTCGGGCAAGAGACTGCGGCCGGCCATTGCCCTCCTGATCGGCCAGGCCTACGGCGTGGATCGCGAGGAAGTGGTTCTGCTGGCGGCGGGCACAGAGGTTCTCCACAGCGCCACGCTGGTGCATGACGACATCGTGGATGAGGCGGATTCGCGGCGCGGACAGCCCTCGGTCCACGCGGCCTGGTCCACCAAGGTCGCGGTTTTGGCCGGCGACTATCTCTTCGCCAGCGCGGCGGACCTGGTCGCCCGGCTGAACCGACCCAAGATCGTGAGGCAGTTCGCGGACACCATCCACGTGATGTCGCGCAGCGAGTTTGTCTTTCCGAGCTTCAACGGCGACGCCGAGGCAACGCGCCGGCAGTACCTGGAGAAGATCGGCGGCAAGACGGCCGCGCTGATTGCCCTGGCGTGCGACGCGACGGCGGTGCTGGCCGACGCGCCGGACGACGAGGCCGAGGCCCTGCATGACGTTGGCTGGTCGCTGGGCATGGCCTTCCAGGTCACGGACGACGTGCTGGACATCGCCGGCGTTGCTCAGGAGACGGGCAAGCCGGTGGGCGGCGACCTGCGGGCCGGTCTGCTGACCCTGCCGGTGGTTGAATACCTGGATGCCGCCGCCGCGCCCACGCCGGTAATGCAGCGGCTGGCGGACGGCGAAGGGCTGTCCGAGGCAGAGGCCGCCGAGGCGATCGAGACGCTGCGAGCGTCGGGCGCCGTGGACGCGGCGCGCACGGTGGCCGAGGGCTACGCCGACCGGGCGCGGGCCGCGCTGACCCGGCTGCCGCCGGATCCGGCCTTCGACGCGCTGGCCGATCTCGTCACCTACGCGACCGATCGGCACACCTAGGTCCCGCGGCTGACGCCGTGCGAGCGCGCAAGGCCCCCTGGGTGCGGCCAATGTTCGACGCCATTGCGCCGCGCTACGACCTGCTCAATTTCCTGATGAGCTTCGGCATGCATCTCGGCTGGCGGCGTCGCGCGGTTCGGGAAGTCCTGGCCGTTAAGCCGCGCGTGGTGCTGGATGTGGGAACGGGAACCGGCGACCTTGCGTTGGCGCTGGCTCGCGACGGTGACGCCGGAGCCGAGATCGTCGGCCTGGACTTCGCGGGGGGAATGCTCGGCATCGCCAGGCGGCGCGCCGCCGAGGCGAGAGCCGGCCAGTCTGCGAGGTTCGTTCTGGGCGACGCGTTCCGCCCGCCGCTGGCGGATGCATCCGTGGATGCCGTGATCAGCGGATTCCTGCTGCGCAACGTGGATGGACTGCCGGAAGTCTTCGCGGCCATGGCGCGGGTCCTGCGGCCCGGCGGCCGCCTGGTGATCCTGGAAATGACGCCGATGCGGCAGCCGCTGCTGCGTGCGCTGTTTCGCCTCTACTTCAATCGCTGGGTGCCGCTGCTGGGGCGCCTTGTGAGCCGGCATGCCAGCGCCTATTCGTGGTTGCCGCAATCGGTTGACGAATTCGTGAGCGCGGAGGCATTGGCGGCCGTGATCGCCGCGGCCGGGTTCGCCGACGTGCGCGTGCACCGCCTGGGGCTTGGCAGCGTGGCCCTGCATACGGCGACCCGGGTGTAGCCGTGTCGCCGGTCCGGTCCGTATCGAGCGCTCGCCAGTGGAATCGGTTCGCCGCGGCGCACCCGGGCGCGAACCTGCTGCAATCCGGCGCCTGGGGCGACCTGAAGGCGCGCTACGGCTGGCGGGTGGCGCGGCTGGCCGTGGGCGACGCCGAAGCACCGAGCGGGGGCGTGCAGCTACTGACTCGAACCCGCCGAGTTCCGCCGCTGGGTCCGTCGGTCGGGTTGGCCTACGTCCCACGGGGTCCGCTGGCGGAATCGGACGCGGACGCTCGGGCGCTGATCGAGGCGGCCTCGGAGGAGGCCCGGCGCCTGGGGGCATCGCTGCTGCGGGTCGAGCCCGTGCACGCCCGGCACGCGGCCGTGCTGGAGGCATTGGGGTTTCGGAAGACCGAGGCATTCGTGCAGATCCCGCGGACGGCTGTTGTGGATCTGGCGGCGGACGACTCGGAAATACTGGCGTCGTTCAAGTCCAAGATGCGCTACAACATCCGGCTGGCTGGGCGGCGAGGCGTGGAGGTCGTGGCGGAGTCGAGCGAGGCTGGCTTCAACGCCTTCTATGAGATGACCACCGCCACGGCGGCGCGGCAGGGATTCGCTGTGCATGCGGCGTCCTATTACCGCGACGTGGCGCAAACGTTCGGCGACGACGCGGCGCTCTTTGTGGCGCGATTTGAGGGCCGGCCGCTGGCGGCGCTCATGGTCGTCGCGTTCGGTCCCGAGGCGGTCTATCTCTATGGCGCGTCGTCGGACGCCGAACGCGGGCGCATGGCCCCGCATGCCACGCAGTGGGCGGCCATGCAGTGGGCGCGCGCGCGCGGCTGCCGGCGCTATGACCTCTGGGGGATGGCCGATCCGGACGATCCGCATGACCCGATGGCCGGCGTGCATCGCTTCAAGCTGGGCTTCAACCCACGGCTGGTGGAATATCCGGGTACATACGATCTCGCGCTGCAACGCGTCCGCTCGTGGGTCCTGACTTCGGGGCTGTTGAGAGCGCGAACCGCGCTTCAGCGCCGGCGTGGACAACCGCAAAGCTGAGGCCGGGCAGGTGCACCCGACCTTTGACGAGCTGATCGCGGGCCTGCCGGGCGCGCAACTGACACGCCCGTCCGGCGCCCGCATTCGCGATATTGCGCTTGATTCCAGGGACGTGCGGCCGGGATCGTGCTTCGTCTGTCGCCAGGGGTTCCGGGTCGACGGCCACGACTACGCACCAGCCGCGCTGGCCGCTGGCGCGGCGGCCATCGTGGCGGAACGTCCGGTTGAGACTCCGGCAGACGTTGGCCTGGCCATCGTGCCGGACGGCCGGGTGGCGCTGGCCAGCCTGGCGCGCCGATTCTGGGGCGAGCCGGATCGTAAGTTGGGACTCGTGGGCGTCACCGGCACGGACGGCAAGACCAGCACCTCGCGACTCATCGCCTGGATGCTGGGCGCCTACGTAGGCGGAGTCGGCGAACTCACGACCGTCAACACGCGGGCCGGCGGGGCCGACTTGAAGAAGGCCGGTCGACTGACGACCCCGGAGGCCCCCGTAGTGGCCCGGCTCCTGGCTCAAATGGTCGGGGAGGGCGACGCCTGGGCCGTGGTTGAAGTGGCCTCGCACGCCCTGGAACTGGCGCGCGTGGACGGCTTTGCCTTTGATCGGGCCGTCGTAACCAACGTGACCCATGAGCACCTCGATCTGCACGGCACGCTGGAGGCATACCGCGCCGCCAAGCGACGGCTGCTGGTCCTGCTGGATCAGGGGCCGGACGACGGGCGAGGCAAGGCCGCCGTACTCAATGCCGACGATCCGGTTACCTCGGAGTTCGCCGCGAACTGCCCGGTCGACGTCCTGACATTCGGAGAGGTAAACCCGGCCGACGTATCGGCGCGCTGCGCCGGCGTCACGCCCGACGGCCTGGTGATCGCCGGCTCATCGCCGTGGGGCCGTTGGGAAGCGCGGACGCGCCTGCGCGGTCGCTGGAACGTCGCCAACGTGGCGGCCGCCGTGGCCTGCGTGGGCAGCATCACGGGCGACCTGTCGGCAGGTGCGGACCGGCTGGCTTCGTTTGCTCCCGTGAAGGGTCGGATGGAGACGGTCGCGGCGGGCCAGCCGTTTAACGTGATCGTGGACTTTGCCCACACGCCGGCGGCGCTGACCGCCTGCCTGGCGGAGGTTCGGGCATTCACCCCCGGCCGGGTACTGGCGGTGTTTGGCAGCGCGGGGGATCAGGACGCGGAGAAGCGCCCGCTGCTGGGCCGGGCCGCCGCGGAGGGCGCGGACGTGGCGATCGTCACCAACGAGGATCCCCGACGAGAACGACCCGAGGACATTGCTCAAGCCGTAATCGCCGGCAGCACCGGCGGCGGTGCACGATTCGAGACCATTCACGACCGCCGCGAGGCCATCGCTCGAGCGTTCGACCTGGCCCGTGCGGGCGATACCGTGGTACTGGCCGGCAAAGGCCACGAACAATCGATTCAATTCGCCGACCGCGAGGAGCCGTGGGACGAAGCCGCGGCCGCGCGCGAGGCGCTGGCCGACCTGGGTTACGGCGCCTGAGCGAAGCCGCCGCTTAGGCGGTGCAGCCGCCCGGCTTTACGCCGCCGCCGTTGGTGTTGAAGGAACTGCCGCAGCCGCAGGTTTGCTCCGCGCTCGGGTTCCTCACCGTGAAGCCGCGACCCATCATGCTGTCAATGAAGTCAATCTCGGCGCCGACCATCATGTGGGCGCTGGAACTGTCGACGAAGATGTCCACGCCGCGAGACTCCAGCACAATGTCGGTGGGTTCCGGGGCGCGGGCGATGGCCATGGCGTACTGGTTTCCGGCGCAGCCGCCGCCCATGACGGCGACCTTGAGCGCGCCGTAAGACTCGCCCTTGCCATCCAGGATCTCGCGGAAGGCTCGGGCGGCGCGCTGGCTCAGCGACACCGCGGCGGCCGGTTCCGGAGACGGCGGGGCGGCCATCGGCAGCGACATCCGCTCGGCCGGTGGCTGGTCCTGTGGCAGGCCAATGCGTTCGCCCGTTTCAACCGCGCTCATGCGATCCCCCAGCGACTGTTGGACAGAGTATTCCGTTCGCTCCCCTGAACCTAGCACGCGAAAGCGATCTGCTGGTAGCAAGGCCTCGAAATGGCCCACCGCGCCGATAAAATGGGCGCAGACTGTGCGCCCACGCCCAAGGACCTTCACCCATCCGCGACGCATCCTGTCAGCCTGACGTCCGCGGCGCGGTGGTGGCGCACATTCGGCGAGCCCGGCGTCCGCTCATCGTGTCGCATCGAAACCCCGACCCCGACAGCCTTGGTTCGGCCATTGGACTGGCGGCGATTCTCGAGGCGTTGGGCGCTTCGCCCGTGTTGGCAGTCAATCAGCCCGAGAACATCGATGCGGTGATGGCCTCGATCCCTGGGACTGAGAGATTCCACGCTCTGACGACCGATCTGCTGGCGTCGCCGCCGGACGCCCGACCGTTCGACGTCCTCTTTTCCGTCGACACGGCCAGCATGGGCCTTCTGAGCGCCGACGAGGACGTCCGAACGGCGCTGCGCGCGATTCGTCCGATCGTGAACATTGACCACCATGTCACCAACGAGCGCTATGGCGACGTGAACTACGTGGTCGCTGACGCCGCCGCCGCGGCTGAGGTCATCTGGATGCTGCTAAGCACGATGGGCTGTGGCGTCTCGCGCGATGGCGCCATCGCGCTGCAGGCCGGGCTGGTGGCCGACACGCTCGGGTTCCAGACAAAGGAGACCAGTCCGCGCACGCTGCGAGCGGCTGCCGCCCTGCAAGCGATGGGCGGCGCCACGGCGGGTGTCCCGCGCCGGGTGCTCAACGTACGAACATTCGAAGCCTCGCGATTGCTGGGCGCCGCGCTGGCGGCGGCGGTGCGGTCGGAGGATGGGCGCGTGGTCTGGACGCAGGTCAGCGAGCGGATGGCGGCGGATGTGGGGGCGCGCATCGCCGACTCGCAGGGCATTCCGAACGCACTGCAGGACGTCGCGGACGCGGTGGCGGTGGCGGTGTTCTACGAAGTGGACGCTTCACGCACGCGCGTGAGCCTGCGTTCACAGGGGCCGCGGATCGACGGCGTGGCGGCAGCCTTCGGCGGCGGTGGCCATGCCCTGGCGGCGGGCGCCACCGTTGACGCGCCGCTCGACATTGCGACCGAGCAGGTTCTGACCCGCCTGGACGAGGCGCTCAACGGACGATAGTTCCGGGCGACGCGCGTAACGCCGCGACGGTTTGTCGCGGTCTCATATGTGTCCGAAGAGTTGGAGCCTGTCGTTGTTAGACTCAACGCACGCTTAGCAAGCGTTTTGGCTACCTGGATTAGTCCGAGTTTGGTATTCCAAATATGCTGCGGCGACTGATGAGGATCGGCGTGCAACGCTGCACAACACCAGCGATATCCCGCGCCAGGGCGGCGCTTCTCTACGTGTGCCTGGGGCTGGCAATTGCTTTGATAGCGGCCTGCAACGGCGACGTCGCGGAGACGCCAAGCGTGACGGTGCCAACACGCGCGCCGCCGGTGTCCGAGAGCCCGGCGCCAACTGTCGCGGCGAGTTCGTCCATGCCGACGGCGGCGTCGCCGGCCGCTGCTCCGCGCGTTGTGTCTACCTTGACGCCTACGGCCGCGGCGGTCCCGGCGACGACGCCCACGCCGCCGGCAACGCCCCCGCCGACAGCGCCGCCGGCCGGTCCGCCGCCCACGGCGACGGGGACGGCGCTATCGCCTTCGCCAAGTCCGTCGCCCACCGCACCGTCGGTTGCATCGCCTTCACCGTCGCCTGGCCCAACCACGGCGGCTCCCGCGGCATCGCCGACGGTCACCCAGCAGCCGGCGTCACCGCCGCCGACGCCGGCGCGGTCGCCCACTCCGCTGCGCGCGAACATCGGCCGTGTCGCCACCGCGCTGACCGTCGATGGTCTGCAGCGTCCGGAGAACGTGTCCGAAGTCTTTGGACTCGACGACCGGATATTCATCAGCGTCGAGTTTCGTGACGTGCGCGAGGGGGCTCGGCTTGGATTCCGCTGGAGTTCCGGCAGTTGCGGCGGCGAATACGAAACAGGCCCCCAGCAGGCGCTGCGCCGCGGGTACTTTGCCTTCTACGTGGACGAGACCAACTGCGTTGGCAAACACTCGGTTGCGATCACTGTCGACGGTGCCGTGGCGGCTGAAACCTCGTTCATGGTGGTGGACCAGCCGAGCGTTGCCCGCTAGTGATTGACCGCGCGCCCGCTGCCGTGGTTTGCTGCGGCTGGTCCCTTCAGTCAATAAGAGCCACCGAGTGAAGATCACTGACGTCACCGCCGAGCTGTACGCCAAGCCCTACGACACCCCGATCAGCAACGGGAAGTACACCTACACCGCATCCAAGAACGTGGTGGTGCGGATATCGACCGACGATGGCCTGGAGGGCTTTGGGATCTGCGGCGCGGGCGGCATTGCGGCCACGGCGCAGGGCGACGCCACAATCGCCACGGTCAACGACATGCGGCAGGCCCTGGTCGGCGAGGACCCGCGCAACGTCGAGCGCATCTGGGAATCGCTCTACCAGCCCAAGATCTTCGGCCGGAAGGGCCTGACCACGCGGGCCATTTCGGCCATCGACATCGCGCTCTGGGACATCGTGGCCAAGTCCTTCGAGTGCCCGCTCTTCCAGGTGCTCGGCGGATTCACCGACGAGGTGCGCGCCTACATTGCCGGTGGCTACTACGCCGAGGGCAAGGGGCTGACCGAGTTGCAGGACGAGATGCTGGGCTACGTGGAGCAGGGCGCCAACGCCGTCAAGATGAAGGTCGGCGCGGTGCCGCTGCGGGAAGACGAGGTCCGCATTCGCGCCGTCCGTGACGCCATCGGCCCCGACATCGACCTGCTGGTCGATGCCAACAACGCCTACGTGCAGGCGGACGCCGTTCGCATGGCTCGCATCCTTGAGGAATACGACGCCTTCTGGTTCGAGGAGCCGGTCTCGCCGGACAACATGCGCGGCAGCGCCGCGACGGCCCGCTCCTCGACCGTGCCGGTCGCCGCGGGCGAGAACGAGTACACCCGCTGGGGGTTCCGCGAACTCCTGGAAACCGGCGCCGTGGACATCCTTAATCCAGACGCGATGGTGCTCGGCGGAATTACCGAATACCGAAGGGTTGCGGCCCTGGCGGCGGCCTACGAGATTCCCATCGCCCCGCACGGCCTGCAGGAGATTCACATCCACCTGCTGGCGGCCTTCCCTATGCCGCTGATCCTCGAGTACTACAACCCCAATGTGGCCGGTCTGAACGACGTCATGTTCCACGAGAAGTTGGAACTTACCGATCGTGGGACCGTTCGCCTTCCGCAGGGGCCCGGCCTTGGCATGAACGTCAACTGGGAGGCGCTGCGCGAGTACCTGGTGACCTGAGCGCCGAGCCTGGCTGAGACGCCGCTCGCGGCGGTGTGAAACACTGCGCGGCAGCCGATTCGTATTGGTAATCCTTCATGCGCCCTAACCGTCTTCGCGAACTGCTGGACGCCGGCCAGCCCAGCTACAGCACGCATGTCCTCATCTCCTGGCCCGCGATCGTTGAACTGGTTGGCCAGACCGGACAGTACGACTACGTGGAATTCGTGGCCGAGTACGCGCCCTACGACCTCTACGCGCTGGAGAACATCGGGCGCGCCATCGATCTCTTCGACAACTTCAGCGGCATGATGAAGATCGAGCAGGAGCCGCGGACCTACCTGACGGTTCGGGCCATCGGCTCGGGGATTCAGAACCTGCTGTTCGCGGACGTGCGAACGCCGGAGGAAGCGCGCGAGTGCGTGCAGGCGGTCCGGGCCAGCACCCCGTCCACCGGCGGTAAGCATGGCGCGGGTTCGCGTCGCGACACCGGCTACGTGCGCGAGGGCGGCAGCCAAGCATTCGTGGACGCGCTGGAACAAGCCGTCGTGATGCTGATGATCGAGAAGGACGAAGCCGTACGCAATCTTGAGAACGTTATTGGCGTCGGCGGCGTGGACATGGTGCAGTTCGGTCCCACCGACTACGCCATGAGCATCGACAAGCCCGGCCAGGGTGGCTCCCCTGAAGTCCGCGAAGCCGAGGCCTACGTCATCAAGACCGCGCTCGGCATGGGCATTCAGCCGCGCGCCGAGATCGGCTCGCCCGACCACGCCAAGCGCTACCTGGACATGGGCGTGACCCACTTCTCCATCGGCACCGACATCGGCATCCTCTCCAGCTGGTGGGCCCAGAACGGCGAAGCGCTGCGAGCTGCCGTGGATGGGTCCTAGGCGGAGTCCGATCCGCAGCGGATCGTCAAGGCGGTGAGCGCTGAACGCACCGCGGATGTCGCGGTTGTGGGCGGCGGCATCGTTGGTCTGGCTTGTGCCTGGGAACTGCGGCGCCGCGGCCTGCGCGTCTCGCTGATTGAGCGCGGGCGGCCGGCGCGCGAGTCAACCTGGGCCGCCGCGGGGATCATCGCCGCTCACCACTACGGGGCTGGCCCGGGACCCCTGTTCGACCTGCTGCGCCGCTCGCTCGCGGCCTATCCGGATTTCCTGGAGCAGGTTGGGGCCGATGCGGTGGGTTGGTGTGCCGACGGCATCCTCGCCGTCGCGCGCAACGCCGAAGACGTCGCGGAACTCACGTCGAGAGTGTCCTGGCTGACCGCGGCCGCGTACCCGGCCGAACTGCTGACACCTTGGGAACTGCGCGCGCTGGAGCCGTCGTGTACCGGACCTGTTGAGACGGCGGCACTGTTCCCGGCTGACGCCTCGCTGGACCCTCGCCCACTCGCCGCGGCCCTGGAGCAGGCCGTTCGGTCGGCGGGCGTCGAAGTCTTGACTGACTCGCCCGCCACATCCATTCAAGTCACCGGCAGCCGCGCCGTGGGCGTCGGTTTGGCTGACGGTCCGGTGGCCGCGCCAACAGTGGTACTTGCCGCAGGCGCCTGGTGCGCCGGCCTCGCGCCGGGCTTCCGCCTGCCCGTGCGTCCCTGCAAGGGGCAGATGTGCGCCGTGCGCGCCGAGGGTCCGCGCCGCGCAATCAACTATCCGGAAGGCGTCATCGTCTCGCGCGCCGACGGACGCGTCGTGCTCGGCGCCACGCAGGAAGACGTGGGGTTCGACGCCCACATCGACGCCGACGCCATCCGGCGGGTACACGGTGATGCCGCGGCCCTCGTCCCCGGACTCACGGACGCCGAGATCGTGGAGACCTGGATGGGCTTCCGCCCCCAGTCGGCCGATGGCTTCCCGGTCATCGGCCCGACGCCAGTCCAGGGACTCGTCGTCGCCACCGGCCACTTCACCAAGGGCATCGCCCTGGCGCCCGTAACGGCCGAATTCGTAGCCGACTTCGTATGCGACGGTCGGCATGACCCACTGCTGGCGCCCTTGGGACCGACTCGCTTCCATTGAACCCGGGCTTGGTCTCCGCTTTATCTCCTACAATCGGATGACTGGCCGAATCCAGGAATCGAGCCTGAGCCGCTCCACCGGATCCTGACGGACCAGCTTCCGCGTGCGTTACCGCGGACGGATCGAGGTTCGTTCTTGAGCGGCAACTGGTTGCTGATTTGCATGGAGGAACGCGATGAAGAAGCTACTTGGGACTGTTACGGCACTGCTAGTTGCCGGTGCGGTCATAGTCCGATTCAATCGAAAAGCCGTGGAGGCTGGCCGGCCGCTCGCGGCCTGGGCGAAGGCGGGAGCTGTCCGAGTCCAGGCGACCGGCAAAGAGGCTGCGCGAACGACGGGCGCCTCGGCCGCGGGCGTGGTGGGTCGTGTCCGCCAGGTCGTTGGTACGAACGAACCGCCGCCGGAGCGTGGCAAGGCCGAGTCGTCGGAAATTAGCGAGAACGGCTCGACTGAGTCGCCGGAAGTCAAGGAGTGCGGCGCAGCCGAGTCGTCGGAAACCGAGCGGGAATAAGTCCGCGTCAGTCGACGTTTAACACGTCCGCGGACTCGACGCCCGGCGGATTCCGAGGACGCTTCGGCTACGCCTCACGAAGGGTCGCGCGGCGCGTAACGCGGGAAGACTGGGGACGGCGTCTCCGTTAACGCCAGCGCCATCCGGCGGCGACACCGCGATGCAGCCGCACGCGTTCCCGGGCGTTCCGGCGCCGGGATCGAAACAACCAGGGTCGGATGTCGGCCGACGGCCGGCGGGTCATCGACCCCGATCAAGAGACTGGTCTCCGCCGCCGGCCCCTTAACCGCGGGCATCGCCCTGGCGCCGGGGACTGCCGAAGACGTGGCCGACCTCGTGGGCGACGGCCGGTCAGACCCGCTCCGCCGATCCTTTGGGCCGGATCGCTTCGCCTGAGGGATGGCCAACCCCTGGTGAAATTGACTGACAAGACGGGGACGTTACCATTGTAAGCCTCGCGGTTGGCAACGGGATGAGCAGCTAGGTGAAGGTCCGCCGCCTCGCTCGCTTTCGGTTGTCCCGGCTTGCCGCCTTCGCGGCGGTCGTGGCAGTAGCGGTTGCCCTTGCGCTAGGCCACTTGAGCGCGGCGGCTCTGCACGATGGTCCTCCGCGCGTGGAGATCGATGTCTCGTGCGGCGCCGAACCGCTGGTGCTGGGCGACACCGTGACCTGCCGAGTCACGGTCATTAATGTCGGCGGGTCCGACCTGACCAACGTCTTCCTGCTTCACTACACCTTCCGTGGGTATCTTCCGGTTGCGGGCGAGAAACAGGCGCTCGGCGACTTGCCGGCGCACGAGTCAAGAGTTGTCGCCACGTCCTTCACCACGACCCTTGCCGATTTCCCCGGACCGCTGACCCAGATTCTTGGAACCATCAGCGACCAGACGAACGCCGAGTGGATCTATGTTCCGGTCGCACTGGTTGCGCCGCCGCCCCTGTTTCCGCAGCCCGACCTCATCCCCGTGGATACGCCCAGCCCGACGCCCGCCGCCATGCCCGGCCCGACGCCCGTGGCCACGCCCAGCCGGACTCCCGCGCCCACGCCCAGTCCGGCGCCCGATGCCACGCCCAGCCCCACGCCTGCGGCCACGCCCAGTCCGGCGCCCGTGGCTACGCCGAGCCCCACGTCTGCGGCCACACCCAGTCCGACGCCCGCGGCTACGCCGAGCACATCACAGGAGCGCCCGTCTCCCGACAGTCCTGCCAGCTCGACCGTCGCCGAGTTGCGAGCCAATGCCGAGGCATTCGACTACACCGTGGGAACGCCGGGCGGAAGCGTCACCTACGCCACCATCGGCGAGCCTCTGACGTTGAATCCGGCCCTTGCGAACGATTCGTCCTCATCCGGCATCCTCGGCTATCTCTTCGAAGGTCTCACCCAAACCTCGTGGTTGACCAATGAGGTCGAGCCGCGCCTAGCGGAGTCCTGGGAACGCTCCGACGACGGCCTGACCTGGACCTTCCATCTGCGCCGCGATGTCAAGTGGCACGACGGGCAACTGTTTTCGGCCCAGGACGTTGCCTTCACCTTCAACCGGATCATCTACAACGACGACATCGCCACCGGAGATCGCGCGCCCTTCAATTTCCGGGTGCTCGACGCCGAAAGCGGCGAGTGGAGCGAAGCGCGGATGACGATCACCGCGATCGACTACTACACCGTGCGGTTTGTCCTGCCGGTGCCCTTCGCCCCGTTCCTGCGCGCCATGGGCACGGCCATTTACCCCAGGCACATCCTCGAGGAGTCCGTGAACGGCGGCGCCTTTGCGGCGACCTGGGATATCGAGACCGATCCGGCTGAAATCGTCGGCACCGGACCCTTCACGATCGAGAGCTACCGTCCGGGCGAGAGCATCGTCCTGCAGCGCAACCCGAACTACTGGCTGAAGGACAGCGAAGGCGATTCGCTCCCATACCTGGATGAAGTCAGGTACGTCATCGTCGAGGACCTGGAATCCGAGCTCACGAAGTTCCGATCGGGCGAGACGGACGCCCACGGCGTCCTGGGCGAGGAGTTCGCGGCGCTCGATCCGCTGCAGGACGCCGAAAACTTCACGATTTTCAGGCGCGGCCCAACCTTCGGCTCGACGTTCCTGGCCTTCAATATGAACCCCGGCAGGGACGCCGAAACCGGCGAGCCGTTCCTGGACCCCGACAAGCTGCGCTGGTTCGAGAACACCAGGTTTCGGCAGGCCGTCGCGCACGCGATCGACAAGCGGAGCATTATCGACGGCGTGCAGCACGGCCTTGGCTACCCGCAGTGGGCCTTCATAAGCCCCGCCGCCGGCGACTTTCACAATCCCGACGTGCGGCGGTTTGAGTACGACATTGAGAGGGCCAACGTCATCCTGGACGGCCTCGGCTGGATGGATAGCGACGGCGATGGCGTCCGCGAGGACTACGCCGGAAACGCTCTATCGTTCACGTTGGCCACGAACGCCGACGACAACACGGTGCGCCGCGAGGTGCAGCGGATCGTCCGGGAAGGTCTCGCCAGGATCGGGGTCCGGGCCGACGTCGTGTCGGTCCCGTTCGGCGACCTCGTCGACCAGTTGACCAACACCCACGGCTGGGAAGCAGTGGTCATTGGCTTTGGTGGCGGCGTCGAGCCGCACTTCAGTATTGGCTTCTGGCATAGCAGCGAAGCCCTGCATCTCTGGAACCCGAATCAGGTCACGCCCGCAACTTCCTGGGAGGCCGAGATCGACCGGCTCTTCGTCGAAGGCAGCCAGGAGCTGGACCACGAGCAGCGGGTCCGGCGCTATCACCGGGCCCAGGAGATTGCCGCCGAAAACCTTCCCGTGATCTACACGACGCACGCGGAGCGGATCACGGCGGTCCGCAACGTGTTTGGAAACCTAACGCCCACCTTGTTTGGGCTCTGGGACGTCCGCTACCTCTACCGAACGGACCTGTAGATCGGACGCCGTTGACGCCGCGGGTTTGCTGATACGTTCCGGCAGCGCATTGCGCACCGACTATGTGCCGTCGCGTCGGAGGCCGGGCGGTGCGCTTTGGCGTGATGCGGCCGTTAGTTCTCAACGGAGAGCTTGACCTGACGTTCCTGGCCGGGAAACCGGTGACGGCGGGTCTCGTTGTCGCCGCCGAGGTCGGGCTTGACAGTCATAGGCTGATGCGTGACGTTGAGCCAGGTACTGATCGGAAGCAGATGAACCCGAGAGTGTTTGGCACTCGCGTAACGCCTTTCAGTTCGCTTCGCCTCGCCGTCATCCTGGCAGTTCTGGCCGCGACGGCAGCCTTGGTTGTCGGCCCGTCGAACGTATCCGCGGCGCACTCCGGGGCGTCGGCTCTCGCGGTCAGCGCCGCCTGCGACGGCGAGTCGGCAACACCAGGCGAGACGCTGACCTGTCGGGTCAGGGTGTCGAATACCGGCGGAACCGAACTGACCGGGCTTTTCCTGCTGCATTACCCGTACGAGACGGATCAGCCAACCGAGAATTACGCAGGCTATCCGCCGCTGCATCTGGGCGATCTGGCGACCCACGAGTCGCTGATCGTGTTCACCTCGTACACGGTGACCACCGACGATTTGCCCGGCCCGTTGGTGCAGACCTTTGGCGCCGACAGCGATCAGACCGACGAGGCATGGGCGTACGCCACCACGCCGCTGCTGGCACATTCCGGAGCCGCAACAGCTTCCGCGCTACGCAGCGCCACCGTGGCCGAGTTGCAAGCCAACGCCGAGGCGTTCGAGTACACCGTGGGCACACCGGGCGGGAGCGTGACGTACTCCACGATCGGCGCTCCGCTGACCTTGAATCTGGCGCTGTCCAACGACTCAACCTCTTCCGGAATCCTCGGTTATCTCTTCGAAGGTCTCACCGAAACCTCCTGGCTGAATCTCCAGGTCGAGCCGGGCCTGGCGGAGTCCTGGGAGCACTCGGACGACGGGCTGACCTGGACGTTCCATCTGCGTCGGGATGTGTCCTGGCACGACGGCCAGCCGTTCACGGCCCACGACGTGGACTTCACGTTCAACCGGATCATCTACAACGACGACATTCCGACAAGCGATCGCGCGTCCTTCACGTTCCGAGTCTTCGACGAGGAGACCGCCTCGTGGCGCGAAGAGCGGATGACCGTCAGCACCGTCGACGACTACACCGTCCGGTTCGTGCTGCCGGTGCCGTTTGCGCCCTTCCTGCGTTCCATGGGCAACGCCATCTATCCCAAGCACATCCTCGAGCCGCACGTCGACGACGGGACGTTCAACTCGGTGTGGGGCATCGAGACCGACCCCGCCGAGATCATCGGCACCGGCCCCTTCACTATCGAGACCCTCGAGCCGGACGACCTCATCGTCCTCAGGCGCAACCCGGACTATTGGCTCACCGACAGCGCCGGCAACCGTCTGCCGTACCTGGACGAGATCCGGTACCTGGTGGTGGACGGCCTGGCGGACGAACTCCCCAAGTTCCGATCAGGTGAGACGGATGTTCACGGCGTGCTGGGCGCGGAGTTCGCGACCCTTGATCCGGTGCAGGAAGCCGAGAACTTCACGCTCTACAGCCGCGGACCCACCTTCGGTTCGACATTCCTGGCCTTCAACATGAACCCGGGGAGCAACGCCGAAACCGGTGAGCCGCTACTGGCGCCCGAAAAGCTGCGCTGGTTCGAGAACACCCGCTTCCGCCAGGCGGTTGCTTACGCGGTCGACAAGGCCGCCATCATCCGCGATGTCCAGCACGGGCTGGGCTACCCGCAGTGGGCCTTCGTGAGCCCGGCCGCTGGCGATTTCCATAATCCCGATGTCCGTCGCTACGAGTACGACATTCAGAAGGCCAACGCCATCCTGGACGGCCTTGGATGGATGGATCGCGACGGCGATGGGATCCGCGAAGACTACGCCGGCAACAACATCAGGTTCACCATGGCGACCAACGCCGGCAATGATCTTCGGCTCAGAGTTCTGGAGATCATCCAGGCCGGTCTGGCGCAGATCGGCATTCGGGGCGATATCAGCGTGATCGAGTTTGGCGAGATCGTGGACCAGCTGACCAGCAGCTACGAGTGGGAGTCGATCCTGATTGGATTCGGCGGCAGTTCCGAGCCGCACTTCAGCATCTCGTTCTGGCATAGCAGCGAATCGCTGCACCTCTGGAACCCGAATCAGTCCGAACCCGCGACGACCTGGGAAGCCGAGATCGACTCCCTCTTTATCAGGGCCGGCCAGGAACTGGACCATGAGGAGCGAGTTCGGCTCTACCACGAGGCGCAAATGCTCGCCGCCGATCACGCGCCGGTTGCCTACACCACGCACTCGGAACGCCTAACCGCGGTCCGCAACGTCTTCGGGAATCTCACGCCAACGCTGTTCGGGCTCTGGGATATCCGCTACGTCTACCGGACGGACCTGTAAACCGGAGGGCGTCGCGTGGGCTCCGGCCTGACGGTGCTGGTGGTGCTGAACGGGGACGTGGACCCGGCGTTTCTGGCTCGGCAGCTGGCGACGGCGGATCGCGTCGTCGCCGCCGACGGCGGGGCAGCGGCGGTCTCGGCGGCCGGCGCCGCCTGCGACGTCATCGTGGGCGACGGCGATTCGCTTGGTGAGGACGGATTTGCCGAAGCGCAAGCAGCCAATCCGGATGTCGAAGTCCGTCGCTTTCCCACCGCCAAGGACGCCACGGACGCCGAACTGGCCCTACGGGCCGGCCTGGAAGTTGATCCTGATCGAGTCATTGTGGTCGGAGCCTTCGGCGGCGCCCGCCTTGACCACGAGCTGGCGTCCGTCATGCTGCTTGCCAACCCGCGCTGGCGTGACCGCGCGGTGGTGCTTGCCGACGGACGTCGCGAGGTTCGGCTGGTGACCGACCGAGCCGAGATACGTGGCCAAGCAGGCGACATTGTGACCCTGCTGGCGGTCGGCGGACCCGTGGACAACATCCACTCCAACGGCCTGGCATACGAGCTTGACGGCCGCAGCCTCGAGGTCGGAACAAGCCTCGGCGTCAGCAACGAACTCACCGGTTCAGCGGCGACATTGGAGATAGCGTCGGGCATGCTGCTGCTGGTGCATGAGCACGGTTTGGCCGGGAATTGACACCCCGGACCGCGCGTGCGAGCGTTAGATGGATGAAGTAACGGCTCGCGTTCGGACGAGCCTCAACAACTGAATCGTGGGGGAGCCGGGGGCAAGCCCGGCTGAGAAGGCGACCGGAGCCGTCGCCGACCCGTGGAACCTGATCTGGGTAATGCCAGCGTAGGGAGCAGGCTCGCGCTGATCCGCAGGTTGCACGGCAACCCGCGGATTTCGTCGTTCTTGAGGAGGATGGCGATGCCACGAGCAACACTGGCAATTCAAGTGCAATCACTCGCCGGCTGCGACGACCTGGAACCGATCAACGCGGCCATCGCGCACATCCAGGCGGCCGGCCTCGAGTACGAAGTCGGCTCGCTGGAAACCACCATCGAAGGCGACGACGCCGCCGAACTGATGCAAGTGGCGATTGACGCCCACCGCGCGGCCATTGCCAAGGGCGCCGATGCAATCCAGAGCAATATCCGTCTGCTGGAGCGCCCAACCGGCCTGCAGACCATGCGCGAGCGCGTTGCGCCCTTCCGCGCCCAGACCGCCGGTTGAACACGCATCGCGTCGCGCGGATTGCCCCGGCACTTGGCGTGCTGGCGGTGCTCGTGGGCGCATGGGAGCTCGTCACTCGGCTGGCCGCCGTGCCCGAGTGGTTGTTGCCGAGTCCGACCGTAATCGTGGTCGAGTTCGTCGAGTCGCTCCCGCAACTGGCCCCGCACACCGGCCGTACCCTGCTGGAGGCGGCCATTGGCTACGGCGCGGCACTGCTATTGGCGTTCCTGGTGGCTGCGCTGATCGATCAGTCGGGCCTGGCCCGGCGCGCCCTATCACCACTGCTGGTGACCTCGCAGACGATTCCGATCTTTGCGCTGGCACCACTGCTGGCCATCTGGCTCGGCTTTGGCATCACCCCCAAGATCCTGATCGTGGCCCTCGCCTGCTTCTTTCCCATCGCGGTCAGCCTGGCCGGCGGCCTCCGCAATGCCGACCCTGACATGCAAGCGCTGGTGCGCTTGATGGGCGGAAGCCGTTGGCAAGTCTTCAGCAAGGTGAAGCTCCCGTCCGCCATTCCGTCCCTGCTGAGCGGCATGAAGATCGCCGCCAGCTACAGCGTGATCGCCGCGGTGATCGGCGAATGGGTCGGCGCCAGCCAGGGGCTCGGGCTCTACATGCTGCGCGCGTCCAGTTCCTTCCAGACGGCGCGCGTCTTTGCGGTCATTGCGGTTATCGCGGTCTTGAGCGTTGCCCTGTTTCTTGCAGTCGATGTCGTCGGGCGCTGGATTGCGCCCTGGATTTACGTTCGTACAGAGGAGGCCCAGACATGAGACTCACACGACGGCGCGCCCTGGGCGCGCTTGGCGCGGCGGCGGCGATACCGCTGCTCAGCGCCTGCGGCGAAGAACATTCCGGACCGGCGAGCGTCACCGTCATGCTCGACTGGGTCCCGAACACCAACCACACCGGGCTCTACGTGGCCCAGTCCAAGGGCTACTTCGCCGAGGAAGACCTCCAGGTTTCGATCATCGAACCGGGAACCGCCGGCGTTGAAGCCGCCGTGGGCTCCGGTGCGGCCAGCTTTGGGGTCAGCTACCAGGAAGCTGTCACGCTAGCGCGCGTGGAAGACGTGCCGGTGGTTTCAATCGCGGCGGTGATCCAGCACAACACCTCGGGATTCGCCTCGCCGACGGATCGGCGCATCCGCCGGCCCAAGGATTTCGAGGGCAAGAAGTACGGGGCCTTCGGGTCCGACGTCGAACGCCAGGTGCTCACCTCGCTCATGGAGTGTGACGGCGGCGACGTTAACGAGATCGAGTTCGTGGACATCGGTTTCACCGATCCGTTCGTGGCCTGGGAGCGCGGCGACGTTGACTTCGTCTGGATCTTCGAGGGCTGGACGGGCGTTGAGGCGCAGTTGCGCGGCATCGAGTTGAACTTCGTGCGGATGACCGACCTGGACTGCGTGCCGGACTACTACACGCCGGTCTACGTCACCGGCGAACAGTTGATTGCCGACCGGCCCGATGTCGTGCAGCGCTGGACACGGGCGGTGAAGCGAGGCTACGAATACGCCATCAGGTACCCCGAGGATGCAGCCGAAATCCTGATCGCCAACGCGGAAGGCATCAACGCCGACCTCGTGCGCCTCAGCCAGCCGTGGTTGAGCCCCCGCTACGCCGAAGACGCGGACCGCTGGGGCGACCAGTCGCAGGCGGTCTGGGACGCCTATTCGAATTGGATGGTGGCGAACGGCTTACAGTCGCGCGTGATCAACACCTCGGACGCCATGGACAACAGCTTTATCCGGAACAGCTAACCGCGGATGGCCACGTCCGGACCGCCGGTCTTGCAGTTGGCTGGCGTGTCCAAGGCTTATCCGGCCAACGGCGGGTTGCCGGTTCACGCGTTGCGCAGCGTCAGCCTGCACGTTGGCCGCGGTGAATTCGTCTCGCTCGTCGGCCCCAGCGGTTGCGGCAAGAGCACGCTGCTGGGACTGATCGCGGGCCTGGAGGAGCCAACCGAGGGCGCCATCGAAATCGCGGCGGAGGCTGACGGCGCGCCGGGCCAGGTGGCCTACATGCCGCAGCGCGATCTGCTGCTGCCCTGGCGTTCGCTGTTGGACAACGCGACGCTGGGCGCCGAAGTGGGCGGCGGCGACCGCGCCGCGGCACGGCAGCGAGCGGAAGGGTTGCTGCCATCCTTTGGGCTCGACGGCTTTGCCGACGCGCTGCCGCACACCCTCTCGGGCGGCATGCGGCAACGCGCGGCCCTGCTGCGCACCGTCCTGCTCGACCGGGAAATCCTGCTGCTGGACGAGCCGTTCGGCGCCCTGGACGCGCTCACGCGCGCGACGCTCCAGGAGTGGCTGCTGGAAATATGGGAGCGGCTCCAGGCCGCCGTGCTGTTTGTCACGCACGACGTCGAGGAGGCCCTCTGGCTCTCGGACCGCGTCTACGTGATGACACGACGCCCCGGCAGCATTCAACTGGATCTGCCCGTCGACTTGCCCAGGCCCCGCACGCGCGCCGTGCGCGGAACTGCCGAATTCGCCACCCTCAAGCAACGCCTGCTCGACGCATTGCTGGCCGACGCCTAGCCGCGGATTGGCATCATGGCCCAACTCGCATCAATGGAAATGGGCCATGGAACCGAACCCGCTGATCGGGGCCTGGCGACTCGTGACCTACGAAGCCCACGCGGGGGATGAGGTTTCATACCCGTTGGGCGAGGACGCGTCGGGCTACATCATGTACACGCCCGACGGCTACATGTCGGTCCTGATCATGGCCGCCTGCCGGCCAAACTTCGCGTCGGACGACATCCTGGGCGGCACGGACGAGGAAAGGCTGGCGGCGGCAAGTACCTTTCTCTCCTACGGCGGCCGGTACGAGTTCCTGGGCGACCGGGTCGTTCATAAGATCGAGACAGCCTCGTACCCCAATCGCGTTGGGACCGAGCAGGTCAGATACATACACCTGGAAGGTGATGAGCTCCTCTTGACGACCCCGCCAATGGTCATCCACGGGGAATCGCGTTCGGGGCGACTTCGGTGGGAGAGGGCGGCGCCGCGCAGCCCGATCGACTGAAGCACCGGCAGCCGTCTGACACGGCCTGGCTGCGTCTTGGCATCATGGCGGGGCCGGGCGCTGCGGAATCATCGCCATGACGAGTAAACCCTCACGCAATCTTGCCGAGTTTGCCGCCGCAGTTTCACCCGACTCGCTGCAGCCGGAGGTTGAAGCGCGGGCCCGCGGCCTGCTGCTCGACTACTTCGGCGTGCTAATCGGTGGCAGCGATCTTGCCGTCTCCAAGCGCGTCGCGACCTACGCCGTTCAACCCGGCGACGGCGAGGCCTCGGTCCATCTGCGTGAACGGGCGCCGGCGCCCGCGGCGGCCCTGGCCAATGGGATGGCAGCCCACGCATTGGAACTCGACGACGTCACCAACGAGTCCTCGCTGCACCCCGGCGTTGTGGTCTGGCCTGCCGCCATGGCGGCCGTTGAACGCGGCGGCGGGACGCTTGGCGAATTGTTGGCGGCCGGCGTCGGCGGATACGAGGCAACCATGCGGGTCGGCGACGCGCTCTACGCGCCCGCCACGTATGCGCGAGGGTTTCACCCAACCGGCGTCGCCGGCGCCCTGGGCGCCGCGGTTGCCGCCGCGCACGCGTGTGGGTTGGATGCCGACGGCATTCACCAGGCCCTGGGCCTGGCTGCTGGCCTGGCTGCCGGATCGATGGCCTACGTCCAGAACGGCAGCGACGGCAAGCGATTGAATGCCGGCTGGGCCGCGCATGCCGGATTCATGGCCGCCGACCTGGCTGCGGCCGGCGTCGTTGGCCCCACCGACGCCCTCACCGGGACCTACGGGTTGCTGGAGGCCTTCAGCAACGACCCGCGACCCGAGTTGCTGACGGCGCTTGATCCCGACCATCCGGCCCTGCTCGATGTCGCCATCAAGCCCTACCCCTGCTGTCGCTACATCCATCCCGTGATCGACGCCTGCCGTGAGCTACGCGCCGCGAACGGCTTCCAACCCGACCAACTGCGCCGTGTCACCGTGAGCGTCCTTCCCGGCGGCGGCGAGATCGTGGCCGATCCGGCCGAACCGAAGCGTCGTCCCGCCAACCGCGTGGACGCCCAGTTCAGCGTGTACTACGGGGCTGCGCAGGCGCTGGTGCACGGCCGGCCGACGCTGGAGAGTTTCGGCGAGCCGCATCTCTGGGATCCCAAGGTGCTGCGTGTAGCCGATTGCATCGAGGTCAGCAGCGACCCGATGCTGGATGCTGCCTATCCGCAGCGCTGGGGCTGCGTGCTCAATGTGGAGTTCGCCGGCGGCGAGGCTCGAAGCGTGCGCGTCGAAGACCCGCGCGGCGATCCACGGCGGCCGTTGAGCGATGCGGAACTCGTGGCGAAGTTCCGTGCCGCCGCGGATCCGGTAGATCGGGACCTTGCCGATGCCGCCCTCCGGAGCGCGCTCCAGGCTCCACTTGACACGCCCCTGCCAGAACTGGTTCAGGCGGCCCAACCCGTATAGGACCTGTGGATGGCTCACGCTAGACTATGGGCTAAGAGTCTCAATGTTGGAGATCTCTGTCCGGGGTAGCTATGAGTTCCAACGGCGCGGTCAGCAAGAACACCGAAACCGTCAAGCGCGGCCTGGCGCAAATGCTCAAGGGCGGCGTCATCATGGATGTCGTCACCGCCGAGCAGGCCAGCATTGCGGAGGACGCTGGCGCCGCCGCGGTCATGGCGCTGGAGCGCGTGCCTGCCGACATCCGCGCGGACGGCGGCGTGGCCCGCATGGCGGACCCGGAGAAGATCCTGGAAATCCAGGCTGCCGTCACCATTCCCGTGATGGCCAAGTGCCGGATAGGCCACTTCGTGGAAGCCGAGGTCTTGCAGTCGCTCGGCGTCGACTACATCGACGAGTCCGAAGTCCTGACGCCCGCCGACGAGGAGCACCACGTCGCCAAGTCGGGCTTTGACGTCCCCTTCGTCTGCGGCTGTCGCAACCTGGGCGAGGCACTGCGGCGCATCGGCGAGGGCGCGGCCATGGTTCGCACCAAGGGCGAGGCCGGCACCGGCGATGTCGTCGAGGCCGTTCGCCACATGCGGCGCGTTATGGCCGAGTTGCGCCAGATTCAACACATGCGGCCGGACGAGCTCTATGCCTACGCCAAGGAGATTCAGGCCCCTCTGAACCTGGTTGAGGAAGCCGCCGAACTTGGCCGCATGCCAGTCGTCAACTTCGCCGCCGGCGGCATTGCCACGCCGGCCGACGCCGCGCTCATGATGCGGCTTGGCTCGGACGGAAACTTCGTAGGCAGCGGCATTTTCAAGTCCGGTGACCCGGCGCAGCGCGCCCGGGCGATCGTGGAAGCCACCACGAACTTCGAAGACTCGGCGCTGGTGGCCGAAGTCTCGCGAAATCTCGGTGAGCCGATGGTTGGCATAGCCAACAGTTCGCTTCAGCCCGAGGAGATGCTTGCCGGCCGCGGGTGGTAACGACGCGAGGTACGCGTGAGCGTTCGCATTGGCGTCCTCGCGCTTCAAGGCGATTTTGCCGAACATGGCGCCATGCTTGGCAGGCTTGACGCCGAACCCGTGGAAGTACGGCAGCCATCCGACCTGGACGGCATTGCGGGGTTGATCATCCCCGGCGGCGAGAGCACCACCATCGGCAAGCTGATGGAGCGCTATGCGCTGCGCGGGCCCATCCAGGCACTGGCCGAGGCCGGAAAGCCAATCTGGGGCACCTGCGCGGGCCTGATTCTGATGGCGCGCGACGTTGGCCGTTGCCAGCCCCTGCTCAATCTGCTTGACATAACGGTCGAGCGAAACGCCTTCGGCCGTCAGACCGACAGCTTTGAAACCGATCTCGAGATCGAAGGCATAAATGGCGGTCCCTTTCATGCGGTCTTCATCCGGGCGCCAATCGTCCGCGCGGTGGGACCGGGCGTTCGGGTGCTGAGCCGACTCGACGACGGAACGATCGTGGCGGTGCGGCACGGCCGTCTCTTCGGAACGTCCTTCCATCCTGAACTCACCGGTGACGCACGGTTGCATGCCAGCTTCGTTGAGATGGCCAGGCACGCGTGACGCCCAGCGTCTCGCGGCTTCGCCCCTGGCACGCGCCGGCGCTGGCGCGCAACTTCATCCTCGGCACCGGCCCGCGCGAGCACGTGGCGCCGGTTGCCGGACCAACGCCCCCAGCCTTCATGGCCCTGGCGGCTACGGTGCCGGGGCTTGTCCCGGACGTACTGGGGTATGCGGCCTGGACTAATGACGCATTGATTGGTTTCGCGCTGGCCGAGTTTGTGCCCGACCGGCGCCGGGCCAACGTCTCAGTGCTCACAATCGCCCTTTCGTCGGATGACGCGCTGCCGGATTCGGTTGAACTGGAGGTGTGCGCTGCCCTGTTGGAGCGACTGACGGCAGACGCCGCGGCTCGTGGTTATGTAAGCGTCTTTGCTCGGCTTCCGCGTGACAGCAGGTTCCGCAAGGTTTTTGGGCAGCTTGGCTTTGTCGGCGCAGTGAGCGAGGACGTCTACACGCGTCGACCCACGCCTGTCGCAAACCCGGGGCCGGTGTCCGGGCTGCGGCCGGTTGAGCAGGCGGACGCGTGGGACATCTCGCAGCTCTACCGCACCATTACGCCCGCGGCGCTGCAGCTTGCGGAGTCGCCGGGCGGCGAGCGGCCTTCCGTTCCGCGGCGCCGGTTGTCGATACTTGGCGGTGGTCGCGCGCCCCAGGAGTATGTGGTCGACGGCGAGCGAGGGCTGGACGGCTGGCTGCGCGTGCACCCCGGCTCCCGTGGCCGCCACACCGCCGCCTTGATGGTTCATCCTCGTCGCGCTGCACTCACACGCCCCCTCCTCGGCTTTGCGATTTGGTCGCTGATGGACGCTGGGCGCCTGCCGGTCCGAGTCGTCGTGCATGCGCACGAGGACGCGTTGCGCCGCGCGGTTGAGGACGAGGGCTTCGCGAAGACCGAGGAACGTGAACTGCTGGTCAAGCACATGACCGTGCGAATTGCCGCTGAAGTGCCCGCGCAGGCGCTCGATCGCGCAACGAGCTAAGCCGGCGTGGCGACCCCCGACCTCCTGCAGCCGCCCAAGGCCGTTGACGCGCCGCATATCCAGTCTGGGGATGACGACGAGCTAAGGGACCTGGTCGCGGCCTTGCCGGTCCGGCTGCAGGACGATCTGCGCACGGTGACCGGCTTGACTGAGGTCGTCGAAATCGTGCTCGACCTCGGCCGCGAGCCCGAGATTCGTCTCAGCGACGGATCCGAGCGCCGGCTGCCCTGGAAGGTCGATGCTGGCCATATCGCGGCGGTCGTCGAAGCCATCGGCGAGTTCACCGATGACAATCGAGCCGGTGTGCCCGGAACGCTGCACCGATTCTCGGCAATTCGGAATCGTTCCGGTCGTGTTGTCGGACTGACGGTCCGGCGCGGACGCGCGCTCCACGGCACCACCGCAATCGTGCGTGACATTGTCGCCGGCGACCACAGCCTGCTGCTCCTGGGTCCTCCGGGGGTTGGCAAAACAACCATGCTTCGTGAGATGGCCCGCGTGCTGGCTAACGATCACGGCGCCCGCGTGGTGATCGTCGACACCTCGAACGAGATCGGCGGCGACGGCGATATTCCCCACCCCGGTATCGGCCGTGCCCGGCGCATGCAGGTCGCCGCCCCGGACCGCCAGCATCGGGTGATGATCGAAGCCGTGGAGAACCACATGCCCGAGGTCATCGTCGTGGACGAGATCGGAACTGACCTCGAAGCCGAAGCCGCCCGAACTATCGCCGAACGCGGTGTGCGTCTCATCGCCACGGCCCACGGGCAGACGTTGGACAACGTGCTGCTCAACCCGCTGCTGAGCGATCTGGTCGGCGGTGTCGAGTCCGTCACGCTCAGCGACGACGAGGCGCGTCGGCGGCGTACCCAGAAGACCGTGCTTGAGCGACGCTCGCCGCCAACCTTCGATACGTTGATCGAGTTGCACTCCCGCGATGCGTTTGTGATTCACAACAACGTTGCCGGGTCCGTGGATGCCATCCTGCGCGGCGGCGCCGTGCGCGCCGAGTCGCGGATGCGGCTGCCGGATGGGCGGGTGCTGCGCGACACAAACGCTGAGGCTCGCGTGAGCGTTGAGGGCGCCCTGTCCGAGCCGGTGGACGCCGGGGACGCGCGCGTGGACGACGGCCGCCTGCAGGTGTTCCCCTTCGGCGTCAGCCGCAGCCGAATGGAGCACGCGATCGCCAATAGTGCGACCGACATGATTCGATTGGTGCGGCACCTGGCTCAGGCCGACGTCGTGGTGACGCTCCGCAGCTTTCACCGCAAGCGAGCCCGCGTGTTGCGTGACGCCGAGGCCCGCGGCCTGCCGGTGTATGTCCTCCGGAACAACACGGTGACGCAGATGGAGGCCTGCCTGGCGACACTTCTCGACATGGAGCGCCCCAAGGAACCGGAACCGCGGCCCTCGACGCAGCCGCACAGCGCCGCGCCTGGCAATGGCGCACCCCGGCAGCACCTGCGCACCCCCGTGAGTTCACGGCCAAGGCTCACATGATTGACGACAACCCGACCGGGCTCTTCATCGTCTTCGAAGGTCCCGAGGGCAGCGGCAAGACCACCCAATCCCAGCTGCTTGGTGACGCCCTCCGTCAGCAGGAGTTCGACGTGGACCTGACCCGAGAGCCGGGCGGGACGCCCCTGGGTGAACGGCTGCGCCGCGTCTTGCTGCAGGAGCAGGATATGCAAGCTGTGGAGCCGCGCGTGCAGGCGCTGCTGATGTCGGCCGCCCGGTCGCAGCACGTGACCGAGCGCATTCGCCCCCACCTGGAGCGTGGTGGCGTCGTCATCTGCGATCGCTTTGCCGCCTCGACGCGCGCGTACCAGGGTGGCGGCTTCCGGCTCCGGCGACGCGATCTTGAAAACCTGACCTCATTCGCGATACAGGGCGTCACTCCCGACTTCACCGTGCTGCTGGACATTGACGTCGAGGACGGGCTCAAGCGCAGCCTCAGCCACCGCAACACGGACTGGGAAAAGGCCGGCGGCATCAACTGGCACGGCCTGGCCTTCCACCGCCGTGTTCGCGATTCCTACCTGGACCAGGCGGCGGACGACCCTGATCGCTGGCTGGTGGTGGACGGGCTGCAGCCGCCGCAGGAGATTGCCGCGGAGATTCTGGGTCGAATCCAGCCTGAAGTGGATGCCCGTGAACTGCGGCACGTGACGGCGCCCGTGCAACGGCTTCTCCCACTCAGCATCGCGTAAGCTGCCGACGCCGCACGCCTCGCTCGACTGGTCCCCCGCTGAAACTCTTCTTTGGAATCGTGCAAGAGCCGGATGCCGACCTGGTGGCCGACGCGCTCGTCTCCGGCGGCTTTCGCTTCACGCGCGTTCCCACGGCGGGTGGTTTCCTGCGCGAGGGCAATACGACCTTCATCATCGGCGTGGATGACGACCGTATCGGCGACCTGCTCGGAATCGTTCGACGCAACGCCACGACCCGTATGCAGATCGTAAGTCCGATGCAGTCGGCCCAGGATTCAGGCGAAGCGCGGCTGCCGTTCCCGGTCGAGGTTCAGGTAGGCGGAGCCACCATGTTCATGTTCGACCTTGACCGGGTCGAACAGATTTAGGCGACGCCGGTCTAGCGCGCGGCTGCCAATACCGGGCCCATCCGCTCGACCGCGCGCTCCAGGTTCTCCACTGAGTTCGCGAACGACAATCGCAGCGAATCGGCGCCTACCGTGCCAAAGGCGGTGCCGGCCAGCACGGCCACGCCAGCCTCGTTCAGCAGACGGTCCGCGATCTCGTCAGTGCTGACTCGGAAGCCGCTGAGCTGGGGAAACACATAGAACGCGCCCGCCGGACGCTGGCAATCAACGCCCTCCAGGCTGTTCAGGCCGTCCACGATCACGTCACGCCGCCGCTGGAACTCCGCCACGAAGCCGTCCACGGCGTCCTGCGGCCCGGTGAGCGCTTCGACCCCCGCCATTTGGATAAACGCGGCTGTGCAGCTGGTGCAGTTGGTCTGCAACTGGGCCACCGCCTCCGCCAGCCCCTCGCTCATCACGCCGTACCCAAGCCGCCAGCCGGTCATGGCGTAGGTCTTCGAAAACCCGTCCAGGATCATTGTCTTGTCGGCCATTCCCGGGCACGCCGCGATCGAAGCGTGCTCAATCTCGCCGTACATGATGCGTCCGTAGATCTCGTCGCTGAGGACATGCAATGGCCGGTCCACAACCAGGTCCGCAATTGCCGCAATGTCCTCGGGCGGCAGCACGCCGCCGGTCGGGTTCTGGGGTGAGTTGAGAATCAGCAGCTTGGTTCGGTCGGAGAGCTTGGCCTTCAACTCGTCCAGGTCCAGCCGGAATTGGTTCTCCGGCCGCAGCGCCAGCGGCACCGGCGTGGCGCCCACGAAGCGAATGACCGACTCGTAGATCGGAAACCCGGGATCCGGATACAGCACTTCGTCTCCCGGACCGCACAGCGCCGTGATCCCGAAATACATGATCGGCTTGGCGCCTGGCGTGATGACGACTTGCTCGGGCGTGACATCGATCCCACGCGACTCGGCCACGTCGGTAGCGATAGCCTCCCGCGCCTCGGGGATTCCGGCCGAGGGAACGTAGTGTGTGAATCCGTCGTCCAATGCCCGCTTGGCGGCCTCGATGATGTTGGCGGGCGTGTCGAAGTCAGGCTCGCCGATCTCGAGGTGGATGATGTCGCGGCCCTCGCGTTCCAGGGCCTTGGCTCGGGCCAGGACCGAGAAGGCGGTTTCGGTGCCGAGCCGGCTCATGGCGCCGGCCAGATCGGGATGAGGCATGGTGGTCATGGGCGTGGCACTTCGTTTCGGGGGACAGACGGCGGCTGACGGAGGGACGCTTGCCGGATTCTATCGTGGCTGACTCGAATCCAGACGCGCCGGTGATGGTGCGTCCAATGCGCGACGATGACGCAGAAGCGGCGGCTCATCTGCTGCGCGCGGCTTATGGGACGCCCGATGGCGCAGCCATTGCGACAACCGGCGGTCCCGACTTGCCGCTGTCTGCGGGCCGTATTCGCCGCTGGCGTCAGAATTCCGCGGCGGCGTGGATTGCCGAGGTGCGGGGTCACGGCCCGGTTGGTGCCGTGTTTGCCGTGGTCGAGCCTGAGGCGGCCTGGTTTGCTGGGCTGGGTGTCGAGCCAAACTTCCGCGGCGCCGGGGTGGGTGCCGCGTTGACTGACCGCGCGGTCGAGTTTCTGGCGGCCAGTGGCCGTCCGGTCACCGGGATGGAGGTCGCGCCAGCGGCGGTGGGCGCCGCCGGGGTGTATGCGCGGCGCGGATTTCGGCCAGCCGACCTTACGGTGCGCTTGCGGGGCACGGCTGCGTATCTCGGTGCGCCAGTCGAGCCGAACAGTTGGCGAGAACTCGCCTGCTCGGACCTTGACGACCAGACGCCAGGCCGTGAACCGACACTTGCGGCCAGGGTCAGGTCTCAGCCGCACTCAGCGGCGAGCTACGTGTTGATCGGGCCTGATGTCAGGTTGCTCTGCGATCCGGATCCACTGATACCTGCCGCTGGCGGGTCGTTGGACCTTCGGCTTGTCATGGCAAGCGTTCCGCGGGACCAGGGTACTGACGAATGGGTGCGCGCGGCCGCGCGCTCGGCGTTGGTCCGAGGCCTGTCGTCGGTTGACGTTGACCTCGCCCTGGCCGACGGCGTTTTGCTGCGTCGGCTGCTGACTCTGGGTCTGGCTCCAAGCGCTTCAACGGTCAGACTGGTCAGGGACCAAGACGCCTACGTTGGCTGGCGCTGTCGCAACGGACCTGTCGGGCGCTGGTCCTTCTAGCGGCTACGCGTTGGACTTGGTCGCGACGTAGACCATTCGGTCGCTGTCGGACTCGAAGGGGTCCAGCTGCGCGCTCCCATAGAGTTCCACGCTGTCGAAGCCTGCGGCCGCCAGCACCGCCTCCGCCTCACCCCGTTCCAGGTAGCGCAGCCGGAAGCGCGTTGTGTGCCGGCGCACCAATCCGTCCTCACTCAACCAGTCGTAAAAGTGCGCCGTTTCGATGGTATGCGCGTCCGGATCGATATCCCAGGACACGAAGTGCGTGATCTCTGCGTCACCCGGCCCGGCAAAGGTCGACTGATGCCGAACCACGCCGTCGCGCATCGCCAATAAGTCAGGGGACGGATTGACGATGTCGAGGGCCAGGAGACCTCCAGGCCGCAGGGCGTCGTGTGCAGCGACGACTGTGTCTCGAACATCATCTGCGGATTGCAGATGCAGCAGTCCGTCGAGCGCGCAAAACACCAGGCCGAAGACTTGGTGACCGCTGTGTCGCCGCATGTCGCCGAGGGTGAAAGTGACCGGCAATCGGCGTTCGCCCAGGTTTCTACTCGCGATGGCCAGCATGGCCTCGGACGTATCGATTCCTTGAAGCTCGTGTCCGGCTTCCGCCAGCGCAATAGCCACACGGCCCGAGCCGCAGCCCAGTTCCAAGACCGGACCGCCGGCGCGGGCCGCCAGCGCTCGATACAGATCCAGATCATCGGTCCAGCCGCGGTGCTCGGCCTCGTACAAGTCGGCTATTTGCGCGTAGGGATCGGCTGAGCTTTCGTCGCGCACTACCGGATACGAAGCCTGCGCAGCACGATATCGGCCACGATCAGCGTCAAGATCACCAGGAGCAGCAGGCCGAAACTCGCGGTGCGATTCAGCGCGCTCACGGCCATCGCGGCCACGCCGACGGACACGAGGATGGCGTGGCGGGTAAGCGCCCACGTTGGGATCTTCTGCGTCGCGACGGCGCCGCCGCGCCGCAGCCAGTACTCGAATGTCCAGGTGGCGAACAGCGCGCCAAACGACATGGTGACCACCACGGCGAGGACATTGAGCCCGTGCGCGGGATCGGTGAAGACTAGCTGGAAGGCCAACAGGAGAGGGCAGGTCACCGTGCCCATGCCCATGGCCAGCCAGAGCCACCGCGTGGCGTCGAACTGCTCGCGTGGAGCTGAGACTGAGGCTGAGGCCTCGTAGCTGCGTGGTTCCGGGTCGCTGAGGTCTAACGTCAACCGCAACTGGCTGTCGGGGTCGCCTTCGCTGCGTGCCGCGGCCTCGACTCCCGGGCGGCTCGGACGACGCGTTCGACTCTCGGGCGGATTGGTCGCCGGCTTCGACTGCCGGGTGACGTCGCCTCGTCGGATCTCAACGCCCTGCTCCGTATCCACGCTGTCCAGGTCGTCTGAGTTCGATGTGCGGCTCGAGATCCTGACGTCAGGCGCCCGGCGGTTCCACCGTCGATTGAGCGTCGGCAGGCGACGTTCCCCGCCAGATCGACGGCGGGTGATGGGTTGCCGCGACACGCGGCGGTTCGTCTCCGATGCGAGCATTACCCGGCCTCACGGATTCCGCTGATGGTTGGTGATGCGTCGGCGGCGTGCCCGTCTCTCAATGAAGTCACCCGATCGAACCGGCCAAAGCCGGGCATGAGCGACTGTCCGGTGGCAATTACCTGCGGATAGCGCTGCGCCGCCTCGCCCAGGCTGGCAGCGGTCGCCACGGCTTGCAGGATCTCGCCGTCGTGATCCGTCGCCGATTGTTCCAGCCAGACGAATGCCGGCAGGTCCGTCGCGTCCAGCGGCGGACCTGCCACGGCGAAGGCCAGCGCAAACGCCCGCTCCATCTGCTCGCGGCTCGGGCCATCGAAGTCGCCCGGCGCTCGCCACGCGGCCGCTCGCGGGTCCCAGACTTCCACGCCAAGATCCTCACCGCAGCGGGCGTCCCAGTAGCGGCCAGCGGTGGCGGCCGGCAGGATGCTTCGCAACTGGTGCTCGATCGAGGCCGACAAGCTCTCCAACGAAGCGTCCAGAGCGCCGCGCACAATGGTCTGGCCGATCTCGCGAACCCTTCGCGCACGCAAGGCTTGGTCGAGGCGGTCCTGGGCATCGACGGGGTCGATGTCCGTGCACTCCACTCCGGCCCGCAATTCCAGTGTCTGCACGCGTGTCTCGGTCCGGCGCGCCGCCTCGCGCGCCCGTCGCAACGAGCGGCGAATCTCGTCGGCTTCGATCGGTTCGGCGTCCAGGTCTGGGATCGCGGCTCGCGCCTCGGCCGCCGTTGGATCGGCGTCACAGTCAACCCCCAGCGCCCGCATGGCCGCCGCCAGATCGGTGGAATGGCGCCGCGAAGCCGCGTGTACGGTCCGGCCGCGCAGGGCGGCGCCGCGTGCGGCGCTGTGCGCCCGTTCGCCGCCAACCTGGGCGACGACGGCCGCGAAGTGCGCCATCTGCACGGCTCGCGCCCGATCAGGCGCGCGTTCGGACTGTTCGTCGAACCGAGTTGATATCTCGGCGACCAACGCGGCAAGTTCGTCGTTGATCCGGGTCTCGTCCCGCAACGCGACCTGGCGCTTGAGTTCCAGGTCCGCAGCGCCGCTCAACTGCTGCTGCAGATCCTGAACCTCTCGCAACGTGTTTCGTCGCGACTGTTCAATGGCTTCCCGCGATGTCCCGATCTGCAGTTCGTCGGCCAGGCGTTCCGCCGCCCGCCGGGCGCTGGCCGCGCGCTCCAATTGCGTGCGTCGCTCGGCCGCCGCGGCGATCTGTTTCTGCTCGGGATCACTGCGGTGCAAGGTCGCCACGCGCGCTTCCAAACGCCGAACCTCGCGCGCCGCATCCTCGGCCGCCTGTGACGCGGTCGCGGCTTCCTGGCGCAGCTCGCTCGACTCACGCCGACTGTCGCCATCGGCCAGACGGCGCAGGCGAGCCCGGGCGCTGTCGCGGAGAACCAGGGCCCGCTGCGCGTCGGACGGGACTTCCAGACCCAGATCCTCAAGCTGGCTCTCGATGCGCCTGCGCACATTCCCTGCTTCGGCCGCGGCCTGCCTTCGGTGTTCCGTCTGCCGAAGCGCACGGGCCACGGTGTCCACTTCTCGCTCCAGCTCGGCCACGCTATCGCCGCCGCCACGTTCCGCCACAATCAACCAGATGCCGGCCAGCGTGCCGACCAATCCCACGGAGAGGCCCAACGGCGCAAGCGGAGCGACGGCCAGGAGCCCAATCACGCCCGCGCCAAGGCCGGCCACCGCACTTCCGGCAGCCACCCGCCGCCAACTGGCACGCAGCCGGGCATTCTGCTCCTGCGTGCGAACCGCCGCCTCCAGGGTGTTCAACTGATCGTGGAGCGTTGCCGCTTCGCTCTCGGCCCGTTCCGCGTTGTCGTCGCTGTCATTCGCATGCTGCAGCCACGCGCCCCACAGGCGATGCGCCGCTGGCAGCTGGGATTCGTCACTTGCCCGGTCGCTAAGCGTTTGCGTGCGCTTTGCCTGGGCCGCCAGGCGTTCGGCCTTACTCCGGCTGGCTGAGAGCTCCTGCCGCGCGCGTTCCAGGGCGGCCACGTCCTCGCCAACGGACGAACTCGCATTCCGTGCCTGCTCCGCGGCCGCTGCGGCGACGTCCGCTCGGTCATACGCGGCCAATCCGCGGTCCAGGGTGGTCAATCGCTGTTGGCCTGTCGTCAATGAGGATCGCAGTTCGACCAGTTCAGCAACCTGCGTCTCGTACTCGACTCGCCGAGTCCGCGCGGCCTCTTGCCGCCGCGCCGCGGCGTCTCGATGGTCCAGCAGGTGCGCCAGCGCCAGGGCGCGCTCCGCCTGTTCGAGGTGGCGTTCAAGCCCCTGGGCCGCGGACATCATGCGCAAACGCTCATCCTCGGCCTCGGCCATAAGCCGTTCGGCCTCCTCAAGCTGATGCACCGCGCGCGCGGCCCGGTCCCGCCTGCGCACGTACTCCAGCCGCTGGACCTCGGAGGCGGCTGCATTCTTGGCCTCGGCTGCCTTGGCCAGCGCGACGTGCAGTGACGCCAGGCGCTCGGCCTCCTCGAGATCCCGGCTCACCTCCACACTGGCGGCCAGCACATTCATTCGTCGAGAGCCGAGCCAGGCTCGAACGACGTCCCGCAGCCGGTCCGCCAACGGCTCCAGGTCCTGCGGGGGCCAGATGAGCGCGGCCAGCGCTTCCATGTCGGCGCCCAGCACGCGCTCGAGTTCACGTTCGATGCGTTCGCTGCCGTCAACCGGGACCAGGCCGGACGGCCCGCTTCGTGCCAGCAGCGTCGTAAGCCGACCATTCGGCGCAATTCGCCGCTCGATGGCATAGGCCGCGCCGCCAGCG
The DNA here is from genome assembly GCA_022824495.1 of Chloroflexota bacterium. Taxonomy (GTDB): domain Bacteria; phylum Chloroflexota; class UBA11872; order UBA11872; family UBA11872; genus UBA11872. The sequence continues at coordinate 29,643 of JAJDZU010000017.1, read as the reverse complement.
ACGATGGACGCACCCACCAGCGCGCCTTCACGCCGGCCAAACCCCGGTGCTACGTCGCCAAAGAGCGCGCAGCGCAGCGCGGCGCGCAGCGTTGCCGCCGCCTGGGGCGTCGCCTCGATGAGGTGACGGCCGCGCGGCAAAAAGGCGATATCCGCGTCGTCAATCTCGCCCACGTGGTGGGCGATCAATCGTTCGAGGAAGATCACGACACGACCTTCGCCGATTCGCGGCGTCGCGCGATATCGGCCACATGCGCCCGCGCCGCGGTCACCAGCGCACGCTCGTCATCGTCGTCGGCAGCTGCCAAAAGCCGTTCGCTGACGCGCCTGGCATTCACCAGGAACGATGAGCGGGTCGAGGCGCTGGCTGGTTGCTGGGCGTCGGCAACCTGCAGTTCGTCAATGGCGAAACGCAGCAGCGTGCCCGCCGAAGCGGCCTCTTCAATCAGACGCGGCGGGTCCACTTCGTGCCAGGCGGCGCGCGACATTTGACCGTGCAGCTCAACGTCCAGAATCCCGACCGTGCCCAGTTCCGGCGCAATCAGGTTCGCCACCTCGCTGCCCGAACGCGGCGACGCGAACGAAAGGCGGGCAGGTCGCAAGACCTCCGTCGGCACGAACGAAGGCGTCGCCCCGGTGGACGGGTCGATGTCCAAGATCACAAAGCCGGGCTCCGTACGCCGCTCCAGCGAGGGGCCGGCCCACCCCGTCGCGACCGTCGGCACATCGCCGAGGCGTTCGAGCGAGGCACGGTCTGCGCATGTATCGACAACCAGATCGGCGGAACCGGCAGGCAACGAGAGTCCACCGGGTTGGCCCTCACCCGTAGAGATCTCGATGACCAGGTCCGCGGCGTCTCCATCCGCGATGGCGCCGCCAGTCACCAGGCCAATCTGAAAGTCGGCGACCGGCACCACGACTGAGTCGGGCGCCTGCGCAGTCAGCAGCGCGTCGACGAGACCGACGTCAGCCAGGAAATCCGTACCGTCCGAAGCAAGGCCTGGCGGTTCACCGATCGCTACGACCGTCATTCCCGCACGCCGCGCGATTCGCAGTGAGGCCATCGCGGCCCGCACGTTCTCGAGTGACGGCGGCGACTCGGCAAACAGGCCTTGTCCGCAAATCAATCCCTGGCATCCCGCCCGCGCCGACTGCTCAAGGACGTCAACGAACGCTCGGTGCGTGAGGGCACTAAAGAGGTCGCGCTGTACGGGCGGGAGCGCTGCCGGGCACGCGCCAAGCTGAAATCCCGCGGCTACGGCGAGACGGGCGCGACCCTCAAGAGACCGAACGATGCGCACGGAGACAAGCTCATCCTTGCCCCCCGTGACGCCGGCCGCACAATCCGCACGGCCTGACGCCGGAAATGGTATCACCCTGGCGGCGCGTCGCCGCGGCAGGCCTCCCGGACGCTGGCCCCAAGAAAGGCGGCCGCCTAGGTCAAGACGAAGAGCGGCGGCGTACGTTCGCCGACCTGTCGCGCCGGTCCGAAGACGGTGCGCGGAACCCTCGATTCCAGCCGGATGCCGCACCCGTCATGCACGTACCGGCGGGACCCGTCTTCAATGACCAGGGTGTGGTCACGCAGCCGCCGATGCAAATCTCTCAGCACCAGATCCACAACCGGAAATGTGAACTTCCAGGTCGCCACCAGTTCGTGCGGAGCGCGCCCCGGCTGAAATCGAACGCCGGCGCGCGCTGCGAACACCTCGCGGTGCACTTGATGGCCCCAACTCACAAAGAGCCGGGCCTCGCGCGTACGGCGGCCCAGAATGTGCGACGCGCCGTGACGCAGCGTCTGGCGGGCCACCTCCCGAAGCACCCGATCCCGTCCGGCGGCCGGATGTCGTAAGGCGTAGCGGTACAGCCGGCCGAGTCTCGCCATCGCCATTCGGCTCCCTGAGGTTCCCGTGCCGACGGCCTCCGCCGTGGCGTGACCGCTGGCCGCTTCAAGTTGCAGCAGGTCGCCGAACTGATCGGGCAGTCGCGACATTGGACGCTCCTTTGCAGGCAACGATTGGCTTATGAACGATTCGGAATCGACGAATGCGACGGCTCATCCCAGGACATCCTCACGCCATGCGTAGCGCTCCCGGTCCAGGCGGGCGCTCGAACCCAGCAAGGCGGCATGCGTAATCACCGCATCGCCAAAGCGCGTGCGGACTTCGTCCATGGCGATCTCCAGCGGGCGGGGATCGCGCTCGGTCCGCGAGATGAGCGAAAGCTGTCGCGACGAGACCGGCTCGATGCCCGTCACGTGTACCCCGACCAGTCTGAAGACGTCCTGACCACGCGCTTCCCGCCCGAGCAGGTCCCGGATAGCGCCAAAGATGGCTCGCGTCTGGTCGGTTGCCTTCTTCAGCGTGACCTGCCGCGTGATCGTTCGGAAGTCGGCGTAGCGCAGCTTCAGCACCACGGTTCGTCCTGCCAGGCGTTTCGCGCGCAGCCGTCGCGCCACGTGGTCGGCGAGTTGGCGCAAATAGCGCAGAACCAGTGCAAGGTCCCCGGTGTCGTGGCTGAATGTCACCTCGTTGCCCACGGACTTGGCCGCTCGATCACTCTCCACATCGCGGGGATCGAATCCGCGCGCGAGAGTCGTCGGTTTGCGCAACTCGCGCATCCGCGATGGATCGTGGCGTGACAGCTCGCCAATCGTGCGAATGCCGCGGGCGGCCAGGCGGGCCTCACTCTTCGGACCGATACCCCAGATCATGCGCACGGGCAGCGGGTCGAGAAAGTCCTGCTCGGAGCCCGGCGGCACGACGCGGCGCCCGTCGGGCTTGGCCAGGGTCGAGGCGATCTTGGCGACCGACTTGTTGGTCGCAATTCCAACCGAAATCGGCAGGTCGACCGCGGCGCGCACCGCGGCCCGCACGTGATCGGCAATCTCATGCGGCGTTCCGAAACGTCGCTCGCAGCCCGTGACATCCAGGAACGCTTCGTCCAGCGATAGCGGTTCAACCAGCGGCGTATACGTCCCAAAGACGCGCATCACCTTCTGGGAGACGTCGGAATACAGCCGCATGCGTCCGGTTACGAACTCGGCGTGTGGGCAGAGCCGCGCAGCCTGCCGCAGCGGCATGGCCGACCGGACGCCATGGGCCCGGGCCTCATAGGAGGCGGCCGCCACGACACCGCGCGCATCCCGCGGGCCGCCGACGATGACGGGGCGACCCTTCAGGTCCGGTCGTTCGCGCTGCTCGACGGACGCATAGAACGCGTCCATGTCGGCGTGCATGATCACCCGCTGCTTGCGCCACGCGGCGGGTAGCCGGCTGCAAGCCCGGGTAATGGGTCCTGTCGCGTCCATGCCCCGAGGATACCGTACAAAGTACGTACAGACAAATTACGAACACGCGCGCCACAGCCGGCGTCTCGACGCCCCACGATCATCGAATGGCGCGTGCGGCGGCTGCGGGCTACTGCGAGAGGGCGCTGCGTGCCTGCGCCAACTCCTGCGCGCCTAGCTCGCCGTCCGCGTGTTCCAGGACGCGTCGGAATGCGGCCGTGGCTCTCGCGGAGTCGCCGGCTATCTGATAGGCGCGCGCCAGGGCGAAATCCCAGCGAACCGTGGCTTGTTCTGGTCGGCTGGCTTCCAGGCGCGCCAGCGCCCGCCTCGCCGCCTGTGCCGATGGTTGAACCGCCAGTTCCGCCAGCACGCGATCGGCGGTGACTGCGGCCGAGGGATTCAGCCGCTGGGCGTGGTCCAGCGCTTCAAGCGCGCCCGGCGCGTCACCGCCTCGCAGTCGCGCCCGGCCCAGGGCCTGCCACACCGCCGCGCCGTCGGCGCCGTGCTCCACGGCGGCTTCCAGGCAACGCGCGGCCGCGCCATGGCGGCCGGCGGCGTCCAGCGCGGCTGCCACATTGCGATAGAGCCGTGGCCTCAGATCATCGTTTCCCGACTGGCCGGTTGCCGTGTCGAGCGCCAGGTCAAAAGCCTCGCGGGCCGCCGACGTATTCCCTTCGGCCGCGTAGCGCACTCCCAGGCTGGCCAGGTGCAACGCCGACAAGCGTGCTTCAGGGCTCGGTGCGGCGGCTTCGACCGCCAGCAGGGCGCACTGCGCCGCCGCGTCAACGGCGCCGGCCACGACCAGGTCCGCTATGTCGTCGCGGCGATCCTGGATTTCCGCCACGCGCGTTTCGGCGTCAGAGCCGCCGCATGATCGAGGTCACCCGCCCGCGAATCCGCACGTCGTCGGCGTAGATCGGCGCCATCTCGGCGTTGGCCGGTTGCAGTCGGACCCGGTTGTCCTCTCGGAAGATGCGTTTCAGCGTTACCGAGCCGTCGTCCAGCATCGCCACCCCGATCTCACCGTCGCGTACCGTCTCGACCGGATCCACGATCACGATATCGCCATCGCAGATGTGGTCCTCGACCATGCTGTCGCCGCGCACGCGGAGCGCATACGTGGTGCCGTCCGGCGACATGTCCGCCGTCACGGCAATCGTGTCCAGCCGCTCCTCGTAGGCGTCAATAGGGGCGCCGGCGGCGATTTCACCCACGATCGGGACGTTCACGACTCCGCCTGGCATTCCCCCGCTCAGGATTTCGATTCCATGCGATTGGCCCGATCGCCGGATATACCCCTTGCGCTCCAGCACCTCCAGGTGCTGCTGAACCGTGGCCGGCGCCAGGCCCAGCACGGCGCCGATTTCCCGCACGCTGGGCGTATAACCCTCGTCCTGCAGGAACCGCTCAATGGTCTGCAACACACGATGCTGGCGTTGTGTCAGTGGATCACCCACCGCAAGCCGTCCTTCAGCGCGTCCCGGTGCTCGCCTGATGCGCGGCTCGTCGCCGTGCGCAGGGCCTGACCTCTTGAGGTGCGTTGCCACACTACCGGACAATAAACGAACGGTCAAGCTCCGCGCGCGACCGAAATGATAAGGCGACGCCGTCAGGCCGCCTCAATCCGAATCGCCGTGCCCGTACGAACCCGCCGCAGGGCGTCAACCGGCGGATCGCTGACTCGCCCCACCACATTCACCGGGCTGGCCGCGCGAACCTCGTTCCCCTGGCTCGCCGGCGTGCGGCCGAAGAACACGCAGAACGCCATTCCCGGCGGCCAGTACGCGAGATCCCCGACCTCCACCACGTCCGAAGCGTCCGGTTCCTGCTCGGCCTGCACGCCGATGTCGAAATAGAACTCGTGCCCCCACGTGTTCACCGTCCGCGCAATCGGCAGCGCATCCCGGATGGCGTCGGCCGTCGGCGTAGCCAATAGCTCGCCGTTCATCTCGATGTCGCCAACGGTGATTCTGATTGCTCGAGGCATGAGGGACCACGTCGAAGGGTCGGCAGAGTGACCTTAGCAGTCGCATCTCGCGGCGGCGGCTAGGCGATCTGTGCCGCCTTCTCCGCGTACTTCTGCACCGTCGTCGCAAACTCCGCGTGACTCCACGTCAGCGGGCTCACGCTTAGCGGCGCTCCCGAGTACGGATGGACCTGCTCAGCCAGCGTGCCGCTCGGCAGCGCGCGATCCGCCACCCAGGCCAGGATGTCCCGGGCCGGCTTCAAGTCGGCCTCCGCTTCCGCCAGCGCCACGTACCACTGCGCCAGCCACAACGTGCAAATGAACCAGGGATTGCCAGGCACGTTCCCGATGTCGTCGCTGACCTGGTGGTAGTAGTCGTTCTGGTAGCGCGCCACGCCGCCCACATGGGTCTTCACGGTCAGTTCGTCGCGCACGCTCTCCATGGTTGACCGCACCCGCGAGTCGCCCGCGTCAAACATCCCGAACCGCCAGACCCCGTGCACGCTGGCGTCCACGTTCAGGTCCGGCATCAGCGAACCGTCCTCGTTGACCTCGACCCGTCGAAGAAACCGCCGGTGCTCCTCGCTGTACAGGTGCTCCAGCGTCGCGGCCCGGATCTCGGACGCCGCCGTCCGATAGCGCGAGGCCGTATCCAGTTCGCCGAATCCCTCCGCAAACTCCGCCGCTGCTTCAAGTCCGGCCCAAACCGAGGCAACGGTGAACGTGTGAATGCCCAGCCGCTCCTCCCACAGGTCCCAGGATGCCGCCGGCAGTCCGCTGGGCTCATGGCGATAGCGGACCATGAAATCCGCCGACGCCTTGATCAGCGGGGCGTAGACGCCGCGGATGAACTCGGTGTCCATGAACCGCTGGTTGTATCGACGCAGCGCCCACAGGACCAGCGCCGTTTCGTCTTCCTGGATCGGCAGCACGCGCTGCCGGTTCGCGTCCGCCCAGGGATGCCAGCTGCTGCCTGGCGAGCCGTCCGGGTGGTACTTGTGCAGCATGAACCCGCCCGGCTGCAACGCGCGGCGGCAGAACTGGAAAAAGCGGCCGGCCAGCTCGCGTTGGTTGGCCCCGATCAGCGCTTCCGCCACCAGGGCCCCGTCCCGCGGCCACATGTAGCTATAGGTGTCGCGTCCGAACTGCAGGATGTCGCTGTCGTTCGCCGCGATAATCGCGCCGCCGTCGTCGATCTGCGTGCGCACCACCAGCATGCTCCGGCGGTAAAGGTCGCGGCTGACCGGTTCCAGCGGCCAAAGGTCGGTCGGATCCCGCGTGACCCAGTACGACCAGTAGTCGCTGGTTCGCTGGATAAAACTCTCCGGCGTACGGTCGACGATCGTGTCGTTGTGGTCCTTGGCGCGAAAGAAGTCGTCCGAGGCGACGATCCAGTAATGCGCCGTGCCCTCGCCGCCGCCCGCAACCGTGACGCGTACGGACCCGATACTGTCCACCTGCCCCTGGGCGATCGGGTTGCCTTCCAGGCGTCCGTCTTCGGCGTCCAGCCACGTCCCCTGCGAGGCGTCTTCGGACTTCCCCCCGACGCTGTACTCGTCAAATCCAACCTTGTCCCCCACCTGCGCGTTGCACAGGAAGTTCACGTTGCGTTTGTAGTGCACGATGCCTTCGGTCCACGGGTCGAAATAGGCCGTGTCGCCAATCCCGTCCCGCTCCAGCCAGAAGTCGGCGTGGAAGTAGAGCGTGAACGTGCGTTCCAGGTCCGCCAGGTTCCGAAGGGCGACCCGGCGCACGTAGATCGGGCGGTCGAAGTCCACGGCGTCTGCGCACGTCAACGCCACGCCGAGCCGCGAATTCTCCAATCGAACATTCGTGGCCAGCGTGTTGTCCGCGTAATCCAGCTCCCGCGACCACTCGTCGTTGCTGATCCACGAGAACTGCCCGTCCACGCCCACGCCAAATCGGCAGGCACGCCCGCCGGTCTGATTCTCGGAGCCAACCCGCGGGTAATAGATGTCGCGCACGCGGTAGCGCGAGTCGAAGTTGACCAGAAACGATCCGTTGCCCAGGGCCAGGTCGCGCGGCATGGCGTGAGCTCCACTACTCGAAGCGCCTGGTCCATTGTCGCAGTTGCCGGACGACGCGCGCCGCGTTGACACCGGTTTTCGGCGCTCCCTAAGCTCGCCGCGCTGCCTGCTCGTTCGTTTGGGAGTCGACGTCGTGGCCGACCGGCACAAGATCTTGATTACGGACTACGTCTGGCCTTCCACCGATCCCGAGCGCGAGGTCCTGGCCGAGCTCGACGCCGAGGTCGTTGAAGCCGACTCCGGCGACGAAGACCGCCTCACCGAACTGGCCGCCGACGTCACCGGCATCCTCACCTGCTTCGCCAAGGTCACCGAGCGCGTCGTCCGCGCTTCCCCACGACTTCGGGTCGTCGGCCGCTACGGTGTCGGTACCGACAACATCGACGTCGATACCTGCACCTCCCTGGACATACCCGTCACCTTCGTGCCCGACTACGGCTACGAGGAGGTCGCCGACCACGCCATGGCCCTGCTGATGGCCCAGGCCCGCGGCATTTCAGTGCTGGACCGCAGCGTGCGCACCGGCCAGTGGACCAACCAGCCGGCTCGTCCGATGCACCGCATGCGTGGCCGCGTGCTCGGAATCCTCGGCTACGGCCGCATCGGCTTTGCCCTGGCCCAGCGCGCCATCCCGCACGGGCTGAAGATCCTCGTCCACGATCCCTACATCACCGCCGACCGCGTGGCCGACATCGGCGCTGAACTGGTTGACAAAGATCGCCTGGTGACCGAATCCGACTTCATCTCCGTCCACGCCCCGCTCACCCCCGAAACGCACCACACCATCGGCGAGCCCGAACTGCGGGCGATGAAGTCAACCGCTTACATCATCAACACGGCGCGCGGACCGCTAATTGACGAGTACGCCCTGGCCCGTGCCATCGACGAAGGCTGGATCGCCGGTGCCGGAATCGACGTCCTCGAACAGGAACCCCCACCCCCCAATCACCCGCTGATCGGTCTGGAGCGAGCCATCGTGACCCCGCACGCGGCTTTCCTCTCCGAGGAATCGCTCCTCGAACTCGAACGCCGCGCCGCGCTCTCGGTCGTCCGCGTCCTCCAGGGCCGAATGCCCGAATACGTCTGGAACCGTGAAGTCCTGGAACGCGTCAGCCTGGCCGAAGACTAGGCTGAGTGCCCTGCCTCACCCTTCGATGAAGCGCGCATAGAACCGGACGGCGCCCAGGCCAATCAGCGATCCGAGCACGATGCCCACGATGTCGACACCGATGTTGCCGCTGAATGGCGCCAGCGAGGCGCCACTCTCCGGAGACCCCTGCCAGACCCACCAGCGCGCCAGGAACCACCAGGCCGCCAGGCTGCCCAGGAATACGGCCAGCCGCATGCGGAGTCGGGCATTCACGCCGGTCTTGGCTCGTTGCTTGGTAAACGTCTGATAGAGACGCTCGGTTTCCCAGTCCTGACCATCATCCGAGTGCGAGGCGGCGATTTCGTGCTCGATGACTGCGCGGGCGTCCGCCCCGGCCGGTGTGCTGCTCACGATGGCGAGCGCCGTTGGGTAACTCCGGTAGAAGTAGTACCGAAAGACGAAGCTGAGCGGGAGTCCCAGGGCGATGCCGAGCCCGATGACGGCGCCCGCTTGCGCCCATTGCGTGACTGCCAGTAGAACCAGCAGTACGACCCAGAGCAGCCCCTGGTGCAAGAGGTATTGCTGATTCTCGGCTTGGATAGTGAACTGTCTGTGCACCCCTGCGCGCTGCCAGCGCCAGCGCTCAACGGCTGCGAGTCCGATACCCCCCGCGCACAGAAGGCCGGCAGCCGGAGGCGCTCCGGTAAACAGCAGAACAAGGCCGGGGAGTGCACCGACGAGGAAGCCGCCGAACAGGATGGCCGGCCAGCCGGCGGTCGCCTCGCGCACGCGGGTGCGATAGCTCACGAACGCTCGCCCTGCCTCATGCGGCGCATAGCCCGCGTTGATCAGTGCCCGCACGGCAACCTGGGTGTGGTGTGGGTCTTCGGGACGGCCTTGGCGTAGCACTTCAAGCTCCTGACTTGATGCGCGGGCAGGGCAAAGCCCGTCCGCTGGTATTTGCAGCCGGCGACGATGATTCTCGATGCGGCGAAAGTTGCGCGCTGTTCATTACTGGTGCGGTCTCGGGTTTGACCATCGTGCCTCCAGCAGCTACGCCGCGCGGATCCGCTGGTCGACCGCGTTCCTGATCAGGGTCGGCAGCAGTTGGCTATCGTGCACGACTTCGCCAAAACACGCGCCCAGCGGCCGACCGTCGATTCGCCGCATATACGCCCGCTCGAACTCGGTGCGCAACACCCCCACCCCGAACGCCAGCACCTTCGTTGCCTGCCCGCCCGGTCCGTTGCGGTGTCCGAATTCATCTCCGTCCACGCGCCCCTCACTCCGGAAACACACCACAGCATCGGCGAACCCGAACTCCGCGTCATGAAGCCAACCGCCTACATCATCAACACCGCGCGCGGACCCCTGGTCGACGTGTACGCCCTGGCCCGCGCCATCGACAAAGGCTGGATCGCCGGCGCTGGAATCGATGTCCTCGAACAGGAACCCCCGCCCCCCAACCACCCGCTGATCGGCCTGGAGCGAGCCATCGTGACCCCGCACGCGGCTTTCCTCTCCGAAGAGTCACTGCTCGAACTGGAACGCCGCGCCGCGCTCTCCGTCGTCCGCGTCCTCCAGGGCCGGATGCCCGAGTACGTCTGGAACCGTGAAGTCCTGGAACGCGTCAGCCTGGCTGAGGAATGACGACGCCGCGAGGCGTCATGTCTACATGAAGTTCTCGTAGAACCAGGCCGAGCCGACGCCAAGGACAGTTCCGACCACGATTCCTACGATGTCGACCGTGATGTCCCCGCTGAAGGGCGCCAGGGACGCCGTTCCCTCCTCCGCGCCCTGCCAGACCCACCAGCGCGCCAACAGCCACCAGAGGGCCACGCTCCCGATGAAGATCGCAATGCGCAGCCGAAGTCGTCCGCCGAGGCCGCTGCTGGCTCGTGGCCGCATCATCGTCCCGGTCGGCCTTGCCGCACCGGTGGCCTGCCTGGACTCACCGCCGGCGTCCGCTGTCTCTTGTTCGATGACGGAGCGCGCCTGTGCCCCGGCCGGGGCGTTGCTCACAATCGCCAGCGCCGTTGGGTACGTCCGGTAGAAGTAGTACCGATACACAAAAGTGAGCGGTAGCCCGATATAGAGCCCAAGGCCGATCACCGCGCCGGCTTGGGCGATCTGCTGCAGCGCCAGCACCACCAGCAAGACGACGTACAGCAGCCCTTGGAGTAACAGGTAATGCTGATCGGACGCTTGGACCTTGAACTCTTCGCGCACCCCATCTCTCCGCCAGCGCCAGCGCTCGATGGCGCCCAGCCCGATTCCCAAAATGCAAAGCAGTAATCCCGTGGGAGCCGCACCAAGCACGGCCAGAACCGCGGCGGGGATTACGGCCGTGAGGAATCCAGCAACGGCGACGGCCGGCCACGCGGCAATCGCCGCGCGCAGCCGCCCGCGGTATTGCACGAAGGCCCGTCCGGCCTCATGGGGCGCGTAGCCGGCGTTGATCAGTGCCCGCACCGCGACTTGCGTGTGCTGAGGGTCCTCAGGTCGGCCCTGCTGCAAGCGCGTTAACACGTAGGCCACCCTTCGGCGTTGGCTTTCGTAACGGTCCTATTGTTAGCTATTCGAACGCGAACCGCTAAGCCGCCCGAATCCGCTGATCCACCGCATTCCGGATCAGGGTCGGCAACAACTGGCTGTCGTGCACGATTTCGCCAAAACACGCGCCCAGCGGCCTCCCGTCGATCCGCGGCATATACGCGCGCTCGAACTCGGTGCGCAGCACCCCCACCCCGAACGCCAACACCTTCGTCGCCTGCCCGCCCGGTCCGTTGCGGTTGCGGCGATCCAGGTCCGTCAGCACGCGCCGCAACTGGGCCGGATCGCTGCTGATCCCGTCGGTTATCACGATCACGCTCTTCAACCCGGCCTGCGGTTGGATGTGCGTCAGCGCCCGCCGCATCGCCCCGGCGTCGTCGGTCTCGCGGTGGTCCAGCGTGTAGATGGTCCTGACGATCTGGCTGTGATCGCGCGGACGATAAGCCGCCTCCGAGGGAATCCCGGCCGCCGTCCAGACGCTCTGCTCGAAGCGCCAGTGCACCACCGCCTCCGTGCTGAAGCTCAGCACCGCGTACGGAATCCGCAGCCGCTCGTGGATCTCGATGAAGATCACCGCCGCTTCCACCAACCGGTCGAATTTCTTGGTCGGAAACCCCCGCTGCACCATGCTGCCGCTGATGTCGAGCAAGATTGCGCTGGCGAAATCCCGCTGCCGGTCTTCCCGCGCCACTCGTACGCCTCGCAGGAACGCCGAGGCCGGATCCGTGACCAGCCGCTCGGGATGCTCGAGGTCGATCTCGCCGGTATCGCCCCGCCGCTGCTTGCGCGGACGCCGCCAGGGATCCACCGCGCCGTGACGGCGCAGATCCATGATTTCCGCCAGCCCGCGTCGGCGTCCGCTGCCGTAAATCGACTCCCGGATCAGCGGCTCCAGCTTGCGCACCGCCGCCGGGTAGTCGTACGCCTCATAATCGATCTGCGGTCCGCGACCCTTCCGCAGATATGAGATCAACCCCGGGTGCCACGACTCCCCGGTTGAGCTGAGAACCCGGTCCCGCACTTGCCGCCGGCTCCACCGCCGTCGCTGCCCCTGGGTTATCGACGCCGGGCTGCGGTCGGCCGGCGCCTCTGGCGCCCCGTCCCGGCGGCGGCTCTGCAGCGGCTGAGCCATCCCTTCCGGCATCTCCTGATCCTGCTCGGCCGGTTCGTCGCTGTCAGCGCTGGCGCCTTCCGTGCCGGCCAGGGCGCCTGGTTCCCTTTCACTCGCTGTCTCGGTCTCGTCCTCCAGGGTCTCGCCCGGATCGCTGTCGTCCGGCGCGCGGGTGTTGGGACGCGCTCGTTCGGCCGCCTGCCGCCGCGCTTCCTGTTCCGCCATCACCAGCGAGCGGTACGCGGGCAGCACCTCGTCCGTCAACTCGTCCAGCAGCCCCGACACCTGCGCGCGGGCAGCCGCGCGTTCCACGGCTGCCAGCGTCGCCTCGAAAGCTGCGGCGGCCGGCCGGTCCAGCACTGGCGCCGCCCGGCTGCCGGGCCACTGCCGCTCCGTCCAGGCATGAATGTGCGCATCCAGAAACTGGTGGTGCAGCGGCGCGCCGCCGCTGTCGCGAATGCCGGCCATGTCCGTCATCGGCTCCAGTTCAACCTTGCGGCCGTAGAGTCGCTTGAACAGCCGTCGGATCCCCGGATACCGAGCCATGTGCAGGCGGTTCACCCGCATGTCGTTGACCACGTTCACCAGCAGCGTCAGCGCCGCGGCCGTGACCGCCGCATCGGCGTGAAGCTCGATCCAGCGGGCCGTCGCCATCGCCCCGGCCTTCCCGGTAAATCGCACCTCGGCGGCCTCATGTGCCAGTCCCGCGACCATTAGCTCGGGCGGCCACTCCGAGAGCAGCGCGCGTGGATAGTCCACCACCTCCTGCGCCGGTCGGTACGCCCACCACGGTCCCGCCTCCAGGCGCACCGGCAGGTCGTTCAGGATCAGCCGGCCGGCCAGCTCGAACTGCTCGGTCGTGAGCCGACCTTCGTCAGACCAGGCCATAGCCGGCCAACGTCGCTTCCAGCACCGCGCGAATGTCGTCACCGGCTCCGTCCAACACCCCCCGCCGCAACCAGCGCACAAACGTGGACGAATCGTCCCCCGCCCGCGCACTGGTCACCAGTTCGGCCGTCGTCAGGCTCACCCGCTCGGCCGCCGCCCCGGCCAGGTCCGCTGGCACGTCGTTCAGCGGGTGACGCGCATCCCGATCCCAGGCGCCCGACAGAATCGCGCGTCCCGTGGCCGCCAACTCCGCCGCCGAATGCAGCAACGCCGGATCGACCGCCTCGTCGGCCACGAACGCCAGGATCGCGGCCTCCTCATCAAGCGGCGGGTAATCCATCCGAATCACCGCGCCGAAACGGTTCTCCACCGCCTCGTTCAACGGCTTCACGCCCGGACCCTCGGCAAACCCCGTCGCCACCAGCCGAAAGTCCGGATGCGCGTGTACCACCCGCCCATCGGGCAGCAGCAGCCGCCCGCCCTTGTCGAACAGCCCGTTGATGATTGAATGCACGTCCGGATACGCCAGGTTGTACTCGTTCACGATCACGAACAGCCCCTCGCTGGCCGCCTCCAGGAAACCCTGGATCGACCACGATGTCGCGCCGCCGGTCAGCCGCCGCGCCGCCGTCAGGTCCGTTTTGCTCGTCTCGCCCGTCAGGCTGAATTCGACCGCCGGCAGGTTCCACAGGTGCGCCAGCGTCCGCGCCATCGCCGACTTCCCGCAGCCCGTCGGCCCTCGCAGGAACACCGGCCGCCCCGCCACCAGCGCCCCCTGCGTCAGCCGCAAGGCTTGCCAGCTGGACGCCGTAAGACACGGCAGCACGCGGTTGGTCGGCGGAACGTGTCCCAGCGACGACGCCAGGTTCAACCCGTACTCCGCCCGCAGCGCCCGTCGAGCTTCTTCGGCGGCCAAGCCACTCGTGCCGTTCGCACCCTCCACCACCGGCGGACGGTCCGCGCGCCCGCGTATCTTCACCCTGCGCCCGCCTGACAGGTCCAGCGTCACGCCGGACCCGTTGTCAGCGGCTTCCAACGTTTCCATCGGCTTGGGCGGTGGCAACGCCACCGCCGCTCCCTCATCCGGTCGCTCGACATCCAGCAGCGCCTGCCGCAGTTCGTCCGGATACGCCGTGGACGCCACCGCCCGCCCCAGCGCCTGTCGCGTCGTCTCCGCCACCGGCTCCATCAGGTCATCCGGCGCGATCGACAGCACCGCCTGCGCCCCGATCTCGGCCAGCGGCAGCCCCGTTGCGTGCCCCAGCGCCAGCCAGTGAACCAGCGAGCGCGTCGAAATCCGGTCCCGCATGGCCCCGCCCAGTTCGGCGTGCCCGCGCAACTGGCTCGCCACCCCCACCAGCCGCTCCACGATTGAAGGATTTGCCCGCAGGTCCAGCGCCTCTGCCAGTTCCAGCCGCCCGAATTCGAAGGCCACCGCGTCCGCTTCCTCGTCCGGCGGCAGAAACCCCATCGGAATCGCCCCCAGCCCCCAGCCGAACCGCCGCTGCAGCGCCCGCCCAATCTCCGCGGCCCCCACGTAATTCGGATTGGCCGTGGCAAACACCCCGAACTGCTCATGCACCTCGATTTCGATGTTCCCCAGGTCCGTCCCCGAAATCACCAGCCGCCCCGTATCCATCGCCTGCGTCAGCGCGCTCACCAGGTCCGGCGGCAGCATGTTGATCTCGTTGATCAGCAGCTTGTGCCCGTGCAACATCGCCTGCACCGCCGGCCCCAGCGCCGCCACCGTCGACTGCCCCGCATCGCCGCGCACCACCTCCGTCCGCTGAAAGAAGTCCGCCAGCGTCGTATCGCCGCTGAACGTCAGCTCAACGCACGGCTCGTTGGCCAGGTGGCAATACGTCTTGACCATCGTCGTCTTGCCGCAGCCCGTCGGCCCCGTTAGCAAGACGAAAGTCCGCAAATGCGGATTCGTCTCGATCTGCGCCATCCGCTGCAGGATCTCCGCCATTGAGGCCGTGATCCGGAGAAACACCTCGTCCCGCGTCGGCACCAGTCGCGCCGCATCCGGCGCCTCGTCCCCGAATCCGCCCAGCTCCTCGCGAACCTCCGCCGGCACCGCTCGAAACCGCCCGGCCCTCAGGTCCCGCCGCGCAAACCGCTCCCCCAGGATCCCCAGCTCCGAGCCTTCAAGAACAATGTGCTCCCCAAACACCGCGCGCCCTTCGCCCGCCGCGCCACTACGGCCCTCGGCCGCATCCTCCGCGCCAAACAGGGATCTCAGAAAACTCTGCATCACCAGGCTCATCCACCACGCACCGCCCGCATTCTAGGCGCGCGCCCGGCCGGCTCATTCAGCGGCAAGCGCCGCTGTCCGTTCCAGCAAGTGTGATACGTTGAATCCGATGCCCGACCCCGCCGGAGCGTCGCCGCATGAGCGCCGAAGCGTGGACGATTCTGGGCACGGGCGGGGCCCTGTTTGTTGGATTAGCTGGCTTGGCTGTCGCCATCTGGCGCAGCCTTAACGCCCGTCTCGAATTCATGGCCCAGCAGCAGGCTGAGGTCTTGCGTGATCTACGCGCTGAGCAGGCTATGGCCTTGCAAGGCCTACGCGCGGAGCAGGCTGCGGCCTTGCGCGATCTACGGGCTGAACTGGATGCGCGCTTCGACGCTATCAATGCTCGCTTCGACAGCGTTGATGCCCGCCTCGACGGCATTGATGCCCGCCTCGACGGGATGGATGCCCGCCTCGACAGGATGGATGTCCGCCTTGACGGAATGGATGCTCGCTTCGACCGGATGGACATGCGCCTCGACCGGATGGAAGAGCGCCAGTACGAAATGGCGCAGGCCCTGGCCCGCCTCGCCGGTCCCGTTCCTGAGCCGGTCGCCCGGGAGCCCGCTCCCTGACCCTCGAAACCGCCGATCTGCTGGCCATCGCCGGCATCGTGCTACCTCTGCTGCTAGCCGTCGTCGGCGGGACGCTGGCCTGCCTGAAGTCCGACATCCGAGATCTGCGCGCTGAGATTCGCGCGGTTGACGCGAAAGTGGACACTGTGACCCAGGCCCTCCTGGCGAGCGGTCTGATCCGCACGTCGCTGACTGCTGTCTCCGAGCCCGACGCCCCGCCGTCTGCGTCCTAGACCGAGTCAACGCCGACGAGCATCGTATTCCCGCGCAGCGCCACCATCTATACGACCCGCCCGTACACCTCCACCGTCCTTGCCGCACACCGCTCCCACGTAAACATCGTCTCCGCCCGCCGCCGCCCATTCCGACCCCAGCACCGCATTCGCTCTTGATCGCTCAGCGCCTCATCGATCCCCCACGCAATGTCCGCCGCATCCGCCCCATTCACATGCACCCCGCACTGATGCGGCCCGTAATTCAGCACCTGTTCACGAAAGCCAACTACGCCCCGTGCCCCAACCACCACCGGCTTCCCGCACGCCATTGCCTCCAGGCACACGATCCCGAACGGCTCATACGTCGACGGCAACACCACCACGTCAGCCGCCGCGAAATGCGCAATGCGTTCCGCCTCCGACACCCACTCCGTCCGCAGCGTGACCGAGTCCTCTACGCCAAGCCCCGCCACCAGTCCTCGGATCTCCTCGTCCTGATCGCCCGTCCCCAGGGCCACCAGCCGCGCCTCCGGATGCTGGTCCACCACCCGCGGCCAGCCTTCTATCAACGGCCGAGCCCCCTTCACGCCCGTCAGCCGGCCAATGAAAAACACCACCGGCGCCTCGTCCGGCAACCCATACCTCGCCCGTAGCTCAGGCCCGCCCGGCGCGTCCGGCGAGAACTTGCCCGTGTCCACCCCGTTCCAGACCCCGTGTACCCGCTCCGCCTCCCAGCCGTGCGCGATCAGATCTCGCACCATCGCCTGGCTCACCGTGATCGTGGCGCCCGCCGCCCGGCCCGCCGCCGTTTCCCACTGCGAGACTATCGGCGAAGGCCCGCCCGGCTGCCGCCCCCATTCGGCGCTATGCACGTGCAGCACGATCGGCGCGTCCACATGCCGTGCCAGCGTCAACCCGGCTGGCGCCCCCAGCCAGTCGTGCACCGCAATCACGTCAAACGGATCCCTGTCATGCTCCGCCCGCACCGCGTCGGCCCAGAGAATGTTCGTCGAGTACAACTCCCCGAAGAACGCCCCCCAGTTCGACGCCTCCTGGTTGTAGACCCCCAGGTATGTTGGGCTCAGGTCCAGCTGACGCGCCCAATGTGTATTCGGCTCCGATTCCGGCGCGTCCCCGTCCCGCAGCGCCGCAAACACCTGCACGTCGTGTCCTGCCGCCCGCAACGCCGGCGCCATCGCCCCCGAATACGTCCCCAGCCCGCCCACAACGTGCGGCGGGTACTCCCAAACCACCATCGCAATCCGCATTGAGGTCAATTCCGTCCTTTGGCTCAGCGGGTTGCGCTAGGCGCAAGCATCCAGCGCTCGGCGCTGCTCCGCATCCAGGTCCCAGCCCACCGATCCCGCCAGCTCCGCCACCCGCTCCGGCCGGTCAGTCTTCGGAATCGCGATCACCCCGTCCTGCCCCACCAGCCAGTTCAGCATCACCTGCGCCGGCGTCCGGCCCGTGCTGCGGCTCACTTCGTGCAACACCGCCGACCCCGCATGACTGTCAAAGTCCGCCAGCGCCAGCGGTGTGTGCGCAATCACCGTCACCTGTGTTTCCTGGCAGTACGCCAGCACGTCGTCCGCCACGTCGCGCTCGAACAGGTTGTACCGGATCTGGTTCGACACGATCGGATACCGCCCCGCCGCGTCCTGCGCCGCCTTCAGCTGATCCGCCGAGAAGTTGCTGACCCCGATAAACCGGATCAGCCCCGCGTCCACCAACCGTTCCAGCGCACCTATCGACTCGCTAATCGGGATGGAAGGATTCGGCCCGTGAATCTGGTAGAGATCGATCACGTCCACGCCCAGCCGCCGCGCACTCGCCCGCGCATGCACCGGCACGTCTGACGCGGCCAGGTTCCGCGGCGAGATCTTGGAAGCGATAAACGTCTGATCCCAGTGCCCGGCAAGCTCTTCCCCCACCAGCAACTCGGCTTGCCCCGGTTCATCGCCTCGCGCGTTGTACGACTCCGCCGTGTCGATCAGCCGCAGTCCCGCCGCCAGCCCTTTCACCAGCACGCCCCACCCGCCGAAATACCGCGCCGTCCCCAGCCCAAGCCTCGGCACGGTCGTCGGTGTCGGTCCCAGGCAAACCTCGTCCATTCCCGCCTCGCTAGCTGATCGCGTCGATGAAGTTGATATAGACGCGCTGGTGTTCCCACAGCAGCCGGTCCGCCCCCAGCCACATCCACTCGCCAGGGGTGAAATAGGCCGAAACGTCCGCCTCCGAGCCTTCTCGCCCGACCCACTGAAACCAGTGCAGGTTGTCCGACTGCAACAACAGGTACGCCAGGTCGATCAAGTCTGGATCTTCCGTCAATTTCGCCATGCCATAGCCCGCCGTCATCAGCCGGAACACCGCCTGCTGCGCCTGATTACCCAGGAAAAACTCCAGCCCGCCGTGCTGCCCCGCCCACGTCGCCGGAAACGGCGACAGCGGCAACGCATGCGCGCCGCCGCCAAAGGCATCCACCGCCCCGCTCGGGGTCAGGCAACGCACCCCGCGCTTCGCCAGCTCGTCCGGCAGCGCGTCAAGGAACTCGAAGATCCCCGTGTCCACGTTGTGATGCTCGCCAAACGTCTCAAAGTCCCACGCCAGCGTCACCAGGTCCCCGGGCGTCGAGGCAATCCAGTCCGCGTACCGGTCCGCCGTCAGCGGCCAGTCGTCCCAGCCCTGGTTCGAGAACCGGTAGCCCACGTCGTCGCTCAGATCGAAGTGCCTGGCCAATAGCGGCAACCCGCCCCGTTCCTTGTACAGGTGCGCCGCGCTCCGCCACTCCATGATCCAGGGCCGCCCGTCCACCAATCCGGCGTCGAACCCGGTTCGCGCCAGCGTCCGCGCAATGTCCGACGACATCAGCATCTCGGTCGTGTCCGCCACCCGTGGCCGCTGCCCGCACAGCTCTTCCAGGCCGGTGGCCGACCGCTCCATCCCCCGCGCAAACAGCGGCAGGTCCAGCAGCATGCTCACCGCGTGATACGGCTCCGTCGCCACCGGCTCGCAGTTCTCGTGACCCAGCAGCGCCTTCAGTTCTCCCAGCAACTCCGGGTCCCACGCCTCGAACTGCGGCAGCGTCGACAACGGAATCCCCAACCCCAGCGCCAGCCCCCGGTCCAGCAGGTCCTGCCAGAGCTTGATCGCCGGCCGGTAGCACCAACGCGCCACCTTCTCGAAATAGAACTGGTTCAACTCGTCGTCGAACAGCGTCGCTTCGATCGTCGCCGCGTCCGCCCCACGCGGAATCGGAAGCGCCGGAATACGCACCCGCCGCGGTTGGTGGATCAGCGTGTAGATAACCAGGGTGTCAGCGATTGGACGTGCGCGATCGTGGGGGTCGGGTGGCCGGCTGGCCCTCCCCGAATGCTAACCGACCACCACGTCCTGCCCGGCCGCCAGGTGGCTCATCCGGGTCAGGAAAATGGGAGTCACGGCTTCCCAGGTAAACAGCTCCGCCGCCCGTCGTGCCCCGGCCCGAATCGACGCATTCAGAACCGAATCGTCCTTCAACTGCAACGCAAACCGCACGATCTCGTCCGGATCCGCCGCGTCGTCCAGCACCACGCTGTTCTGCAGCGGCCGTGCATAGTCCTCGCCCGTGGATCCCACGTACGCGATTCCGCCCGCCGCCATCGCTTCCAGTCCCACCAGCCCAAACGGCTCGTACCCGCTGTTCGCCAGCGTCCCGTCCGCCGCGGCGTAAAAGACCGGCAGGATCTCGTCCGGCACGAAGAAGCGCAGGTCCAGCACCGCCGCCTCCGGCGCCGCGCCCAGCGCCGTGGCAATCCCCGCCACCGAACGGTCGTCCGTAACCACCTCGGCCCGGTCCAGCCCCCGCCACACCATGTGCCGGTAAAGTTCGTCCCCATGGGTCTCGTAGGCGCCCGGCTTCATCACCAGCCGCGCGTTGAGCCCCTCCAATCGCATTCGGTGTATCGCCTCCACGGCCTCCAGCCACCCCTTGTCCGGATCCGTTCGACCGAGCTTGAAAAACCACAGGTCGCAGTCCATCGCCCGCCGGAACGCCGCCACCGCGTCAGGGTCCACGGTCTCCAGTCGCTCCCCGGGCACTCCGTTCGGAATCACCACCGGATTGACGCCGCAATCCCACATCTGGTGCTTGACGTACTTTGAGACCGCCGCAAAATCCGCCACGTAGCCGATCCGGTCCCAGTTCATGCGGTGAAACGACATGTCGTTGTTCGCGTTCCACACCAGGACGCAGCTTTGGCGCAGTCCGTTGAAATGCAACGAATCGCTAAGACGGGACAGGGCGTCCGCCGTGTGCCACTCCTCCGCCATCACCACGACTCGTCGGCCCTCTGCCACCGCTGGTGCGACGATGTCGAACGTCACGAATGCCGGCACGGAGTCCTGGAAGTCGTGAACTTTCTCGATCTCAGCCTCATACACCCCGCCCCGGTGATGCTCGCTCAGCCACTGGCACCATCGGTGCAAATGCAGCCGTCCGTCCTCTTGCACCTCATGTCCGGGCCGGTCGGGATCGCCCACAAACACCAGGTGCGTACTAAACCCCTGCCGCGCCAGCGACCGCGTGAACTGCGCCACCCGCACCCCCAGCCCCCCGGCCTGTGAGTAGGGTTGGTCCGGCCCCTCGAATGAGAGAAACACGATCTCCAGGTTTTCCGGCGTGAACGTCGGCGGCACGGGCAAGTCTTCGAGTGTGTTGTGCGACAACCGGCATTCGGCTGCCCGCACAGATGCCATTCCCCTCAATCTTAACCCCGCCCCAGGCCTCCCCCGCACTTCACCCCAAAGTGCGGATTCAAGCTCCACGCCTTCCCTCTCCCAGCAGGTCCGCAGGCTTTTCCCTCTCCGCGAAGTGACTGCCGCCCAACGCTCCGAGCCCTCAATGCCGCGGCCGCTCTTGCTCCCCCCTCTCCCACTGAAGGCCCTTGCAAACGCCTCTCGCCCCCTCTTCGCTCACCTCTCGCTCCTCTCCGCTAACTCCTTCCCGCCGGGTGAGAGTCTTCCGGTCGAGGCGCTCACCCCAGCGACCCCCGATGCCGCCCTCGCCCCCTCGGGCGCGCCGCTCGTCGCCCTCGCCAGGGAGACCGTTGTACAACGCCGCTCGACCTCGAGAGACGGGCCGTTCTTTCTCCCTCTCCCCGTGGGAGAGGGTTGGGGTGAGGGTCTTCCGGGCAACCAACCCTCGGTTACGCAACAGTTTCTTGCGGAAGAGCTTCGCCGTAGGGCACTTCATTCCGCACGGCGCAACGCGACCCACGGCTCGACCGGACTCACGCAGTGACCTCGGACACTCCACGCCCGGAATCCGACGGCCTCGGCGGAGGCATCGCCGCCGCCGCCGGCATCGTCCTCGCCTCCATCGCCCTCAGCCGTATTCTCGGCTTCGTCCGCCAGGCCGCCATCAACGCCCAATTCGGTGTCGGCCCCGAAGCCGACGCCTGGTATGCCGCCTTCCGCATACCCGACACCATCTTCATGCTGCTCGCCGGCGGCGCTTTGCTCTCGGCCGTCATCCCCGTCTACGCCGAGGTGAAGTCCCGCGGCGATCCCGAAGCCTTGCGACAACTCCTCAGCGGCGTCGCCACCCTCGTCTTCCTCGCCACCGCTGCCTTCGCCGCGCTCGGAGTCCTCATCGCCGAGCCGCTTATGACGGCCATTGCCCCCGGTTTCGAATCCGGCACCCACGACCTGGCCGTCGACGCCACCCGCTGGCTCATGCTTTCCCCGGTCCTGCTCGGACTCAGCGCCCTCGCCAAGGCCGCCCTCCAGGCCGAGCGCCGCTTCGTGCCCCCGGCCATAAGTCCGCTGCTCTACAACGTCGGCATCATCATCGGCGCCCTGGTTTTGGCTCGGGCCTTCGGACTCCGCGGGCTCGTCTGGGGCACCCTCATCGGCGCGGTATTGCATCTGGCCGTCCAGGCGCCCGGCCTGGCGTCCTGGGGCCGCTTTCGGTTCTTCTGGGGCCTCGCCAACCCCGATGTCCGCCGCGTCATCGTCCTCATGCTGCCGCGCCTCCTCGGCGTCGCCGTGCTGCAGGCCAGCCTGATCTACGTCAACATCCTGGCCTCGCTGCAAGGCCCCTCAGCGGTCGCCGCCCTTAACAACGGCTTCCTGCTGATGCTGCTTCCCCTTGGCGTCTTCGGCATGGCCCTCGGCGAAGCTGCCCTTCCCGAACTTGCCGGCCGCTGGGCCGGCGGCGACCGTGAACTCTTCGCCGCCCGCGTCAGCGGCGTCGCCCGCCACATCGTCTTCCTCAACCTGCCCGCCGCCGTCGTTCTCGCGATCCTGGCCGAACCCCTCGTTGCCGTCCTCTTTCAGCGCGGCGCCTTCGATGCCCACGCCACCGAGATCACCGCCGTCGCCCTCCGCTTCTTCGCCCTCGGGCTGGCTGGGCACTCGGCCGTCGAAATCCTCGTCCGCGGCTTCTTTGCCATGCAGGACACCCGCACCCCCGTCGCCATTGCCGCGGCCTCCCTGGCCTTCCACATGCTGCTGTCCTGGTTCCTGGCGCAGTGGTTCGGCATCGGCGGTATCGCCTTCGGCCTGTCCGTTGGCGTCCTGGTTGAAGCCGTCATTCTTGGCGTGGTCCTGCACCGCCGCGGCGGAATGGCCTTCGGCCGTCCCGAACTGTCCGTCGCCGCCACCGCCCTCGTCGCCGCCGGCATGATGGGCCTCGTCATCGCCGTCCTCCGCGTTACCACCTGGTCAGACGGCCCCATCGGCCTCGACTCCGCCCTCCTCCTGGCCGCCTACCTCGCCGCCGCCGTCCTCGCCTACCTCGCCGTCGCCTGGCTCCTCGCCAGCCGCGAACTCACCGAACTCACCACCCGCCTCTCCCGCCTCCGCCCCCGCTAGTCGGCGGAAGACGCCTTGCTAGCCGGCCGAAATGAATGGTCTGCCCGGCTGTCCCGCATACCGCGGCCCTGCGCCCAATGTGATCGAGGTCGACGAGTTTCCAAGATCTTGGCTGTCTGGGAGCCATGGGCATCCGTCCGCACACGAGGCCATCGCCGATTCAGGGCGCTCACCGCCCACGAAATTTCGTGACATCTGCCCGCAACAACAGGCAGCCAATCCCGCGCTTCGTTCAGTCGCGCAATGCTTCGGAGTTGGGAAAAAACCCCGGCGCTCGGTACCCTCTCCTCGCGTGCTGGGCTAATCGCTGTGGACTCATCGAGGGGAGTAGCCGTGACCGCAATCATGCAACTGTTTGGACAGCGCCGACGCACCCTTCTATTGCTGGCGGCGGCCGCGACCCTCGGCATCTTCCTGGCACGGCCCGCCGTGGCGCAGGCGCAGGGCGTCGAAGCCGAAGCCGTTTACGTGCTCAACACCTTTGCGTTCCTGGTCTGGGGCGCGCTGGTCATGTGGATGAGCGCCGGCTTTGCCATGCTCGAGGCCGGGTCCGTGCGGACCAAGAACGCCTCCATGATCTGTCTGAAGAACATCGGCCTGTACTCGATTGCCGGACTGGCCTACTTCATCATCGGCTACAACCTGATGTACGGCGATCTCATCGGCAACTTCATTGGATCGTTCAAGCTCTTCTACGGACCGTCGGCTGAAGAGATCGCCCTGGTCAACGGCGAGGGCGACGCGGCGGCCGTTCTGGCCGGCGAAAACGCCTACTCCACCATGTCCGACTGGTTCTTCCAGATGGTCTTTGTGGCCGCCGCCGCGTCCATCGTGTCGGGCGCTCTGGCCGAGCGGGTCAAGCTCTGGTCCTTCTTCCTCTTCGTCTTGATCCTCACCGCCATCATCTACCCCATCGTCGGGGCCTGGACCTGGGGTGGTGGCTGGCTGGACGGGCTGGGATTCCAGGACTTCGCCGGCTCCACCATCGTGCACAGCACCGGTGGCTGGGCCGCGCTCGCCGGCATCCTCGTCGTCGGTCCTCGGCTCGGGAAGTTCAAGAAGGACGGCACGGCCCGGGCCACGCCGCCGTCAAACGTCCTGATGGTCACGCTCGGCGTCTTCATCCTCTGGCTCGGGTGGTTCGGTTTCAACGGCGGCTCCCAGCTGGCGCTCGGCAGCGCGGCTGACGCCATTGCAATGAGCCACGTGCTGGTCAACACCAACCTCGCCGCCGCGGCAGGCGCTATGGCTGCCCTTGTCGCGTCGCGGCCGATTTTCGGACGAACCGACGTGTTGGGCGGCTTGAACGGCGCCCTGGCCGGTTTGGTGTCCATAACCGCCGGCCCCGATATCGTCGATCACTATTGGGCGATCATCATCGGTGCCATCGGCGGCGTGATCTGCGTGGCCGGGATGAAGCTGCTGGAGAAGCTGCGGCAGGACGACGTGGTCGGCGCGGTTCCCGTGCACCTGTTCGCGGGTATCTGGGGAACCCTCGCCGTCTGCATCGCCGCTGGCGGCACGTTCCACGTGCAGTTGATCGGCATTTTGGCCATCGGCGCCTTCGTGTTCATCGTTTCCTTCGGGCTCTGGAAGCTGCTGGAATTGACCATCGGCTCGCGCGTGTCGCAACAAGTCGAGCAACTCGGCCAGGACGCCGGCGAACTCCGCATCGAGGCCTACCCCGAGTTCGTCCTCATGCCCGAGGAGTACGACGGAGAGGACGATTAGCCCGAGCAACTGATGGGCTAAGCGCTGAATTGCCTATGCTGCGCGGAGGCGGGCCCACGCCCGCCTCCGCGCAGGTCGTGTCTGACTCACGCTCATGAGAGACCGTTGCAAAACACCCCGCGCACTCAAATGCAGGGCGGCTCTCTCTCCCTCTCCTGGGGAAGTGTCCAGACCGGACACATGGTGAACAGGTGTTCGGAGACATGGTGAACACTTTTAGGCGGGCTCTCGCAGGTCGAGGGTGCCCAAGTCGTCGGTCAAAAAGCGGATCGCCCAGCAGCCGTCGGTGGCGGTCGGACGAAAGGCGACGGCCTGGCCGCGCAAGGCTTTGGGCAATCGCAGGTGGCGGCCCTGGAAGGACACCCAGCCGCCGGCCTGGACCTTGCGAACCTGATCGTCGGGGCCATACGGCAGCGGCGGCAGTTGCGCGGGATAGGGCCGGGAGCTGACGTGATAGCGACTGGCGGGCACCGCCAAGGCCAGCGCTTCGTGGGGCCGCACCTGGTTGTACTCCTGCCGCCAGACATCGAACGCGGTCTGCCAGCTGGCCAGATCGGGGCGCGGCGGCTGCCGCCCGAGGTCGCGCTGCAGGGTGCCGTGGAAGCGCTCGTCCTTGCCCAGGGTCTGGGGGTGGTACGGCCGGCTGTGGCTGACGGCAATGTCCAGGCGCCGCAGCCAGACGGTCAGCGGAGTATAGGGATGGGCCGGGTGGTTGCCCCAGGGACTGCCGTTGTCGACCAGCAGGCGGTCCGGCAGCCCGTAGCGCTGGAAGGCCGTGATCAGGTGGGCGCGCACGGTGGCGGTGCGCTGATTGGGACAGGCGACCAGGCCGAGGGCGTAGCGCGAGTGGTCGTCGAGGATGGTCAACGGATGGCAGCGCCCGGGGCCGCAGGGCCAGCCCGCCTTGAAGTCCATCTGCCACAGGGCGTTGGGATAGGGATGCTCGAAGCGCTGCAACGCCCGCGGCTGGCCGGCCCCCTGCGCGGGATCCAGGGCCTCGTGGCGGCGCAGGATTGCGGTGATGGTGGAGGTGGCCGGGAGGGGCTGGATCCCCTGGCGGGCCAGCAGCACGCGCAGCTTGCGGCCACCCCAGGTGGGGTGCTGGGCGCGCAGGGCCAGCACCGCCCGCTCGATGGCTGGGTCGGTCTGCGCCGGACTGTGGTGGGGCCGCCGCGAGCGGTCCTGCAAGCCGGCCGGCCCCTCGGCCGCGTAGCGCTGCAGCCACTTGTAGCCGGTCGCCGGCGCGATCCTGAAGGCCCGGCACAAGGCCCGCCGATTCGCGCCGGGCTGTTGCGCCAGCGCCACAAACTCCGCCCGCTGCTCCGTCATCGATCGATCATCGAACGGCACCAGTCCATACCCTCATGGCTCTCCAATGTGTTCACCATGTCTCCGAACGGGTGTTCATGATGTCTCCGGTCTACACACTCCCCGGGGAGAGGGTTGGGGTGAGGGTCTTCCGCGCAACCAACCCCCGGTTACGCAAAGGTCTCTCCTGGGGGGAGAGCACCTGTGTTGGGGGTCAAGGGTTAGGCCATGGTGGGGTCCCACAGGGTGCGGTCGCGGCACCGTCCAGGTCGCGCCGCTGGGCTCGACCGCGATGTCCAACTGGGTCTTGGCCACATCGATCCCGACCGCGACGTCCGTGGGAGCTGCCATTGGGTACCCTCCGGCCACGCTGGCGACACGCCCTGCCTTGCAGATTCGGGCTCGTCGTCACGGCCCCGGTACCTGTTCGGGCTCTGGGCCAGCGGCTGGGCCGGGACGACCCTGCTCTCCCACGGTCTCCAACGACCCAGGGCAGATCGGTCTGTCCCGGCCCCTGCACTGTCACCCTGGCGAATCCAGAGCTTCGGGAACATACAAGGGAGGACAGAGCCGCGGCGCCTTCGGGGGCGGGGGCGTTCTGCGAAGGTCTTCCGGGGGGCATGGATGGGATGATGGGCTTGATCAGCGGTGCACGAAGACGCGGGGATCGACGTCGCTACCCGGCGGACGTAGCGTCGCTCCTCAGAGTGAGCCAAAACCGAGAATCCAGCAGCTGCGAAAGGCAGACGCCGCGATGAAACAGCTCAATGGTCAGGTCGCGTTGGTTACCGGCGCGGGAACCGGAATTGGGCGGGCCAGCGCGATTGCGCTGGCCGGGGAAGGAGCGGCGGTGACGCTGGTTGGGCGGCGACAGGGGCTGCTCGATGAGACGGCGACCGCGATTCGAGGCGCCGGCGGCACGGCGCTGGCGCTTTCGGCCGACCTGACCGATCACGACGCCGCGCGCGGCGTCGTGGCGCGGACGGAGTCAGAATTCGGCCGGTTGGATGTCCTGGTGAATAACGCCGGCGGCCCTAGTCGGTCGCGCAGCGTGCGCACGATCGGCGCCGAGGATTTTGCGGCTGTGCACCGGCTCAACGTGACGGCCCCGCTGATTCTCACGCAAGCAGCCTTGCCCGCAATGCTGGCACGCGGTACCGGCACGGTGATCACGATTTCATCGTACGCCGCCGTGAATTGCACCCCCATGTCCGGAGTTGCCTACGGCGCCGCCAAAGCAGCCGTGGCAAGTGTCATGCAGAGCCTGAACAACGAACTCCGCGATCAAGGTCTTCGGGCCTGCACGATTTACCCCGGAGAGGCCGACACACCGATTCTGGAGAGTCGCGCCTTGGTCCCCGACGCCGAGGCTCGCGCGACGATGATGCAGCCCGAAGACGTGGCTGCCATCGTTCGCCTCTGCGCCTGCCTGCCCGGCCGTACGTTGGTCGAGGAGGTATACGTGCGGCCAACACGCCTTCGTGATATCAGCGCCGATATAACGGCGGCAACGCAGACTTAGCGTCCAGCTCTCTCAAGGAAGTCCTTGGCGCCTTCGGCTATCCAGGCGTTGAGGCTGGTCGTGACGAAGCCGACGCCCATGTCGACGTAGCGTTCGACGTTGGCGGAGGTGACCAGGGTTCCGGCGTGGCGGCCCGAGGCCACGATGGTCCCGAGGGCCTGGTCGATCACCGCCTGCACCTCGGGGTGGGTCGAGTCCAAGGCTCTGACCGAGGTCGCCGGGCGCGACGTAGAAGATATCCACGCCCTCGACCTGCAGGATCTCGTCCAGGTTGTTCACGGCCACGATGTCCTCGATGAGGATGATGGCCAGGCACTCGTCGTTGGCCCGCTCGTAGAAGTCCGAGGCGCCGTATCCCTGGCGGGAAGTGGTCATGCCGCGCTTGCCCACGGGAAAGAACTTGGAGGCGTCGGCCACGGCCTGGGCCTGGTCGCGCGTGTCCACGTGCGGCACGCAGACGCCCTGGGCGCCCAGATCCAGCACGCGGTAGATGGGCCCATAGCGGTTCTCGTTGACGCGCACGATGGAGGTCATGCCCCAGAGGTCGGCGGCGCGCGACTGGTCGGGGATGTCGCAGTAGTCCAGCGGCCCGTGCTCGCCTTCCAGTCACACGGAGTCGAAACCCAGCGGGCCCAGCCACTCAATCAGGTCCGCCGTCATCCCGGTGCCCATCACGCCCGTGGCCAGTTCCCCGTCGGCCAGCTTGTGCTTCACGCGGTTCGGTCGCATTGAAGGCATAGTTCAGGTCCAATGTCGGCGAACGCCGGCAGTGTGACCGACCGCCGCGCAAGCCGCCAGCAGCGCTGACCGGACCTCTGCTGGCGAATGTTCAGTAACCCGGGGGTGGGTGACTGAAAGATTTTCATACCAACCCTCGCCCACAGGAGACGGATTAAGAGGTTGGTTTGGCGAGCCTGGTTGCCGGACGCCGGCGTGAGTGTTGGGGGTAGCTGCCACCCTCACCCCAGCCCTCTCCCTCGAGGAGACCTTTGCATAACTGGTCAGTGCGGCGACCATGGAGGCACTGGGTTTTTGGGGCGGAGATGGGGCATGCATCGGCAGTTGGGAGACGCCTCGTTCGCGGACGCGCTGTTGCCCGAGAAGGTCGGCCGCAATGCGCGGTTGGAGCAAGTGGACGCGGTGCTGGACTGGGACCCGCTGGCGGAGGTCGTCGGCGACCTCTACGCCGCCCCGGAGGGACGGCCCAGCTATCCCCCGCTGCTGATGGTGAAGGTGCTGCTGTTGCAGCAGTGGTACACCGCTTCCGACCCGGAGATCGAGGCGGCGCTGTGGGATCGGCTGTCGTTTCGGCGCTTCGCGGGGCTCGGCTTGCAGGGCCCGGTCCCGGATCACTCGACGATCAGCCGCTTTCGGAGCGCGCTGGCGGCGCGGGGCTTGGGCGAGCGCTTGTTCGCGGAAGTGACCCGGCAGTTGGACGCGGCCGGCTGGCTGGTCAAGGCCGGCACGCTCATGGACGCCACGCTGGTGGCGGCCCAGGCGCGGCGGCCGCCGCCGCAGGCGGGGCCGGGCGCGGGCAGCCCCACCGACCCGGGCACGACCTGGACCCGGCAAGGGGGGCCGGCGCACTTTGGCTACAAGGCGCACCTGGGTGTGGATGCGCAGTCGCGGCTGATCCGGCGGGCCGTGCTGACGCCGGCGCACGTGAACGAAAGCGAGGTGGCGGACACGCTGATCAGCGGCGACGAGCGGGCCGTCTACGCGGACAAGGCCTACGAGTCCAAGGCCCGGCGAGCCCGGCTGCACGCGCGGGGGATCAAGGACCGGATCATGCATCGCTCGCACAAGCACCAGCGCGGGTTGCCCTACTGGCAGCAGCGGCGCAATGTGCTGATCGCGCCCGTGCGTGCACCGGTGGAGCACGTCTTTGGGACGCTGAAGCGGAGCTACGGGTATCGGACGGTGCGCTACCTGGGTCTGGCGCGGATTGACCCGGACCACCGGCAGACCGGCCGCGGCCAGGCTGGCCACTACGAGCCGCTCGTAGCCGCCGCTGGCTTCCAGCACGATGCGGGTCGGCCGCTGCGCCTGGAGCTGCTCCGGCAAGCGCCGCAACCCGCCCCGCGAGCGCGGCACCGTCCAGGTCGCGCCGCTGGGCTCGACCGCGATGTCCAACTGGGCCTTGGCCACATCGATCCCGACCGCGACGTCCGTGGGAGCTGCCATTGGGTACCCTCCGGCC
>JAJDZU010000022.1 GCA_022824495.1 Chloroflexota bacterium | reverse complement strand
GCGTCAGCGGCTGACCTCGCGAAAGCCAACATGGTTATCGGCGCGGCTGGCGCCAAGATCGCCCAGCTGGAAGAGGACATCCAAGACGCGAAGGACGATCAAGCCGACGAACGGCGGTTGGCGAGCAACGCGGTGTCGATGCAGGTGGCGGAGGCGATCAACGATCACACCGTGCCTGGCGACACGCCAAGCGAGTTCATGGCCCCTGCTACGGCTTCGACGGCGCCGGACACCGACT
Organism: Chloroflexota bacterium; assembly: GCA_022824495.1. Lineage (GTDB taxonomy): Bacteria > Chloroflexota > UBA11872 > UBA11872 > UBA11872 > UBA11872. The sequence goes on along the minus strand of JAJDZU010000022.1, from coordinate 8,423 downwards.
TTGGTGTCAGCCGCAGCTCCGGTGCCGCCAAGTTTACGCTCACTCAGACTGTTGCTCAGAAGAGGGACAAGCCGTACGCGATGTCCTCGGCCCCGAGCGCCGGGACCGGGTGGATGGGCAATTCCTTCACTCACAGCGGCACGTCGGCCAAGAGGCCGTTCACGGAAGTGGGCGTGGTCTATACCGACATCGAGATGGCCGGTCCCGTAATGTGGACCGCCGACGCGTTGAATGGCGTCTCTGGCGTGACGGGGCTCACCCTGACAGGCGAGGCGGTATCAATAGGTAGCGGCGCCACTGTGGGCGCAAGTCGCCTCACCGGCGGCATCCTTCCGTCGGAGCCTGCGGCGGATGATGATACTGGCACCGAGAGGGTCTTTACCGCGCCTACCACTTCCCGAAGCGGCACATTTTTTGGCGTGACCGGTAACTTCGTGTGCGCAGGCGCCTGCACCGTGGAGCGGAATATCGTGGCGGGTGCGGATGTGGTGACTGTCACCACCGGCACGGTCATCTTCACGCCGTCGGGGCCGACACCGGCAGGTGGTCGCATGGCCAAGTATGCCGACCCCGATACGGACTACACGTACTTCGGCTACTGGATGAAGTCCACCACGCTGCGGGACGGAACCATGGAACACGACATCGAAACGTTCCACGGTGGAATGGGTAACCTTACCGCCGACATCACCACTGTCACGGGAACCGCGAAGTATTACGGAGCGGCTGCGGGCGTGTACGTGAAGAAGGACGGTACCGGCGATTCCTTGGAGGTCACGGACGGCAAGTTCACGGCGGATGCCATGCTGACGGCGAGGTTCGGCGGCACTGCAATCGCTGCGGATGATGCCTTTGAGGTCGAGGGAACCATCTCCCGCTTCATGAGCGGTGGCACGAACTTGGGATTCGCCGACCTTGCGCTGAACAAGGCGGATATCGAATCAACAACAGGCGGCACTCCCCCCAACGACACAGTGATGGGGCGGTTCTCCGGCGAGACGGACGGCGGCGGCACGAGCGGCAACTGGAGCGGAATGTTCTTCGGCAACGCCAATCCGACGCCGACTGGTCTGACAGACGATTTTACGGATGATTACCCCACCGATGTCTCCGGTCAGTTCAACGGCCACTTCGTGAACGGTCATGTCGCCGGCGCGTTCGGTGCGGAGATGGACGAGTAGCGTAGCGTAACCGAGACGGGGAGCGGGCCCAGGGTTTCAGAAGGCTCTCCCCTCCCCGCGCTCCGCCTCGGCGCCTGTCCCGCGTAACGACGGGATGCGGAATTGACCCCGGCCCCACAATGGGCCGGGGTTTTTGTTGGTGTACCGAGCATGATCAGCAGCTTGAAGGTGCAAGTCCTCTATCCAGCCTGATGGCGGCGAAGGATTAGCGAAGCGCAAGGGCGTCGTTGCGAGGCGGGGTCTGAAGGAAGCGTGGAGCAAAGCCGCGACCTGATGGACAAGAACCGGATACGAGGCCTACCCGGGCGGACGAGCGGGCCAATGACCGCGACGTCCATGGCCATCAAGGCCCAGGGTGGTAAATCCGGCAGGTGTGCGGCGAAGGCGGCTGGTCTTTACCTCGGGAGGTCTGCGCGGTGTCCGGAAGCCTCCGGACTGAGCGGCTCCGCAAGGGCCGTGAGCGCGGCGCAGAAGTCAGCAGAGGGCATAGTGGTCGGCTTGCCGACGACGGCCCGAACGATGGACAAGGGTCAGTAGGGCGGCACGCTCATGCGGACCAGGCGGCAGAAGATCCAGTTGGAACTGGCCTTGGAGCCGGCGTCTTGCCCGCCAGCACGATCTCGAAATGCCGCCTGGCGAGGCTGTCCTCGCCCTTGAGGAAGAACGCGCGGGCGAGCTCGAGATGGACACGGACCAGCTTCGGGTTGGCCACCAGCATGGCGCGGAACTCGGCGATCGCCTTGTCGAGAAGCTCGTCCCGCTTGTCGGGCGAGGCGGTGGAGGCTTGCTGTATCGCCGTCATGTCGGCGCGGAAGAGGGCCGACATGTCATCGGCCGGGGCGTCGGAGGCCCAGAGCAGGACGGCGGCGACCGGGGCGGCGGCGGCGATGAGCAGGAGGAGACGGTGGTTCACTCGGCTTCCGATCCGTGGCGGAAAAGAGAAGGGGCGGCGACTCTCGCCGCCGCCCCGCTAGTCCTGGTGCGGAGAGGGAAGGGCCGGGAGGCCCCGCCCCGTCCGGAACTACGCTACTCCTTCGTCGCGCCGAAGGCGCCCACCATGGTGTGGGTCGAGCCGAAGTGCGACTGGAAGGTTCCGGTTACGCTCGTGGCGACATTGCTGCCGTCGCCGGTCGGAGCATTCCCCGGCTTCTCGTCGTACAGCTGCGCGCTCCAAGAGCCGGACGCCGCCGCCGAGTTGCCGTCGATGGACCAAGTGGTCCTGTTTATGGATTCGTTGACGTCGGCAGTGTCTGTGTCATCGACTGCTATGGTCCCACCGGTGGCGGTCAAGTCGAGATGCAGCAAGGACACGCTCCAAGGCACCGCCTGATCGTTGGCCATGAAATTGTCGAGAGTGCCGGAGATGCCGTTACCTGCGGTAGCAGCGACACCGAACTTTGCGGTCAGCGTGGCATCCGCCGTGAAGTGGCCCGCATCTCCGCCGGTGAGCGGATCGTTGATCGCGAACTTGCCAGCCGCCGCGCCGTTGTAGGTGGCGCTGCCGGTGAGCCCGAGGGGATCGGTGAGAGTTTCGTTGCCATCGACATCGCCGACCACCCCAGTGAACGCGCTCGCCGAAGTCGGCTCGTCGTCCTTGTCCTTCTGGAGCCACCAGCCGAAGTAGAGGTAGTTGGCGTCGGCCCTGGACGTCATGGCCCCGGAGTCGTGAGTGAAGACCCATGTCCCTACCAAGGTCACGCCGCCTCCAGCGGTGGCCGTGGCCCCGCAATTGGTGGCAGTAGCGGAGGTGCTGGTGCAACGGTAGCTACCCGGCGCACCCTGGTAGGTGCCCCGGATTGTGTTCTCAAGGGACGGCGCTGTCGGTATGAAGGTCTTTCCTCCAGCGGTGGGGAAGTCGCCCCCCTTGATGTTCGTGCCACCCTCGAGATTGTCGCCCAGGTTAAGGGTACGGGTCGCGGCGGTGTATGCACTGTCGAATGCCGCCTGATCCGCCCCGAACGAAGCCCCCTCAGCGAACGGCTTGACCGTCGGTGCCGCTTGGTTCGTGTACACGACGGCCGAGTTGCTGACCTTCGTCCCAGCGTTCGTGTGGCTGTAATGCTTGCCAGCCCACGCACCCAGCGAACCAGCCGACGCACCGGCTTTCATTCGAGGCGAAGCGGTAAACGCCGGGGTGTCAGCCCGGTCCGAGACATTGACCTGAAGCCCCGACGAACTCAAGTTAGTGCTCTGATCGCCTGCGGCAACGTTGTCAAGGTCACCACCCAGCCACGCGAGTGGCATGGCACCCAGCGCCTTCTTCAGCGCCTTGCCGGCAGCGGCCATCTCCTTCGCCTTTTCCTTGGCGTCGTCCTTGGCCTTCTGGTCCGCTTCGTCCTTGGCGATCTTCGCTGCCGCGTCGTTCTTGTTCTTCGCCACCGTGACGGTTCCCTGCGCCGCCACGACCTTGGCGGTTTCAGTAGCCTTCTCGGCGTCCGTCAGGTGCTCGGCATCGGTGATCGCCATGTTCGCGGCGTCGACGAGAACCTGGGCAGCCGTGACGGCATCCACGCTGGAATCGCTCGCCAGCCCGGTGGCCGCTGCCTCCGCCTCCATCACTGCGGCAGCGACGACGTTCCGCTCCTCGGCCCGCGCGACGTAGCGTTCCGCCATGGCGATACGGGCGTCGTAGGAGTCGTCATCGCCAACCGCCTGCCTGGCTTCCTCGATCGCGACCTTGGCGGCTTCGATCGCCTCCACGCTCCGGTCGGTCTCAAGTGCAGCGGCCGCATCAATGGCCTCGCGGACCTCACGGCCGGCCGTGGTCGTCCGGTCGATCTCGTTGATCGCCATCTGGACCGCGTCACGCGCCGCGATCGCCGCGTCAAGAGCCGCCTGCGCGGCGTCCTGCTGTGCGTTGGTGGCGTTCTCGTCGTCGGCCAGCCTGTTCACATCACCCTGCAGGGCTGCAATCAGCGCATTGTGCGCCGCTACACATTCTGCGGTCGTGGCGGTGCACATTGCGGCGTCTTCCAAGGCCTGCCGCTGCGCCGCGTCCGCTGCCATCTGGAGCGCCTCCTTGCGGTCTTCAACCGCCATGTTGAGGCTCTGAAGCTGGGCGCCGGTGATGCCGGCTTCCACCGCAGTAGCGACAGCCGCCTCGGCGGCTTCCGCTGTTTCGGCCGCCGCGATGGCCGCACGCGCCGTATTGTACGCGTCATCTGCGGCCGAGATGCAGCTCCCGCCGGACCAAACATCGCCGGCAGCCGTGCACCTCTCTTCCGGCGTTGGCTCCGGTTCAGGCATCGCCATTGGCTCCGGATCGCTGCTGCTGCTGCACGCCGCAAGCGCGAAGGCGGCCACGAGCGCAACCACCAGGTTTCTCCAAAGTGTCATGAGGGCTTTCTCCCCGTGTTCGCCTGTGCGGCGGTGTGACCCGACGCCGACGAAGGGAGTGGACACCGACCGGACCACCGGCGCCCCTACGACGTTCCGGGAGCCCGACCGTTGCAGGGGTCTGCAGCCCGAGCGGCGATAGGTCGCGACCGTGCCGCTTCTTCCGATTTCCGAAACTTGCGCCGTTACCCGGCGTGTCCTGGGCGTTCCCCGGCACGCGAAACGCCTGGGCCGCGCCGGTCGTGACCGGTACGAACGACGCGACCGGAAGGGGTCGGGACATGGCCAAGCGTTTTTTCACAGTGGTCGACGGCGAGATCGAGGCCATCGAGAAACAGGCCTTTTCCGGCAAGGACTCCAGGCACTCATCGCCGAGCATCCGGAACTGCTCGACAGCGAGCAGCTTCAACCCGGCGGCGGACGCCGCTAGATTCCTGTCGTGCGCGAGAAAGGCCTGGCTGAATCTTCAGGTGCCGCTGCCAAGTGGTTGCTCGACCGCCTGATCATCGATCAGGACGTAGTGCAGACGCTGGCGGAGCTGAAGCGTGGCGCGAATTCGGAGGTCCGGCGGACGGAGGCGTGGGCGGCTCCCGGAGTACGCAGCGCACGCCTCGGAGACGTGGACAGCGTCGGAATTGCGCGAGGGGTTCGCGCGCGGGGCCGAGATGATCGGGAAGAACCGGCGGCATTGCTGCGAACCAACGAAGAGCCCAAACTCGAGCGCTTCCGGGAGACGGTATCGACGAACCTGGCAGCAAAGCGGCTCCGCCTGCTGTTTGTTGCTGACGATATTCCCGATCCCCTTGCTCGGACGGTGGCGCTTCGCAACTGCCCGCCCTGGTTCCGGCTTGATGTCGGAGTGACAGCCGACTGGTTTGCAGGGAGACGGATGGCTGCCGGTCTCCGACGAGCAGTCGGGGGCCGGGTCGTGGTGGGCGCGCACGCCTTTCACACTCCTGGGGCACCTCGCCACGATGACCCGATCACCAAACCACGCATGGTGCGGCACCGTTCGCGAATGCTCCAGCCGTCGCCGGGACCGGAGTGTGGCGGGCCGGGGCCGGCCCATCCCTCTATGACATCGATGGTATCTGCTTGGTCCCGCTTCAAGCTATCGGAATAATCCGAGAGCCCAAATCGGCATCCTTCGGCCTAACGACCAGCGTTATGGAATTTCCAGACTAGGCGGACGGGAGAGAAGGATGCTTACCGACCCGGTGACCCTGTTGTAGACCATTGTCACAAGCCTGAGGAGCGTCCTGCCTATGAGCGCGCCGTGGGGCTGGCCTCCGGCAAAGAGGTGCACACCGGCAAACCTGCCGGACAGGACGACCTGCAACTCAGGGATGGATATCTGGGCCAAGTGGACATTCACCTCCGCTGACCCGTGCGCCCCTGATACTTGCCTACGGTCAATGATCGGTGGCCCCGCTTAAGTGACAACCGCCAAGTCACAGCGCAGGCGTCTCGAGACCGGACGGCGGTTGCGCCGGACTCTCGCCAGGCTAGTGACAACAGCCGCTTCGGTGCGATGGGCGTCGATGGCGGGCAGGTGCCGGCAGGCGGAAGAACCGGCGGACCGACTGGTCCGCTGGATGCGGGGTTTTCAATGTGTGGCGGAGGCGCCTGCTACTGCCGGGCGGGTAGGCGCTCCTCGAGCAGGGTTTCAATCCGCGCGAGGCGCTCGGACATGCTGGTTTCCAGCGAGGAGACTCGATCGTTGACGGCGTCGATCCGGTCGCGGTTGGCGGAGATCTCGGTCCGGAGAGCCTGCACAGCTCCTTCGACGGCGTGGATGTCGCTCTTGACCCAACCGATCCCGCCCACGACCAGACCGAAGCCACCGATGACGGCGCCAAGGAGGATGGACATTGTGGACGGCCCGGGGCGGCGGTGCACGCGGCGCATGAGTTCGTCAACGGCCGCGCGGTCGATACCGGCCTTGATGAGGGCGTCGTGAACATCGGGGGTGGTACTGGCCATGGGGCAATTGTACTCCATGAATGGGGGTGAGTGGTGAACGCGGCCCTGCTGCTCTTGGACGATCGTGGCAGGAAGTACCAGGCGGCTGGCGAGACGTAGGGGCGTCGGGCTGGTCCGGCAGGCCGGATCCGGGGCGCAGATGTAGCGACGCGGGTTCGGCGGCCAGCGAAAGAGGTTGGTGGCGGAGTCGAGCTCGCCGCGGACGGTGACGCCGCGAGGAACTCGACGTGTCAGAAGTCGGGCGTGGCGCCGTAGTGCGCGCCGACGAACTCCGCGCGCCCCCCGGGAGTGTCGCGGTCAGACCCCTTCGCGTGACCCTCTCAGCGACAAGGGCTAGGTCTCAGCGCAGGCATCTCGAAGCCTATATGCAGCCGAAGCGTGGGACCGACGCGAAGCAGAGAATCAGGCTGATCGGGGAATCCACATTCACTTTGAGGCACTTGTTGCCACCAGATTGTAGAGGACGGAGGCGGGAAGCGTAATCGGGGCAGCCCCGACTTCTCTGATCAGGTAAGGCCCTCGACCGAACCGCTCGACCGCGTACTCTGCGGCCTCTTCGAACGTGTCGTAGAGGCCGACGAATGCCTCGCCATGCACAATCACCCACTTACCAAAGTGATCTGTTTCGAGTTTGCCACGCATTCCTTCGTAGGCAGCGATCTCTTTGGATAGGGCTGGCGCCGCCGCGCCAGCCATTCGACCCACCTCCTCCATATGTCCAGAAGCACTGCTGCTGACGCCTTCAGAATACGCGATCTAGTCGCAGTACAGAAGGGAATCGCACTACACTCGATGTGTTCACGGTGCATCGGGACTCTGGTCCTCGAATCCCTGACCGGGAATCCTGACAACCAGCTATCGGCGAGCATCGCGAAGAAGCGTTCCACCTGGTTCAGCCAAGAGGCTCTGGTGAGGGTGAAGTGAACGTGCCAACACGGGTGCCCGGCCAGCCAGCGCTGCACGGCCGGGGTCTTGTGGGTGGCGTAGTTGTCCATGACCAGATGGACCTCGAGATCGTCCGGGACGTGGCTCTCGATCACCCGCAGGAACTTAAGGAGCTCCCGGCTGCGGTGCCGCGGGAAGCACTGTCCGATGACGGTGCCAATGGCGATGTCGAGGGCGGCGAACAGCGTCGCGGGAAGTCGTGGGCGCGCCGCCGGCAGCGGCATGCGCAGCCAACGAAGGGGATTATCCGAGAGAGGTTGCAGTCCTCCCGAATTCGCTCTCTTGGAGCCACAGGCCCGTCACCGCGCGTGAAGTGACTGGCGCCGACCGGAGGACGTGGCGGCTCGGAAGAGAACTGCACGGGCGCGCGATCGGCGCCCGGCAGGCCGCTTCGAGAGCGAACTGACGGAAGCGGAACAGGCGCGGCCGGTCCCGGGGGCAGCCGTCCCTCAGCGAAGTGGTGATCGCGCCGCTGTACCAACTGATGATGGACGGCCGGTGGCGGGGATTCCCGCGCGGTTTTGCACAGCCTTCCACGGTTCGCCATTGCTCTCTCTTGTGAAGGTCCGCCGTTCAAGCGCCTGGCGCGATCAGGTCTGCCGCGTGGCGAGCCACCTCCGGCGGAGCGGGACAGCGCCGGGTCAGAACGCCTCTACATCGGTCGCGCGGCAGCGGGCGCGCCCTACCGTGGCCCGGGCGTTCCGCCTATCGGGGAACGCTCAGGACACGCCGGGTAACGGATCAATTCTCGGGGACCGGAAGAAGCGGCACGGTCGCGCGCCGTCACCGCGCGGGCTGCAGCCCCCTGCAGCGAACGGGCTCCCGGACCGTCATGGAGGCACCGGTGGTCAGCCCGGTCGCCACTCCCTTCGTCGGCGTCGGGTCACACCGCCGCACAGGCGAACACGGGGAGAAAGCCCTCATGACACTTTGGAGAAACCTGGTGGTTGCGCTCGTGGCCGCCTTCGCGCTTGCGGC
>JAJDZU010000025.1 GCA_022824495.1 Chloroflexota bacterium | reverse complement strand
GCGATCACGTCTTCCACATCCAGCGCCATAAGGACTCTCCTTGTCTATCCGTCGGCAAGCCGGGCAAGATGCCGGTCGAACCGTTGGTCGGCCTTGCGGATCAACTCGCGGTAGAACCGCCGTTCGCCGCCGCCCGACTTGCCGCCCGCCACCAGCAGCATGGAAGAAATCCCGATCCTCTGATTCTGTGCAATGACAAAATACCCAATTGCTGCCAGGCGCATCGGAAACGACTGCGCTGACGAGAAGGACGGGTTGATGGCAACGAAAGCGGAACGTGGTGGCGCGGCAGTCAAACTGGCCGCTGTGCGGTTCGATTGTTCAGGATACCAACTGAGGACATATTGAAGGTGAACACCGAGAACCAGAGGCCAGTAGCCTACTCGGCGTCAGTCACGAGGTTACAGGCGTTCGGGCAGGCGCTCCTCGAGCAGCGTCTCGATACGCGTGAGCCGTTCTGAGACGCCAGTCTCGAAAGTGGACAAGCGTTCGTTGACAGCGTCAATCCGGTCTCTGTTTGCGTCGATGCCGGTGGCAAGCCAAGTGAGGACGGCAATCAGGACGGCGAGCCCGAACCCTGCCCAAGTCGCCGTTGACGGCCCGCGCTGGCGCGCCGCGAGGGCTCGGGCGATCACTGCCGCCTGCTTCGGCTCAACACCAACTTCGACAAGTTCGTCGCGGAGGTTCGCGGATGTGGAAGCAGACGCCATAGACACAGTCTAACAGCCCTGTAGATGTTCGGGGAATGCAGGACTCTGACAGGGTGGAAAGACCGTGGGGACGGCCAAATCCGCCCCGCGATGATCCCGATTTATCTGTAGTGGGAGCGCGCGGCTCTGACTCTGATTCTTGCGCCGCGGTCGAGAATTGGTGTCGAGAACAGATTGACATTTAGCTGAAGCAGTGTCTTGGGAGACCTGTGCGCGGCCAAGGGTTTAGGCTGTAGAGTCAAGAGCATGACGTGATACCGGCCACGGTGACGGGGCGGGCGTCGATCCGATGCCTGGCCGACTGCCGTCGGTCGAGCGTGTCGGCATATCGCAAGGCTCAAGGAGCGGTCTGGGCCATCGGTTGGCCGCTGCGTACTCCTGCTTCCGCGGTGGGAGGCCTATCCGCTGGCGAGAAGATTGGCGGTGCGGGTCAGGTTGTAGGCGGTCGCGGTGAGCCGGGCCCGGAGGTGGGCATTGGCCAGACCTCGCCAGCGCATTCGCCGGAAGCCGTATGACCGCTTCCAGGTCCCGAAGATCTTCTCGACCCGAGCCCGGATCCGGTGGATCGCCCGGTTCCGTTCGGCGAGCCAGCGCTCGGCCTCACGCTGCGATGCTGGATCAGGCTGCGCCCAGACCCCGACGGCCACAATCCGGGGCGTACCGCCACGCGCCTCCACAGCCGCCGCAAAGCGGCGACCTCGATAGGCGCCGTCGGCATGCACCTCGCCGGGATCGGGTGGCAGGGCGCTTTCGCCATGGTTTCCGTCATGGACGTTGCCCGGCGTGACGGCCAGTTGTTCCACCAGCGCCGTCTCGGCGTCGGCGCCCACGTGCACCTTGTACCCGTGCACTGCCTTGCGGCGGCTGTGGCCCGCCCAGCCGGCCTCGGCATCGTCCCGACGGGCCGCGCCCACCACGCTCGCATCCACCAGCGTGCCCGTCTTCACCTGTACTGCCCGGCGCCGCAGCTGGGCGGTGATCAGGTCGAACAGCGTCTAATCCAGACCGTGCCGCAGAAGCTCCCGGCGAAACCGCACGAACGCCGTCCGCTCCGGCGTCGCCTCAGTGCGCGCAAACCCGCAGAACCGACGGAACGACGCCCGGTCCTCCAGCGCTTCCGCCAGGCGGACGTCCGACAGGTCGTGCCAAACTGCCAGCAACTGCGCCCGGAACAACGCCAGCGGCGGCCAGCTCGCCCCACCTCGTGGCGCTGCATACACTACCAACAGCCGCGCCTCGATCGGCGACCAGTCGATCAGATCGGCAATCTCGTCCAGGGACGATCGGCGCGATTCACGGGGAAACAGGGCTTCCTGACCAATCCGGCGGTGGGCCATCGCGAACTCCCGCACCAAAACCTGCTTCCGACCATCGAATCAGCCACTCACACCAACGCCAACTCACAGCGCAGGCGTCTCGCAGCCGGGTGGCGATTGACGGGACCCATCTGAAGGCCGATGCGAATACGGGCAGCTTCCACACCAAGGTGTCTCTGGAAAGGGACCTGAAGCGCCTGGACGAGAAGATTGCGGCGTATCACCGGCAGTTGGACGAGGCGGATGCGCGTTCGGACGGATGTGCGAACGGTGCGGAGGATCCGGGGCTGGCGGCCAAGATCGAGGCCCTGGTCGAAAATCAGCAAAACAGGAAGGCGTTGCAAACGCGCTTGCGGGAAAGCGGAGAAGGTCAGGTATCGGTGGTCGATGCCGATGCGCGGCTGCTGCGCAAGAGCGGCAAGACGGCGGGCGGATACAACTGCCAGATCGCGGTGGATGACAGGCACAAGCTGATTGTCGCGGAGGATATGGTGCAGGACGGCAATGACTCCGGTCAGTTGGAGCCGATGCTGACGAAATCGAGCGAAGCCACGGGCACCGCGCGATTGATTGGTCTGGCGGATTCCAGCTACTTCAGCGGCTCACAGTTGAGGAGTTGCGAAGAGAAGGGAATGGAGGCGTATGTTCCGATACCGAACCATGCGATCCGCAGGGGGAAGGGCGGGCGCTTCGACAGCGATGATTTCCGTTACGACGCGCAGGATGACACCTCTACCTGTCCGGCCGGACAGCGGCTGACTCGACGCCGCTCGTTCCTTAACAAGGGCGAGCTGTATTTCGTCTATCACTCGACGGCAGCGGATTGCCGCGGTTGTTCGCTGTCGCAGCGTTGTCTGGCAAAGGGAAGATCGTCGCGCCGGGTCCAGCGCTGGGAGCACGAGGACGTGATCGACCGGCATCGCAAGAAGATGAGCGCTGGTGCGTCGTTGATGCGTGACCGAGGCGCGCTCGTCGAGCACCCATTCGGCACGCTCAAGCGCTGGGCGGGAATGGACCATTTTCTGATGCGCGGACTGGGCAAGTGCCGCGGCGAATTCAGCCTGATGACGCTGAGCTACCACTTCAAACGGGTGATGAGCGTGCTGGGCGAAGCCGCATTTGCGGAGTACTGTCTGCAAAAGCAGCGGTTGGCGGCGATTGGCGCGTGAGACCGCGCCGGAACAGCAGCTTCCTGCGCATCTGACGGCGCTTCCCGGAAGACTTGACCGCAATCCCGAGCTGACCGGCCCCCCAGACGCTTCTCGCCCGGTTCTGCGGTGTCGTAACTCCCCTGGTTGAAGACGGTGGCTGGCCCGCGCCCGCTCGCCACGGGCGCGGGCCAGTTCCGCTTCGAAGACTGAGAAGGTCCGATACTTTCACGGTCTCGGTTGTGGCGCGCCCTCTCCGGCGTCCGCCGCACCGCGGGGAAGCCGCCGGGGCGACGGCGTGCGCTGCCGGTGACGGATCATTCGGTCTGGAGGCCGGCGATGGGGTCGAGCCGGGCGGGCTGGCGGGCGGGCTGGAAGCCGAAGAAGAGGCCGGCCGCGGCGGTGGTGCCGAGCCCGCTTGCCACCGACATCCCGGGGATCAGGAACTCCCAGCCGGTGAAGCGGCAGATCGCCCATGTCGCCACCAGGCCAAGCAGGATACCGAGCAGGCCGCCGGCTTCGGTTTGGCCGGAAAGAGGGAGGGGCGGCTACAGGCCCATGTCGAAATCGCGCGACTTCTGCTTCGCGCCGGCGGCCTTTTCGAGTTCGCACTTGCGCGGGCCGCCGGGGAAGGCGTGACGCTGGAGGCGCCGACCGAGCGGTCTGTGGCCGGTTACGTTCGGGATGATGACCGGCCGGGCCTGACAACCGGGCGCCCGGACGGCTCGGGGAGGCAATAGCGGCAACCGTTGAGCCGCGGCGCCACGACCAGAATCACTTGTCGGTCGCCTGGCCTCGGAAGTCCATATGTTCCAGCACCGCGTGCCCCGCGGCGGCAACGTGCCGGCCCTCGTGCATGATGTCGATCTCAAGCCCGGAGTCGAAGCGCGTGTACCACCAGTCGAACCTGGCGTCGCTGTCGAAGACGAAGGACGAGATCGCCTTCTCTCCGGCAAAGCGCACCGATCCCTTGTCCTCAACGGTGAAGACGATATCGCTGCCGATCGTCTTGCCGGTGTCGGGCTGTGCCGCCGTCGCCAGCTCCCGGAACCCGACCGCCGGACCCAGCGCCGCCACCAGCACGCCCGTCTCGTCCGCAACGTAGACGTTGAGAGACTCGACGCCGTTGTTGAGCCGCACCGACGCCGCGACCGCCGTGTAGCCGCCGGCCGCGCCCCGCGCCCAGTGCCAGTCCTTCACCAGCACCGACATCGGCACGTTGCCCCAGTTGTGGTCGTGATAGCCCGAGCCCGTGACCTCGTGGGTGACGGAACCGACCGTCACCGTGCCCTTCAGAGCGCCGTTGGGCACCGCGCACACCCAGCGGAAATAAGGCCCCGGCGGGTTGCTTCCGTCGTCCGGGCCGGGACTGTAGCTCGGCACCGTCCGGTCGAGTTCCAGATGAAGGCCGTAGCCATCGTTGGCCGCGGGGTCGATGAACAGCTCGTAGCGGTTCAGACCGTCGAGCGAGCGGATGAAGTGCGGGCCGATCCCGACGTCGCACCTCTCGCGTCCGAAGCGCGCCTGCGACGCCTCGAAGCGGATCTTCCGGTCGAGCAGCACCCTGTCCCCGGTCGCGAAGTTGACCGTGATGTAGGGCTGGAATGCGCCCGCTTCGTCGATCTCCAGGTGCCAGGAGGCGACGAAGGTGACGCCGTTCGAAAGGTGGCCGTCGGAGTACCACCACTCGAACTGGCCCGGCGCGAAGCTGTTCGGATCGAGCCTGAGCGCGTCCGCCCACGCCTGCGGATCGCCGGGGTCGCGACCGTA
>JAJDZU010000007.1 GCA_022824495.1 Chloroflexota bacterium | reverse complement strand
CCTTGTCCTCGGTCTCGGCCACGAACATGTGCTCGCGGAACTTCTCCCAGTGGCCGGAGCGCTCCCAGAGCGTGCGGTCGACGAGTTCGGGCGTCTGGACCTCGTGGTAGCCCTCGGCCTCGAGGCGGCGGCGCATGTAGGCGCGGACGGTGCGGTAGAGCGTGGCGCCGCCCGCGTGCCAGAAGACCGCGCCCGCGGCCTCCTCCTGGAAGTGGAAGAGCGTCATCTCGCGGCCCAGGCGCCGGTGATCGCGACGGGCCGCCTCCTCGAGGCGCTCGAGGTGCGCGTCGAGCTCCTTCTGCGTGCGCCAGGCCGTGCCGTAAACCCGCTGGAGCATCTGGTTCCGTGAATCACCCCGCCAGTAGGCGCCCGCGAGCCGGGTGAGCTTGAAGGCGGTGCCGAGCTTGCCCGTGGAGGGAAGGTGCGGGCCGCGGCAGAGGTCGACGAACTCGCCCTGGCGGTAGATCGTGATTTCCTCGCCGTCGGGCAGGTCGCGGATGATCTCGGCCTTGTAGTGCTCCCCGATCGATTCGAAGTAGCGGACGGCGTCGTCACGGTCCCAAATTTCACGGGAAATGGGCTCGTTGCGCGAGACGATCTCGCGCATCCGCGCCTCCATCGCCTCGAGGTCGTCTGGCGTGAAGGGCTCGTCGCGGGCGAAGTCGTAGTAGAAGCCGTCCTCAATTGCCGGGCCGATAGTGACCTGGACGTCCGGGTAGAGTTCCTTCGCGGCCTCGGCGAGGGCGTGGGCGGCGTCGTGGCGGATGAGCTCCAGGACCTCGGGGCTTGCGTCCTTGCCGGTCACGATCTCGATGGCGCCATCCTCGGTGATGGGGCGCGTGAGGTCGTGGAGGCCGCCGTCGAGACGGATGGCGAGCGCGGCCTTCGCGAGGCCGGGCGAGAGCCCGGCCGCGACGTCGTGGCCGGTGACGGGGCACGGGTAGCTGCGCTTCGCCCCGTCAGGAAACGCGAGCGTGACGGATTCGGGCTGGGCGAGCACGGGCCGGGTCCAACGGTTGCGGGATGCCGGAAGATGATCTGCGAGCGGCGCGGGGTCAACCGGTCATGCCGTTGCGGGTCCGGTCGCGTTGCATGGCACAAGCAGGTCGGCCGCGCGCTTCGGCGATCTTGTACGTGGCGGGCGGCATGGCAGGATTTGAACTCCCTGTGGGGGAGCAGTCGACGACTTGGTCTCCGGCCGTCTGACGGGGAAAGTACCAGGAAGCTGGTCAAGCGAGAGCGAGAGCAGTGCCGTTCGGCGCGGCGGCCGTCGATGATGGCGCTCTGGCGGCCGTACGTTCGCCATCGAGCGGGGGAATCCACAATGAGAAACGTGCTGACGGCCGGCGTACTGGCCGCTCTCGTCGGTCTTGCCGGCTGCGGCGGCAGCAACGCGGTCGATCTGCCTCCTGTCGGGAACGGAACCAGCGGCCCGCCGGACTCGATCGCGTGGGGTCCGAGGCTGGCCGAATCGAACCTGTCCGCGTTCGCCGGCGCGGACGACGAATTCCTGGGTGCGGTGGCCGGCGGACTGGCGCGGGCGGCGCGGGCCGCACCGAACGGCGCGTCGCAATCCTCGCTGGTCGACGAAAACGGCCGCACGGCCGACGAGGTGTCGGTGCGCGTGGTCCGCGACGTCGACCTGGGCGGCCTCGCGCACGAGATCACGGACGGTGCGCGCTTCATCGTGCAAGTGCCGTTCCCGGCGCCGCGCCAGGGCTTCGAGCTCGCCACCTTCACCAGCCTGATCCCCGGCATCGAGCCGGACCTCTCGAGCTACCCGCACGACGTGCTGGGCGTGTGGGCCTGGGAGGAGGAGGGGGAGGCCGGCGCGTTCTGGAGCCGGAGCCCGTCGGTCCCGCCGGTCGACTTCGGCCCGGCGTCCCCGACAGGGCGCGCGGTCTACGAGGGCGACGCGGCCGGCCTGCTCGCGGCAGCCGGGATGGCCACGAAATTCGTGGCCGATGTGCGCCTGGAGGCCGACTTCGACGGCGGCACGGTGGGGGGTGCGGTGAACGGGTTCCGCAGCCTGGCGGGCGGCCCGCTCGGCGACCTGTCGGTCACGCTAGGCGAAACTGCGTTTGCCGACGACGGCGCCCCGTTTGCGGGCGATACCACGGCCGCCGGCGCGGCCGGCAGCGGCAAGTGGGGCGGGCGCTGGTCGGATGGCGCGGGACGGGCCATGGGCGGGACGTTTGGTTTCGCGGCGGACGACTCGAGCCTTGCGGTCCTGGGCGCGTTCACTGCCTGCGCGTGCGCATCCGACGCGGCCGGGAAATAGCGGTCGGTCGAACGCGTGGCGACGGGCGCACTCTGAAGTCTCGATCCGGGTCAGCCGCCCGGACACGCTGGCTTCCACGCCGGGCACGTGTGCGTTGACCGCCTGGACGTCGCTCTTGACACAGCCAATTCCGGTCGCGAGCAGGCCGAGGCCGTTGATCATGGCGCCGAACAGGGATCGACATGGCCGACGGGCCGCTGCGCCGCTCCAGGCGCCGCATGCGCCCGTTGACGGCGTGCCGGTCGATGCCGGTCTTGACGAGGGCGTCGTGGCTGTCGGTCGTCGCGACGGCCACCGTGGGATCGTACTCGACGGATGACGGCGGGCAGTAAACGAGGATCTGCCGGCGTTCAGCCCCCACTCACTCCGCCATCCACTTTCGGGGCTTCCGCCGTGCCGATGGCGCGGGGGAGGCGGATAGTGGGGCGGGCGCCGGACGGGCCGTGGGCGGCACGCTCGGTGTCGCGGCGGGCGCCTCGAGTCTCGCGGTCCTGGGCACGTTCACCGTCTGTGCGTGCGCCGGGGCGCGGCAGGGAGGAGAGGAAGAAACGCAGACCCTGACACGAACGCTGCGGTACTTGGCCTGGGTAAAAAATAAGAAGGGGGCGGCACGACGTGCCGCCCCCTCTCTCCTCTCGCTTCCAGTGGTGCTCGCCAAGCAATCAGGGTCTCTTTCATGCGACCCGAACCTGCCGGCCGCTCCTACTCCATCGTCTTCCTGGCCCCGAAGGCGCCGGCCACAGAGCCGTTGCTAAAGCCGGCGTTGAACTCGCCGACCACCGTGTGGGGCTGGACCGGATCGCTGTTGGCGTCCGTCACCGGGCCGTGGAAGGTGGCGCTGAACGAACCGTCATGGCCTTCCACACCGCCCTTGGCCGTCCCCGAGGCTTCGCCAGAGCCGGCGGTGATGTCGCCGTGCAGGGCCGCCGACCACATGTTCGCCTCACCGCCGGACAGCCTGAAGCTGTCGATGGTTCCGCTGAGGGTATACAGCTGGTTGGGCGCGATGGTCCCCTCACCGGCGGCGTCGTTCACCTGACCGAAGGTCGCCGTCAGGCTGGCGTCCGCCGCGAAGTGGCCGGAGGTCGCCCGGTCGATGGTGCCGTCCCGGTTGTACACGTTCCGCACGTATACGCCCGTGGTCCCGCCCCGGTAGGTTGCGCGGCCCGTGACCAGACCGACGTTGCCGCTTGCCGGAACAGACGAAGCGGCAAAGGTCTCGACCTCGTCGTAGGTGACGGCGCCCATGGCGTCCGTGGTCTTCTTCAGCCAGAAGCCGTAGTGCAGGTAGTCGGCGTCCGGGACGTCGGAGGTGGCGCCTGTGCCGGGCGTGAAGATCCAGCCGTCGCTCATGGCGGTCAGCATGCCCATCGCGTCGATCGAGACCGTGCAGTCCGCGGCCCCGCCGGCACACTTGTACGTGCCCGGCGCGCCGTTGTAGGAACCCGCGGTCGTGAAAGCCGCGTCCGTGTTGTCCTCCGGGTCGTCCCCATCGAACGTCAACTCAGCCTCCGTGCCGGGGGCAAACGCGTTCGACAGGACCTTCCCCAGCACCGCTGCGTCGCCTGCATTACTGCTGTTCAACGCACCGCCGGGATCAAAGGCGACAGCGTCATTGCCGCTTGCCAGAACTCCATCGGCGTCGACTGTCAGCTCCTGCCCCGGAACCATCGCGAACGGCGCGGCCGTGGGCGCCTCGATGTCAGTGCTGACGACCATGACCTCCTCTGCCACGTCGCCATTGGCATCCGCAGGCATCGCGCGAACGTGCATGGTGCGCCCGCTGCCCAGGTCCATGGTCTGCATGAACGTCGGATCGTCGGCCGCGGCCCCGTCGACGGCGATGGTCACGGTCGTGCCGGCACGGTTACGCGTGATGCTGACCGCATGGTCGGTGGCGGCATCGGCGCCGCCGGGACCGTCATCTCCGGTCTGTGCGGCCTCCACGGCGATCGCCGCCTCCTTCGTCATCGCCGCCTTGGTCGCCGCCGCGACCCTCGCCGCCGCTGCGTTGAGCCTCGCCTGATAGGCCGGGGAATTCATCGCGGTAACCGTGCCGCCGGTGGCGGTGACCGCGCCATCGGCGGCCACCTTGACCATGCAGTCATCGCCGCCGGCCGCGCACGTGAAGGTCACGTCGCCGTGGTCCATCGACCCGCCCGCGGCAATATCGACGGTGCCGGCCGCGAGCGCCATGTGGCCCGACCTCACGTCGGCCAGGCTCACGGTTACTGCCGCAGGGTCCGGGGGCGTGGGATCCGGCATGGGCGCGGGTTCCATGGTCATGGGGTCCGGATCACCCGTCGTGGACGACCCGCCGCCGCCGCCGCTGCACGCGGTTACCGAGAGCGCAGCTGCCGCAAGCGTGGCGATCAGCCGCAGGCGCTTTGCGTCTTCTCTGTTCATGACGTCGAGACACTCCTCATTCTGGAGGGAACTTGCTGGCGACTATACGTCGACAGGCGTAGACACGGTGCCCCGGCGGTCGATGGTGGTGTGTTCCTTGGGCAGACCGCACCTGGTCCCGACCTTGCGGGCGCGGCGATAGCTGCCAATCGATCCAGGGGGGCTGATCGCCCCGCTGTTGCAAGGGCCCCGGCAGACGCTCGTTGGTACCCGGCCGGCAGTCGCGTCCACAGGACCTTTGCGTGGGTGAATTCAAGGGGTTCGGCGCGGGCGAATTCGCGGAGACTGCCGTCGAGGCGGACGGTGGGCAGAACCCGTGCGAGTCCCTGACCGACCGCTACCGCGTCGCGGCCGGCGACGGGAGACGGATAGGTGCGCCGGGCGCCGTCCGGGAACGCGCGCGCGGCGGCGTCGGGCCGGGCGGGTGGGGGCGAGGCGCCGGCGGATCGGCGATGCCCCTGGATGAGACGCGCCGAGCGTGCGGTCGACCGGCGGGGGATCGGAGCCCTGGCCGGCGCTTCGGCCCTCGGGCCCACGGCGGGCCCGGGCAGCTCCCGGCCATGCTGCCGGGGACGGCCGCGCCAAGGCTCTTGCTGCCTGAAATCGTGGTGAGTTGGACGAACCGTCGGCCGGCGCGGCGCGGATGGACGTACCCGGCCATAGGCCACCGGTGAATTGGTAAGGGAATCAGCGTGTGGCACACCCGTGGCGGCATGGACGCATGCGGGGCCCGGGACAGATGGGTGCCGGGAGAACCGATTCCGGCTCGCCCGGCGAGCGGGCGGTCGCTGCGGCGACGGCGCCGGCAAGAGTGTGGCAGTTCAGCGACGATCGTGGCCTTTTTGCAACGGAGGCAGGCCCCGGTTGGATGTACGGTCGTATGGTGCCGCTTTCACCGGTCGTTCCTGAGCGGCGAGGGATCGTCAACCGGCTGTTCCATCGCTGCTCGATATCCCGGACACCGTTGGTCGGGTTGCCCGTTGCTTGCCGTCATGGTCATGAAACGGAGCGGTTTCCCCCACGGGGCGAATGTGGTATGTGGGCACGGTCAAGCCACGGGTAACACGTGACATTCATCTGCCACATCTTCTTCCAGATGCTGTTACTATGCCCGGCGGCCGCGCGCGGCGTGGCCTTTGGCGAAAACCCCAACGGGGCGGTAATGTCGGGATCATTCGGATTTGAATACCGAAGCACCGTCTCTGGTCGCGTCCAGACTGTCCGGAATGGACCGGCTGGCGTCAGGGCTGGTTGGCGGGATATGCCGCCGACTGGTCTCGTCCCGACCGATAGACAACCTGCGTGCATTGCGTTACCGTTATCGGTAAGCTGCACAGCACCCTACGCGGGCCTCTTTCGAGGCCGCTTCTAATTCACATGGGAGAGCCTCGATACCATGTTTAATAGCCATTTGTTTGACAACTACCTCATGAAGGTCTGCTTCGCGGCCGTAATCGCGATCGGGCTTACGGCGTGCAGCAGCAGCGACGATACTGCTGCGGTTGAACCGCCGCCCCCCCCGCCGCCTGCTGAGGAACCCGAGCCAGCACCGCCGTCCGACTTGGAAACCACTCAGGCGGCTGCAATGGAGGCGGCTGAAGCAGCCAAGGCAGCATCGGATGCTGCCGGCATGGCTGCAGATGGTGCCAATTCGGCGACGGAAGACCTCGCGACGCTCCAGACCGGCCAGATGGCGGCGATGCACGCTATGGCGGCCAGTGACGCGGCCGCGACGGCAATGGCTGAGTACATGAAGGCCAAGGCGGCCTCCGAGGCTGCTGCTGCGGCGGAGCTGGCGAGTGAGGCGGGAATGGCCCTGGCGGACGCTGAGGCAGCGCAGATGGCTGCCGAGGCTGCTCAGGAGACGGCCGAAGCCGCCGCCGAGATGGCGACCGACGCTGCAATGATGGAGCTCAAGATCGACGGCACCGTGAAGAGCGTCGGAGACAGCTCGGTCGACGCTATGGCGGGGGCCAGCTCGGAAACCACAGGTTCGGGCGATGATGCTCAAACGGTAATCACCGGTCTGATCAAGAGCCTGAACCCGATGGCCACAGGTGGAATGATCGAGGAGCAGGCGTTTGCCGCGGGCACGGAAGACAATCTGGGCACGGCCACTGACGAGAGCACACCGGACACTCCGTACAGGCAGGCTGCAGCGGCGCGGACGTTCGCAATCGGCAAGGCGCTTGACTCGTCCGACGACATGGCCCGCCTGATGCTGGTCACTGACTACGCTGGCACGAACATGGTCAATGTCTATGCCGCACAAACCGGAACGGATGTGATAGGCACGAAGGCAGGTTATCTCTCCATCCAAACTGATGCCGATGGGACCGAAGCCAACAACGTGGCCCTCCGGTCTGAGGGAATGTTCGTCCCTGTGACTGCCGCAACTCCCGGTACACTTGCTGCTACCGACTCGGTTGCTGCCGACGCTAAGCCGGTGGAATTGTTCTCGTACGTAATCCCCAGTGACGTCACTGGCGGCACGGATGCTGGCGAAAGGCAGTACGCGACGTTGACGACGACGAGCACAACTGGTGACACGACCACGTACACCTACGCCAGCGGTCACGACGTCACGGGCGTAACGGGGGTCGACGGTCCCGATGAAGGCACAGATCCAGATGAGTCGCGGATTGTTGCCGGCATTCCTGGACCGGTCGCTTACAAGCACCTCCACTTCGGTGTCTGGGCCGCACTCGGCGATGCCGCTGCCAACGGCGATCAGGATATTGCCGGTCTTGGCATCGGCTTCGTCCAGAGCATCGGCGACGGCATGACCGGTGCCGACATGCCGACCACTGGCGATGCGACGTACAGCGGCAACTGGGTCGCCACGGTGCAGTCCTCAGATGCAACCGGCGCGACGACTTCGCTGGATCATGGCGCTGCCACACTGACGGCAGACTTCGACGAAGCGACCATCGAGGCCGACCTCGACGGGCTCGCCATGTTGGAGGGCGCAATTTCCGACAGCGGGTTCTCGGGCATGAAGGCGTCGGGCATTGCGCACAGCAGCTTGGTGTCCGGAGGCTCCTTCGAGGGCTCGTTCGAGGGCTCGTTCTACGGATCGAAGGCTGCTGAGGCTGGCGGTATCTTCGACTTCGGGTCAGACGGCAGCGGTGCCTTCCACGGCGCCTTTGGCGGAGCCAAAGACGACGAGTAGAGCGGATTTCGACAATCTGTTATCCGCAGATACTGAGGCGCCCGGTCCGGCGACGGGCCGGGCGCCATTTTCTTTGTTTCCTGTGTAAGGAGGGATAGACATGCAATCGAGATTCTGGATGGCCGCCCTTCTTGGCTTCGTCCTTATCGCCGCGTCGGCCTGTAGCAGCAGCAGCGACAACGCCCGGGTTACGGACTTGGAGGAAGAGCTCCAAGCCGAGCAGGAGTTGCGCGAGGAGGCAGAGAGAAAAGCCGCGGAAGAGGCTGAGAAGCGCGAGGCCGAAGAAGAAGCTCGCAAGCTGGCGGAGGCCGAAGCTGAGGAGGAGCGCAGGAAGGCAGAGCAGGCTGAGGAGGAGGCCGAACGGAAGGCTGAGGAAGCCGAACGACAAGCCGAGCAACAAATCCAGGAGCAGGCGCAAACGCTAGAGGCGAATCAGAGGGCGCAAGGATTGCTGGATGCGTTCGAAGGCCTTTCTGAGACGACGGCCCTTACGAGTTTCACAGCGCCGCCAGAGGCGGCGGTTTCCGTAGCGACTAGGAACCGGCTGACTTTCGGGCCATCACCGGGCCGAACAAGCTCTACACGCTCGGGATTCCGTTATGTCAAGGTGACGGACACCTTTGGCAGAACTCGCACAACCGTGATTTACACGGACCGCGAATTGAACCGAAGGCTGCTGGATCACTACGGTGCCCACTTGGAGGGCACCAGGCAAATCAATGTCGCAGACGCTGGAATTACTGTCACTAACCTTGTCGCCACTAACTCCGTTGCGTCGCTGACCAACAACGGCAACGTACCACGAAGATCGCCCTCTACCGCTTATGTTTCGCCACCGAATCTGACGTCGTTACCTGGATCGGTACATGGGCAGCCCGGCACGTTTCGATGCACCGGGACTGGCTGCCTCATCACGTTGGCACCCACTTACACTGACCATGACAGCAATGCCGACACGACTGACGAATTGACGACCCTGGCGATGTCGAGCACAGGCACTTTGGTGTTTGAACCTGGCGCGGCAACGATCCCGCTGTGCGGGGATAATGCGGCCTGCGCATTCGACGACACCGAGTACATGGTGTTCGGCTATTGGATCGAGGACCCCGAGAGTGCGGTAGCAACCTATGCGGTGTCGCCCTTTGCTCAGGTGTTCGAGGGGGCGGGTCTGGCAACTTTCCCCACCTCAGGTCAAGCACGCTATACGGGAGCGGCCGTCGGGGTATATGTTGAAAGCGCCCCGTTTGGCTCGACGGACATCGATAAGCGGCAGGGAGAATTTGAGGCTTCGGTCTCGCTCACTGCCGACTTTGGCGGTACCGTCGGCGGCTGGATAAGCGGTTTCAGGACGAACCCAAGGGCCGGTAGCGCCGCGCCGAGGACGTCAAACTGGCGGGTGACATTGGCTGACGTGCCTACAGCTGCGACGGTAACCGGCAGCGCAACGATAGATGGCTTGGGGGGCAGCGGCAATTGGGCGGCCCAATTCGTGCAGGCCCGCGCGGACGCCGCCAGTGCCGAACCGCCAGCCATCGTTGGCGTGTTCGACACTTCTGGGCCATCGCTGCATATTGTTGGGGCGTTTGGGGCGGAGCAGTAGGCGTCCCAGGAAGCAGCCTTCCATGAGCCGCGGGAAGCGAGCCACCCACACTCGCCCCTCCCTCTATCTTCTCCCCTGGCGCTAGCAACAGGCTCGCGCCAGGGGATTGTCGTACCTGACGCCATGCCCCGAGGGGTACTCGCCGATGCGTTGCTTCCTCGCAACCCTGGCTTTTCTGCTCTGCCTACCTGCCGCCACACTCGCGGCCACACACGAGCCGGACCCGGTCGACCTAGAGGCGCAGTTCCAGAGGGGTATGGCCGCGGTCGGGGAGGCCATCGCCACGCCAGATTCCGACCGTCGCGACGTCCTGCTCGATGAGGCGATCGCAGCATTCCACGGCATGCTGGTCGCCAACCCCGGCCTCGTCCGGGTTCGGCTCGAGCTGGCCCACGCCTTCTTCCTCAAGGGTGAAGACTCCCTGGCCCGCCAGCACTTCGAGGACGTCCTGGCTGGCGAGGTGCCGGATGCTGTCAGGGCCAACGTCAACCGCTTCCTCGCCGAGATCCGCGCCCGCAGGCGCTGGAGCTTCAACCTGGGCTTTGCCCTGGCGCCCGACACCAACATCGGCGCCACGTCGGACGAGCGCATCATCTATATCTTCGGCCTGCCGTTCGAGCGCGATGCGGAGGAACTGTCGACGTCGGGCGTCGGTCTCTCGGCGTGGCTGAGCGGCGAGTACCAGTACCCGCTGGGTGAGCGCCGCCGGCTGCGGGCCGGCGCTGACGTCTCCCGACGCGACTATGCCGGGAGTCGCTTCGACCAGACGTTCGTATCGGTGCACGGAGGGCCGCGCTGGCTCGTGGGTGCGAATGCCGAGGCGAGCATGCTGGCCAGCGTGCAGCGGCGCTGGATCGGCGGTGGTCAGTTTTACGACGCGCACGGCGCTCGGCTCGAGGCCGCCCGCCGGGTCAGCCGCCAGGTGACGACGTTCACGCGGGCGTCGTATCACCATCGAAGCTACCGTACGGAGACCCAACTCAACGGCCCTGTCGCCGATGTCATTCTGGGCGGCGCCTGGATCGTGGGCCCGACGATCCGGGCAGACGGAGCGCTTGGCTGGGGACGGGAGCGCACAGAACTGGAACGGTGGCGCCACGAGCGGAAATGGCTCCGGTTGGGCGTGTCGGTATCGCTGCCCCTGGGGTTCACCGTGGGTGGCAGCGGCGAGATCCGCTGGACGGACTACGAGGGCAACTGGTACCCGCACACCCAGGGGGAGCCGCGCGAGGACCGGACCCGCTCTCTTCGACTTTCGGTCTACAACCGGGCCTTCGCCTGGCGGGGGTTCAGCCCGCGCCTGTCGCTGGTGCACGAAGTGCGCGAGACGAATGCGCAACTCTACGACTACCAGCGAACCGGCGGCGAACTCAGCTTGGTGCGCGTGTTTTGATGGCTCTCTGGCGGGTCGTGCCCGAACGAGCCTGCCAACGCCTGCATGCTGCCTGAACGAATGGGGGCACCGGCTGTTCTCGTGCGTGCCCCGATCGACCGTTTCGGGCGAGACGGTGCTCAGAAGTGTACGCCGACAGGCAGGACGCGATGAGAGCGTTTGCGGATGAAATCGCCGGAATGGCCAGTGTGCCCATACCGCTTCCCGCCAAAGCGGGAGCCTTTCTGGCGCGGCCCGACCCGAAGGTTTCGTTTCGTTCAAGCGCACCAGGCAGTGGCTGTCTCCGAGGCGTTCAGCAGCCCGCCCCGATCATGGCTCAACAGGGGCTAGTGTCGTGTCACAGAGGTTTTGACTCTTTGGCCTGAAGCTCGGAAGCATCGGTTTTTGGGTAGGCTTTGGCCAGTTTTTCTCTGGCTTTTTCGGTGGTGAACATCCAGTTGATGCGGGCTTGGCTGTCGTTTCTCTGC
>JAJDZU010000021.1 GCA_022824495.1 Chloroflexota bacterium | reverse complement strand
CGCCCAGGGGAGACCTTGGCGGTACCCGCCGTTGGTTGCGCGGAAGACCCACACCCCAGCCCTCTCCCACGGGGAGAGGGAGAAGGCGTGGACGGGGCAATCCAACGGGGCGAGGGAGAAGGTGGGGGGCAGGTGGGATCTGGGACGGTTGGGGTGGTGCGGGGGGCGTTGGATCCGGGTGGGGTGTTTGTCTAGGGAAGGCAGGGCCTGAGGTGTTGGTGGGCGCGGGGCTGAAGGTGGCGGGGTGTGGATTCGTTCAGGGCGCTCGGGCGTGGCCGGGCGAGTGGGCGACGTGCGGCCTGGTGCGGCTTCTGACTTGCGGCAGGGGCCTGCGCGCGCTGTAATTCCTCGGGCGGATGCGCGCGTGAGGATATGTTCATGTCGCCGGCGGTTCTGGCGTGGCTTGACTATTCGGAGTCCGACCAGCGGCACGCGCGCGAGATCGTGGCGATGTTCTCGCAGCGCGAGAGCCGCGACGAACTGGGTATCGGCCGGATCCGGGACGCGCTGAGCGACACGCTGTTTCCGGGAACCTCGTTTCTGCTGACGCGGGCCCGGTACCTGCTGTTCGTGCCGTGGCTGTTTCGCGAGGGGGCGCGCCGGGGTCACGGCGGACAGAAGCTCTCGGCGTGGGTTGATTGGCATGAACGGCAGCTGATCGGCGCGCTGCGTGCCGGCGGGGACCGCGAGGGGCTGATCGGGCGCTACGTGGGGGCCGCGGTGCGAATCCTGCCGTCGACCATCTACTGGAACACGCTGCGGCGATTCGGCATCTTGCGGCGCGAGGGAACGGAGGGCCAGGTTGCGGGTCTCCGACAGCTTGCAGGCCCGCAGGATGAAGCGACGGAGTTCCTGGAGCAGTCGGACGCGGTGTGGGCGCCCTCGATCCCAGCGCCACCGGACGATTTTTTCGACCTTGCCTGTTGCGACTTCAGCCTGACGCATGACGAGGCGACGTGGCTTGCGGAGCGGATCGTCGCGGCGGTGCCCGATAGCCTGCTTGAGTTCCTGGTGTCGCGGGGGAAGGGCCACTCTGACGGCACCGCATACGCCTGGGAGGATCCCGAGGCTGTTGGGGCGGAGGGTCCGGTCCGGGAGGCGCTGGACGAGGCTCAGCGGTTTTCGGTGGCGATGCACGGGGCCGCGCTGCTTTACAACCTGCTGCTGGCCGAACGGGCGGAGGAACTGGGTCTCTCGAGGTACGAGGGGCACCGGGACCGGTACAGGAGCCGACTCGACGAGTGGCAGGAGGATTTCCAAGCAATCAACGCGGGGGCCTGGGACCTGAACGGGTTGTGGGCGCTGGTTGCCGCGCAGGGGCGGCCTGCCGCGTTGCCGACGCGTTCATTCGTATCCGAATGGGTTGACCTGGCGCGAAATAGCGGCGGACGGGTGGCGGACGACGGCGAGGCGCGGGAGCTGATTCGGAATCGAGAACGCCGGCAGAAGCGCGGCCAGGCGCGGCTGATCAATGACCGTCTGATGGGTCAGTGGGGCGGGGCGTCCGGGTCCGGGCGTCTCAATTTCCGCTGGCCGGTCGTCAGGCGGATTCTCAATGAGATCGTGGATGGGCGGGAGAACGGTGCTGCTAGCGCCTGACAGCCGCGAACTGCTGCTGGACGCGCTGCGACCGCCCGCGGGTTGCTCGCTGGACCGGGCCGTGGCGACAACGTTCACGCTCAGTCTGGAGACGGCCCTCACCGTCCCTCTGGCGTTTGCCGGTTTTCGATTGGACGAGCAGCCGGATCCCA
Source organism: Chloroflexota bacterium (assembly GCA_022824495.1). Lineage (GTDB taxonomy): Bacteria > Chloroflexota > UBA11872 > UBA11872 > UBA11872 > UBA11872. The sequence continues at coordinate 171,490 of JAJDZU010000021.1, read as the reverse complement.
TCGAGATCATGCAGTCGCTGCGCGGGATGAGCGATCGGATTGACATCTTCTGCCAGGCCGGCGCGATTGGGGCCGGGCGGTGGCCATCCGACTTGCTGGCGCTGCTGGAAGACGTGGTCCACGAGGTGCGGCGACCGCGGCCAGGTCACATCTTCCATCCGAAGACCTGGGTGCTCCGATTCCGCGACGAATCCCAGGAGCCCTCGTATCGGCTGCTGGTGCTCTCCCGAAACCTCACCTCCGACCGCAGTTGGGACACGATCCTTTGGCTGGATGGCCGGCGTGCGGGTCGAATCAACCAGAGCAGCGAGCCGCTCGCGCGATTCATTCGCGCATTGCCCGGGTTGGCCGCGACACCGGTGTCGCCGGACCGTCACGCGATCCTGGCCGAACTCGCCGACGAACTGCGACGGGTCGAATGGGAGGTGCCGAGCGGCGTTCGCAAGGTCCGGTTTCATCCGATCGGACTTCCATATGCGCGACGGTTTCCGGTCGAGGAGCACTTTCGCGGATATCGAAAGGTCGTGATATCACCGTTCGTGCGCGAGGGCGCGATTCGGCGGATCTTCCGCATGAGGGCCGGCCAGACGGCCGTGCTCATCGCGCGCGGCGCGGAGCTCGATGCTCTGCCAAAGGACTCGCTGGAGCATGTGGATGTCTATGAGCTCGATCCGACGGCGAGCCTCGCCGCGGATGACCCCGAAGGGGAGGCCGACGGGAGCTTCTTTACGCAGCTGCATGCCAAGGTCTTCGTGGTCGAGCGCAACAAGCGGGCGCATCTCTTCGTTGGCTCGGCCAACGCGACGGATGCGGGACTGAGCTGGAACGTCGAGTTTCTCTGTGAGCTTGTCGGCCCGAAACGGACGCTTGGGGTCGACGCGCTGGTGGGCGACGATGCGCCGCTAAGAGCCATGTTGACGCCGTACGTTCCCAGTGTGGATCCGAACGGCGGCAATGGCGAAGACGCCCGAGCGATCGAGAATCTGCTGATCGATATCGCAGGGGGAATCCGCTTCCGCACAACCGTTACCGAAGAATCCGAGGGGTGGGTCGCGCGCATAACGGCCGACGAGGCACCGCGGCGCATCCCGGATGGGGCCTGCGTCACGATCGCTCCCCACAACCGTCCGGACGAGGCCCATCCGCTCCGTCCCGAAGAGCAGCTTGACGTCAAGCTGCCGCCCCGCGAACTAGCGGATATCACGGCGTTCCTTCGCCTCTCCGCGAGCCAGACGGTCAAGGGGAAGCTGCTGGAGCGTTCGACGGTGGTCTGCTCACGACTCGAGGGCACGCCTGATGACCGATTCCGGCAGATCTTTGCCCGACAAATCGACACGCCGGAGAAGTTCCTGCGGCTGCTGGCCCTGCTCATCGGACTCGCCTCCGGGACGGTCACTGAAATCGCGGTGAATGGCGAGGGGTCGGGACGCTGGGCGGGAGGCGCCGGGCAAGGCGTCCTGGAACTGCTCGCCCGAGCTCTTGCGGAGAGTCCGGAGTCTATCGATCACCTGGACGAGATCATCGAGCATCTGCGCCGGTCGCCGCTTGGGCGGGAGGTGCTTCCGCCGGGCTGGGACGACGTGTGGCTGCCGGTGCTCGAGGCGCGGCGCGCGATGCGCGGGGAGGCTTCGTGACTCAGACAACCCGCGAAGATCGGGGCACGGCGCTGAGCGATTTCCAGCGAGCGACCGCCGAGCACGCGTTCCGGCGGCTGTACCAGGATCGGGAATCGTCGCGACGCTTCCTGGTGGCGGACGAAACGGGACTGGGCAAGACGCACGTCGCGCAGGAAGTCATCGCCCAGACCCTCCAGCACCTGCAGCAGGTCGACCACGTGGGTCGCATCGACATCGTCTACGTGTGCTCCAACGCGGATATCGCCTCCCAGAACATTCGCAAGCTCAACGCCACCGGCTCGGAGAGCCCGAGCTTTGCGACGCGGCTTACCCTGTTGATCAGGCAACCGGACGTGCTGAAACCCGCGCCGGGGGGCACCGGCAAGCCGGCCACCTTCGTCGCGTTCACGCCGGCCACATCGTTCCAATTCGGATGGCAGCTGGGGACGGCGACGGAGCGTGCCGTGCTCTACGTCCTGTTGCGCGATCACCTGGGTCTCGGAAGTAAGCAAGCGACCGCGGCCGAGCGGATCTTCCAGGGCGGCGTGTCCAGCCGGCAGAGATTCGTCGACTGGTACGTCGCCCCCGTGCGCTCACAGCCCTTCGAGTCGAGCATCCAACGGACGTTTCTCCAGGCGTTCGATCGGAGTAGCGAGCCAGGATCGTTCGTCGCCTTAGTCGACGAGGTCGCAGGACGGCGGACCCTGACCAATATCCAGCGTGCGTCGGCGCGACAAATCGTTGGCAGGCTGCGCCGGATGCTCGCGCGGGCCGCCGTTTCGGCTCTGGAGCCGGACCTCGTGATCCTGGACGAGTTCCAGCGCTTTCGGGATCTGCTCGACGTGAAGTCCGGCGGCGAAGCGGCCGAACTGGCGCACGAGTTCTTCAACCAGTCCGACGCGCGTGTGCTGTTGCTCTCGGCAACGCCCTATAAGCCGTTCACGTACGCGGAAGAAGCTGAAGAGGGCACGGGTCATTACGCGGACTTCCTCAAGACCCTGGAGTTCCTAGCGGACTCGGATGAGCCCGTGGAATCCCTGCAAGCTGATCTCGACGCCATGCGGCAGGCGGCGCTGGCGGGTGAGCCGACGGCGGCGATCCGAGACCGGGTGCAAGCCCAATTGCGCCGGTGGATTGCTCGAACCGAACGGCCCACCGGCGACCGGCGCGCGACGACCCTGGACACGGCAGCGAGCGCGTTTCGTGTGCAATCGGACGACTTTTCCGGCTTCGTCGCGCTGCGTCGCGTCGCGGCCGAGGTCAACGCGCCGCTTGGCGTCGAGTACTGGAAATCAGCGCCCTACTTCCTCAACTTCCTGAGCGGATATCGCGTCGGGGAGCGCGTGCGTGACTGGATGAAGGATGCGGAACTCCGGTCTCGCCTGGTACCGCTCTTTGGCGGCGCCCAGCGCATCGACAAGTCCGACGTTGAGGGATTCCAGCCGCTCGATTGGGCGAACGCGCGGATGCGCGCGCTGTACGGGGCCACGCTGAAAAAGGGCTGGTGGCGCTTGCTCTGGATGCCGCCGTCGCTTCCCTACCACCAACCTGGCGGCCCCTACGAATCGGTCGATTCGACCGACATCACCAAGCAACTAATTTTCTCCAGTTGGGTAGCCGCGCCCGCGGCCATCGCGTCGCTCCTGAGCTACGAGGTCCAGCGACGAATCTTCACGGACGCGGGGCAGCGCTCGAACACGCCGGCGGCACGAGCAGCTCTCGCCGGGCGCCTCGACTATCGGCTGACCGATGGGCGGCCGGCTTCAATGTCGACGCTCGCCTTGTTCTGGCCGCAGCCGACGCTTGCCGCGTGCACCGACCCGTTGGACGCCGCCCGCGACCATGTCGAATCGCCAAGCGTGGAGCGTCTGCTCGAATGGGCGTACGACCGCGCCGAATCGGTGGTCGGTCCGAACGGCGGCACGAGTGCAACAGCGAGCGCCGCCTGGCACTGGTTCGCGCCGGTGCAGGCCGATCGGGGCAGCCCGCTGGCAGACGCGCTCAGCGGGGAGTGGCGACGCAACCTTGCCGACGCCCTGCGGGGAGCTTCGCCCGATCATTGGTCCGAGGAGGAACGGGGCGAGGCCCTCGTCGCGCACGTCAGCCACATGCAAGAGGCTCTCGGCGATTGGACGCCTGAGTCGGAACGGCCGGCGGACCTGGTAGCGACTTCCGCGCTTCTCGGCTTGGGAGCGCCGGGGAACATCGCGTGGCGCGCGCTCAAGCGGCTGAGGCGAGCGCACGACCAGGTGACCGAGTTGGGCCACTGGCGAGCGGCGGCGATCCTGGCGTCCGGCCTGCGGAGTCTCTTCGCGCGGCCCAACGCCATGCTGCTCCTCGACGGCCTGTACGGAGCCCCAGGCAGCGCGCGCGCGGACGAGGGGGCCTATTGGCGCAGGGTCGCGCGGTACTGCATCGACGGAGGGCTCCAGGCAGTCCTCGACGAGTACATCCACCACCTGGCCGGTGAATCAGGGGCCAAGACGACGACCGATGAGGGCCTCATCTCGCTTGCCGCAACCGCACGGCAGGCCATTGCCGTGCGGGAGTCCGTCAACCGCGCCACCGACATCGATCACTTTGACGGCGACGGCATCGCCTTCCCCAGCCGGTTCGCCATGCGCTTCGGCAGCACCCGCTATAGCCAGGACGAAGCCAGGCTCCCCGAGGTCAGGGCCGCCTTCAATTCGCCGTTCTGGCCGTTCGTGCTCGCCACCACCTCCATAGGCCAGGAGGGAGTCGACTTCCACTGGTGGTGCCATTCCGTGGTCCACTGGGACCTCCCCGGCAACCCGGTCGATTTCGAGCAGCGCGAGGGCCGGGTGGATCGCTACAAGGGGCACGCCATCCGCAAGAACGTCGCGGCCGCTCACCGATCGGCCGCGCTGGCCCCAGGAGTCGGCGATCCCTGGACGGTGGCCTTTGAAGCCGCCGCTACGGAACGAGACCACGAGCTGGGCGACCTCTCGCCTTATTGGATCTACCCGGGCGCTGCCCAACTCCACCGCCGAATCATGGCCTTTCCCCTGAGTCGCGACGAGGCGCGTTGGGACCGGCTGCAGGAATCCCTGGCGCTCTATCGCCTGGCCTTCGGACAGCCCCGGCAAGAGGACATGCTGGCCGTCCTTCAACGACGCGGCATCGCCGGCGACCCGCAACGGATCGCCGAAATGCGCATCGACCTGCGGCCGCCGGCTCCGGACGCAATCAAGTAACCGCAGCGTTCAGTTCCGGCAACCGGCGGCGATTGGGCCGGGAGTCTCGATTGACTCTCCGTCATCCACGGCTTGGGACGCGCCGGTGACGAGGCTGGAGACCATTCGGACGCATGGGTTATGGGTGAACGGCTGCCGGCCGGGGGTGGTTGGCGCCTACGAACCGAGTGGGCCGCGGAGTCGGCACAAGATTCGGGCGGGCTGAGTGGACAGGGTGGCCTATACTCTGGGCTTCTTCGGGGCGTGGCGCAGTCTGGTAGCGCGCATCGTTCGGGACGATGAGGTCGGAGGTTCAAATCCTCTCGCCCCGACCACTCTTATTACGACCTCTCGCATTGTCGGCGGACCGGCGAGTACTGCAATCAGTCCGTAGTCTCCGGCCAGGGTTCCCCGCCCCAGAAGTCTTGCGGATGCGCTGGCAGACGCGTGGTCCGGCTGGTGTGTGAGACTCGGGTGGCGAGGCACCGGCGGCCTGGCGCCGGCGACATCAACGAGGATTGACGATGGCTGAGAGCGACCCTGCTTCCGACGCACTGTGCGACGTGGTTTATGGCCTGGCCGTGGTGGGCACGGTATCGGCCGACGGCGAACCGAACGGGATGACGGCGAACTGGATGTCGCAGGTGTCATTCGATCCGCGGATCTTCGCGGTGGCGATCCAGGACACGGCGCACACGCGGAAGAACATCGACGAGACGGGCGTGTTCAGCATCTCGGTGCTGCCCGAAGGGTCGAAGGACCTGTCGCTGAAGTTCACGGCGAAGTCGACGAGCGGCGAGGGTCGGCTGGAGGGGGAGCCGGTGTCGACGCACGCGACCGGGACGCCGGTGCTGGACGCGGCGACGTCGTGGTTCGAGTGCAAGGTCGTGTCTTCGTCGCAGCCGGGAGATCACGTGGTGTATTTCGGCGAGGTAATCGGCGGCGGCATGGGCGAGGGCACGGCGACGACGCTGCGCGACACGGGGATGAGCTACGCGGGGTAGTCCCGCGTGCCGTCGGGAAACCGGTTGCGCTAGGGTTAGGCGTGAGCCAAGTCTCTGACAGGTTAGAACCATGAGCCTGTGGGTTCGAGCGGCACGTCGTAGACTCCAGCGCTCGTCGCTGATCGGAATTGCGTTTCTGGTGGCGCTGAGCCTGGCGCTGGGCGCCTGCGGCGACGAAGAGTTGAAGCGACAGGACTACAGCACAGCGATCGCGCCGGAGCGGTGCGGCGGGTCCGGCGGCGGGCCCTGCTAGACGGGACCTCTGTGTATCCCTAAGGTGGTTGCCCGGAAGACCCCTCACCGATTTCGGCCGAAGACGCCCGAATCTGCCTCTCCCCTTGGAGAGGGGAAAGAATGGCGCCCGCGTGAGGAGAGTGCCATCGCACACTCGTACCTCGGGTTATGCAAAGGTTTCTAGACGGGATCGGTTGAGCGCTGAGGCCAGCCGGGCTTCAGCCGGGTGCGGTGATCGCCGAGGCGCGTGCGGTCAGCCGGGGGTCCAGGCGGTGACGGCGGGCCACCAGACGGGGCGGATGATCATCATGGCAAAGGCGAAGAGGACAAGGGCCGCCAGGGCGATCCAGCCGGCCATCCAACGAGGCCACCCAAGGGGCCATTGACGGCCGGCGCGGAAGTGGGCTTCCGCCGGGAGCATGACGCCTAGCCAGATCGCGGTTGCGAGGCCCATGGCGACGGTGCTGGTGACGAGGAATGTTGGACTCATTCGGTAGGAATTGGTGAGGGCCAGGCCGAGGCCACTGGCGAGCAGCAGAGTCATCGAGGGGGCGGTTACCCAGCGGTTGAGGGCGCGCAGGACGGGTTCGGTGGGGAGGCCGTCGGTCCAGCCGCCGGCCATGGCCATGCGACGGCCCTGGACCACCACGACAAGCGCGCCAGTAAAGGCGCCTAACGCCGCCGTGCCGCTGAACTGGTGGATGACGAGCAGGAAGTTCCAGAGCTCAAGCGTCACGGCAAGCTCGTCGCGGGTGCCGGACGATCAGACGCGCCAGCGCTCCTTGATTTCGGTCGGGACAACGACGCCGAAGCGGATTTCGGTGTCGGCGGTGGGCTTGTAGCTGATGGTAACGGCGCGGGTGCCTTCGGGGACTTCCCAGCTGCGCCAGCCGCGTTCCTCGGAGCCAGGCGCGGGTCCTGCATTGGCCAGCCGAGCGGCGGGGGCAGCCTGACGGGCGATGCCGGTGCCACCGCCAGCAAGTTCGAGGGTCATGACTTCAGGATCGAGGTTGATAGAGCCGCTGCCGCTGTTCTGCACGACAAAGTAGGCGGAGATGAACATGAAACCTGGCTCGGCGTTGTCAAAGTTCCCGAAGGAGCGGGTGGCGCCGACCTCAGTGAGGGTGATGTTGGCCCCACCCTTGTCAACAGTTCCACCAACCTGCGCGTCAACGGGTCCGGGCGGATCGACAGCGACCGGCTCGTCGCCACCCGATTCGCCGCAGGCAGCTAGCGCGATGGCGAGGACAAAGCCAAGCACCACGCCGACCATGGCGCGGCGAGGGATGCGGAATCGGGTCATTGGAAAGAACCTCGGGAGTGGGAACGCCCGCCGTGCTGGACTCGATGCCAGCTTATCGCACGAGGCGGGCGAGCCGACGGTGTGCGCGGGCTCGAGTCGGCGGGACGGCACCTGGAGTTTACGCTTGATGGCGACGTTTGCGACCGGGCGGCACACCGAGCGCGGCCATCAGACGTGGCGAAGGTCCGACGTTACCTGCCAGCGATCGCGGACTTCGCCCGACAAGGTGAAGCCGAAGCGAATCTCGACGCCGGGTTCAGGCCGGTAGCTGAGGGTCGCCGCGCGTGTGCCCTCGGGCACTTCCCAGCTACGCCAGCCGCCGAACTCCTCCCCTGGCCCCGGTCCAGTGTCTCGCAGGCGGCTTCCGGGGGTGACAATCCAGGGTCTGCCAACGGTCCCGTCGGGAAGTTCGAGCACGAGCGCATCCGGACCCTGGGCGGGAATTCCGGAACCGGAGTTGACTATCGAGAGCCTGGCCGCGATGAAGACTTTGCCGTCGGCGGCTTGTTCGCGGCGGTCGAACGAACGGGCCGCGCCGGCCTCGAAGACGGTGATGGCTACGCCATCGTGTTCGACAGTTTCGCCCGGCGTCGCGTCAATTGGTCCGGGAGGGGCCACCTGGACGTCCCCGCCGTCGGCGCCGCCGGCCGACTCACCGCAGGCGGTCAGCGTGAGGGCTAGAACCGCGGCAAGCAGGAGTCGCTCCATGCGCACGTGTGCGCAGGCCACTAGCGATCGGCTGAGAGACACTGAGTTCGACGGCCCTTAGGAATGTCGCGGGGAATCTTAGCCTGAAACGGACCGGTCCCTGGGGCGCAGGGGCGCAGACTGTCGCCAGATCGTCGGACGAAACAACGATCGACTGCGAGAGTCGGCGGATCACGGGCGCCGGGGCCCGGGGTCGCGCCCTTGACCCGGCCGATGTTTGACCGTGGTCATGGTTCGCCGCATCATTAGGAGAGATATAGGGTGCATCGTGCATTGGCGGTTGCGCCTGGCCGTTTCCGCTCGGGGAGGCGCCGGATGATTTCGAAGTCGATTCGTCGTGCGGGGCGCACGGGGAAAGTCGCGGGCGCCGGAATGCTGCTGGCGCTCGCCTTTACGCTGACCGCCTGTGGCGATAGCGAGCCAAAGCGAAGCGGCGAGTTCAAGCTGAACCCGGGCGACTTCTACTGCACGGGCTACAAGGAAGGCAGCGTGGGCAACTCGAACCTGCTGCCCGGCGACCACTACTGGGAAGGCACGCTCGGCCAGGACTGCGACTCGTAGCGCTCAGGTAGGCGCCGGTGGCGGCGCGGTCTGCCGCCGACTCTCGGTCTTGCGTCGGGCTTCATGGACGATTGAGCGTGGTTGATCGTGCTCTATAGGTATCCGCGCGAGGTTGCCGAGGGTGTGTTCGCCCTTGGGGGCTGGTGGGGCGCGCTGGCGTACCTGGCGGTTGGCGCGGAAACGCTGTTGATCGATACGGGCGTGAGCCACGTGGCGGGAGCAATCCTGCGGGCAGTTCGGGCCACGGGCGTTCAACCAGACTCGATCGACCGGATTGTGCTGACGCACTACGACTACGACCACTCGGGCAGCGCGGCGCAGTTGGCGCGAGACCTGGACGCGCCGGTAGCGATTCACTTGGCGGACGCGGCGTTAGTGTCGAATCCCTCAGACAGTCCGGGCTTGCGTCGGTTGCTTTACCACCAGCCCGTCCCGCAAGTGCTGCGCTGGCAAGCGCCCGAGATCGCGATGACCCTCCAGGAAGGGGACATGGTCGGCGACTGGCGCGTGCTGCATACGCCGGGGCACACGCCAGGGAGCATGAGCCTGGTGCGCGATGACGTGGGGATTGTGGGAGACGCGCTGATTTACATGCGAGGCCGCTTGCGTCCCAATGTGCGGCACCTTGCAACCGACATCGCAGCCCAGGATGCGTCCATCAGGCGACTGGCGACCGGCGGACTGCGGACTGTGCTGCCCGGGCATTACGCGGCTTGTACCGACCCCAGTGCGGTTGACGAACTGCGGCGGCGCCTCGGAGCGTAGACGTTAGATGGCCGGTACGGGCGCCCGGGAGTCACGGGACCGTCGCGGACGGAGCCCAACTTGCGAATGTCCGTATGCCGTGACACCGGGGCAGCCTACGCAACGCGCGTGAGCTGGCCTGACTCCGACATCGCGGCTGGTCAGTTTTGGGATGCAATTGGAGCCTGTTGTAAGCTGGCGCCCGCGTTTGTCGTCGCCTAACGCAACGTGACGGAAGTCACGGAGAAGGGACTCAAGAATGTCTCGAAGTCGAGAACCAGCCACCGCAGTCGCAGCGTCGGCCGAAGCGCATTCCGTACCTCGTTTGCTGGTCGTAGCGGTCATCGCGGTACTTGCTGCCGTGGCTTTCACGCTGGTGGGCACCGTTGGGCGGGCCTCGGCGAACGTCGCGTCCTGCGAGTACGTGCTTGGCTTCGAAGCGCTGCAAGCCTTGGCTCCGGACACAGTCGGCGCTTGTGTGGACAACGAGCAGCACGACCCGAGCGACGGCATCACGCGCCAGCTCACGTCGGGCGGCGTATTGCTGTGGGACAAGGCGACCAATTGGACGGGCTTCACCGACGGGTATCGGACATGGGTGAATAGCCCGCAGGGGTTGCAGGAGCGGCTGAGCATCGAGCGGTTCGACTGGGAGCCGGCGTCGATCGCCGTGGGGGTGACCTCGGAGGCGGACGCGCAGACGCTTGCCTACGTGTCCGCAGCCATTGCTGCGTATGAGCGGGACGGACTTGAAGCCACCATGGCGTACTACAACAGCGAAGCGAGCATTGAGAACGGCCGCTCGCTGCTTGCCGTGGATCGGGCTTCCCTGACCGTGTTGGCGGTGCCGGCGTTCCGCAACCTGGTAGGGGCCACGCTGCCGCCCGGCCACTCGCTCATACGGGTTGTCCGCGACACGACCGAAGCCGGCTGGCTGAACCATCTGCAGACGAATCCCGTCACCGGCCAGCGCGAACCACAACGCAGCTACTTCGTGCTGCATGACGGCATCGTGTTCAGTTCGGGCCATTTCTCGGTCCGGGCGGACCTGGCCGGCGTGATCCGGGAGTACGTGAGCAACGCGATCGGGCGGTACCGGACGGAGGGTCTGGACGCGACCGTCGATTTCTATAACAGCGATGCAAGTGTCGACGGCTCCCTGTACCTGTTCCTGATGGACGCCGATGACATGTACCTGGCGCACCCGATCTTTCCTCACCTTATCGGGACGGACATCAAGGATGTGGTGGGATCGAACGGATATGAACTGGGTAAGGAAATCGCGAAGGCGACGCCGGAAGGGCACTGGGTGGAGTACCCGTGGCCGAATCCGGCCACCGGCCGCGAAGAGCCGAAGACGGCGTGGGTAGTTCGGCACCAAGGCCTGATCTTTGCGTCGGGGTACTACACCCCGGACCCGGACGCGGAACCGCCGGCCTGGATCGGCACCGATCCCCGTGAGTACACGGTGGAGTACGTGCAGCAGGCCATTGAGCGGTACGAGCGCGACGGCCTGGAGTCGATGACGAACTACTACAACAGCACGGCGGCTTTCGAGGGACAGTTCTACCTGTTTGCGATGGATGCGAACGACATCTACTTCGTCCATCCGCTCTTCCCGCGCCTGATCGGGACGGACATCAAGGACGTGGTGGGGTCAGACGGGTTTGAGCTGGGCAAGGCGATCGCCGCGGCGACAGAGGACGGCGTCTGGGTCGAGTACCTGTGGCCGCACCCGGTGACGCTGCAAGAAGCCCCGAAGGTCTCGTATGCGATTCGGCACGACGGACGGATCTTCGCCTCGGGCTATTACCCCACGGCCGATGATCCGGAAGCGGCGACGATGGCCTACGTGCAGGCAGCCATCGAGCGGTATGAGCGCGATGGCCTGGAAGCGACGGTTGCGTACTACAACAGCACGGAGAGCTTTGACGGCGCGTCGTTCCTGTTCCTGATCGACGAGAACGACCGCTACCTGGTGCACCCGGTGTTGCCGCAACGGATTGGAACCGACGTGACGCTCCTGAGGGCTCGCGGGCTTGACGGCATGGTCTTCAACTATGGCGAACAGCTCGCGAACGTGACCGAGGAGGGCGCCTGGTTCAGCATCCTGCGACCGTCGTCCCAGGGCAGCGGCAGCGCCGCGCACGCGTGGGCGATACGGCACGACGGGCTGATCTTCGGGTCGGCGTATTTCGACGATGAGTAGCGGCTAGGTCGGCCCCTCCCACGGGGGGAGCGGCCTGCGAAGAGCCTCGCCGGCGGCATACGCCGCCGGCGAGGCTCTTTCAATTCACCCGCGGGGCAGCCGTCAGCCTGCTGGCTTGGTCGGCCCGGCGCGCCGCAGGCACTTGCGCGCTACGAGCGCCACCATGCCAGCGCACCAACTTGATGCCGCACAGAATCCAGGTGCCGACCTGATCGGGACGCATGCGCCCACCGCCGGTGAGCGACGCTAGGTCGCCGGGCCGGAGGCGTGTTTTTCGACGCGGCAGGTCACAATGTCGGCACCGTAGTACTTGCGATGATGGACGGCCGAGGCATAGTGCCGCAGCAACAGTGTGGACAGTTGGTGCGGATCGTCCATTGACCCCTGGCCGCTTACCAGGCTGAGCTGATCCTCGATATTGCCCTCGAAGTCTGCCTGCGAATACACGATCAGTTCGATTTCAGCGGCGTCGCCGTCGGTATGCACGGATGCACTCAAGCGGCGTCCCTGATCGGAACCATTCTCGCCACTCTGATCCAAGAGCGTGAGGACGACTTCTTCAACGGCCAAGTTCAGGCGCATTTTCGCTGACTCGCTCCAGTCGTATCTGGATGCAAAGTTCTCCAGAAACGCGGATACGTCAGTCAATGACGACACGGAGAGTTCGACGTTGAGTCTGCGACGCCAAAAGCCCCTGAAACCCGTGGCGACGGTCATCCCTATTGCGGTAACCCCACCTACAATGATTGTATTGCCCATCAAGTCTCCCCAAATGCCATCACCTAACCGACCCAGGCTGGCCGCTGAAATACCCAGAACCATGGAGACACCGACAATTACGGCTTTCCTGTAATCCATGGGGGACGTGAAGACCGCTTTGGATCCTTCGATGAAGAGCAGACCGAAAATGATGATGAACACGGCGGCAACGACTGAGTCTGGAGTGGCAGCCAACATCGCGACTATCTTCGCGAAGGGCGCAATCAACAGTGTCAGGATACCGAGGTAAATGCCAACACTTCGTGCGGCAATCCCCGTAAAGCCTATGTAGACGGCAGTCGACGACCATGGGGCGGACACGGGCAGCGTGCCCAGAAGTCCGGTCAGGAGGGTCGTGGCTCCATACAGGTTCAGACCGCTCTGGATTCTCCTGAAGTCCAGGGCAACCGGATTGCGGTATGAGGCGCGGTTGATTATGGAGAGATCGCCAACGACTTTCAGGAAGGCGGTGAGCTTGACAACCAGGAAGGCCGGTAGCAAGGACCAGAACTGCATTCCGAAGTCGAGTCCCTGCAGCGGCCATTGCAGGTCGGTGACGCTAAGCCAGGGCGCGTCAACAACCTGACTTGCATCGTAGAGACCCATGGGAACGGCTACCACCAAACCGGAGGCGACCGCGATGGGCAGCGTCCAAAGGCGGCGCGCCTCTGACGACTGCACGGCACCCCAAAGACCCGCGGCAAGAGCCACAAGCCCCGGTACCAGGACAACGCCTGAATCGCCCAGTGAGTGACTTATCGTCCGGTCTACAAAGAACGGCACGGCGGAGGCCGCGACGAGCATGATGACGATTCCGCTGACGGTTGGCGTGAATACGCGACGGAGCGAGGCGAGACGGGAGACAAGAATGAACTGGAGCAGGGTTGACGTAATGACCAAGCTCGCCAAGAGGCTTGGGCCTCCTCGCGCCAGAGCAAGAACAGACACGGCAAGAAGTGGAACATTCAAGTTGGTGACAACCAGACCGCCGGATCCCATATATCGAAACGGGAAGGCATGCAAAATCATGCTTAAACCGGAAATTGCCAGACCCGTGAAGGTTGCCCAGGCCAGGTAGTTTTCCGATTGTTCGGAAGCCCTGATGACGAAGGTCGTAAGCAGAACGATGCTAATCGTATTTGGAACGAAGATCAGAAGAGCCGCGCCGAGCGCCTGCCGGGGTGGGCATTTTTCGGCCGGCTCAAAGCGCATATGTTCTATGCAACTCTCTGCGTCAGGGGCATGATTGAAGGTGAATATAAGCGACGTTGCCCGAATTCCGGCCCATGTTAGCAGCGTCGGATTGAGTTCAGGACTTCACTGCAATCGTCGATGCCGGGCGTTCAGCGGCATGCGGTTGCACGCGCGCTTAGCAGATGCGGATGCCAGGTGACCGCGTGTCGGTCCGCGACCGATGCGGGCGTCAGCGCCAGTCGAGGGCGACGCCCCAGTAGCGGTCCGGGTGGTTGAGAAGGCCGTCGTAGGCGGCGGCGATTCGGCTGGCGGGGAGGCGGTGGGAGATGAGCTCGGCGAGTTGGAGGCGGCCGGACGAGACGAGGTTGAGGATGGTGCGGGCGTTGCCGGCGATGGAGAGGGGATGGCCGCGGGCCGGGTTGATGGGCACGCGGTGTTCGAGGGCGCCCTTGATGGTGACCCAAGTCTTGTGCACGGGCTGGAGGAACTCGTTGAGGTCGGCGGTGACGGGGGCGCGGGGTGAGCCGAGCAGAATGAGTTCCCCGTAGGGCGCGGCGGTCTTGATGGCGGTTTCAGCCACGCCGGCGTGGCCGACGGCCTCGACGACGGTTTGGGCGCCGCCGCCGGTGATTTCGCGGACCTGTTCAACGGCTGTCGACATGTCGTCGCCGATGATTCGCTGGATGCCGACGCGCTGCGCAAGCTGGCGGCGGGCGGGCTCAGGGTCAACGCCTATGACGCGAGCGCCGTCGAGCTGAAACAGCTGGGCGGCCAGGTTGCCAACGAGGCCGAGACCGAATACGACGACCCAGTCGTTGACATGGTGGTCGGCGACCTGCGGGGCGGTGATGGCGACCATGCCCATACGAACGGCGGCGGCGAGATCGCTGGGGACGTCCTCAGGCACGGGGACGACGACGGTGTCGGGGTCGTCCACCGAGACGATGTGGTGGGAGACGTGCTTGCGCTGGGTGAAGACACGATCGCCTAGCGCGAGGGAGTCAACGGCAGATCCCAGCTCAATTATGCGGCCGCAGTTGGCGTAGCCGGGGCGGGCAGGGAATTGGTTCCAGCTGCCGGGGACGTGGACGCCGGGGTCGAGGCCGGTGAAGTTGGCGAGTTCGGTGCCGGCGCTGATGAAGGTGCAGTCGGTCTGGACGAGGACTTCGTTGGGGCCGACTGGGCCCGGGATGTCGATTTCCTCGATCTCGACGAGGTTGGCTTCGCGCACGATGGCGGCGCGGCCGGTCATGGGGTGGCGCCGAGTTCAGCCAGGGTGAGACGCAGGCCACCGCGGGCCACAGATTCCTCGGCCACGATGCCAAGGACGGCGGCCCAGTAGGCGGCATCCAATCCGGCGATTGGATCGCGTTCGCCACGGAAGACGGCGAGGGCGTCGGCAAGAAGGCGGACGTCGCCGCCGCCGTGGCCGCCGCTGGCTACCTCGACGGCGCGTTGCTCGTCGCGGTCGTCGCGACGGCCGGTGAGGCGGAATGAATCCCGACCGTCACGGCCTTCGACCTTTCCGTCCTGGCCCCAGACGCCGATTTCGCGGGTGGTGTAGGAGGCGAAGAGGCAGAGGCTGTAGGAGACGCGCTTGCCGCCTTCATACTCGATGCTGGCGCTGGCGTGGTCGACGGTGTCCTTCTCGGAGTTGAATACGCAGGTGTCGAAGACGTAGCCGCTGGTGGCCTCGGCGTCGTAGTACAGCTCCTTGAGACGCCCCTGGGTGATGTCGACGTATTCGGGGCAGGTGTCCGCGGCGTCGCAGGTGAGACAGCGCTCACCGGCCCAGTCCTTGGGGGTGAAGAAGGCGACGCCGCCGGTGGCGCTGACGCTGACTGGTCGGGCGCCGAGCATCCAGCCGGCGATGTCGAGGGCGTGGCAACTCTTGTGGACGAGGAGGCCGCCGGAGTTGGCTCGCAGCCGATGCCAGCGGCGGAAGTAGCCGGCGCCGTCGCGGTTGTCGGTCATGGTGACGAGGCGCGGGTCGCCTATTTCGCCGTTGACGATGGCGTGGTGCATGCGGTCGTAGAACGGGACGTAGCGCAGGACGAAGCCGGTCATGAAGCCGCCGGGCGAGCGACGGGCAATGTCGCGGATGCGGTTGCAGTCGTCGACGGTGGTGGCGATGGGCTTCTCGCAGATGACGTGCTTGCCGGCTTCGAGGGCGGCGCAGGCAAAGCCGGCGTGGGTGGCGTCGGTGGTGGTGATGACGACGGCGTCGACATCGGGGTTGTCGAGCACGACGGATGGGTCGGTGTCGGTGCGTTCGACTTCGAAGTGTTTCGCGCCGAGGGCGAGGCGGACCGGATCCATGTCGCTGAGGGCGACGATGTCGGCCTGGTCCGGGAAGTCGTTGCGGAGGCCGCGAGCGAAGGACCCCAGGCCGCGGCCGCCGGTGCCGATGATTCCGAAGCGGAGGCGTGTGTCAGGCATCAGAGGAACTTGTTGAGGGGGAACTCGATGATGCCTTCCGCGCCGGCCTTGACCAAGCGGGGCACCAGTTCGCGAACCTGCTGTTCCTCGACGACGATTTCGACGCTGGCCCAGGGCTGACCATAGAGGTCGGCGACGGTGGGCGCGGTGACGCTGGGGACGAGGGCGATGATCTTCTCCAACAGGTCCTTCGGGACGTTCATCTTGAGCGCCACGCGGGACTGGGCGTCGAGGGCGGCCTTGAGCATCATGGCGACCTGGTCGATCTTGGCCTTCTTGACCGGATCGGCGTAGGCGGTCTTGTTGGCGATGATCTGGGGGCAGGAGGTGAGCATGGTCTCGATTTCGCGCAGGCCGTGGGCGCGGAGTGTTGAGCCGGTCTCGGTGGTCTCAACGATGGCGTCGGCCAGGCGGCCGGCGACCTTGGCCTCGGTTGCGCCCCAGGAGAACTCGACGGCGGCGTCGATGCCGCGATCCGCCAAGTAGCGGCGTGTGAAGCCGACCATTTCGGCGGCGATGGTGCGGCCCTGGAGGTCGTGGATGGTCTTGATGGGCGAGTCGCGGCGTACCGCGAGGACCGTCCTGGTCGGCCGCGAACTGCGTCGCGAGTAGGGGAGCACCTGGATGACCTTGACGTCGGACTCGTTTTCGAGGGTCCAGTCCTTGCCGGTGATGCCGGCATCGAAGGTGCCGTGCTGGACGTAGCGGGACATTTCCTGGGCGCGCATGAGGGTGAGCCGCAGGTCGTCGTCGTCGACTTCAGGGAAGTAGCTCCGAGGACTGACGACGATATGCCAGCCGGCGCGCCGGAAGAGTTCAATCGTCGCTTCCTGAAGGCTGCCGGCTGGAATCCCGAAGTCGAGCGGTGTCATGAGCCTGTGTGCCCTCCACAAATAACCGCCCAGACGGGCGGCGGGTTCAGGATATCGGGTTGTGGGGATTGGGTGGACGCTGGAGCGAATCGGGGAGCCCGCCAATCGGGGGTCTCGCGCGCAATAAGAGTTTTTTCCAAAAAACTCTTGAGGCACGGCGGGGGGGTTTTTGGCTGTGTCTGGGACGCGTCCGGGCAGGCCCGGCGACGGACGTGCCGGGGTGGGGGGCGGGTGGGTGAGGTCTTGCCGGGGCGATGGGGCGAGGCCTGGACGGGACACGGGACGGCGCGGGGAGCCGGGGGTGGGGAGCGGACGGGGCTGGGGGCGGGTGGGCGGCGGCGGGATTTGGCTGGGGGTGAAGGGGGGAACTGTCTCTCGCCAGCCGGCCCCGAGAGGGGGCCGGCTGGCGAGAGACAGTTTGGGCCGGATTTTTTGGCGGGTCGGCAAGGAACGTTGGGGTTGGGAGGGGGCGGCTGGACGGTGGCGGGGATGCTGGATGCACGGACATGGCGAAGGGTTGGGGTGCGTGCGACTTGAGCGGATGCGGCCGGAATGAAGTCGGCCTCTTCGCAAAGTTGGGAACCAGGAGGGGCGGCGCCGGGGCGCCAGGCCGGCGGTGAGGAGAGAGCAAGCTGAGAGCAGTGAGAAGTAGGAAAAGCGCGGGCTGAAGTAGGGGAGGAGGAGCAGGAGGGCGAGGGGCATCTGGGACAAGGGTTGAAGGACTTACTCAGAAAGTGTACACTGGAGAAGAACGGAAGGCAAGGTGTGGACGTGCAGGAGTGGGCAAGAGATGAGGGCTAGACGCGGCGACCTGTGGACAGCGGGCGGTGCTGAGCGGTCGTTGGCTGGCCGGCAGCGCCAACGGGCGAGCGGCTGGCGGCCAGTGCTGCGGGGCCCAAGCTGAGCAAGAGCCTGCGCCCCAAACCAGTTTCACGGAGAGCGATCCGGATTATTCACCTAAGGAGCGGGGGAATGGCAGATCGGGTGCGGTGCCTCTATCCTTGCGCCGCGCCTGGGCGAGCGTAGTTGCGATGGCACGAACCGATGGGTGAGCGTCTTGACACTCCAAGTCCGAAGACAGTGGCGACAAATGGGTCAGCAGAGATAGACACCGTTGACGCGGCGGTTGCGCGCTGGCAGAGCCATTTGCTGCAGTTGAACCGCAGCAACAACCTGCTCTACTTCAAAGGAAACACCGCACCCAAAGATCCGAAGTCTGGCCGACGAGCCACCATCCGCTGCGTTCCCATCAGTCGATTCAACCCTGACGGAATCGATGACTATTTGCAGCGTGCGCGCAGAGGTCGAACTTTCGATTACGCGCGACGTCGTCGCCGTCGGCGCGGCACGGCGCTCGAGCCGGCAACTTCCGAACCTGTGGAGGCGGACGCTGACATTGAGTTCGTGCCCGGAGATCTGACAACTGACGTCGAGCCGCTGGCGCTGCAGCGGGTGCTGCTGCGTTTCCTGCGCAAAGAGCGGGAGTGGATGGAAGAGCAGGGAATCAATGTGCTTTTCCTCGCTGCCGGATTTCTTGAGTGGATCGACGAGGACCGCGAGCGAGCCAAGGCACCGCTTCTGCTATTGCCGGTTGACCTGCAGCGCTCATCGCCCCGCGAACCATTCGTGCTGAGGCGTGAAGATGACGACGCCACGGCCAACGCCACGCTCCGTCACAAGCTGCGGCAGTTCGAGATCACGCTGCCAGAATTTGATCACGAGACATACGCGGCATACCTCAATGAAGTTTCAGACCTAGTTTCTGGACGCGATGGCTGGCGGGTCACTCAAGAGGTCGTGCTCTCGACTTTCCAGTACACCAAACTCGCGATGTGGGAAGACCTGGAACAGATGCGAACTGTGGGTGTGACGCACCCACTGGTCCGGCGGCTGGCTGGGGAGGAAGTAACGCTGGACTCTAGTGGGACAGCAGCACGCGATGCGTTCCCACCAGATTCCGAGCTAGCTGGCGGGCAGCTAGACGACATGCTTGATCTTCGTCAGGAAGTCACAGTCTTGGCAGTCGATCACAGTCAGCTTCGTGCCGTTGCGGCTGCTCGCGCCGGCGACAACCTAGTAATCCATGGACCTCCCGGCACCGGCAAGAGCCAGACGATTGTGAACATCATTTCCAATTTGCTGACCCATGGAAAGCGTGTGCTCTTCGTCAGTGAGAAGAGCGTCGCGTTGGACGTCGTCAAGGACCGTCTTGATCAGGAGAATCTCGGCGTCTTTTGCCTTGACATGCACAGTGACCGAGCCAGCAAGACATCGGTATACGAGCAGTTGCGGAGTTCAATAGAAGACAATGGCGAAGTCTCGCAGATTGACTACAACTACGCGGACTTGGAGTCCAGCCGAAACTCGCTCAACGTGGTCGTACGCGGTCTGCATGAGACTCGGGAGCCCTTAGGACGAAGTGTCTATGACATTCATGGTGAATACGCGAGCGTGCGAGATCTTCCCGACGTCGAGTTTCCGGTACCGAGCGCAGTTTCGATAACCGAGCCACAAATCAGGGAAGTCACATCGTTGGCGGATCGGATTGCAAGACGCGATCAGGAATTTCGAGATCTGGCCACTACGAAATGGAAGCCCCTGAAGGTACAAGGCGGTTCCGTCGGGCTCGCGGATCAACTTAGGCGAGACGCGGACACAGCCCTGCGCGTTGTCGAGCGAGCTGAGAGACTACTTAGCAATCAGGCTGGGCTACTTTGCGTACCGGCACCAGAGGATATGGCCGGCGCTTCAAGTCTCCGCGCGCTAGCCTGTCATCTGGAGAATAGGCCTCGCACGCTACCGCACTGGCTGCAACGGGACGTGCTAAAGGCCTTGCGCCGAATAGCTGCGGAGCAACGCGAGCAACAGCAGCAGGCGCTCGAACTATCCACCCACGGCCTTAGGGCATTCGGCGGGCGAGTGCCGACTGCCGACTTTCGGCATCTATCTCGGTCTGTGCGCCCTAGTACGTCAGAAATAGAGGCGCTTCGTGAAGCTCTTGGGTCGAACTGGGCAGAGCGTTTGCTGCCTGATCCGGCAGCGATATTTGAGGACGCGACGCGCCTACAAACCGCGGCAATTGGCCTGAATGCTGCCCTCGACGAACTCGCTGCACAGTTTGGTATCGATTCGCCGGCAGCCTCGTGGCTGGAGTCGTCACGAGTGCTCGGCTTTGCAAGCCAGCTTGTAGAGGTTGCTGCTGTCCCTAACGCCTGGATCGATCTCGATCAACTCGTAAGAGTCAGACAGTTAGCTGCAGCCGCGCGCAAGACGCATCAGGCACTCACCAGTGCCGAGTCCGAGTTCTTCGCGTCTTTTGACCCAGAGCTGGTCGATGACGTCAACAGGGAGATGCTGGTCCGATTCCGAATCGACCATCAGAGCGGAATCCGACGTCATCTCATCGGAAGGGCTACGTATCAGAGCGACCTGCGATTGCTGCGCGGTCATTCGAGAGTTCCGGGCCGCATGGACGTTGCGGGCTGGCTTTCAGTGGTCGAACGGGCGATTTCGATCCAATCACTTCGGAGAGATTGGGAATCGGCGTACGCCGCCGTTGAGCCGCACATTGGACAGCATGCGCGTTCGCTCGAGACGGATTGGGTGCAACTTGAAGCCCTAATGGATCGTCTGGAACGACTGCTGCAGAGTTGGCCTTGGCGACCCGATCGGCTGCGAATGCTGCTGACGAATCATGTGGATCGACAAGCGCTGCATGACCCGCAGCAGACGGCGCAGATGAACCTTGAGGCTGTTGAGGATTCACTCCAGTTGCTCAAATCGGATCGACTAGACCTCAAACAGATCGGTCCTGGAGGAATCCTGGCCAACATTCAGCAGGCGCTGGCACCGCTTGAGCGGTTAGCAGATGCGACGCAGTCGATAGTGAGGCAGCTTGCCGATGCCCCTGCCGATTGGCTGGCCTTCTGTGAACTGATCGACGATCTCGCGCGTCTCCAGACCATTGAGGAGTACGAACGATCTTCCCGAGGCGATCTGCGAAGAGACTTCGGCGAGTGGTTCAACGGTCGCGACACCGACTGGGATGCCGTATTGGGCGCCCTCCTTTGGTGCCAGAAGCTGCTCGACCTTCTAGACAACAAACCGAGCGATCGCCTCTGTGAAATCGTCTGCTCGGAGAACCTGGCATTGGATCCGATGCAGATCGCCGGGAAAGTCGAGTCGGTTCAGGCTTCGTACCCAAGCGATCTTGCTGTGCTGGATTCGCGATTCCAGCACTCGGACTCTCCGTGGACATCGTGGGAGGCAGCACCGTTTCGCGCCCTTGGCGACTGGCTTGCATCGGTTCGTCAGGACGCCGACAGTGCGACGTCGTGGAATGAGTTCAAGCTTGCCGCCGACGAACTCGACCGAATCCTTGGCGCCGACAGTGTTGCACGCATCCGGGACGCAACCGACGACGCGACGTTGGTTCCGGGGATTGTGAACCGGCGTCTCTATGCGACGTGGCTCGACGCAATCTCCCAACAAGATCCTCGCCTGCGTGACTTCACTGGACGCGACCATGAGGCACTTCGACGTAGATTCCAGAATCTGGATCTGCAGCTTCCGAATGCCTTGCGCGACCAAGCTCGGACGGTGCTTTTCGGCAAGTATCCAAAGTCTCGAACTGGTTTTACGCGCTCGGGACAGCTCGGCGTTCTACGCGGCGAACTCACCAAGCGACGACGGCAGATGTCGGTTCGGCAGTTGCTCACCACGGCACCGCATTTGATTCAGGTGATGAAACCGTGCTTCCTGATGAGCCCCCTAGCAGT
This sequence comes from Chloroflexota bacterium, assembly GCA_022824495.1. Taxonomy (GTDB): domain Bacteria; phylum Chloroflexota; class UBA11872; order UBA11872; family UBA11872; genus UBA11872. The sequence goes on along the minus strand of JAJDZU010000021.1, from coordinate 149,875 downwards.
TAGCCAATACCTGGCGCGCACTGGCTCAGCAAGTGCGAATCTGCACTTCGACACCGTCGTGTTTGACGAGGCGTCGCAAGTTTTGCCGGAAGACGCGGTCCCGGCGATTTCACGGACGAATCAGACAATCGTCGTAGGGGACCGTCGGCAGTTGCCACCGACCACGCTGTTCCAGCATCGCTATGAGCACGAGGATGACGACGACGACGGCGACGAGGAGACCGACTGGTTTGAGGGGCGCGAGAGCATTCTGGATGTGATGGTAGGAATGGTGGGCAGCGGAGTCGCCGAGCACTATCTCGGGGTCCACTACCGCAGCCGCCACGACAGCCTGATTCGTTACTCAAATCACTATTTCTATGACGATCGGCTCTTAACGTTTCCCAGCCCCCGTAAACCAGCTGCTCATGGCGTCCAGGCCGTCTACCTGCCGGATGGCCGCTACGAGTCCGGCGGCTCGCGGACGAACCGAAGAGAGGCGGAGAGAGTCGTTGAGTTGGTCTTCGAGCTTCTTCGAACTCGACCGAAGTCCGAGAGCATCGGGGTCGTTACGCTATCCCGGGCCCAGGCGGACTTGATTGAGACACTTATCGACGAGGCGCGCGAGTTCCATCCGGAGTACGAAGATCGATTCGCACGAGAGCGGCAGGAGCGGTTTTTTGTCAAGAATCTCGAAAACGTCCAGGGTGACGAGCGCGATCACATTCTCTTATCCGTGTGCTATGGACCCACAGAGTCCGGACAGATTTACAACCGTTTCGGTCCGATTAACAACGAAGGCGGCGAGCGGAGGTTAAACGTAGCAGTGAGCAGGGCACGCCGGTCGATGACGATTGTGCATTCGCTCAAGCCGGAGGACATCACATCTGAGAGCCGGGGTGCACGGCTGCTCAAACGATACTTGGAGTTCGCTCGGAGCCCCGACTCCGCGCTCGGGCAGGCCGCAGCTGATAATGGCCAAGCCAAGACCGAGAGCCCTTTCGAAGAGTCTGTGCGACGCGCGCTGGTCGAGCGCGGTCATCGGGTTGCTACCCAGGTTGGCGTGGCTGGCTATCGGGTTGATCTGGCGATTCAGGCCGAGGACGGCGCGGGCTACGCCCTGGGCATTGAGTGTGACGGGGCGACGTATCACAGCGCCCCAGCCGCGCGTGACCGGGATTGGCTGCGTCAATCGGTATTGGAGGGCCTGGGCTGGCGGATCCATCGCGTTTGGTCGCGGGCGTGGATTCAGAATCCGGAGCGCGAATTGGATGCGATCGAGCATGCTCTGAACGAAGGGGAGACATTCATCACAGACACTGACGCACCGCTGCGTCCCGTAGACGAGAAGAGTATTGTCTCGGCGACTACCCTTGCTAAGACGGTGGCGGTTGTAGACGAGGATTCGGCTGACGAATCCCCAGATGACGTCCAAGGCAGCGAGGCAATTGAGGAAGATGAACCAAGTCGAGTAACGGTGGTTTCTGGTGAAGACTGGATGAGTCGAGATTCCGACAACTCCCAGCTGAGGTCACTGGATTCCGAAGGTGAAAGCGGTTCAGAGAGCCCTTTTGGGACCTACGTTGTAGCAGATTTGTCGCAGATCTGGATCGGTGAGGCTCTTCGGGGCGAAGACTTCGAAACACTTGAAGAGCTTATTTTGACAGTCGTGCAAGATGAGGGACCAGTTCATGTCGATGCCGTAGTGGAGAGGATTAGAATTCGCTACGGTGTCGGCCGCGTCCAAAGAAGCACCCGAGCACAGGTGTATCAAGCAGTAACAAGTGTGTCAGGACTTAAATGGTTAGGGAGTGAACTGGGTGGAGCGACACTTCCGGACTCTTTTCTGGCGACCCTTGATCACGGAAGCTCTGGTCTTTCTATGAACCCACTTGACGCCCAAACTTCGTCGCCATTCCTAGTCCTTCCGGGGCAATCAATCGAGTTGCGACCACGTGCCCCAAATGCATCGGCACCCCGCAATCACGCTTCTCGTCGGAAGATTGATCATATCCCGCTGTTGGAGATTAAGTCTGGGGTCTTGGTCTGCGCCAACTTGCTATATGGCGCTGGACGAACTGACCTTGTCAAGGAAACAGCTCGGCAGTTTGGATTTCGGCGAACAGGTAAGGGCATCTTGAAGAGGATCGGTCAGGCCGTTGATGAGCTTGTCCATGACGGAAAGCTCACCGGCGACGACAAGATGCTGACGGCTGCCGCGCCGGGGTAGTCAAGGCTTGCGTGCGGGTCACATTGCGGGCCGAAGGGCTCTAGCTGTTTCTCCAACTGGCGCTGGAAACGCCGATTCCCAGTCACGTGGGGTTCGTTGGCTAGAGGTTGGGCAGTGTCACCAGGGATAGGGGCTGCGGTCAGGGCGCTGGGACGATGTCTAGGGGCACTGGGTGGGAGGCGGGGGTGGGGGTGCGTTGGAAGAGGGTGTGGAGGGCGGTGTGGCCGGGGGGGCCCATGTTGCGGGTGAGGTTGGTGACGTACATGTTGGTGAAGCGGGTGGTGATGTCTTCGTCGAGATCAGCGCCGACGGCGCGGGCGTGGGCGAGGGCCTGGGACGGGTTGGCGCGGGCGTAGTCGATGGAGGCGGCGAGGGCGGTGGCGATGGCCTGGCACCAGTGGTCGCCGAGGTCGCGGCGGACGATGTTGATGCCGAGGGGAAGGGGCAAGCCGGTGTCGCTGAACCAGGCTTCGCCGAGGTCGAGGACCTTTCCGAAGCCGGCGGAGGCGTAGGTGATCTGGCCTTCGTGGATGACGACAGCGGCCTGGGCGCGGCCGTCGCGGACGGCCTGGAAGGCCTGGTCGAAGGGGATCTGGACAGGCTGGAATTCGGGGAGGTAGATGCGGGCAAGCGCAAAGGCGGTGGTGTGGGGGCCGGGGACGGCGATTCGACAGCCAGCGAGATCCTCGGGCTTCATTGCCTGGGGGGCAACGACGACGGGGCCGTAGTTTTCGCCCATGGAGGAGCCGCAGGCGGTGATTCGGTAGCGGTGGGCGACGGCGGGGTAGGCGGCGGCGGAGATCTGGGAGATGTCCAGTTCGGCTGTTTGGGCACGTTCGTTGAGGGATTGGATGTCGTCGTGGACAGCGGTGATTTCGGCGGGTTCCGGGCCATCGAGTGGGACGAGACCCGATGTGAGGGCGTAGAACATGAAGGCGTCGTCGGCGTCGGGGCTGTGGCCGACGGTGAGGCGGCGCATAGGTTTGGCGGTTGCTCCTTCGTCTGGCTCAGGGAGACCCTTGGGTCACCCAGGAGCGGGTGTTCGGAAGACCTCTCCCCCAAGAACGACCCTTGCTTAACCCGGTGGAGGTTGCCCGGAAGACCCTCACCCCAGCCCTCTCCCACGGGGAGAGGGAGCAAGAGCCGTCCCTCTCTCGAGAGACCCTTGCGTCACCCAGGGTTGGGGGCCCGGAAGACCCCTCACCCGAACACTCCCCCCGAGAGGGATTAAGAGGCGAGCTTTCCGGGCCGGGTTGCTGGACCCCTGGGTGGGTGGTTGGGATAGCAGCCACCCTCACCCCAGCCCTCTCCCTCAAGGGAGAGGGAGAAAGAGCGGCTGCAGTTTCGAGGAGGCGGGGGATTCGCAAGGGTTTCTCAGGGCGGGACCCTTCGACAGGCTCAGGGCAGGCTCCTTCGACGGGCTCAGGGTGAACGGGGTGGGGTGGGGCGGGGCATGGGTTAGGCGGGGAGGGGGTGGGCGTCGAAGGTTTGGAGGACCTGGTAGTGGGTGTCGCGTTGGGCGGGGGTGAAGCCGGCTTCGCGAATCATGGTTTGCATTTCCTCGACGGAGGTGCGGACGTAGTGACCGGCTTCCTGCATGACGTTTTCGTCGAATAGGGTGCCGCCGAAGTCGTCGGCGCCAAAGTGGAGGGCGACCTGGCCGGTTTTCTTGCCCTCGCTGAACCAGGAGGCGTCGATGTGGTCGATGTTGTCGAAGTAGAGGCGGGCGGCGGCGAGGATGCGGAGGTAGTCGTTGGCCTGGGCGCGGAGGCCGCCGAGCTTGCGGCCGAGGGGGGTGCCGCCGGGGGCGAAGCTCCAGGGGACGAAGGCGTAGAAGCCGCCGGTTTCGTCCTGCAGATCGCGGACGCGCTGGAAGTGTTCGACGCGGCCGTCCACGGTTTCGCCGTGGCCGTACATCATGGTGGCGGTGCCGCGGAAGCCGACCTGCTGGGCGGCGCGGAGGATGGCGATCCACTCGTCGGCGTTCATCTTGAGGGGGCTGATGCGATGGCGGTCCTCGTTGGTGAGGATTTCGGCGCCGCCGCCGGGGAGGGTGCGCTGGCCGGCGTCCCAGAGGTCCTGGCAGACGCCGTGGTAGTCGAGGCCGGAGACCTTGGACATTTCGTAGATCTCGGGCGCGGACCAGTAGTGGGGGGTCATGCCGGGGAAGCGCTCGCGAGTGGTGCGGACCATGTCGAGGTAGTACTCGAGGGGTAGCTCGGGGTTGAGGCCGCCCTGCATGAGGACGGTGGTGCAACCCATTTCAGCGGCGGCGGCGACCTGGGTCATCATCTGGTCGACGGTGTGGGTGTAGGCGTCGTCGGCATTGCTGGTGTGGGGGCGGTAGAAGGCGCAGAAGGAGCAGTAGGCGTCGCAGAGGTTGGTGTAGTTGAGGTTGGTGTCGACGACGTAGGTGACGACGTCGCCAGGGTGACGGCGGTTGCGGACTTCGTCGGCGAGGGCGCCGAGTTCGAGCAGGGGGGCGTCTGAGAGGAGGTACCGGGCGTCGGCGGGGGTGAGGCGGTTACCGGCATCGATCTTGCGGGTGATCTGGTCCATCACGCTACGCGCTCCACGGCGGTGAGACGGGCGTCGAGTTCCTGGAAGCGTTCCAGGCCGGCCCAGGCGGCATCGTCGAATCGATAGAGGAAGGTTTGCAGGTAGGTCGCCACGGCGTTGGCCGAGAGGCCGAGGTCGGGGCGGCGGCGGTGGATGGCGGAGGGGTCCGCCAGATTGCGGTCAAGGTTGGCGTTGAAGTAGTTCACTGCGGCGTCGCGGGCTTCGGGCGTGACGTCGACGCGTGCCATCCAGGAGGCGAAGACAAAGGGCAGACCGGTCCAGGCGTGCCATTCGGCGGCGAGGTCGAGTTCGTGGGGATGAGTGTGGAGGTTTCGTCGCCGCAGCAGGGCTTTGTCCCCGATGAGGAGTACGGCGTCGGCCGGTTGGTCCAGGGCGACGAAGGTGGTGCGGCTGATATCGAAGCGGAATTGCAGGAGGACCTTGAGAAGGCGGACGGAGGTGGCGGTTTCGTCGATGACGCCGATGGTGGCGTCGGAAAGCTGATCGATGGGTAGGCGCGAGCGGAGCAGGACGCTGCGGGCGGCGCCGGAGGCGGCGATGCCGAGGCCGCCGATAGGGCGGAATTGCCCGGGGTGATCGAAGGCGGCGACGACGGGGAGGGGCGCGATGTCGACGGCGCCGAGGCGGGCGAGGTCGATCATGCGGCTCGGGACCTCGACGACGGCGTTGGTGCGGACTTCGTCGTCCGCAAAAAACGGCTCCGTGTTGAGATACGGAATGCGGCCGAGCCTAGGCGTCATACACCTTCACAACGTCGTAGGTGGCGTTGCGTTCGACCGGAACCTTGTCGGCGGAGCGGATGAGGCGAACCATGCGGTCGCGCTCCAGGCCGAGCGGGCTGGCGGCGTGGGCGGCATGGGCGATGCGCTCGGTGCCTATGGTGCCGTCGAGGTCGTCGGCGCCGAAGTTGAGGCCAATCGAGGCGGTGCTCTCGCCACTCATGACCCAGTAGGACTTGATGTGGGGGAAGTTGTCGAGCATGAGGCGGGAGGTGGCGAGGGTGCGCAGGTCGTCGATGGGGGAGGCGTGGCGATCGACCAGCATGGTGGTGCCCAGCTGGTATTCGAGCGGGATGAAGCAGAGCCAGCCGCCGGATTCGTCCTGGGCCTCGCGGAGGCGCATGAGGTGGCGGACGCGCTCGCGGTGGGTCTCGATGTGGCCGTAGAGGAGGGTGGCGTTGGTGTGGATGCCCAGGGAGTGGGCGAGGTGGTGGAGTTCGATCCAGCGGTCGGCGCCGGCCTTGCCGCGGAAGAGTTCGCGGCGGACGCGTTCGGAGAAGACCTCGGCGCCGCCGCCGGGCATTGAGTCGAGGCCGGCGTCGAGCAGGCGCTCCAGGACTTCCTGGTCGGGGATCTTGAAGCGCTTGTGGAAGTAGTCGATTTCGGCGGCAGTGAAGGCCTTGATCTGGACCGAAGGTCGTTCGGCCTTGATGGCGCGGAGGAGGTCCTCGTACCACTCGAACGGGATGGTGGGATGGTGGCCGCCGACGATGTGGACTTCGTGAACCTCGGGGTGGATCTGGCCGATGATCTCGTCGATGGAGTACTCGTAGGCGTGGTCGTCGCCGACCTTGGCGGCGAAGTCGCAGAACTTGCAGGACAGGACGCAGATGTTGGTGGGATTGACGTGGACGTTGAAGGTGAAATAGACGCGATCGCCGGAGACACGGCGGGCCGCGGCGTCGGCGATGCGACCGAGACCGATCAGGTCGCGGGTGGAGAGGCAAGTGAGGCCGTCGTCTTCGGAGAGGCGTTCGCCGCGCTGGGACTTTTCCCAGATCGGTTCGAGGGCGGGGTCGCGCAAACGGATGGCGGGAGCGGCAGGGGCTTCAAGCATGGAGGGGCACGCGATCTACCTCGGCGGGGCTGAAGCCTACGCTCTGGAGGAGCAACTGGCGCAGGCTCGGGTACGAGGCGTGCAGCGATCCGGCGTCGGGATCGTGCAGCCAGTGGACGGCGACTTCGTTCAGGGCTCCGAACCAGGCGGTGGCGATGAGGTGGGTGTCGCAGGGCGCGATGGCCCCGGTTTCGACGGCGCGGTCGAGTTCGCGTTCGACCAGGTCGGCGAACTGGCGGCGGACGAAGATGAGGTCGGCGCTGAAGGTGCGGCCGGCGCCGGCCACTTCGATGAGCACGATGCGGGCGAGGGTGCGGTGCCGAACGAAGACATCGATGAGGCCGAGGAGGGCGGCGTCGAGGCGTTCGGCGGGCGAGTCGACTTCGTCCATCTTGCGCTGGATGGAGTTGACCAGCTGACTGGCTAGTTCGCGGACCAGAGCGCGGAAGATGGCGGCCTTGCTGGGGAAGTGGAAGTAGGCGGCGCCCTTGGAGCGACCGGCGCGGTCGACGATGTCGTCGACGGCGGCGCCGTGGTAGCCCTTTTCGCCGAAGACGTTGAGGGCGGCTTCCAAGAGGGCGCGGCGGGTAGCGCCCTTGCGATCCGTGGCAGATCGCCCGGGGAGACGCAGGCTCACTGGCTTCACCAAACCGACTGGTCGGTCGGTTTTACCGGAGGGCCTAGGAGGCTGTCAAGCGGGCGCGGGTTCGGAGCTAGACGCGAACCTTGGCGAAGCTGAGCCGGAGCTGCTGAAAGTTCTCGGCCGAGAGGGCCACGGTGGCCGGCATTTCCGTGTCCCTGGTGACCGGTACGGCCCAGGCGCCGAAGCGGTCTCCGGCGGTCAAGGCGCGCGTGGTGACCCACACGGTTGGCACCGGGGCGTTGGAAGCAAGCAGGGCACCGGCGAGGCGTTCGGGTCCGGCCAGGCCGGCCGAGAAGATGAGTGAGACGTGGGCGCCGGAGACAGTCTCGTAGCAGACGTCCCACAGCGTGCGCATGAAGTTCTGCTCGACCATGCGGGTGGCGGCCGCGCGGTGATCTCCCTCGAACGCGCCCTGCTGAATCAGCTGAGCCTCGGTCGCGGAGATCATGACGTCGCGGCTCTGGTCGAACTGCGGACGCACTGCGTCGAGGCGACGCTTGTAGGCCTCGAAGGGGTCGTGGTTAAGCACCGTGATGAGGGCGGCCGGAATGGCGCGCGGATCCACGGCGAGCAGGGTGGAAATGCGGTAGATCGGGCCCTGGGATGGATCGGGCGCGGGGGCGGCGTCTGCGGCAGGCGCGGTGTCGGGGGCCGATGGGGCCCCAGGCGCGGAGGGCTTTTCGGGCGCGGCAGGTTGCGGCGCCGGCTCGGCGGCGGGCATGGGCGTCGGGCCGAGCGGTTCACCGCCGGGGCCGAGAAGTTGGGGGATCCCCTCGTCTTGTTCGTCGTTAGTCATGCGTCAGGTGGCGGTCAGAAGCCGCGGACGACCCAGCGGACCGCGAAGAAGAGCGGCCACATCATGAAGACGATGATGAGGATCAGCGACCAAGACGGGAAGGGGAACCCGTCGACGACATCCAGCCCGAAGAAGAAGGCGGAGATGATGAGCCAGCTGATCGTGGAGCTTCGAATGCGACCCCAGAGGCCCAAAGTCATAAGGCGCTGGTCCTTGTTGCGTTGGAGGGTTGACCGTTCCGCTCAATCTGCCCCAGATGGAGCGTTCGCGCAATGTTTCGGGCGCATCCGGCGCCAGCGCACGACGCCGGCGACGAGGGTCATGCGCGGGTGGAGATGTGGATCGAGCAGCACGAGATCGGCCGCAACGCCGGCTCTAAGGCCGCCTGGATCGAGGCCGATGGAGGCGCGCGGGGCTTCGGAGGCCATGTGCAGTGCGGCGGCAGGGGAAGCGTCCAGCCAGCGGGCGGCTCTCCGCACGGCGGCGTCCAGGGTGAGGGCGCTGCCAGCCAGACGGCCGGTGGGGAGGCGGATGGAGTCGCTGTCCACGCGGAGACGGCGGCCGGCCCAGGGATAGTCGCCGGGTGGGCAGCCGGCGGGGGGCACGCTGTCGGAGACGAGGACAATTCGGCCGGTGGTGCGGGTGGCGGCGAGAATGCGGGCGGGGGCGCAGGCGACGTGGAGGCCGTCCAGGATCAGTTCGGCGTCGATATCGCCGCGGTCGAGCAGCGCGCCGACGGCGCCGGGATCGCGATGGTGGAAGCCGCGCATGGCGTTGTAGGCGTGAGTGCCGCGGGTGACGCCGGCGTCGAAGGCGGCGAGCGCTTCTTCGTATGAGGCGTCGGTGTGGCCGAGGCTGAGGGTGACACCGTCGGCGCGGAGATTCTCGACCTGGGCGCGCGTGAGGCGTTCCGCAGCGACGGTCATGAGGCAGATCGGGGAGGCAGCCGCATTCTGCATGTCGCGCCAGAGCGCGCGGTCATAGTCGTGGAACGCGTCCGGAGGAAACATGCCGGGCTGGTCGGGGGAGAGGAATGGGCCTTCGGCATGGACGCCCAGGACGCGGGCGCCGCGAGGATCGCCGCTGGCCGCGGACAAGGCCGCCGCGAGCTCGTTTGGCGGAGCGGCCACGATGGTGGGCAGGAATCCGGTGACGCCCTGCGACAGGAGGTCCAGCGATAGGGGTTCGACCTCGCCGGGACGCATGACATCGAAGCCTCGGCGGCCGTGGACGTGGGTGTCAACGAAGCCCTGCGCAAGGACGCCGGGTCCGTCAACGGTGAGCGCGCCGGACGGCGCCTGGATTGGGGAGGCGCTTACGGCGGTGACACGGCCGTTCGCGACCAGCACGTGGCGGCGCGGGAGCATCTGGCCACCGCTGGCCACGTCCACGAAACGGAAGTGGACAGGCGGGGGGACGCAGGAATATGGGGCGTCGGAAGGCGTGGGTGCAGCCAAGTCAGTGCGGAATCAGCCTCGGTCGGAGTATCCTAAGCGTTACCCCTTTCGATAGAACGGCCATTTGGGACCGGGAGCTTCACTGGCGTGCCGCTGATTCCCCTGCGTGTGCTGTTGGACCACGCCGCCGAGAACGACTACGGCGTGGCGGCCTTCAACGTGAACAACATGGAGCAGGTGCAGGCCGTGATGGCGGCGGCGAGCCGGACCGATTCGCCGGTAATCATCCAGGCGAGCCGAGGCGCGCGGGCGTATGCGAACGAGGCGTATCTGCGGCACCTGATCCTGGCGGCCCTCGAACTCAATCCGAACATTCCCGTGGTCATGCACCAGGATCACGGCAATAGCCCGGAAACCTGCCTGAGCGCGATGGACCAGGGTTATACGAGCGTGATGATGGACGGGTCGCTGCTGGAAGACGGTTCAACGCCGTCCGACTACGACTACAACGTGGCGGTGACCCGCGAGGTGGTGGAGCTGGCCCACGAGCGGGGCGTGAGCGTGGAGGGCGAACTGGGCGTGCTGGGCAGCCTGGAGACGGGCATGGGCGACCAGGAGGACGGGCACGGCGCGGAAGGCGTGCTGGATCGCGAACAGCTGATTACCGACCCGGAGCAAGCCGAGGACTTCGTGGAGCGTACGGGCGTGGACGCGCTGGCGGTGGCCATCGGTACGAGCCACGGCGCCTATAAGTTCAGCCACAAGCCGGACGCGGGGGTGCTGGTTATGGAATGTATCCGTGAGATTCACCGGCGGCTGCCGAACACGCACATCGTGATGCACGGGAGCTCGTCGGTCCCGCAGGAACTGCAGGACATCTTCAACGAGTTCGGCGGCGAAATGCGGCAGACGTGGGGCGTGCCGTTAGAAGAGATTCAAGAAGGCATCCGGCACGGCGTGCGCAAGGTCAACGTGGATACGGACAACCGGCTGGCGATGACCGGTGCGGTGCGGCGCGTACTGACCGAGCAGCGTGGCGAGTTCGACCCGCGGCAGTACCTGACACCGGCGCGCGAGGCGATGGCGGACGTGTGCGCGGCGCGGATGGAGGCCTTCGGCATGGTGGGCCAGGCCGGCGGCGTGCCGGTGGTTTCGCTGGACGAAATGGCGCACCGGTACGCGGCGCGGCAGCCCGTCGGCAGCCACAGCTAGTCCAACGTTCGCCGGCAGTTAGACGAGCGAAGCCACCAGGTCGCCGACTTCGGCGGTGCCCATGCCCATGCGGCCGGCGCTCATGGACTCGATCTTGCCGCTCCGGAGCGCGCTGACCAATGCAGTCTCGACGCGAGCGGATCCCGCTGACTCGCCGAGGTGGTCCAGGAGCATGTGCATGGCGTTAATGGCCGCCAGCGGATTGATGACGCCCTGGCCCGTGTACTTGGGCGCCGAGCCGCCAATAGGCTCGAACATGGAGACGCCTTCGGGGTTGATGTTGCCGCCGGCGGCGATGCCGAGGCCGCCGGAGATGATGGCGCCGATGTCGGTGATGATGTCGCCGAAGAGGTTTTCGGTGACGACGACGTCGAACCACTCGGGGTTCTTGACGAACCACATGGCGGCGGCGTCGACGTGGGCGTACTCGCGGGTGACATCCGGGTAGTCGTTGTCGCCGATCTCATTGAACGCGCGCCACCAGGTGCCGCCGACGTTGGTCAGCACGTTGGTCTTGGCCACGAGGTGCAACTGCTTGCGTTCGTTGCGGCGGCGAGTGAGTTCGAAGGCGTAGCGAACGGCGCGGGCCGCGCCACGATAGGTGGTGCAGTGAATCTGGGTGGAGACCTCGTGGTCGGTGCCCTCGTATTGCACACCACCCATGCCGGTGTACATGCCTTCGGTGTTCTCGCGGACGACGACGAAGTCGATTTCGTCCGGGCCCTTGTCCTTGAGGGGCGTCTCGACGTTGGGATAGAGCTTGACGGGGCGAAGGTTGATGTACTGGTCGAGCTCGAAGCGGGCCTTGAGCAGGATGCCCTTCTCCAGGATGCCGGGGGCGACGTCGGGGTGACCGATGGCGCCGAGGAAGATGCCGTCGAAGCTGCGGAGGTCTTCCAATGCGGAGTCGGGAAGAGTCTCGCCGGTGCGGAGGTAGCGTTCGCCTCCAAAGTCCAGTTCGGTGAGGTCGTAGGCGAAGCCTTCGGCGGCGGCGGCGGCCTCGAGGACTTTGAGCGCCTCGGCGGTGACTTCTGGTCCGGTTCCGTCGCCGGCAATAACAGCTATGCGATGCACAAGGGGCCCTGGCCGAATGCGGCCGCGTAGAGGTAGGCGGGCGAGGATACAAGAGACGGTGGCTGTACCGAGGCCCTAGACTCCTGGCATGTCCAGGATCGTGACCGCAACCGACGTTTCGATTCGGCGAGTGACGCAGCCGCCGGGCGACTATTTCTTCGGGTACTACGAGAAGACGCCGTGGTCGCCGTGCGGCACGAAATTGCTGGGCATGCGGGCGGGGTTCAGAGATCGGCAGCCGACGCCCGACGATGAACTGGAACTGGGGCTGATCGATACCGCGGGTCTGAAGGCCTTCGAGCCGTTCGCCACGACCAAGGCGTGGTGCTGGCAGCAGGGGACGATGCTGCAGTGGGCGCCGGGCGCGGCCAACCGCGTGATCTACAACCAGCGGCGGGCGGGGCGTTTTGTGGGTGTCATGCACGATCTGGCCACCGGGGACCGGCGGGAGTTGGAGCGGGCCGTTTATGCAGTTGATCCGACTGGGCGGTACGCGATTGGGCTGAACTTCGCGCGGCTGGCGACGCAGCGGCCGGGGTATGGGTACGAGGGCGTGGCGGATGCGTGGGCGGATGAGGGAGCGCCGGGCAACGACGGCGTGTGGAGGGTCGACCTGGACAGCGGCGGCGCGGAGCTTGTGTTGTCGCTGGGGGAGATCGTGGGCATGGACTCCGACGCGAGCATGGCCGGGCAGACGCACTGGCTGAATCACGCGCAGATCAATACGGACGGATCACGGGTGGCGGTGCTGCACCGATGGCAGCCGTTCGAGGGTCCGCGTCAGACGCGGCTGGTCACGCTGCGTCCGGACGGGTCGGAGGCGCGGGTGATCTGGGACGCGCGGTTGGTGTCGCACTACGACTGGCGGAGCGCGGACGAGATCCTGGTTTGGGGTGGAGCACCGGTGGCGGCGAACGCATTCTGGCGGGTGAGCGACGCGGGAGCCGAGCCGCGGACGTTCGCAGCGGACGTGCTGACGGAAGACGGGCACTGCTCGTATTCGCCGGACCGCGCCTGGATTGCGAACGACACGTATCCGGACAGCCAGAACCTGCGACGGCTGATGATCGTGCGGACGGCGGACGGACTGCGGGTGGACCTGGCGGCGTTTCACGCGCCGCCGGAGTTGGACGGTCCGCTGCGGGTGGACCTGCATCCGCGCTGGAACCGGGACGGAACGGCGCTGTGCATCGACTCGGCGCACGAGGGGACGCGGCAGATGTACACGGTGGACCTGCGACAGGCGCTGGCGGCCGCGTCAGCGATTCCGATGGAGACGCCGACCGACGCCTAGAATGCGCCCCGGCGACGTCGCCGGAAGGTCAGGAGAACGTCCATGAGCTGGGGCATGTCCGGAATGTGCGGGGAGATCGCGGAACCGCTGGATGAGCAGATCGCCGGTCTGCGGGTGCTGGGGGTCCCTCGGGCAAACCTGACCAAGCTGCGCCTGACGGCGGACGGGCCGGCGCTCTCCATCGACGAGCTGAGCGATGAGCAGTTGGCCGAACTACGCCGGCGGCTGGATGCAAGCGGGATCGGTTGCTACTGCGTGACCTCGCCGGTGGGCAAGTATGCGGTGGACACGGACCCGGCGAAGGTGGAGCGGCAGATCGCCCGGTCGATCGAGGCGGCGAACGTGCTGAGGTCGCGGTGGATCCGGGTCTTTTCGTTCGCTCCGCGCGACGGGTCGACGGGCGCCGCGGACCGCGACGCCGTGAAGGGCGCTTTTGAGCGGCTGGTACGGCGGATCGAGACCGATGGGGACGGCGCGGTGGCGCTGCTGGAGAACAACTACCGCATGTACACGCTGGACGGGGAGACGACGCGAGACATCCTGTCGGACTACGAGCCGGAGCAAGCGGCGCTGGCGTTCGACGCGCACGCGTACGTGGCCAGCGAGACGCAGCCGTTCGACGAGGCCTGGGAAAAGGTGGCGCCGTGGGTTCGGGTGCTGCACTTGAAGGACTACGTGGCGGCGACGGGCACGATCGTGCCGATCGGGCAGGGCGACGGGCAGTGGCCGCAGATCATGCAGGCGGTGGACCCCGACGTGGTCGAGGACCTGGCGCTGGAGCCGCACCTGCATAACTCGGCCTATGGCAAAGGACGCGACCCGCTGGAACTCTTCCGGGAAGCGCGGGACGTGGTGCTGGCGATGCTGGACGCGACGGGTAAGCCGCGGCCGGCGACGAATACGACCTGAGGCGCGCCGGCCCTTAGTGGCTGGCGGCCGCCGAGGGCATCTCCTCGGGGCGCATGGCGTCGCCGACGGCGCGGACCTCGTCGGCGCGGTGGCCGATGATGGCGCCGTCGTCCAGGAGCCGTTGCTGAAGCTGCGTTATGTCAAGCTCGCGACTGTCCAGGCCGCTGCCGGCGGAGAGGGCGGCGGCGGTGCCGGCAGCCTGGCCCATGCCCATGCAGGTGACAGTGACGCGGCTGGAGGCAAGCGCGGCCGACTCGGCGGAGTGGCAGCGGCCGGCGACCCAAAGGTTTGAGAGGCCCTGCGGCGTCAACGTGCCATAGGAAATGTCGTAGGGGCGGGTGATGACGTGTTCGTGGTAGCCGGAGGAATCAACCGGATGCCGGTCCAACCACCAGGCGCCCAGCGAGACGGCGTCGTCGTAGGCGACGGCGTTCTGAATGTCGTCAGCCGAGAGCACCCGGTCACCGCGAATTCGGCGGGTTTCGCGCACGCCGACGACCGGGCCCGAGGTGACAAAGTAGGCGTCCTTGAAGGCGGGGACGTGTTCCTTGAAAAGGTCGAACATCAGGCGGGCGTCCTTGCGGCCCTGGATTTCGGCGGCGGAAAGGTCGTTAGGGTCAACGCCGTTGCCGGAAAAGCGGGTGGCGTTGAAGTAGTAGTCGCGCTCGGCGTAGGGGGCCATCCAGGGACCGCCGTAGAGCTTGAGGCGGCCGTCGGCAACGGCCTGCTTGAGCAACGCGCTGCAGTGGGCGCGAACTTCGGGCGTGGCCTCGAAGCCGCCGACACGAAAGTGCAGGCTCATGGGCTGCTGGGCGTCCAGGTCCTGGTCGTAGGGCGCGCCGGCGAAGGCGGCCACGTCGGCATCGCCGCTGGCATCGACGACGGCCTTGGGCTCGATGACGCCGAGGCCGCCCTTGTTGGCGACGACGACGCCAGTGATGCGGTCGCCTTCGCGAAGGGCGTCGGCGACGACCGAGTGGTAGAGGAGTTGCGCGCCGGACTGCTGCATGAGGCGGTCGGCCTCGAGCTTGAAGCGCTCGATGTCGAAGTGGATGACGTGGCGGTCGAGGTTGGACTGTGACTGCCCGACCTCGGCGTTGAAGCGGAAGCGGGTGGTCGCCATATCCCCCGTGGCGGTGGTGTGGGCCGCCGCACGAGCCAGGTCAAATACAACGCCGCCAACCACGGGCAGACCGGAGCGAAGGTCCACGAAGCCATCCAGCGAAGCGCCGACGACGCCGGTGATGTAGCCGCCGGCGAAGCCGCCGCGCTCGACGACGAGGGTCGAGGCGCCGGCGCGCGCCGCGGAAATGGCCGCCACGGTGCCCGCGCAGCCAGCGCCGACGACCAGAACATCGGGCCTGGCGATGACATCGAGTGAGCGGGTGAATTGCATTGGGATAGGACCTGACGGACCGGGATGGAGGAGTCTAACCGCGCGCTACTCGGACACTAGATACTTGGCCAAGCCTCGCGACGTCAGGCGTCGTCCCAGTCGTGGGTGCTGACGGTCACACGAATGGCGGTGACGTCGGCCGGGTCGAGTCGCGAGCCGACGGCTTCAAGAATGTCAGGCACGTAAAAGCGAACGCGCATGGCCGTGGAATTGTCGCGGCAGGCAACGCGGGCCTCGGTGCCGAAGATCGACTCGATGCGGCAGCGGGCGGCGAGGTTGGCGCCGAGAACTCCGTCCAGGGACTCCTTGAGAGCGTCGACGGCGTCCACGCGCCGAGCGCCGAAGCGCAGGTCGGAGCGGCTGGACATCCGGTCGATCATCTCGCGCATGCTGCGCGGCCGGCCTTCGCGTCGATCAGCCATGGATTCGCTCGAGTTCGCCGGCCTCCACGCGGAAACGGACCGCATCCCGGATCGATGTCTCGTTCAGCAGGTCGGCGTCGGCGGTGGTGACCAATACCTGCGCATCGTCCGGGAGCTGGTCGATGAGGAGCCGACGATGGACGGGGTCGAGTTCGGCGGCGATGTCGTCCAGGAGCAGAACGGCCGTTTCGCCGCGTTGCTGGCAAGCCACTTCGTGCTGGCCGAGCTTGAGAGCCAGGGCCGCGAGGCGAAGCTGGCCGCGTGAGCCGACATGGGCCAGCGGGCGTCCGTCCAGACGGGCTTCGACATCGTCACGGTGCGGACCGAGGCTGGACGTACCGCGCTGGATGTCGCGGTTGCGCTGCTTTCGGAGCGCCACCTGGAATCCCCTGGTGTCCAGCCCAAGGCCGGCGGCGCGGTAGGCAAGATCCAGACGGGCGCCACCCCGCATGGCAAGAAAGCCCGCACTGACGGGCGCGCGCACCCGGGCCACGTAGGTCGCCCGGGCGCGGGTGACCTCGACAGCAGGCTCGGAAATCCGGTCATCCCAGAATTCGAGCTCGGTCGGGCGGCCGAGGCCGCCCTGGAGGCGTCGCAGCAGGGCATTGCGGCGGGTGAGAAGGGTTTCGTAGGTGGTGAGATGGGCGGTGTAGGCGGGGTCGACCTGGGCGACGGCGAGGTCGAGCCAGCGGCGGCGGCCGGAGGGCGCACCAGTCCAGAGATTGAGATCCGGGGGCGCGAAGCTGACGGCCAGGAGGCGGCCGGGGAGATCCGCCAGGCGGGTGGCCACACCGTCGACCCGCGCGCGTCGGCGCACGCCGGAGGCTTCACCGTCATCGGGGCGGGTGCGGGCGACGATCATCTCGACCTCGGACGCTGCAGCGGAGGAAGCGATTTCAGCGCGAAGGCGAGCGAAGCCTTCGGCAGCCGGGGCGTCGAAGCGCACCCAGGCGGCCTCGGGTCCGGGTCGCAGGCTCTGGGCGGTCGCCAGGATGTGCAACGCGTCCAGCAGGTTGGTCTTGCCCTGGCCATTGCCGCCGACGATCAGGCTGGGACCGGGAGGCACATCCAGCCTCAGGCGCCGGTAGTTGCGGAAGTTGGCGAGTTGGAGTTGAACGACGCGCACAGGGATCTCCCGGCATTGTCGCACCGGGACGGCTAATGCCTGGGTCGTGCGCCGAAGGCTCGAACGGCCGGTTACCCGAGGACTAGCGACGCGATTAGGCTTCCCGATCGCTCCAGTCCAAGCGAAGCGCCGTGAGCTTTTGGCGATTCCATACGAGGTAGCCCAGCAGACCGAGGGCAAGTAGGACAACGACGGCGCCATACAGCACGAATGCCGCGACCAGGACCCATGACAGCCAGGTCCAGAAGACCACAAGGAGAACGAGTGCCAGGACGACGAGGGTTATCACGGCGAGCAGTGCCGCCAGGATTTTGCCCTTGAGAGTACGCGGGACTATCCTCACTTGATTAATCGTCCTGGATGAAGGCTATTAAGCACATGTCCATTCAAGTCGTAACCGACAGCACGGCTTCGCTGCCTCCCGAGCTTTCCGCGGAGTTGGGCATTTCGGTCATCCCCACCCACGTGAGTTTCGGGACGACGAGCTACCGCGACGGTGTGGACCTGGACGCCGATGAATTCTATCGGCTGCTGGAAACATCCCCGGATCATCCGACGACTTCGCAGCCGAACCCAGCCGAGTTTGCGGAGACCTTTAGCCAGGTTGAGGGCGACGGACCCATCGTGTCCATTCACGTCTCGACGGACCTCAGCAAGACGGTTGAGTCGGCCCGGCAGGGCGCGGCCCAGGTGGACCGCGAGATCCTGGTGTTGGACTCGCGCCTGGTGGGACCGGCGATGGGGTTCGGCGTGCTGGCCGCCGCGCGCGCCGGGCGCGAGGGGGCCAGCATGGAGGACATCCAGGGCATCGTGGC
Organism: Chloroflexota bacterium; assembly: GCA_022824495.1. GTDB lineage: Bacteria > Chloroflexota > UBA11872 > UBA11872 > UBA11872 > UBA11872. Next base: position 132,166 of record JAJDZU010000021.1, on the reverse strand, counting down.
CGATAACGCGGAGCGGGCGCACATTCTCCTGGTGGTGCAAACCCTGGAGTACCTGAAGCGCGGCGGACGCATTGGCGGCGCCCAGGCGTTCCTGGGATCGCTGCTGAACGTGAAGCCGGTGCTGGAACTGAATGACGGCATCATTGCGCCGGTGACGCGCGTGCGCACCATGCGCAAGGCCAATGCAGCCATTGCGGATCGAATTCGGGAGCAGGCGCCGAATGGGGTGTCCAGTTGGGCCATTCTGCACGCGCAGGCTCAATCCGAACATGACCGCCTGAAGCGCGAGGTCGCGGACGGGTTGAACGCTGACGGGGACACGATTTCAAATCTGTCCATCAGCCCGGTGATCGGTGCCCACACGGGACCGGGCGCGATTGGATTTGCGTTCCTGGCTCGGGCCTAGACCGGCGAGGGCACACCGTCGGCTCTGGCGGCGTCCCGCATCTTCTGGACCACGTCCTGGAGCGGCCACCAGGCTTCGACGCCGACGCGGCGTAGCTCGAAGAGGCGGTCCAGGCTGTGCACGATGCCGGGCACCGTGGTGACGGCCGCCCGATACTCGGCAGCAGCAACGAGCGCAACGACGTCGGGATCGAAGCGGCCCAGGGGATAGGCGAAGTAGTCGACGCCGTCGACGTCGGCTTCGAGCCACTGGCGGGACTCGACGACTTCGGCCTGGGCGGCGCCCAGGTTGTTCCGGTAGAGCCTCGGCAGGTCGGCGTGGTTGATGGTGTGCGAGCCGACCGTGACGCCGGCCGCGCGCACGGACTGAATGTCGGCCAGGGTCATGTGGCCCTGGCCGTGGCGATCGAAGCCGGGCAGGACGAAGAAGATGGCCGGCACGCGTAGATCCTGAAGCACCGGCAGCGCGCCGTCGAGTTGGTCCAGCCAGCCGTCGTCGAACGAGACGACGAAGGCCTTGTCGGGCAGATCGGCCCAACCTTCGATGGCCGCGACCAGATGTTCGAAGGAGACAGGGGTGAGGCCGGCGTCCGTCAACCCTTCGAGCTGCGCCTGGAAGGCTGCTGGGCCAGCGGTGCGGTGGTAGGTGAGGATGGGGGCGTGGATCTCGGTCGGCGCATCGGCGGTCCGGCGTTGAATGGGCACCGGACTGTTCGCGACGCGAGAGCGAGACTCGTCGTCCAGCGTGACGAAGAGGTCGCCCAGATGGCCCGGAGTTGGCCGGGCGTCCACGGGTGACCGGTCCAGCATTCGGACCAGGTCACGCTCGTAGAGGCGCATACGCCAGCCGCGCCACTCGAAGGGTGCGCTGGCGGGCGGCCCGGCGGGGTCGCGGCGCGACTCGTCGGTCCAGGGATCGGCGAAGGGGCCATCGGAGCCCGCTACAGGGGGCGCCTGCAACGCGAGGGCCATAGTCTTGCCAAGCGGCGCGACCCGAGGGACGCCAACCTGGTGGACACTCGAACGGCCGGGCGCGTCCAACCGTCCGTGATTGAAGTACTGCTGCAAGGCGTCGCCAGCGAACAGACCGGGGGTGATGGGGTAGCCGAGGACCGCGGGACCGCCCAGCGCTTCCACGGCACGAAGGAACGGGGCTTCGACCGGAATGCCCGAGACTTCGCGCCAGCGGGAGCGTCGATCAGGCATTTTCCCGCTCGACCCTAAATCGGCTCATCAAGCCAGCAACTCCCCCGCGCACCGCCGGCGCCGAACGTCGGAACCACCCGCGGACGGGCAGCGGATTCCGTCGCCTACAGGCTGAGCGCCGGTCCAGACGCGGCTGCCGCGCTCTGCTTGGCGACGTCCACTCGGTACTCGTGGGCCATGTTCCTGGGGTTCGTGACGGACGGATCGCCCTCGAACTCGCCTCGCGCGGCGGCGGGCACCGCCATCAGGTTCGCATTGGTGACCTGCGGAGGAACCGCGCATTCGGGCGCGATGATGTCGATGCCGGCGGACACGATGTCCTCGACCTCATATGCGACGTCCTCGGGACGACCGCTAAGCAGCGTGACAAAGTTGCTGACATTGCCGACGAGCTTGAAGTCGCCGACGACCGCCTTGGCCTCGTGCGGGTCGTTTTCGGTGGCGAAGTGGAAGGCCTCGAAGCCGGCGTCCTTGATGTACTGCATGCGGTCCAAGGTTTTGCCGCAGCAGTGGAGGATCACGGGGGAGTTGATTTGCGGGGTGATCTTCTGGTGGACCGGCATCAGGAAGTCGCGGTAGGTCTCGGCGCGGACGAGGTCGCCGGTGGAGTGGTCGGCCAGGCAGATCGCGTCGGCGCCTGCCTCGATCTGGGCGTTGGCGAACTCGATGGAGGCCGGCATGAGGCGGTCGAGGCAGGCGTGCACGTAGTCCGGATCGAGAATGACGTTAATCAGGAATTCCTGCGGTCCGAACATGTGGTAGGAGAGGGTCCAGGGGCCCATGACCTTGCCGATGACGGCGGCGTCGGGGTGGCGTTCGCGCAGGATCTTGATTGAGTCGATGACGGCCTTGGTCTCGCGGCGTTCGAGGAAGTCGTCGGGGATCACGATCTCGTCGGGGGTGGTCCAGGGGTTGGGCGGGCTGACGGCGGGCATGCGGGGGCCGGAAATGATCTTGCCGGTGCTCTTTTCGAACTCCCAGGGGTCCTCGCCCCATTCGATCTCGGCGCCCAGGGCCGCGGCCCCGAGGATGATGCTGAAGTAGGGCATGATCGAGTCGTAGCCGTGGTCGGTGTAGCTGCGCTCGGCCAGGATCGCGATGGGCGCGGCTTCGTAGTGCGCGTCGGGCCACTCGATGCCGAGGCGGCGCATTTCCTCGTAGGTCGCCAGGGATGTGGGGCTCCCAACGCAAATGCGATCCACGGGCTTGCCCTGGAGCGCGTTGAGGTAGCGCTCGCGACCGGTCATTGAGCCGTTGGTCTCGGTTGTACTCACGGAATCACTCCAAGGCGGGCACCGTCAGGCGAAGTATAAGCGGAGCGCGACTCGCGGCTGATCGGCGTCCGGTCTTTGACCGCGATTTGGGGCGCCGAGTAGCATCATCTCGCGGCGGCGTCACTTGGCGCCGCCCACGTAGTTCCTGAATGCGATTCATTCGACTGTTCGTACAACACACCCTTCTGGAGGCCATCCGTGGAAGCCCTATTGGCGGCCGTCGCCGGTCTGGCGGCGCTCGTAGTAGGGCTCGTGGCGGGCTACTTCTATCAAGTTCGACTGTCCCAGGCGCGCGGGCGCGAATTCGCGAGCCGGGTGGAGCACGAGCTGGCAGAAGTCGAAGCCCGACAACGAGCCAGTATCGAGGAAACCAGCACCAAGATTCGCGACGAGCGCGCGAATGCGGAGCGCGAGACGCGCGAGCGCCGACGCGAGCTTCGCCAGCAGGAGCGGCGTCTCCAGCAGCGTGAGCAAACGCTCGACAAGCGTTCGGAGCGGCTTGACGATCTCGAGCGCGAGTTCCTCAAGCGCGACGACACGCTCGATAACCGCAAGCGCGGGCTGGACCAACGCGAGACCGAGCTGGAGGACCTGCGGGAGCAGCAGGTCACGGCGCTGGAAGCCGTGGCCACGCTGACCCGCGACGAGGCCAAGACGCAGCTCTTGGCCTCGGTCGAACGCGAGGTACGCGAGATTTGCGATCAGCGCGTGCGGGAGATTGCGGCCGCGGCCGAGGAGACCGCGGAGGCACGGGCGCGCTGGCTGGTCGGGCTGTCGTTGCAGCGGGTGGCCGCCGCGCATACGACCGAAATCACCACGTCGGTCGTCGACCTGAAGAGCGACGACATGAAGGGGCGGATCATCGGACGGGAGGGCCGCAACATTCGCGCCCTGGAAGCGGCCACGGGCATCGACATCATCATCGACGACACGCCGGAAACGGTGGTGCTCTCGGGATTCGACCCGGTACGGCGCGAGGTGGCCCGGGTGGCGTTACAGCGATTGACCGTGGACGGGCGGATTCATCCGGCGCGGATCGAGGACGCGGTAGGCAAAGCGCGGTCCGAGGTCGAAGAGATTATTGAGCGGGAAGGTGAGCAGGCGGCCTACGACGCCGGCACGCCGGCACTGCCAAGGGACCTCCTGCGCTACATGGGGCGCCTGCGATTTCGTACAAGTTACGGCCAAAATGTGTTGAGTCACTCGGTGGAGGTGTCGCTGCTGTCGGCGACCATGGCCGCGGAGATTGGCGGGGACGTTGAAGTCGCCCGCCGGGCGGGATTCCTGCACGACATCGGCAAGGCGATCGACCACGAGGTGGAAGGGCCCCATGCGCTGATCGGCGGGGCATTGTTGCGGCGGTCAGGGCTCTCGGAGGACGTGGCGCACGCCGCGGAGGCGCATCACTTCGAAGTGGAACTGCGCAGTTTCGAGGCGTTTGCCGTGGCGGCAGCGGATGCAATCTCGGCGTCGCGGCCCGGGGCGCGGCGGGAGACGGTCACGCGGTACCTGCAGCGCCTGGAGAAGCTGGAGGAGATTGCGCAGTCGTTCGACGGCGTCGACAACTGTTACGCGATCCAGGCCGGCCGTGAATTGCGCGTGCTGATTCGGCCCGACCAGGTGGACGAGGCCGGCGTGCAGCGACTGGCGAACGATATTGCGAAGCGCGTCCAGGAGTCGATGGAGTACCCGGGCCAGATCAAGATCACGACGATCCGGGAGACGCGCGCCGTGGACTACGCGCGCTAGGCGGCGTCGGGGGCCGGGAAGTCGACCTCGGTAGGCATCGTCGGGCCCGACCGGCTGTGCTAAAGTTTTGTTTATCAAACATTGCTTTATGTGTGAGGCGGGAGTGAACGCAGATCTGGCCGCCATGCGCGCATACACCCGCGCGCTGGCTTCGCGGACACGGCTGGTGACGCTGGACGAGTTGGCTTCGGCGGACGAACTGGATGTGAGCGAGTTGTCGCGCCGCGTCGGGGTCAGCCAGCCGCTGATGTCGTGGCACTTGCGGCGCCTGCGGCGCGCGGGGCTTGTCCGTGCACGACGACAGGGGCGCCGGATGCTCTATGCGCTGGATCGACCCACCCTGAGCGCCCGACATGCGGCGCTCAGCAATCTGATTGACGATCTCACGGCGTCCGACACGCGTAGATCGGAAGCCGAAGCTGCCGAGCCGGCCCAGGCGCTGGCCAAAGCTGTAGGAGGATAGGCGTGTCCAAAGTCCGAGTCGGGATCATTGGCGTGGGGAATTGCGCCTCGTCGCTGGTTCAGGGCGTGAGCTTCTATCGCGACGCCGCAGCGGATGAGTTCATTCCGGGATTGATGCACGCACAGCTTGGCCCGTACCACGTGGGCGACGTGGAGTTTTCAGCGGCGATCGACATCGATCGGGATAAGGTCGGCAAGGACCTGTCCGAAGCGATGGTTGCCCCGCCCAACAACACCCCGCAGTTCGCGGAGGTCGGGCACCTGGGCGTGCCGGTGGTGCGCGGAATGACGCATGACGGCATTGGCGCCTACATGGCCGACAGCGTGTACAAGGCCGAAGGCGCCACGGACAACATCGTGGAGTTGCTGCGGGACACGCACACGGACGTGGTGGTGAACTTCCTGCCGGTGGGCAGCGAAGAGGCGACCAAGTGGTACGTGGAACAGATTCTGAATGCCGGATGCGCGATGGTGAACTGCATGCCGGTATTCATCGCGCGCGAGGACTACTGGCAGGGGCGATTCCAATACGCCGGGGTTCCGATCATCGGCGACGACGTGAAGTCCCAGGTGGGCGCCACCATCACCCATCGCGTGCTGACCCGGCTCTTCCGGGAGCGGGGCGTGAAGGTGCTGCGCACTTATCAACTGAACGTGGGCGGGAACTCCGATTTCAAGAACATGCTGGAGCGCTCGCGGCTGGAGTCCAAGAAGATTTCCAAGACCGATGCGGTGACCAGCCAGCTCGAGTACGACATCGGCGCCGAAAACGTGCATATCGGGCCCAGCGATTACGTGCCGTGGCTGGAAGACCGGAAGTGGGCGTACATCCGGATGGAAGGCGTGTCGTTTGGCGGGCAGCCGCTGAATGCGGAGTTGAAGCTGGAAGTAGTGGACTCGCCGAACTCAGCCGGCGTGGTGATCGATGCCTTGCGCTGCTGCAAGATCGCCATGGATCGAGGGCTGAGCGGTGCGGTTGAAGGTCCATCGGCCTACCTGATGAAATCGCCGCCGATCCAGTACTCGGATGAAGAGGCGCGCGTGATGACGGACGAGTTCATTCGCACGGCGACCATCGCCGCCGGCGCCAGGAGCGATGCATAGAGCGTGATCACGCTAATCGCCATAGCGGCGCAGGCCGAACGATGGGTGCCCCGCCCGGCCAAGTTCGGCCTGGCCCGGTTGGTCGGGATGCTGGTCTATTGGCTGGTTCCGCGCATCCGGCGGAATACGACGGCCAACATGTCGGTCGTGCTGAACTTGCCGCCCTCGGACCCGAGGGTGCGCGCACTGGCCATGCGTTCGGTCATCAACTATGCCGAGTTCGTGGTGGACTTCCTGCGTACCTACCGGATGTCGCAGGAAGAGTTGCTGCGGCAGACGGTGACCATCGAGGGTCTGGACCACCTGCGGTCGTTCCAGCGCATGGGTCGCGGCGGCATCATGGTGACGGCGCACTTCGGCAATTGGGACTGCTGCGGCAGCCTGGTTTCCGTCGACCGGCCCACGTACGCCGTGGCCGAGACCTTTGGCAGCCGGTCGGCGACCGCGCTGTTGGACAGCGTGCGCGCGCGCAAGAACCTCAGGTCAATTCAGTTAGGCAACGCCGCGCGCGAGATTCTGCGCGCGCTGCGACGGGGCAACTTCGTCGCGTTGCTGGCGGATCGGCCGACGCCAGGCAAGGGCGTGCAGGTCATGTTCTTCGGGCGACCGGTCTGGGTTCCGGAAGGCGCCGCGGTGCTGGCGCGGCACACCGGGAGCCCGTTGCTCGTCGGTGGGATGATTCGATACGCCGACGGTACGTACTCGGCCCACGGCATGGCACCGATCACGATCGACAAAGACCGACCGGCGGCGGAGGCGGTGCAGGAGGCCATGCAGCAAGTGATGTGGGACCTGGAGACGCTGATCCGAAAAGCGCCGGCACAGTGGTACATGTTCCGCCCGATGTGGCCGGAGGCGCTTGAGGCGTGAGGATTCTGCAGGTCTCGCCGTACGACTTTCCCTACCCGGGAGGCGTGACCCAGCACATCCTCAACCTGGAACGAGAACTGCGGGGGCGGGGCCATGAGGTGACGATCATGGCGCCGAGTACCGACAACCAGGTTGAAGAGAAGTTTCCGCAGTTCGTGCGAATCGGGTCGCGCGTGGTGCCACTGCCGGTCAACCAGTCGCGAGCGCGGCTGACGTTGTCGCCACAGCTGGTGCCGCGGGTACGGCGCTTCCTGCGACAGGAGCGTTTCGACATCGTGCATCTGCAGGAGCCGCTGGTCCCGGCGCTGCCGCTGACGGTGCTTCAATACTCAACGAGCGTGAACGTGGGCACGTTTCACGCCGCGCGCAATTCTGCGCTGTTCTACCGGACCACCCGACCGCTGATTCGCCGGCTGCAGCGCCGCCTGCACGGGAAAATCGCGGTCTCGGAAGCGGCGAGGGAGCTGGTGTTCCGCTCATACAAGGGCGACTATCGAATCATCCCGAATGGCATAGACGTTGACTTTTACGGCGCGCCGCAGACGCCGGCCAGCGAACTGCAAGACGGCAAGCTGAACATCGTGTTCGTGGGCCGGCTGGAGAAGCGCAAGGGCCTGGATTACCTGCTGCGAGCCATGTCGCTGGTGTGTCAGTTGCGACCGCAAGCGCGACTGATTGTGATCGGCGCGTTTCGGCCCGGCCAGCGACGCGCCTATCTGCGGCAGATCCAGCAGTTCGGCCTGCGGCACGTGGTGTTCAAGGGCTTCGTCTCGGACGAAGAAAAGCGACAGTACCTGCAAACCGCCGACATCTTCTGCTGGCCGGCGCTGGGCGGCGAGAGCCAGGGCATCACGCTGCTGGAAGCCATGGCCGCGGGAACTCCGGTGGTGGCCTCGGACATTCCGGCGTCGCGAACCATGCTGTCCGACCAGGAGGAAGCGATCCTGGTGCCACCCAAGGATCACGTTGCGCTGGCACGGGCCCTGATGCGCGTGGCCGACAACCAGGACAAACGCGAACGGATGGCGGAGGCCGGGCGCCGGCGCGCCCTTGACTTCACATGGAGCACCGTGACGGACCGCGTGCTGGCCTACTACGAGGAACTGCTCAACGAGGAAGAGTTAGGCGGGGCGTACTGGTCGGCTGACGCGGACCTGGTTCGAGCCGGGGGCTCGCCATCGTGAACAAGGCGCACATCGAGGCAAGTACGCGCCGCACGGTAGAGCGCCTGGTGGCGCCGCTGGCGCGGACCGGGATCGATCCGAACGCGCTGACGGTGGCGGGCCTGATGGTCAGCGCCGTGACGGCGGTCTGCATCGGCTTCGGTTGGACCGTGGCCGGCGGGCTACTGGTGCTGATTACCGGCGGGTTCGACATGCTGGACGGCGCGGTAGCGCGGGTGAGCGGCAACGGGTCGAGATTCGGCGCGTTTCTGGACTCGACGCTGGACCGCTGGGCCGAAGGGCTGATCTTCACGGGCCTTGTCTGGTACTTCGTGGCGCAGGACGCACGGATCGAGGTGGTGCTGGCCGTGACCACCATGGTGGGGTCGATGCTGATCAGCTACACGCGGGCCCGCGCCGAGGGCCTGGGCGTGGACTGCGAGGTCGGGATTCTGCAGCGGCCGGAGCGGCTGCTGGTGCTGGGCATCTCGCTGCTGGGTCCGGCCTGGCTGTTGAGCGCGGGCATGTGGCTGCTGAGCGTTGTCACGCAGGTCACGGCGGTTCAACGCATCCTGCACGTGCATCGCGAACTCGAGCGCGAAAAGCACTCGGACGCCGACGGTTCGACGGCCGAGTAGAGGTCTAAGCCAACGGCAGCGACACCGGTTGGCCGCTGAAGTAAGACGCGTATCCAGCCAGCAGCGATTCGACCTGGGCGACACCGGACTCGGCGTTGTTGATGGTTTCCCTGCCTTCGTCGATGCAGACGATGAATTCGTCGATCAGCGCCTCGATGCCGCCCGAGTCCGCGGCGTCGACGCGGGTGGCTCCCTTGCCGTCGTCGCCGGGAATGCCATAGGTCATGGCCGTGGGCGGCGAGCCGTCGGCGACGATTGAGCCCCGCGTACCAACAACCGACACCTTGTCCACGCCGCTGCCGGGATCGGTTTCGCGACCGTAGCGACCGGTGGTGATGGTGGAGGTCACGCCGTTCTCGAAGGTCATGTGCATGATGGCGAAGTCTTCGAGGCCGCGCTCGGCGTGGGTGCCCAACCAGTACTGGCCAAGCTGGGCATAGACCTCGCGGACGGGCGATTTGGCCAGGTATTGCACTTGCCCGACGGGATAGAGGCCGATTTCGTGTAGCTCGCGCTTGGCCCAGACGTTGTGCCCGGATCCGGATGGATCGGAACCGTGGGCGCGGTAGGTAAAGCGAGAAAGGTCCTGCGAAATCGCGGTGGACCAGTCATCGGGCACCGTGCCGGCCTGGCCCTTGGCGAAGATCAGATCCCAGTGGATGGACTTGAGCTCGCCGATTGAGCCGGCGTCCAGTTCCGACTTGATCTGCCGCATCATGGAGGACTTGTGGCGCCCGTAAATCACGGTTCGGACGTCACGGGCGCGGGCGGCATCGGCAATGGCCCGCGCCTCGGCCACGGTGATGGCATTGGGCTTGTCCATGAAGAGGTGCTTGCCGGCGTCCGCCAGGCGGGCGGACACGCCGCCCCGGCGCTCAAGCTGCGGGCAGACGCTGACGATGTCGATGGCTGGATCGTCCGCCACGGCGTCGATGCTCTCGATGTAGGGAACGCCGTAGAGGTCGGCCTCGGCCCGGTTGGTCTCGACGACGTAGTCGTCGATCTCGTTGGGGTCGTCCGCCACGCAGACGACCTCGGTGCGCGGGTGATTGGCGAACGTCGGGGCGTACTGCTGCGGCTGGTGCATGGCGCAACTCACCAGCGCGACTTTGTAGGTCGGCTTGCTGCCCACGGGACGTGCTCCTACGGCGGTGTGTCAGGCCCAGCGTGACAAGCCCGCGGCCTAGTCGGCAAATCAGCCGCGGCTAAACAGGGCACGTCGACCCGGGTGACTGTCTCTAATTCGGGCTCCGCAGCGGCATACCCCAGCCAAGATCGCGCCCGTAGTCTTGGGAAAGTTCCACGCCGGTGGCCGGGGCCATGTACTCGTAGACGACGCCGCGGCGACCGTTCGGGGAGGTGTTGGGCGCCGAGTAGTGATAGGTCAGGCAGTGAAACAGCAGCGCGTCGCCGGCCTTGAGCTCGGCGGCCACGACCTCCGACTGATCAATCAGCGACTCGTGCAAGGGGTCTTCAAACAGGCCGCGACGGTGGCTGCCAGGGACGACCTGGATGCAACCGTTCTCAAGCGTGGAGTCGTCAAGGTAGTACTGAATGGCGACGACCGGCACCTGCTCGGGCTGCAAGTCGGTTCCCCACGGGCGCAGGCGGTCGGCTTCCTCGTGCGAGATGAAGCCCTCCGGCAGATCCTGGTGCCACGGCTTGGCCGAGCCTTCAAACGGCGGCTTAACCATCATCTTGGAGTGATGGAAGCGGATGTCGGGACCCATGAGGTCTTCCATGACATCCAGCACTTCGTCGCGCCGCATCAGTTCGTCCCAGATCGCGCCGCCGTTGATGTGGATGTGGCTGATCTTGCGAATGGCCAGCCCCTGGGTGTGGAGCGCCCTGGGTTCGCGTTGAAAGTCCATGTGCTCGTGGTTCCGCACCCAGCGTTCCATCGAGTCCATGCTGGAGCGCAGGGTGGCGATGTCGTCGTCACTGAGGAAGTCGGGCAGGGTGAGGTAGCCGTCGCGCCAGAAGTCGTCAACCTGTGCGGGCGTCAGGCGTAAGAGCGTTTGCGTGGCCATGGTCTGTCCCTTCCCGTGTTCGGAGTGCGTCCGACGGGTGCACGGACGCGACCGACCCTCCAGCTAGACTGATTCTCCCATGCTTTCGCGGCACTCTCACGCCTTCGGGTTAGCCCTGTTGTGACTTCCGACGCGTCGACCGTCGATCTGGGGGTGGATCCGCTGGGCTTCGCAGTTGAAGCGCTGGCCGACGCCACAACGCCTGGCGCACTGGGGCGAACGGCAGCCGCGCGGCGCGCCTGGGCGGTCCTGGACATTGAGTCGTTCCCAAAGGCCTCGGTCGACGCCGCGCGGAGGCTGGCGCTGGATGTGCGGGCCTTAGTGCTGGACGGGCAGCCCGTGGCCCGCGCCGTAGCGCTCGAAGCCATCGAGGCCGCGGAGTACTGGTTGGAAAGCAGGCGGTCAGTCGAGGAGTCCGCGCGAGCGGACGCTCAGGAAGCGCGAGGCGTCGCTCGCCGCATGGCTTCCGAGCCGGACGACGCGCCAGATGCTCGGCTGCTGGAAGCGGCGGCGATGGACTTGCTGGCGGCCGCGCAGTACCGGCAGACGGCTGGAGACCGCCAGGCGGCGGCGCGGACGGACCTTGAGATTGCCGAGGTGTTCGCTCGATACCCGGGCGATGACCGAGCCCCGCTGATCGAGCGGGCGGTGGGCCATGCGCGGCGCGCGGCGGCTACGTTGACCCCGGACATGGATGCCACGGCGCATGCGCGTTGCCAGTTGCTATTGAGCGGGCTGTTGCTGGATCACCCGAAGACCGATCCGCGGCAGTTCGCGCAGGCGGCAGCTGCTCTGGCGGACGTTGCGCTGAAGGTCGTGGATGCCGACCGAGCGCCGCTGGTGGCGGCCCGCGCGTGGCAGGCGCGGGCTCGCGCGCTGGAACTCAGCGGAAGCGACAACCACACAGCCGCTTATACGAGAGCAGCCGCGCTGCTGGATGCGGCGGGGCTCAACGCGGAGAGCCGGCAGCTGCGCCGAAAGCACCGCTGCACGTGAACAACGGGTACGACGCGCTGATCCTGGGCGGCGGGCCGGCCGGGTCCACGCTGGCCACGCTGCTGGCGCAGGACGGGCTGCGGGTAGCGCTGGTGGAGCGCGAGCACATGCCGCGGCCACACGTGGGTGAGTCGCTGATTCCGGGCGTGCTGCCGGCGCTGGACGCGAGCGGTGCGCTGCCGCTGGTGGAGAAGGCCGGATTCACGCAGAAGTTCGGGGCGACGTACATCTGGGGCCGGACGCGCGAGCCGTGGACGGTGAAGTTCAGCGAGGTGTACCCGGACCAGGCATACGCCTGGCAGGTGGACCGGGCGAGGTTCGACAAGCTGTTGCTGGACCACGCAACCTCCGAGGGCGTGGAGGTCCGGCAAGGCGTCACCGCGCTGGGGCCGCTGGGGTCCGTCGACGCAGTTCAGGGCGCGCGCGTTCGCGGCGAGGACGGGCGCGAAAGCGCGCTGACAGCCGATCTGACTATCGACGCGACGGGACAGGACGCGTTATTCGGCCGGGTGTTTCGGACGCGCCAGTACAACACGGCGCTGCGGCACGTGGCGTTTTACGGACACTGGAGCGGCGGGCGCGACCTGGATGACGTGCTTGGGTCCGAAGACACCAAGGACGCCGGAAACATCCTGATTGTCACGGTGCCGGACGGGTGGATCTGGCACATCCCCATCGCCCACACGATGCGCAGCGTGGGGGTGGTGACGGACCCGGAGGCGGTGGCCAACCTCAGCGCGGCCAGCCGGACGGACTACTACCTGGAGCAGGTGCGAGCGTGCCCGGAGATTGCCGCGCTGCTGGAAGGCGGCGAGTGGGTAAGCGAGCGGGTTGAGGCGCTGAGCGACTGGTCGTTCTTCTGCTCACGGTTCGCCGGTCCCGGATTCATGCAGGTCGGTGACGCGGCGTGTTTTATCGACCCGATCCTGTCGACGGGCGTGACGCTGGCGGTAAATGGGGCGCTGCGGGCGGCTCGGGCGATCCGGACGGGCCGGTCGGCCCCGTGGCTGCAGGGCATGGCGATGGACTGGTACGAGACGGAGTACCGGAGCATCGCCACCGACTTTGCCGACCTGGCCGAGCACTGGTACGGCGGGCACGCCGAGGCCGACGCCTGGTTCTGGCGCGCCAAGAAGCTGGCGGATCCCACGCGCAACTTCTCGATCCGGCAGGCCTTTATTCACCTGTCGGCCGGCGTGACCGGCGCACAAGGGGCAGGTGGAAGACTGCGCTCGGCGGGCGGCTACAGCCCACGGCAGCTGGAAATGATCTACGACAACCTGGCGACGGACCTGGATTCCGACAGCCAGATCGAAATATCGGAAGCCGAGACGGGATTTGGCCGCGGCACAGCGCGCGCGCCAACAGCCACGAGCGTACTCGGGGGCCGGCCGCGGATTCGCGAGGCCATCAGCTTCCGCCCGCACATGACCGAACACGACGAGATCCTGCGCCCGATTACCCGGGTCACGCGCGTTCACCCAAATGCCGGACCCGAGCACATTGAGCTGCCGATTGCGGCGCTGCCGGTGCTGGAACGGTTGGACGGGCGGCGCAGCGGGCTGGACATCGCGGCCGATCTGCGGGAGCGCCATGCCGGCACACCCATTGAGTCCGACCTGCGTGACCTGGTGGCGGCGACGCTCAAGCGCCTGGCGGAAACCGGCGCAGTAGACATTCGGTAGTTGCCGATGGGCCTCAGCCGCTGCGCTTCAGGCGGCCGTGGCGCAGGGCGTAGCGTTCGGCCCAACCGAAGACCCAGACGCCGAGGGGCAGGGTGACGGCAGTTATCAGCATCAGGGGACCGAAGTGGGGCAGCAAGTCGATCAGGGTGACGCCGTCGAGCACCGCGGCGCGCATGGCGTTGAGGACGTAGGTGGCGGGCGAGATCACGGAGAACCACTCCAGCCAGTCCGGCAGAACCTCGACGGGATAGTAGACGCCGGATACCAGCAGCAGCGAGGCCTGGACGACAACGGTCATTTGCGAGCCGCGCTCCAGGAAGAGCAGAGGCAGCGCGGCCGACATGATGCCGATGCCGAGCAGGCCCAAGCTGCCGATCGCGAGGACCGCGAAGGCGCCAACCCAGTTGGCCGCGCCCATGTCAAGGCTGAAGAACAGCGCCACGACCACCAGGATCACCACGGCACGAGCAAACGAGTACAACACCGCGAACGCCGAGCTGCCGGCGATGAAGGTCACGCGGCGGATCGGGGCCATGAAGGTGCTCTCGATCGTGCCTTCCCAGCGCTCCCACGAAACCATGAAGGCCACGGAGTCGAAGACGCTGTCAAGGTAGGCCCAGACCACGGTGCCGACCACCAGGAACAGGATCAGGCGGTCCGAGTCAAACTGCTGGCCGGCCACCACCACGCCCCCGGGCGCGATGAATGCGACGGTGAGCGCGCTGACGATGGAGTGGAACAGGAATACGACCTCCCATCCCCAGTAGCGGCGCACGGCGCGGAAGTTTCGCTCCACAAAGGCGTACGAGGCGCTTAGTTCACGTCGCAGTGGAACCATAGGGTCAGCCTCCACCGCCGGCGGCGGTCTTGTCGGGTTCGTGGACTTCGACGGCGTGACCGGTGAGCCGAATGAAGGCGTCTTCCAGCGTCTCGCCCTCGCGGCGCAGGGCGGTGGGCTTGTCTTCGACCAGGATGCGGCCCTTGTCGATGACCGCCAGGCGGTCGCAGAGCTGTTCGGCTTCGTCCATGTCGTGGGTCATGAGGATGACGGTGGCGTCGTGGGTGTCGCAGATCTCGCGGACGAAGTCCTGCACTTCACGCTTCGAACGCGGGTCCAGCCCGGTGGTGGGTTCGTCCAGGATCAGGAGGACCGGAGAGGTCAGCAGGGCGCGGGCCACGGCGACCTTCTGCTGCTGGCCGCGGGACATCTGGTCCATGGGGCGACGGATCGCCTTTTCCTCAATGCCCAGGCGCTTGAGGATTTCGAAAATCCGTTCGCGAGCTTCGCCGGCCGGCAGGCCGTAGATGCGCGCCGTGAAGGACAGGTTTTCAAGCGGACTGAGTTTCTTGAAGAACGAGGCCTCGACCGAGACGCGGTTCATGAAGCGGCGCACGGTGCGCGCTTCCTTCACGACGTCGTGACCGAAGACCTGGACCGCACCTGAGTCCGGCAGCAGGAGCGTGGCGACGACGCGGGCGAGGGTGGACTTGCCGGAGCCGTTGGACCCGACGATGCCGTAGACCTCGCCGCGCCGGACGGTCACGTTGATGGCGTCGAGGGCGACAATGGGGTCCTTGAGCGGCCGGCCGAGGGCGCGCCGCCACGCGCCGCCAAAACCGGCGGGGTCGAAACGTTTGACCAGGTGGTCGATGGATACAGCGGGCTGCATGGCCTCAATTCCAAAAAGTTCGCGACAAACAAAAAACCGCGGATCGCCCGATGAGTTCGGTGCCTGATCCGCGGCAGCGGCGTGCGACGGATGCGGGTCAGGGCACAGCGGAACTCTGCTGGCACCGGCTGGGCATGGCCGGAGTGGTCAGGTCGTGTATGCGCATTGGAGGGTGGTCACGAGTACTTGGGCCGGAGCGGTTCTCGGGCCGTGAGCTTGAGGATAGGCGAGCATTCGCGTCTGTCAAAGCGAAATTCTTGGTTGCCAGCCGCGTTCGAGTTGTCGCTGCGGGCCGAGACCGAAGGCGATGGTTGCAACTGCCTCGACAACCAGCGCGCCTCCGATGGCGATGACGCCAATCACGCCGCCCGAGAGGTTCGTGGCGCCCACGCCAATGAGCAGGATGGCGACGAGCCCGACGAGCCGGATCGCGTTGACGTAGACCAGGAAATGGGCGCGCCGGACGCGCAGGATGGCGCTGGTGAAGATGGCTTCCTGCACGAGAATCGGCGGTAGCAGGGCGAGGATGCGCAGGCCGGCTTCGGTCATTTCCTGCAGGCGCCCGGTGGCGCCCAGCCACTCGTGAACGACCAGGCTGGTGAGCGGGGGGATGAAGGCGACGACGGCTGCGGGAACGACAGTGATCAGCCCAACGACGTTGGCGAAGCGGCGGGCGGCGGCGGGACTCTCGCCACGGCCCATGAGGGCCAGCAAGGTTGGCTGCACCCCCCAGAGGGCGATCAGGAAGATCTGGTTGACCCCGAAGGTGAGCGACACGGCGGCCACGCTGGCCTCGGGCTCGGGGGCACGGGTGAGGATGGCGTTGATGACCGGCTGGGTGACGGAAGGCAGGAAGGCCGCCACCAGCAATGGCCCGAAGAATCGGAGCAGGGTGGCATAGGTTGGCGGCGAACCGTCGGACGGCTCGAGGTCACGCCGCAGGGGCCCGGTGGTTCCAACTACCAGCACCAGGGTTTCCACGCCTGCTCCAGCCGTGACCGCAATGGCGGCGATGGCCGCGCCGGCCGACGGATCGAGCCAGAGCACCAACGCGGCAACGACGATGACCGTGACCGCACCGGCGCCCGTGCCGAGCCAGACAAGCCGCGGTCGGCCGATCCTGAGCGCGACGCCGTACAGGTGGGTGCGGACAACAGCCAGGACAGGAAAGGGCGCGAGCGCCACCAGAGCGGCGGCGGATTCGGCGCGCAGGACGCCGGTGGTGGCGAATACGCCGTCCAACAGGAGGTCGAGCACGGGCGTAAAGGCGACGACGGCGGCCGCGAGGCCGCTGAGCAACGCAAAGAAGGCGACGAAACGGCGGAGCCGGCCGAGCGAGCCCTGGTCGTCCAGAAAGACAAGGGTCAGTTGCTGGATGCGCATCTGCGGCAGCGCCACCAGCCCCATGACTCCCATGGCGATGGCGTATCCGCCAATCGCGGCTTCCGGTTCGACGCTGCGCGCCATGAGGCCGTTGAGGGCCGGCGCAAGGACGTGGGTGATACCGAGATTCAGGGATGCCGGCAGGAGAAGCGTGATTGCCCGCCGGTTGAACGACGGCGACTGCTGTACCGCATTGCCCGCGTCCGGGCTTGCGGGTGCTCGATTCAAGCCCGTGTCAGACGGCGGAAGCGTCGCTCGAATTTGGTCAGGTAGGCGTGTAGTGAGCTACCGAGATGGACCCAGGCAGGAGCAAGGGAGGCGTGAAGCTCAGCCTCGCGCAGAGAGGCCAGGAAGTCCTGCGGGTCGTCCCAGGGACGCATGGACTGGCAGCAGTGGCCAATCTCGGCCGCGAGGTGGGAGTCCGAGCCGACGGACTTGATCAGGCCGTGCTCGTCCGCATAGCGGTCGGCGGCGTCGTTGTCGCGGCGAAGCAGGGTGCGGCCGTTGAAGACTTCGAAGATGTCGATGTCTTGAACGATCGAGTCGACCGCCTCGCGGCCGAGGGCCGAACGGCGTAGGCCGTCGAACGGGTGGGGGGCCAGCACGAGGCCATCCTGTTCGCGAATGGCGGCTACGGTTTCGGCAGGCGACATGTCGCGAGGAATCTCTTCAGACAGAAACAGGCCGATGATGTCGCCCTCGGTGCTCTTGATCTCCTCGCCCAGGATCACGGGGAACGGGAGACGTTCGGCCATCTCGAACGCGCCGGCCATGGTGTTGTGGTCGGTGACGGCCACGATGTCGATGCCGCGCTCGCGGTTGACGCGCGTGATGGTTTCGGCCGAGAGGCGGGAGTCCGGGGACGCGTGGGTATGCGAATGAAGCTCGACGCGCAGGCGTCCGGACTTCGAGGCTTGGGCCTCGCTTGCGGTAGGTGTCAGGCCTGAACAGGCTCCGTCTTGCGACCGGTGCCCATGATGCCGTCGCTATTGATCTTGCGCTGGAGGGCCATGATGCCGTCAATCAGCGCCTCGGGTCGTGGCGGGCAGCCGGCGATGTAGATGTCAACCGGAACGACTCGGTCGACGCCCTGCAGCGTGCTGTAGCTGCGGAAGGGGCCGCCGCAGGTGGCGCAGGCGCCCATGGCGATCACCCACTTGGGGTCGGGCATCTGGTCATACAGGCGCTTGACGACGGGAGCCATCTTGTTGGTGACGGTGCCCGAGACGACCATTACGTCGGACTGGCGCGGCGAAGCTCGAAACACGGTGCCGAAGCGGTCCAGGTCGTAGTGGGGCGCGGCGCTGGCCATCATCTCGATGGCGCAGCAGGCGAGACCAAAGCCCATCGCCCACAGGGAATTGGACTGGCACCAGGTGAAAAGCTTGTCCACCGTGCTCGTAATGATGTCGAGTCCGCCGACGACATTGGTGGCCTGGACGAGCGGAATGGTGTCCTCGCCCAGCTCCAACTCGGCGCGGCCCCAAGGCTGGTGGCCCAGCGGAATCTGGTCAAGCCCGAAGTCGTGCCGGTGTTCTCCGCCCTGATCGGGGGCGTCCGCCATGGCGTGCCTCTCCTGGGTCCATTGCGTGGACCGCTCATTGTACCCATCTGCCCCGTTGGCATCAGTCTGGGCCGGGGCATGCGAAGATCAGGCCCACCATTCGCTTGCGCCGCCCCGGCGGGATTCGTTGATAGACGCCGACCCTATCGTCCGTTCGCGCTTTTTGCCCGAGGACCGCGAGATCACCGCGCCCGAGGGCGTCACGATCCTGGACGCCGCGCAGGCCAACGACATTCCGGTGGAGACGGTGTGCTCGGGCAAGGGCTCGTGCGGCACCTGCCGGGTGCTGATTCGCGATACCGAGCCTCCCCTGCCCAACGCGCACGACCGTCGCCGCCTTTCGGACCAGCAACTGGCGCACGGTTGGAGGCTGGCGTGCCAGCACCCGCTGGTGGAGGGCGCGGTCTATACGCACCCGGTGGGGGTACGAGCCGTGCGGGTGGTCGAGAGCTCGGGGCTGGGCCGGATCCGGCTGGACCCGGACGTGCAGAAGATTTATGTCAAGCCCAGCGAGCCGACGCTGCACGATCAGAGCGCCGACTGGTCGCGCATCCAGGACGAACTGGCGGCGGTGGCGGGCGACCTGGATCCGTCGCTGGAGGCCTTGCGGCGATTGGCGGCGATTGGCGAAGACATCGGGGAGGGAATCACCGTGGTGATTGCCGGGAACCGCATCGTCTCGGCAGAACCGGGCGACACGACCGAGCGCGGATTCGGGCTGGCGTTCGACATCGGCACCACAACGGTGGTCGGGGCGCTGATGAACCTGGTGACGGGCGACGAGGTGGCCGTGGCGTCCGGCCTGAACGGGCAGCACATCTACGGCGGCGACGTGATCAGCCGGATGAGCGTGACGATGCGGGGACCGGAATGGGTGGAGCGTCTGACGCAGGCGGTCCTATCGACGGTCAACGACATCATCGAGCGGTGCCTGGAGGCCAGCGGCGTCGCCCGGCACGAGGTGTATGAGGTCGCGTTTGTCGGTAACACGGTGATGGAGCACCTGCTGATCGGTGCGGACCCGTCGCGTATCTCGTATTCGCCGTTCGTGCCGACGATGGTCGATCCCATCACGGCCACGGCGGCCGAGGTTGGGCTGGACGTTTTGCCGTCAGCCTCGGTGTGGGTATCGCCCAATGTGGCGAGCTACGTGGGCGGCGACATCGTGGGGATGATGCTGAGCGCGAACCTGGGGCGGCGGCGCGGCAACGTGCTGGCAATCGACGTGGGAACGAACGGCGAAATTGTGCTGCAGAAGGGCCGGGAGCTGTTTGCCACGGCGGCGCCGGCGGGCCCGGCGTTTGAGGGCGCAGAAATCTCGCAGGGCATGCGGGCGGCGCCGGGCGCGATCGAGCGCGTTCGAATCCTGGACGACGCGGTTGAAGTGGACGCCATCGGCGACGCCGAGCCAACGGGCATCTGTGGGTCGGGGCTGGTGGATGCCGTGGCGGAGCTGGTTCGTACCGGCCTGGTGACGCCAAGCGGTCGATTGCTGTGGCAAGAGGAGGCCGAGCAGGCCGTGCCGGCGCTGGCGGAGCGAATCATCCCGGATCAGACCGGCGGCGCGATCGTGCTGCACGGATCGGCCGATGACCCCGACTCGGCGATCAAGCTTCACGCGCAGGACATCCGCCAACTGCAACTGGCCAAGGGAAGCATCCGCTGCGGTGTGAACGTGCTGATGGACCACGCGGGTTTGACGGCCGATGATCTGGACGAGGTAATTCTGGCAGGCGCGTTCGGCAGCTACATCGATCCGGCCGGGGCCATCGCGATCGGCCTGGTGCCTGACGTCGGCCCTGAGTCCATCCGCGCGGTCGGCAACGCCGCGGGGCATGGGGCGCGGATGTGTCTGCTGTCGCTGACGGCACGCGTGCGGGCCATGGATTTGCCGGCTCGGGTGTCCTACGTGGAACTGTCGGCGGTGCCCGACTTTCAGGACGAATTCGCGTTGGCAATGGGCTTTCCGGCGCCGTTGTGACCGGTCGGACGACAGACCGTGCGCGGCGTCGGTGGGGCGCCCTTGGGCAGTTGCTCGCGGGAGCGGTCCTGGCGTCCGCGGCTCTGGCCTGCGGTGAGACACCGGCCGAGCCGCCACCTGCCACGGAAGCGGCGCCCACCGCGTCACCGACGGCCGAGTCGACGACTCCGACCGCGTCACCGCCCAGCCCGACGGCAGTGCCAACGACGGTAGCGCCGCTCAGGCTGCCGACGGTGGACCTGCGAGCCGGCGGTCCCATCGGACGCGTCACATCGACCCCAACCGCAAGCCCGGTGATTACAGCGCCGCCCGACTTTGCACCGCCACCAAGCACTCCGGGCGCGGCTGCCACGCCGGTGTCGATCCAGGCCGACCTGGAGCGGGCGCTGGCGCTTCTACAGGCCGGCGATCTGGATGAGGCGCGCGAGGCTTTTGAGCTGGCGGCTGAGGCCGTGCCAGAGGATCCGCGCCCTTACATGGGAATGGCGCTGGCGGCACAATTCGCCGGCGACCTGGAGACCGCGCTGGCCGAGGCAACTCGGGCCGTCGAACTCGCGCCGGAGTCTCTGCCGGCCTTGATCACGCGCGCCGATGTTCACATGGCGCTCGGCGATGCCTCCGCGGCCACCGAAGACTACAGAGCGGCTATTCGAATAGATCCACTCAACGCCGCCGCGCACTTCGGGCACGGTCGGGCGCTTGTCGCGCAGGACGACCTGCAGGGCGCCATCGACGCCTACACACGGGCGATCGACATCGATGGCAGCAATGCGGGTTACCTGATCGAACGGTCGAGATTGCACCTGGCCCTGGATGCGGTCGATGCCGCACTCGAGGACCTGGAACGGGCGAAGAACGCCTCGCCCGATGATCCGCGGCCCGTTCTGGTCCTGGCGTTGACTCTGCAAGCGAACGGCGACCTGGAGCGAGCGCTGGCGGAGGCCACGCAGGCCGTGGCCATTGCCCCTGAATTCCTGCCTTCACTCTTCACGAGAGGCGACATACGCCTGGCCCTGGGCGACGCGGCAGGCGCCGCCGAGGACTACGAAGCGGCAGCGCGCATCGACCCGCTCAATCCGCTTGCCCATGCCGGACAGGCACAGGCGCTCAACGCGCAGGGTGACGCGGAGGGGGCCATCGAGGCCCTGACACGCGCGCTGGACATTGCCGGCGACAACCCCGACTACCTGGCAGAACGGGCACGTCTGCATCTCGATCTCGACAACATCGAGCCGGCGCTGGCGGATCTGGAGCGCGCCGTCGCAGCGGCGCCCGAGCGGGTGGGCGTCCGGCTGCTCTATGCCGACGTGCTGCGGTTCGTGGATCGACTTGACGACGCCCTGGCTGTCGTAAGTGCGCTGATCGAGGATGAGCCCGGGCTGCCCCTGGCCTACGAAGTCCGAGCCAGCATCCGGATGTCCCAAAACGACGAGACCGGTGCGCTGGCGGACCTGGCCGCCGCCATCGAGATCAATCCCGAGAGCGCCGCCACCTATGCGACGCGGGCCCTGCTTCACCACCAGGCCAAGCGCTTCGAGGAGGCGATTGCCGACTACGACCGATCGCTGGAACTGCGGCCTGGCGACGCCGTGACCCTGAACAACCGGGCCGACGCGCGGATGTTGTCGGGCGACCTGGACCTGGCGCTCAAGGACATCGAGGCGGCGGTGGCAGCGAATCCGGAATTGGGAATCGCGCACTACACGCGCGGGCAGATTCTGGACGACCTGGGCCGCACAGACGAAGCGCAGGCTGCCTACGCGGAAGCGGCGCGGTTGGGGTATGAGCCGCCGGAGGATGTGGGATGAACCCTTCAAGGCAGCTTCGACAGGCTAATCGCGCCAAGTGCCGTCGGGTTAGCACGGCCGGGCTCGATTCCGGATCGGCCCAAGGATCGGTCTATGCGTGTTGGGCCGGCGTCGGCAGCAATGCCTCGTGGTGCCAGACCGCTGCGCCGGTCGGAAGCATCTAGTCTTGAGAGTCTTCAGCTTCCGCGAAGCCAGGCGGAACCTTGCCGGTCTACTGGACGCCGCGAAACAGGACGGTGCGGCCTTGGTGCGCCATCAAGACGGACGGGCATTCGTAGTTCGCCCTGAGGATTCGCTTAAGTCAGTGCTGGACGTTGAGGGGGTCGACCTGGGTGTGACTACGGAGGAGATTGTGGCCACGGTCCGCGAAGGTCGTGAACGCCACGGCTGACTCAGAGTGGCGGAACTCCGCTTACTGCGCGGATGGCTGAGACGAGACTGGTTCGACCCAGACGGCGCCGTCCCGAAAGAACTCTTTCTTCCAAATCGGGACACGGGTCTTGAGGGTGTCGATGATGTAGCGGCAGGCCTCGAAGGCCTCGGCGCGGTGCGGGGCGCCGACGGCGATGGCGACGCTGGCTTCGCCGATCTGCAATTCGCCGGTGCGGTGCGCGAGCGCAACGGCATCGAGGTCCCAGCGCTGCATGGCTTCTTCCACGATCGTGCGCATCTGGGCGACGGCCATCGACTCGTAGGCCTCGTAGCCGAGCTTGACGACCGGGCGGCCCTCGGCGTTGTCGCGCACGACGCCCAGGAACGTGCAGATGCCGCCGTTGGACGGTTGGTTGACGTGGGCTATCAGCCGCGGAACGTCGATGGGGTCGGAGGTGAGTTCGACAATCATCCGCCGGATACCGGGGGGATGAGGGCCAATTCGTCGCCGTCCGACAAGGGGGCGTCCGCGGACACGAAGGCTTCGTTGACCGCGAACGAGACGTGCGGGGCACGGACAGCCAGTTCGGGCACATCATTTGCCATGTCGCGCAGGGCGTCGGCAATGGTGGAGTCGGCGGGTAGCTGCAGACGGCGCCGCCGTTCGCCCATCAGGTCGGCCAGTGAGGCGAAGAACAGGACACGCACGCTGATGGCGGCGGGCGCCACGGGCGGCGATGCGGACGGCGGGGGCTTGGTTCCGGCCATTGTTCGAGCCTACCAGCGGCGGCTAGATCGCTGGGTATGATTTCCGGTCTGAACCTGCAGCCAAGGCGAGAGCCGCGTGAGTGACGACCACAAGCACGACGCATCGGCATCGACGCGCGAACACCGGCACGAAGCCAAGGGGATTGGCGCGGTGCCCTGCGCCGTCATCGTAATCAGCGACAGCCGCACCGAGCGGACGGATCGGTCCGGGCGAACGGCGGCCGCCCTCATCGAGTCCGGCGGGCACGAGGTCATCCATGAGGCCCTGATCCGCAACGAGGCCGACGACATTCGGGCGGCGGTCGACGCCGCCATTGAGGCCGGGTGCCGCTTCGTGTTCTGCACGGGCGGAACCGGGCTGGGCGACCGGGACATCACGGTGGACACGGTGACGCCGATGCTCGAAAAGGTGCTGGACGGCTACGGGGAGTGGTTCCGGCGGGCCAGCTGGGACCAGATCGGCGCCGCGTCGATATTGTCGCGAGCGGTGGCCGGCAAGTACCGGCGGGGGCTGGTGGTGTGCTCGCCGGGGTCGACGGCGGCGGTGGAACTGGCGCTGGGCGACCTGCTGGTGCCGGAATTGCGGCACCTCATCCGCGAGGTCTCGCGCTAGCCCAAACCCTCTACGACTCGGCCTCGTCGTCCTCGGCCGGCACCCAGTTGAGGCCGTCGGGTGGAATCTGCTCGAGTTCGGCGAGGGAGTCCAGGTGATCGATGAAGAGCACGCCGTTCAGATGGTCGATTTCGTGCTGGAGGGCCTGGGCCAGCAGACCCCGGGCGTCAAGGCGGGCCGGCCGGCCGTCGATTCCCGTGTACGTCACGCTAGCGCTACGCGCCCGCTCAACCGGGGCGCGGAAGCCCGGCAACGAGAGGCAGCCCTCGGACATTTCCTCGCGCTCGCCCAGCCGGCGCACCTCGGGGTTGACGAGAACGTATGGCACGCCCGCCTGCGGGTCCTTTTCGTCGGGCGGGAGTTCAATAACGACCAGCCGCAGGAGTTCCCCGACCTGGGGCGCGGCCAGCCCAATGCCCAGGTTGGCGTGCATGGTGGCGAACATGTCGTCCACCAGCGCCTCGACCTCAGGCGTGACTCTGGCAATCGGTTCCGCGACCTCTCGAAGTACGGGGTCGGGGAGTTCGAGAACTCGACGAAGCATGACGCGATGCTAGCAGCGGCCCGGCCGGCCGCCGATCAGTCACACTTGCGGGTGCTCGCAGGAAGCCACCGCTCGAAGGTAGCCGATGGGCGTTGCTGACGAAGTTCAGGTCGCCAAGCTGCCGGCGGCCATTCGCACGCGCCGCCTGACGCTGCGCCGGGTGCGCCTGCAGGACGCGGACGACGTCTTCAGTTTCGCCTGCGAGGACATCTGGATGCGGCTGCTGCCGGACGCGCGGCAGCCGTACCAACAACGAGACGCGGAGCGCTGGGTTGCCCGGCGCTTCCTGGCGGACTGGCCAACCGAGCCGACCTGGGCCACAGAGATCGATGGCCGGATGGTGGGCTGGGTTGGGCTGAATATCGAGCCCGAGCACGCGCAAGCCGAGTTGAGCTACGCCATGCGGCCTGACCTTCGAGGCCAGGGCCTGGCGACGGAGGCTGTACGCGCGGTGGTGGATCGTGTGTTCCTGGATTCGCCGCTAGGCAAGGTTTGGGCGCGCGTGGATACGCCAAACGCGGCGTCAATTCGGGTGCTGGAGAAGCTGGGGCTGCAACGCGAGGCAGTCATGCGTCGGTGCCTCGTGCGTCACGGCGAACTGATCGACCTGGCGGTCTACGTGTTGCTGCGAACGGAGTGGACCCCGAGGCCGCTCGACTCATGAGCGGTGTCCCGGTGTTGCCAGAGCGAATCAAGACGAAGCGGCTGGTGCTTCGTCGATGGCGGCTGGCGGATGCCGACGACGTGCTCGCGTATGCCGCCGATCCGGAGTGGTCGCGGTTTCTGCCGGTTCCCAAGCCGTACGAGCGGCGCCATGCCGAAGAGGCGGTATCGCGGTGGGTCTTGGAAGACTGGTCGACCCACCCCGTGTGGGCGATCGAGATTGCGGGGCGAGCATCGGGCGGGATCAATCTGCGGATCAATCACCCGCACCGCAACGCCGAAATGGGTTATGCGCTGGCACGGCGTTACTGGGGGCGCGGGTATATGACGGAGGCAGCGCGCGCTGTGACTGATGCGGCGTTCGCGTCGGTTCCCGATCTGGCCCGGGTGCAGGCGGGGGCGAATGCCCGGAACACGGCCTCGATTCGGGTGATGGAGAAGCTGGGCATGAGCCATGAGGGCACGATTCGTCACGCGCCCCGAGGAGCAAGACTCGAGCGCCGCGAAGCCGGTGTCATCTACGCGGTCCTGCGGGAGGAGTGGGAAGAGATCCGCTAGCGGCCGGCACGCGCACCGGCAGCCCGTCCAGCCTGGCCTAGAGGTTCAGCCCGGCGAAAAAGACCCAGTAGTAGATGAGATAGCCGCCGGCGCCGACCAGGAACAACGAACTGGCGCGGTGGACGTGCGGCAGGGCGCCGCGCAGGAAGCGGGCCACGGCGTCGCGGAAGATGGCGGCGCCGATAGTCACGGCGATGACAACCACGCCCATGCCAAGGGCGAACGCGAGAAATTGGCTGAAAGAAGCAAGGAATCCAGCGGCCCCAAGCGCGCCACCGACCACGACCAGGAAGATCGGCAGGGTGCAACTGAGCGACCCGACGGCGTAGCCCAGTCCGAAAACAAACGCGTTGCCGAGATTGCGCTGGGGCGTGACCTGGATGCGGCTGGCCGCCAGCACGCCGATGTAGCGGTGGGTGATAAGCAGGTAGGCGCCGAAAATCACCATCAGCACGCCGACCGTAAGCCCAAGGAACGGAAAGACACGGCTGAGAAAGTTGCCGCCCGCGGCGATGACCGCGCCGACTGCGGCAAAAATCAGGATGAATCCGAGCGTGGCCATCAAGCCCACGGCCAGGGCCCGTCCAACGCGGCGGAAGCCGGAGAGCCGGTCGTAGCCTTCCTCCTGCGTTCCCAGTTGGTACGCCACGTAGCCCGGCAGCATGAAGAAGCCGCAGGGATTAACGCTGGCGACGACGCCGGCGGCGGCGGCAAACCCGATGGGCAAAGCCCCCGCGAAGTCGGATACGGCGGCCTCGGCGTTGGCCTGGACCGAAATGAGGGCGCCGATCAGAACGGCGACCAACAACCCCGGCACGCCGTATCCCAACGCCGTTCCCACCCAGGGGCTGCGCACCGATCCGACACTCACGGCGCGGTCACCTCAGCCTCCGGAGGCCTGATGCAGCTCGTCGATCAGGTTGCTCAGCGCCGCCTCGTCCAAGCTGCCCGTCCACTGGCGAACGATCTCGGACTGCGTCGTGATGAAGAGGGTAGAAGGCATGCCCAAGACCTGGTACCGCTGCATGACGGTGGCGTCCGACGTGGTTCCCACGGGGTAGGTTACGCCCAACTCCTGGGCCAGCGCCTCCCCCTCGGCGCGCGTCCCGAGGTTTATAAGCGGACCAACGTCCAAACCCACCAGCAACACGCGGTCCCTGGCGGCCTGCCACGCGTGATCGAACTCCGGCATTTCCACCCGGCACGGTGGGCATTGTGCCGCCCAAAAGTTGAGGACCACCGGCTTGCCGGCAGCAATGATCTGGCTGAACTGGACGGTTTCGCCGCCTACCAGGTCCGCCCCCTGGTAGGCCTCGAACGGGAAGTCGGCCGCCGGGCGCGCGTCGCCCGCGGGAAAGCCGGAAACGTCGGTGGAGGCCGCGGCGGTCGGCGCAGGTGTGGAATCGGAAGCCGCAGTCTCGCCGCAGGCCGTGAGAAGCACTCCCACGCCGATACCGGCCAATACCCGGCGCCGCCCGACTTCGCTCCGGCGTTCGCGCATGCAGTCCGCCCCGAGTGCCGCCCGTAGGCAATTATCCAGACATTCTGCGGCGCAACGCGAGTCGGCGGTGGTGAGATCGCCTACACAAGCGGCCAGATGGCGTCGCGGCTATGCTCGAATTCGCCGAGAGTCGGCACGGATCACGATTCAGGAGCAGCCAGCCGGTGGAACCGACTCAGCCTCAGCGGCTTACGGCGCCGCAGCTCGCGGCGGCGATCGCCGGGGTGGCG
Source organism: Chloroflexota bacterium (assembly GCA_022824495.1). Taxonomy (GTDB): domain Bacteria; phylum Chloroflexota; class UBA11872; order UBA11872; family UBA11872; genus UBA11872. The sequence continues at coordinate 104,929 of JAJDZU010000021.1, read as the reverse complement.
GCGCTGGTGGCGTTGATCGTGGTCATCGGGCTGGTTATGCGGGGCGGCAACGAGCGCAGCGGTCTGGGGATCATCTCGATCGGCCGCGCCACCGACGTGCGGCCGCGCCCGGCGCCCGACTTTGTGCTGACGTCGTTCGACGGGCAGCGGATTCAACTGTCGGACTATCGCGGGCGAATCGTGGTCTTGAATTTTTGGGCCACCTGGTGCCCGCCCTGCCGCGTGGAAGCGCCGGTGCTGCAACGCGCGGCCGAGCGGCTGGAATCCGCCGGCGTGACCATCCTGGGCATCGACGTCTGGGACGACGAGGCCGCGGCCATCGAGTTTCTGAACGAGATTGGCGTGACCTACCCGAATGCCGAAGACGCGACGCGACTGATTCCGGTCGAGTTCGGCGTGACCGGCTTACCCGAAACCTTTGTGATTGATCGCCAGGGCGTGCTTGTTCGCCGCTGGGTGGGTCCGCTGACCGACCAAGACCTCGACGACCTGCTCGCGCCGGTGCTGGCGGGCGTCCCCGCCTAGGCGTCCGCGTCGCGCGTCGGCCGGAGAGTAAACGCGGATCGTCCACCGGCGGTCTGAATCGCAAGCGTGCGTCCGGCCAGCGCGTCAGCCACCTCGGGCTCGGCCACCAGGATGATTCGGCCGTCAAAGACGACTTTCCGATCGCCCTTCCAGATGTCGCTCACGGACAGCCGCATCTGGTTGGACGTGTCCAGCGAGATACGGATGGCGCGGGTCTGTTCCTCGCTTCCGTTGCCGTCCTGCAGCGCCGTATGCAGCGCCAGGGCGGCGTCGGGCGCCACGGTAAGTTCACCGGCGGCGGTTGAGGGCCGGTCCGCCGGATCAGGCGTAGAGATCGCTGACCTCAATCATGCGGCCGCTGTTCGCGGCGGAGCGGTAGGCGGCGTCCAGCAGTTCAACGGATCGATGTCCGAACGTGGCCGGCGAACCGTTGGGCTCGCGACCCAGGCAGACGTCCACCAGGTTGGCGGCTGTCGTGAACCGGGGGTACGTGTCGTCGGCGGCCAACTGGTCGCGCTCGATGGACCCGTCGCGGCGGTGAATCTCCAGGGCGCCGGTAATCGCGTCCAGCAACACGTAGCCGTGCTCGCAATAGGCGCGGACATCCAGCTGGCCGGCGTCGCCAACCGGCACGTTGCCGGTGCCGGAGACGACGCCCAGCGCGCCGCCCTCGAATTCCACGGTCATGACATCAACCAGATCGACAGGTACGTCGAACGAACTCATAAGCGCGCTAACGCGCTTGGGACGAAGGCCAGTGACGAAGAACATCAGGCCCGACGAATGCGTGATCTGGAGGTGTCCCTGGCCGCCGCCTGAGAGTTCCGGGCGGGCGTACACGTCGCCGGGACCGGCGACCGTCCAGTCGAACACCGGCTGGTAAGCAGCGTCGTTGCCGCGGTAGAACTCGACGACCATGGACGACTGGGTGCACACGACGTGTTGGATGGTGCCCAGTTCGCCCGAAGCCAGGATCTCGCGGGCACGGATGGCGGTGCGGGTGAAGTGCCAGGGGTAGCCGATGATGAGTTCGACGCCCTGCGCCTCCGCGCGTCCGACCAGGTCGGCGGCGTGTTTGGCCGTCAGGACCATTGGCTTTTCCAGCATGACGTTGAGACCGGCGTCCAGGCAGCGCGCCGCCACGGCGTGGTGGGCGGCATGCGGAATAGCGATGATTACGCCGTCAAGCTCGGTCTCGGCGAGCATGGTTTCGACGTCCACGTAGGCGGCCGGGCCGGGGAAGGCCGTGGTGGCGCGCTCGCAGGCTTCCTCGCTGCGGTCGCAGATGGCGGCCAGGTGGGCGTGCGGATTCTCAATCAGGCCCGGAATGTGCGTGTAAGTGGACCACCAGCCGGCGCCGACGACACCGATGCGAGCTTGGCGAGTGGACATGTCTTTGGATTCCGTCAGATGAGCGCGTCCATCGATGGTACGCCGGACGGCCGAATCACGCCGCAGGTGGCGGCCCGTGACCGGTCAGTTCCACGTAACCCAGGCCAGCCTCGCCATTGTCACCGCGGACGTGGACGGCGCCTTCCCAATAGACCACGCCGGTGCTGGCGCGGGTGTCGAGCTCCTGGTCGCGGAGCAACGGTTCAAGGCGCAAATGCAGACCCTCACCGGGAACCGACAGCGTCCAGCCGGACGGGTAGACGATCCCCGTGTGCGGGCTGGTCCAGCGGCCGGTGGCTCGGACCTCCAACTCGTCAGCCCCCAGGTGCCGCGTCTCGCCGGCAGGGCCGACCAGGGTGCCGTATTGCAGCACGGTGGCGCCGAATTCGTCGCGCACGACGGAGGCCGTGAAGTCGCGTCCGTCGGCCAACTGGACGCTGTACCAGTCCCAGCCGCCGGAGGTGACTGAAATGAAGTCGCCCCACTGGTGGTCGATCCAGGCGGTGCCGGTCACCGGCCGCGGCAGACCCCGGTCCAGCAGGACGCCGCGGACGGCGGCGCGCGTGTAGGAGTAGTAATAGCTCCAGCCGAACGGTGAGAAGTCCAGGATGCCGGTCTCGTTGTGGATGGCGGCCGGCTTGGATGGAATGAGTTCCACCTGGAGCGCGACGGTGTCGAGACCGGCGGAGATGGAAAACCCCCCGGGCACGTCACGCAAGGTCCAGCCGTCCACGGAAAGGTCAAGGCCGGTTGGTTGTCCAGGCTGCGTCGCGAACGGGTCGGCCACCTCGGTCCGCTCGCCGTAGTGAAAGCGCTGGCGGCCGACGTCGGTGACGGCAAAGTGCGCGGCGTATCCCGGCGGTGCGCCCTGGCGAATTGACTGGAAGAGCGCGAACTCGAAGCCGAAGGGGTCGCCTTCAGCCGTCTGCAGATGGCCGCTGACGTACCACCACTCGGTCAGGTTGGCGTGCGGGGCGTCGTCCCGGGGCAGATCGATAGGAGGCAGCGAGGCGACGTCGAATCGGTTGGGCGACGGCTCGGGCAGCGGCGGCACGGCTTCGCCGCAGGCAGCCAGCAGAACTGCGAGCAGCGCAAGGCCGGGCAGTCGCCGAATCATGCGGGTGCTCGACGTCTAGGCAAGCGCAGTGAGGGCGCCCACCAGTTCCAGCGGCCCAGCAGGTGCATCGTGGCCGGCACCAGCAGCGCGCGCACGATGGCGGCATCCACGAAGACGGCAATGGCCGCGCCCAGGCCCAGCGCCTTGATGAGGACGATGTCGGCCGTTACGAACGCCAGGCAAACCGCGATCACCACCAGGGCCGCGCTGGTAACCACGCGGCCGCTGCGTTCCATGCCGATGGCAACGCTCTCGGTGTTGGAGCGGCCCTCGTCGTGCGCTTCCTTGACGCGGGAGAGCAGAAAAACCTCGTAGTCCATGCTCAGTCCGAAGAGCATGGCGAACAGGACGACGGGCAACAGGGAATCGATGTAGCCGAGCGGCTCGAAGCGCAGCACGTTCGACAGCCAGCCGTCCTGGAACACCAGCACCAATGCGCCAAAGCTGGCCAGCAGGCTCAGCACGTTCAGCAGGACTGCTTTAAGCGGCAACACGACTGACCGGAACAACACGGCCAGCACCACGTAGGTAATCACCAGGATCAGCAGCACGGCCTTGGGGAAGTCGGTGTAGAGCCGATCGACGAAGTCCTTGAGCCCGGCCGCGCCGCCGCCAACCAGCAGATCGAGCCCGTTCGCGTCACGGTAGGCGCGGATGGCCTCGACCAGTCCTTCGGCCTCGGGCGCGGTTGACGGCACGCTGGGCTCAACCAGGAGGAAGGCGGCGTTCTCGCGGGTGAACGTCTCGGCGAGCGCCCTGGCCCAGGGGTCGCCGATTCCAGGCGCGTCGCGGTAGAGCAGTTGGTATTGCTCGAGCGTGATCCGCGGATCGATGGCGGTGATGCCGCCGACCCTGGCGACGCGCGGGTCCGTTTCCAGCGCGCTCGTGAGGGCGTGCTGCGCGGCTACGGCTTCAGCCGCGAGCGCGCCCTCGGGGAAGCGCGCCACGAGGAACAGCGGCGTCTGGTGGCCTTCGCCGAATTCGTCCCTTAGAAACTCGTAGGCCACGCGGGAGGGTGAGTCGGGCGTCAGCACCCTGGCGTCGGGCGCATTCAGGCGGACGTGCAGGAATGGCAGGCCGAGCACCACGAGGAAGGCCGAGACGATCAGGAAGATCGGCAGGGGCCGCCGCATGACTCCCCGCGCCAGCCTGGCCCAACCGTTGCGCGGACCGACCGATGGCCGCCAGACGCGCCACCGGTTGACCCGCGGACCCAGCACGGCCAGCAGGGCCGGCACGAAGGTCGTGGCGGCCGCGACGGCAATCAGCACGACCAGCGCACCGCCCGCGCCGATGGAGCGCAGCATCATGAACTCGAACACCATCAGCGACGCCAGCCCTGTCAGGACCGCCGCGCCCGAGAACACGACCGCTTTTCCGGCGGTTGCGACAGTGCGCGGCACCGCATCTTCCACCGCTCGCCCTGCCGACAGCTCCTCGCGGAAACGGCTGACAAGAATGAGGGAATAGTCGGCCCCGAGCCCCAGTCCTACGAGGGTCACCACGTTCAGGGCAAAGATCGAGAAGCCGACCTGCTGGCCGAAGAGCCAGAGCAGCGCCAGGCCGACAACCACGCTGGCGCCACCGGCCAGCACGGGAATGCCGGCCGCGACCACGGACCCGAAGACCAGCACCAGCACGATCAGGGCGAAGGGCAGCCCAACGGTCTCGGCCCGCTGAAGGTCGGCCTCACTGAGGGTCTGGATATCCGAGTAGTAGACGGGCGACCCGGCGATGTGCACGTCGAGTTCCGACGCTGTCAGCCGCCCGCGAAGCTCGGGCACGATGCGGTGAGCCACGTCGGGGTGCAGGTCGAAGAACAGCGTGGTGTACGCGGTATGGCCATCCGGCGCGATCTGGGTTGGGTTGTCCCGGAAGGTCGAGACCCGCATGACGTCCGGCATGGCCGCCAATGGCGCCAGCACGCGAGCCGCCTCGGCCTCGAATGCCTCGTCCGTTACGAGCCATTCGTCGTGGTGAAAGGCGATCTGGATTGGAGAGCCGACGGCGCCGAAGTCTTGTTGGTAGCGGTCGAAGGCCTCTTCGGATTCGATGCCGCTGGCGGAGAATCCACCGGCGCGCAGGATGGATCCAACCTGGGGTAGGGCCAGGAGCGAGAGCGACGCAGCCAGTAACCAGGCGGCGATGACGGGCCAGCGCCAACGCACCGTGAAGCGGCCCAGTGCCTCCAGCGCGATTCTCCCGGGGCGTCACGACGCTCTGCCTGGATTCTAGGCGCGAAAGGGCCGCTGCCGGATCGTCACGGTGATTTCCGTTACCGTCGCGTGCGGCCGGCCGACAACGGCCTGGGCGGGCAGACGACCCGAGGGGCTGCTACGGTTCGCGCGCCCGACGCCGCCCTGGGATGGATCCATAGCGGCGCCAACGACGGAGACCGGAATTGGGGAGCTCGGCGACCAGCCAGGCGTTTGATCCGCCGACGCGCCTGGGGTCGCGCCGCTTCGTCACGCTGATCGCGATCATGGGGTTGGGCGTGGCCGGCTGGCTGCCGGTCGTCAATTTCCTGTCGTTGTTCATTCGCGACGACCTGGGTCGCGGCGTGGCCGGCGCGGGTGTGCTGCTGGTGGCGATGCACGGGGCGCGGGCCGTACTGGGGATCTTTGCCTCCGTGCCCATCGCCCGGTTCGGCAGCCAGCGGACGTACGCGCTGGGCCTGGCCGGCCTGTGCGTCCTGGTGGCCGTGATGATCGTCACGCCTGACCTGGGACTCTTCATCGTCGCGGCGCCGTTCGGGGGCCTGGCGCTGGGGTTGCATTGGTCCGCGTCGCAGACCTATGCCATGCAGGTGGCGCCGGCGGCGCGGCGGGGGCTGGCCTCGTCGCTGGTGAGCTTTACGGTTGGGGTGGCGCCCGGACTGGGTGGGCTGGCACTGGGTGTGCTGGCGAACGCCTTCGGGTTTCGCGTCTTTGCGCTGGTGGCGGCCGTGACTATCGGCGCGGCGGCGCTGGCTGCTCTGATGGTATTGCCGGCCGTTCCAACGGCGCCGCGCGCCAGCAAGGTCAAGCTGGGCGAACTGCTTCAACTCACGCGCGTCCCGGCAATTCGAATTTTGGCGTTTATCCGCGCCTGCACGACCGTGACGTACGGCGCGTTCATCATCCTGGCCGGGCCGAAGCTGGTGGACGCGGGCGGCGACCTGACGGCGGTGGGGTGGCTGGTGTTTCTCTCAGCCGTCGGCGGGGCCAGCGCACAGGTCGCGGTGGGGGCGCTCTCGGACCGCTGGGGTCGCCGCGGCGCGCTAGCCGTCGCACTCGCCGTGGGGGCGGTCAACACCGCCGTGTACGGCCAGATCGACGCGTTCGGCGCGTTGCTGGCGTTGTGGGTGCCCTACGCGTTCACGCAGAGCGTGTTCCAGGGGCTGATCGTGGCGCTGGCGGCGGACGTGACTCCGCACGGCCGGCTGGGCCAGGCAATGGCCATCGACTCGACGGCCTATTCGGTCGGGGTGGCTATCGCCGCGCTGCTTGCAATCGCCGCCGGCGACGCCGCGCCCGCCCTGTTGTTCTGGGCGGGCGCGGCGGCCGGGGTCGCGTCCCTTGTGGCGATTAGCCGACTTCGGGTTCGCGGAGCGATTCAGTCGTGAATGACCACCAGTTTGTACTCGGTCATTTCCTCGACCGCGTACTTGGGACCTTCCTTGCCCATGCCGCTGTCCTTCAGGCCGCCGTAGGGCATCAGGTCGGTGCGCCACTGGCTGCCCCAGTTGATGTGGATGTTGCCTGAGTCGACGCTGCGGGCGAAGCGCATCGCCGTGTCGATGTCCTGGGTGAAAATCGCCGCGCTGAGGCCGTAAATCGAGTCGTTGGCCAGCTCGATCGCCTGGTCCACGTCGTCGACGCGGGTGACGCCCATGGCCGGACCGAACAACTCTTCGCAGGAAACGCGCATTTCGGGGCTGACGCCGGCCAGCAGGGTCGGCTCGAACAGCTGACCCGAGCGCTCGCCGCCGACCAGCAGTTCGGCGCCCTCGCCAACCGCCTCGTCAATCCAGTTCCCCACGCGCACGGCGTCCGACTCGCGGATCATCGGGCCCACGGAGGTGGCGGGATCGAGCGGGTCACCGGTGGACAGGGCGGCTACGGCGGGAACCAGGGTCTCGACGAGTTCGTCGTAGACCGGCGCCGGCGCGATCACCCGCTGCGTGGAGATGCAGACCTGGCCGGCGTTGGCGAAGGCCGTCTGCGGAATGACGGTGCGGACCTTGTCCAGGTCGGCGTCGGGCATCACGATCACCGGCGCGTTGGAGCCGAGTTCCATCGTGACCTTCTTGATTCCGGCCTGCTTGCAGATGCGCTCGCCGATGTCGCGGCTGCCGGTGAAGCTGATCTTGCGAACGCGCGGGTCGGACACCAGGGCATCGCCGATCTCGGCGCCGGAGCCGGTAACGCAATGCACGGCTTCCTCGGGCACGCCGGCTTCGAGCAGCAGCTCGACCAGGCGCAGCGCCATCAGCGGGGTGTCGCTGGCCGGCTTGACCACCACGGCGTTGCCGCCGGCCAGGGCGGGACCGACCTTGTGGCAGACGAGGTGCAGCGGGAAGTTGAACGGCGTCACGGCGGCAACCACGCCGCAGGGCACGCGCATGGTGAAGCCGAATTTGCCCTGGACGCCCGGACCGCCGTCGAGCGGAATGACCTCGCCGTCCAGCCGCTTCGCCTCTTCGGCGGAGAGGTAGATGATCTCGGCGGCCCGCTCCACCTCGAGAGTCGCCTCGGAAATGATCTTGCCCTCTTCGCGAGTCAGCTGGGTCGCCAGGTCCTGGGCATTCGCCTTGATGAGATCGGCCGTGCGGTGCAGCAGCTCGTAACGCTCGAAGCCGGTCAGCCCGGCCATCACGCGGGCGCCGCGGACCGCGCTCTCAAGGGCACGGTCCACATCCGCGGCGGTGCCGCGCGGCACGGTGTCCACGACGGAACCGTCGTACGGATTCAGCACGTCCATGCTCGACTGCCCGTTCGTCCAGGCGCCGGCGATGTACATCTTCATTGAGATTCGAGTCCTTTCTGACCCGGTCGAGCCGCTAGCAAAACAGGGTGCGGCGCCCGCCCGACGGGACACCACGGATGGTCAGCGTATTGTGACAGCAGCGGCGTGGCCGCGCCGGAAGGCAGGCCGCCATCTGCGCGCCGTAAGCGTTTCTTGCGGTCCGGGTTGATTTGTGAAACATTTCACGTTGTCACCCGGCCCGGAGACGAATTTCGCCTGATGCTGCCCTGCCCTCATTCTGTCGGTTGGGCCAATAATCGACGCATCGCCCGCGCATCAGGCGCACGGGTCGGATACCATGCGCCGCCGAACGTATCGCGCCGGTTGTTGACGGAGACGCACGGGTGCAACTGAGCGAACTCTCGGAGGGTGACTGGGTCAGGCTCTCGGAATTGGTCGCCCACCTCTGGTTCTTCGCCGCGGCGATGATCGTGACCGGTCTCACGTACATGCTGGCGCACGCCATGATCCCGTCGCTGATGGACACCGGCGACCTTCCGGTGGCCGTGGCTCGACGCATGCGGGCCCCGCTGTATTCAATCGTGGCGATGGGGTGCGTGGCGGTCGTGGTCCTGGCGATCAAGGGCACGCTGCTGGCGCTCGACATCCTGCCCGAGATTTACCCGCGGTTGGCGATCTAGCGGTATGCAATACCTGACCGCCCTCCTGCCTCGCGTCACCCTCAAGCAGGCCCTCATCCTGGGCGGGGCCACCGCGCCTCCACTGGTGGGTGGCGCCGGCGTGTTGGCCATCCTGCTGTACCTGATGGCCGCCGGCGGCACTGCCACGCCGGCCCCTGAACAACCCATCGCCTTCGACCACTCGGTCCACGCGGGCGATGCCGCCATCCCCTGCGAGTTCTGCCACCGGGGCGTCGGCAGCCAGGCGGCGGCTACAGTGCCGTCGGTCGAGCAGTGCATGTTCTGCCACTCGGTCGTGAAGACCGACAGCCCCCAGATCCAGTTGCTGCAAGCGCACTGGGACACGAACACGCCCGTGAACTGGGCGCGTGTGCACCGGGTACCGGACCACGTGCGTTTCGTCCACGCGCCGCACATCCAGGCGGGGGTCGCATGCGAGACCTGCCACGGCGACGTGGCCTCAATGGAGGAAGTCAAGCAGGTACGCTCCCTCGCCATGGGCGACTGCCAGGGATGCCACCGCGAGAACTCCGCCTCGCTGGATTGCGCGACATGTCACAAGTGATCGGTCGGGAAGCATGAGCGGCCTCGGACGTCGGCGTTTCCTCGTCGGCTCGGCCGCGCTGGCCGGCGGCGCCACGGTGGTGGCCTGTGCCGCCCCCGAGCGTGAGTCGCAGGTGCAGAGCTTTGTACTCCAACCCGAGCTGTCGCTGCCGGGCCAGGAACTCTGGTTCGCCACGACCTGCGCCCACTCGTCCTGCGGGAACAGCGTGGTAGTCCGCACGATTGACGGACGCGCCAAGAAGGTCGAGGGCAACCCGGCTTTCCCCGTCAACCAGGGCAAGCTGAACGTTCGCAGCCAGGCCGGCGTGCAGTCGCTGTATCACCCGGATCGATTGACGGTCCCCAAGCGCCGGCGCGGCTTGCGCGGGGCAAACGAGTTCGAGGACCTGGAGTGGCCGGCCGGGCTCGATCTGCTCACCGAGAAGATGTCGGAAGCCCGCAGCGTCGTGGTGATCACCGGTCCGATCAGCGGCACGCGGGCGCGCATTGCCCGCGACTTCGCCACGGCCTTTGGCGGCGAACACCTGGTCTACGAAACCCTGGAGTCCACGGTCTGGCGAAAGACCGTGCAGGACGGGCTGGGCGCGAGGCGCCTGCCGTATCTGGACATCGCCAACGCGCATTCGATCCTTTCGTTCGGCGCGGACTTCCTGTCGACCTGGGTATCCCCCACGCAGTACGGCGTCGGCTACGGCGAGTTCCGCCAGGGACACGGCGAGCGTGGACGCCTCATCCAGGTCGAGCCGCGCATGTCGCTGACCGGCGCCAACGCCGATTCATGGGTGTACGTGCATCCGGGGCAGGAAGGCGCGCTGGCGCTCTCGATCGCCCAGGTCATCGCCGCCGAGGGACTGGCGCCGCCGGACAACTGGTTCAACGTCGTGAGCGAAGTCGGCGGTCTGGATGCGCTCAATGCCTACGCGCCCGACCGCGTCAGCCAGCGCACCGGCGTGCCCGTCGAACGAATCCAGGAAATCGCCCGCGAGTTCGCCAGCCATCAGCCGGGCTTCGCCATCGCCGGCGGTCCGGCCCTGGCCAGCACCAACGGACTGGACAACGGGCTCGCCGCCATGCTGCTGAACCACATGGTGGGAAGCGTCGGGCAGCCCGGCGGGTTGCTGCCGAACCCCAATTTGCGCAGCACCGTGACGCCGCCCACCGAGCCGACCTCCTTTGCCGACCTGGCCGGGCGCGGCAACACCTGGCTGGAAGACGATCCTCCCGACGTTGCCATCGTTTTCGAGGCCGATCCGGTCTACGGCATGCCCCAGGCCACGCGCTTCGCCGACGCGCTCGGCAAGATTCCGTTCGTCGTCGGTATCGGCACGATCATGAGCGAGACGCTGGGGCACTCCGACCTGGTGCTGCCCTCCACGCACGCGTTCGAGGAGTGGGGCGACTACGTACCCGACCCGGCGCCGCGGCAGCACGTGGTGGGTTTGCAACAGCCCGTGGTGAGGCCGACGACCTCCGGTCGGAGCTTTGGCGACATCCTGCTGACCTTGTGGCACGACCTGCGACCCAACCTGGCGCCGCCCTGGGAAACCATGCGCGACGCGGTACGCGCCAACGCCGCCGAAGTCTTCCGGGGCGGCGACTTCGAGGAACGCTGGGTGGATCTGCTCAAGAACGGCGGCGGATGGAATGACGACTGGGCGCCCGAATTCAGGGCCGCGCCGGACTGGCACGTCAACTTGCTGGCCGAGCCGGCGTTCAGCGATAACGGGGTTGAGTTCCCGTTGCACCTGATTCCCTTCGAGGGCGTTGCGCTGGGCGGCGGCGACGAGACCGCCAACCCCTGGCTACAAGCCACGCCCGACCCGATTTCGACCGCAACCTGGACGACCTGGGTCGAGATGAATCCGTCTACGGCGGCGGCGCTGAACGTCTCGCGCGGCGACGTGGTGCGGATCGAGACCGCGCACGGCGAGTTCGAGGCGGGCGTGTACATTTCGCCCGCCGCCGCCCCCGGCGTCCTGGGCGTGCCGGTCGGCCAGGGTCATGCGTTTGGCGGGCGCTGGCGAGAGGATCGCGGCTCGAACGTGCTGGCCAGCCTGGCGCCGTTGACCGTGGCCGGCTCCGGCGGCCTTGCCTGGGCAGCCACCAGGGCTCGCGTGCGTCCGACCGGCGACTACCGGCAACTCCCGACGATCGAGGTTCTGCCAAACGCCCGTAACGATGTCGAGGAAGTAATCGTGCAAGTCACGAATGGCAACGGTGACCATCACAAATGAGTAGCTCAGCCAACGAAGCCGCCGCCCGCGCGAGCGCCGTCTCCGAGATGGGGCGAACGATTCCCACGGATGCCGAAGTCCCGCATCCCGAGGGCGTGCGCTGGGGCATGGTGGTGGACCTGGACCGCTGCACGGGCTGCCAGGCCTGCGTGGTGGCTTGCCAGGCCGAGAACAACATCGCCCTTAACGAGGAACAGCGAGTACTTGAGCGCCGGGCCAAGACGTGGATCCGCATCGAGCGCTACTGGGAAGGCGAGTTCCCCAACGCCAAGGCGCGCTTCATCCCGGTGCTCTGCCAGCACTGCGGCAACGCGCCGTGCGAGACGGTCTGCCCGGTCTGGGCCACCTACCACAACAACGAAGGCCTGAACGTCCAGGTCTACAACCGCTGTATCGGCACGCGCTTCTGCGCCAACGGCTGCCCGTACTCGGTGCGCTATTTCAACTTCTGGAATCCCGAGTGGCCGGAGCCGATGAACAACCAGCTCAATCCGGACGTGACCGTGCGCACCAAGGGCATCATCGAAAAATGCACCTTCTGCGTGCAGCGCATTAACCGCGTCCAGGTCACGGCCAAGACCGAGGGACGTGAAATCCGGTCCGGCGAAGTGCAGCCCGCCTGCGCTCAGTCGTGCCCAACCAGCGCGCTCGTCTTCTGCGACATCAACGACCCCGAGAGCGCGCCCGCGCAGCTGGCGGAAGCCGAAGCCGGCCGCAGCTACACGCTGCTTGAGCACTTCGGAACCGACCCGGGCATCATCTACCTCAAGAAGGTCGATCCGCACGCCGAGATTCACGAAGACGAGCACGCGCACGCCGGGGCGCACGCATGATTGCTCCGGAAGCCGCCGGCCTGAAGCTGTCCCTGCGCCCGCCGTACCGGCCGCAAGCGTTGAGCATCTCGCTCAATCATGCGGGCATCGCGCTGCTCACGGCGCTGGGCGTCCTGGGCATCGTGGCGTACGTCATCAAGCTGATCACGGCCTGGGGCGACCGCGCCGAATGGGCCTATCCCACGGTCGTGTTGATGTTCATTCTCTCGACCGCCACGGCCGCGCCCCTGATCGCCTACGCCTCGCGCATGGCCAAGGGCTATTGGGCGCTGCCGCTGCGACGCGTGGCGGCGCTCTACGCCGTGCCGTCGCTCCTCAGCTTCGTGCTGCTGATTCCGATCATGGCGTCATTGCCGCCGCTGGACGGCCGTTCCACGTTGTGGTTCGAGTTCAGAGCCGGGGCTCCGTTTCTGACCGACGCGCTGGCGCTGGCGATTCTGCTGCTGACCGGAATGGCCCTCCTATGGTTCTCGGCCGTGCCGGACCTCGCGGGTCCGCCGAGCCGCGTGCGCGCCATGGGCCGCTGGCAGCGCTTGCTGTACCTGAACTGGGCGGGCACGGCCCGACAGTGGAAGGTCCTGAAGGCCGCCAATCTGACGCTCGGGGCCTTCTACCTGATGGGCTACGCCTTCGTGCACATGCTGCTCACGACCGACCTGGGCCAAAGCCTGTTGCCAGGCTGGCGGTCAGGCATCTTCCCGGTCTACAGCGCCGTGACGGGCATCCAGGCCGGCATTGCCATCACCCTGCTGACGGCGGCGCTGATGCGCCGGTTTTCGCCCGAAGCCGGACGCTTTGTCGGCGATGAGCAAGCCTCGGCGCTTGGGAAAATCCTCGTGGCGGCTACGTTGATGTGGTTCTACTTTTTCTGGTCCGACTTCCTGCTGATCTGGTACGCCCGCCTTCCCAGCGAGGTCGCCGCGATGCAGGTCACCGTGGCCATCACCTACATCCTGCCGTTCGCGCTCACGGGCGTGCTGATGTTTGCCCTGCCCCTGGCCTTGCTCATCTTCAACAGGGTCCGCCAATCGCTTTCGCTGATTGCGGGAGTCTCGGCAATGATCGTGGTGGGCCTGCTGTTCGACAGGATTCGCTTTTTCGTTGCGCCCATGGCCAATCCGTCGCCGTTCGGCCACGCCATGACTGAGTTGCCGGCCCCGTACTGGCCGAACGCGCTGGACGTACTGTTCGTCATCGGGTTCATTGGATTGATGATCGCGGTCTTCGTGTATGCCGCCTCGCGCATCCCCGTCCTCAACGGCTGGGAGATGCGCCAGGGAGCCATGCTCCGTAAAGAACGCACCTTCATGAAGACGCACGTATTCGTGATCGGGAAGCCGGACTAATGCAAGAACCGGTCGTCGCCGACACCAAGACCTCGAACCGCGAGCTGCTGGACTTCGTTTTCGCCTGGCCGGCCTGGTTCTTCGCGGTAGGCGGCGCGCTCAACGGCCTGCTCGTGGCGGCGTTCGTCGTCGTAATCCTCATGCTGATGTTCGGTCTCCAGTTCCTGGGGTATTCGCACCCGGTCTACTGGGGATTCCTGATCGTCAATTTCGTGTTCTGGATCGGCGTGAGCCACGCCGGAATCATGGTGTCGGCCATCCTGCGGCTGACCCAGGCCGAATGGCGGCGGCCCGTCACCCGCGCCGCCGAGGTCCTGACGATCTTCTCGCTGCTGACGGCCGTGCAGTTCCCGTTGATTCACTCCGGCCGCCCCTGGCGCACGATGTACTGGACCTTTCCCTACGACTGGAACCGGGGCGCCTGGCCCAACCCGCGCTCGCCGCTGGTCTGGGACCCGTCGGCGATCTTCACCTACCTGACCTCGACGATTCTCTTCGTCTACGTCGCGTTGCTGCCCGACCTGGCGCTGGCGCGCGACCGCGCGCCAAACCCGGTCAGCCGGGCCATCTACGGCGTCCTGGCCATGGGTTTCCGCGGCACCACCCGCCAGTGGCGGATCCAGACGGTCGCCGGCCTCTTGCTCTCGGCCATCATCCTCCCGATCTTCGTCTCGGTGCACTCCATCGTGTCCTGGGACTTCGCGGTCACCTCGGTACCCGGCTGGCACAACACCATCTTCGCCCCGTACTTCGTGATCGGGGCCGTGCACTCCGGCGTGTCGGCGGTGGTGACCGTAATGATCGTGATGCGCTACGCCTTCGGGCTGAAGCGGTTTATCACCCGTGACCACATCGACTCGCTGGCTCGCCTGCTGATCGTGGTGGCGACGGTGTGGCTGTTCTTCTTCCTGCTGGACTTCTTCTTCGGCCTGTACGGCACGGAGCCGGCGGAAGTCGACACCTGGCAGCGCCGACTGGTCGAACCGCCCTGGGTGGTGATCGCCATCACCTTCATCATCTGCGCCTACATCATCCCGGTGCCGATGTGGATGTTCCGCGCCATCCGCCGGAACTTCTTCTGGATGTTCGTCACGACCATCCTGGTCAACGTGGGCATGTGGCTGGAGCGCTACATGGTGGTGGTGCCGGCCCTTGAGCGGAAGAGCGGCCTCACCTTCACGTACGGCGACTACGCCCCCTCGTTATCCGAGTTCATCCTGGTCGCCGCATCGTTTGCCCTGGTGATTCTCGGGTTCCTGACGTTCTCGAAGCTGCTGCCGATCATGCCGGCCGCGGATATCAAGGAAGGCCAGATTCTGGCCGACCGCATTAGAGTCGGGCGGGCCAACGTCCCGGCCGCCATGCGGGAGTGAGGTCTATGGCAATGCAGACCCAAGCCAAACGCGAACTCCTGGCCCTCTACGAGGAGCCGGACCAGGCCGCCGACGCGGTCGAGCGCCTGCATGGCGCCGGGTTCGAAGACAACGACATCGAGATCCTGAGCAGCACGCCCTATCCCGAGGGCGCGTTCGGCGAGGGGCACACTAAGCACCGGCTGTTCGCCTTCCCCTTCGCCGGGGCGGCCTGCGGCATGGCCGTGGGCATTGCCTGGATCGTCGGCGCGCAGGTCTCCCTGCCGATCATCACCGGCGGCAAGCCCGTAGTGGCGGTGCCGGCCATCATCCAGATTCTCTACGAAGGCACGCTGCTGGGCGCCGTGCTGTTCACCGTCCTCGGCGTGCTGTTCGAGTCGCGCCTGCCTGACGGCGTCGGTCTCTACGACGACCGCATCTCCGAGGGCTACATCGGCATCTCCGTCATGGCGCGCGAGCGCCGTCTGCCGGACGCCCAGATCGCCCTGGAAGAAGCCTCCCCCATCGACCTGCTCTCCAAGGAGGGCAGCCTGATGCACGCGCCGGGAACTACATGACGCTACCCCGATTCCGACTCCGCAACGTCGCCGTCCTCGCCGTAGGGCTGGTGGCGGCGTTGACGCTTGTCGGATGTGAGACGGGCGCCTATCCGCTCGACATCTTCCCGGAGATGCACTATCAGGCGTCATACCGGACCCAGGAGCCGTCGCATCCCGGAGCGCCAGAGGGCTCGATCCCCACGACCGGCGGCGAATTGCCCGTCACGGACTTCGTGGCCATGATCGCGAAGGAAAACCCGGTGCCCTTCACGGGCGAGTCGATCGACACCGCCCGCGCCGTTTTCGAGACCAACTGCGCCATGTGTCACGGCGCCAACGCCGACGGCGACAGCTTCGTGGCCAGGCAGTTCGAGCAGTACCAGGAGAAGGCCCCGCCTTCGCTGCGTCGCGCTGAACTGGCGGACCAGCAGGACGGCGCGCTCTTTTGGACGATTACGAACGGCGTGAACCGCATGCCGTCGTTCAGTTCTCTGCTGACGGCCGAAGAGCGGTGGTCGCTCGTCAACTACATTCGGTCGATCCAGGAGTCGCCGGCGCCTGACGCCGCCTGAGCGGAAGCGGTCCCATGGCCGAGAGTCCGGTCGCCCTGCTCGTCGTGCTGCGCTTCATCCACGTAGTTGCGGCGGCCCTTTGGGTCGGCGGTGGGATCGTGGTGTTGGCCGCCCGGGCCGCACCCGGCATGGCGCCGCTGGCTGGCGCTTCCAGTCCCGTCCTCGGACGCACCGTGGGACGCCTGGTCGGCACCGGCTTTGCCGTATTCGTGGTCACCGGCGTGCTCCTGACGTTCAATCGCCTAGCCGAGCAGTCGATCGACGCGGCCTACGTGGCGGTGCTCGTGAGCAAGGTGCTGCTTGCGCTGGCCATGTTCCGGCTTGCGGTTCCCGGCCGCCGACCCGCCGAGCCCAGGGCCACACCATCGGAAACCCGACCCTGGTGGCAAAGTCGCACGGCCGTGATCGTTGGACTCGGACTTGCGATCTATCTGCTGTCGTTAGTCCTCAACGAAATGGCCGAACTCAGTTTCAGAAGCGTCGGCTAGGCTGGACCCGGACACAATGAACGCTGCAACGACGACATCACCCCGCCCCAGGCTGTCGGGGAAACTGCTGCTGCTGGCGGCCGCGTTTTCTGCTGCCGTGGGTTTCCTGATCTGGACTGGAACCCAGGGCGCCACGGTCTACTACCACACGGTCGGCGAAGTACGCGACATGGGATCCGACGCCTATTACCGCCTGATCCGCGTCAACGGCACCGTCGCCGACGGGTCGATCCAGTCATCGACCGACAGCAACCTCATCAGCTTCGACCTCCAGGACGACTCCGGCCGCCTGCCCGTGGAATACCGCGGCACGCCGCCCGACCTGTTCGGGTATTCCACGCAGGACCGCTACCAGGAAGTGATCGTCGAGGGCCAGCTCGAACCGAGCGGCGCGTTCCGCGCCCGATCCCTGATCGTCAAGCACGGGCCTGAGTTCGAGCCGCGCGAAATCCCGTCGCAGTAGGACCCGACGAGGTCACGGCACCCGCGACCGCCGCCTTGCAAACCACACGCCCAACCTCGCCGGCAATCGTCGCGGACGACCTGTATGTTCGGCTGGGCCAGCGAAATGTCCTGCGCGGCGTATCACTGGCGTTGGCGCCCGGCGAACGGATGGCCATCGTGGGACCAAACGGCGCCGGCAAGACCACGCTCCTGCGCGCCCTGGCAGGACTACTGCGCCCACGTCGCGGCCGAATCGCGTTGCGCGGCAGCCAGAGTCCGGAGGACCCCGCCGCGCGCGGCGGGCTCGGCTTCCTGGGACACCGTCCGCCGCTCTATCCGCATCTCACCGCGCGGGAAAACCTGGCATTCGCGGCCCGCCTGCAGGGAGTGCCCGAGGGCGGCGAACGCATCCAAAGCGCTCTGGTAACGGTGGGACTGGCAGCGGATGCCAACCGCCTGGTGCGCCACTTCTCGCGCGGAATGCAGCAGCGCCTGGGACTCGCCCTGGCGCTGCTGGCCGAACCTGAGGTCGTCCTGCTGGACGAGCCCGACGCCAGCCTCGATTCGGCCGGCGTTGACGACCTTCCGCGAATGCTCGACGCGCTGGCGCCTCGCGCGGCCGTACTCTTCAGCACCCACGACGAACGCGTGGCCCACGCGCTGGGCGCTCGCATCGTGCGGCTCCAGGCCGGACGACTTACCGATGATCCGCCCAACAAGCCAGATCCGGTTCCGCCAGCGGCCCGCGCCCAAACACGACCGCGTCCGCCGGGGTTCGGTCGCGCCCTCTGGGCCATGATCGCCAAGGACGCTCGCGTTGAGTGGCGGGCGCGCGAGCAGGTCCCAACGCTGCTCATGTTCACGCTGCTCGCAGCCGTCGTCTTCGACATGGCATTCATTGCCGCGCTCGGATCCGAGGTCGCGGCCGTTGCCGTCGGCGTTCTGTGGATCAGCGTCCTCCTGGCCGCCACACTGGCCGGCACACGTCTCTTTGCAACAGAGTACGAGCGGGGAACGCTCGACGGCCTGCTGGTCGCACCGGTTGACCCAAGCGGCATCTACCTGGCCAAATTCGCGCTCCTGGCATTGGAAACCGCATTTGTCGGCATTGCCCAGCTGGTATTCCTGAGCCTGCTGCTGAACGTCTCGCTCTTCCAGGCGCCCACGATAGGCGCCGTCCTCCTGGCGGCCGCGGCAATCAGCGCCATCCTTGCGCTGCAAAGCTCCCTGGTGGTGAGTGCGCGGGCGCGCGAAATGCTGATGCCGCTGCTCGCCATCCCCCCGGCAGTCCCGGTGTTGCTCGCCGGCGTCGGGATTACTCTTGGGGCGCTGCAAGTCACGCCCGCCGGCCAGCAGGGCGCCTGGTTCGGGTTGCTGGCCGTTATCGCGGTCGTATTCTTAGCTTTGGGCACGGTGCTCTACCCGCACGCGGCCCGAGGATAAGCAGGAGAAGCGCATGCGCGAGGTTCGAACGACCGAGTTGCCCGGACCAGGGCGACTTGCGATCCTCCGCGAGCCTGCCACGGCGGCCCTTTACGCCGCGCTGCTGCTGAGCATGGGTTTGGCCATCTTCATGGCGTTCCTCTTTGCTCCGGCCGAACGCGTGCAGGCGGATGTCTACCGAATCCTCTTCGTGCATGTGCCAAGTGCCTGGCTGGCCTTCTTCGCGTTTGGTGTTGTGGCTCTTGGCAGCGTCATGTACCTCATTCGCGGAAGAGCTCGTTGGGACCGCCTGGCGCTCGCCTCCGCCGAAATTGGCGTGCTCTTCACCACGCTCTGCCTGGTCACCGGCTCGATCTGGGGCCGCAGCGTCTGGGGCGTGTGGTGGCAATGGGATCCGCGATTGACGACCACGCTCATCATGTGGTTCATCTACGTCAGCTACCTGGCGTTGCGTTCGTACATCGACGACCCCGACATCCGGCAGCGCATGGCTTCCGTTGTGGGCATCGTTGGCGTGGTGAGCGTGCCGATCGTCTGGTTTTCGGTGGAGTGGTGGCGCAGCCTGCATCCCACGCCCTCAATCACCAATCCCGGCGGCGGCATGCCGCCGGAAATGCTGACCGCGCTTTTGGTGTCGGTGGCTGCGTTTACCGTCTTCTACGTCGTCCTGGTACGGCAGCGCATGCAGCTTGAACTGGCCGTTGCCGAACTGGGAATCCTGCGCGAGCGACTGCACGAACGGAATGAGGAATCCGCATGACCGGCGACCTGCTCTACCTGTTCATCGGCTTCAGCGCGGTCTGGCTGGGCATCTTTGGCTACCTGGTCTACGTGACCGGACGCGTGCGCGGCGTGCGTGACGAGCTGCACGACTTGAAGGGTCAGCTGGATGCACCGCAGGCGGGGCGGGAAGCGCCGAATCACTGAGGCGGCAATGGCGACGGTCCGGCCGTCTCATGCGATAGATCGAACTAGGCATGCCTGATCTCGTCGATGCCGGCCGGCTGGGACTGGGGCTTGCATTTGGCGTCGCCGTCCTGCAACTGCTGCTTGGCCTTGCCGGCGTCGTTCGGCGCACGCCGGAGCTGAGCCGCGGCGCCGCCAATGCCGCGTCGGTGCAGGCAGCTCTGCTGACCGTGGTGGTGGCGGGCCTGGCGGCCGGCTTCCTGGCTCGCGACTTCTCGATCCAGTTCGTGGCTGACCACTCCAGTTCGGCCATGCCGACCGGCCTGACCATCGCCGCGCTCTGGGGCGGCCAGGAAGGCTCGCTGCTCTTCTGGACCTGGTCCATGAGCCTATTCGCGGCGTTCGCCACCCGCCGCATGCTGACAGCGGATGGCGTCGTCGGCCCGCACGGAATCGTCGTGCTCAGCGGCCTGCAACTGTTCTTCCTGGGCGTGCTCGTCTTCACCTCGTCACCGTTCTCGCGCCTGGTGGCCGCGCCGGCCGAGGGCCGCGGACTCAATCCCCTGCTCTGGGACAGCGGCATGCAGATCCACCCGCCAATGCTGCTGTCCGGCTATATGAGCTTCGGAATTCCCTTCGCGTTTGCCGCCGGGCTGCTACTGGCCGGACGCGTCACCCAACCGTGGCTGCGCGAAATGCGCAACTGGATGCTCCTGGCCTGGGCCATCCAGAGCGCCGGCCTGCTGCTGGGTGCCTGGTGGGCCTACCGCGTCCTCGGATGGGGCGGCTACTGGGGCTGGGATCCAGTGGAAAACGTGGCGCTGTTGCCCTGGCTGGTGGCCACGGCCTACCTGCACTCCGCCCTGGCCCAGGAGCGGCGCGGCCAGTTGCGGGCCTGGGCCATAGGGCTGGTGCTGGTGACCTACGCCCTCGCGATCTTTGGCACCTTCGTGGTTCGCAGCGGCATCCTCTCGTCCGTCCACAACTTCGCCTTGTCCGACGTTGGCCCAATCTTCTTCGTCTTCGTCGGCGCCCTGCTGATCCTCTCCGCCGCCCTGTTCATTTACCGCCTGCCGCTCATCCGTTCCGACGAGCCGATAACCGACGTCGCCTCCAAGGAGGCCGGCTTCCTGATTAACAACCTGCTGATGCTGGCGATTGCCGCGGCGACCTTCTGGGGCACGGTTTTCCCGATGGTTACCGAGATCGTCCAGGGCGCCCGTATCGCGGTGGGCCCGCCCTTCTACACCCAGGTCAACGTGCCGTTGCTGGTCGCCACGCTTGGGCTGCTGGCCATCTGGCCGCTGCTGGCCTGGCGCCGTACGTCGTTGCGAGCCGCCTGGCGAGCCACGCGCTGGCCCATCGCCACGCTCGTGCTCGTTTCGGTGCTGCTGGCGGTCCTCGGCATGCGCGACGGTTTGCCGATCATCGCCATCGGACTCACGGCGGCTGTCGCGGTGGGCGTCGCCCTCGAGTACGTGCGCAGCCTGCGGGCGGGACTCGCCCGCCGGCGCCAGGCGACAACCGGACCGTACCCGCTCATGGTGGGCAACCGGCGGCGGCTGGGCAGCTATCTCGTGCACCTGGGCGTCGCCATCCTGGCGCTTGGAATCATCGCCTCGGCCGCCTTCAGCCAGGAAACCGCCGCCACCGTCGAGCGCGGCGAGGCCGTCAGCCTGGGCCCGTACGACGTCGTTTTCCAGGGTCTCCGCAGCAGCGCGCAGCCGGGCCTCAACACCGTCGTCGCCGAGGTGGATGTGCTGCGCGACGGCGCAGTCATCGACCGCCTGTCCCCTTCCCGCCGCATCCATGCCGGCTGGGAGAACCAGCCGACCGCCGACGTGGCGGTCAGCACGACGCTGCCGCACCTGGACGACGTGTACGTGCTGCTGAGCTCCTGGGATGGAAGCGGCGCGTCCGCCACCATTCGCTTGCTGGTCAACCCGCTCGTCGTCCTGCTCTGGATCGGCGGAATCGTCTACTTCGTCGGCGTCCTCGTCATCGCCTGGCCGGTCGAGCGTCGGGAAACGGCGGCGATTGCGGGCGTCGCGTCACAGCCCGCCGCGTCGTGAACCGGTACCGCGCGAGCCTGCTCCTGGGCCTTCTGGCGGCCGTGGTCCTGGTATTCCCCGTCCGCGCGTCCGACGAGCCGGACCTGCCAACCCGCAAACACATGTGGTCCATTGCCGAACGGATGGACTGCCCGGTCTGCCAGGGACAGTCCGTGCGCGAATCCAACGCCCAGCTCGCCGCCCAGATGCGCGAAATCATCCTGATCAAGCTCCAGGCCGGCGAGTCCGAACAGCAGATCATGGACTTTTTCGCCGATCGCTACGGCCCCGGCGTCTTGCGCGAGCCGCCTCGTGAGGGCCTGGCGCTGGGCGTCTGGATCGGCCCGGTCGTCATCGTTGGCCTCGGCATCCTGGTGCTGGGCTGGGCGCTGGCTCGCGGGCGCCGACCGTCAGCGGCGGCCGCGAACGACGATCTCCAGGCGTACGAGCGGCAGGTGGACGAGCTGCGCCGGGCGGGGCGCGACTCGCCGCCATCACCGTGACCGCGCCGCTGCTCAGCCTGGCGGTCCTCTTGATCGCCCTTGCCGGACTGACCTGGATCGTCGCGCCATTGCTGCGCCGATCTCTGGCACCCGACGACTCGCTCGGAACCGAAGACGACCTGGCCGTGGAGCGCGGGCTGCGAATGCTGGATGACCTGCAAGCCGAACGCGACCGCGGCGCCATTAGCCAGGCGGACTTTGAGCGGGTCAGCGGCGACGTTCGCCGCGACACGGCGCAGCGTCTGCACGACCGCGACCAACGTCGCCAGCGACTGGACGCCGCCGTGGAATCCCTCGTTGGAGGCGCGGCGCCTGCCGCCGTCCCGGCCGCGGCTCGCAGGCCCACGCGCGCCCGGACCGTGGCCTGGGTTGCGCCGAGCGTCGCGCTGGTGGCGCTGCTGGGAGCGCTGGTCGTCGTCATCACCGTGGGAGCCCGGTCCTCAGCCGCCGAACAGGAACCCGTGGGCAATGTGGGCGTGGCGGCAGTCTCGGGTGCGGCGGTAGCTGCCGGCAATGCCGATCTGCTGCTCGTGAGCCACGCCACCGGCGCGCATCTGAGCCGCGACGGCGGCCGGACCTGGACGCCGGCCGAGGGTCCGGGAGAAGCCCTGGGCGCGGCCGCCGGATCCGACGCCCTCTACGTGCTTGCCGGCGACGGCGTCTGGTCAAGTCGCGATCAGGGCGCCACATGGAACCGTGAGCCAGCCTTCCCCGCGTTTCGGCGACTTGCCATTGGATCGCGAACCCTGGGCTTGGCGGGTGTCAACGACGCCGGGTCCATCCTCGTTAGCAGCGACCTGGGCCGCACCTGGGCCCCAGGTCCCGCCGACGCGCCACGCAGCCTCACGGGACTGGCCGTCGTCGACTTCGGCGCGCCGTTCCTGCTGGCCGCCACCGGCGCCGAAGGCGTTCTTGCCTCGGAAGCCAGCGGCGGCTGGCGCGGCGCCAACGGGTTCGTCAACGGCGTTCTGCCCACAGTCACAATCCGGACCGTCGTCTACGAGCCCGAGACCGGCGACTCGTACAGTTCCGCGTCAGGCGAGCGCTTCGAGGGCGCCGCCTTCGTGGCCACCGACGCCGGCGTATTCAAGTCCGTCGACGGCATGCAGTCGTGGGTACAGCTTTCCCTGCGAGCGGACGTGCGCGCGCTGGCGATCAGCGGACGCACGCTCTACGCCATCGCGGCCGACGGTTCGGTCTTCCGCAGCCGCGACGCCGGAACCACCTGGCGATGAAACGAGCGCTCGGGCTGGCCGCCATGCTGGTTCTCCTGGCTTTGGCAGCCGTCGCTGGCGTCCAGGCCGAGGACAACGGCGAGATCGTCGGGCGCCTGCGGCCGGCCACGCCGGGCGCGGCGCTGCCGTTAGACCTGGTGGTCCGGCTTGACGGCTTTCGACAGACCGATCGCCTGCCCACCAGCGAGGCCGCGGTTGGCGCCGATGGTCTCTTCGTATTCCCGGACGTGGCCGGCGGCGGCGAGTACGCCTATCTCGTCTCGTTCGAGGCCGAAGGGGTGCGCTATAGCAGCGACGTCCTGCAAGTCGTGGCCGGCCAGCAGACCGCGGTCGAGATCGATGTCTTCGCCGTAACCGAGATGGATCCCGGCATCAGGTTCCAAAGCCTCACCCGGCTGCTCAGGCGCCAGACGGCCGACACGCTCTCGGTCGTCGAAGTCGCCGAAGTCCATGTCCCGGGAAATCGCGCCTACCTGCCGGTGCAGCAACCGGGATCGCCGCCGCCCCTTCGCTTCGGCGTGCCCGACGGCGCGTTCAACCTGCAGCCGGTCGCCGGATTCGGACCCGGCGACGCCGTCATCGGCGGTCCCGGCTTCGCGGTCTTTGCCGGACTCCAGCCGGGCGTAACAACGATGGTCTACGGCTACCAGCTGGCGCTCGACGGCGGTTCCGTCGCCTTTGACTGGGCGCCGGCGCTGAACACCGACATCGCAATCCTGCTGGTTGAGACGGGCCAGCTGACTTCCACGGTCACCGGCCTGCAAGCGCGGGGCGACGACTCGTTCGGCGGCAACCCGGTTCGCCGCTGGCAGAAGGAAGGCGTGGCAGCGCGCGAGTCCTTTGCGGTCCGCATCACCGACACCTCGCTCCCCGGCATCGTGCGCACGCTTCGAGCCACTACCGCCGACCGCTGGGCGCTCTTCGCCACGATTCCCGCGCTTGTCGCGGGCCTGGCGCTGGTGATCTGGCGGCGCGGCTGGCGCCGTCGGCCGGCCACGGACCCCGCGGCCCAGGCCGCCGAACTGCTTGCTGAGTTGCGCACCCTGGGCACCTCCACGGAGGCGGACGTGCAAAACCGCCGGGCTGCCACCAAGCACGCGTTAGTCGCGCTCCTGGAGCGGCATCCGGACGTACTGGGCGACCTGAGGCGCACCAGCCGGACTTCTCGAGAGTCATCCCCAGGAGAGCCATGAGCCGTGGCTTACGAGACGATTCAGCCTTGCAACCAGCGAGAATCAGACGTGGCGGGATGGCCAATTGCACCCATGGCCCGGCGTCCCTAAGATCACTTTCGTGAACGAAGCCCAACACGACGTGCTCATCATCGGCGCCGGCGGCGCCGGCCTTCGCGCCGCCATGGCGGTGGTTGAAGCCAACCCCGATCTCTCCATCGGCCTCGTGTCCAAGGTCTACCCAATGCGCAGTCACACCGTGGCCGCGGAGGGGGGCATGGCAGCCGTCATCAAGGACAACGACGCCCGCGAACACCACATCTACGACACCATCAGCGGCTCCGACTGGCTGGCCGACCAGGACGCCGTCGAAATGTTCGTGGACGAGGCCCCGCGTGAGCTGATCCAGTTGGAGCACTGGGGTTGCCCCTGGAGCCGGGAAGACTCCGGGCACGTTGCCGTTCGGCCCTTCGGCGGCATGCAGATCGAACGCACCTGGTACGCGGCCGACAAGACCGGCTTTCACGTGCTGCACGCGCTCTTCCAGACCTCGCTGCAGTTCAGCCAGATCACCCGCTACGACGAGTTCTTCGCTACCAGCCTGCTCACCGCCGACGGCCGCTGCCAGGGCTGCGTGGCCCTGGAACTGCGCACCGGTGAGCTGCACGTCATGCGCGCCAATGCCGTCATCATCTGCACCGGCGGGTTCGGCCGAATCTTTCCGTTCACCACCAACGGCTCCATCAAGACCGGCGACGGCCTGGCCCTGGCCTACCGCGCCGGCGTGGCGCTCAAGGACATGGAGTTCGTGCAGTACCACCCCACCGGCCTGCCCGGCACCGGCATTCTGATCACCGAGGCCTCGCGCGGCGAAGGCGGCATCCTGCTCAACAACGAGGGCCGCCGATACCTGCAGGACTACGACCTGGGCGAGCCGCTGGACGTCCATGACCCGCGGCATCCCCAGAACCGCGCCATGGAGCTCGGGCCGCGTGACCGCCTGTCGCAGGCGTTCATGCACGAGCAGGCCGCCGGCCGCACATTTGACGGCGAGTATGGCGACTACGTGCAACTGGATGTGCGCCACCTCGGCGAGGACCGGATTGATACGCGTATCCCGTTCGTTCGTGAACTTGCCTCCAACTACGCCGGTATCGATCCGGTCGTCGAGCCAATTCCGGTTCGACCGGTCGTGCACTACACGATGGGCGGCATCGACACCGACGTGCATGGCGCGGCGACGCTTCCCGGTCTTTACGCGGCAGGCGAGTGCGCCTGCGTCAGCATCAACGGCGCCAACCGGCTCGGGTCGAACTCATTGACCGAACTGGTCGTCTTCGGCGCACGCGCCGGTCGCCACGCGGCCGCCGCGGTCGCTGGACAGCAGTTGTCCGACGGGCCGGAGATCGACCGACAGGTGGCTGCCGAACGCGACCGCATCGCCGAACTCCGCGCCCGGCCGGCCGGCGGAGAGCGTATTGCCGTCATCCGTGACGACCTGAACACGGCCATGGAAGCCGGCGCCGGCATCTTCCGCGACGAAGCTTCGCTGTCCGCCTGCTGCGCCACCCTTCGCGAGCTGGAAGAGCGTGTGGACCGCATGTCGCTGGACGACACCAGCCCGGTCTACAACACCGAGTTGATCAGCGCGCTTGAAATCGACGGCATGGTCGACATCTCGCGGGCGCTGGCCCACGCCGCGCTCGACCGCACCGAGTCGCGCGGCTCGCATCAGCGCACCGACTACGCCGCGCGCGACGACGCACACTATCTCAAGCACTCCATGGCCTACCGCACCGACGGCGACCCGCGTATCGAGTACAAGGACGTGGTCATCACCCGCTGGCCGCCCGCCGACCGCGTGTACGGCTCATCCGCCGGGAAAGACGGGAAGTAGGCACGGTGAGCGACACGACAGTCCAACTAGAGGTCTTCCGCTACCGCCCCGACAACGGCGGCCCGACCTACCAGTCCTACGAAGTCCCGTATCACGACGACTGGGTCGTGCTGGACGCCCTGAATTATGTCAAGAACTACATCGACGGCTCGCTCAGCTTCCGCTGGTCCTGCCGCATGGGCGTCTGCGGCTCATGCGGCATGCAGGTCAATGGCGAACCGTCCCTGACCTGCGCCGCCTTCCTGCGCGACCACATGCCCGGTCCCATTCGCGTGGAACCGCTGGTCAACTTCCCGGTCGAGCGCGACCTCGTGGTCGACATCAATGGCTTCATGGAGAAACTCGACCACGTCAAGCCGTATCTGGTCCGCGAAGACGACGATGGCGACCTGAGCGCCGAATATGTGCAGACGCCGACCCAACTGGACCGCTACAAGCAGTTCAGCATGTGCATCAACTGCATGCTCTGCTACGCCGCCTGCCCCGTGATTGGGCGAGTCGACGACTTCATCGGACCGGCCGCGCTTGCCCTGGCCCAGCGCTACAACCTGGACTCCCGCGACCAGGGCAAGCAGATGCGCCAGGACGTGATCTTCCAGAACGAGGGCATCTGGGAGTGCACCTTCGTGGGCGAGTGCTCCGAGGTCTGCCCCAAGCACGTCGATCCGGCGGGCGCCATTCAGCAAGCCAAGCTGGAAGGCGCGTTCGACTATTACAAGCGGCTGCTGACGCCGTGGGCCAGGCGCTCGTGAACCGGCCGCTGGACCGGCGCCTGGGCTGGACCTGGTGGACCCGGAACGGATCCTATTTCCGCATATTTCTCCGCGAAGCCACGTCGGCCTTCATCCTGGCCGAGGTCGTGCTCTTCATGCTCCTGATTCATAAGGCGGGGCAGGACGCGGAGACCTACCTGGCCTATCGCGACTTCCTCTGGCACCCGCTGATGGTCGTGTTCCACCTGGTGGCGTTCGCGTTTGCGCTCTGGCACACCATCTCGTTCTTCCTGATCGCTCCCAGCGCGCTACCCAGCCAGGTCGCCGGCCGACGTATCCCGGCGGCCTTCATCATGGGCCAGCAGTTTGCCGGGCTGGCGGCCGTTACCTTGCTTCTTTTCCTTTGGGTCGCGTGGGTCGGGGCAACATGAGCGGTCGTTCGCACGAGCCGCTGTTCTGGTCGCTGTTCGTGGTCGGCAGCGTGCTGGCCGCCGTGATCGTGCCGGCGCTCATCCTGGTGACTTCGGTCTTCGGCCCCTTCGGCTGGCGCTGGTTTGCCGATGCCTTCACCTACAACGGCATCCGCGACCTTCTGCAGCACGCCATCGTGCGGCTGGCCATCGGAGCCGTCATCGCCCTGATTGCGGTCCACGCCTGCCACCGCCTGCGCCACCTGGCCATCGACCTGCACGCGCCGCTGCCGGCCGGCCTGATCGGGGTGGTCGCCTACGGCGGTGCGACGGCAGTTGCCGTCCTCACCGCGGTCTTCCTGGCGCTCGTTTAGCGCGGCCGGGCGCTCGGTGGGTGCCTCTCGTCAGAGCAGGAGTTGGTTCAGCGCCACCATCAACGCCACCCCGATCGTGACCGCAGTCGCGGCAATCACGCCCATCCGGATGGTTAGGCGAAGCTCTAGGTCTTGCAGGTCGGACTTGACCGCAGCCTGCGTCGCAAACGGCTGCAAGTCCGCCTTGGTCGCAAACCCCTTCAGGTCTTCCTTGGTGGCGAACCTCTCAAGTTCCGCCTGGAGATCCGCCTTGGTGGCGAACCTCTCAAGTTCCTTCTGGAGACCTTCCTTGGTGGCGAATCTCTCCAGGTCCACCTTCATGGCGACACCTTGCATGTCCGCCCTGGTCACACGGTTCCCATTCGCGACTGCCTGCACAACTTCGGCAACCGCTTCCGCTTTCGCGTCTTCGAACCCTGCCGCCCTCAGTGTTCGAGCTGCGCGCAGCGTATCGAAGACAGCCATAGCGCACCTCCAACTTCTGACACCCACTGTACAGGATTTGCTCGAACCAATCGTTTCCGTGCCCCCGTCATTGCAGGCGCAACGTCACTAAACTGGACGTCGCTCCCGCCCCAGGGCCGCACACCATGCGCATCACCGAGGTTCGTACGGTCGTCTTCGAGCATGAACTGGCGCGCCCCCTGGGCGACGTCAACAGCCAGACCGGCCGGTCCCTCACGTCCGGCCTCGTGGTTTACGTGGACACCGACGCCGGCATCACCGGCCTTGGGCTCGGCAGCCCGGTTGGCCGCCCCCACGTCCAGTCGCTGGCCAATCTCCTGATCGGGGCCGATCCGCGCGGCGTGCGCGGACTCTGGAAGCGCATGATGGACGTCGTCTTCAAGCTGGGTCCTGTTGGTCCCATTGCCGTGGGCCTGTCCGCAATTGATCTCGCGCTCTGGGATCTCAAGGCCAAGGCCAACAACGAGCCGCTCTGGCGCACGCTCGGCGCCTCCTCGCCGCGCGTACGCGCCTACGCCAGCGGCCTGGACTCGCCGCTCTCCGACGAGGATCTCCACGCCTACTACGCCGGCATGGCCGCGCGCGGCGTTTCCGCCGGCAAGCTCAAGGGCGGGGCTGACCTGCAGGACGACCTGCGCCGCCTGGGAATCATGCGCGACGCCCTCGCCACCTCCGGCAAACGCGTCGACCTGATGCTGGACGTCAACGAATTCTGGACGCCCAAGGAGGCCATCCGCCGCGTGCGCGAGATCGAGCGCAACTTCGACCTCACCTGGATCGAAGAACCCGCCCGTCGCTGGGACGCCACCGGCTTGCGCCAGGTGTCCGACGGCGTGGCCGCCGCCGTGGCCAGCGGGGAAAACCTGCGGCATCCCGGCGAGTTCCTGCATCTGCTGGACCACCGGGCAATCGACGTCTTCCAGGTCGGCAGCGACACCTGCGGCGTGACTGGAGGGCTGATCGTGGCCGACATGGTCTTCGGCATTGAGCGGCCGGTCTCCATGATGAATACACCCGGCAGCTTCATGGCCCACGCCGCCGCGGCGATGCCCAACCACTCCATGCTGGAAGTCCTGGACGCCGGGCGCTCCGCGCTGTTCGACATTGATATCCAGCTTGATGACGGCTGGCTCGTCCTCGGCGAGCGTCCTGGCTTCGGCATCGAGTTCGACCCGGACCTCCTGGCCGCCCACACCGTCGAGCAGGCCTCCCCCACGGCCATGGCCAGCCCCTGGGGCCGGCGTCCGGGCGCGGGGCTCTACGCCTAGCCCGCCCGTCGGCTGCCGCGGCTCTGCGCATCGGCTGAATCAGCGGCCAAATCTCGCCTGAACGCGCTCCATCCGTGCGCCTCCGGCCCCCGATTCCCGCTTCCGACTGGTAAGCATCGCCCGAAGTCGTGACAATGGGCGCGCAGATTCCGTCACTGCCAGGAAACGGAGGCCGCTTTGCGCGCGATTCAGTACGCCGCGCCCTCAACCGTAGAGGACGCCGTAGCCATCCTTGCCGAGCACGGCTCAGACGCCCGCATGCTTGCCGGCGGGACGGACTTGATCGTCCAGGTCCGCGAAGACGCTCGGGATACCGGGGTTTTCGTGGACGCCAAGAAGATTCCCGAGCTCATGGAACTCTCGGTCAATGCCGACGGCAGCACCACGCTCGGCGCCGCGGTTCCTTGCCATCAGCTCTACAACGACGCTCACTTCACGGCGACCTATCCCGCCGTCACGGATGCTGCCCGCATCATTGGCAGCACCGGCATTCAGGGCCGCGCGTCGGTCGGCGGCAACCTTTGTAACTCCGGTCCTGCCGGAGACACCATTCCCCCGCTGATCGTCCACTCGGCCGTCTGCAACATCGCCGGCCCCGACGGTGAGCGAACCGTGGCCGTCGAGGACTTCTGCACCGCACCCGGCCGCAACGTGCTGGCCGACGGCGAGTTGCTGGTTTCCCTCACCCTGCCCAAGCCGCCCGCGGGCTCAGGCTCGCACTACCTGCGCTTCATCCCGCGCAACGAGATGGACATCGCAGTCGTGGGCGCCGGCGCCTGGCTGCAGTTGGATGGCGACACCATTACCGCCGCCCGCACCGGCCTCGGCGCCGTGGCGCCTACCCCCCTGTTCGTTCAGGCCGCTGGCGACGCCCTGGTGGGCATGACCGCCGACGAAGACGCATTCGCGGTCGCCGCGGACATCGCCCGCGACGCCGCCTCGCCGATCGACGACATGCGCGGCACGATCGCCCATCGCAAGCAGCTCTCCTACGTTCTCACCCAGCGCGCCCTGCGCGGCGCCAAGGCTCGCGCCCAGGGAGGCAGTCCCACCAATGGCCACTGAAATCCTGTCGGGAAAGGTCCACGTCCAGACCACGATTAATGGCGAGCAGGTGGACTTCCTGGCCGAACCGCGGGAGAGCCTGCTGGAAGTCCTGCGCGACCACCTTGGACTGACCGGCGCCAAGGAAGGCTGTAACAACGGCAACTGTGGCGCCTGCAACGTCGTCATGGACGGCGCGCTCGTCAACTCCTGCTGCGTGCTCAGCGTCGAAGCGGCCGGCGCCTCCATTGAAACCATCGAGGGCGTCGCTTCGCCCGAGGGGCTGCACCCCCTTCAGCAGTCGTTCCTTGAGAACGCTGCCCTCCAGTGCGGCGTCTGCACGCCCGGCTTCATCGTCGCGGCCAAGGCCCTCCTGGAGGAAAACCCGAATCCCACGGAGTACGAAGTTCGCTGGTGGCTCGCCGGCAACCTCTGCCGGTGCACGGGCTACGACAAGATCGTACGCGCCGTGCTGGACGCCGCCGAACGCATGCGCGCGGAGGCTTAGCCATGGCCATCGACACCCGAGTCGCTCCGAAAATCAAGCATCACGACGAGGAATACAAGGTCATCGGAACCCGGCCGATTCGCCACGACGGCCTTGAAAAGGTCACCGGCGAAGCGCGCTACGGCTCCGACATCAACCTGCCCGGACAGCTGCACGGCAAGGTGCTGCGCAGCCCGCATGCCCACGCCCGCATCGTCAGCATCGACGCCAGCCGCGCCGAGGCCCTGGACGGCGTAAGCGCGGTCATCACCAGCGCCGACCTGCCCGACCCGGGCGACAAACTCACCACCGGCGGCGAGGCGCCCGGCCTTCCGGTCAAGTTCAAGAGCGCCAACATGCTCGCGCGCGGCAAAGTTCACTACCACGGGCATGCCGTTGCCGCGGTGGCGGCCGCCAACCCGCACATCGCCGCCGAGGCCCTCAAGCTGATCGACGTCGAGTACGAAGTGCTCGACCCGGTCCTTGAAGTCTGGGACGCGATGAAGCCGGACGCTCCCGTCATCATCGAGGACCTCTACACCGCCAAAGCCGACGGCACCACCGGCGAAGAGCCGAGCAACGTCGCCGCGGAAATGCTGTACGAGGTTGGCGACGTAGACGCCGGATTCGCCGAGGCCGACCTGGTCGTCGACCGTGAGTTCACCTTCGGCGTCGTCCACCAGGGTTACATCGAAACCCATAACGCCACCGCCAACTGGCTCAAAGACGGCCACCTGCACGTCTGGTGCAGTTCCCAGGGCGCCTTCACCATCCGGCAGGAACTGGCCGACCTGCTGAATCACCCCATCACCAAGATCCACGTCGTGCCGATGGAGATCGGCGGCGGGTTCGGCGGCAAGACCACCGCCTACCTTGAGCCCCTGGCCGCCCTGCTCTCCCAGCAGACCGGCCACCCGGTCAAGATGGCCATGGATCGGGCCGATGTTCTGAAGGCGACGGGCCCCACGCCGGGCGGCTACGTGCGCGTCAAGATGGGCGTCACCAACGACGGCATGATCACCGCCGGCTACGCCAACTTGGCGTTTGACGCCGGCGGCTATCCCGGGTCGGTCGTGGGCGCTGGCTGCCGCTGCGTCTTCGCCCCGTACAACATGCCCAGCGCCAAGGTCGAGGGCTTTGACGTGGTCGTCAACAAGCCCAAGACCC
Organism: Chloroflexota bacterium; assembly: GCA_022824495.1. Classification (GTDB taxonomy): domain Bacteria; phylum Chloroflexota; class UBA11872; order UBA11872; family UBA11872; genus UBA11872. Next base: position 72,719 of record JAJDZU010000021.1, on the reverse strand, counting down.
ACGCCTACCGGGCGCCGGGCGCAACCCACGCCGAGTTCGCCAGCGAAACCGTGGTGGACGAAATCTGCCGCACGCTGGACATCGATCCCGTCGAGTTCCGCCTCAAGAACAGCGCCAAGGAAGGCGACTGGCAGCTCGCCCAACCGCCCTATCCGCGCATTGGTCACATCGAGTGCATGGAAGCCGCGCGCGACTCTGCCCAGTGGCAGACCCCGCTGGAAACCGCCCCGGGCAAGAAGCGCGGTCGCGGCATCGCCTCCGGGTTCTGGTTCAACATCGGCTTCACCTCCAGCGTGATCGCAAAGCTGAACAGCGATGGCAGCGTCACGCTGCTTGAGGGTTCCACCGACATCGGCGGAACCCGCACCTCGGTTGCCATGCAGTTCGCCGAGACATTGGGCATCCCCGTCGAGGACGTGGACCCGATCGTGGCGGACACCGACTCGGTCGGGCAGACCGACGTCACCGGCGGCAGCCGCGTCACCTTTGCCACCGGCCTGGCCGCCCACAACGCGGCCAACGACATGAAGGACCAGATTGCCGAAGGCCTGGCGGATCTGTGGGACGTTGCCGCTGACGCGATCACCCACGCCGACGGCACGTTCTCGGCCAACGGCAAGTCGGCCAGCGTGCGCGAAGCGGCCGAATTGCTGGAGGAAGAGGGCGTCTTCCCGATCGGCAAGAACACCGTCACGCCCACCCGCGAGGGTGGCGCCTTCGCCGTTCACATCGCCGACGTGGAAGTGGATGAAGAAACCGGCAAGGTCGAAATCCTGCGGTACACCGCCGTTCAGGACGCCGGCGTTGCCATTTATCCGCCATACGTCGAAGGCCAGATGCAGGGCGGCGTCGTGCAGGGCGTTGGCTGGGCGCTGAACGAGGAATACGTCTACGACGACGACGGTCACTTGCTCAACGCCAGCTTGCTGGACTACCGCATGCCGACCGCGCTCGACGTTCCCAACATCGAGACGATCATCGTCGAAGTACCCAACCCCGGGCATCCCTACGGTGTTCGCGGCGTCGGCGAGGTACCCATCGTGCCGCCGCCCGCGGCCGTGGCCAATGCGATCCACGACGCGACCGGCCTCCGCATGAGCCATCTGCCCATGTCGCCGCCGCGCGTGCAGGCGGCGCTGGCCGCCCAGGCGTAACCTTCGGTGGCGACCGTTCACATCCCCACCCCCATGCGGGTGGCGACGGACGGCGCCGCCACGGTTCAGATTGAGGGCGCCACGGCGCGGGAAATCGTGGATCGCCTCACGGAGCAATTCCCGGACCTGGGCGGTCGGCTGGTCGAGGACGGCCAGCTCCGCCCGGGTCTGGCCATTTTCGTCGACGGCGCCAACGTAGGCCGGCGCCTTCGCACTAGGCTCCAGCCCGACAGCGAGCTGTTCTTCGTGGAGGCGCTCGGCGGCGGCTAGACTTTCACACGACCGCTTTTTCAACGCAGACTCACCACAGCACCGCGGGAGCAGCGAATGACAGCAGGCAACGGCACGTACCGAGTCGTTGGGACCCGACCGGTCCGGCACGACGGCGTCGATAAGGTCACCGGACGGGCACGCTACGGCGTGGACGCCAACATGCCCGGCATGGTCTGGGGCAAGGTGCTGCGCAGCCCGCACGCCAGGGCTCGCATCCGGGGTATCGACACGTCCCGCGCCGAGGCCGCCGGCCAGGTGCTGGCCGTGGTTACCGGCGACGACTTCCCCGACCCGGGCGCCGGTGAGGCCGAGGCCAACGAGTCCGGCATGCAAAGCCTGCGCTACATGGCCGAGCGGGTGATCGCCCGTGGCCGCGTCACCTACGAGGGTCAGGTCATTGCCGCCGTGGCCGCCGCCAGCGTCCACGAGGCCGAGGAAGCCCTCAGCCTGATTGACGTGGACTACGACGTCCTGCCGCCCGTGCTCGACGTCCGTGAAGCCATGCAGGACGACGCCCCGGTCATCCTGGACGACCTCCGCACCGAAACCGGCGGCGTCTTCGGCGACAAACCCAGCAACATCGCCAAGCACTTCATCTTCGAAGAAGGCGACGTCGAGGCCGGCTATGCCGCGGCCGACCTGGTCATGGAACGGTCCTACTCCACCGCCATGGTTCACCAGGGCTACATCGAGCCGCACAACGCACTGGCCTACTGGAACCAGGACGGCCACCTCATCGTCGAGTCCAGCTCCCAGGGCCACTTCGGCATCCGCGACGAGCTGGCCACCATGCTTGAGCATCCAAAGTCGAAGATCCGCGTGCTTCCCGCGGAAATCGGCGGCGGATTCGGCGGCAAGACCACCGTCTACCTCGAACCGCTCGCCGCCGTGCTCTCACGCAAGATCGGCCGCCCGGTCAAGATGACCATGAACCGCACCGAGGTCCTCATCGGCACCGGCCCGGCCCCCGGCGCCTTTATGACCGTCAAGATGGGCGTCACCAGCGAGGGCAAGATCACGGCCATCAACGTCGACCTGGCCTTCGAGGCCGGCGGATACCCGGGCTCGGCCGTTAGTGCCGGCTGCCTGTGCTGCATCGGCCCCTTCGACATCGAGAACTTTCGGGTCGATGGCTACGACGTCGTCGTCAATAAGCCCAAGTCGCACGCCTACCGCGCCCCCGGTGCGCCCCAGGCCGAGTTCGCCGTCGATGCCCTGATCGACGAGATCTGCGCGGAACTCAACATGGACCCACTGGAGTTCCGCCGCCTCAACGCCTCCAAGGAAGGCGACCTGCGCGTTGACGGCACGCGCTTCCACCCCATCGGCAACATCGAAACCATCGACGCCGCCGAAGCCACCGACCACTGGCAGTCCGAGCTCGGCGAGTCCAGCGGCACAAAGCGCCGCGGCCGCGGCGTGGCCTCCGGTTACTGGCTCAACGGCGGCGGTAAGTCCAGCGCCGTGGCCCGCCTCAACGGTGACGGCACCGTGACCCTGCTGGAAGGCTCCATGGACATCGGCGGCACACGAACCTCCATTGCCATGCAGCTGGCCGAGTTCCTGGGCATCCCCATTGAAGACGTGGATCCCATCGTCCCCGACACCGACTCGATCGCCTTCACCGGCGTCACCGGCGGTAGTCGCGTGACCTTCGCCACCGGCTGGGCCGCTATCGAGGCCGCCGAGGACCTCAAGGACCAGATGGTCGAGGGCCTGGCCGACTACTGGGACGTACCGGCCGAGTCGATCAGCTTCGACGCCGGCGTCTTCAGCCAGAACGGCACCAGCCTCAACTTCACCGAGGCCGCCGCCGCGCTGCAGGAGGACGGCCTGGAAGTCGTCGGCAAGGCCACCGCCTCCCCCAACACCGCCGGCAACACCTTCGCCATCCACATCGCCGACGTGGAAGTCGATACCGAAACCGGCAAGGTCGATGTCTTGCGCTACACCGCCCTCCAGGACGCCGGCACCGCCATCTACCCGCCCTACGTCGAGGGCCAGATGGAAGGCGGCGTCGCTCAGGGCGTCGGTTGGGCGCTGAATGAGGAATACGTGTACAGCCCCGAAGGCCGCATGCTGAACGCCAGCTTCCTCGACTACCGCATGCCCACCTCGCTGGACCTGCCGATGATCGAGACGGTCATCGTCGAGGTCCCCAACCCCGGCCACCCGTATGGTGTGCGCGGCGTCGGCGAAGTTCCCATCGTCCCGCCCCTGGCCGCCATGGCCAACGCCATCTCCAACGCCATCGGCGTCCGCATCCGCGACCTCCCGGCCTCCCCCCGCGAAGTCCAGGCCGCGCTGGCCGCCAGCACCTAAACGATGACTCGGCGCCCGTCTTCTCCCTCTCCCTTCCAGGGAGAGGGCCGGGGTGAGGGTCGATCGCGCCCCCAGCAACCAAGCCCGGAACAGGCCATCCCATGAATCAGCGTCTCGCCGACCGCGTAGCCGTCGTCACCGGCGCCGGCACCGGCATTGGCGTCGGCATCGCCCGCCGCCTGGCCCAGGAAGGCGCCCGCGTGGTCGTCTCCGCCGCCAGCAGCATCCAGGGCGCCCGCGACCTGGCCGACGAGATCGTCGCCTCCGGCGGAAAGGCCCTGGCGGTGCAAGCCGACTTTCGCGACCCCACCACCGCCATCGACGTGGTCCGGACCGCCGTTGACGACTTCGGCGGCGTCGACATCCTCGTCAACAACGCCGGCTACACCCTCGACAAGCCCTTCCTCGAAACCACGCCTGACGACTGGTCATCACTCTTCAACATCAACGTCCAGGCCATGATCGCCTCGTCCCACGCCGCCGCGCCGCACATGATCGAGAGTGGCGGCGGACGCATCATCAACATCAGCTCCGTGCATGGCGCCCTGCACGCCAATGGCCACGTCATTTACGGCGCTACCAAGGGCGCCATCAACGCCTTCACCCGCGCCCTCGCCGTTGAGCTCGCCCCCCACCAGATCACGTCCAACGTCATCGCCCCCGGCGCCATCCACGTCGAACGTTACGACCGCGACAACCGCGACCTCGAAGCCATCCGCACCTCCATCCCCAACCAGCGCCTCGGCTACCCCGACGACATCGCCGGCGCCGCCGCCTACCTCGCCTCAGACGAAGCCCGCTACGTCACCGGCGCCGTCCTCTACATCGACGGCGGCGTCACCTCCGCCATGGCGGTCACCGACTAGCCGCAAGCTTCTCGCCCGACTCTCGTCGCGGGATCCGCCGTCACTGCCAGCTTCACCACTCGCGCCTACCGGCGTATACCCTTCCCCGGGGCTCTGATTCGAGCCTTACGCATTAACACTGGGCGGGGTTATGCGAACACGGGCGGTTTGGGCTGTCGTTCTGGCAGCGTTGTTCACAGCGATATCGGTTTCGTACGCGGCGGCCCAATGGCCGACCACCTGCGTCGAACTCAACGACATCGTCGAGGCCCACCTGGGCAACGACCACAACGTCGGCATCTATCAGAAAGTCTTTGGGGATCAGGCCGAGCAGGCCTGCCGTAACGACCATCGCGACGACGTCCGCGGCGTCTTCGCCTGGGCCATCGGCGGTACACCCGCCGCGTCAAGCGTCGAGCGCGGCCAGGTCCTGCGCATCCTGGACGGCGACACCATCGAAATCCGCTACCTGAGCGGCGGCGAAGCCGTCGTCGGCCACATTGAGAAGGTCCGCTACCTCGGCATCGATACACCCGAAAAAAGCGAGCCGGGCGGCGCCCAGGCCACCGAATTCAACCGCGTACGTGTGGAAGGCCAAACGGTCCGCCTCGTCCGCGACGGACGCAATCGCGACAACTTCGGCCGTCTCCTGCGCCATGTCTACGTGGTGTATCAGGGACAGGAAATTGACGTAGTGGGGGCTCTCATCGCGGCCGGGCACGTGAAGGACCGGGTCGCATCCACCGAATCACCAGGCGCGACTGGCTCCGCAACAGCGCCGACGTCATCCACTGGCTCGGTGTATGACTCGTGCGAGGCTGCCGTCGCCGCGGGCGAGCCCCGCGTCCAGGGCAGTTCCGGAACCGGCCAAGGCTTCCCCCACGCCACCGTCCCCTCCGCCCGCGACGGCGATGGCGACGGCGTTGTGTGCGAGGTGTGAGTTCCTGACAGTCCCGGCTCGCACGCCGGCCCGCTGAACGCACCGTTCGTAGGTTGGCGTGCGAGCTCCCGGCTTGGCGCTCGCCAACGAGAGCCGCTAGCCACCGATCGGCGCGGGTGAGGAGTCTTCCGGGCAACCGACGTCCCACACCACCAACGCCCTGGCGCATCCCATCCACAGAGGCGCCCTTCTTACCCTCTCCATTGAGGGAGAGGGCAGGGTGAGGGTGGCTGCCAGCCCAAGCACCCACGCAGAGTCAGCAGCAACCTGCGCGTTAAGCCCACTCTCTTGTTCCGCTTGGGGGGCAGGGAGCCTATTCGACTCACGAGTCAAAGCGAGACCCACAAGCGTCTGCGAAGGTCCTCAGCCCCCGATCGGCGCCGGATACACCAGCGGGATCCCCGGCGTTTCCACCCGCAACCCGTTGATCTGCCAGCGGCCCAGGCACGCCATCAGCAGCAGCCGTCGGTCCGCGCCGCCAAAGACGATATTCGTCGGCGACGAGATCGTCTCGTGCGTCGGATCGTCCACCAGCAGCTGCAAATGCCCGTCCGGCAGCATCCGGTAGATCCGGTCCGGCGTGTACATCGTGATATGCAGCACGTCGTCTTCGTCAAACTGCACCCCGTCCGGCATGTGATCCGGCAGCACCGTCACCACCTGCCGCTCGCCCGCCGATCCGTCGTCCAGGATTCGGATGCGCGAGACTCCCGGCAGCCACGTCTCTACCACGTACAGCCACTCGCCGTTGCGGTCCACGCACATACCGTTCGTGAAATACCGCGACGCGTCGCTGAACATCACCGTCTCGCCCGACGGCTTGATCCGGAAAATGCGGCCCGTGAACTCCCCCGCCGTCTGCGAGTCCGACACATACAGATCGCCCGACGGATGAAAACACGGATAGTTCGGCACCACCATCGGCGTCTCAGCCGTGCCGACACTCAACTCCGAAACCGCCCCGCCCCCCGCCTCGATGCGCATCACCTTGTGCGCGCCAATGTCGCAGGCGTAAATGTTGGCGTCCCGGTCGCAGCACAGCCCCGCCACAAACCCTTCCAGCGAGGCAATCTGCTCGTACGTCCGCGCCTCCACGTCAATCCGGTAAATCTGCCCGGCCTCGCCCCCCGCGTAGGCAAAGCCGTCCGGCCCCCACGTCACCCCTTCCGGATGATCCAGGTCCCCGGGCGCCCCGCCCACAATGAACTCAACGTCGCTAATCGGTCGCAGAGGTACAGCCATGGCAAGCCCCCGGAGGTCGCATGCGCCGCTCACCGTACAGCAATCCAACCCCCTGTTGTCACCTGCATGTCGAGACACCCTCACCAGGTAGCCGACTGGCTAACTGGGCGCCAGGCGCGCCTCGACTGTCATGAGCCGGACAGCAGGATCTGTCAGGAAAATGTGCGCTCCTCATCGCCTTGCTCGATGCTGCTCAGACTCGCCCCAACCACCCGACGTCTTGAACGCCCTACTCATTAGTCATATCATTAGCTAATACGACAGGGGAGGATCCGGCCATGGCAACGGTCAACGTCCACGAAGCCAAAACCCACCTGTCCCGCCTGCTGGCGCAGGTCGAGGCGGGCGAAGAAGTCACCATCGCCCGCAACGGCAAGCCCGTGGCCCGGCTGGTGCCATGCAAAAAGCGCGGCAAGCGACAGTTTGGCGCGATGAAGGGAAAGATCAAAGTCGACGACAGCTTCTTCGATCCACTTCCCGAGGAGGAATTGCGCCTCTGGGAAGGCGGCTGAACCGTGCGGCTGCTACTCGACACCCACGCGTTCCTCTGGTGGTATGAGGGAAACAGGCGGATGTCGTTGCCCGCGAGACAGGCGGTGGATGATGACAGCAACCAGGTGCTAGTCAGCGCCGCCACAGCCTGGGAGATCACCACCAAGCACCGGCTCGGCAAGCTGCCAAGCGCTGACCCCATCGCCTCCGACATTCCCGGAGCCATCGCCGCCCAGGGCTTCCAGGAACTCCCCATCACCGTCGCCGAAGCCGCCCGCGCCGGCGCCCTCCCCGGCCCCCACCGCGACCCCTTCGACCGCATGCTCATCGCCCAGGCCCTATCTCACAACCTCATCCTCATCTCCAACGAAACCCTCTTCGATCGCTACGCCATAAACCGCCTCTGGTAAAACGCCGTCACTCGCCTGCCTTGCTGGTCCGAATATCCAAGAGTCTGTGTCCCGCCTGATGCTCCGTCAGCGCCTCATCGGCCAGGCGTTCCAGTAGCTCCTCCGATTCGGGCCGGGCAAACAGGTCAGCCCATCGCCGCTCCGATTCCAGCTCAGCCAGCAGAAAGCGGGCGAAACGGTCCTGTTCCACTTCTGGGAGCTCGCCGGCTCGCGCAAAGGCCTCTTCAAGAAGCTGGGTCATCGGCACGTCCTCCGTTTCACCAGACAACCCCTTCGCACATTAACCAACCGCACGGCTCGCCGCCCTGGTTCAGAAAGGCCAACACGCCCATAGTCCCCTCCTCCCCTTCCTCATCCATCTCACCCCTCTCCCCTTCCCCTGTCCACCAAACCTTCCTCCGACAAGCCAAGACATTAGCTATATAATTAGCTAACCCGACCGCAGTGGAGCCGGCCATGGCAACGGTCAACGTCCACGAAGCCAAAACCCATCTGTCCCGCCTGCTGGCGCAGGTCGAGACGGGTGAAGAAGTCACCATCGCCCGCAACGGCAAGCCCGTGGCCCGGCTCATACCGGCGCGAGAGTCGCGCCGTCCCCAACCCGACGTCTTCAAGGGAGAGTTCACCGTTCCCGACAGCTTCTTTGATCCCTTGCCGGAAGAAGAACTGAAAGCCTGGGAAGGCGGATAGCCATACGCATCCTGCTGGATACCCATGCGTTCCTCTGGTGGCTCTCGGAAAGCAGGCGCCTTTCCCGGGCGGTGCACCAGGCAATTCTGAACCCGTCAAACACCAAGCTCATCAGCGCCGCCTCGGCCTGGGAAATCACCACCAAGCACCGGATCGGCAAACTGCCCAGCGCCGACCCCATCGCCTCCGACATTCCCGGAGCCATCGCCGCCCAGGGCTTCCAGGAACTCCCCATCACCGTCGCCGAAGCTTCCCGCGCCGGCGCCCTCCCCGGCCCCCACCGCGACCCCTTCGACCGCATGCTCATCGCCCAGGCCCTATCCCACAACCTCACCCTCATCTCCAACGACGCCGCCTTCGACCGCTACCCCATCCACCGCCTCTGGTAAACCGCCTACGTCGCCTGCCATCCCAGCGCCTCCGGCGCATCCTCTTTGGCGTAGGGGCGGCGTCTGCGACCCGCCCGTTTTCCTCGTCTCCACTCCGCTCGGCTCCGCATCTTCACTCTCGCCTGGGGGAGAGGCAGACTCCCGTGTACTCACCGGAATTCGGCTCGGGGTCCGCCATCCCCTCCGCCATCCCGGCGTCCCCGGCCGGGACCCAGCACCCCAATCAGTCCCGGCGCACCCAAGCCACCCCTGGCAACCCACCGCCCCCAGCGCTCCAACCCCTCCGATTCCGCCCCCCTCGTGCGTACGGGCCGCGTTTCTAACCGGCCTCTTCCGAGCAACCAGCCACCGTCCACCCCACCCGTTCGTGGTGAGCCGGTGCGCAGTCCCCGGAAGGCCTGCCCTGAGCCTGCCGAAGGGACCGTGTCGAACCACACTCGCAGCAACCAGACAACCCTGGCAGCTCCCTCCTGTTCCCGTCTCTCCCCCTAGCTCTTGTCCCACTCCCGTCTCACTGCACTCTTCTCTTCCCCCTCCCATTCCGCGACCTAAACACGCGACATTCCCCCATACCCAAACCCAACCTCCCCCATGCCCGGCCACCTCTTCACCCAGTACTTCCTCACCGACGGCATCCGCGCCACCCCCGAACGCCGCCACCTCCGAGCCCGCCTCGACGCCCTCTACTTCCACCTCTACGGCCTCGACCGCAACGACGCCACCTACATCCTCTCCACCTTCCCAATCATCCAACGCCTCGACGAAGCCGAATTCGGCCACTACCGCACCAAAGCCCTTATCCTTGCCTACATGAACGCCTTGGCAGCCGGCGACACCGACACCCCGATGGCGCTATAGACCCATGCGAATCGTCGAAGACCCCCTCAACCGGGAAACCATCCAGGCCATCACGCAGCTCATCGTCGAGCGCTTCCAGCCCGAGCAGATCATCCTCTTCGGCAGCGTCGCCCGCGGCGAAGAAGACGAAAACAGCGACCTGGACCTCATGGTCGTCCTGCGCCCCGGCGAGGAACCACCCCGCCGCGGCAACCCCATCCACGCAGCCATCTCCGAGCAGTTCCTACTCCCCGTGGACCTGCTGATCCGCTCCTACGAGACGTTCACCACCTACCGCCCCAACCCCAACTCCATGCTCAGCCGCATGCTCGAAGATTCGGAAATCCTCTATGACCGGCAGGGTGCATACGAAGTGGCGCTATCGCCGAAGTGACGGACGCTCGGCTGACTAACCGAACGCTATAGGCGCGTAAGGATGTGCCCTGCTATCCGGACCGCGATATCCGCACCGCTTGCATTTCCCGCCGCAAAGAAGAGTTCGAACATCGGCGAGTTCTTTGAGTTTCTGAGTGTCCGGCTCGTTGGCGCGACCTTTTCAAAAACTGTTTCGAGCCGATTCCGGTAGCAGTCAGCGATCTGCGCGCTCCCAGATGCTCTTTCGAGGCTCGGCTTCGTTGGGAAGAGCGATAACTGCGCGGGCTCTTGATAGACGCCCTCCCAGTGCTGACGACCACCGAAGATTCTGTCGAGTTGCGCCTTTAGCGACGTCGGGGGACTGCTGCCTCTTGGCATCATGCGGGCAATTGCGCCTACAGGAAACAAGATCCAGCAGTCGATTTTGTTGGTCTGCGCGATTGCGGCCACGGTGTCCCAAGAAACTTGCGTCGCGAACGGGTCAAGAAACACGACGGCTCGGTCAAACTGGCCCATACTCTCGCAGAATCTCGGAAGAACACTATTCGCGTCTCTGGGGATAACCTCGATGCGCCGCGCGCTGTGCTGATGCGCCAATTCGTCGAGAGCTTGGCTGCGTTTGTTATCTCTCTCGATGAAGACGAATCTATCAAAGGGACGATCGCCGACATTCAGTGCAATCGTGGTTGAGCCATGAAGTAGCTCTGTGAACTCCTCGTAGTCTTCGGCTGCGTACGCCGAACCCGGTCGCCAGTACCCTTCACCCGCAAACGCGTCAACGTAGATGAGTTGGAACGGCTGGTCCTTCAGAGCCGTTGTATAGGCGTCGAGGTAGGCACCGATAATCTCTAGCTTCTCTTGAGTCCAGGGGCCGCCGAAGGAGGTCACAGGGCGCTACGCAGAAACGGGCATTTGCCGCCAGTGCTCACCATCGATCACTGCCGCGTCCCCGCCACGTTTGTTCCGAACGCCCCCAAGCTGCTTCAGAAAGAACGGCACACCGGCATTCGTCGATTGATCGCGCAGGTCCCGCGCCCATTCCAGGTCCATCGGCCGCGCGCCCGCCCCGCTCTCGCCTCCGACAATTACCCACTGCAAGGCGTCGCTCTCCAGCCACTCGGTGAGCTCAAGCCGTTCCAGCAACGGCTCCGCCGACACGAAGCGCACGGGAGCCGGTAGTCGCGCCAGCACCGTCAGCCGTGGCGCGTACTTCTGATTCTCGACCGAGGTCCCGATCCACACGTTCGGCGGCCAGCCCTCCGGAAATCGCTCGCCGTACGCCTCCCACCAACCCACGGCCCGCCCCGGCCGCTTGGTCAGCACCTGGAACACGTGCCCACGCTTGGCAGCCGCTTCTTGCATCACCGAGAACGCCTCGAAAATGAAATCGAACGGCACGCGCTGGTGAAACAGGTCGGCCATGCTGTTGACGAACACGAACCTCGGCTTCTTCCACGACAACGGCGTCCGCAGCCGATCGGGCAGCAGCTGAACATCCTCCGGAGTCGTCCCGTAACCGGAAACTCCCATCGCCCTTAGCCGCGGGTAGAGCGCGAACATGTAGCAGTGGTCGCACCCCGGCGAGACGCGCGTGCAGCCGGTGACCGGATTCCAAGTCTCGTCGGTCCACTCAATGGCCGAGGGCATCTAAACCACTCCCCGCGCAACGCGCGGCGATTCGACCGCCCGACTGTTACGCCAAGTGTACCCAGGAAATGCCACGCCCCACGTAACCGCCCCGCGTTCTAGGCAGCGCGCAGCCTTAGACCCTCCACCGAAGAGCCTGCCGAAGGAGGCAGGACGAAGCCGCCTTCAGCCGCTACCGCATCAAACCCCCTATCCCTGCTTGCATGAACGCCCCCGCAGCCGGCGACACCGAATCCCCACTGGCGATCTAGACCCGATGCGCGTCGTCGAAGATCCCCTCAACCGCGAAACCATCCAGGCCATCACCCAGCTCATCGTCCAGCGTTTCCAGCCCGAGCAAGTCATCCTCTTCGGCAGCGTCGCCCGCGGCGAAGAAGACGAAAACAGCGACCTGGACCTCATGGTCGTCCTGCGCCCCGGCGAGGAACCACCCCGCCAGGACAACCCCATCCGCCGCGCCATCGCCGAACGCCTTCTGCTGCCCATGGACCTTCTGATCCGCTCCTACGAGACCTTCACCACCTACCGCCCCAACCCCGACTCCATGCTCAGCCGCATGCTGGAAGGCTCAGAGGTCCTCTACGACCGACGCGCGGCCTGAATTTTTCGCCGGCGAGCGCCGTGGCTTGACAGACCGCACTTCCTCGGCAACTATCGATTCACCGCCCCGACCGAATCGCCGGTCGGCAGTGAGGCCCCCGTGCACGGGGGCTTCGCGTATCTATTGGGCACGAAGGGCGGTCTGCCAAAGCACCCCGCCGCGCCCTCCCCAGTTGCTGCTGCGGTCTGTGCCCCTCCTGATCCGTTCGCACGAGACGTTGGCCAGACAGCGCCCGAGTCCCAAACGCCATGCTCAGCCGCATGCTGGAAGACTCGGAAATGCTGTATGGCTGGTACGCGGCCTGGCTATCGAATCGCTTGGGTCAGTCTCGAGCCACATTTCAGCAGGCGCGGAGTCTCACGCATGCCGCGAAAGCGCACTTTGTTGTGGCCCCTCCGCAATCTGGTCCAATCAGCCTTATGGATGCTTCCCCCGTAGACTGCGATTGGTCGGAAATTGACGGCGACGCCTGCGGGAACAATTTGCTCCGCGGCTCTGGCTCCTGCTTGTAGCTGCCCCACGAACTTGCCGACTTGAAAGCGACTACTTGACAACTCCATCGGAGCCAGACATCTAGCACCTGAACTATCTTCCACAACCACCAGGTAGTCACACCGCCGGTTCGGTGATGGGAGCGGAGAGCCTGGTGCGTCCAGGTCAATGATCACCCGACTGGCTGGCGCAGCATCCAGGGATACGCCACAGCCTTCCTTGCTAATGCCTGTGGCGATGCATGCGTCGTCCACGCGCTCGCGGACCCGTTGTACGAGTCCGCTCACTCAGCCTCACCAAGCCGACTGGAAATCGTGGCCCAATTGTTGTGCATCGCCCGGGCCACCTCCTCAAAGTCCGTCGGGTAAAGGCCGGACTCCTCGTCAAGAGGGATCGGGCTAACCGTGGAGCCCTCGCCGGCCCGGTCGGGCGCGAACAGCCACGCGCCGACCTGGTCGGGCTCCAACGCCACATCGCCCCCGGCGATCCCCGCTCGCTTCCCTTCCGGAAGTGCCGACGCCCGAACCAGATTCGCCAATTCCTGTAGCAGCCATTCGCTGTGCGTAGTTACGATCACGCGGATTCCTGCCCGTACCAGCCCTGCGAGCTGACGCGTGAACTCCACTTGCATTCCCGGATGCAAATGCGACTCTGGTTCCTCGATGATCAGGACGTCGTCGGGGCGCACCAGATGCCGCAGGAACAACACGACCGGCGCAAGCTCAGAAACCATCGACGAGGCTCGCATCAACGGCAGCGGATCGCTCCAGCCAACCGGCCGAAAGTCAAAACTGGGATATCCCGTCTCGGCGCTTTCCATCTGAACCGCGCCTTTGAGCACGTCTCGCTCTATACGGCTAGCCAACTTCTTGCTCCGTTGCGGGTGGCCATGGGCCGACCTATTCCAACCACGTACTTGCTCTCCACTCAGTCCGATTAGCTGGCTTAAGAAGTCGGCTAACACGCCGGACAAAACCGGGATATTGGATGATGGATGAATCCCAGCCGCTGCGGCGTTTTGAACGAGTGTGCTAACGACTACCTGATGGCTGTGCATAACCCCCGTACGATCAGCAGGCAAGTAAAAGGCGTTTCGATGAAGCGGATTGATCAGTAACCTAAATACATTTTCAGCTACTCGCGCAAGTGCGTAGCCCATTTCCCCTCTACTAATCCCTCTTTCTGGCGGTCGTCTGAGATACAAGTCTAAGTTCTTAGAAAAGTCTAGCTGTTCAATTTCACTCGTCAGTGACTGGGCACCGCCAATCGTTCCTGAGCATTCGACTTCGCCATGTTCTAATCTTATGTCATATTTGACTGTGCCTGTACTGCCTGCCCGCGGAATTGATATTCTTATACGTGAACCTAGATCGGGACTCGAGCGCCTTACCAAGGTGCTCAAGTCATCGACGCCAAAGCACCGGCCAACTTCCGTCTTCGTAAAGAACTTGAGCCCCTCCGCCCGCTCAAATGCTGAACGGATATACGTATCAACGCTGCCTGGCAATGCATGCTGTGCGTCGCCTGGCTCAACGGTCAGATTAGATTTCGACTCCGATTCCATTTCAATTGGCAAGCGCGGCTGAAACTGATCTCCAGTTTCATTCTGAATCCATTCGTAAAATGCATCCAGGAGTTCAGGAACATCGTCTTCACCTTCCCGCAAGGGACCGTATATCAGCCCCAACAATTGGTCGTAATACCGAGGGCGCCAAGCATAGGCTCCAAGACTTCCCTCGCCGAAACACTGATGCAACACATACACTAGGATGGCCAAATACGATTTGCCCGTATTGCTCGGACCAATAAAAACCGTTAGCGGCCGCAGGTCCACACTGGCCTTGGCAATCGGCCCGAAGTCTTCAACGTCCAGGCGGTATTCGCCGGGAAACTCGCGGCCCGCGTTCTCCGTATCCACGGCTACCTCAGGGCTGACACTGAATAAAGAACGTGGCCAGGGGGACGAATCCCACGGGTCTGCTAGCCGTGACCCTCCTGACCCTCATCGAGTGTACCGCCGACACCTGGCTCCAGCGCCCGGCGGCTCTGATCAGCCCCCGACCGCAGGCCCGAGAACCCGGTTGACCGCAATCGCCACCCCAGCCGCGGCAGCCGCCCCTGCCACCACCGCTGCTGCGTCGAAGTCTTCGAGTCGCCGCTTGGCGACCGCTCAGCCGCTCTCTCCGCCTTCACCAATCCAGGGTGGCTCAAATGGCCGGTCGTACGGCCACGATCTGTCCTGCTGAATCGTTCGAAACCACTCCTCATGTCGCCACAACACGTGCCGCCAGTCGTCTCGGCGAGGTTCGACGTGGTGCTCCTGGATCAGGTGCCACACGATTTGCTCAAGCGTGATTCGCCGTGTCGGGAGATGCAGGCGCAAAAACGGCCGCTCCTGCGCATAGTCGTCAGGCGCGGCGAACACGTGGAGGTGGCAGCGCGGATATGGGAATGGAGCATTTCGGTCGTACTGGTAGGCGAATAGCGGGCGTGGGTTGTCCGGATCATATCCAGCTTGGTAGGTGAACGAGGCGCGAGTCGTAGTCAGGTGCAGCGGGTCGGTTTCACGCGGCCGGAGCGTCAGTTCGACGTTTAAGAACATCCCATTGCTCAGTTGTACCGGCCGTCCGCGGCGAGATGATGGTGTCACTCCGTGGCCGACAATCAGCACGTTGTTCCCAGGCCATGCGCCGGCAAGCTCGGCGGCGGCGACGAGCTTGTAGACCTCGCGAATACGGCGCAGAAAGCCTCGAGCAGCCCGACGGCTGCTATACGTCGTCCGGCTCGGCAATCAGATCAGCGACGTGGCACAGCGAGCGGAAGCGCACGTCGCCGTGATACTGCTCGGGCGGGTTGCGAAAAATGCGCAGGAACTCGTCGGCCGTCAGGCCAAACAGCCGCCGCGCGTCCCGGTCCAGTTCGTTCCAGACCTCGTCACGCGTCACCGTGAAGTGTTCGTATTCATCCGGCAGCCACTCGGGCCGCGCGTCAACGGTTGTCGCCATCGGCCGTGCCTCGCATCTCGTAGGTCAAGGATAGTCGGCATCGGCGCTTCGGAATGCCCGCGGAAAGCATGCGCCCGGTGTCCTGAGCTCGAAGTCGCTTGGTCCCCATCAGCCCCCGACCCCAGGCCCGATAATCTGGCCGACCGCAATCGCCACCCCCGCCGCGGCCGCCGCCCCAGCCACCACCAGCCCGGCAACCCACTTGATAAGCCGCGCCTCCCGCGCGTGCAGTTCGGCCTTCAACTCGCCAAACTCAGCACTCCACTCCGACCGCAGCTCACCAAGGTCAGACTTCCACTCAGTCCGCATCGCCTGCATCTCGACTCGCAGCGCCTGAATGTCGGCTTTGGTCGCAAACGTCGGCAGCGCAGACTCGATTGCCGTCAAGCGTCGCTCGATGTCGAGCGCGGACAGATCGGCCGTCATCGGTATTCCCGAGAGCCTGTGCCGCTTCTGCGCTGGACCTGTTCTCGCACGTGGGCGCCCCATCGTTGTGACCTTTGCAAAACGCCCCGCGCCCTCGAAAGTGCGGCCCCTCTTGCTCCCTCTCCCCGTGGGAGAGGGTTGGGGTGAGGCTCTTCCGCGCAGCCAACCTAGGGTTTTGCAAAGGTCTCTTCGTTGTGACGGCGAACTCGCCGACCGGATCACAACCATCCCGGCTGCACGCACCGGGGCCGCCCATTCAATGCTGCCCCCATTGTAGCCGTCGTCTCCAGTTCGGAGCGTCCGCCATCCCTCCGCCTCTCCCGCCCACCGGCGCATCGCCGACTTCGCCATCCCCGGCCCGTCTCGCCCCCGGCCCCACCCAAAGTTCCCTACTCATCCGACCCGTCTCGCCCAACGAACGCGACTAACCCCACCCCGACCGCCGGCACGGCACCCGCGCCCGTCCAATCCTCTCCCCTCGTCCTACCTCACTTCTTACTGCTCTCAGCTCACTCCTTCCCCCTCCCCCACGTAAACTCAAGTACGCGGGGCCCTCGCCCCGCCATCCCCGACCATGAACGCCATAGACACCCTGCCCACTGTCGCTGACACCCTCGGACGCGAACTGCGCGACTTGCGCATTTCGGTCACCGATCGCTGCAACTTCCGCTGCCCCTACTGCATGCCCGCCGAGGTCTTCGGCGCGCGCTACGCCTTCCTGCCCAGGCCGGAGATCCTCACCTTTGAGGAAATCGAGCGCCTCACCCGCCTCTTCGTCGACCTGGGCGCCCGCAAGCTCCGGCTCACCGGCGGCGAACCCCTGCTACGCGCCGACCTGCCCACGCTGGTCCAAATGCTCACCCGCATCGACGGCGTGGAGGACACCGCCCTCACCACCAACGGCTACCTGCTGCCGCGCCACGCCTCCGCGCTGCGGGAAGCCGGCCTTGACCGCATCACCGTCAGCCTCGACAGCCTGGACGACGACGTGTTCAAGCGAATGAACGGACGCGAGATCAGCGTCGAGCCGGTGCTCGAAGGCATCCGCGCCGCCGAGGCCGCCGGGTTCAACCAGATCAAGATCAACTGCGTCGTCCAGCGTGGCGTCAACGACGAGGCCGTCGCCCAACTGGCCCGCCACTTCAAGGGCACCGGCCACATCGTCCGCTTCATCGAGTACATGGACGTCGGCAACCTCAACCACTGGGTTCTCTCCGAGGTCGTGCCCGCCCGCGAAATCGTGGCCCGCGTGAACGAAGTCGCCCCCATTGAGCCCGCCGCCCCCAACTACCGCGGCGAAGTCGCCAGCCGCTACCGCTACGTCGACGGCTCAGGCGAAATCGGCGTCATTTCCTCCGTCAGTCAACCCTTCTGCGGCGACTGCACCCGCGCTCGCCTCTCGACCGACGGCCATCTCCTCACCTGCCTCTTCGCCGGCGGCGGCACCGACCTCAAGACCCCGCTGCGCGACGGCGCCACCGACGACGAGCTACGCGCCCTCATCCAAAGCGTCTGGACCGCCCGCACCGACCGCTACTCCGAAGAGCGCGCCGGCCTCCTCGACGATTCCGGCCACCCCCACAGTGCCCCCAAAGTCGAGATGTACCAAATCGGCGGCTAGCCCGTCAGGGCCTGATCCACCGCCGAATCGTCAGCCGAGGGGCCCGCCACTCATGCTTCCCGGCGAGCCGCCGGTGAATTTATCGATCCTGTTCGATCCCGAGTCGGCCGTCTGATTCGCCGCCTTCCCAACGTCCGCCAACGCCCGCCTCAGGATGCGTCGCAGGAATCTAAGGACTCGCATCATCAAACCTCACACTCATCGTGGCTGCCAATAGTTGCCGCTGTGCAACTGTTCCATCTTGTTGGCGTCAGTGCGCGCCGTGACCTTCGACGCCATGCCAACATCCGCCAGCGCCCGCTTCAGCATCCGTCCCAGGAACCTCAGAACGCGCATTCGTGAGCCAATCTCAACCCGAAACAGTTCACCTCCGAATCTATCATCCGAACGCGCCTCGGATCCGGGGAACGCCTGCCGCCCGCCGCAACACATCCACCGACGACGCACGCCCCGCACCCGCTCGATTCGCCCTCATGCCCCACCACCGGCCCGCGCCGCTCACCTGGTCCAACTGGCTTTGCCATCGGTTCACATTCAGTGTACACTCGACCGCATGACCACGCAACCCCTCGCCCCGATGCCCTCCTCCGCCTCCCTCTCGCCCCCTGCTGCCCCTCCACCGTCCCCCGCATCACCGGGCCATGCCCTGCCCCAGCCGGCCCCGTCCCTCCTGCCTGACCCTTGGTCCCGGCCCCGTCCCCTCACGCCTGCATTCCAGTCATCCCTCAGCCTGCGCCATTCGCCGCCGCAAAGCGCCCCCCGGCGACCGAAGAGTTTTTTAGAAAAAACTCTTACGCGCGCAAAGCCCCCTCATTTCGCTCCCCGATCCCCTCGATGACCACCCCCCTCTGGCGCCCCGACCCGGCTGCGCTCACCACCACCGCCATGGCCCGCTTCTGGCGCGCCGCCGAGGTCCACACCGGCCAACGCTTCCCCGACTACCCCGCCCTCCACCGCTGGTCCGTCGACCACAGCTCCGACTTCTGGTCCTTCTACGCCGACTTCGCCGGCATCCGCTTCACCGACCCACCCGTCGAAGTCAAAGGCCCCGACCGCATGCCCGGCACCACCTGGTTCCGCGGCGCCACCCTCAACTACGCCGAACACCTGCTCCGCCGCCGCGACGACAAGCTCGCCCTCGTCTACCGCACCGAATCCGGCCACACCCGCCGCCTGACCTACGCCGAGCTACGCACCCACGTCGGCCGCTGTGCCAGCGCCCTGCGTCACCTGGGCATCCAACCCGGCGACCGCGTCGCCGGCTACCTGGTCAACGGCCCCGAGACCGTCATCGCCTTCCTCGCCTGCGCCAGCCTCGGCGCAATCTGGAGCGCCTGTTCGCCCGACTTCGGCGTCGCCGCCGCCCGCGACCGCCTCGGCCAGATCGAACCACGCCTCCTCATCGCCAGCGACGGCTACATCTACAATGGCCGCCCTTTCGACTGCCTGCCGACCATCCGGGCGCTCAACTCGGAGATCCCGTCGATCCGGCACGTCGTCGTGGTTCCCTTCGGCGGATCGTCAACCGCCGCGCTTCCGCACGACTGGCTCCACTGGGACAGTCTGCTGGACCTCGCCACCAGCCACGAGCCCGACTTCGCCCCGCTACCTTTCGACCACCCGCTCTACATCCTGTACTCGTCGGGAACCACCGGAGCACCCAAGTGCATGGTCCACGGCGCGGGCGGCTCACTCCTCCAGCACCGCAAGGAACACCAGCTCCACACCGACCTGCGGCCGGACGACACGATCGTCTACTTCACCACCTGCGGCTGGATGATGTGGAACTGGCTGGTCTCCGCCCTGGCCACCGGCTGCACATTGGTCCTGTACGAAGGCAGCCTGAACCATCCCGATCTCTCGACAGCCTGGCGCCTGGCCGAAGAGCTAGGCGTCACGGTCTTCGGCACCAGCGCATCGTTTGTAGAGGCCTGCATGCGTGACGGCACTCGGCCTTGCGAGACAGCCGAACTCTCCGGTGTTCGCACCCTACTATCGACCGGCTCGCCGCTCTCGCCCGACGCCTTCCGCTGGATCTACGCCAACGTGCACGACAACCTGCACGTGGCCTCGATTTCAGGCGGTACCGATCTCGTGTCCTGCTTTGTGCTCGGCAACCCGCTGTTGCCGGTCTATGCGGGCGAGATTCAGTGCGCCGGCCTGGGCATGGATGTCGCAGCCTTTGACGAGCACGGGAAGCCGGTTCAGGGTCGCCGGGGCGAACTGGTCTGCCGCCGTCCGTTTCCCGCAATGCCGGTGCGGTTCTGGAACGACCCCGACGGCCAGCGGTATCTCGCCGCATATTTCGAGACGTATCCGGGCATCTGGCGTCACGGCGACTTCATCGAGATCACGCCGCGCGGTGGAATCGTGATTCTCGGCCGAAGCGATGCCACCCTCATGCCGGGCGGCGTCCGCATCGGAACGGCTGAAATCTATCGGCCGCTCGAGACCATTCCCCAGGTGGTGGCAGGACTGGCGACTACGGTTCGCCGCGAGGGCCGCGACGAGATCGTGCTCTTTGTCGTTCTGCGATCCGGGGACGAGCTTGATGAAGCACTGCGAACAGAGATTCAACGTGCGATTCGGACTTCGGCCTCGCCCCGCCACGTACCACGCCGCATCCTGGCCGTGCCGGATCTGCCGCGAACCCGCAACGGCAAGCTGGCGGAGCTGACCGTCACGCGCATCCTTCGAGGCGATCCGGTGACCAATCGCGAGTCACTGGCAAACCCCGAGTGCCTGACCGTCTTTGCGTCGCTCCGCGCGCAACTCCTCGAAGCTGAGCCCGCCCATGCCTGACCAGCCCGAAGCTGTCATCCTGGCCGCCCGGCGAACCCCAATCGGCAGGTACCTCGGGGCGCTGGCTGGCTTAGACGCGTCTGAGCTTGGGCGCCAACTCGCGGTTGACCTCCTGGGCCGCACGCACATCGACCTCGAACAGGTCGACCAGGTGATTGTGGGCTGTGCCCTGCAGGCCGGGCTGGGCATGAACGTGGCCCGCCAGGTCGCGATTCGAGCGGGCATTCCCGTCGAACGCCCGGCATTCACCGTCAACCAGGTGTGCGGCAGCGGGTTGCTGGCGGTGCAGCTTGCCGCGCAGCAGGTCTGGCTGGGTCAAAGCCGCGTCGTCCTGGCCGGCGGCGTCGAACGCATGTCCGGCGCGCCCTTCCTGGTTCCACGCGACTCGCAGGGTGAGCCCGACCCGACGGCCTCGCCGGTCGATTCGATGCAAGGCGACGGGCTGGTGGACAGCTTCGAACACATCCACATGGGCTGCACCGCCGAACGAATCGTCTCCAAGCTCGGCATCTCCCGTGCCGAGCAGGACGCCTACGCCCTGGAAAGCCAGCGGCGTTATCAGGCGGCCCGAGGCCGGCTGGCGGAGGAGATCAGCCCGATCTCGGTTTCTACCGCCGATGGTCCGGTTGAGGTCGGCGTTGACGAGCATCCGCGCAAGACCAGCCGCTCGGCGCTTGCCGGGCTTCGGCCCGTGTTTCAGGAGGACGGCACGGTCACGGCGGGAAACGCCTCTGGCATCAACGACGGCGCGGCGCTGGCGGTTATTTCTTCCAGCCGCTGGGCGGACGACCACGGCCACCGCTACGACCACGTATTACGCGGCTTCTATACGGTGGGTATCGAGCCCGGGTTGATGGGCCTGGGCCCGGCGGAGGCGATTCGAGGTCTACTTGACCGTCACGGTCTAACCGACAAGGACATAGACCTCTATGAAATTAACGAAGCGTTTGCGGGGCAGGTCCTGGGAGTGCTGCACCTGCTCGACCTGGATGTCGCCAAGGTCAACGTCAACGGCGGAGCAATCGCGCTGGGCCATCCCATCGGCGCCAGCGGTTGCCGCATCCTCGTGACCTTGACGCATGAGATGCGACGCCGTGGTGCAAAGCGCGGCGTGGCGGCTCTGTGCATCGGCGGAGGCATGGGCATCGCCGCCCTGGTGGAGGATTCCTAGTATGGAGTTTTTCTCGGGTCAACTCACTCATGTTATTCTTGACTTTCCACGCCTAATTATGGCGTTTCTGACTACATCATCAAGACCACTACCCGAGTTAAGTCTCAGCCATTTTAGAAGCTGTCTCAAGCCTGACTTAGACGCTCCGAAATTAGCCCTCAGTCCCTTGAATCCGGATCCAGGCAAGTGTAAACTCCCACACCTCATTCCGATTATTGTTGCGGGTTAGCTATGCCTAAATTCACAAGCAGCGTCCTCGATCAGTTTGGCCGGGACGTCTTCGAGGCTGCCGGCTCGCCGCCCGACATTGCCGACGCGGTGGCCTGCTCGCTCGTGTTGGCGGACCTTTCGGGGCATCCGTCCCACGGCGTCATGCGCATCCCCGACTATGTGACCTACATCGACGAGGGGCTGGTGGACCCGGGAGTCAGGCCATCCATCAAGCACGTCACAGCAAACGCAGTCTTCGTTGATGGCCACTGGGGCTTCGGACAGATCACGGCCGCGGATGCCGTGGCCGCAGTGGTCGAGCTGGCCAAGGCGTTCGGCATCGCCATGGCCGGAATGATGAACTGCAATCACGTCGGCCGCGTGGGCGAGTGGGCCGAGTTGGCCGCCGCCAGCGACGTCATCGCCATAATGGTGGTCGGCGGGCCCTCGGACATCGTCACCGCCCCGTTCGGCGGCGCCGAGACGGCGCTGAGCACCAACCCGATTGCGGCGGGCGTGCCGGCCGGATCGCGCGACCCAATGATCCTGGACTTTGCAACGTCCGCGCAGGCCGTCGGCAAGATCCGCATCGCCCAGGCGCGCGGGATTGAATCGCCTGAAAACTCGATACTCGACTCCGAGGGTAATCCCACGACGAATCCGGACGACTTCTTTGACGGCGGTCTGCTCCTACCCTTCGGCGGCCACAAGGGCTCAGCACTCTCGATCCTGATTGACGCCCTTGGAAGCGGAATGACTGGATCGGAACTGACGGACCGCTATCACAAGCTGGGATCAATCCTGATCGGCATTGATCCGGCAGTTTTTCGGCCCAGGGACGAGTATGGAGCGTCGGTCGATGGGCTATTCGACCGCGTCACAGGCGTGCAGCCGGCGCCAGGATTCGACGAAGTCCTGATACCCGGCGAGCCGGAACGGCGGGCGCGAGCGGAGCAACGCAGGACGGGTATCGAGGTGGCGCCCGCCACGCTACAGACGCTGTTGGATACGGCGGAGAAGCTGGGCGTTGACGCCGGCGCACTGAGCGATGTGCCTTGACGGCATCGAACGAGCCTCTGACAGGACGCCCGCACGAGAGACTCGCGGCAGCTTTGACGGCATTTTGCGCCCGCCGTACGCTTCCGCCGAGGCGTTGGCGCTAGACCGATGAGCGAGGCAATCGCATGAAGCTCGGCGGATTCATGATGCCGTTGCATCCACCCGGCCATAATTTCACCGAGACTATCGCCGCCGATCTCGAGCAAATTGTCGAGGCTGATCGGCTCGGTTTCTCCGAGTACTGGATTGGCGAACACTTCACGGCTGAGTGGGAGAACATTCCAGCGCCTGATCTCCTGATAGCCCAGGCGCTCGGTCGCACAAAGAACATCATTCTTGGCACCGGCGTTACCTGCCTTCCAAATCACCATCCATTCGGCCTGGCTCACCGCATCGCGCAGCTGGATCACATGGCGCAAGGACGCTTCTATTGGGGCGTCGGATCCGGTGGTTTTCCAGGCGATCTTGAAGCATTCGGTTTCGACTTAAAGTCGGGTGAAAACCGCAAGATGACGGGGCAGACAATTCAGGCCGTCCTGGATATCTGGAACGGGCAGGCACCGGGCACCTATGAGTCGAAGTATTGGAAATACACGATTCCCGAACAGGTGGATGCCGTTGGTCTGCGCCTCCATCTGCGCCCGTACCAGCAGCCGCACCCGCCCATCGGAGTGGCCGGCGTGTCGCCGTCGTCGGGAACTTTGCGCCTGGCCGGTGAACGCGGCTGGATCCCGATGTCGATCAACATCATCCCGCCAGTGACGCTGAAGACGCATTGGGATGCCGTGGAAGAGGGCGCTCAGAAGTCGGGCAAGCAGCCCAGCCGGACCGACTGGCGGATCGCCAGAACAATCTACGTCGCGGATACCACCGAGCAAGCTCGGAAAGAAGCCATCGAAGGCAGCATGGGTCGGGACTTTCGCGACTACTTCTTCCGGCTGCTGCCGCTAGCGGGAATGTTCGACCTGTTCAAGACATCGTCCGACATCCGCGACGAAGATGTGACGCTCGACTACCTGTGCGATGAAGTCTGGATCGTTGGAAGTCCTGAAGAAGTCGAGCGGCGGCTGCGCGACCTCTACGACGAAGTCGGCGGTTTCGGCGTCCTGTTGGCCATGGCCCACGAATGGGAGCCGGCCGACGGATGGAAGCGCTCACTGCACCTGCTGACGCAGGAGGTCATGCCGCGCCTGAAGGACCTCACGCCAGCCGCCTGAGTGGCAGCACGACCAGATCACTGAACCTAGCGGCGTCCTGAGAACTCGCGTCGCCAATAAACCAGCGGCTGCCGGTCCGCCACGCACCCGTCCTCCACGATTCCTATCACCATGGCGTGATCACCGTGTTTGGCAACAAACGATTGCCGGCAGATGAGCGTGGCCAGGCTGTTGGCGATCAGCCGAAGGCCATGTGGTCCGGCGGTGTTCTCACACTGCTCGAATTTGTCGTCGACCTTCGACGCGAACAAGCGCGCAAGGTCAGGCTGATCCTCGCTCAAGAGGTGAACGGCAAAGTACTCGCCCTCCGTCATTCCGCGGTAGCTCCGGGTCGACTCGTCCACGCAGACGATCACCGAGGGCGGACTCGCCGAGTACGACGCAATTGAAGTAACGGTCATGCCGCACGGCCCCGAGTCAGGATCCAGGGCGGTGACGACGGCAACACCGGAGGCCAGCGAGGCCATCGCCTCCTTGAAGACGTCGAGTGCGTGCGGCGCGTCGGGCATCTCTCGCGTCATCGAGACATCGACCGCGAGCGAGCGGACGTCGCGCAGGCTCGACTGCGACGCTGGGTCCGCGAGGCGCGCATAGCTATTCCGTGAAGTCCCTGCGCCGCGGCTTGGGCTTGGGATCACCAGCGCGCATCGACGAGTCGCCACGGTGATACAGATCGGTCATGTAGGCCTCGTGCAAACCCAGCTCGCGAATGACCTTGCCAATGTCGGCCAAGGCGCGCATGAGCACCCTTACGACGGTCCGGAGCCCCAGCATCCTGGTTCGCTTCCCGGGAGCGGCAGGCGACTCCAGCGTGCGACTTCCGCGGGCGCGCTGCAACCCGCCCGGGGCAGCCTGGTCGCAAGGAGCCGCTAGACGGCGGCCTTCATCTCCCGATAGGCCGCCAGCATGTGCGAGTTGGCCGCCAGGGTGGTCTCAAGCGCGTCGCCGAGCCCTTCAAGCTGCGCTCCCGGGATTGCGGTGAGGGAGTAGGCATCGGGAATCTCGGTGAAGGTGCGCATGCCGGCGCAGCCGACGGACAGCGTGGCCGTTCCGTCAGCCACCGCGCGCGGCAGAGCCGCACATGCGGGCCGGCCGAGGATCGAGCCGCCGACACCGTGCCAGTGGGTTCCGCCCAGCGCCTCCTCCAAGAGCATTGCCTGGCGTGGGTTCGTCCAAACCACCACGGCGTCGGGCGCCAATGGGAAGTCGGCCAGGGGCCCGTAGACGATGCCACCGGCCGGCGGGTCGAAGTGCGGGATGTTGGCGACTTCGGCTTCATCGATGTAATTGATGGCGCACATATCGCCGACCAGGCCCATCAGTTCCGCGCTCTTGGCTTCATCCAGTTCAAATCCCATCACCATGGCGCCGATGGGACAGGCCATGTGCGACTGGGCATCGGCGAAGAACACGCCGCGCTCGGCGCGACGCCAGAACGTACAGGCGGATGGGACGGCAGCCATTGCCTCGGCAATACCGTCCGGAGCCTCGGCGACGCGGGTGAGGGCTACCGGCGGGAAGTCAAGCGCCAACCCGGACTGCAACTGGGACGCGAGGTCGGCAAAGTCATTAGTCATGGCACGTATCCCCCGTTAGGCCCGCAGCTCCTGGCCGGTGGCTGCGGCTACTCGCTGGCGAGAAGCTTACTTCTTGGCAGCTTCGTAGTAGGGGTTGGCGCCCGCGGCATGGTCCGTCACATCGACCACGCGTGAAATCTCGGGCACGTTGTCTCGGAGCGCAACTTCAATGCCCTGCGACAGGGTGACGCTGGCCATACCGCAACCCTGGCAGCCGCCGGAAAGTCTCAGGTATGCGGTGTCGTCCTCAACGGCGACTAGCTCGGCGTGGCCGCCATGAGCCGCAATGGCCGGGTTGATCTGATGGTCGAGGACCTGGATTACACGCTCGGCCACGGGCCCAGTGGGCGCAGCCGTCGAATGGCTGGCGCCCCCGCCACCGACAGCCGGGCTGGGACTCTGCGGATTGCGCACGAACAGCCCGCCTCCGCCCGGCGAATTGGAGAGGTCGATTGTGGAGCCGCGCATCTGGTCCACGCTGCCCGCCGGAATTACAACCTGGAGTCCTTCAGCAACCGACACGACGGCATCGTCCGGGGCCGCCTCATCGACCGTCTTCAGGTACATGTCGTAGCTGAAGCCAGTCCCGGAAACGCCGGTGATCTCGATCCACATGGCCAGCCGCTCGGGGTTGGGCTTGTCGGAATGGCCGCGATAGGCGAGCACGAGATCCTTGGCGGCATCCGTAATTTCGACCAGCGGCTGGTCTGTCGCGGCGCTATCGAAAGTCATCGCGGTTTCCTGTTGGCGGCGCTCCGTGGCCTCACCCCTATGATAGAGGTGTGGCGCACGTTGTCCTATTGCTGCACAGCGAAAGCTACCGAGCGGCCGACTTCCTGCAAGCGGCGCGGCAGCTTGGCGTCGATATCACAGTGGCGTCAGATCGGCGCAACCCGGCCGCGTCAGACGCTGAGGACGGTGTGCTGGAAGTTCATCTCGCCCACCCGGAGGTCGCCGCATCGGCCATTGTTGAGTATGCGGGCGAAACGGTGGTCGACGCCGTTGTGGCCGTTGACGATCAGGGGGTGGCGGCGGCCGCGCTGGCCAGTGCGCAGCTTGGCCTGCCGCACAACTCGCCGCCAGCGATTACAGCGACCCGGAACAAGGCGGACATGCGGCGGCGTCTGGCAGCGGCTCGCGTTCGGCAGCCCAGTTTTGAAGTCCTGAAGTCCGACGGCGATGCGCTGATGGCCGCCGACCGCCTGGGACTCCCGGTGGTCGTGAAGCCTGTGTCTCTGTCGGCCAGCCAGGGCGTGATTCGCGTCGATCAGGCCGACGACTTGCCGGCAACGATCGAGCGAACGCGCTCGATTGCGCAGGCCCAGGGTCGCGATCAGCGTGAGCCTGTCCTTCTCGAGCGCTTTGTCCCCGGTAGCGAAGTGGCCGTTGAGGGACTGATGCGGGGCGGATCGCTCGAAGTCCTGGCGATCTTTGACAAGCCCGACCCACTTGACGGCCCGTATTTCGAGGAAACGATCTACGTCACACCGTCGCGCTTGACGCCGGCCACGCAGGAGTCCATTCGCGAGGTCACGGCCGCCGGCGCGACGGCACTTGGGCTGTCGGAGGGTCCGATCCACGCCGAGCTGCGCACGAGGAACGGGAACGCCTGGCTTCTAGAGATTGCCGCAAGGTCGATCGGCGGGCTGTGCGCGCGCTCACTCAGGTTCGGCCTGGGCGTGAGCCTGGAACAACTCATTCTGCGTCACGCGCTAAGTCTGCCGATTCGTGACCTGGGACTGACGGACGCCGCCGCGGGCGTGATGATGCTCCCAATCCCAGGCGCCGGTCGGCTGCGCGCGGTGCGAGGCGTTGACCGTGCCCGAGGTGTCGACGGCGTGGCCGGTGTGGAGATCACCATCTCGCCGGGCCAAGAGCTAGTGCCCTTGCCGGAAGGCAGCCGATATCTCGGGTTCGTATTCGCACGGGGGCAGAAGCCTCGCGACGTTGAAGCAGCTCTGCGCACCGCACACGCCCGGTTGAACTTCGAAATCACGCCAAACTAGAGCGAAGGTGACGGAAAACCCCTAGCATTGACCGATGCGAACACTCCTGATTTCCACCTACGAGCTCGGGCACCAGCCGCTGCATGCGGCGTCGGCGGCCGGGGCGTTATTGCAGGCCGGTCACGAGGTGCGTTGCCTCGATCTGTCGGTCGAAATGTGGGACGACGACGCTTTGGCCTGGGCCGAGGGCGTCGCCATATCGGTTCCCATGCATACAGCCACGAGGCTGGCGGAGCGAGCGGCGCAACGCATCCGACAGATCAACCCTGACATGCCAGTTGCCTTCTACGGCCTCTATGCCGGAATGGAGC
The DNA here is from genome assembly GCA_022824495.1 of Chloroflexota bacterium. GTDB lineage: Bacteria > Chloroflexota > UBA11872 > UBA11872 > UBA11872 > UBA11872. The sequence continues at coordinate 44,605 of JAJDZU010000021.1, read as the reverse complement.
ATCACCCGAACGGTTCTAATCTCGCGGAGGCCCAAATCGCCGGGGCATACGAGCACGGACTGGTCGGCTGGCTGGGCCGACTGGGTTCGGGTGAAGACTCTACCGAACCACAGGTGGACCTCAATCGTCGGGCCAGCGTGATACCGGCCAGGCACCTGCTACCCGACATCTCGCGCTACGCGCACATGGCGCTGGGCGACCGGGAGTCTCCCGTGGGCTATACCGAAGCCAGCCGAGGGTGCGTGCATACCTGCCGGCACTGTCCGGTACCGATCGTGTACGACGGGCGGATTCGGATCATTGACACTGATGTAGTGCTGGCCGACATTGACCAACTCGTCGAGGCCGGTGCGCGTCACATTACCTTTGCCGATCCTGACTTTCTGAATGGCGTGCGGCACTCGGAGCGCGTCGTACGGGCGATGCACGCCCAGCATCCGCACCTGACGTTCGACGTGACGACCAAGGTGGAGCACATCCTGGAGCACGCGAGCGTCTGGCCGGGATTCGCAGCCGCCGGCTGCCTGTTTGTCGTGTCAGCATTCGAGTCTGTGAACGATGAGATTCTGCGGCGGCTGGACAAGGGGCACACAGCAACCGAGGCGGCGCAGGCGGTTGGGCAGCTTCGCCAGCACGGCATCGAGATTCGTCCGTCATGGATGCCGTTTACGCCGTGGACGACGCCAGCCGACGTGCTGGCGATCATGGAGTTCGTACGGGATCACGACCTGATTGCCAATGTGGATCCCGTTCAATTCACCATCCGGTTGCTGGTTCCGCAGGGTTCGCTGCTGCTGGATCAACCCGAGATGATTCCCCACCTGCGCGGCTACGACGAGGAGCGGCTCACCCACGAATGGCGTCCAGACGATCCGCGCTCCGACAAGCTGCAGGAAGAGCTCGCCGAAATCGTCGAGCGCGGGATTGCCGAGGAATCCTCCGACGCGGTTCTGTTCGAGCGAATGTGGACGGCCGTCAAAGCCGCGGCACCCGAGGCGACCGCCGGTCCAGCGCCGGACCTCTCCGGAAGCCCGCTGCCAGTCCGGCCACGACTCACCGAACCCTGGTTCTGCTGCGCCGAGCCGACGGATATGCAGTTCGGTCCACTTGAAGAAATCCCAGCGTAGCCTCCCCATGACGCGGGAATTACCGGTCGAGTTTTATGACCTGGGATGCATTGCCTACCGCGACTCGCTGGACTGGCAAGAGACGAAGGCCGCCGAGGTTCGTGCCGAGATCTCCGCCGACGCGCTGGCGTTGCTGGAGCACCCGCCGGTCTACACCATGGGCGCCCGTGGCGGGGATGACCACATGCTGTTGAGCAGCAGCGAACTGAGCGAGACTGGTGCTGAATTGGTCATGACCGACCGGGGCGGCGACATCACCTTTCACGGCCCAGGCCAACTGGTGCTCTACGCAATTCTCAACTTGCGGCGCCGAGGCGTGCGGCCGGTCGACCACGTGCGCTGCCTGGAACGAATAATCCTAGGCACATTGGAGGCCTTTGACCTGAAGGGTCGAGCGGTCAAGGGACGCCCGGGCGTATGGATCGGCCACAGAAAAATCTCGGCTATCGGCGTTTCCATTCGGGGCGGCGTGACCATGCACGGCGCGGCTCTCAACGTCGCGAACGACCTGACGTGGTTCAATGCCATCGTGCCTTGTGGACTTCATGGACTTGGCGTGACCTCGATGAGTCGCGAACTGGGGATCGCTCCGCCGATGGGCGATGTGATGGTTGCAGCGACCGCCGCATTCGCCGAGATCTATCAGGCCGACGTGCGCCTGGCGGCACCTGCGATGGAGCCCGTCGGTGGCCACTGAGGTTCGGGTAGCTCGACCGTCGTGGCTGCGGGCGCGTGTGCCCGGCGGCGAGCGCTTCGAAAACCTGCGAGACCTCGTACGCTCCGAGCACCTGCACACCGTCTGCGAAGAGGCCCGCTGCCCAAACATCGGCGAGTGCTGGAATGCCGGCGAGGCCACCTTCATGATCCTGGGCGACACGTGCACCCGGGCCTGCGGCTTCTGCGCCGTCACCTCGGGTCGACCCGGGGCGCTGGATCCGCTGGAACCGTTCCGGGTGGCCCAGGCTGTCGCGCAGATGGATCTTGATTACTGCGTGATTACCTCCGTTAATCGGGACGACGAGGCGGACGGCGGCGCCGCCATATTCGCCGGTTGCATCCGGGCCATTCGACACCGAACGCCTCAGGTGGAGGTGGAAGTGCTCATCCCAGATTTCATGGGCAATTGGGACGCGCTGGCCACGGTTGTTCGGGCCCGGCCGGTCGTTCTGAATCACAACATCGAGACGGTGCCGCGGCTCTATTCGCGAGCGCGCCCCAAGGCGATCTACACCCAGTCCCTCGAGTTGCTGCAGCGAGTCAAGCGCATCGATCCGAACATGATCACGAAGTCCGGGATCATGGTTGGGCTTGGCGAAACGCGGGACGAACTGTCCAAGACGCTGGCCGACCTGCGGGACCACGACTGCGACCTGCTTACCGTCGGCCAGTACTTGCGACCATCGCGTAAGCACTTGCCGATCGTTCGCTACTACGGTCCCGACGAGTTCGATGCGCTTGCGGACGAGGCACGGGGCCTGGGATTCGCCCACGTTGAATCGGGGCCGCTGGTGCGAAGTTCGTACCATGCGGGGGAACAGGCCCGCGCGGCCCGAGAGAAAGCAGCCGGCCTGACGCGCGAACGGTAACGAAACCAGTGCGCGCGCCCGGCCCGGGGGCGCTAGGCTCGGACCCGTCGGGCTCTCGACCCCATGAGGTGCGGCGCCATCGCGACCATCGACGTCAACGGACAGGCTGACGACTCCGCTATCGAGTCCCTGGAAACGCAGGACTGGCTGGAGTCCCTCGACGACGTTTACGTCCTGCGCGGACCGGAACGCGTTGCCGGACTGCTGCGGGAGCTGCAGATCCATGCACAGCGGGACGGCGTATCGCTCCCCGTCACCTCGCGCACGCCTTACGTCAACACCATTCCCTCCGACCGACAGCCCGACTATCCGGGCGACCGGGACATCGAGCGACGGATTAAGAGCATCATTCGCTGGAACGCCATGGCGATGGTGGTGGAGGCCAACAGCAAGTCGGACGGCATCGGCGGCCACATATCCACCTACGCGTCGGCGGCAACGCTGTACGAAGTGGGCTTCAACCACTTCTTCCGAGGACCGAATCACCCGGAAGGCGCGGACATCGTGTACTTCCAGGGGCACGCCTCGCCCGGGATGTATGCGCGTGCGTACGTGGAATGGCGGCTGCCCCCGGCGCAGTTGCATAACTTCCGGCGCGAGTTGGCGGACGGGGGCGGACTGGCGTCGTATCCCCATCCGTGGCTCATGCCCGACTTCTGGCAGTTCCCGACCGTGTCCATGGGTCTCGGGCCGCTCATGTCCATCTACCAGGCCCGGTTCATGCACTACCTGGCCGATCGCAATCTGCGTCCGGACACCGGTCGGCGCGTGTGGGCGTTCCTGGGAGATGGCGAATTCGATTCGCCCGAGGCCAGCGGGGCGATTTCGCTGGCGGCTCGAGAGTGCCTGGACAATCTGACCTGGGTGGTGAACTGCAACCTGCAACGCCTAGACGGACCCGTGCGCGGCAATAGCAGCGTCGTGCAGGAACTGGAAGGGTTGTTCCGGGGGGCCGGTTGGAACGTCATTAAGGTGCTTTGGGGCAGCGATTTCGACGAGCTGTTCGCGAACGACGCAGACGGGGTCCTGGCCAGGCGAGCCAGTGAGGTTGTGGATGGCGACTATCAGAAGTACTCAGTCGCCGGGGGCGCCTACATCCGCGAGCACTTTTATGGCGTGGACCCTCGGTTGCTGGCTATGGTCGCCGACCGCAGCGATGACGAGCTCTGGCGCATGCGGCTGGGCGGTCATGACCCCCAAAAGGTCTACGCCGCCTATCACGCGGCGGTTCGCCACAAGGGCGCGCCGACGGTCGTCTTGGCTCGCACCATCAAGGGCTACGGGCTGGGCGAGGCCGGCGAAGGCCGGAACATCACGCACCAGCAAAAGAAGCTCAACGTGGACGAACTCCTGACGTTCCGCGACCGGTTCCACATCCCGCTGTCGGACGACGAAGTCATTAATGCGCCGCTGTACCGGCCACCGCGCGAAAGCACGGAAGGTCGATACGTCGCGGAGCGGCTGCGTGCGATGGGCGGGCATTTGCCGACACGCTCCACGTCGTACACGCGGGTAACACCCCCGGGCAACGAGGCTTACGAGGAGTTTTCGGCGGGCACCGGGGAACGGCAGGCGTCAACCACGATGGTGTTCGTGCGGCTGCTGACGAAACTGCTGCGGGATCCGGAGATCGGTCGCCTGATCGTGCCAATCGTCCCGGACGAGGCGCGAACATTCGGCATGGAGGCGCTCTTCCGCCAGGTCGGCATTTACTCACACGTGGGTCAGCTCTACGAGCCGGTCGATTCCGACACCTTGCTGTACTACAAGGAATCGACCGACGGGCAGATCCTGGAAGAGGGGATTACGGAGGCTGGCTCGCTAGCGTCCTTCATCGCGGCCGGCACGGCCTACGCCGCGCACGGTCTGCCGATGATTCCCTTCTACATCTACTACTCGATGTTTGGCTACCAGCGCGTGGGCGACCTGGTGTGGGCGGCGGCCGACAGCCGAACGCGCGGCTTCATGGTCGGCGGAACCGCGGGACGAACCACGCTGGCCGGCGAAGGACTGCAACACCAGGACGGGCATAGTCATTTGCTGTTCTCATCGGTGCCCAACTGCCGCGCCTATGACCCCGCGTTCGCCTACGAGGTCGCCACCCTGGTCAGGGACGGCATACGACGCATGTATGCCGAGGGCGAGGACAGCTTCGTGTACATGACGGTCGGCAACGAGAACTACGCCCATCCGCCCAAGCCCGACGAACCGGACGTCGACGAGGGCATTCTGCGTGGGATGTATCGATTCCGGCGGGCGGACATAGGGGAACCACGAGCCCGGGCGCAGTTGCTGGGCAGCGGGGCGATTCTGAACGAGGCAATCAAGGCGCAGGAGATGCTGGCTGCGCGGTACGGCGTGGCCGCGGACGTTTGGTCGGTGACCAGCTACACCGAACTGCGTCGCGACGCGCTGGACGTTGAGCGCTGGAACATGCTGCATCCGCACGAGGAGCCGCGCACCCCGTACCTGACGCAGCAGCTCGGCGGGCTGCCGGGAATCGTGGTCGCGGCTTCGGATTATGTCAAGACAATGTCCGATGCGGTTTCCAAGTGGATTCCGCAGCCGCTCATATCGCTGGGCACCGACGGGTTCGGCCGCAGTGAGGACCGCGAGGCGCTGCGCGACTTCTTCGAGGTCGATGCGCGGTACGTTACGCTGGCGACGCTGTATGCGCTGGCGCGCGAAGGCGAGCTTGATCGGGAAATCGTTTCCGAGGCACTTGAGGACCTCGAGATCAACCCGGCCAAGGCCAATCCTCGGCTCGCCTGACGCTTCCGCCACCGCCGCGACGGAGCCGGCATGGCGACTGAACTGAAACTCCCCGACTTAGGCGAGGGCATTGCTGACGCCGATGTTTTGAGCGTGTTCGTCAGCGCGGGCCAGGCCGTTGCCAAAGACGACCCGATCATCGAGATCGAGAGCGACAAGGCGACCCTGGAAGTCCCGGCTGAGATTGCCGGGACAGTGACCCAGATCCTGGTGAATGCCGGCGACACGCTGCAGGTCGGTCAGACGATTCTCGAATTGGAAGAGAGCGCCTCGGCGGCGGATGGCAAGCCTGTGGCAACTCCGCCGCCGGCGAAGGCGTCGGCGGGAACCGTCACCGATGCGCCCGCTCCAACTCCTGCACCCACGCCAACTCCACCGAAGCCGCAAACCAAACCGACCGCGGCGCCGCGCGCCGTGCCACCTCCGCCAGCACCGGCAGGCGGTGACGTGCCCGTGTTTGCATCACCGTCAACCCGCGGGTTCGCGCGCGAAATCGGGCTGGATATTCGGGAGGTCACAGGCTCGGGCCCCGGCGGACGCATATCAGTTGATGACGTGAAGGCCCACGCCCGGTCTCGACCGGCCTTGGCATCCGCCGCCCCTGGAGGACTTGTCGCTGCGCCGCTGCCCGACTTTGGCACGTACGGCCCCGTCAAGCGCGAGCGCATGAATCGGGTTCGTCGGGCAACCGCAACCAACATCGCGCAGTCGTGGTCGACTATTCCGCACGTCACGCTTTTCAATGAGGCTGACATCACGGCCGTGGAGGCGATGCGGCAGCGCGAGAAGGACCGGGTTCGGAGCGCCGGCGGCAGCCTGACGATCACGCCGATATTGATGAAGGTTGTGGCAGCCGCGTTGAAGGCACATCCGAAGATGAATGCCAGCGCGGACTTCACGACCACCGAAATGGTGTTGAAGGAGTACATCCACCTGGGCGTCGCGGCCGATACGGACCGCGGGCTGCTGGTGCCGGTCATTCGCGACGTCGACGAAAAGAGCATCACTGAATTGGCGATTGAAGTGACGGAAGTTGCCGGCCAGGTTCGCGACGGCCAGTTGCCGCCCGAGCGGCTGGAGGGCGCCTCCTTCACGATCAGCAACCTGGGCGGGCTGGGGACAAGCCACTTCACGCCGATCATCAATCCCCCGGAAGTTGGAATCCTAGGCGTTGGGCGCGCGGTGGAGAAGCCCGTGTACGTCGAAGGACTCCTGCGGCCGCGCCTGATGTTGCCGCTGGCCCTCTCGTTCGATCATCGGGCTGTGGACGGCGCGGACGGTGCGCGCTTTCTAACCTGGATCGTTGACGCGCTGGCCCAGCCCTTGATGTTGGCGATGGGGGACTAAGCGGGTTGTGACCTCCGACGGACGGCAGCCGCGTGTAGCGGTGATCGGCGCGGGGCCGGGTGGCTATCCGGCCGCCTTTCACGCAACTGAGCTTGGCATGGACGTCACGCTCATCGACCCCGAGGCGAATCCCGGGGGCGTGTGCCTGTATCGCGGCTGCATCCCATCGAAGACCTTGCTGCATGTGGCATCGCTGCTTGGGGAGGCGGAGGATGCGGCTGACTGGGGCGTAACCTTCGGCAGCCCTGAAATCGACCTGGATCGTCTGCGTCGTTGGAAAGACCAGGTCATCTCCAAGATGACCTCCGGTCTGGGACTCCTCACTCGAGCGCGACGCGTGCGATTCGTGCGCGGACTTGCCCGATTCGAGGATGCCCGCACGCTGCGAATTGAGCCGACTGACGGCGACGATGCGCAACGGGTGGAATTCGACTATGCGGTCATTGCCACGGGCTCTCAGCCGGCGGCTCCTCCGGGCTTCCAGATCGACGGCGAACGGATCCTTGATTCAACGTCAGCCCTGGAGATTGACGACATCCCGGACACGCTGCTAGTCGTTGGCGGGGGCTACATCGGGCTTGAACTCGGATCGGTGTATGCGGCGCTGGGAACGAAGGTAACGGTTGTCGAGATGGAGACCGGCCTTCTGCCCGGGGCCGACCGCGACCTGGTTCGACCGTTGGAGCGCAAGCTGGAGTCGGCGTTTGCCGAGATTCTGCTCAGCGCGCGAGTCGCGAGCCTGAACGTGCGGACGGATGGCGTGGACGTCGAGTTGGCGGGGGCGCGCGTGGAGAACCCTTCCCGACTATTTGACAAAGTCCTGGTTGCGGTCGGACGGCGTCCAAACAGCTCGGGATTGAACCTGGAGGCCGCGGGCGTGGAGTCCGACAAGCGAGGCTTCGTGAAGGTCGACCACCAGCGCCGCACATCAGCTCCGCACATCTTTGCCATCGGCGACGTGGCCGGCGAACCGATGCTGGCGCACAAGGCCACCTACGAGGCGCACGTGGCGACCTCGGCGATGGCCGGCCAGGCGGCGACCTACGACGCGCAAGCGATCCCGGCGGTGGTGTTCACGGATCCCGAGATCGCCTGGTGCGGCCTCACCGAGGCCGAAGCCCGCGAATCCGGCCGGCCGCACGAGGTTGCTACGTTTCCGTGGGCGGCATCGGGTCGAGCAACAACGCTGGGGCGGAATGACGGGCTTACGAAGCTCATTCTGGAGCCGACGACCGAGCGCGTGCTCGGAGTCGGGATCACCGGCCGCGGCGCTGGCGAACTCATTGCGGAAGGCGTGCTGGCGGTGGAGATGGGAGCCCGTGCCGACGACCTGCGGCTGAGCATCCATCCGCACCCCACCACGTCCGAAACCCTGATGGAAGCCGCCGAGGTCTTCTTCAACACCAGCCCGCACTACATCGCGCGAAAGCGTGGCTGAAACGCCGGACTTGCTGCCGGCTCTGCGCTAAATCACGCGACCGATCGTCCACTCGACGGTCGGCAACAGCGGGTCGTCGGTCTCCTTCAGCCAATTCACGATTTCCTCGGATAGCTCGGCGCGAACGTCGGCCGTGGTCGGATCGTCAATCACGTTGCGGGTCTCGTGCGGGTCGTTGTGCATGTCATACAACTCAGGCTTGTCGTAGAGCCAGAGATTCAGCTTCCAACGGTCGGTGACCGCAGTCTTGACGAACATCAAGTCGTCGCGCAGTCCGGCCTCGATGTAGAACTCGCTGAAGACGATGTGGCGTGGGCCCGGTGCCTCGCCGAGGACCATCGCGCTCTGATCGATGCCGGCGCCGGCACTGATCGGAACGCCGCACAAGGCACCCAGCGTGGCCGGCAGATCGACCGTGTTGAACAGGGCTTCGGTTTGGCGTCCCGCGGCGATCGCGGCCGGCCAGCGCATGATGAGCGGAATCCCGATTGACTGCTCGAACATCGCCGGTCCTTTTCCGGCCATGCGATGTGCCCCCATCATTTCGCCGTGATCCGAAAGGAAGACAATCAACGTGTTGTCGCGCAGGCCCTGGGCGTCCAGGTGGTCGAACAGGCGGCCGACTTCAGTGTCGATGTGAGCGTTCAGCCCGTGATAGTGGGCGATGAAGCGGCGCCAGTCGGCCTCCGACATGTTGCGCACCCAGCGATGGGTGAGGCTGCGCTGGTAGGCGTCGGACTTTCCGTGAAAGTCCTCGTTGATCGTCGGCGGCAGCTCCACATCGGCAGGGTCGATGCGATCCGCGAAGTCGCCCGGCGAAATAACCGGCGGATGCGGATCCTTGATTGAGAGCGTGAACGCCCAGGGGCGCTGGTCGCGGCCGTCGATGAAGTTGATGGTCTCGTCAACGGCCCACGAGGTACGCGCGTGCTCGACTGGAATCGCAGACGGCCCCGAGGGCACCACGCCGGACTTCGTACCCTCGCTGAAGCCGAATTCGTGGTGTTCGCGCTTGAAGAGTTCGGCTAAGCCGTGGCGTTCAAGATGCTGGATGTAGTAGTCGCGGCCGTTCTTCCAGTAGCGGTAGGTCCGCCAGTGCTCCTCCCAGCCGTGATGCGGGATTTCGTCGTTGCCCATGTGCCAGGGGCCGGTGTAGCCCATGCGGTAGCCAGCGTCACGAAACGCCTGCCCTAACGACGGCACGGACTCCGGAAGCACCGCCCGCTGCCGGACGGTCCCAAATCGCTCGTCTTGACCCGAACGAGGCACGCAGAGTAGGTGGTGCTGGTGCGGATAGAGGCCGGTGAACATCGAGGCGCGCGCCGGCGAACACTGGGGCAGCGGAACGTAGGCGCGGTTGAGCGTCAGGCCGTCGGCCGCCAGCCGGTCGATGTGTGGGGTCTGCGCCACCCGGTTGCCGTAGGCGCCCAGATAGCTGGCGTCGAGCTGGTCGCAGAGGATGATCAGCAGGTTTGGTCGCGGCGTCGCCATGCGTTGCCTCCTACGGCCCTCGGTTCGGACCTGTCGCCACGGTCAGCCGATACCCGAGGATTCTTGATCCGACAGACTGCGTTATGCCGCCCACCGTACGTCAGACCACTGCCCGTGTTGACGCCTCGCCGTTGCGGACGTAGCGTGAGGATGGTTCGGGCCTAGAGTACTTCGGATTCGGGAAGTACGCGGGCACAACTAGGGAGGGAGCTCATGACACGACGGCACATTCTCCGAGCGCTGGGGCTTGGCGGACTCGGGGCAAGCGGAGCGGCGATTCTGGCAGCCTGCGGCGAGACTCAGGTGGTAACCAAGGAAGTTCCGGTCGAGAAGATCGTAGTCAAGGAAGTGCCGGTCGAGACCATCGTCACAAGGACCGAAGTCAAGGAAGTGCCAGTCGAGAAGATCGTGACGCAGACCCAGGTTCAGGTCGAAGTTCAGGAAGTCCAAGTCGAAAAGGTAGTCACGGAGGTCGTCAAAGAGGTAGTCGAAGTTGAGAAGGTCGTTGAAAAAGTCGTCGAGAAAGTCGTTGAAGTCGAAGCGCAGCGCCCGCCCGTGGTGCTGACCTTCGCGACCGACCACACCTCAGGCCCGCGCGGCGCGGCCGTGCAGTGGGCGGTGGAAAACTGGGCCACCAAGCGGCCGGATGTGAAGGTCCTGGTGGAACCGGTTGGCGGGGGCTATTGGGACACGCTCTCCATCCGAGCCGCGGCCGGCACTCTGCCAGAGATGGTGCTGTGGGATGGCCACCTCTTTAACGCCTGGCGCGACGACAACACCGTGCTCCAGCTCAACGATGTCCTGTCGAAGATGGATGGCTGGAACGAGGAGGAGTTCTACTACATCCCCAACCTCTGGACCGACAACGGGCACGACGACGATCACAGGTTTCCGCCGCCGACCACGCTGCACGGCAATCAGTACGGGATTACCTATCAGGGCGGAATCAGCGGGTTCATCTACAACCAGACGCTGGTGGATGAATTGGGTGCCGGTCATCCAGACGACAGCTGGACCTGGGACGACCTGCTGGAGAACGCGCAGAAGACCACCGACCCCGAACGCGGGCTATGGGGCATGGACGGGGGCGGCAACTGGTATTCGTGGCACCCGATGATCTGGTCGGGGAATGAGGAGTACTTTCGCAGCTACGACGACACCAGGTTCACGATGTACGACAACGGCGGCGACGCCGGGATTCAGTTCATTCACGACGCGGTGTTTGAGCACGAAGTCGCGGTTCCGATTGCCGAAATCAGCGAGGTCCGCGGCGAGTTCAGCACGCCGTTTACGGCTGGTATCCAGGCGTACTACCTGACCGAGCGCGTCCGTCAGACGGCGCGACCGCTGATTCAGATCAAGGACCGCTTCGATTGGTCGCTGGCGCCGGTGCCCGTCAATCCGGCAACCGGCAGATCGGGCACCTTCTGGTCTTGCCAGTTCCACGCCGTAACCAGCGGCGCCGAGGCTCGCGGAAACGTGGCGGAGACTGCCGAAGTCTGTCTCTACTTCGGGACCGAGGTGCAGCATCGCGTGGCCGGTGTCGACCGCGGCCACCTGCCCATGTGGCGCCCGGCCCTGGAGACGGCGGAAGCGCAGTCAGGTCCGCCGAACAATATGCACTATCTCAAGCAGTACGCCGACGGCACAGAGAACCGTCACCGCCAGTACCGGATGCCGAACTGGGGCGAGTGGTACCAGAGCTGGATCGGCCTGGAACAGCTGTACATGCTGGGCGAGGTGACGCTTGACGAGATGATCCAGAACGTAAAGACGGCCGCCGAAGGCAACCAGGCGCTGCAGATCGATGAGATGCGCAGTCGCGGCTGGATCTAGCCGGATGGATCACCCAGCAGGCGCGGGCGGCCTGGCTCGCGCCTGCTTGCGGCCGTCTCGCGGGGTCCGAGCGTCATTGAAGCGACGCCCGGCGGTGGGCACGCGCGTTTGGTTGCGCCTTGCGCTTGGAGCAGGCGCCGTTGCCGCCACGTTACTGCTTGCAGGTTGTGGCGACTCTGAGAGCGCCTTCGAAGACTACTCGTTTCCAAGGACGAGTTCAGAGAGCGGCCGCTATCTCTCCGATGAGGAACACGCACGCCTGCGGGAGCAGTGGCAGGCACAACAGGACGCCAAAGGCGAGCAAGCGACTCCGCAGATATCTGGGGGAAGCTAAGTCGCGCGCGTAGTCAGCCAAAGGTCCGGCCGCAAGTCGGCCAAGGTTCCGCTCGAAAAGCCACGCGGGGAGGATCCGCGACGGGAGGCCCACAGTGGTTGAAAAACCGAATCTGCTCTTCATCTTCACGGATGAGCAACGGGACGACACCCTGGCCTGCTACGGGAACCGCACCATCCAGGCGCCAAACCTGAACCGTCTGGCCGCAGAGAGTTTCGTTGTCGATCGCCCGTATTGCACACAGCCGGTCTGCACTCCGTCCCGCTCATCGATCATGACCGGCTATTACCCGCACACCACGGGCTGTCTTGAGAACAACGATCCGCTACGGCCTGATCACCTGACGTTGGCTGAGCGGGTTCCTGACGACTACACCTGCACGTACTACGGCAAGTGGCACCTGGGCAGCGAACTCATTGCCCAGCGCGGTTTCTCGGAGTTCGTGGGCATCGAGGACGGCTACCGGGAATACTATGCAGACTCCGTCGAAGCTAAGCGTCTGAGCGACTATCACCACTTCCTAGTGGGACACGGATTCGAGCCGGACTCCGGAAAGTCCCAGCGCGGTGACTCGTCGGCGGATACGGGAACACTGCGGACCTTCTCTCGCCAGTACGCCGCCGAGATGCCCGTGCCGTACACCAAGGCCAGCTTCCTGGGTGAGCGTTCGGCCGACTTCATTCGGGCTCACGCGGACACCCCATGGGTTCATTATGTCAACTTCCTCGAGCCGCACATGCCGTTCGATGGGCCGCTCAACGAATTGCACGATCCGTCGAACCTGGAAACCGGGCCGGCCTTTCTGCGTCCGCCGGACGACGATGTCTCCCTCATCCATCGGGCGCTCGCGGCCTACTACGGCAACACCGACTGGCGAGGGTTCGATCTGAAGGACGAAGCCTCCTGGCGCAGAGTCCGGCGCAACTACTGGGGGCTGGTCACGCTGGTGGACCGCGCGGTCGGCCGGATTCTTGAGGCCCTGCGGGAGTCCGGCCAAGCGGATCGCACCATCGTCGTATTCACCTCAGACCACGGCGACATGATGGGCGATCACAACATCCTGGCGAAGTGCACACTCTACGAAGAGGCCATGCGCGTGCCGTTGCTGCTGCGGGTGCCCTGGCTCTCCGACAACGGACGACGGATCGACGGTGCGATGAGCCTGGTGGACCTGGTTCCGACGCTGATGGATCTGATGGGCCTGGGCGCGCCCGCCGAGGTCCAGGGCGTAAGTCGGGCGGGCGTTTTCGAGGGTACCGCCGACCTCGCAACCAACGACGTGATCGTTGAATGGAACGGCAGCCACAACTCGTGCGTCTGGCCGCCGGACGCTCCGCCCGAGGCGCACCGAGTTGAGTCGGATCCGTGGCGTTCCATTCTCAGCAACGACGGATGGAAGCTAAACGCCAGCGCCACCGACCAGTCGGAACTGTTTGACCTGAATACGGATCCCCACGAACTCACGAATCGGTTCAACGATCCCGACCAGCGCGGACGCATCTCCGACTTGCTGGATCGCATCCGCGCCTGGCAGGCAACGGTTGACGACACCGCGCCGCTGCCCACCGTCTAGCAGCCCACTTGCCTCCCATGGCCTCGCCGTACCCCGCGTCTGTCGAGTTAGCGGCCGGTGGATTCGCGGCCCACGAAACTCTGGCCTACGAGCTCTGCCGGGCACAGTCACGACAGTACCGATCAAGCCCACTACGGCCCCAGTTGGCTTTAGGGTCTCGAGCGGCAATGCGCTGCCGGGTCGAAACTGGGTCGATGTGCAGGTGCTGGACGTTTCAGGAAATGCCATCAGCTCCGCGCCACCTGCGCGCATCGTGACGCAAGAGTCCGGCGTGCCAGCGCTGTGGGACGACGCGCAATCCCTTCCGGTCAGTCGAGAATCCCGGTTGCGTTTCGGAATTCACCGCGCCGCACGGCTCTATGGATTCGTTCTTCGGGACATCGACGGCAGGTAATGAGCACGAACCACCGTCCGAACATTCTGATCTTCGGTCTGGACACCACACCGGCCAATCACCTCGGTTGCTACGGCTACCCGCGTCCCACCTCACCCAATATCGATCGACTGGCACGTAACGGCGTGCAGTTCGCCGACGCAAACCTGACAGGGCTGCCGACCACGCCGGGCTGGACCAGCATGCTGACCGGCGTGCATCCGCTGAATTCGGGCATCGTGATTCACGCCGAGCCGCCGCAGCAACACGCGCTGGCGCCGGACATCGAGTTTCTGCACGAGACGCTGGCCCGGCACGGGTACCGCACGTCAGCGCTGGAAGGACGCGGACGCGCCTTTCGCTCGCCGTATTGGATGCGCAACTGGGAGACGTACCTGGACCGTGGCGGCGAAGCCACCTATGGAGGTGGTATCCCAGCCGAACACATGGCCGACATCCTGGTGGAGTGGATCGAGTCGGGCGACGCGGATAACGGCCCGTTTTACCTGTTCACCCACTGGTGGGATCCCCACTGGCCTTATTTTCCGCCGGCACCATATGACCGAATGTTCTACGCCGGCGACGAGCACAACCCCGGAAATACCAGCCTCACCAAGTTCCACCAGCACCCGTGGTGGAAACATCGAACGAGCGGCGGCGCGGGCAGGCGCGACCCCCGCCAGCAGTCGCACATCGACCTGGTGCGGGACGTTACCGACCTGGAATTCGTGACTGCGTTATTCGACGGCGAAATCGCCTACATGGACGCCATGATTGGGCGCGTGCTGTCGTCACTGAAAACACGCGGGCTTGCGGAGGACACATTGACGGTCATCGTGGCCGATCACGGCGAGTCGATCGTCGACCACGACATGTTCTTCAATCACGGCGATCTCTATCAGACCAACGTCCAGATCCCCTTGATTCTTCACCACCCGGCCAGCCTTCCGGCCCGTCGAATCACAGACACCGTCGAGCACATCGACCTGGTGCCTACTGTCCTTGACTTTCTGGGAATTGAGAGGCCTCCGTGCGTGGATGGAATGAGCCTCATACCGGCCATCCGAGGGCAGACGCTGGAGCACCCGCCGATCTGTATGACGAACAACAACTTTGGAATGAACCGCGGATGGCGCAGCGGGCGCTGGAAGTTGATCGAGCACATGTCGGCGGGCCATCTTGGAGCTCGGCCAGGGGATCTTGAGCTGTACGACGTCGTCAGTGACCCGTACGAGCGAACCAACCTCATCGCCACGCATCGGACGCTGGCGGAGACCTTGCGTGACGAAATGCACGCGTTCGTGGCACGCATCCTGGCCGGCCGGCCGGATCCGCAACTGACGTACGCCAACCATCCGTCAGCGGCCAGCGTTCCCTACTAGCTGGCTGAGCGCCCGAGAGGGCCCCGATTCAGTCGGCGATGGTCAGCCGCTCCGTCTCCACCTCTTCGAACCACGACTCCAGTTCACGGAGAAGAGCTGCGGCTCGCTGCGGCTCGGCGCTCGCCAGATCATTCTGCTCCTGTGGGTCGCCTTCGAGATCGAAGAGCATCGGAGCCTCAGGAACCGGAAACTGCCGTTCCGTGACCTCGGCTGGAATCGTCGTCTCGTGAAGCCCGGGCCGGTACTTCAGGTCCCGGTCCATCTGCGAGTGTTCGGGTCTGACCCGCATCAACTCGGTGATGCGCGGCCGCACCAGCTTCCAACGCCCGTCCCGAATCGCCGCATTGCACTCGACCCGCGGCGTGTAGCGATTCCATTGCCAGAACCGTCGCGGCGCGGCGGGCGGCGTTTCGCCGCGTAGCGTCGGCAGCACGCTCGCGCCGTCGATTGGCGCTCCGTCCACGCGCGAGGCGCCGGCCGTTGCCAGCAGCGTCGGCAGCCAATCCACATAGTGCACGAGTGCGTCGTTGCGCTGTCCGGCCGGGAGCCCGTCCGGCCAGCGCGCCAACATCGGAACGCGAATCCCGCCCTCGAAGACGTTGCCCTTGGCGCCATTGAAATTGCAATTGAAACGGCGCGTATCCACTTCAATGTCCATGGTGTAGTCGTACCCGAGCGAAAGCTGCGGCCCGTTGTCACTGGTGAACATGACGATGGTGTTGTCGGCGCAGCCAGTTCGATCCAGCGCGTCGAGAATCTGGCCCACGCCCGCATCCATGCGCTCGTTCATGGCGTAAATCAGCGCCACGCCATGCGGAAGATCGGCGTCCAGATAGGGCTGGACGAGTTCCTGCGGGGCCTGCAGCGGGGTGTGCGGCGCGTTGAAGGCCACGTGCAGGAAGAACGGCCGCTGCGCGTTGCGCTCGATGAACGCCGACGCTTCGGCCGCGAAGACATCCGTCAGGTAGCGGCCGTCGGAGTGCTCGGTGGTCCCGTTGCGGTCGAGCCGCCACTTGTAGTAATCCGCCCAGCCGCCGCGAAAGCCCAGAAAGTCGTCGAACCCACGGGCGTTCGGGTGATATCGCGGATCCAGTGCACCCAAGTGCCACTTGCCCACCAGGCCCGTCGCATAGCCGGCGGCCCGCAGGTTGTCGGCTAGCGTAACTTCTCGCAGCGCCAGCCGGTCCAGCCCCTGGCCCTCCAGCGTGTCGATGGCGCCTGTCCGGTGCGGATATCGCCCCGTCATCAGCGCAGCCCGCGCGGGTGCGCACACGCACGAACCGGAATAGTGTTGCGTCAGGCAAACGCTCTCGTCCGCCAGCGCATCCAGCACCGGCGTCCGCGCCGGACCGTCATTGAACAGCCCAAAGTCGCCGTAACCCATGTCGTCGGCAACGATGAGAACAATGTTGGGCTTCAACATTTCTCGCTTCTCTCCAGGTACGGTTGCGGCTCACCATCACCGAAGCCACGTTGTCGCGCGGGCGCCGGCCTGCAAGACCAATGTCCCGCCGTCTGATGGGCGTTACCATCGCACATGGGCATGCGCGCTGAGTCGAGAGAACGGGAGACGTCGAAAGGCCAACCGTGTCGAAACGCAGCGGTCACGGACGGGGTCGTTCAGCCAGCGCGTCTACGCGTCAAGAAAGGTCTATTGCAAAGCAAGCCGACTCGCAAGGCGGATCGGCAATAGCTCCGGGTTGGAGAGCGGACGTCGGTCTCTTTAGCAGTTTCGCGCGCGCGGCTTGGCACTCTGGTCGAATTCCGCATTGACTAGGCGTGAATAAATGCTAAGAGCATTGGCCATTCAGCCTGCGACTCCCGCAAGAATCGGCAGATTGGCTTCTGCTGGGCTGAGTGCAGGGCTCGCAGGATACTCCGGGCTCGTTCTTGTGGGCGGTCCAGGCGGTCGAGCGCTCCCTAGTGCTGAGGCGCTCTTCGCTGGCACCGTGCTTGCTGCAATCGCGCTCGGAGTCTCCGGGCAATCCAGGGGCGACCGTCCTTCTTCGGCTGCCACGGCAAGCATTCTTTCAAGCCTCCCGTTTCTTCTCTTCGCCGCCGCACTTCACATCAGTCCCTCGCTGGCTCACTTCACAACTCAGACCAGCGCGCTTGGGTGGGTATTGCTGTCGGCATTGGTGCTTGCCCAAGCTGCGGCATATCGACACGCGACTGGAGTTTACTTGGCGCTGGACGCCGCGTACGGCGGGGCCACCGGCGCCGGATGCGCTGCGCTGGTCCATGTGGCTATTGCCGGTGGGCCGCTTGGCCTGCAGTGGGCCGTGCCAGGCTGGCTGGTGGGAGCTGCCGTCGTGACCAGCCTGATGCGAGTCTCGCCGTTGCCGGCAATTCGGATACGAACGGGAATCGGACTCCGCGTGCTCCCGACCGGGGCGGCGTGGATTACGGCCTTGATTACGACACTTCCGGCTGCCCCGCGACACGAACTCGCGACATCCGCAGGCGCCCAAACGCTCGCGTTTTTTGTCGCCGGGTGGCTACTGCTGGCTATGTTCATGCTCTGGCGAAGCGAGACTTTGCCTGTCGAATTGAGTCATGTAGAGAGGTTTCGATCTGCCCTTGGTGGCTTTGCCCCGGGTATCGCCACCCTTGCACTATTGCTCGTAGGCGGCTTTCAAGCCGCCTCGTATATCGAAATCACAATTGACGACCTCAGCCAGTTCTGGGCAACTGCCGATGCGCTCGCGAGTGGCAGGGACTATCCGACCTGGAGAGACCGGGCAAGCCTTCCCGGACTGCCGCTTCTCCTACTCGGCTCCTTTGCTTTCTTCGGACGAACATTTCCAGCCGCTATTGCTCCGATGTTCGTCGCGAATATCGTACTTCCCTGGCTGATCTATCGGGCAGCACTGGCAGCGAAGGCGAGCCGCTCGGCATCCTTCGCGATTGCGGTCATCGCGACCGTGCTGCCGCCAGTCCAGATCTACAGCCTGGGTTCCGCTGAACCGGATCCAGTCTTCATCGCCTTGCTGGCCGCCGCTGTGTGGGGATTCATGCATGTTCTACGCACTGCCGAGCCATGTCACTCGATTCTGGCGCTCGGCGGTGTGGCAGCCGCGCTCGCAGTTACGCGACCCGAAGGACCGCTCTACGCCGGGCTCCTTCTACTAGCCGCCTTTGCTGCGAAGCCATCGCGATGGACGGGTGCCGGAGTCGCGACCTGTGCCGTTCTCACCCTTCCCTTGGTCGTCTTTAGCTTGGTGCGCCTTGGGCGTCCATGGCCCGTTGCCGGCCAGGATTTTTCCATTGAAAACCTTGTTTCCAACACGGGCATAGTCGGGGGCGTAACCTGGCCTAAGGTGTCGCGACTGATATTGCTGGATGACGTACGTTTTCCCCTCCTTATAGCAGCCATTCTCTTCCTATTCCTAATCGGCTCCATTGATCTGGCACGCCGTCGGTGGGCGTACATTGTTCTGCCGGCTGCCGCCATTACCAACATCGTTGTGAAACTTGGCATCAGCGTGTACATGGTCCGGCTCAGGCCCGACGCTCCCCAGGAGTTCGTGCGACACGTCGCCTATCCGATGCCCATAGTTGCAGTGGTGGCAGCGGTTGGAGTCACGGCCGTGGCTGGGTTCGCGTGGAAGCGTGGAGAAATGGCAATTCGTACCAGCCAGGCCCTCGGGATCGCGGCGGCCGTATACCTGGCCGCAGGATCCCTTTACATTCTTGGCACGCCCGAGGAGTTTCATCACGGCAACAGGAGCGGCAGTCTGCTCTCTTCCAGCATTTACGTAAATGCGCCAGAGCTGTGGCGGAATCCTATCAATCTTCCACCCCTCGATTGGTCCTTTACCGATTTTCGCGGGGTGCTTTTCGCCTGGTACGAGCCCTTTGACAACCACAGCGTTTCCGCTGGCGCCGCCTACCAGACGCTGACTGGAGCCGCTGCGGCAGCCGGTCTGGCCGCTCTGCTGGCAGCTGCGCCCGCAAGGCCAACAAGCTCGCAGCGACGCTTCCGGACACCGTCGAATCGGCCGACGACGGAATGAGCGGCCCAGCCATCGACTCGTCAGTCGTCCCTGGCCTCCTGTTCCTGGCTCTCGAGTTATTTGTCCTCGCATTTGTTGGATTCGTGGTTGCGCGTGTGGCGCTGCGACAGAGCGACGACTTCTTGGCGCTCGCCCAAGGCGTGGCGGTGGGACCGGCGCTCTGGGGCCTGGTCGCGAACTTCGCCATGTACGTAACTCCTGGGTTGGCGGGCGCCCTTGTCGCCTGGATAGTCATAGCCGGCATCGGAGCCGGGCTGGCCTGGCGAGCGCCGAAGGCGCTGCGACTGTCAGTGCGTACCTCCGTGATCTTCGTCGGCCTGGCCTTGTCGATCTACTGGCTAGCGCTGGCCGGCCGCCAACTCCTGTCGATTGCCGACGACGAGATTCACCACGGACTGGCTGCTTCCATACGCTCGGGGGGCTTTCCACCGGTCCTGCCCTGGAACCCAGGACAACCCGCGCCCTATCACTATGGGACCGACATGCTGGTTGGGCTATTGACTCCACCGACAGGCCCGGATCTCGCTTTCGTCAACGAACTCCTGGGTGCATATATCTGGACAAGCCTTGCTCTGGTTGCCGTTGCTTGCATTTACAAGCACGGAGGATGGGTCGCTACCGTTGCGCTTAGCCCAGTCTTACTTACGGCGGGCGCGTGGACGCTGTTTGGCTCACCCAACCCGCCAAGTATCTTGCAGATTCCGGTGCCGACAGGTCCCCCCGGCGTGGGGCTGCGCACGGCGTTAGCCGAGGTATATTCGCCGTCATTTGAGTTGCCGCTGAATACAAATTTTGATGCGTCACCACCGAACATTTGGAGGCCGTCGTTCCCCCTTGCGTACACGCTGGCATTCACCGTGCTGGAGCGCGTTGCCTTTGGCGGCGGACGGTCGTGGAGGTCAACCTTAACACTCGCTGCAATTCTTGGTCTCGTAGGACTTATCGACGAGCCTGTCGCTCTAATCGTTCTTTTGTTGTGGATTACGTATGAATTGGCGCGCTTGCTCGGCGACTACTCAGGACACCGCCGACAACCAGCTGGGGCGGGGGCGCCACGAACTCGCCGCATTCACAGCAAGCTTTGGTCTGAGATCCTCGTCGCAGCGGCTGGGCCGGTACTAACCGTTGTGCTTCTCGCAGCGGGCGGAGGGTTCTTAACGGGCTTCCTGACCGGTTCATCGCATGCCGCCATGACGCTGCAACTGATCGACGATCCCGGCACGCGACGGCCCCTGGGCACATTGAATCGTCTCACCGGCGGTGTCGGCATACTCGGAGTCGGACCATTCATCGTCGCCGTTGTGGCCCTATTGCTCGCCTGGCGAAGCTCTCTCGTTCGGATGTTGGCCGCGGGGAGTGGTCTGTTTCTTGTGGCCGCATTGGTGCTGCGCTATGAACCCTTTCCTCCAGACATTTCCCGAATGGACGGGAACTCTCGTAACTTTGCGCTGTTGGCCCTGCTTGTCGCCGCGGCGCTCCGGCTCGCCACGCTTCAGAGGCGTCATCGCTACATCGCCGCTTTGGGTTTCATTGCCCTCGTGACTTGGCCGACTATTGCGGCACCGGCGCGAGCCCTAAGTCTTGCTTTGGAGCGCGGACCGCAACTCTCCAACATGTCGCCGGGACCCAGAGAGTTTCACGAGTGGTTCCTGGGTCGACACGCCGTCCGACCTTTTCAGTCCGATGTTGTGGCAACGTACATTCTCGAGCATACGCCTCCTGATGCACGAGTGCTCTCACCCCATCCCAGCGCAATGACGGTTGCAACAGGTCGGCCAAATGCCTCTGGATTCGCGGATATCCTGCATATCATTGTTGGGTCAGGGCCCGAATATAAGGACGCGATACAGTCTCTCGAGCCTTCCGCGATCCGGGCGCTCGGCATCAACTATGTGCATGCAACGGACGATTGGTTAGGCGCACTGCCAGATCAAGCGGTGCGATGGTTGATGGATCCTGAACTCTTCGAGTTCCTCGTCCGTGACGGTGCCGACGCCTTGTATCGTGTCCTGCCTGCGTTTAAGGAATTTGACGACCCACCCTCGTCCCAATCCTTCGACGCCCTTCGAAACTCGATTCCGCCAGATACCACGGTCTACTTGGCCCCGACGTTGGACCCCAGGGACGCCCTGCGAGCCGCCGCCGCACTCTCTCATTCCGGGCTTTATGGCGACGTGGATAAGTCGGTTCTACACGTCCTTTCCGAGCTTCCGATTGAGGATCTTGGCAATCGAGATCCTGACCTCATAGTTTCGTCGGTTCATGTGGCGCCGACGGCACTCGTGCCCACGGTGCGCCGGCCTATCTGGTGGAATGGCAGCGTCGCCGCGTATGCGCCCGACGGACGGATTCCGCAGATTGTCGAGCCACCACCACAGCATTTCACCGTCAAGCTCACAGACGTGCATGAAGTCGACGAGCGCATCGCCTTCACCACGACGTTTATCGACCGAGCCTCCGAACGTTGGACCGGGCAGGACTGGGTCGTGATGACCGTCGACACTTCGAGGTGGCGGCTACCGGGTGAATCAAGGTCGGACCGTCGCACTCGAGCGTCGGCGCGCTGGTTTATCGGCCGTCTTCAGCCCGTACGTGAAACAGAAATCCACGAGTACTTTTACCTGCACAGGTTTGATCCACGCACCGCCTCGCTGACGATCTGGGATGGAGCCGCGTATGCGCCAATTGAACGCGTCGATCGAGAGTTTGGCGCGGGTGAATGGGTGCTTGCCGTGCGCCTGCTCAATCGCAACCGTGAGGTCGCGCTTATCCCCGTGCTGCAATTCACGCTGACTGCAAGCGGCGAGTGGCGTTACGAGGCCTACGAGGGTTCGCTGGACGCGATGATCGCAGACTGAGTCGACTGGGAAGGAATGACTCTGGAAAATGGACTTAACGTCGGCACCAGGAGACCACGTACGCGGTGAGGCACTGTCAGACACAGATCTGCGGGATCGGTGATCGGACTAGGCCCCGCGTCCGACAGGTATGCCGGCGCTCAACCAGGGACTGGCGCTGACCTGCCGTGGGCATCGAGACCTCGCCACGAGGTCGCCGGGCGAGGAGACGGCGAATTGGAGCGGCGGCTGCCGCAAGGACATTGGCGACCCGGATTGCGACGACGGGGAACCTGGTGAACTCTTATAGCGTGCTAGGGGAAATCGCAAGTGTCGGCACCAGCCGGCGAGGGGCTGGAAGGGGACGAAGCGCAGGCAAGCATCTCAGTGCTCGGCGTTGAAGCGCGACGAATCGGGAGGATGTGTCGGATGGTCTCGTTGCCGAGAGACCCGGATGCCGGGCAGACGACCGGAAGTCCGCCCGCGGGTGAGAGGCCGGCCGCAGCCGGCCGACGTGAAGGTCGTACAGGAGCGGGAATCTACGTTCCGACGGGGGCCGGCGTAGCGATGCCGGCAGGCAGCCGAGGCTAGCGGAGGTTGCGCCGTGGAAAACAAAGCCAGCGAATTGCCTCCAATGCAACTGTGCATGGCTATTGGGGCGGCAGGCGTGCGGGGGATGCCGGACGTTTCGGTTTCGACGGGGTACGTGCTACGTGGGTATCGCGAAGGTGACGTATCGACCCTGGCAGAGGCCTTGCAGGCGGTGGGATTCCGGGACTGCGGAGTGGATCGGCTCCTGGACGTCCTAGAGGATGCGGACCGACGGGTGGGTTCTGCGCTGGTGGAGTACCGGGGAGCGATCGTCGCGGTGACGTTTGCTTCCCGGATAGCGACCACCGAGGTCAACCCCGTGACGGGCAGGCTGGGCGAGCCGCGGCGGGAGGGCGTGCTCGATTACGTGGCGACGCACCCTTGCCACCAGGGCCGCGGGCTCGGCCGGGCGACGTGTACCGCCGTGTCGCGCTACCTGGTGGACCAGGGCTGCGAGACTGTGCAGTTGCTGACGGACGACTGGCGGTTGCCGGCGATTCACTTGTATCTCTCAATGGGTTTCGAGCCGGTGATGAGCCGAAATGACATGCCGGAGCGGTGGGCCGCCGTCATCAGCGAACTGAAGAAGCAGGGATATGCGCATGCTTAGGTTGGGTCTGGCGGGGCTTGGTCATGGGCGGACGTTGCTGCAAGCGAACCGGCCGGAGTTCGCGGACCTGCCGGTGCGGGTGACCGCGACGTGCGACTCGAACACGGATCTGATGACGTCGATGGCAGCCGAGTACGGAATCGAGTGGACGACGAAGGACTACGACGCGCTGGTGGCACGTGACGACCTGGACATCATCGGGATCTATACGCCCGGGCCATTGCACTGCGGGCAGATCCTGAAAGCGCTCGATGCCGGGAAGCACGTAATGGTGACCAAGTCGATGGTGTATTCGATGGCCGAAGTGGAGCAGGTCGTCGAGGCGGTCGATCGCACCGGGCTGACATTGCTGGTGACGCAGTCGTTGCGAGGCCGCCTGGACTTCATGGACGCGAAGCGGGCCTGTGACGCGGGGGAGATCGGCGAGCTGTTCATGGCGGAGGCGCATTACGTTCACGACTTGCGGCCGGTCTATCGATCGACGCCCTGGCGAACGCGGATGCCGCAGGACCTGATCCTGGGCGGGGCGTGTCACCCGATCGACTTGCTGCGCTGGTTCATGGGCGACATCGAGGAGGTGCACTGCGTGGGTTTGCGCAGCGGGGTGGCGCCAGATTACCCGCAAGAGGATTGTTTTTTTATCAACATGCGGTTTACCAGCGGGAAAGTCGGCCGGGTGGCGAATTTGCTGGGGATGGTGCATCCGCACGGCGAGTCAGCGAACAGCCTGACCGTCTACGGCAGCAGGGGCACGATCCGGGACAACGTCAAGACGCTGGACGCCGAGGGCGACCTGCCGCAACGGGCGTATGTGACGGAGTTGCCCCCGCACAGCGGCCACGCCGGCGAGATGATCGTCATGCTGCGCCACATGGCGGACTGTGTACTAAACGGCACGAAGCCCTGGGTTGGGGTTCGCGAAGGCGCGCGGGTGGTGTCGACCGGGCTGGCGGCGTGGGCGTCGCTGAGGACGAGGCAGGCAGTGAAGGTCAGGAACGAGTTCTAGGCACGAACCAGTCAGGCTGTGGCGAGGGTGCGGGCGAGGGCAACGGATTGCTGGAAGACCGGGTAGTGGGCGCCGCCGGTCACAAGGTCGTCCAGGCGAAGGCGCGGTCGCGTGGGCGGGGGGCGGCGGACGGCGACGTGGGTGATGGGGGCGAGGTCTGACTGGCAGTCGACGACGATGTCCTCCGGGGACGGCATGTAGGCGAGGTAGCGGCTGGTCGGGGCGCTGAGTCTGACCATTTCGATCAGTCCATCCGTAGTTGATGACGGTTCGCAGATGACGTCAACCTCATGGTCTCCGGCCGCGAGACGCCAGCCCTGCGCGGTGCGGCTATCCAGTCGCCAGCCGAGGCGCGACGCGATCCAACCGACGAGCAACAGCGCGGCGGCGTGGCCGCCCGGCGACTGCTGGACGGCCAGTTCCACGGACCTGACGTGCTCCAGGTCGATACGGGCGGCGGGCTGGTCGAAAGCCTGGGCGAAGGCCTGGCGCCAGGCCAGCAGCCGAAGCCAAAGGGCATCGGTGACGCGGGCGTGGTGGCTGCCCTGGACCACGTCATTCAATACCTCGAAGTCGGCGGGGAGGTCGGTCACGGCGCTGGAGTCGACGAGGATGCGGTCGGCGATGTCAAGCATGTCCTCGAAGAGGTGGTCGCCGGTGACGGCGGGCCCGTTCCACCAGACGACGGTGGGGATGCCGCTGGCGGACCAGCTGGCGGCGATGGCGGCGCCTTCCACAAAGGCGCGGCCCTGCAGGGCGGCGGTGAGCAACTCGCCGCGGATGGCGGCGACGCCGTTGGACTGCCGGGCGGACAGGAGGCCGACGCGGACGGGTTCCTGGGTTTGCGCCGTGTCGGGATCGTTGACGAGGGCGATGACGCGGCTGGGATAGGCGGTGACGACGGGTTCGGTTTCGGCTTCTATATCCGTCCAGCTTGTTGGACCCGGATAGCGGGCGACGATGGTGGCGAGGAGCATCTGGGCGTTGAGTTCGGCGCCCTCGCTGGCAGCCTGGCGGGCGGCCTGTTCGTGGAGACGGGCGAGGGTTGGGAGGGTGTCGGCGAGGGAAGTAGTGAGATTCATCGTTGGTGTTGGGCAGAGACGCCGCGAACAAGAGAAATGACGGGAACTCTATCGTCGGTCTCCTTGCCTCCGGGGATCTTGCAACGCCCAGAGTCTCGACCCTCACCCCAGCCCTCTCCCTGCCAGGGAGAGGGAGAAAGAGGCGTGAGCGCTTGAATCATAGGCGGCGCCAGCGGAAGCCGTCGGCTCGGAGGAGGTCGCCGGCCTGGCGAGGGCCCCAGCGGCCGGCTTCGTAGGTGGGAAGGCGCGATGCCGGGTCGGCCTCCCAGGCTTCGAGGATGGGCATGACGGCGCGCCAGGCGGCTTCGGTTTCGTCGCGGCGGATGAAGAGGGTCTGGTCGCCGAGCATGACGTCCAGCAGCAGGCGTTCGTAGGCGTCGGGGGATTCCTCGGCGAAGCTCTGGCCGTAGCCGAAGTCCATGCGGACGGGGCGCACGCGCATGCCGAGGCCGGGCTGCTTGGCCTCGAAGGTGATGGAGACGCCTTCGTCGGGCTGGATGCGCAGGGCCAGGACGTTCGGGGGCACGCCATCGGGGTTGGAGTCACCGAAGAGAAGGTGGGGAACTTCGTTGAACTGGATGGCGATTTCGGAAGCGCGCTTGGCGAGACGCTTGCCGCTCCGCAGGTAGAAGGGGACGCCCTTCCAGCGCCAGTTGTCGATCAGGAGGCGGGCGGCGAGGTAGGTCTCGGTGGTTGAGTCGGGGGCGACGCCGTCTTCGTCGCGGTAGGCGGGGACTTCGCGGCCGTCGACGAAACCCGCGCCGTAGGAGGCGCGCATGACGTTTCTGGCGACCTGGTCGGGTTCGAGGTGGCGGAGGGCGCGGAGGACCTTGACCTTCTCGTCGCGGATGGAGTCGGCCTGGAAATCAACGGGGGGCTCCATGGCCACGAGGGCGAGGAGTTGCATGATGTGGTTCTGGACCATGTCGCGGAGGACGCCGGCTTCCTCGTAGTAGGTGCCGCGGCCTTCGAGACCGACGGACTCGGCCACGGTGATCTGGACGGAGTCGACGTAGCGGCGATTCCAGACTGGCTCGAAGATCACGTTGGCGAAGCGCAGGACGAGGACGTTCTGGACGGTCTCTTTCCCGAGATAGTGGTCGATGCGGTAGATCTGCGACTCGTCGAAGACGTTGTTGGTGATGGTGTTGAGGGCCAGGGCGGTGGCGAGATCGCGGCCGAAGGGTTTCTCGATGACGATGCGGGTGGCGCCGGGGCCGCGGTTGAGGCCGGTTTCGCCGAGCAGGCGGATGATCTCGGGGAAGAGGCTGGGCTGGGTGGCGAGGTAGAAGATGCGGTTGCCGCCGGTGCCGTGGCGGGTTTCGATTTCGGCCAGTTCGCGCTTCAGGTCCTCGTAGCCGGCGTGGGTGCTGAAGTCGCCGCGGACGTAGTAGAGGCCCTGCTGGAAGGCGTTCCAGAGTTCGGGGTCGGGCTTGCCGGTGCGGGAGAAGCTGGTGGTGGCTTCGTGCTGGCGGACGCGGTAGCTCTGGTGGTCCATGGGGCGGCGGCCAAGGCCGACGACGGCGAGTGAGGACGGGAGGAGGGCGTTGCGCTCTAGGTTGTAGAGGGCGGGAATGAGCTTGCGGGCGGCAAGGTCGCCGGAACCGCCGAAGATGATGAGGGTGTGGCCGGGCGGAGCCTCCTGGAATGAAAGGCCCTCCCGTAGGGGGTTGACTCCGAGCGCGGTGTCCAGGGCCTGGACGTTCATGCTCATGGGAAATGCTCCGTCAGGCGGGTGTGATCTGATCTAAGGACGTGCGCAGGGCCGCGGCCACTGCGGAAAGATCGGTTGACGAGTCGTTCAGGTGCAGGCGGAGGCGGCGGCGTTCGCGGGCGGCGAGGGATTCCAGATCGCCGATGGCCTGAGCGTCGATGAGGGTGCCGAAGGTATAGCCGCGGCCGGGGACCTCGACGTCGGCCTGGTGATCGGCGGTGATCTGCAGGAAAACACCGGTGTCGGGACCGCCCTTGTGCAACTGGCCGGTGGAGTGGAGGAAGCGGGGACCGTAGCCGAGGGTGACGGCGCGGCGCAGGCCGTCGCGGAGGAGGGCCTGGATGGCGCGCAGGTCGGCGTCGTGGGCGGGCGTGCGGTCAAGGTAGGCCTGGATCGAGACATAGTCGACGGGACGAACGGAGGCGAGCCAGCCGGTGAGGGCGGCGGCGAGGTCGGGGGCCTGGCTGCCGGCGGCGAGCACGCCGTTGTCACTGGGGCCGGCGGGAATGTCGAACGGCGCGCCGGAGGTCGTGATCTGGCCAAGGACGCGATCCGTGTTGTCCTTGCTCTCGGCGACGCTTGGCTGGTCGAATGGATTTATGTCAAGCAGTGAGCCTGCGACCGCGGTGGCGAGTTCCCAGGTGAGGAAGTGGGCGCCGAGATCGTGAGGATCGACCAACGGAAGGGTGATGACCGGGTGGCCGGCGTCGGCGAGGGCGTCGAGGCGGGCGGCACGGCCGTCATCGGGATCGCCGGTCAGGGCGAGTTCGATGAAGACGCGGTCGTTGTCGTAGACGCCGGGGGCGCCCAACGGCTCTCCGTCGACCGGGACGATGCCCTGGCCTTCCTTGCCGGTGCTCTCGGCGATGAGTTGTTCCACCCAGGCGCCGACGGGCCGGAGGGAGGCGGAGGGGACGAGAGTGAGCTTGTCGCGGCCGGCGAGGGCGAGTGCTCCAAGCGCCACGCCGATGGTGACTGGTGGGTTGGTGTTGACGGAGGGGTTGGCGGCGGAAGTTTGTCCGGCGACGATGGCGCGGTCGAGGAGCGGCGCGAGGTCGATGCCGGCGAGGGCGGCGGGGACGAGTCCGAAGAAGGAGAGGGCGGAGTAGCGGCCACCGATGTCGGGCGGGTTGAGGAAGACGCGGGCGTAGGCGTGGTCCTGGGCGAGGGCGGCCAGGCTGGTGCCGGGGTCGGTGATGGCGACGAAGTGGCGGCCGGGCGAATTCGCGCCGGCGGCGACATAGCGTGACCAGAAGTACTCGGCGAGCGTGGCGGTTTCCAGGGTGCCGCCGGATTTGCTGGCGACGATGAAGAGCGACCGGTCGAGGTTCAGACCGGACTCGACGCGGCGGATGGCGGCGGGGTCGGTAGTGTCGAGAACGGTGAGCTGGGGCGAGCCTTCGACCTGGGGAATGACGGCGGCCATGACCTCGGGGGCGAGGCTGCTGCCGCCCATGCCGAGTAGCACCACGTCGTCGACCTGGCCGGCGATCTCGGCGCTCCAGGCGGCGAGGTCGTCGACGCCGGCGCGCATGGCTTCGGCCACGCGAAGCCAACCGAGGCTGTCGGCGATCTGGTTCTGGACGAGCGGGTTCTGGGTCCAGAGGGAAAGGTCGGCGGCCCAGAGACGGCGAGCGACGTCGTTGGCCTGGGCGCGGTCCAAGGCTTCGGCAACGGCATCGGTAGCCGGGCCGAATCGAGCGGTGGGGCCGTTGCCGGACATTACCGCCTCAGTTCCTGGCTAGGAGGCGAGCGCCCCCGCCTTGGCCTCGAGGTCTTGCAGCAGGTCGTCGTAGGAGTCGATGAACTTCTGGACGCCCTCTGCCTGGAGCTGGTCCATGATGGCGTCCAGGTCGACGCCCAAGGCGGCCAGACGTTCGAGGACGCCGCTCCAGTAGCTGGGGTCGCTGCTGACGGTGGGCTGCACCTCGCCCTGCTCGCGGAAGGCGTCCATGGTGACGGAGGGCATGGTGTTGACGGTGTTGGGGCCGATGAGTTCGTCCACGTAGAGGGTGGGCGGGTACTCGGGGTTCTTGGTACTGGTGCTGGCCCAGAGCGGGCGCTGGGGCTGGGCGCCGTCGGCGGCGAGGGCCTGGTAGCGCTCGGAGGCGGAAATCTCTTCGAAGATCTCGTAGACGGCCTTGGAGTTGGCGATTGCGGCCTTGCCAAGGAGGGCACGGATTTCGTCGGCGTCATCTGCGCGCTCGGCCAGGAGCTCTTCCAGACGGGCGTCGACGGCGGTGTCGATGCGGCTGACGAAGGTGCTGGCCACGGAGGCGACGTCGTCCACCGGCTCACCGGCGGCGGCGCGGTTTTCGAGGGCGCCGAGGTAGGCATCCACGACGCCGCGGTAGACGGCCTGGGCGAAGATGAGGGTGATGTTGACGTTGACGCCCTCGGTGATCAGGGTCTCGACGGCGGGCAGGCCGGCGGGGGTGGCGGGGACCTTGATCATGAGGTTCGGGCGGTCGACGGCGGCGACAAGGCGGCGAGCTTCCTCGACGGTGCCCTCGGTGTCGTGGGCCAGGCGCGGGGAAACCTCCAGGCTGACGAAGCCGTCGGTCATGCCGGACTCGTCGAAGACCGGGCGAAGCACGTCGCAGGCGGCGGCGATGTCGTCGACGGCGATGGCTTCGAACATCTCCTCGGGCGTCAGGCCCTCGGCACCCAGACGGCGGATGTCCTCGTCGTAGGTATCGCTGCCCTTGATGGCTTCCTGGAAGATCGTGGGGTTGGAGGTCATCCCGCGAACGCCTTCCTCAGCGACGAGGCGGGCGAGGTCCCCGGAGTCGACCAGGTCCCGGCTGAGAAAGTCCAACCAGACGCTTTGACCATGCGCGTGGAGTTCATGCAGCGGGGTTTGAGACATCGAAACCTCCGGGGCCGGAGCGACGGTGATCGGCCGAGGTCGATCGCGCAAGCGGGTGCCTTACACGAGTAAGTCTTCCAGCGCAATCGTACCAACGGCGGCGGCGGTGTTCGGCCGCCTAACTTTGGGTCAGATTGACTGGCCGAGGGTAAGAAACGCGCACCGCAGATCCTCTTCGCCGACGGGCAACTACCGCATTTCACACGGTTTGGGGCATCCGGGTGCAGCGATGGCCGCAAGCACGCATCTCCCCGGCCGCATGCAGGCCGGACACGAGCGACTGCAGAGACTCTCGAATGGCCCTCGGCTTGCAGCCATGGAGAGTTGTCAGCAGCAGCCGGCGCCCAAGCCCTCCGGCGGGGTATAGACAAAGCCAATTGGAAGCACGACCAGGGCAATGGCGATGAGCGCGACCAGAACGAGCGCACTAACGCGGACGGACGGCCAGAATGAGCCGCGCCAGAATCGCGACGGCGGGCCTGAGAGCCCACGCCATGCAAGCGCGGCGATGAACAGCCACACGTACGCCGTGAGGACGACATCGCCCAGCAGAAACAGCCGGCGTGGGTCACGCAGCAGCAAGTCCTGGACCAGTTGAGCGCCTGTGCCAATCGAATAGATCCCCATGGCGAGCTGACGCCCGTGCGGCACATCGTTCACGACGGCGTCGCCGTGGGGACCGGCCCGGTCGCCCATCATTCCGAGATGTACCCGAGGCAACGGCTCGCTGAAGATCACCAAATCGTACGTTTCGCCCTGACTGCCGGGGACCGGATCGAAGACGATGCGATTGATCGCGGGTTTGGACCGGCTCCCGCGCACCACGCCCTTTGCCCACACCGGGCGCCCGCCCTCGGAGGGTAAGAGGCTCACCAAGATCGTGGCTGGGACGGCTTTCCCGTCCGCGTCCTCCGCGTAACCCCAGACGTCGAGCGCTGTCAGGTTATCGAGATGGGCCTGAAAGGGTTGCTCGAATCGCGAAATGGGCCCCGCGTAGAACAGCGGGCGCTTCCATCCGGCCTCCTCCCATTCGTACTCCGCGAGCAAGGCGGGAACACTTGCCACGACCACGGCTACCGTGACGCCGAGGGCGGCCCATCGCCCGAACCGATGACCGCCGTGCCGCCAGCCGTCAGCACTCGCTGAGTGCCGAGATACAAGCGTCTCGAAGAAAACCACCGCCAGGATGGCGCCGGCCATGACCTCGGAGCCGTCGTCGAGAAAAATCCCCCACCAGTGCGTCGTTCCATAGAGCACACCGAAGCCGTCGCGCAGGATTGCGGCCAGTCCCAGCGCCAGTGCCAGTGCGATGAGCAGCAGAAGCGCCGGCCTTTGGCGAAGCGATGTAATGAATACCCATCCCGCCAGCGCGGCCAATGGAGCGGACAGCACTCCGACTATGGCCGCCCAACGGATGCCCGTCGGCAGGTCGGCGAGATTGAGTCTCGCGAGAATTGACTCCGATTGATCCCATTGCCTTATTGTGTCCTTAATGCTTACGGCTTCTTCCCAGGCTATGAGCGCAGCGAAGAGCGCGACGGCGATCCAACCGAACGTCCACAACCAGCGAGGATGCCGATAGTCCGGCGGCCGGCGGAACATCTGCGCCGCCGCCAGAACCGCGACCGCCGCCCAAAGGCCGCTCGAGTACCAATTTGCCAGCGACTGCTCGCTGTCCAGGTTCAGGTGCTGGAACCAGTCGAGATATCCAGGCCCGTACCAGCCCGACGCGAACAAGCCCAACGGCAGGGTAAGCGCGATATTTCCGACCAGGAACAACGCGCCGACCCGGGCCCGGGTCCGCGGATGCCTAAGCGAGATCATCCTGACCACGACAATTCTGGTGTGTGGATTCCATTACCCGAACAAGCTGCCGGGCGTGCCCATCGCGCCTGAGCGCGGCAAGCGCTGAAGCCGGCGCTGCCACACCGAGTGTGGACACGGACATCGACGCGGTGCCGCTCCCAGGGTATGTCGGTGAAATCGCGAGTTCTCTAGGGGCTCAGGCGTTCGCCGCGTTCGAGGGCCTGGACTTTGTGGAGGCGGCGGACGTAGCGCTCTTCGTGGTCGGCGAATTGAGCGCCGAGGAAAGCTTCGACGAGTTCCTCGATCAGCGACAGGCCGACGATGCCGGAGCCGAGGCAGAGGACGTTCATGTCGTCGTGCTGGACGCCCTGGCGGGCCGAGTAGGTGTCGTGGCACATGCCAGCGCGAGCGCCCGCGACCTTGTTGGCCGCCACGCAGGCGCCGACGCCGCTGCCGCAGACGATGATCCCGCGGTCGGCCCGGCCGAAGGCTACGGCCTCGGCCACGGCGGCGGCGTAGTCGGGGTAGTCAACAGAGTCATCGGAGTGGGCGCCGAAGTCGATGACCTCGCAGCCGGAGGCGCGCAGGATCGCGATGAGGTCGGATTTGATGGCATAGCCGCGGTGGTCGACGCCAATGGCGACATTCATCGTGACCTCCAAGGCTTCTAAGAGCGCAGGCGCAGTTTCCGCCAGCGGGCGGAGCATTGCACGTGACATGTCGGCATGTCAGTGCAAATCCAGACCACCGGCCCCGGCCATGCGTTGGTAGAGGCGGCGCTGGCGGGCTCTGGCTTCCTGGTAGACGGCGTGGCGGTCGGCGTTGGGTTCGAACGGCTGGTCGCCGTCGGCCTCTTGGTTCGGAGGGATGGCATGGCCTAGTGCCTGCAGCGCCCAGATGGCGGCGCCGCGGCTGGTGGGTTCGGCGACGGCGGAGCGGATGACGGGGCGGCCGAGGACGTCGGTGAGGATCTGCGTCCAGCGGTCGGATCGCTGCAGCGCGCCACCGGAGACGTGGACGACGTGGGGCTCGCCGATAACGGGAACCAGCAGGTCGTAGATGGCGGCGAGGCGGTAGGCGACGGCTTCGATGCCGGCCAGCAGGAGATCGGCGGGCTGGGTGTTGAGACGGGCGCCGTGGATGGTGGCGCGGGCGGAGTCGTCCCAGCCGGGACTGCGTTCGCCGGCCAGGAAGGGCAGCACGGTGAGACGGTGAGCGTCCGGCGGCAGGTGGGCAATGGCGTCGTCGGGATCGTCGCCCTGGAGTCCGCGCAGAAAGTCGCGCAGCCAGGCGACGACGATGCCGCCGTTGCTCTCCGCGCCGCCCAGCAGCGATCTTGAGCGGTCGACCCGGTATTCCCAGAGGCCGGCGGGAACGGAGCGTACGGGGCCGGGAACCAGGGCGCGGACGGCGGCGCTGGTGCCGATGTTGAACACGATGGCGTCGGCTTCGCCGGGGGCGGTGCCGAGGTTGCTGCAGAGGCCATCGCCGAGCGCGGGGTACCAGGGGATGTCGGCGAGGGCGGGCCAGCGTTGCCGCCAGGGGTAGGCGAGATTCCGCAGCGGCTCGCCGGATGGATCGACGGCGCCCAGCGAGCCTGGATCGACGTTGAGGGCGCCAAGGGTGGCGAGGTCCCAGTCGAGTTCGCGACGATTCAGCATGCCGGACCAGGCGGCGAGGCTGAGTCCCAGGCCGCAGGGGCGGCCGAACAGGCGCTGAGCGGCGTACTCGCCGAAGGTGATCCAGCGGGCGACCTGGCGAACCACATGGGGTTGGATACGCCTGAGCCAGCGAAAGCGGGCCGGCAGGTAGCTGGCGTGGATGGGCGTGCCGGTGCGGTCGTAGGAGGCGGCCATGTCCCACTCCTGGCGGAGGACAGCGGCGTCGACGGCGCAGCGAGTGTCGGCGTAGGTGTAGATGGGGGTTCGGGGCTCGCCGGCGGCGTTGACGCCAAGCACGCTGGAGGCGAAGACGCTGGCGCCCACGCCCTGAAGGTCGGCGGCTTGCGAGCCAAGGCGCTGGATGGTGACGTCGATGGCCTGGGCCAAGCGGTCGAACAGGGCGTCCGCGTCGATCTGGACGCCGCCGTCGGGCGTGGTGTCGAAACTGGAAGCGATCTGGGCTTCGCTGCCGGGGAGCGGGTCCCCGTCGGCGGTGTGCGCGGCGGCGCGGACGGAGGAGCTGCCGACGTCGATGCTGAGCACGAGAGGGGAACTCTCGCCGGAGGCAGCACGCGCCATGCGTCGTTTCCCGCTCAGTTGATGTGACGGCAGTTTAGGGGCAGGGCGTCTTTATACTTCGCGGCGCCCGGCGGCGGGGGAGCACACAGCGTGAAAATCCGAGCGTGCGACCTGCTGGTGGTTGGAGGCGGTCCGGCGGGAGCGGCCGCGGCGATTGCCGCACGGCGGGCTGCGCCGGAGCTTGAGACGGTGGTGCTGGACCGGCAGCGGTTTCCGCGGGACAAGGCCTGCGGGGACGGGTTGGGCCCCGGGGTCGTGGCGCGGCTGGCGGACTTGGACGCCGGCGAGATTGTGCGGGGTCGTCGGCCAGTCGAACGGCTGAAGATCGTGGCGCCGTCGGGGGCCCAGGTGGTGGGCGACCTGCCGGCGATTGGGGAAGCGGCGCGGGGTTACGTGGTTCCGCGGGCAGAGTTCGATGACGCCCTGCTGGCACGCGCTCGAGACGCGGGCGCGGATGTTTGGACCGAAAGTCGGCTCATAGAAGTGGTCTCGCCCGGCGGTGGGTTGGTTCGAGTCGAGGCGAGCGGGCCAGACGGACCGGTCTCCATTAATGCGAGGGCCGTGATTGCGGCCGATGGAGCGCGGTCGGACGTGCGGCGGTTGCTTGGTGTGCCTTACAACGATTCGGCGCATACCGGGGTGGCGATTCGGGCCTACGTGGAGCGGCCCGGCGGGTTCGATCACATGGCGTTCTACTTCAAGCGCGAATTGCTGCCGGCGTATGGCTGGGTCTTCCCGATCGACGAGCGGGGCGCGAACGTGGGGGTGATGATCGACGCCGCTCGCTTCCGGCGGCAGGAGCGGAGCTTGCCCGACCTGCTCAGGGACTTTCTGAGATCGAGCGGCATCGAGGACCTGTCACCGGCGCGGTCGCGGGCCTACATGCTGCCGTTCGCCAGTTACGTTCCGCCGCTGGTGCACGGGCGGGTGGCGCTGGTGGGGGACGCCGGGTCGATGATCAACCCGTTCTCGGGCGAGGGGATTGCCTACGGGATGGCGGCGGGCATCGAGGCAGCCCGACGGGCAGTGCGGGCGGTGCGGGCAGGAGACGAGGATCGGCCGTTCGATGAGTTCGATGTGTGGTTTCGGCAGCGATTTGACGAGCACTTCCAGGCGTCGGCGCGTGCGAAGCGGCTGGCGCAGCGAGCCTGGATTGCGGACTTCGGGGTGCGGGCGGCGAGACGACGGCCGGAGTTCGTCCGGGAAGGCATCGAACTGCTGGTGGGCGAGGGCACGGCGCTGTCGTGGCGCAGCCTGGCCCGGCTGTTGGTGCACGGGCGCGGCTGACTCACCGCCGCCGACGCGCCGCTTTAACGGGACGAGGTCAGGCTTGCCTGGAGGTTGTTTCGTCCTCGCCGTTCGTGGAAATTTTGGGTGATACGTCACCGGCGCCGGGCGCCGCATCGCTTGCCGCGGCCGCCTCGCCGGCTTCGGCGACCGGTTCTTCCGATCGAGCGGCAGCTCGGGCTTTCGGGGGCGGTGCGGCTGTTGGCGGCTCCGGGTGCTCGCCGCGCAGGCGGTCGCCGATCTCGGTGAGCGCGGCGTCGACTCGCTTTACGACTCCCTGCGTGCGCTCGTGCCTGAGGGCGTCATCCACACGCTCCATGGCTTTGTCGCCAAGAGCCGTCATTTCGCCGCGGACCCGGCGGGCCTCTTCACTTTCCAGCCCGGCTTCGACGCGCGACTTGGCTTCAGTCAGGCGCTCGCGAACCTTCTCGCCGCGTTCACCGCCGACTTCGTCCCCGACCCGCTTGATCAGGCCGTCGATGCGACGGCCCCACCCCTTGTTGTCCTCGTTCTCTGCGCCCATGGCGTCACCTCGTTCGGCAGGTACTTCGGTCAGAGCTTACTGCGACGGCTCGTGCTACCGTCCCGCTGTTGGACCCGGGAGTCGTCGCCCATGAGCACGCCGCGCCGCATCGCCGTCATTGAAGTCAACCACTGGCATTCCACCTACGACGCCGCCTACCTGACGGTTCTGCAGAACCTGGACCTGGACATCGAGCTGGTGGGCGTCTCGGACAGTGACGCCGGGATCGCGGAAGACCGGGCGAGTCGCTACGAGACCACGGCGTTCACCGACTACCGCGAGATGGTCGACGCGACCAAGCCGGACTTCGTGATCGCGCTGGGTCGGCACGTGGAGATGCCCGAGATCGCGCGGTTCCTGATCGAGGCGGACATTCCATTCATGATGGAAAAGCCGATGGGGACGAGCGCGGACGTGGTCAGCGGCCTGGCGGACCTGGTGGAAGCGCGCGGGGCCTGGGTCTCCGTGCCGTTTCCCAACCGGCAATCGCCGTGGGCGGAGAAGGCGCGAGAGATGATTGCGGCGGACGAGTTCGGCCCGATTTCACACATCGTGTTCCGAATCATCCGGCCGACCATGCAGCGTTATGTCGAGTGGGACTCGCCGTGGATGCTGGACCGCGCGCAGGCGGGCGGCGGCGCACTGACCAACCTGGGCGGCCACGGCATGGACATGTCCAGGTTCCTGCTGGGCGAGGACGTGCAGGTGGCGTCGGCCGTCATCAGCAACATCGTCCACGCGTCCGAGGTCGAGGATTACGCCCTGGCCACCCTGCGCAGCTCGAGCGGGACGCTGGTCCACGTGGAGGTGGGCTACACGATGCCCACCTGGCCCGCCAACGAATCCGACTCCGAGATGAAGGTGGCCGGCTCGAACGCCATGCTGAGCGCGGTGGCGGACGGCCTGCAGATCCTGGCGCCGGGCCGCAACGAGCACCTGGACACTCCGGTAACCGTCTTGTCGGCCTACCCGGGATTCGTGCGGGACTGCCTGGAGCGGGTGGGTCGCGGAGACCCACCAGCGATCACGCCACGGGACTGCGCGAACGCGGTGCAATTGATCGACGACGCCTACCGAGCGGCTGGTCGGGTCTAGGCGCCGGGTTCCAGCCGGCGGACGATCGACAGGCTGCTGGCGGCGGAGGCCCTCGGGTCATCCAATGCCATGTTGACCTCGACGCTGACCGGGCCGTCATAGTCGGATTCGACCACTGCGCGTAAAGCGTCGCTCACCCAGGCTTCATCCTGGACGCCTTCCAGCAGGCCGAGGTGCAGGTCGCTCTGAGCGTCGTTGTCGTTGACGTGGACGTACTGGAGGCGATCGCCGGCGGCCTCAATCGACTCGGCGACGGACTCGCCCGCGATCTGGTTGTGACCGACGTCCAGGAGCAGGTACAGATTCGCGTGGCCGCAGGCCGTGATGAAGTCGAGGGTCTCGCGGACCGTCGGCAGACCGCGGCCGGGAAAGTGCTCGATACCGAGGCGGATGCCAGCGCCTTGGGCGTCATCAGCCAGCGTGAGGGCCGACTCGCGGTACGCAGCCAGCGCGGGCGCATCGGGTGTAACTGGCGGCGCGAGATAAACGTCGGGTATGCCCAGGCTCCGGGCTTCGCGGATGCCTGCACGGACGTGATCCACGGCGACCTGACGGGCCGGCCCATCGGTCGCGTCCAGCAACGCCCCTTCCGGCATGAGGTGTGCCACAGCCATGCAGGTGATGGGAAGCGTGCGCTCCGAGGGTTCCAGGTTGGAGTAGCCGGGGCGCACGTCCACGGACTGAAAGCCGGCGTCGGCGGCAAACGCCGTGGCGACCGCAGGGTCGTCGGGCAAGCCCCAGAGGCAAAAGGCGACGTGCAGGCTCATGGGCGGCAGTTTCTCACGCGCCGTTCGGAGTCGCGGCCCAGCCGCGAGTGCGCTGGACGGCGCGGCGCCAGGTGGGACGATTGATGGAGAGAGTCTCCAACCCAGGCTCGAACAGGTCTGGGGCGGGGCGAAGCGAGCCAAGCTCGTCCACGCTGGACCAGACGCCTTCGGCCAGGCCGGCCAGGTACGCCGCGCCGAGGGCCGTGGTCTCGATGTCCGCGGGCCGGGCGACGGTACGGGCGGCGCTGTCGGCCTGGAGTTGCAGGAGCAGGTCGTTGGCGGCGGCGCCGCCGTCCACGAGCAGCTGGCCGGAGAGCGCGGGCATGAGATCCAGGACGTCCTGAACCTGGTGGACGATGGCTTCGAGGGCGGCGCGGGCCAGGTGAGGAGCGGTGACACCGCGCGTGAGGCCAAGGATTGCGCCGCGGGCGTCGGGGTCCCAGTAGGGGGCGCCCAGGCCCGTGAAGGCAGGGACAATCACGGCGCCGGCTGTGTCCGATACGGCGCGCGCCAGCGCTTCGACCTCGGGGGCGGAGTCGATCAGGCCCAGTTCATCGCGCAGCCACTGCACAAGGGCTCCGCCCGTGAAGACGCTGCCCTCATAGGCGTAGGTGAGGCCGTCTGGCTGCCCCAGCGCGACGGTGGTGAGCAAATGCTCAACGTCCGGCGGGCGCGTGCCGCCGGCGTGCTGGAGGAGAAAACAGCCGGTGCCGTAGGTCACCTTGGCGGCGCCAGGCGCTATGCCGAGGTGGCCGAACAGGGCGGCTTGTTGGTCGCCGGCGATGCCACCGATGGGCGTGCCGGAAGAAACGGGAGCATCGACGCCGACGACGGCACACCGGCCAATTGAGGGCACGATCGCGGGCAGGGACTCCGCGGGAATTCCGAATAGCTGGAGCATGTCCTTCGACCAGCAACCGGTCTCCACGTCCATCAGCAGGGTCCGAGAGGCGTTGGTGGCATCGGAGAGATGCGCGCCGCCCGACAGGCGAGCAATCAACCAAGCATCAACGGTTCCGAAGCGCAGACGCCCGGCATCACGGGCCGCGGCGACTTCGGGCACGTGCTCCAGCATCCAGGCAAACTTGCCCGCGCTGAAGTAAGGGCTGGGGCGCAGGCCGGTGACGGCGCGAACAGCGTCGCCGTGCCCGGTAGTTTCCACTTCCGTCATCCGGGGCGCGGTGCGGACGTCCTGCCAGACGATGGCCGGTCCCAGCGGTTGCAGCGTCGCCGAATCCCAGGCCACGGCGGTTTCGCGCTGATTGGTGATGCCGACAGCGGCGACCGCGCCGGGGGGCGTCGCGGCCAGAGCCTGACGGACGCTCCGGCAGACGCCATCCCAGATCTGGCTGGAATCATGCTCGACCCAGCCCGGACGTGGGTAGCTCTGGGCAACCGGCGCGTAGGCGCGGCCGACGATGCAGGCGTGTTCGTCGATGACCAGAGTCGTGGTGCCCGTGGTGCCTTGGTCGATAGCGAGAATCACGCGGGCGCAACCGGCAGGCTCGCGAGGCAGGGGTACGGTAGCATCGGGCCCGTGCGCCCACGCGGGGCGCAAAGGGGGGCGAGTGGTCCTGAGCGATCGGGCTCTACGCGAGGCGATCGCGTCAGGCCGTCTGAAAATAAACCCGCTCGACGAAACCGCAATTCAGCCATCGAGCATCGACCTGCGACTTGGGTCTGTGTTTCGAGTCTTCGTGAATCAGACCGAGACCCACATCGATCCGAAGCTGAGTCAGCCGGACCTTACCGAGGAAGTCGAGGTAGCCGCAGGCGCCAGCTTTGTCCTCCATCCGGGCGAATTCGTACTCGCGGGCACCGTCGAGACCATCCAGATGCCGGACGACCTGGTTGGTCGTATCGAAGGCAAGAGTTCGCTGGGGCGGCTAGGCTTAATGGTGCACAGCACCGCAGGCTATGTTGATCCCGGATTCCGCGGCAGTTTGACGCTGGAATTATCCAATCACGCCAACCTGCCCATCCTGCTGTGGCCCGGCATGCGGGTCAGTCAACTTTCGGTCATGCAGCTCACGAGCCCGGCGGAACGTCCGTACGGTTCGCCCGGTCTGGACAGCAAGTATCAGGACCAGCAGGGATCGACCCCCAGCCGGTCGCACCTTGGGTTCGCCTGCCGCGACATCCATAAGGTATAGGAGCAACCAATGGCAGAAGCCGCCGATCAATCCGCCGTAGCCGCCGGCAGTGAAGAACCCTTCCTCGAGTCATCAGGCGGTGTGATTTACCGCCAGAAGAATGGTCAGGTTCAGGTGGCGGTGGTGCAGACCCAGCGCGGGGCCTGGGTCCTGCCCAAGGGCGCCGTTGAGCCTGGCGAAGCGCCTAAGGACGCGGCGGTGCGCGAAGTCCTGGAGGAAACCGGCATCGTGGGCGAAGTAGTGGACGACCTGGGCGAGATTCGCTATGAAGTCCGGCCCGACCTCTGGACGGGGTTTGTGCCGAAAGTCGTGCACCAATACCTGCTGCGGTCCACCGGCGGAAGCATTCGTCCAGACCCCGCCGAACACGTGGAAGCGCGCTGGGTCGCGATGCCGGACGCGGTGCGCATGCTGCATCACGTGAACGAGCGGACGATCATGTTGCGTGCGGAAGACCTGCTGAGTCGCCGGGAACCAGGGAGCGCGGGTGCCTGAGGCCCGCCGCAGGCGGCCAGCTGGTCGCCTGCTGTTGCTGGTTGCCACGCTCGGACTCGGGCTCGTCTTTCTCGGCGGCGGCGACGCTGGATCATCCAAGCCGCCGGCACATGGAACGCTGAGGATCGAGGGCACGGAACCAATTACTCTCGACCCGGTGCACGTTCGAGACACCGGGGCCGGTGCATACGTCCAGGAGATCTTTGCCGGGCTGACGCGGATCGGACCGGATCTGTCAGTGAACCCCGACCTGGCTTTGGGTTGGACGGTGAGTAGGGACGGTCTGACCTATGCGTTCACGATTCGTCCCGAAGCAAGGTTTCATGACGGACGACCGCTGACGGCTGAAGACGTGCTGTGGTCGTGGGCACGGGCGCTCAGTCCCCAGACCGGCTCACTCTCGGGCCCCGTGTTTCTGCAAGACATCAAGGGCGCGGCGGCCTACGCGGCCGGCGAGGCAGCCTCAATCTCAGGGCTACGTGTCGTCGGATCCCACGGGATCGAAATCACCCTGGAATCCGCCCTCTCGTTCTTTCCGAGCAAGCTGAGCGCCGGTCCGGCTCTCATCGTGGATCGGCACAACGTCGCGAGCGGCGACGAGTGGTGGCGATCACCGAATGGATCCGGGCCCTACCAGCTTGAGGAGTGGCAACCGGAGACACGCATCACGTTGCGGCGCGCCGACACCGCGACCTGGCTGCCGGGCGGGCCAGACGTCGTGGAGTTTCGCCAGTTGGACGTGGGCGAGGACCTGCTGCTGTTCGAACGAGACCAGCTTGATCTCGTCGCCATTGGCGGATCAAGTCTGGATCGGTTTCGGGATCCCAACGAGCCTCGCGGCGGGCAGCTACTGAGCACGCCGGACCTGGCCTTCCAGTACGTCGGCTTCAACACGACGCTCGCGCCGCTGGACGACGAGCACGTGCGGCGCGCCTTGGCCCTGGCGACCGACCGCGTCTTCATTAATGAGGTGGTGCTGACCGGCACGCAGCGGGAGGCGAAGGGCGTCATCCCGCCGGGATTGCCGGGGCATCGCCCCGACTTCGAGGGCCTCACATTTGACGTGGCGGCCGCCGAGGCGGAACTGGCGAAGTCGCGTTACGGCCGCGCCAACGCCGTGCCGCAGATAATCGTCGTCGCGCCCGGTGAGGGGATAACCGGAAGCCCGTTCCTGGAGTTTGTCATCAGCCCATGGCGAACAGATCTGGGTCTGGACGTCGTCATCGAGTTGCGCTCGTTCGATGATCTGGTTGAGACGCTGGACGACCCGGACCACGACATCCAGGCATTCTTCCTGGGATGGTCCGCGGACTTTCCCGACGCCTCCAACTTCACCGACGAGCTGTTCGGGTCAGGTCGGCCGGACAATTCATGGCGGTTTTCGGATGCGATCGTCGACGAGATGATTCAGCAGGCGCGCCAGGCCACGACGGACGACGAGCGACTCCGCTACTACGGGACCATTGAGGAGCGCGTGATCTCGCAAGGGGTGTTGATCCCCCTTATGTTCTACGTGTCGCACGAACTCGTGCAGCCCTGGGTGGAAGGCTATGTTGGACGCCCGATGACCCGCGAATGGCTGACCGAACTGACCATCACCAACTAGCGCCGTGCCGCTGAACCGCCGACGGTTTGTACGCATGGCCAGCGGCGGCATTGCGGTCGCGGCTGTCGTGTCCTGCGACGTTCCCGGATCGGTGCCGGGCAGCGACGGCGGGCAGCGCCTCGAGTTGCTGCTGGACGAACCTGCGACGATTGACCCGGCGCTAGTCGCCCAGCCGCAGGAATCGACGATCGCGGATGCGCTGTTCGAGCCGCTGATACGCGTGGGCGAGGGAGGCGCGGCGCATCCGGCCGCGGCCGATTCGTGGCAGATTACGGACGCCGGACATGCGTATCAGTTCAATCTTTCGGCGAATGGTCGATGGACTTCGGGTGAGGCGGTCGCTTCCGACGACTTTGTCTGGGCGTGGCGACGCAACTTGGCGCCGGAGTTAGGCGCGACGTTTAACTACCTCCTGTTCCCGATCCGAGGAGCGGAGAGCTATGCCGGCGGCGGCCGCAATCGCGAGGTGCCGGAGGTTCGGGCCCCGGACACATCAACGCTGCGGGTGCACCTTGGCGCCCCGACGCCGGGCTTCCTGGCACGGGCAGCGACTTCAACCTTCGTGCCGCTGCCGCGCGCGGAGATTGAAGGCACCGGGGCATCGTGGACCGAGCCGATTCGGATTCGCAGCAACGGGCCGTACAAGCTGGCGCAGTGGGACCGCAGCCTGGGCATGACGTTGCACCGCAACGAACACTACGGCGGACCAAAGCCGCCGCAGTTCAGCGACGTGGTCATTCGATTCCCGCGGTCTGCCGACTCGCGGCTGCAGGACTTTCATGCGAGTCCGGCGCATGCCGCCAGTGTGAGCGGGGCGGACTACAGGTCCGCGCTGGCGAACGCAGACCTGCGACCGCAAGTGCGTCTGTTCGAGCGCGCGGGCACGTGGTTCATCGTGTTCAACACGCGCAAAGCGCCGTGGGACACGCTAGCCGTCCGGCGGGCGTTGTCGCTGGCGCTCGACCGCGAGGCGTTAACCGCGGCGGTGTTCGACCAGCCCACGCTGCCGGCGCAGCGGCTGACTCCGGAGAGCATCCTGGCGGCCGAGCCTGGCGGCGCCCCCAATGTCGACGAGGCGCGGGCCTTGCTGGCCAGCGCCGGGTTTCCCAACGGCGAGGGACTCCCGCCCCTCCGCTTCACGTACCACCGCACCGACCAATGGGATCGGTTGGCCGCCGAACTGGCCAGGGTATGGGCCGACACGCTTGGCGTCGCGGTCCAGCCGGACGTGCGCGAGTGGCGCGACTTCCTGGACTTTTCGAACGCGCCCGGCGACTTCGACGCTTATCGCGCCGGCTGGACCTCGGAGTACCGCCATCCGTCCAACTGGCTGGACGACCTCTGGCGTTCCGACGTCGACTTTTTCCGCGCGGGCTGGAGTAGCACCGAGTTTGACCGGCACCTGGAAACAGCAGCGACGACCACGGACGCCGAGGCCCAGCGCACCGCCTACGCTGCCGCCGCGGCATTGCTTGAAACCGAGACGCCGGCAATCGCGATAGGCCGCCACGCCTCGGCCTTTCTGCTCAAACCTGATGTGACCGGATTCGGAATCGACCCCGTGAGCGGCGCGATCGACCTGGCGCAAGTCGCACTCGACGCCTAGGCCATCGCTGCCGCCACGCGCGGGTTAGCGCTCGATCGGCTGCCCGATCATGGAGCCCCACTCGGTCCAGGAGCCGTCGTAGTTGCGGACGTTGCCGACGCCCAGCAACTCATGCAGCGCGAACCAGGTGTGGGCGGAGCGCTCGCCGATCCGGCAGTAGGTGATGACAGGCGCGTCGCCGGTAGCGCCGAGCGGACCATAAATCTCCAGCAGTTCATCGGCCGACTTGAAGGTGCCATCGGCTTCGTTG
Source organism: Chloroflexota bacterium (assembly GCA_022824495.1). Classification (GTDB taxonomy): domain Bacteria; phylum Chloroflexota; class UBA11872; order UBA11872; family UBA11872; genus UBA11872. The sequence continues at coordinate 793 of JAJDZU010000021.1, read as the reverse complement.
ACGGCGGTCAGCCAGGGAACGTTGTCAGCGCCGGGAATGTGGCCGCCGCGCTGTGACAGTTCCTGCAGGCCCGGCGGGGCCAGGATCTCGCCGGTGAACTCGGCGGGCGATCGCACGTCGACCAGCACCGTGGAGCCGTCGCCAAGCGCGGCGCGCACGTCGGGCTGCAGTACGCGGAGCGAGGGGTCGGCGTCGCCGGCTTCGTAGGTGGCGGACTCAACCTCGGTCGGGTCCGTGATCAGTTCACGGCCTTCCTGTTCCCACTTGAGCCGGCCGCCGTTCATCAGGCTTACGCGCTCGTGGCCGCCCATCTTGAACTGCCAGTACGCGAAGGCGGCGAACCAGTTGTTGTTGTCCCCGTACAGCACCACTCGGGTGTCGTTGGCGATGCCAGAAGACGAGAGCAGATCCTCCCAGTCTTCCCGATTGACGATGTCGCGGCGGATGTTGTCGGAAAGCTGGGTCTGCCAGTTCCAGCCGACTGCCCCGGCGATATGGCCGCTCTCGTAGGCGGTGGTGTCAACATCGACTTCGACAAGTCGAACGTCGGGGTCGGCGCCGTGCTCCTCGACCCATTCGGCTGAGACCAGCGCGGAAGGATTTGCATATTCGGCCATGGTGGTTCCTTTGAAGAATGCCCCGGGCATCGAGCGAGCCGCCGTTCGCGGCAATCTTTACCAATATAGTCAATTTGGTGTGAAATACCGGTCAAACCCTCCAATCGCGCTTGGACTCGAAACATGGTGATCGACACGCGGCCGCAGGCCGGGGACGGCTTTGAGGCTCTGGTGTG
>JAJDZU010000023.1 GCA_022824495.1 Chloroflexota bacterium | reverse complement strand
GTACGGCGGCCGCGACAGCTTCACGGTCGAGGCCTTCAATCTCACCACGGTGCTCGCCTACGACGTCATCGTCTCGCGCAACACCAGCAGCCTGGGGATCGGGGCGTGCGGGACGGCCTCGCAATCACGCAGCGTCACGGGCGTGGCGTCCCAGCGCCTGACGTTCACCGTGCATGGCTGTGCGGCGGGCAGTGGCACGGTCACGGCGGTGGTGCGACGGTCGGGCCTCACGACCAACGAGGGTGCAGCCAGCCAGACCGTGACCGTCACGGCGACCGCGCCGGCGGCGCCCGCGCGGCCGACGGCGCCGAACCCGCAGGCGCGGACCTTCACGGCGCGCTGGCAGGCGCCGACGGAGACAGGCGGCACCGCGCTGACGGGATTCCGCGTGGTGATGCGGGCCAACGGCGCCTCGTGGCCGGGCGACAATTCCAGCGCTGTGAGGAAGGTCGGCGCGTCGGCCCGCAGCTATACGTTCAGCGGGTTGTCACCCAACCGCATTTACTGGTTCAAGGTCAAGGCCTGCAACGGCGCCAATCAGACCCGCTGCTCGGGATGGTCCAGCCAAGCCTCGGTGACCCTGCCGATCGACAATCCGGGCACGCCGCGCTGGGGCTCGTTCAGCGCGGACGCCACGCAGATCCGGGTGACCTGGAGCGCGCCGAGCGACACCGGCGGGGTGGGCCTGACCGGGTACGGCCTGCGGCACTGGCGCGTGGGCGCGTCCGAGCCGTCCAGCGCACAGGCGGTGGTCAACGCGCAGACCACGAGCCGCACGTTCAGCGGGCTGGCATCGGACACGTCCTATCGGTTCAGCATCCAGGCCTGCAACGGGCCCAACCGCTGCAGCGGCTGGACCAACAAGGACGGCCGCACCAACCCGACACCCACGCCCTCACCCTCACCCTCACCCTCGCCCTCGCCCGCCCCCGGCGCGCCCACGGCGCCGCATTCGATCGTCTCCGACCAGGTCGGCGCGAACTCCTTCCGGGTGCAATGGAGTCCGCACGAGACTACGGGAGGACGGGCGCTGACGGGCTTCGGCATTCTGGTGCGGCAGAGCGGGTCGGCCTGGGACGAGAGCCAGACAGTCTGGGTTGACAAGAACCCGCCCCATCGCCACAACGTGACCGGCCGGGAAGCCGGGACCACGTACGTGGTGAAGATCAAGTCCTGCAATGGGTCCGACGGCCGAAGCAGCTGCAGCGCCTGGTCCAGCGATCACCGCGTGACGACCACCACGGTGGAAACCAACCCCGGGACGCGACCGGTGGCAGCCAATGCGGTCACGGCCGAATGTCCATACACGGAAAAAGCTGAGGCGACATGGGGCAAGCTTGAAGGTTTCGATGTCACGCCGCTTGAGCAGCAACTGATCACGTTGTGCTGGACGCCCGTGACCGGTGCGAGCGAATACACGGTTAGCGTCACGCACGAGCCCACCGCCACGAAACCGTCATTTCGCACCATCAGGACAGTCACCGGCGGAGCTACGTCCAAGACTGCAATTCTGATTGATCTTATCGATTTATCGAGAGTTCCAGCGGCAGGAATGAGGCCAATCTCAACTCCACCGCCAACGCCGACGCCAGTCCCGGATGGTCTGGCCAAATACGACGCCCTTGGCTTCAAGGTCACGGTAACGCGGAGCAGTCCCGCCGCGAGTTATGACAGCGACATGATCATCGTCATCGACTCGCCGATCACGCAGGCGACGACCAAAAGCCAAGCCCGGGGCGACGTGCGAGTGACGTGGAATTCGGTCGCGAGCCTGTTGGGTACGTCGTACGACAATGGCGAGTACGATATTCGCTATCGCAAGTCGAGCGGTGACTCTTCCAGATCCGCCGCCAGTGCTGGTTACTTTGGGACTCCCGGTACCCCAGATCCCGAGGTATCAAGTCCGCACACGATTGACGCACTCACTCCCGACGCAGTTTATGGAATACAGCTTGTGTACAGGAATGCGGGGCCATCTGGGAACACCAACATTTTTGCCGCCCGACACGCCTACGCCTGGGTATCCGATCAACCGCCCACGAACGGCACCGCGTTAGCGGGTGTTCCGGTTACGAGTAGAGTTATCGGGACAACCTTCAGGTACAAGATCTGCACATCAATGTTTAATGTAGACGGTAGAACGGCAAGCTGGGTGCAGCTCATAACCAAAGCCTTTGACCAGTGGCAAAACGCGGTGACCGCAGATCTCATAACCATTGAGCCCAGCATATACCCATGCATCGACTACCGGGAGGTTGCTAAAGTGATCTTTGCTCGCCATCTGGAAACTCTCTCACGCACTGAATTCAGCTCATATACTGAGGAGCAGATTATCAGCTATATAGAGGATCTAATTATAACGTCAGATCAGCAACAGATAGGGCCATTGAAAGTCTCAGGAATAGCCGAACATATAGCTGACCTTCAACGTAGCGATAAGTCAGACAACGAGATCAAGATGTTTTTGCGATGTTGAGGGCGAGCAGGGGTACCTTACGCGGATGGACGTATTCAAGGAGATCGCATCGTCGATTGGTCATCAGACTAGCTGTTGGTACTATAATATTGGGTATGATCCGATTACTAAGCGCACCTTATGGGACCCAGATCGAGGTTCTCTAATGTGCTATGTGCCTCACTCAGTCCCGGAATACTCGCCAACAGGCATGTTCCTTGGCAATCGACACGTTTCGGGGGACATCTTCATTCGCAGGAGCCAGTTTCAGACAGAGAATCCCCTTTTGCTGCCGGGGGCGGATGCAAGGTTCAACATATGTGCGAGCGCCGCCGACGGTGACAGCACCGCCTACAAGTCGTTTGTGCATGAGGTTGGTCACGCGCTAGGCATTGGTGGTTCGGGTGCTGAGAAGGGTGGACATTCTTTCAGTGACCTGTCGTCAGTCGTCAATTACTTCTTTGACGAACCGGACTGTGCGCCGCATCCAGGCGACATCATGGCGTTATATGCCCTGTACCAGACGCGATGAGTGCGGCGGCGCGGGCGGGTGGCGGGTTGCGCAGGCGTTTCGGGCGTGTCCTGGCTGGGCTGCTTGCTTTTGTCGGCGCCTGGGTCTTAAGCGGGTGTGATCCGGCCCGGGACGATGTCGGGGCGACGCCGATCGCAGTACGCCGAGCAGTTGTGACCTTGGCTGCCTCGACGCCAACAGCGCGTGCCGTGACCCCGACGCCGATGCCGGCTGCTGTAGTGGTGACCCCGACGCCGGCCGCTGTACAGGCAACGGCGGCCACCGTGGCCACACGGGCGGTGACCCCGACGCAGACTGTCGACCCATCCACAGCAGAGTCTACGGCGGCTAGGCGAAGGGCTATTGCGGAGGCTCGGCTGCGACAAAGCCAGAACACCGTGGCCTACGTCGAGGTAGACCCGCCACGCCTAGGCCAGGACTTTGACACCTGCGGTAGCAACCAATTCCTGTGGGGACCGCGACACGACTACGATTTTCTGGCCTGGAGACCCGATGGATCCGAGCTGTATTTCTCCGACGGCGGCGACGTTCGTGGTGTCAGCGCGGACGGGTGGCGGCTTTGGCGGATTGCCCGCGCGTGGCCGCCGGAAGCGGAAGGGAAGTTGCGAAGTGAAACGGGCTGGACCTCGTTCGCGGTAGCCCCGGGCGGATTTCAGCTTGTGTATGTGGCCTGCGTGGTCGAATCACCGGATACGGTCAGGCCACCCGACTTCCCACCGCACATCGAACTTCGCGGCCCGGAGGATACCGACACCGGTTTTCACTATGACCTGTTTCGCGTAACCGACGATGGCACGGACGCGGAGCGGCTCACGGTCAGCGGCGCCATTGAGTTCTATCCTGCCTGGTCGCCGGATGGGCGGCGGATTGCATTTCTTACCGATTCGGGGCGATACGACCCCGACCGGTTCTATTGGCATCCCGGCCTGGGCCTGAACACGATGGCCCCCGACGGCACGGACGTTCGGCAGGTCCTCGGCCGGGAGGTCGAGGTGCTCCACCAGCCGCCGCAGTGGTCGCCGGATAGCCGCCACCTGGCGGTGGTTCTGTACCGGCCGGACGCCTCTCCCGAATTGCGCGGCCGTTCACTCCATCTCGTTGGCGCGGACGGTGGCGAGCCGCGGCAGCTGGCGCGCAGCGTGGTGAGCGGGCCCTCCTGGTCGCCGGATGGCCAGTGGCTGGCGTATGCGCGGGCAACCGCCGACTTGGAAGTGGCGTTGTACATCGTCGGGGCGGACGGCACGGATAACCGACGGATTACGGACATCCCGAGTTGGCGTGCGCCGCGGATACCCAACGTGGACGTCTTGCATTCGTTGGCCTGGATCGACACGGTGGCCTGGTCGCCGGACGGGACGCGAATTCTCGTCTCATCCGACCCTGGGTCGGCAGCGTTTGTCATCACCCTTGCGACCGGCGAGATCACCGAGCTACGGCTCGACAGCGTCCGGGCTGCCGCCTGGTCGCCCGACGGCTCGCGTATCGGCCTGATCGGCGGCTGGTACGGGGAGGCGAGTCCGCAGATTGCGGCGACGATGGCGGCCGACGGCACGGATCTCCGGGTGCTCGCCGAGCACGAAGACCCCTCTGGTGCAGGCTCCAGGCTGCTGGCGGGGCGTGGCCGCTATGTGCCGGGGCCTGAGGACGAGGCAGCGTGCCGGATCGGCGGTGCGGTGCCGGACTCGGACGTGAATGAAGGGTTGGTGGAGGAATGCGTGGACCTGATCCGCGTGCACAAGAGCCTGGTCGGCGGCGAGGCGCTGAACTGGCGACCTGAACTCCCGATGGCCGAGTGGGAGGGCGTGGTCCTGGGTGGGGAGCCTCCCTACGTTGGCGTTCGCGAGTTGGACCTCGGCGGCCACGGTCTGCGCGGTGCATTGCACGAGGCGATTCCCTGGAAACCATCCCTGCGCGTGCTGATTCTGCGGGACAACAGCCTGGATGGCTGGATCCCCGACGAATCGCTCAAGCTGTGGGATCTCGAAGTCATCGACCTCAGCAACAATCAGTTGACGGGACCGATCCCGCTCCGAATGGGCGAGCTGGACCAGTTGCGGATCCTGGATCTTTCATCCAACCAACTCAGCGGTGAGATTCCCGCCGAGCTGGCCGATCTGCCCAACTTGCAGGAGATCGCGCTGGCGGGCAATCAGTTCACCGGCTGCGTGCCTCTTGGGCTCCCACTCCGTGATCGCGACGACCTGGACTTACCGACCTGCGAGCCGGCAACGTGATGGGTGGGCTGCGGCGACTACGGGCCCTCGCTTCCGGCCTCGCGCCGCGTGGAAATGTGGCTTTGGCACCGCTGCTTGCTGTGACGGTCGCGCTGAGCGTGGGCTGCAGCAGTGCCCGGGAAACCACGAACGCTCAGCCGGCGCGATCCCAGGTGGCCTCGGCAGGCGCTGCTCTGACTCGTCAGTCTGGGGACGCTGGATCGCGCTCATCGACGGAAGTCGTCGTGTCCGACGCCTCGCCGCCAGGCGGTCCGGCGACCCTGCGCGTGCCAGCGGCGGCAGCCGTCGGTCCGGCGGTCTCCACACCGCCGAAACTGGCGCCCGCCGCCCAGGTCGTAGGGTCTCAGACTGTTCGTGGCCGCGGCGAGGCCACGACCAGCGGCGCGACATCGACCGTGGAGGAGTTGCTGGAGGACGGCCTGTACGGAGCGAGCGCCTCGCCGGTGCACCTGGCGATCCGGGGCACGCCGGCGGCCAGTTCGGTGCGCTGCGGCTGGCGAGGAATCGTGCGGACGGCGTCGCAGCGCGAGGACGCCGTCCGTTTCTGGCTGCGGCTCGATACGTCCGAGGCGATTCCGAGCGTGGCCGCGCTGGAGATTCTCTTCGCCGTGGTAGTCGACGCGCTGGACCCGCCGCGTCCTGAAACCGCCAAGGCCAACTTCCGGGCGATCGCGCGGGGCGGGGAGTCGCGGGAGTACCTGTTCCTGACCTGTTTCGCGGACTACGCGGCGACCGGGTTCCTGTTGGGCAGCGGCACGACGCCGACGACGGTGACGGTGGCCTACGACCGGATGGGTGAGGCGGCGTCGTACGAGTTGTACGTGCGCGAGCACGAGAGCGGGACGTATGGGAGCGACCCGTTGCAGACGCGGGGCGCGTACGAGGCGGGGCTACAGGCGCAGGTCGTGGCGGCGGAAAAGGCCTTGAGCGCGGAGATCGGAGGCCGCGAGGCCGTCGTCTTCCTGGCGCCCATGGGCGCCCACAACGCCATCGGCTTTGAAGCCTGGCAGGCCGTGGCGTCGTGGGCGGTGGTGACGGACGCTCAGAATGTCGTGCAGGCGGTGCGCGACGACACCCCGGCCGGCGACCCCGAGCACACGCAGACGCTGGCCAACCTGACCAGCCGCATCATCACGGCGGCGGCGGCCGACGGCCAGGCGGCCAACCGGGCCACCACCGTGGGCGGCTTGCAACAGGAGTACCGGGACCTGGGCGCCTACGGAGACATCACGCCCGGCGACGGGCAGACGACGACGTTCACCCCGGCCCAGCCGCCGCCGGCGCCCACCTGCACCAACGGTACGGTGATCCCCAACCCCGCCGACCACCGCGAACTGGTCAAGGACTGCGAGACGCTGCTGGCGGTGGGGCACACGCTGCGGGGCACGACCGCGCTGAACTGGAACACCGGCACGGCCCTCAGCGGCTGGACCGGGGTGACGACCGGCGGCACGCAGGTTCTGGCCGATCGCCGTTGCGGTATTCCCGGCGGCGGCACTGGCGGCGGCGGCCTGCGGACCGGGTGAACGAGCCGATGTCGGATCGCCTGATCGCGGAAAGCCTGACGGACGAGGAACTTCAGTGCTTTGGAGCGAAGTTGCGGAAGTACGCGGATGTCGTACACCAGCGTCGGAGAGCCGCGTGAGGTCAGGCGAACAGACGGCGTTCGTCACCCAGGGAGGAAGCGATGCGAAAGTCGATTGGCGCGGCTATGGCTGCGCTGGTGGTGGCCGGGACGGCCTTCATGGCGTGCGGAGACACGTCGGACGAGTGGGAACGGGAGCAGATTCTGCAGCATGGGGACGCGCATGCCGTGATGAATTGCGTTCAGACAGAGGTGCTTCTGCGCGGTCAGCAGGGTCTCGAGGTGACCGGGGAAGACCGCTGGGAAATCGAGCGGGAGTGCAAGGTCAGGCTCAGAAGATAAACCAGTGAGCCGCGAGATCAACCGCGACTACGCACCCGTGGGATCCGCGGCGCCCGCCGCCTCGGTTGCCGGCGGGGCGGCGGTGACGCCAGCGGGCTGAGGGTGGCGCGGGGCGGTCCAGCAGGCGGCGAGAGCGGGGGAAGGCGAAATCGCATTCGACAAGCCCAGAGCAGGATCTACGCAAGCTGAGGCGCACGACCGGATGACGGGCGGGTCAGAGACGCCGCCCCCGTTCGACAAGCTCAGGGCAGGCTCTACGAAGAGGGGGCGGCGGCGAGGTGGTGGAGGGCGGTGTTGCGGGCGGTTTCGGGTGGGCGCCAGTGGGTGGGGAGTTGGTGGCGGAACCAGGTGCGTTGGCGGCGGGCGTATTGGCGGGTGCGGATGGTGGTGCGTTCGATGGCCTCCGCCAAGGTGAGCCGGCCATCGAGGTGGGCCAGGGCTTCGGCGTAGCCGACGCCGGTGAGGGCGGGGAGGGAGCGGTCGTAGCCCTGGTCGCGGAGGTGGCGGGCTTCGTCCAGGAGGCCGTTGCGGAACATGTGGGCGGTGCGCTGGGCGATGCGTTCGGCCAATGCGGCGGGTTCGACTTGCAGACCGAGGATGTAGGCCGGAATGGGGGGATTGGCGGCGGGCTGGCTGCCCGGCGCGGTCTGGTGGCGCCGGGATTCGGCTATTTCGAGGGCGCGGATGAGGCGGCGGGGGTTGTTGAGGTCGATGGCGGCGGCGCGGTCGGGGGCGATGTCGCGGAGGCGTTGAATCAGGGGCTTGGCGCCCCCGGCCTCAAGCTGGCGGACTAGTCGGCTGCGCAGGTCGGGGTCGGGCGGGGTGGCGCCGAGGGGGGAGCCGGTGAGCAGGGCCTGGATGTAGAAGCCGGTGCCGCCGACGAGGACTGGACGCGCTCCGCGCGATTCGATTTCGACGATTGCGGCGCGGGCCATGTGTGCGAAGCGGTGGGCGCTGAAGATCTCGTCTGGGTCAATTATGTCAACAAGGTGGTGGGGTGCGCGTTTTCGCTCGGCGAGTGTTGGTTTGGCGGTGCCGATGTCGAGACCGCGGTAGACCTGGCGGGAGTCGGCGGAGATGAGTTCGATGGGGGCGTGCTCGGCCAGCTCCAAGGCAAGGCTGGTCTTGCCGGTGGCGGTGGGTCCGGCGATGACGAGCAGGCGCGCTCGTGAATCTTCCTGATTTGCCGGCGGCAACGACCGTGATCCCAACTCTTGAGGATTCCAAGGACTCTGGAAGATACAAGTCGTCAGTGGGGTTGGATGAGGTGGAGGCCGGGGATGTGGCGGAAGTCGCGGTCGTCGGAGGCGAGGGGGCATTGGCGCCGGAGGGCGGTGGCGGCGATCCAGGCGTCGGGGGCGGTGAGCGTTCGACCCGCGCGCTTGAGGTCGGCGCGCAGACGGGCGGACGATTCGGCCAGGATGGGGTCGGGCCAGATGATCTCCAATTGGTGGATTCGGTCTCGCAGGCGCAATGAACGAGTCTCTCCCCAGCCGCCCGCGTGTCGCCAATAGTGCAGTTCTTCAAGGGTCTGGAACGAGATAAGGCCGTGACGCCCGGCCAGTTCTTCCTGAGAATACGAGTAGCGGCGATCCGTCGCGTCCCGTCGAAACAGGATGGATACAACGGACGTGTCGAAGACGACGGGACCTGAATCGGACACCATCAGCGGCCCCGGCGCTCGCGGATGATGCGATCAAGCTCCGCCCACTCTTCGTCAGTGGCTTCGAATCCGCGAAAACTGTCGGGATCGAAGACTTTCGGTTGGCCGAATTGAGCGACGACGAAGGCGGAGGGGCGGAGGAGGTCGAGTTCAGCGTGGACGGCGGCGACGATGGGGGCTCTACCGTCCGCGCGCAGAGGTTCGATCCAGACACGCGGGGCCTCAAGGCGGAGACGAATGGTGAGGGGTGAGCAGGCGCCGGTGACGATGGTTTCGCGGGGGAGCGCCGGCGACCGGATGATGGGTACACCGGTGACAGATTCGCGCTCGCCCGTCCCGGGCAGGTCCCGAATATCGTCAGGGTTGAGCGCCAACCAGGCCGGCAAGCAGCCGCCATCATCCCAAGCCTGGGAGACGGCGCCACTGACCGCGAAATCCAGCAGGTTGCCGTACTCGGGGCGCTGCACGCCCTGCAGGTGGAGGAGGCCGCGGAGCTCGCCGCCTGATCCGCGGCCCGCGATGATCTGGCGGCCGAGCGTTTTACGAAGCCGGACAAGGAGGTGGAGCGAAGCGTCCGCCAGCGGTTCCGGCGACCAGTCGAGTCCGACGGTGGACCGTACGGTTATCGGGTCGGGGCCGGGCTGCTCGGACTGGTAGCTGAAGGTGTCGGCCGGCGCCGGCGATTCGGCGGTGGGCTGGGCGGTCGGTTGGTCATGGAGGGCGACGGCCGACAGGTGGTCAGCCGGAACCACAGGGATGGAGTCGAGGATGGCGGCTTCGGAGTGCGGGTCGAATCCAAGCCGAGTGGCGCGCCGGAAGGTGTCCGGGTCGATTTGGACCGCGGGACCGCCGGGCACGAGAAGTGCCAGGCGCCGCTTCAGCTCGGCGGCGGCGCTAGCTGGCGAGCCAGCGTCGTAGGTGTTCATCCAGGCGGCTCACTTCCGACGGCAGGCAACGCGCCCGCCCGCGTGAAGCCCTGGGACGACACGGGGAGATTGTAGAAGACAGCCAGCACGTCAGGAGCTGTTGCAAAAGGAGCTAGCTGTGAGGTGGGAGGCGCTATAGGCGACGAGCGTAGAGGATTCTGGAGCCTTTGAGCACTTGGCCGAGCATGGGGAGCGCATCGTGGGGGTGTCTGGCGAACGAGCTGTCCGGATGGCTGAGGCGGTTAACGGAGATGACTGTTGGGCGATGCCCCGGCGGTTGGGCTTGACACAGATGGCTATGCGGCGTTTGGAACGTATGACCGCGGCGCGGATGTCCCAGGCTTCACGCGGCCCGGGCCACCCGGCCGGACCACGTGGTTGAGTAATATGGTTGAGCCATACGCCTGTGGAATCGCGGACATTGGAATGAAGACGACGCTGAATCTGAATGATCAGGTGCTGCGCCAGGCGAAGCAGCGGGCGGCCCGTGACGGAATAACCCTTACGAGATTCGTTGAGGATGCCTTACGCGCGCGGCTGGCGGGAACGGGGAGTCGACGGCCGCCGTTCCGGCTGCGACTCGAAACCGTGACCGGCGACGCGCCGCCGAACGTCGATATTGCCGATCGGGATGCGCTGTACGAGGTGCTCGACCGCTCGTGATCGCGGTGGACACCAATGTGCTGATCTACGCCCATCGCGGCGAGACGGCGTGGCACGAGACGGCACGGGCGAGGCTTGTCGCTCTGGCCGAGGGGCCGGCGCGCTGGGGGCTTCCGGTGTTCTGCGTCACGGAGTTCATGCGGGTCGTGACACATGGGCGTGTGTTCAATCCGCCTTCCTTGGTATCGCAGGCGGCCGCGTTTATAGAGAACCTCTTGGCCGCCCCGAACTGCGAACTGGTCCGGCCGGGTGCAGAGTTCCTTGATCTCCTGATGGACACCGCACGCCAATCGGACGCACGTGGAAACCTGATGTTCGACGCGCAGATCGCGGCGTTGTGCCTGGAGTACGGCATCGAGACCGTGCTTACGAACGACCGCGACTTTGGGCGGTTCGACGGTTTGCGGGTGCAGTCGCTGAACTAGTGGGGGCGCTTCTTCGGTTCAGGGCCTAGCCGCAAGTCGGCGTCGCTGCGCGCAGCCTGGACTACGGGGCAGCGGGGCGTGTTGCTCGCGATACCATGGGCGGCGTTCCCGCGTTCACGCAGGTCCCTAAATTCGCATGACTTCGGCCGAGTCCGGCGATACGACCGTCGCGCCTTCCGCACCGTACAGCCACCTGCAGGCGGTGCTGGCGGCGGGGGAGTTTGCGGTGACGTGTGAGCTGGGGCCGCCGCGGGCGCCGGATGCCTCGGACGTGCGGAAGAAGGTGGGGATTATCCGCGGGTACGTGGACGCGGCGAGCTGCACGGATAACCAGGGCGCGGCGCTGAAGATGGCGAACTGGGGGGCGGCGCTGCTGTGCGCGCAGGGCGGGGTGGAACCGATCATGCAGCTTTCGTGCCGGGACCGGAACCGGCTGGCGATCCAGTCGGACGTGATCGCGGCGCAGGCGTTCGGCGTGCGTAACTTTATGTCAATCAGCGGGGACTCGCTGGTACTGGGCGATCATCCGATGGCGAAGCCGGTGTTCGACCTGCAGGGGGTGCAGCTGGTGCGGCTGCTGCGGCGGTTGCGGGACGAGGGGCGAACGGCGGCAGGGGATCCGATCAAGGGCGACTTTGGCTATTTCATCGGGGGGGCGGCCAATCCGTTCGCGCCGCCGTATGGATGGCGTCCGCTGCGAATGCTGAAGAAAGCGGAGGCGGGGCAGGAATTTGCGCTGACGCAGATGATCTTCAACGTGGATCGCTTCGCAGACTGGATGTCGTACGTGCGGGACGAGGGGCTGGACGAGCGGGTGCACATATTCGCGGGGGTGGGTCCGTTGAAGTCGGCGCGGATGGCGGAGTTCATGAAGTTCAAGATCGCCGGCATGGAGGTTCCCGACGAGGTCGTGGAGCGGATGCGGGCGGCGAAGAAGCCGCGCACGGAAGGCGTGAAGATCTGCCTGGAGATCATCGAGCGGGTGCGGGAGATTCCGGGCGTGCACGGCGTTCACATCATGGCGATCGACTGGGAGCGGGCGGTGCCACGGATCGTGAAGGCGGCGGGGCTGAAGCTGCCACGACCGGTGCCGGAGCCGTCGCTGGCGCCCAGTACTCCCGAAGCCGCGGTTGCCGCCTGACGTGACGGATTCTTCGGGCGGCTCGCTAACGGAGTTTCTGGATGCGCTGGGGTCGTCGGCGCCCACGCCGGGGGGCGGAGCGGGAGCGGCGGTGGCGCTGGGGATGGGCGCGGCGCTGGTGGCGATGACGGCGCGGCTGACGACGGGACGACGACGGTTCCGGGCGGTGCAGGCGGACATGGAGCGGGTGATTGAGCGCTGCGATGAGATCCGGGCAGCGGCGCTGGGGCTGGCAGCGGATGATGCGGAGGCCTATGGGAAGGTGATGGCGGCTTTTGGAATGCCGCGAAGCTCGGACGACGAGCGGTCGGTTCGGCGGGCGGCGATTGCGAGCGCCTGTGAGCAGGCGAGCCGGGTGCCGCTGCGGGTGGCCGCGGCCGCGGCGGAGATTATCGAGCTGGCGGCGGAGACGGCGGCCAATGGTAATCCGAACGTGATTAGTGACGCGGGAGCGGGAGCGGCATTGGCAAGGACGGCTATCCGGATATGCGAGATGAACGTGCAGGCGAACCTGGGGTCGATAGACCACTCCGTGGTTCGTGCTGAATTGACTGCCGAACTGGCCACGGCCGTGGCGGCACGCGACGTGGCTGACGGCGTGGTGGATTTGGTACTTGGGGAAAGCGCGGCATGAGCAAGGCCGAGGTCTGGTCGGGCCGTGGGCCGGCGCGGGCGCTGCGGGCGGCGGTGAAGGAGCGCGTGGAGCAACTGTGCGCCGATGGGCCGCTGACGCTGCGGATGATCCGAGTCGGGGACGACGCGTCGGCGCAGGGGTACGCACGGGCGGTGCAACGCGGTTGCAAGCGAGTGGGCGTGCGGGCGGTGATGGACGAACTGCCGGGCGCTTCATCGACAGACGACGTTGTTGCACACGTGCAGGCGTTGAATGCCGATGCGGGCGTGCACGGGATCCTGCTGGGGTTTCCGCTGACGGGGCAGGTGGACGATGCGGCGATCGTGGACGCCATCGATCCGGCCAAAGACGTGGACCGGCTGACATCGGCTGCGATCGGCGAGTTGTTTGCCGGGCATACGACGACGGGGCCGGCGACTGCGGCGGCGGTGATCGAACTGCTGGACTACTACGAGGAACCAATCGAGAGTCGCCGGGTGGTCGTGGTTGGTCGCAGCAACGTGGTGGGGAAGCCGTTGTGGGCGATGCTGTTGGCGCGGAATGCCACCACGACGGTGTGTCATTCGCGGACTGTCGATTTGCCGGCGGTAACGTCGAATGCGGAGATTTTGGTCGTGGCCGCTGGGAGCCCGGGGCTGATTGGGGCGGAGCACGTGGACAGCGACGCCGTGGTGGTGGATGTGGGGACGACGTACCGCAACGGCACGGTGTTGGGCGACGTGGACTTTGAGGCGGTGGTTGAGCAGGCCCGTGCGGTTACGCCGGTGCCGGGCGGGATCGGGCCGATTACGAATTACTGCCTTATGCGGAATCTCGTTGAACTCGTCGAACGTCGCAGTCACTAACCGGAGAAGTCATGAGCCCATCGCAGCCGCCGGATATCGAAATCGCGCAGAGCGCCGTCTTGAAACCGATCGAGGAGATTGCGGCGGGCCTGGATTTGGCCGTTGACGAGATCGATCCATACGGGCGGACCAAGGCCAAGGTCACGCGGGAGGCCATCGAGGCGCGGCGGGATGCGCCGGACGGGGACCTGGTGCTGGTGACGGCGATTACGCCGACGCCGGCGGGCGAGGGCAAGACAACGACCACCATTGGCTTGACGCAGGCGTTGCAGGGGCTGGGGCATCGGGCTCTGAGCGCGACGCGAGAGCCGTCGCTGGGTCCGGTGTTCGGGGTGAAGGGCGGGGCGGCCGGCGGGGGGTACGCGCAGGTGCTGCCGATGGAGGACATCAACCTGCATTTCACCGGCGATTTCGCGGCGATCAGCGCGGCGCACAACCTGCTGGCGGCGATGCTGGACAACCACCTGCACCAGGGGAACGCGCAGAGGATCGACGCGCGGCGGGTGCTGTGGCGGCGAGTGATCGACATGAACGACCGGGCGCTGCACGGGATCGTGGCGGGCCTGGGCGGGCGGACGCGCGGGGTGCCGCGGGAGACCGGGTTCGACATTACGCCGGCCTCAGAGGTGATGGCGGTGTTGTGCCTAGCGCGCGACCTGGAAGACCTGAAGGCGCGGTTTGCGCGGATCGCGGTGGCGGAGCGCAGGCCGGGCGATTACGTGACGGCGGCGGATCTGACGGCGCATCCGGCCATGGCGATCCTGATGCGAGAGGCGGTGCTGCCGAACCTAGTGCAGAACCTGGAAGGCGGTCCGGCGCTGATTCACGGCGGGCCGTTCGGGAATATCGCGCACGGGTGCAACTCGCTGGTGGCCACGCGGCTGGCGCTGAAGCTGGCCGACCTGGTAGTGACGGAAGCCGGGTTCGGGGCCGACCTGGGGGCGGAGAAATTCTTCAACATCAAGTGTCCGGCGGGTGGGTTGCGGCCGCGGGTGGCGGTGCTGGTGGCGACGGTGCGCGCGCTGAAGCTGCACGGCGGGGCCAACAAGCGTGAGCTGGCGAGCGAAGACCTGGAGGCGCTGCGGACGGGCATGCCCAACCTGGAGGCGCATGCGGAGAACCTGCGGAAGTTCGGGGTGCCGGTGGTGATTGCGGTCAACCGGTTTCCGACGGACACGGACGCCGAGGTTGACGCGGTGATGGCGGCGGCCGAGGGGCTGGGGGCGCCGGCGGCGGTATCGACGGTGTTCAGCGACGGCGGGGCCGGGGGCGAAGACCTGGCCCGGCAGGTGGTGGCGACGCTGGCGAAGGGCGAGGACGACTTCAAGCCGTTGTATGAGCCGGAGGCGCCGCTGACGGAGAAGATCGAGACGGTGGCGAGGGAGATCTACGGGGCGGACGGCGTGGATTACGCCGCGGGCGTGGCGCGGCGATTGCGTCGATTGGACCGAGGCGTGGCGCGCGGTTTCCCGGTGTGCATGGCGAAGACGCAATACTCGCTGTCGGACAACCCGTCGTTGCTGGGGCGACCGAGCGGCTTCCGTGTGACAGTGCGGGACGTGCGGCTGTCGGCGGGGGCCGGGTTCGTGGTGCCGTTGACAGGCGACATCCTGACCATGCCGGGACTGCCTCGCCGGCCGTTTGCCGAGGATATGGACGTATCGGCCGACGGGGTGATTACGGGCCTGGCTTAGCCCCTCTTCGGAGACGCTTGCAGAATCCGGGGCGGTTGTGCGGAAGACCTTCACCCCAGCCATCTTCCACCGGAATGGGGAGCAAGAGCGGGATCAGGGGAAGTCGGATTGCCAGGCTTCGAGGTGGTGGGTGTCGGCGGGGGTCCAGTGACCCTGGTGGGCGTTGGTCATGGCTTCGTTGTACTCGGCAGGGGTGAGGGACTGGCGCCAGGTTTGGAAGTTCTGGCGGTCGTCGAGTTTGGCTCGGTGGTCGGCGTCGTCGAAGTCGACGAGGGATTCGAGGCGGGCGTCCAAGCGTTGGACGACTTCGGGGTGGGTTTGGGCGAGGTCGTTGATCTCCTCGGGGTCGTCGTCCAAGTTGAATAGCTGGGGGGCGTAGCCGGCGTAGCGGATGTATTTCCAGGGGCCCTGGCGCCACATGGCGATGCCGGTGTTGGAGAAGTTGCTGTGATATTCGCTGAATACGTAGTCGGGGCGGTTTGTGGCTTCGCCGCGGCAGAGGGGTATGAGGGAGTGGCCGTCGAGGCCCTGAGGGTGCTCCAATCCAGCCATGTCCATGAGAGTTGGAAACAGGTCGATGAGGGAGACGAGCTGGTCGGAGATGACGCCTTGCTGGAGGCCGGGGCCGGCAACGATGAGGGGGACGCGGGCGGAGGCTTCGTAGAGGGCGTTTTTGAGGGTTTGGCGGTGTTCCATGTTCATTTCGCCGTGGTCGCTGGCGAAGATGATGTAGGTGTTGTCGAGCTGGCCGGTGGCCTCCAGGGTGTCCAGGACCTGGCCGAGCATGGCGTCGGTTTCGGCGACCATGGCGAAGTAGTGGCGGCGGATGGCGAGGATTTCCTCGTCGGTGAAGTGGCCGTGGGTGTTCTTGGTGACGCTCATGTAGTCCATGACGGGGTGGAGGTCGGACTCGTAGGGCGGGAGGGTGACGGCGGCGGGGTCAATTGTGTCGAGCCAGTGTGGGGTGGCGCGGAAGGGGGGATGGGGGACGTTGGTGCTGGGGTAAAGGAAATAGGGCGGATCGTCTGTTGAGTAGTTGGCGAGGAATTGGCAGGCGTTGTCGATTTGATTCCAGTCGCCTTCGTGGGCACGGGGGGTGTCGGGTTCCAGGACGGTGGCCTGGGGGCGGGGGTTGTGGGGGCGCTTGATGTTGGCGGAACGCATCCAGGCGGTGAGGCGGGCCTTAAGGGAGTGGCCGCCGACGCGGTAGTCGGTTTTGCCGAAGACGTGGAGGCCGTAGCCAGCGTCTTGCAGATGAGTGCCGAAGGTTGGGGCGTCCATGGGGAGGCCGGCGGGGTTGTTCCAGGCCTGGACGCGGTGGACGTATTGGCCGCTCCAGTAGCTGGCCCTGGAAGGGGCGCACTGGGGGGAGTTGCAGTAGGCGTTGCTGAAGGAGGCGCCGCGCGCAGCCAAGCGGTCCATGTTGGGGGTGTGGGCGGCGGGGTGGCCGAGGTGGCGCATGACGCGGCCGTCCATGCTGTCGGTCATGAAGACGATGATGTTGGGGTGGGGCATGGGGTGGTGCTGGTGGCTAGTGGATGGTGGGAATTGTTGCATTTGGGGGTGGGGAGCGATCGGTCGCGGGCGAGGCGAAAGAAGCAACGAGGGTGGCTTGGGTGCTGAATCGGGTGGTTCGACACGGGCCGCCGAAGACTCTGGCCCGGCTCACCACGAACGGTGAGCCGAACCACAGGTGAAGACTTAGAGGGTTAGCAGGTGGGTTGGTATTCGGCGGGGGTGTAGATGTTGTGGGTGCGTTGGAGGTGGCGGACGTAGCAGATGATCTGGTTGACCTGGGTTTCGGAGACGCCGGGGACGGGGAGCATGTTGCCGAAGTTCCAGTGGTGCTGACGGACGCCTCTCAGGACGGCGAGATGGAAGGCGGCGTCGCCGTGGTGGCCGGGGTGGTAGATACGGTCGATGAGGGTGGGGCCGAGGTTGGTGCCAGAGGCTTCAGGGCCGTGGCATTGGGCGCAGTGGGTGTTGAAGACGGTTTCGCCCTGACGGGCTGTTTGGTTTAGTTCAGCCGGGGCGGCGGGCTGGGGGGCGGTGTCGCGCGCCGCTTGGGGTTGGGAGGATTCGCCGCAGGCAGCGAACGCCAGAAGCGCGGTGACAATAAAAAGGAGGGACGCCACGGTGGTGGGGTGGCGTCCCTCCGGGGGGGGCCCTGCGTTGGGCGCGCAGGGTGCCTTCCGGGGTGGCGGAAGGCAACTAGATGTCATGTGAGCCTACATGTCGACGATAGGCATTGTAACGCGGACGTTGCCGCCGGCGGAGGACTGGAGGGCGCCAAGCAGGATTTCCATGACCTGGCGGGCTTCCTTGGGGCCGCAGGAAGGGGTGCCGCCGTTGTTGATGAGGTCGATGAGCTCGACGACGGCGCCAGCGATGTGGCCCTGGGTGTATTGGGTGTGGGGAATGTCGGAGGTGACGAGGACACGATTCTCGTTCTGGGTCGTGAGGGTGGCTCGTTCCTGGGTGACGCGCAGGATGCCCTCGGAGCCGAAGACGTCGACATCAAAGACGTTGGGCATGGGCTTGCACATGTTCCAGAAGGCGCGGACGTCGTTGTCGTATTCGATGAGGATGCTGACGGCGGGGTCGGTGTCGGGGTCGTGACCGCCATCGCTGGCGTAGCGGGGGCCGTAGTCCTCGAAGCCGATCTCATTGACGGCGTAGACGGCGGTGGGGTTGCCCTGGGCGAACCAGTTGATGGTGTCGCACATGTGGGTGCCGTTGCGGAAGAGCATGGCGCGGGCACCGCCCTGGTTGGCCACGACGCGCTTGACGTCGCCAATGGCGCCGTCCTCGATGAGCTTGCCGGCTTCGACCCAGGGGTACATCCAGCGGCGGGTGTGGTCGACGAGCAGCGGAATGCCGGCGTTGGTGACGGCTTCGATGATGCGATCGGCGTCAGACAAGGAGGAGGCGATGGGCTTTTCGCAGAGGATGCCCTTGACGCCGGCCTCGACGCCGTCGATGCAGATCTGGGCGTGGACGTTGTCGCCGGTGACGACGCTGAGGATGTCGAGGTTTTCTTTTTCGAGCATCTCGACGTGGCTGGTGTAGGTGTTGACTTCGGGGAGCGTGTCGTTCCAGTCGGCGTTGAAGTTGGCGATGGCGCCCTCGTCAAGGTCGCAGACGGCGACGACTTCGGTGTCGGCCACGTGGTGGTAGGCGGACACGTGGGAGTGGGGCATGGCGGTGCCCCAGCCGGACTGTGCTCCGGCGGAGGCCGGCCTCTGGCCGATTCCCGTAAGTCCCACAACACCGGCGCGCAATTGATCACTCATGACTGCCTCCGTGGCAAGCCGCGCGCCGGGCCGAGCCGGCGCCTCGGATTGAATTGTACGGCGCGATGGCGGACATGGCCCGGAAAACCGCTCTTCCACAGGATCTCCACGGTTGCGTAGCCCGTCGTTGGTTGCGCGGAAGACCCTCTCCCCAACCCTCTCCCACGGGGAGAGGGAGCAAGAACGGACGCAGATTGCCCAGGGACGGTCACTGCGGAATCCGTCGTTGGGCGCGCGGAAGACCCCTTACCCCAACCCTCTCCCCCGGGAAAGACCGTTGCGAAACTCGGGCGTCGTTGCGCGGAAGACCCTCACCCCAGCCCTCTCCCACGGGGAAAGGGAGTAAGAGCCGCCCCATACTTGAGGGCGCGGGGCGTTTTGCAAGGGTTTCAAGATTGGCGGACTGATTGAGGGCGTGGGTGGCGTAACAGGGGACTGGTTGGACTCGCCCGCTTCGGCAGGCTGAGGGCGAGGGTGTACGGGGCGGTGGTGGGGACGACTGGCGGGTTGGTGACGGCGCCGGGGCGACGGAGGGGCGGGTGGCGGTCGCGGGTTTGGTCTAGCCAGGGATGCAAACAGCGGGCGAGGGGGTGAGCCTCGCCCGCTGCTGTGTCTCGCCAGGGTGAGACCTGGCGAGGACGCTGGGTGCTACTTCCGCCTAGACGGGATCCGGGCGGCCGCCCACGTAGGCCTGGAGTTCGGCGTAGCGCTCGGCGTTCTCGGCCAAGATTGCGTCGCCGGCCTCGTACATCATGGGGATGGCTTCGTCGACGGTCAGCTCGCCGAGCCAGATCTTGTTGGCGATGGCGGAGCTGTGACTGTTGACGTGCCACTCGATGTAGCTGGGGAACATGAACTGCGGGTGGGAGGCGGTGTCGACGTTGAGCCACTCGCGGAATTGCGCGTGGTTCTCGGGCGGTCCGGCAGCCATTTCGGCGGAGTCGGCGGCGTCCTTGCGGACGACCACGGAGCCGCGGTCAACGGCGATGCGCGTTTGCACTTCGGTGCCCGACAGGAATGACAACCACTCGACGGCACCCTCAGTGTTGCCACGAGTTTCGGCGGTAGCCGTGATCAAGTGCGGCTGGTCGCTGAACTGCTGCAGCACGGGCTGGCCGTCCGGTCCCTCGGGGAGCGGCGACAACGCCCATCTGAAGCGGTCCTTGATGCGGCCGACCTGTGACCCGAACGGGCCGTTGCTCTGACGGAACAGGTTCTTGCCTGAGGAGAACGGGTCGCCAAATTCGCCCGACAGTTCCTTGTTCATCTCGGACGGCTGGATGACCTTGTCGACCAACTGCCAGTCCGCCAGCGTTCGCATGCCGATGTCGGCGCCGGCGTCGGCAAATGTGGACCGGGTCGCGTCCTGGCTGTACCACATCAACTGCGGGTCAGTGGCGTGGGAGAAGCCGATGGAGGCGAAGAGGCTGAACCAGTAGCCGGTGGGCCGAATCCCGAAGGTGTTGGTTTCGGGGTCGGTGGCCATACGCAGGGCGTCCTGGAACTCGGCGAAGGCGCCAAAGCTGCCGACGGAGGGCTGGGGGATGCCCAGTTCCTCGGCCATGGAGAGGTTGATGGCCAGGGTCTCGATGTTGCCCTGGAAGTTCATGCCGAAGGACGGGCCGCGCATGCCGGACCCAGGATCGTGCCGGGTGTGCTGGAAGTTGGGCGTGGCCGTGTCGGGGTACCAGAAGAAGTCGTTCGGGTCGAAGTCGGCCCGCTTGCGCAGCAGGTCGTCGATCTGAACGAACGCGCCCGCGGCGTACCAACCGGCGGCAAACCAGCCGGTCATAAGAGCGACTTCGGGCTGACTGCCGGAGGCGAACTGCACGCCGTAGACCTCGTCGGTGCCGGTGGGCGCAGCCACGAACTTGACGTTGAGGTGGGGCGAGACCTGTTCAAAGCGCTCGAGCGCCCACTGCATGGCGGCGCCACGAGGGCCGGAGGTGTGGTCGGTGCCGAAGGCGAACGTCTGCGACATGGGCGCCGGGGCGGCTTCGACCTCGACGACCTTCTCGACGACCTTCTCGACCTCGACGACTTTTTCGACTTCGACCGCGACCTGCTGGGTCACGATCTTCTCGACGACACGGTCGACCGGGACTTCCTGGGTGACGACCCTTTCGACGGTTACTTCCTGGGTGACGATCTTCTCGACTTCGACGATCTGGGTCTCGCCGCAGGCAGCCAGTACGGCCGCACCGGCCGCGCCGAGTCCGAGACCACCGCCGGCACGTAGCAGTTTCCGGCGGGTCATGCCAGTTGAAGCGGTACTCATGGGCGGAAGCCTCCATTGCGTCCCGACCGGGAAACTGACGCCAAGTGCGGCGCAGGTATTGTGCCGGGCACGGATTGAATCAACCTGGGGAGATTATCACGGAGCGCCTGCAGCCTTGAATGGTCGACGGCGTCGCGGGTCTCGCCCGTGTGCCTAGCGAGAGACCTTTGCGTAACCCGAAGGTGGGTGCGCGGAAGACCCTCACCCCAGCCCTCTCCCACGGGGAGAGGGAGCAAGAGGGGTCCCGCCTTTGAGGGCGCGGGGCGTTCTGCAAGGGTCTCTAGCGAGGCTGATTCCGGCATTCGCAGAGGATTCGCTGGATGAAGGGGGCCTTGGCTTGCTGGTAGGCGCCACGGTGGGGTTCAGGGCGGTCGGCAAGGCGGCGCTTGAGGGTGGCGTATTCGGTTGCGGCGGCGGGGTGGGTGCGGAGGTGGTCGCGGAAGGCGAGCATTTCGGTGTATTGGGCTGACGAGAGTTCGAGCATGTGGAGGTGGTGGGTGCGGCGGCCATCGGGGATGCGCATGACGAAGTAGTGGCGGCGGGGGATGCCGCGCTGGCCGCGAAATTCCCAGCCGATCCGTTCGAGGGGAGCGACGGTGACGCGGGCGTTGTTCCAGTCGTTGACGCCGATGAGGATGTCGATGATGGGTTTGGCAGGGAGGCCGGGGACTGAGGTGCTGCCGACGTGGTGGATGGTTTGGATGTTGGGGGCGATGGCGCGGTGGATTTGGGATTTGGCGGCTTCGAAGGTGTCGGGCCAGGTGGGGTCGTAGGCGACGACGGTCGGGGGTGATCTGTTAGCGAAGGCGGTGGGCATGGCGGCGTTGGACTCAGTTTGGGCGACGGCTCACGCTAGCAGGAGGGGTGTGCAAGAAAGAAGAAGGGCACCACAAGGGGCGATCCTTCCCAATGGCGCCGGGGGGTTACGGGCGCGATCGGGTACACAGCTTAGGGACCCTTGCGGGATAGACTCCGATCCTTGAAGAACGGGTACAGCGTGATGTACGACCCTGATTTGCATTTGCTGGTCGATGACGAGGAGATCGATGCCCGGTGGCATTTGCGGCGAGTCCTGGCGCGGCCTGAGCGACGTACGCACGACCCCATAATTCGACCGGACCGGCCCTGGGAGGGACGTGCCGCCGGACTCTGGTCGTCGGTTCTCCATGACCGCGACGAGGGTATCTACAAGTGCTGGTACCGGAGCGCGGACGATGACGTGGAGGCGGCGTCTGACCGGAACATCCTGAATTACGCGGTGTCCGATGACGGGCTGACGTGGGAGAAGCCCGATCTGGGTGCGGTGGAATGGCAGGGTTCGCGTCGTAACAACATCGTGTACTGGCCCCACGATATTGCCGGGCTGCGGGCGTTTGAGAGCCACGGGGTAATCGTGGACGAGGTAGGCGCACCGGAGCGCCGTTACAAGCTGCCGGCCTATCACGCCTTCGAGTCCAATCAGGGCAATGGCATCTACGGCTTGTTCAGTCCGGACGGCATCCACTGGACGCGTACGAGCGCGCCCATCATGCCGCTGGCCGGGGACCGGCACTCGGCCATGAAGGACCCGGTTTCGGGCCGCTACCTCGCCTATACGCGCCGCCCAAAGGCGACCGGCGCGGTTTCCAATCCGCAGTACCCGGAAGCCGAACTCCCGAACGAGCCGCTGGGCTCGCGCATGCCGTACAAGCGGCTGATCACGCGCGCGACCAGCACCGACTTTCTGAACTGGTCGGACTTCGAGAACGTGCTGCGGATGGACGACTGGGATACGCCCGGTACGCAGTTCTACTCCATCAGTCCATTCGCGTACGGGAATCGGTATCTGGCGTTCGTGGATCTCTATGACACGGAAGTGGAGAAGATCTGGGTGACGCTGGCCTCCAGCCCGGACGGCCGGCGCTGGCTGCGTCCACGGCGCGAGCCGTTCCTGGACCTGGGGCCGGACGGGCAGTGGGACGACACCTGGATCAACGTGACGAACAACCCGCCCGTTCGACAAGGGCGGCACTTACGGTTCTGGTACATGGGGCGGCAGTCGGCGCATGGCCGGATTCACCGGATCGCGGCCATGGGGTCGTTCCTGCTTGGTGTCGACCGTTTCGTCGGACTGGTGGCGGGGCGCCAGACCGGTCAGCTGGTGACGGAGCCCGTAGACGCCAGGCAATCACGGCTGTTCATCAATGCGCGCCTGAATCAGACCGGATCGATTCGGGTGGGTCTGCGGACGGCGCTGGCGGCTCCGATGGCCGGTCGATCGTTGGAGGACTGCGATCCCATTACGGGCGATGCGATCGATCACCCGGTGACGTGGCGCGGGGACCCGGGGATCGGGCCGGTTGAAGGCGAGCAAGTGCGACTGCATATCGAGGTGACGTACGGCTCGCTGTTTGCGTATCGATTCGGCACGGCGCCGCGGGATTTGAGCTAGCAGGCGCCAGACGACTGGGAAACCAGAGGGGCGGCCGCTCAATTGAGCGGCCGCCCCTTCTGTCGAAGGCGAAGACTCAGGCGTTTGCGATGTAGGTCTTCAGCTCCTGATAGGCCTCGGCGTTCTCGGCCAGGACGCGGTCAGCCCTGGTGAGGCTTCGCTCGATGACCTCATCAATCGTCAAGTCGCCCGCGTGGGCGGCGTCGACGTTGCGCCAGGAGTTGATCCACTCCAGCCAGGCCGGATAGGCCATCTGCCGGTGGCGAGCATCCGGCTGCTCCAGGTATTCCTTCCACATGTTGTGGCGTTCCGGCGGCCCGGCGGCCATCTCGGGCGATGCATGCACTTCCTTGCGCAAGGGCATGGATCCGCGGTCGATGGCGATGCGTCCCTGTACGTCGGGGCCAGCCATGAACAGCACGAACTGGGCGGCGGCTTCGACGGTATCTCGCAAGGCCGCCGTGTTGGAGATCATGTGGGGCTGCTCGGTGATCTCGTGCGGCACGGGACCGCGCGGACCCTCGGGCATGGGCGCCAGTGACCACGGGAAGCGACCGGCGACACGGCCGGCCGTACTGCCGACGGCCCCGCCGTTGCGTTGGATGAGCTGCTTGCCGGCGGCGAAGAGGTCGCTAAACTCACCGGCCAATTCGCGGCTTTCGCCGAGCGCCGGCGACACCTTATGTACGGCGATCAAGTCCACCGCCAGCCGCACGCCGCGATCGGCGCCGGAGTCCCAGCAGGTTGTGCGCGTGCCGTCGGCGCTGCGGTACATGATGGTGGGATCGTCGGCCAACGCCCACCCCCAGGGGTTCCACTGCGTCCAGGACCCACCGTTGCCGCCGCCGACCTCGATGCCATAGGTGTCGGTTTCCGGGTCGGTGGCCTTACGCAGGTCGTCCAGGAATTGCAGCTCGAGATGCCAGTTGCCCGGCGTGGGCCATTGGATCCCGGCTTCTTCCATGAGCTGCAGGTTGATGTGCTGCCCGTTGGTGTTGCCCTGGTAGGGCATGCCGAACTGCTTGCCGCGCAGACCGTCGAGGTGGCCGTAGGGCACCGTGTCGGCAAAATCCACCCCTGAGGAATCGCCGGGGTAGTAATAGTCCGCGGGGTTGTAGCTGTCCTGCTTGGCCAGAAAGTCGTCGATGTTCACAAAGGCGTCGCCCGTATACCACTGGGCCGCGAACCAGCCGCTCATCAGGGCGGCTTCCGGCGTTGAGCCGGCGGCGACCATGGCGCCGTAGACGATTTCGACCTGCGTCGGCGCCGGGACGTAACGAACGCCGATATTGGGAAACTGCGCGGTGAATCGCTCCAGGGCCCAATCGACGGCCGCACCACGCGGACCGGACGTGTGGTCCGTCTGGAACAGGATGTTCTGCGCCATCGCCGCCGGTTGAACCTCGACGATCTTCTCGACCTCGACGGTTTGCGTTACAACCTTCTCGACCTCGACGACCTTTTCGACTTCGACGACCTTTTCGACCTCGACGGTCTGCGTCACGATTCGGTCGACCTGTTGGGTCACGATCTTCTCGACCGGGACTTCCTTGACCTCGGTTTCACGGACGATCTTTTCGACCGGGACTTCCTTGATCACGGTCGTTTCGACCGGGACTTCCTTGGTGACGACCTGGGTTTCACCGCACGCGGCCAAGGCCACCGCCGCCGCGCTTCCACCGAGCAAGGCCATCGCGCGTCGTCGCGTGACGCGCTGCCTGAGTTGTTTCATTGCCATGAGCCAACCTCCCGTGGATTGCCGTGCAAGGGCAGCCGCCAGCCGGCCGCGCCACCAAGCACAGCGTCCACCCTGGATGCTGCAAGGTCTAAATGACAAGTGTCAAATGCTATTGGAGTCTCCAGATGCCGGCCTCTCGTGATCTCTGTAAGGTTTGCGTCGAGCGGGCACGCGGCGCTGGCGCGGAACCGATGTGTTGAAGGCTGGTAGCTGACGCGGGGGCCGAAGCCGCAGCGCCCAAGCCCATGGTCGGAACGGTTCAAATGCTCGATCACCGCGTCATCAGTTCCGCCGTCCAAAACACTCGGCACGGGGACAGCCGGTCGTCAGCACAGACGCCATGGGACTGCAGAGCGGTGCGGGCGCTAAGGTGGTGCCTGGCGAGCGGTCATTCGTCAATCGGATTGACCTCACAATGCCCGTTGATGGCAGCCACCGGAGGGGACTCGCAGGTGCCAAACACCGAAGTGCAAGCCCTCACGCCAGAATGCCGCCTTATTTTTCTTGATCTGAAAGACGTCCAATCGCTGCACGGCGTGGTGCAGGCGGTGTGCCGGGCGGAAAAGCATCGGGATAATCCGGTGCTGCCGCTGGGGGACTCGCACGAGTGGGACGGGATGCAGGCGCGGCCGTGGGAAGGCCGGACGATCCTGTACGACGAGCAGGACCGGCTGTTCAAATGCTGGTACGCGGGCAGCGACCTGACGATGGACCGCTGGTGGTGGACGGGGTACGCGATCAGCGACGACGGCGTGCACTGGGAGAAGCCGACGCTGGGGCTGTTCGAGTACCGCGGCCGCAGCGACAACAACGTCTGCCTGAAGGGCTGGGGTCCAGTGGTCAAGGACCTGGACGACGTGCCGAGCCGCCGCTACAAGATGATCGTCAAGAGCACGGAGCGTCCAGACGATTGCTGGATCAGCGTTTCGCCAGACGGGGTGAACTGGACCGACGGGGCGTCGATCCGGCTGGCGGAGTGGTACCGGCCGGATCCGGACATCGTGGTGCTGATCAAGGACGACCAGGATCCGGATCCCGAGCGTCGGTTCAAGATGGTGTGGCAGGGGCTGGGTCCCAGCAACAAGCCGGGGCCGGCGATGGTGCGGACGAAGTACCTGGCGTGCGGGCCGGATGTGGAACGGCTGACCGGGATTGCGGATAACCCGATCCTGGACCCGATCGACGGGATGGAGCAGGAGAACCACTACCTGGCGCTGGCGCCGTATGCGGGGCAGTACGTGATGCCGTACGAGTACGGCTGGTACGCGCCGAACGGGACGGGCGTGCATGGGATGTTCTGCTCGGACATCCGGCTGGCGGTGAGCCGCGACGGGGATCACTACACGCGAGTGCAGCCGCACCAGCCGCTGATCGCGCGCGGGCCGCGAGGGACCTGGGACGCGGGGGCGCTGATGATGAGCGACAAGCTGGTGGAGCACGACGACCGGCTGTGGTTCTACTACGTGGGCAACGGCGAGGAGTGGACGCAGTGGCCGGAGGGCAGCGTGCCGGAGTACTCGTACTGGAAGGGCACCGGCGAGGTGGGATCCAACCGGGTGTCGCGGATGGGACTGGCGACGCTGCCGAAGGACCGGTTGACGTGCCTGGAGACGGTGGACCGGGAGACGCCGGGATGGGTGGTGACCGAGCCGCTGCGGATCAACGAGCGGGACGGGCGGCTGGCGCTGAACGTGAGTGACGTACAGCAGATGCGGAGCTTTGCGGAGGTGGAGGTGCTGCCGGCGGACGGGGATGAAGCGCTGGCGGGATTCACCAGGGACGATTGCCGGCCGCTGGACCGGGATGGGCTACGCGAGCCGGTGACCTGGCGGGAGCGGCGGCTGGCCGACCTGGAACCGGAGACGGTGCGGCTGCGGGTGAACCTGTATGGGGCGGCGCGGTTGCATGGGATCAGCGTGGTTCGATGAGGAACCGGAGTAGCTGGCGTGACTAAGCGGCGCGTTCCCTTTCTCGACCTGCAAGACGTGCAGTCGCGGCACAACGTGGTTCATGCGGTTTGCGAGGCGGAGAAGCACCCGAACAACCCGGTGCTGCCGCTGGGGGATCACCACGAATGGGACAGCTTGCAGGCTTGTCCCTGGGGTAGCCGCACCATTCTCTTCGACGAGCAGGAACGCCTCTTCAAGTGCTGGTATCTCGGAAGCGACGTCAGCGTGGAGCGCTGGTGGGCGACCGGATACGCGGTCAGCGAGGACGGGATCCACTGGGAGAAACCGAGGCTGGGTCTGCACGAGTACCGGGGGAGCAGCGACAACAACATCTGCCTGCGGGGCTGGGGTCCGGTGGTGAAGGACCTGGAGGAGGACGACCCGGCGCGACGCTACAAGATGATCGTGAAGGGGCCGCCGCGGAACCAAGAGATTCGGGCCGGATACTCGGCGGACGGGATTCACTGGATCGAGGGGGCACGGATCGACCTGCCGGAGTGGAAGGGCGGCACGCCGGACATCGTGGCGCTGATCAAGGACGACCAGGAGCCAGACCTGAACCGCCGGTTCAAAGCGATCTGGCAGGAGTTGCTGCCCGGCAACAAGCCAGGACCCGAACTGGTGCGGGTGAAGCACCTGGCGGTCGGGCCCGCTATGGAGCACCTGACAGCCAGCGCGGACAATCCGGTGCTGCATCCCAACGACGGCAGGGAACATGAGATTCACTTCCTGATGCTGGCGCCACACGCGGGGCAGTACGTGATGCCGTATGAGTACGGCTGGTACGTGCCGAACGGGACCGGACGGTTTGGCCTGTATTGCGCCGACATCAGGCTGGCGGTCAGCCGCGATGGCGAACACTTCAGCCGGGTGCAGCCGCATCAACCTCTGATCCGGCGCGGGCCGCGCGGCGACTGGGACGCCGGATCGCTGGTGATCAGCGAGAAGCTGGTCCAGCACAACGACCGGCTGTACCTGTATTACTGCGGGAATGACGAGACCTGGACCAGCTGGCCGGGCAGCAATATTCCCGACGACTCGCATTGGCAGAGCGTTGGCGCCGTGCGGGTATCTCAGATGGGGCTGGCGACGCTGGGGGTGGACCGGTTTACGTGCCTGGAGTCGGTGGACCGGGAGACGCCGGGATATGCGGTGACGCGGCCGTTCTCGGCGGACGAGCGCGGCGACCGGCTCTCGCTGAACGTAAGTGCGGGGCAGCCGCTTCGGAGTTGGGTGGAACTGGACGTGTTGCCGGCGGAGGGCGACGAGCCGCTGGCGGGCTTCAGCCGCGACGAATTCCGGCCGGTGTGCCGGGATGGGCTACGCGAGCCAGCGAACTGGCGTGAGCGGCGGTGGGACGAGCTTGGGACGGAGGCGGTTCGGCTGCGGATTCACTTCTGCGGCGCGGTTCGGCTGCACGCGCTGAATTTCGGCGGCTGATCGGCGGGTCCCTGGTGCCGAGAATGAGCGGCGGAGAGGCCCTGGTCCAATCCCTGGTGCGTGAAGGGGTGGACGTGGTGTTCGGAATTCCGGGCATTCACATGTCCGGAATCATCGCGGCGCTGCGGGACCATCCCGGCATCCGGATGATCACGACGCGGCACGAGCAGGCGGCGGCCCACATGGCCGACGGCTATGCGCGGGTGAGCGGCAAGCCGGGGGTGGTGCTGGTGGTGCCGGGCACGGGGGTGTACAACGCGGCCAGCGGCCTGGCCACCGCCTACGCGCGCTCCTCGCCGGTGCTGGCCATCGCGGGACAGATCCCGCGGGCACAGATCGGCGGCGGCTTCGGCACGTATCACGAGGTCCTGGGTCAGGCGGACATCGTGGGCGCGGTCACCAAATGGCGCCATGCCGCCCTCGCGCCGCGGGAGATTCCCCCGGCCGTGACGGAGGCCTTTCGCCAGATGCGAAGCGGCCGGCCGTACCCAGTGCTGATCGAGGTCCCGCCCGAGGCCGGGGTCGAGCGTGATGAGGTGACGTTGCAAGACCCTGCGCCGGCGCCGCGGATCGTCCCGGGCCACGAACACCTGCGTGAAGCCGCGCGGCTAATTGCGGAGTCCCGGCTCCCCGTCATCTACGCGGGTGGCGGTGTGGCGCGGTCAGACGCCGAAGCGGCGCTGGTGCGCCTCGCCGAAGCCACGAACATCCCGGTCGTCACGTCTTGCGGCGGCAAAGGCACCATTCCCGATCGGCACCCGCTTGCGTACGGCTCGTGCTTCGCGCCGCACGGCGAGTTCGACCAGATGAACCAACTCTTCGAGGTGATGCAAGCGGCCGACCTGATCATCGGCATAGGCACACGCTTTTCCCTGGGAAATCCGGCGGGCGAGGCCTCCACGCTGATCAATATCAACATCGACGAGGCGGAGCTCACGCGAGTTCAGGGCAACACGTACCCGCTGCACGGCGACGCCAGAGCCACCATCGAGGCACTGCTTCCCTTGCTCAACGCAGCCAACGCGGGGGACCGACCGTCACCCGTGGAGGCCGTCTTGGCCGCGCGACGGCTGATCGCCTACCGGGACATCCACCTCAAAGAACCGCACTACCCGATCCTGGAGACCATGCAACGCAGCGTTCCCGAGGACACTCACATCGTGTGGGACGTCACGCAGTTCGGCTACTACGCGCGTACGCACTACCAGGTGCACGAGCCGAAGACGTTTATCGATTCGGGCTACTCGTTCAACCTCGGTTTCGGGTTTCCCACGGCGCTGGGGGCAAAGGTGGCCCACCCCGATCGCCCCGTGATATCGGTCAACGGGGACGGCGGATTCCTGTTCAACGCGGTGGAACTGGCCACGGCCGTGCGGTACGGCATCAACGTCACCAGCATTGTCTTTCGAGACGACGCCTACGGGAATGTCGCCCGCGACCTGGAAGAGTTCTTTGAAGGCGATTACGAGACCGGCCTGCATAATCCCGACTTCGTGGCGTTCAGCGAGTCATTCGGAGCGGTAGGACTGCGGGCGGACGATCCGCAGGACCTGAAAGACCTGCTTCCACGCGCGCTTGCGTGTGATGCCCCGGTTGTGATCGACGTACCAGTCGGCGATCTGCAACTTCCGCGCGCCGAGTTCATGGCCGCCCTGCCGAAGCTGCCCTGGGTTCGTCCGCAGGAAGGGCTCATAGGGTCTTAGGCAATGCGATACGTCACACGGGCATGGGACCAGTAGCATCCGTCTCTCTCGCTATGTCGGGACCAACGTTGATGGCAGACGTGGACCACTCGTTCTTCGCACACTCAAGTGGAGACGGCCGGACATTGGTGGCTTGGTCCAGGTGAGCTCTACGGTGCGGATAGGCTGATGGAAGGCAACCCGGCGGTGCCGGCACCGCTGCCGCGGCGGCAGGTGGTGTTTACGTTGGGCGGGTTGATGCTGGCGATTTTCCTGGCGTCGCTGGATCAGACGGTGGTGAGTACGGCGATGCCGCGGATCATTGCGGACCTGGGCGGGTTCGACCGGTTTACGTGGGTGACGACGGCGTACCTGGTGGCTTCGACCACGACGGTGCCGATCGTGGGTCGGCTGTCGGACCTGTATGGCCGGAAGGCGTTTTTCCTGGGCGGAATCGTGGTGTTCCTGCTGGGGTCGGTGCTGGCGGGGGTGAGTCAGACGATGGACCAGCTGATTGCCTTCCGGGCCATCCAGGGCATCGGCGGCGGGAGCATGATGGCGCTGTCGTTCACGACGGTTGGCGACCTGTTTCCGCCGGCGGAGCGCGGCAAGTACCAGGGGATTGTGGCGTCGGTGTTCGGGCTGTCGTCGGTGATCGGGCCGACGCTGGGCGGGTTCATCACCGACACGCTGTCGTGGAACTGGGTGTTCTACGTGAATGTGCCGCTGGGGCTGCCGGTGATCGCCCTGTTTATCCGGTTCTTCCCGAACACGCGGCCCGAGAAGCGCAGCTATCGGCTGGACTACGCCGGGATGGCGCTGCTGGTGCTGGTGGTGGTGCCACTGCTGGTCGGGCTGTCGCTGGGCGGGGTGCAGTACGACTGGGTGTCGCTGCAGATCGTGGGGACCCTGGTGTTCGCGGCGGTGATGACGGTGGTCTTCGTCCTGGTGGAGCAGCGGGCGGCGGATCCGATCATGCCGCTGGGGATCTACGCGAACCGGGTGGTCAGCATCTCGCTGGTGGCCGTGTTCATCACGGGATTCGCGATGTTTGGGTCGATCATCTTCATCCCGCTCTTTTTCCAGGGTGTGCTGGGGGCTTCGGCCACGAGCAGCGGCTCGTTCATGACGCCGATGATGATGAGCATGGTGGTGGCCGCCACGCTGTCGGGGCAGGCGCTGTCGCGGTTGGGCGGGCATTACCGGCTGCAAGGGCTGATGGGGATCGGCGTCATGACCGGGGGCATGGTGCTGATCTCGCGAATGACGCCCGACACGTCGTTCGGGCAGGCGGTGGCCAGCATCATGGTGACGGGGCTTGGGCTGGGGATGACGTTTCCGAGCTTTACGATCGCCGTGCAGAACGCCGCGCCGATGGGCCAGTTGGGGGCGGTGACGTCGGCGACGCAGTTCTACAGGTCGATCGGCGGGGCGCTGGGGCTGGCGGTGCTGGGGTCGTTCATGGCTAACCGGTTTGCGGCGGGGCTGCAAGAGGCGCTGCCACCAGCGATCCGGCAGGCGGTGCCGGCAGAGCAGCTGGCGCAGATGGAGGAGAACCCGCAGGCGCTGGTGAATCCGCAGGCCCTGGAGGCGTTGCGAGCCGGGTTTGCGGAGCGGGGACCGCAGGGTGCGGCAGTTTTGGATGAGTTGCTTGGCGCGCTGCAGGAGACGTTGGCGTCGGCGATTGGTTCGGTGTTTGTTGTGGTGTCGGTGGCGCTGGGGATTGCCTTTGTGGTGACGATTTTTCTGCGGGAGGTGCCGCTGCGGGGGCGTGGGCCGGGTCCGGGCGCGTGAACGGACTGGTCTGCGGACTACTGAGGCACGCCGCGACGAGGAACCCGAGACCGGGGTGGAGCCGCGCAGGACGGTCATGAAGTCGCGCCGTCGCATGTGGATTGTTGTCGTGCTGGCCGCCAGTCTGTTGCCGCTGACGGTCAGTGGGTGTGGCGAGACACCACCTCCTCGTCCGCCTCCGCCACCGACACCGACCCTGGACGAGCGACGAGTCCAGACCCCGACGGATTTCGGTTACAACACGCGAGTCGTCAATGGCGACATTCACGTGTGGCACGCGCCGCATTGCCGGCCGGTTCCGCCCGCCGAATTTGTCGCCTCCGTGATACTGACCGACCTGGATTCCGGGTCGCACCTGTACCTGAATAGGGACGGTTCAGTTCGGACTTCTCCCGCGCCCGATTACCGCACCGACGAGGGCCGGGAACGACTTGCCGGAGTGCTGGCGGACAACTCCCTCATGGAGCTCATTCTTACGCCGTTCGAATGCCCTTAGTGCCCAGACAGCAAATGTCGGCTGTCCCCTCCGGCCGTAGACCGTAGTGACGATCTCTCGCGACTCACGCTGACGACGTACAGACCTGAATTCGCTGAGTCCGCGGAGCCTCCGATCTGATCGTCCGGGCGCGACAGCATGGGGCTATTCGCACCGGAGCAAGACCAACCAGCTACACGCCTGGTCAGGCGACCTGCAACGCGAAGAGGCGGGCGCTGCGGAGGGAGAAGCGGAGGCGGATGGGGGTGCCGGGTGGGATGCCGAGGTTGGTGTCGCCGTGCCAGGAGACCGGGTGGCGGAGGTAGTTGCCGAGGATACGATCGCAGTCGGCGAGGGTGCGTCCCGGCAGGGGCCGACCTTCGGCGTCCTGGATTTCGACTCGACCTTCGCCGGAGGCAGAGGCGTCGACGTTGAGTTCCAGGGTTGAGCCATCGAGGGTGAGCGGGCGGGTGACGAGTTCGCCGCCGGTGTAGGGGAAGTTGGCGCTGACGAAGCCATCAAGGCGCTGCTCGGTCCAGCGAATGACGCCGCCGGGGTTGTTCTGGCGCTTGTGGCCGTGGGACTGGTCGTAGGCGGTGTGGTACTGGAGCACGGTGTCGCCGCGGACCAGGAGACCCTGGACCGCGTAGCACATGCGCTGGCCGGGACCTTCGGCATCAATGCCGACGTAGGGCCGGCGGTCGGGGCGGTCCCAGGAGATACCGTCGCGACTGACAGCCAGTTGAATGTCCATGAGGCCGTCGTTGCGGGGCGGGTCGACATCGTCCATCTCGTCGGGGGTGAAGTGGTGGTACATGGACATGGTGGCCAGGTAGACGTCGTCGGCGCCGGGGTACTTGACGACGGACGGGGTGTAGATATCCATGTCGGGCGGATCGTCGTCGTCGCAGGCAATGACGATGGGCAACTGCTCGATGATGTGGCGGTCGCTTTCCTCATTCGACAGGTCCCAGCCCTCGCGGCTGGTGAGATCGTCTGTCTCCCAGCGCGCCACGGCGCGGCGTCGACGTCCATCGGGGTGGTGGGAGAAGCCGCGGAAGTAGGCGACGTAGCGTCTGATTCGGTCATCCCAGAAAGCCATGTTCTGGGTGTCGCCGGCGCGACGAATGCCGTTGCAGCCGAGCTCGCGGAAGACGTAGCCGTCGGGCGAGGCGAAGACGCCGTAGCCCACGCCGCCGGGATCGTCCTCGAGGCTGAGGCCGAAGGTCTTGTAGCGCTCGGAGGAAGGGGCCGTCGGGTCGATGAAGACGTTGGAGCGCTTGGGCTTGGGCGGGATGATGTTCATGTCGCGGCGGCCGTTGAGCTCGACCAGGCGGAGGTTGGGTTTGCGCCAGTGGCGTCCGTCCTCGGATTCGGCGTAGCCAAAGCGCGCGGACTCGAGTCCCCTGCGGATAACGGACGCGAGATACCAGCAGCGGCCCAGGCCGTTGTCGTCGAGGACGGTGTTCTGGAAGTGGATGTGGTGTTCCCAGGCGCGGTCGCGGCCAATGGCGATGCCGCCCAGGCGGGGCGGGTTGACGCCGAGTGAGACGCCGGAGGTGTGGTCGGCGAGCGAGAGATCGATGAAGAGGTGCTTGCGCGAGCCGAGGTGGGTGACATCAGTGCTCATTGCTTCAACCTCACATTCGTACGAAACCAAGCGGACTGAACCTCACTGTGCGCCAGTGCCTTGCCGGTGGCAACAGCGGGAGTCGCCGGGCATTGGCGGATAACCTGCGCGGCATGGACCGCATCACAGAGCCCAACAGCCAAGTCACGACGCAGCGAGTGCCGGGGCTGAGCTTATTCGCCGAGCGGCGGACCAGGTGGCTCGTACAAGTGGCCGCTGCCGGGGCGCTGTATATCGCGGCGGCCCTGGCCACTTTGCCGCCGTTGCCGGGCGACCAGTTTCACCTGGGACACAAGGACAACGTGCTGTTCCTTTATTCGATGGAGTGGGCGCGGGTGGCGCTGTTCAGCGAGCCGCAGCGGTTCTTTGAGGGCCTCATGTACTACGGCATGGGAGATTCGGTGTTCTTCACGCACCTGCTGCTGGGCGGACTGCCGGTGTACGCGCCGGTGGCGACGCTGTTCGGGCCCGGGGTGGGCATCAACGTGCTCACCATCGCCAGTCCGGTACTGAATGCGGCGGCGGCGGCGGCGGCGGGCTGGGTTCTGCTGGGCCGGTGGGCGCCAGCCGTCTTGTCCGGGTTCGTGTTTGGTTTTGCGCCGATCTCGCAGGAGTTCATCCAATACCACCACTTGCTGATGGCCTGGTGGACGCCGCTGGCCCTTGCCTTCTGGTTCGCGTTTCTGCGGCGGCCGACCTGGTGGACGTTCAGCGGGGCGTGGGTTTGCGTGTTCATCCAATTCGCTACCGGCGTGTATCTGGGGTTTATCGCGCTGGTCACGTTGCTTGTGCTGATCGGCGCGGCCGTCGCTGCCAGACGCCTGCCGGCGGTGGACCGACGGCTGGCGGTGCAGGCGGTCGCGGGCACGGCGGTTGGCGCCCTGCCGTTCGTTCCGCTGCTGGCCGGCTATCTCGGCTTCTGGATGGACAACCAGGAGGTTCGAACGATTGACGAGGCCCGGCAGCTGAGCGCGCGACTGCCGGACTACCTGCCGACGGCCGCGCGGTCGCATTACTGGTTCCGGGCGGCTGCCGAGCGCGTGCAGGGGTTTGACGTCAGCTTTCCCGCACTGACGGCGGCGGTGCTGGCCTGCCTGGGGCTGGCCGCAGGTACCGCGACGCCGCGCTTGCGCTGGGTGACGCTTGGCATGGGGCTCAGCGGTTTGCTGATGTTCGTCCTGACGCTGGGTCCGGAACTCTGGTGGAATGGCGAAGCGACCGGCATACAACTGCCATATGCCGCCGCGTACGGGCTTCTTCCGGGTTTCGCCGCGATGCGGAATCCACAGTTCCTGGCTGTTGGGGTGGTGCTGGCAATGGCCTTGCTCGGCGCCATTGCTCTGGACCGGCTGATGCGATGGCCGCGGTTGGGGGGTTGGACAGCCGGGGCCGTGGGATTGGCTGCATTTGGATTCCTCGTTTTGGAATTCGCTCGCGTGCCGACGTCGGGAGCACCGATCCCTTACGACCGGAATCTGCAGGCGGCGCTGGCCGAGGCGCCGGAGGGGCCCGTGGCCTTTATCCCAATTGCCGGCGAGCGACTTGGTTTGGACGTCGAACAGATTCACGAGCACCAAGTTCGGAATGTCGAGCGCGCCCTGTGGACGCTTAACGGGGGACGCCAGCCGATTGTGGATGGGTATTCCGGATACGAGCCGCGTGGAACGTCGCAGTTGGCGCGCATGGCGCATTGGGCAGACGACAGCAACCGGGGCGAGGTGCTGGAGGCGCTGCGTACTCTCGGTGTCCGAACGGTCGTCCTGGACCGGGAGTACCTATCCCAAGACGAGACGGAAGCCTGGCTGGCCGCTATCCGGGCCGCACAGCCGTCGGCGGCGACGCACGAGACCCGGCGATTCGTTGTCACCTCCGTGGGTCCGCCGAGTACGCCGCCGATCAGTTCGTTGTCCAATGTCGAGATGCAGTTGGCGCTGGCGCCTTCCGTAGCACCGGAGGCGTCGGTCGGCGTGTCCGTCACGCTTGCAAACGCGGCCGACCGTCCGTGGATTCCGGCATCACACCGGGGGATCGCGTCTGGCGCCCTGACCTGGAAGCGGCTTGGGGGTGGCGAGGCGGTTCGAGAGGATGTGCGGCTGCGGCTGCCGCCGGTTATTGCCGCCGGGGCGACGGCTCCCGCTCTGGAGCTGATCGGTACTCGCTCGCCCTCGGTTCCGGGTCAATATCGCCTGGAGTTGGTGATTGACGGTGCGCCGCAGGCATCGGCGGAGATCGATGTACGCGCGGCCCACGTGGACACGATTGCTCCGCTGGCCGCGGATCTGCGGGTGCTGAATCTGCCGTCCTGCCTGATCGCGGGAACGACCACGCTGGCCCAGGCGCAGGCGCTGAATGTTGGCGCCGTGGCGTGGAGCCAGGATCACCTGGTCGGGTTTCACTGGTCGACGGCGGACGACCGATTCGTCCTGCAACGCCTTGAAGACCTGGAAGGTCGGCTTCTGCAGGTGCAGACCTATCAAGGGCAGGGAATCGGGACGGGATCCGGGATGGCTTTCGAGGGCGGCATTGAGGCACCGTCCGGACCCGGCGCCTACTTGCTGACGCTGGGGGTGGTCGAGGATTCGTGGTTCGGGGAGATCAAGCTACCAATCGACGTGCGGGAAGATTGCGGCTGAGGCCCGCGCCTGTTGTTGGCGGTGGCGTACATGCGACAATAGGCTGGTCTACGCAACGACTCCGCCACGCAAGGGAGCACACCATGGGACGCGGCGCCCGAGTTTCGATCGAATACTGCAGCCAATGAAACTATCTCCCTAAAGCCGTCCGTGCGACGGAAGAAATCCTGGGAGAGCATGGAACCGACGTTGGCGAGATGTCGCTGATGCCTTCGGGCGGCGGCGTGTTCGAGGTGGTCGTCGACGGGGACCTGGTGTTCTCGAAGAAGGCGCTGGGACGCCACGCCGAGGACGGCGAGGTTCTGCCGCTGGTGAGCGCGGCGCTGGCGGGGTAGCCCGAGCGAGGCTCAAGAAGAGCGCCGGATCCGGCTGGGCGGCTCGTTCAGGCTGTCGGCGGGTTTTGCCGACACTGCACCTGACGCATCGTTAGGAGCCTTCGGCGGGTGCAGCGGTCCGTGAGATTGTCCGCAGGGTTTGGGCGACGCTTGCGACGGAGGCCTCCCAGAGCTTGGCGCCAAGCGGGGCGCTGGCGCGGGTTGGGTCTCCAATGACGCCGGTGGGCGAGTAGCGCGCGAAGTCCAGATTCGGGTCCTGCCAGTCAACAGGCCGGTGCGCGGGATCAGCAATTTGGTTCATGCGCACCGATGCGGGACGCAGATGGAGCGATATCGAGGTTGAAAAGCTGTCGGCGTGACCGCCCGGCACGTTCGGATCGCCAAAACGGCACCAGATGTCGTGGAAGGGGAGTTCGGGCAAGAAGGCCTGGGCCTTGTGTGGGGCTGCCTGATTGAAGTCGCGGACGGCGCCGCGCAGGTCGTGGCCGCCGCAGCCGCGCCAGACGACGATGCGTTCAAAGCCCTGCTCGGCGAGCGAGGTCAAGGTTGCGGTGATCAAATCGCCGTGGAGCTTGCCAGGGATATCGACGTAGCCCGCTCCATAGTTCCGATGCTCCGGCGTGGGACCGAAGGGGATGGCGGGCAGCACCAGCGACTCAACGTTGAATTTGCCCGAAGCCCTGCGGGACGCCGCCAGGCAGAGGCGCTCGGCGAACCAGGTGTCGAAGTCGACGGGGAGGTGGGGGCCCTGCTGTTCGGTGCAGCCGGTGGGAAGGACGGCGAGGCAGCCGGATTTGGCCAGGCGGCGGATTTCGAGGTAGGTGAGGTCGCCGAAGCGCATGGGAGCGCCAACGTATCACCCAACGCGGACAAGCATGGTCGGCGGTGGTGGTTCACTTCGCACGGATACCGTGAGTTAAAATTTCGCAGGCTCTCTTGCTGGGCGGTGCGGCGGGCCACCATTGTCCGGACGACAGGAATCCGGGATCCCGTTTCACGGAGGAGCCGATGACGGCCGAGCTAAATGCCCTCGACATTGAGCGTCGGCTGACCAGGATTGAAGCCACGCTCGACGCGAAACTGCCGACGTTTGCAACCAAGGCCGATTTGCACGCCCTGGAAACGCGTCTGATCAAATGGATGGTTGGGTCCGTTTTGGCCGCGGTAGTGGCCACCGGAGCGATCGTGTCGGTGATCAGCCGGTTCTGGACGTAGGCGCGAGAGTAAACCGACCCGAGCCCCGAGGTGGCGGGGGCGGCTAGCTCGCCGGGGCAGGCGACTCGCCGGCCTGGTCGAGGCGGCGTTTGGCTTCGGCGTAGGTGTCGGGTGGAAGCGGGCCGCGTTGGGCGGTGGTGACGTTTTCGGCGAGGTGGTTGGGGTTGAGGGTGCCGGCGATGATGGTGTGGACGTCGGGGTGGGAGAGGGTGTAGCGGAGCATGAAGGCGGTTGGGCTTTCGCCTTCTTCGCGTAGGTCGTCGAGGCCGGCCTTCTCGTAGGCAGCCCAGCGGTCGGCGGAGGCGAGGCCGACGCCCGGTTCGCCTTTGCCGACGCCGCCGCGGATGACGGTGCCGATACCAGCTTGCGCGGACTTCGTGATCCACTCCTCGTGCTCGCGCAGGACGGCGGCGTAGGGGATCTGGAAAACGTCGAATACGCCCCACTCGATGTAAGTGGGCAGGTGCGGGAGGGTGGTTGAGGCGCCGATCCAGCGGACCTTGCCCTGGGCGCGCATGTCCTGCAGCGTGTCGACGACGCCTTCGGCCTCGCACTGCTCGACGGTGGCGTTGTGGAGTTGCATGACGTCGACGTAGTCGGTATTCAGGCGCCGCAGGCTCTCTTCGAGGCCGCGGAACATGTTCCGGCGGGTCCAGACGTGTTCGCCGCCGCCGGGGATGCAGCCGCACTTGGTGGCGAGGATGTACTCGTCGCGGCGCGAGCCGATGTAGCGACCCATCAGTTCCTCGCTGCGGCCGTAGTCGTTGGACGTATCGATGTAGGTGATGCCGGAGTCGAGGACGGCGTTGAGGATGCGGCGGGCGTCGTCGTCGCTGATGTCGCGGCCGCGGGGCGCGCCACGGATTTCCATGGCACCGTGGCCGAGGCGGGTTATGTCAAGTCCGGTGCGGCCGAGAGTTGCGGTGGGCAGGTCGGTTGGCATTGAGCGGTCCTCCATGGTGGACGGTTTGCGCGCTAGGCGCGTCCTGAACTGTTGACGGCATCGAGCACTCGGACAGGCGAGGCGGGGAGGTGGCGGATGCGGCCGCCGGTGGCGTTGTGGATGGCGTTGGCGAGGGCGGCCAGGGGCGGAACGATGGGGAGTTCGCCGACGCCGCGGACGCCGTAGGGATGGCCGGGATTCGGGTACTCGACCATGACGATTTCGAGGTTGGGGACGTCGAGCGCGGTGGGCATGCGGTAGTCGAGAAACGAGGTGTTAGTCATGCAGCCGGCGGCGTCGTAGGTGTAGCCCTCGGTGATTCCCCAGCCGATGCCCTGGGCAATGCCTCCCTCAATCTGACTGCTGGCGTATGGGGGATATACAGCCTTGCCCACATCCTGAACCGCCGTATAGCGGAGCACGTCTACCTTGCCGGTTTCGGGGTCAACGGCAACGTCCACGATGTGCGTGGCGAAGGAGGGGCCGGGAAGGGTTGGGGTGGTGGTGGCGACGCCGACGGGGGCCTCGCCCTCGCTGACGATCAGGCGGGCGGCCTCGGCGAAATCGACCGAATAGCCGTTGGCGGCGAAGCCATCGAGCGATACGTCAATGGTCGATTCGGCCACGTCCCAGATGTCGGCCAGGGCGTCGCGCATCTTGCTTTGCAGATCGCGACCGGCTTCGATGGCGGCCCAGCCGGTGGCGAAGGTTGTGCGGCTGCCGGCAGCGTTGCCACCTTCGGCGATGGCGTCGGTGTCGGGGATACGGGGATGGACCCGATCCACGCCGATCCCAAGAGTCTCGGCCAGTTGCATGGCGATGGAGGTTCGGGTTCCGCCGATATCGGGGGAAGATTCAAGGAGGGTGACGGAGCCGTCGCCATTGAGTCGGGCGGTGGCGGATGAAGTGCCGCCGCCGTTGCCCCAGAAGCCGGAGGCCACGCCGCGGCCGCAGAGACGGCCGTTCTGTTGCGCGACGGGCGACTGGTAGTGGCTAGTGGTGCGGGCGACGCGAAGCTGCTCGCTGTTGCCGATGTCGTTGAAGCGGGTGCCGTTGGGGCGCAGGTCGCCTTCGCCGGAGGCGTTGCGGAGGCGGAATTCGAGGGGGTCCATGCCCAGGGTTTCGCAAAGCTCGTCGATCACGCCCTCGACGGCAAAGGCCGCCTGGGGCGCGCCAGGGGCGCGGAAGGCCTGGGACTTGGGTTTGTTGACGACGACGTCGTAGCCGTCGATGCGGAAGTTCCGGAGCTTGTAGGGGGCGAGGCCGCAGTTGGCGGCGCCGCCGACGGAGGAGCCGGGAAAGGCGCCGGCTTCGAAGTGCATTTCGAGCTGGGCGGCGGTGAGGTCGCCGGCCGAGGTGGCGCCGATTTTGGCGCGGATAAAGGCGGCAGGAGCGGGGCCGGTGCCGAGCAGGGTCTCGGTGCGGTCCATGGTGATCTTGACGGGGCGACCGGCCTTGCGGGCGAGGACGACGGCGATGGGCGCGACGTAGTTGGTGAGCTTGCCGCCGAAGCCGCCGCCGATTTCGGCGGGGACGACGCGGATGTTCGAGATCGGGATGCCGAGCATCTGGCTGATCTCGTTGCGGACACCGAAATGGCCCTGGGTGCTGCAGTGAACTTCGAGGGTGCCGTCGGCGCGCCAGAAGGCGGTGGCGTTATGGGGTTCGATGTAGCCCTGGTGAATGGTGGAGGTGCTGAAGTCGCGTTCCAGGACCAGGTCGGCGGCGGCGAAGCCGGCCTCAACGTCGCCCTCTTCGAGGACGATGTGCTTGGCGATGTTGCCGGGGGTGTCGGCAAACGCACCGGCGGTTTCCATGCGCAGATCGGAGTGCAGGATCGGGGCGTCGGGGGCAATGGCGGACTTGGCGTCGAGGACGGGGTCGAGGACCTCGTAGTCAACGTCGATCAGGCGGAGGGCCTCGGCGGCGATGTGAGAGGAGGTCGCGGCCACGGCCGCCACGGCGTG
Source organism: Chloroflexota bacterium (assembly GCA_022824495.1). Taxonomy (GTDB): domain Bacteria; phylum Chloroflexota; class UBA11872; order UBA11872; family UBA11872; genus UBA11872. The sequence continues at coordinate 115,366 of JAJDZU010000023.1, read as the reverse complement.
ACCGTGGTAGAGAGCCTTGTCGCGCGCCATGACGTTCATGGCCTTGAGGCGGATGGCGTTGCCGAAGGCCTGGGGGCCCTCGGCGGGCGCCAACGGCATGTCAGCCGACGTCATGACCGCCAGGACGCCGGGGAAAGCTGCGGCGCGCGAGGTGTCGATACGGGTGATGCGCGCGTGGGCGTGGGGACTGCGCAGGACCTGGGCGTGCAACATGCCGGGAATGCTGACGTCCACGCCAAAGACCGCGTGCCCAGTGACCTTGTCGACGCCGTCGTGGCGGATTGGGCTGGTGCCGACGACGTTCAGTTCAGGTGCGGTGACTGCCATGCATGAGGTATCCGGGCGGCGCTTCGTGCCCAATTCTCGCACGCAGCCATTCGAACCCTTTGTCGCCCGGTACCGATTGACGACAGACAGCCCGTGCTAGGTTCGCGCGTGGCGTCTCGATATGCGTTGGCATTCCGGGTCGCGAGAGTTGAATTGGCGGCGAGCGAGATGGAAAAGCGGACTGCAGACTGCCGGCGCTGACCTGACCGACGGGAGGTTTGCCATGCGACCCAACGTGCTCGTGTTGATGAGTGACCAGCACAACCCAATGGTGAGTTCGCCGTACGGTCATCCATTCGTGCAGACGCCCGCAATCCAAGCGCTGGCCGATCGCGGGGTGACGTTTGAGAACGCGTACTGTCCGTCGCCGCTCTGCGTGCCATCGCGATCCGCGTTTCTCACCGGGCTGCCGGTCCACGTCATTGGCGCCTGGGACAACTCGTGTCCGTTGCCGATCAGCGAGCCGACGTGGGCACACCGGCTCAACGCGGTGGGCTACGAGACGACGCTGTGCGGGCGGATGAGCATTGGCGGGCCGAATCAGATGCACGGATTCGCGCAGCGCGTTCATCCCGAGATGCGCCCGGGCACCATGGGATCCAGTTTTCCCAATTGGGACGCGCCGATTCGCGCACGCCCGGGAACGCGTGAGCGGCTTGAAACCGCGGGCGCCGGCGATACGTTTCAGCAGCGATATGACGACGACGTGACCGAGGCCGCCGTGGCCTATCTCTCGGACCCGGCACGCCGGGACGGTCCGTGGGCGGCCGTGGTGGGCTGGTTCCTGCCGCACACGCCGCTGACGGTGCGGTCGGAGTATTTTGACCGGTACTACCCGGCGCATGCCGATCAGCCGAACGCGACGGCGAAACCGATGGACGCGGTGCATCCGCAGAGCCGACGGATTCGGGAGTTCCTGGGCGCGGAGGGACTCTCAGAGGCCGAAATCGGACGCGCACGAGCGGCGTACTACGGCATGGTTTCGTTCACGGACGCGCAGGTGGGGCGGGTCCTGAAAGCCCTGGAGGCCAGTGGGGCAAGCGAAAACACGCTGGTTGTTTACACGTCGGATCACGGCGAGATGATTGGCGAGCACGGGTTGTGGTGGAAGAGCTCGTTCCATGAGCCGTCGGTGCGCGTTCCGCTGATCGCGGCGTGGCCGGGGCGGATCGCGGGCGGCTCGCGGGTGGACACGCCGGTTTCGCTGCTGGACCTCACCCAGACCATCGTTGACGCAGGGGGCGCCGATTCCGACGGCATCGTGGGCGACAACCTGATGGACCCGGAACTGGATGAAGGCCGGGCGGTGTTTGCCGAATTCGAGGCGCACGCCACGGACCGGCCGGGGCGAATGGTGCGACGGGGTCAGTTCAAGCTGAACTACTACCACGGAGAGCCGCCCGAGCTGTTCGACCTGGAGGCGGATCCGCACGAGACGATGAACCTGGCCTCGGCACCGGCGTTTGCGGGAGTCCGAGACGATCTCATCGCCCTGGTTCTCGAGGATTGGTCGCCGGACGAAGTCGAGGCACAGGTACGCGAGAGCCAGCGGCGTCGGCGAATCCTCTTTGCAGGGCTGTCGTAACTGGAGCAGATCGGCCGGACGCACGTCTGAGCCAAGCGAATTCAGCCTGGAATCAATCGTGCGCGAGTGCGGCTCTCACGCCGGCACCCGTCCGCGGCGCGGGCCGTGATAGGTTCACGGAAGCAGCGCCAGCCGCAGAACGAACTACTAATGACTGCTTATCGGCCAGCACGCTGGAGCCGACAGCGCGTATGCGTGGCGATTGCCGCGGTGCTGGTTGGCCTGACGGTTGCCGCCTGCGGGGGCGACGAGAAGCTGGTGCGCCAGGACTATTACTCGGTCATCGCGCCCGAGCGCTGCGGCGGGGTGAGTTCCGTGAGTTGCGCCGGATACCAGGCCACGCCCACGCCTACCGGGTAGCTGACAGGCGGCATCGCCTGTAGGAGGTCAAGCCGGATGGACAAGCACCTGTTTCTTGACCTGGACGAGGTTGCGGCCACGCACAACGTGGAGCAGCGGGTGTGCGAGGCGACGAAGCACCCGGCGAATCCGGTGTTGCCGGTGGGGCGGTTGGACGAGTGGGACGCCGTGCGGGCGAGCGTGTGGTCGGTGCGGACGGTGCTGTACGACCCGGACGACGGCTTGTTCAAGTGCTGGTACACGGGGGCCGACCAGGAGCGCCTGCGCTGGCGGCGCATGGGCTACGCCTACAGCGAGGACGGCATCCGCTGGATCAAGCCGAAGCTGGGGCTCTTCGAGTTCAACGGATCCAAGGACAACAACATCTGTCTGGACATGCTGGGCGCGGTGATTCGCGATCCGACGGAGCCCGACCCGGCCCGCCGGTTCAAGATGGTCACGAAAGAACTTGTAGGCAGTGGGCCGGCCCGTGCCGCGTACTCACCCGACGGCATTCACTGGACCGTGGGCGCGGTCGTCGACCTCCCGGCGTTGGCGCACGGTCCCGACATTGTGGTGCTGGCGCTGGACGAGCAGGCCACGGACCCGGATCGGCGCTACATCTTGATCTGGCAAGAGCGTGTGCCGGCCGCCAAACCAGGTCCGGCAACGGTCCGGGGCAAGTTCATCGCCTACGGACCAAGTGTCGAGAAGTTCACGTCCAGTCCAGACAACCCATTTCTGGATCCCAAGGACGGGCTGGAGCAGGAGAACCACTTCCTGACGCTGGATCGATATGGCAACGGCTGGATTTCGGTGTACGAGTTCGGCTGGTACGTGCCTAACGGGCTCGGGGTCTTCGGACAGTACGCGGCGGACCTTCGGCTGGCCGTCAGCAAGGACGGCGAACATTTCTCGCGCATCTGCCTGACCGACAAAGTGGTCCCACGCGGCGAGCGGGGCGCGTGGGACGCCGGATTCCTGGTGATAGGGGACCGGATCATCGTCAAGGACGACACGATCTACATCTACTACAGCGGACAGGGCGAGGACTGGAGCCTCTGGCCGCCGGGCAACTATCCCAAAGAGTTCGGGGGCGGGAAGAGTGGGTCCGTTCGGCTGACGCAGCTGGGCCTGGCGACCCTGCGGCTGGATGGGTTTACGTGCATGCAGACCGTGGACCGTGAGATCTCGGGGTCGCTGGAAACGACGCCACTGGAAGTAGAAGCGGACACACGGCTGACCGCGAACGTGGCCGAGGCAATCGCGCGGCGGAGCTGGGTGGACGTGGACGTGCTGGACGCGAAAACCGGCGAGGTGATTCCGGGATTCAGCCGCGAGGACTGCGTGCCGCTGGAGGTCGACAACGTGCGGGCGCCGGCTACCTGGCAGGGCGCGGATCTGGGCGCCTGCGATCGGCGGCAGGTTCGACTGCGATTCCACATCCATGGGGCGGCGCGGCTGCACGCCTATTCGCTGACGTAGCGGGGTCGGCTGATTCGGATTCGTGCGGATCGCGGGGTGACGCGAATTGCGCGTCGGCCGGTTCGAGGGCCACGATGCGCGAACGCGGATTCACCAGGAGGACGAACATGGAGCGTCAGCGCATCTCGTCAGGCAAGCCGACCGAGGCCGTAATCGGCTACTCCCGCGCCGTGCGCGTGGGCCCGCACATCTGGATCGCCGGAACGACGGGTCCGCTGCCGCCGGAGCATCCCGACGCGCCGGGGGACGCCTACGCGCAGGCGAAATACGCGATCGGGATCATCGAAAAGGCGCTGGGTGAGGCGGGCGCCACGCTGGATGACGTGGTGCGGACACGGGTGTTCCTGACCGACATCGACCGCGACGCGGACGCGGTGGGCCGGGCGCACCTGGAGTCGTTCGGGAAGGCCATGCCGGTGTCGGCCTTCATTGGATGCACGAGCCTGGTCGGCGGCGAGTCGGTGTTGGAGATCGAGGCGGAGGCGTACGCGGGCAGCGGCGCGGGCTAGCTCCCAGCGCTTAGGCGGGCGCTCGGAGGATTACGTTCTCCGCTTCCAGCGCCCAGGTTTCGTGGTAGACGTGGGGGCGGGGTCGCTGGAGCTTGAGCGGCGTGGGCGGTGGGTTGTCGGGGTCCCAGAGTTCCAGGCGGTCGCGGCCGCGGACCTGGTGGAACCACTCCTTTTCACTCTCGGCCGGCTCGATTTCTCGGCGGAGGATGAACTCGACGTAATTGAATTCGCTCCAGGCGACCTCGGCCAGGAAGACGCGGTCCACGCCTTCGCCGTCCCAGGTGGCCATGTCGGGAAGGATGACCGGTCCGCAGCAGAGCTGGAATTTGCCGGAGTCGGGATGGAGGTTCATGAGGCGGACTGGGAACTCGATGCGAACATCGAGTCCGGTGGTCTTGTCGCGGTAGGTGGTCTGGCCGTTGATGACCGCGCCGGACTGGGTGGCGTCGTTGACGGCGTGGCCGTCGAGGAGACGATCGGCGCCGGGGAGCGTGACGGGGCGAAAATCCATGTCCGCGTAGCGCTCGGGCCACGGCCTGCGGGCGACGGGCTCTGTGGCGTCCGAGGGGCCCTTAGCAATCGGCACGCTGTGCTCGGGCGTAAAGACCGCGCGCCATTCGCCGCTGGGCAGCATGAAAAACTCCTCGGTCGCGATCGTGAGCTCGGTGCGGCAGGGGTAGTTGAGGTAGTGGGTGATCGACGATCCGCTTGAATCGATGATGTCCATTGTGGAGTCGACCTGCATGCGCACGCGGTAGACGTCGCCGAACTCGCCGACGAAGCCGCCGTCCCAGCGGTAGTAGGGATGGGGTTTCCAGGGGTTGGTGGTCCAGGTGATGAAGGAGCGGGTGAAGTCGAGCATTGGACCGGCCTTGGTGGGGCGACACAGCGGCGTTTCGGTGGCTCACAATACACTCGACGAACGTCGGCGGATTGGCGGTCATGGCTCGGGACGGGGCGGCCGGGCCAACCAGTCGGACCAGAGAGGTCAAAACCATGAACGATTTGCGCGACAAGATCCTGGGCTGCCTGGTTGGCGGGCTGCTGGGCGATGCGATGGGCGGGCCGGTGGAAGGGCTGCACTACGAGTTCATCCAGCAGCGTCACGGCGAGATCACGGATCTGAAGGAGCACCGTGGATTGCAGCCGGGGGCCGGGACCGACGACTCGGCGCTGAAGCACATGCTGTGCGAGGCGATTGCGCGGACCAACGGCAACGTAATGGCGTCGGACTGGGCGCAGGTGTGGCGCGAGCGCATGAATCCGTTCAAGTTCTACCCGCCGGTGGCCAGTTCGTTTTACAAGATCTCGACCGGCGGGGTGCGGGCCCGAGAGGCCGGCATTGGCAACATGATTTCCAACAGCACGGCGATGTGTATCTCGCCGATCGGAGTCATCAACGCGGGCGACCCGCGCCGGGCCACGCTGGAGGCCTACGAGGTGACCAGCCTGATCCATCGCGGCTCGCCGCAGGATGGCGCCCTGGCCATGGCCGCTGCTACCGCCGCAGCCTTCGATCCTAACGCCGATGCCGAATCCGTCATAGAGGCGGCGGTCAGCAACCTGGATAGTGAAAGCGACGTGCCGGCAGCCATCAATACGGCGGTGAGCCTGGCGCGGTCGACCGGCGACTTTGCCGAGTTCCGCGCTGCCTACTACGCCGACCACCTGTGGGATTGGCCGCAGCAGCCCGAAGAGGGTCACAGCAACGCGGTGGACCCGCGCGAGTCGGCGTCGGTGGCGCTGGCGCTGCTGCTGCTAGCCGACGGCGACCCGAACGAGGTGGCGCTGATGTCGGCGAACTTTGGACGGGACGCCGACTCCATCGGCGCCATGGGTGGCCCGGTGGCCGGGGCAATGGCAGGGGCCAGTGGCATTCGGCCTCGATGGGCCGAGCAAGTACAGGCCGCGACGCCGGTGAATCAGGACGAATTGGCGGACATGCTGCTGGAGGTCGTGACGGCGCGGTTGAACGCAGATCGCGCGCGGAGCGAGGTGCTGCTCGCGTAGCTCCTGTCCGATTGCAGCGTCCGGACCGGGTCTGGTGCGCCGTTTCGAGTTCGCACGGCGACGCGGTCAGCCCTAAAGTACGGAGCCATGGCAACACCTCGCGTTCCCACGGTCACGCGCTTCTTTCCGGCGCATGCGGAGTTGCAGGCGCGGTTTGACCGCGAGGCGCGGCGGATGCCGGCGGATGTCAGCAGCCAGGCGGCATTCGAGGCGTGGCGGACGGCGACGCGGCGGCACTTGTCCGCGATCACGGGCATGGACAGCCTGCGGTCGGCCGATCCGCAACCGGTGGTTACCGAGTCGGTCCAGTGTGACGGCTACGTGCGGCAGCGGATGGAGATTCATACGGAGCCGGACGTGGTGATGCCGCTGTACGCGCTGCTGCCGGACGACCTGAAGGCGGGCGAGCGGCGGCCGGTGGTCATTGCGCCGCATGGGCACGGCAGCGGGGGCAAGAACATGACGGCGGGCCGGCGCGATATTCCAGCCGTGGCCGACGCCATCGATCAGTACAACGGCGCGTACGCGGAGCGCTTTGCGCAGGCGGGGCTGGTGGTGTTCGCGCCCGATGCCAGGGCCTTCGGGGAGCGGCGCGAGCCGGTGGGGCAGTCGAACGACGAAGACTCGTTCATGCGATCAACGTGCACGCCGCTGAACAACGCCGCAATCTCGCTGGGCCAGACGGTGACCGGCATGTGGACCTGGGACCTGATGCGGCTGGTGGACTACGTGCAGACGCGTGGCGACTGCGATCCCGAGCGCATTGCGTGCGCCGGACTCAGCGGCGGTGGTCTGCAAACGCTGTGGCTGGCCGCGATGGACGACCGGATTTGCGCGGCGGTTGTGAGCGGCTACTTCTATGGGAACCGCGACTCGCTGCTGGACATCAACGACAACTGCGGCTGCAACTTCGTCCCCGGCCTCTGGCAGGCCGTGGACATGGGCGACCTGGGCGCGCTGATCGCGCCGCGTCTGCTGCTGGTGGAAACCGGCGACGAGGATCCGCTGAACGGGGCGCGCGGGCTGGACAACGTGTACGAACAGGTGGCGATTACACGCCAGGCCTACGAGTTGCACGGCGCCGGCGACTGCCTGGTGCATGACGTGCAGCCGGGGGAGCACCAGTGGTACGGGGTGGTCGCTGAGCCGTGGCTGGTGGAGCGGTTGAACGCGGACCACTCAATCGCATGACAAGCGAACTCAGCACGGCACCTGTAGGCGGGAAGCAAAGCAACGATGGGGAGCGAGGCGTCGTCTACTACGGAGACAACCTTCCGATCCTACGGAAGATGGCGACGCAATCGGTCAATCTGATCTATACGGATCCTCCATTCAACACTGGAAAGAAGCAGGCGCGGACGCAACTTCGAACAGTCCGAGATCCCAACGGTGACCGGACTGGATTCAAGGGGCAGCGGTATCGCTCGACCAAGGTTGCCGAGCGTGCGTTTGATGACGACTTTGACGACTACCTAGCATTCCTGGAGCCTCGACTTGAAGAGGCGCATCGCGTGCTTACTATTTCAGGTTCTCTGTATCTTCATCTCGACTATCGCGAGGTTCACTACGCCAAGGTCTTGCTGGATGGCATTTTTGGACGCGAGTGCTTTCTCAACGAGGTGATCTGGGCTTACGACTACGGGGGGCGTACAACGAGGAAATGGCCAGCCAAGCACGACAACATATTGGTTTATGTACGGGATCCCGAGCATTACTTTTTCAACGTGGAGGAAGTCGAACGCATTCCGTACATGGCGCCGGGATTAGTCGGGCCCGAGAAGGCGGCGCGCGGAAAGTTGCCCACCGATACCTGGTGGCACACGATCGTTCCGACGAATGGGAAGGAACGAACGGGATACCCCACGCAGAAACCGCTGGGAATTGTGCGACGCATCGTCCAAGCGTCATCCAGGCCTGGCGACATGGTGCTGGATTTCTTCGCTGGCAGCGGGACGCTCGGAGAGGCCGCTTACGAGCTTGGTCGGCGATTCGTGCTGATTGACGATAACGAGGAGGCCGTTGCGGTCATGGCCGGGCGGTTTGCCGAGATGGAAGCCGTGAGGTTCTTGTAGGACTTTAGGCAGTTCAATTCCGGCTCGTCGAGCGCCAGGGCCAGACTCCTTCTTAGGTTGGTATCGGAGTAGACGGAGCGGCAGGTGTGTTCGGACTTGACTTCACCGAACTGATCATCGGCGAGCAGCCGCAGTATTTCTTTGACAGCGGGCTGATCGAAGAGATTCAGAACATCAGGCGGACGTTGCATACGCCGCGCCAGTTGGCGCGGAACCCGGTGCTGGAACTGGATCGGCCGTGGGAGCACTTCACCAACTTTGGCGCGGACGACTGGGCGTTGTGGCGGGACGACGGGGGTGGATTTCACTGTCTGTACACGGACATGGCGCTGGACCGGGAGAAGCTGGCGCGTGAGGGCGGGACGCTGATCGACTGGCATATCAGCCGGTTTCGGGTCATGTATGCACGGTCGGCGGATGGGTTGGACTGGGAGAAGCCGGCGATGGGCACCGTGCACGAGGGCCGGCACAACACCAACATCGTCCTTGGCAGCGAGACGTACGGGAACGTCTGGGGTCCAGCGGTGCTGGACGACCCGCTGGAGCAGGATCCGGCGCGCCGCTGCAAGATGCTGTACGAGCTTGGCGCTCCCGGATTCCGGGTAGAGGACGCGACGCCGGGCGCGCACATCCGGCTGGCCTACTCGTCAGACGGGGTCCTGTGGACCTCTGCTGACCGGCGGCTGCGGTGCGTGATGCGGAATGCGGAGTTGTATTCCTTCACCGTGAAGCGGTCGAGCAACCAGTAGCCAGTCCGAACTCGGGCGACGGATACCGAGGCCAGGGGCTTTTCAACTGCCGATGAAGCGGACGATCAACCCGGTAATGGTGGTCGCAGCCGTTATTGATCCAAGCACGGCAATCACCATCCAGCGGGTCAAGCTTTGGAGGTCAGACTTCCACTCGGCCCGCGCGGCGTGGATTTCGGCCTTCACCGAGTGCATTTCGGCCTTCAACGAATGGATGTCAGCCTTAGTTGCGAACGTCGGAAGCATGGTCTCAATGGCGGTTAGCCGCCGCTCGATCTCAATGGCGGTCAAGTCCACCGTCATACGGTTTTCCCTTTCCCGCCCATGATTGCTTCAAGCTCAGTCTAGCGTCTGGTGTGGCGACGCCGCCATGAACCGGCGCTGTCATGACCGCTTCACGCGCCGAGGAAGCGAACGATGAGCCCTGTGATCGTTGCCGCAGCTGTTACCGAACCGAGCACGGCGACTGCCATCCAGCGGGTCAAGCTGTGGAGATCGGATCTCCATTCGGCACGCACGGCCTGAAGGTCGGCCTTGGTTGCCAACGTCGGAAGCGTAGTCTCAATAGCGGTTAGCCGCCGCTCGATCTCAATGGCGGTCAAGTCCACCGTCATCCGGTTTTACCCTTTCCCGCCCATGATTGCTTCAGGCTCAGTCTATCGCCTGGCGCGGGGACAGTTCCTTGCCTTGAGTCAGTTCGCCAAGTGCAGTGGCGCTTACACTCGTTACATCGCTATCCAGAAGCTGAGGATTGTCGTGCGAAATGCGGAGACCCCTGCCTTGGCTACTGATCCGTCGTTCAGCCGGTAGCACGAATGTCATCCGCATTCGCTGAGGCCCTGGCAGCAGGAGATACCGCTGCCATCCGACGAGCGCCCAAGTCTGACCTCCACTCGCACTCCTACTTCGCCGCACCCATTGCCGACGTCGAACAATGGCTTGGCTGCGCGATTGACCGTCCGCCGCCCAGGATGGATGGACTGGACGGCATGCGGGCTTACTCGCGCCAGGCGATCGGCCCCTACTTGGACAACTGGACGGCCTTCGAATTCGTGGCCGGCGCGGCCGTGCGACACGCGCGCATTGACGGCGTGGTCCTGCTTGAAACGAGCTTCGACATCTGGGCCGTTCGGCACCACCCAGATGGGCTCCGCGGCCTTACGGCACTTGCCGCGTCGTTGGCATCGCAGTTTCGAGGCCAGGTCGACGTTCGGCCGGAAGTGGGGTTTTCGCGGTCGTTCGTGTCAAAGGATGACCTGATGTCAGCGCTTTCCGACGCGATCGAGACTGGCGTCTTTCGGTCAATCGACATGTACGCCTACGAGCAGGACTGCGAGCCGGAGGCAGTGCGATGGATTTACCAGAAGGCTCGTTCGCACGGCATGAAGCTCAAGGCGCACGTGGGGGAGTTCGGGGGCGCCGACGAGGTGAAGCGAACGGTCGAGATCCTTCAGCTTGACGAGGTGCAACATGGAATCGCCGCCGCGGAGTCCACGGCCGTGATGCACTGGCTTGCCGACAACCAGATTCGGCTGAACGTCTGCCCCACGAGCAACGTGATGCTGGGCGCCGCGGCCGACCTGGCGTCACATCCAATTCGCGTGCTGTACGACCACGGGGTCGACGTCACGATCAACACGGACGATCTGATGATCTTTGGGCAGAGCGTCTCGGATGAGTATCTGAATCTGTACCGGGCCGGTGTGTTTACCGCAGATGAGCTTGAAGAGATTCGGATTCGGTCTCTTCGCTGACCGTTGAACACTGGAACGCAGGCGGATCCAGATTTGCTCCAGGACCGGAGCACCGGCGCGTTGTTGGTTGTCTGAAGGCTACGTGGTTCTTATTCCCGCGGATGTGTCAGGAGTGGAATCGAAGCGTTCTACTTCTCCCGCCAGGGCAGCCGCCACAGGCCCAGGCCCATTGCGATGAGCGCGTAGGCCGCCAGGACGCCCAGCTCCAGCCACACATCCACGCGTCCGCCGAGGGAGGCAGCGATAGCGTCGGCGGCGTAGCGGAGCGGCGAGACGTAGCCGAACCATCGCAGGAGGAGCGGCGCCGACTCCATGGTGAAGTAGACCGGGGAAATGATGACGAGGACGATGGCGATGAGGCTGGCGATGATGTTGCCCACCGGCAACGAGGGCGCAAAGCTCATGACGAACAGGACGATGCCGGCAAGCGCCAGGACCGTGAGCAGCAGGGCCGGAGCTAGTGTCCACGTGGGCTCGATCTCAACGCCGGCGATGAACGCAAACCCCAGGAGAAACACGGCCGAGAGTGTTCCTGAGATCGCCGTGTAGGCCAACGTGCCGACGACGTAGGCGGCCTTGGACACGGGCATGGTGATGACGAGCTTGAGATGGCCCATGAATCGCTGCGCGACGATTTGCTGTCCGACCAGCATGGCGGTACTGAAGGACACGCCGAAGATCAACGTTCCCGCCAGCAGGCGCTGCCAGATGGCCGCGTCGTCGGGCGCGATGGACTGGAACACGTAGAACATCGGGATGGGGAACACGAGGGTCCCCAGAACGATGAGATACCACTGGCGGATCATCGGCAGTGCGTGGATCTCCAGCACCGCCAGCGAATCGTTCAGGAATTTGCGCGGGCCGGGTGGATTGAGGCGGTCAGTCGGCGCCATCGGTTCCGCTCTCGTTCCGCGATTGCTGCGTGAGCGCCAGGTAGACGTCCTCCAGGCTCGTGCGCATGACCGCGTATTCGTCGATGCCCTGGGACCGTAGCTGGGCTGCCAGGTCCAGGTGGTCGTCGCCGAAGATGGTCTGGGGACCCTCGGGAGATTCGTAGACCAGCTTGTACTCGTGGCCGATGGAGGCCCGCAGGTTTGCGATGGTGTCGAGCGAGATCAGGCGGCCGTCCTGGATGATGCCGATGCGGTCGCAGAGTGTTTCCGCCTCCCCCATGTAATGAGTGGTCAGGAGCACGGCGGCGTCGCGTAGCCGGTAGCTCTGAAGAACCTCCCAGAGTCGCTGGCGGGACTCCACGTCCAAGCCGACCGTGGGCTCGTCAAGAATCAGAACGTCGGGCTGCGCCATCATGGCTATGCCGACCAGCAGCCGGCGGCGGAGGCCACCTGACAGCCGTTCGCTGGTGAAGTCACGGTGATCCGTGAGGTCGAGTTCCTCGATCAACTCGTCCGCGCGCTCGCGTGCATCCCGGCGCGACAGCCCGCGCAGCACGCCGAATATGCGCAGGTGCCGGTAGACCGATAGCCCCTGGAACAGGCGCGCCTCCTGCGGAACCACGCCAATCCGTGCCTTGGCGTCGTCCGGATTCGCCACGGCGTCGATTCCGACCACGCGCACCTCGCCGGAGGTTGGGAGCAGTTCAGTAGTGATCTGGCGAACCAGCGTGGTCTTTCCCGCGCCGTTGGGGCCCAGCACCCCCAGCGCTTCGCCCCAGTTGAGGGTCAGCGAGATGTCCTGGTTTGCGTGCGGGCCGTCTTTGTATTGCTTGTTGAGGTTTCGGACCTCGATGGGCGGAGGTCGCTCAACGCTGGTCAGCGGAGCATGTCCATACGGAGAGACTCGATAGGTCTCTGGTCGTCAAGGCGTCTGTCCGCATCGCTCGTGTAGCCGTCGCCACCTGCGAAGGGCGGTTGCAGGATAGCCGTCGAGACGGCGACGGGACCATTCGCCACTGAAGAACCGCCAGCCGGCGAGTATGTTCGATAAGCCCACGCCGCCCTGCCCAAGGCAATGATGGCTCGAGCCGCCCGTCCATGCGTCCTGATCATCGAAGACGACGCGCGTTACGTCCGCCTGCTGGGCACTATTTTGAAGCAGCGGGGCTTTCGGACGCTGAGCGCCGGGACGGGCGTTCGGGGGCTGGACCTGATTGCGGCCGAAGCGCCGGACGCTGTTGTGCTGGACCTGGGACTGCCGGACGTCGACGGTCTGGACGTGCTGGAGCGCATGCGCCAGTTCTCCGACGCTCCGGTGATTGTGATCAGCGCCCGCGGCGACGAGGCGGACATTGTGCGGGGCCTGGAATCGGGCGCCGACGACTACCTGGGCAAGCCCTTTGGCGTTCCTGAGCTCCTGGCCCGACTGCAGGCCGTAATGCGGCGCACGCCGCAGGCCCAGGTTCAGATCATTCCGCCCTTCGAGTCCAAAGATCTCCGAATCGACTTTGCGGCGGCTGAAGTCAGCGTTGCCGGCGAACCAGTCAGGCTGACCGCCACCGAGTACCGCCTTCTCCAGTTCCTGGCTCGCAACGCCGGCCGCGTGCTCGTACCCGACCAGTTGCTCGAAAACGTGTGGGGACCCGAGTACGTGGGGGACGAGCACCTGGTGCGCGTGTACGTCAGTCGAGTTCGCCAGAAGATCGAGCGCGATCGTCGCAATCCGCGCCATCTCATCACCCGACCCGGGGTTGGATACATGCTGCGCCGGCACGAATCACCGCATGCCCCAGCCAGCGCCTGAACCGGAGGGTCGCGCCGCAAACGGGCCCCGCGCACCAGAGGCCGCCTTCGACCCTCGCGCGCGGGCGCTCATCCGCTCATTCAGCGAGGCCGTAAAGATCCTCAACACTTCGCTGTCACTTGAGTCGGTGCTCCGCGACCTGGCGCGGCTCGGCCGGTCGGTTCTCAGCGCTCGCTACGGCGCGGTAGGGGTGCTGGGCCCTGAGGGTGACATCGCTCGATTCGTGACGTCCGGATTAAGTGAAGACGAAATCAAGGCGATCGGCCAGGCGCCACAAGGGCACGGCTTGCTTGGAGCCGTGATAGCCGACGGCCGGCCGCTGCGGTCCGCAAATATTGCCGGCGATCCCCGCGCGGTCGGCTTTCCGCCCAACCACCCGCCCATGACCAGCTTTCTTGGCGTGCCCATTCGCCGGGGGACGCGAGTGCTCGGCAACCTCTATGTCACCGACAAGACGACCGGGGATGGATTCGACGCCGTCGATGAATGGGTGGCGACGGTTCTGGCCGATCACGCCGCCCTGGCCATTGAGCGCGCGACGTTGAGCGCGGCGCGCGATGCGTTTCTTTCTGTGGCCGCGCATGAACTGCGCTCCCCGGTCGGCGCGCTGCGGCTGGCCATCGAGTCCGCCAGCGAGCAAGCCGCGGAGAGTGACACGCCGGCCGCCATCCGCGAGCTTCTGCGCGAAGTCGAGCGCGGCGTCGATGAGCTTTCGCTGGAAGTGGATGACCTCCTGGATGCGTCCCGACTCGACCGCGGCGCGCTCCGAGTGCAACGTTCAACCGTTGACCTGCGCCAGGTCTGCCAGGCCGCGGTCGATCGCATGCGGTGGGCGCTCGCCACCGACCGGGTTATCGCGAAGCTTCCCAGCGAACCAATCTGGGGCCGGTGGGACCGCCGCCGACTCGAGCGCGCGGTGGCCAACTTGCTAGAAAACGCGCTGCGTTACAGCCCGGCTGACACGCCGGTCTGGATCGTCGCCCGCTCAGCCGAGGCGCGGGCGACGATCCAAGTCCGGGACAGTGGCCCGGGTATCGACGCGGCGGACCAGGATCGAATCTGGCAGCCGTTTGTTAGGGGTTCCCAGAGTCACGGAACGCAGCGCGGCGCAGGACTCGGGCTCTATATCGTCCGCGAGATCGTGTCGGCGCACGGCGGCAGCATCACCTTGGACTCCCAGACGACTGTCGGAACGACAATCTCCGTCACCCTGCCGCTGCGGCCGTCAGGCGCTATCGACGCCTAATCGCCGCCGCGCTAGCCGACGGGGGCGTAGCCCGAATCGCTGTTACGGAACTGTGACGTTTGCGGACAGGGACGCGACGCCGCGTTGACATCGTCGCGCGACGCTATTGGTGCGGAAGCGATGGTGTCTCCGCAGTCGAAAGGAAGGTAGGCAAGATGGCCGGTAACACGCCGAGTCAGGCCTACGTGGTCGACGATCCGGGCATATGCAAGGCGCTCCTACAGAACACCAGGTGGTCGTGGCTATTCCTCCCGCTTCGGTTCTGGCTGGGATACGAGTGGATTAACGCCTCGGCCCACAAAATCACGAGCCCAGCGTGGATGGATGGCGGCGCGGCGCTTCAAGGGTTCTGGACGCGCGCGGTCAGCATTCCAGACGAGGGCCGACCCGCCATCGCGTTCGACTGGTACCGGGAGTTCATCAACTTCATGCTGGTCAACGAGTGGTATTCGTGGTTCGCCAAGCTCATCGCCGTTGGACAGATGGCCGTCGGCATTGCCCTGATCGTGGGTGCATTCACCGCCATCGCGGCGTTCTTTGGGCTGACCATGAACGTCAGCTTCGTGCTCGCCGGCTCAGCCAGCACAAATGCCGTGCTTCTGCTGGCGGCGCTGGTGCTGATTCTGGCGTGGAAGGTCGCCGGTTACTGGGGGCTTGACCGATGGCTGCTGCCGGCGCTCGGCACGCCCTGGACGAGAGAGCGCGTCCGCTCCCCTCGGACCGCGTACCCCACGGTACTGCACACCGCGGACTGAGAATCCCGTCCCCCCTGCCCGTGGCGCCGCAACAACCCCGGCGCCACGGGCAGCGCCTATGCGACCGATCGACTGCAGTCCACAAGCCGGCCAGGCCGAGCCAGCCAATGCGCATAGATGGGCGATTCTGACTGAGTTGCTGGCCGCCAAAGCGCTGTGCGACGAGCCCGACAAGCCGCGCGGCTACGTTGAGTGGCGGGTCGGCGCCTCCCCGGACCGGAATGTGCCCGAAAGGCCGGGCGTCGTGTGACAGCTTCATGAGCTGCTGCTGGCGGTCCGGCCGCTGCGAGGTCGATTCCTGGACGCGGTGAAGGCGGCCAGGCTGCAGGCCGGCATCCGGCGGCGTCTGTCGCCGAGGCCGCCCGCGGCGTATCGGAACAGGAACTTCCGTCCAGGCCCAACCGAACGGCTTACATAGACTTGCGGAACGTGGCCGAAACTCTGCAGGAGCCTAGGCATGAAGCTCACCGCACAGCAGCGCGCGTTCTTTGAGACCTTTGGCTACCTGGGCTTTCCCGGGCGATTCGCGGAGGAAGCGGAGGCAATCAGCGCCGAGTTCGAGCGCCTCTGGGCCGAGCATGGCGGCGGGCATCACGGCCAAGCGCACGATCATGAGCAGCGTTCGGCGTTGGTCCCCTTTATCGACCAGAGCGAGTACCTAAGCGCGCTGCTGGACGACCCGCGAATCGACGACGTGGCCAGCGACCTGTTGGGCGAGGACTACAACTACACCGGCAGCGACGGCAATTTCTACGTGGGCGACACGCGCTGGCACTCCGACGGCTACGCGCGCAGCAAGTACCGGAATGTCAAGTTCGCGTTCTACCTGGATCCGGTCGACCGCGACACGGGCTGCCTGCGGGTCATTCCCGGCAGCCACCATCGGGGCGACGACTACGCGGAGGGCTTGCAGGACATTATGTCAAGCCAGCGGACCTGGACGATGGCGGAACGCGTGGGCGTCACCGGTCAGGAGATGCCGGCCGTGGCCTTGGAGACCCGGCCCGGCGACCTGCTGATGTTCAACCAGGACCTCAAGCACGCGTCCTTTGGCGGCGGCACCCGGCGGCGCATGTTCACCATCAACGTGTCCGAACGGTTTGCCGAGGAGGACCTGGACGAACTGCGCCAGGACATCGGGCACGCGGCCCGTTTCTGGATCGAGCGCGCCTACGGCGACGCCATGATCCGCACGGCCGGACCGAAGCGCATGCGCCACCTGGAACAGCGTTTGGCGAACGATGGCCACCTGCCGGAACTGGTGCGCAAGGCTCGCAAGGAGATGAGCGAGCCCTCGCGGGGGTAGCCGACCGTAGCGATCAAGCCGGCCGTCTGCGTCGGCAGAGCGTGTGGGCGGTATGGTTTGTATAAGGGCGCTGCAGCTTCATAGTGAGATGCTCGTGCTGATGATGCGAGGGTCCAGGTGAGAGTCAGACCAAGCGTGGCGCGGCGCAATGTGCTGCGAATGCTGGGTAGCGGAGCCGCCGCGATCATCGCCGCCGCCTGCGGCGAAGAGACTGCACAACAGACCCCGCCTCCCAGCACCGGCCGCCGCGACCTGGATGCCGCCCTGCAGCGTGCTCGGACAGCCGCAGCCACTGTGACCGAGCGCGCGCCGGCGCCGGGACCGTCGCTTCCCCAGCCCGGGGAGCGGCGCGAAGTGCCGGTCGCCGTCATGTCGTTGGAAGTCGCGGGCCCCAGGATTTTCGCGTTATTCGCCAATGGGCTGCTGGAGGCCGGCCGCCAGTCCGAGGGCCGCTACAAGTACAGCGACGTGCCTCTCGATTTTTTTGTTACTGAGGATTGGAGCATGAGCCGCACGCTTGCGGCAGTTGAAGCTTCGGCCCCCGAACTCGTCGCCTATTTCGACATCGATCTTGAAGACCTGGTCGCCCACGACCAACTCACGCCGCTGGGCGACTTTCTGGCTGGCGATCCAGACTTCGATCCCGGAGCATTCTGGCCCGGCGTTCTGGAGAGCGGCCGCCACGACGGCGAGCAATTCGGGCTGCCGTTTGCTGTGTCGCCCTCTTTCGCACTGGTCAACGGCGAACTGGCGTCCGAGCGGAGTATCGATCTGCCCGAGCCAACCCTGCAGGCCTTCACCGCCGAGGCCTTCCTGCGAACCGCGCAAGCATTCCACGACCCTGATCCTCCTGGCGGTGGCCTCGGTACCCGAGGCATTCTGGGCGGAGTCCTCGCCGAGCCGACGCCGAGCGGCGACTACCTGGTGTTTCCGCCGGTGACGGTTGCGTTGCTCTCCGCGCTGGGGAGATTTCGCGATGCCAGCGGCGGCTTTACTTCACTTCAGAGCGACAAGGCTCGTGAGGTCTTGGAGTTTTACGGCGACTTAATCCACCGCCACCGCTTGCTGAAGATTGGCGACTATGACATTTTCCCGTATGTACAGGCCGGCACGTGGGGCATTGGATTCGGAACCATCGCCTTCTCGGACATCGGCGAATTCCGCGGCGACAATCGCGTGTACCCCTTTCCCTCGTTCGGATCGGGGCGAAACCCCACCCATACGTTCCATCTCGGCATCGTGAAGTCGGCCAGGGATCCCCAGGTTTCCTACGACGCGATGCGGCATCTGCACTCAGCCGTCGCGCCCGCCTCGATTCTGCCGCCACTTCGCGTAGATGCGGCAGCGGTTCGGAAGCTCATGCCCGAACTGAACGGCGACGACGAGAATGTGCTCGTGCACATGCTTGAGAACGCGGCGTTCGACGACTCCTACCGGTCCGAGTCGAAATTGCTCAGGGACACGATCGTTCGCGACGTATTCCTCGGAGACACGGACCCGGGCGAGGGGTTGCAGAGAGCGATTCAGGCAATGCAGGCAAGTTCGGCCGGCAGCTGACTCGCGTAGCTACGGCAGCCCGCACAGACCCTTACGCTAAGAGCACCGCGCGTTCTGAGGCTGCAACAAGGAGGCGACCGTGTCTGATCCGTTGGTCGAATTCGTCGACGTGTTTCTTCCGGGTCAGGGTGACACGCTGACCCAGGCGCCCGCCTATCACTGGGAGCGGACGGAGGCGCCGGCGGAGGTTTCGGCGAAGGAAGGCCTCTCGGAGCAGAACGAGCCGGATTCGAATGCGATTCACACGTTCGGGGTGACCGCGAACTTCTATACCAGTACTCGGGACCCGAACGAGCTTCTGATTGCGGTCATCAGCACCGACCGCCCGATGCGGAAGCGAATGGCCCAGGCCAAGGTGACCGTCGATTTCACAAACCTGCAATATCACAACTACGACGGCTTCGGCGTCGGCATGCCCGGGCTGATCGCCACGGGCGCCGGGAACGTGGTGGCCGTGTGTTGCCGGCGCCACGATTCAATGAGCGACGGCGGCCATGAAAACGACCTCCTTTCGGCGCGCAGCGTGGACGACGGCAAGACCTGGTCGCGACAGCAGGTCATCCACGCCGAAAAAGGCCAGTACACGTTCCTTGGGGCGATTGTTGAAGACCGGGTGACGCGAACGATTCTCGTGACCTTCTGGAACATCCCCGCCGATGTCCGAGATGACCTTGGTTACTTCGGCACCTACGCCGCGCAGGGCGGCGGGTTCGGGCTCGTCAAAAGCACCGACGACGGCCGGACCTGGTCGGACGCCGTGCGCGTCGATCCGAGCCCAAACGCCGAGGGCTGGACCGGGTGGCCCAACAACAACGAGCACGGGATTCAACTCATGGCCGGGCCGCACCGCGGTCGGCTGGTGATTCCTGGCTTCCTATACAAGGAAGGCGAGCCCGGACAGGTGCCGGGCGTGCGCGGCGGCCTGCTCTATAGCGACGACCACGGAACGACGTGGACGGTCGGCGCAGTCCTACCCGATGGATCCGACGAGGCGTCACTGGTGGAGACCAGCGGCGGCGAGATCTACGTCAGCTATCGCCGAAACACCCAGCGCCGCGACGGCAGAACCTACGCACGTAGCCGCGACGGCGGACGGAGCTTCTACGAACTCGGCGAGCATCCCGAACTCAGCGGCCGGCCGGTCAACGTGGGCCTCGCCCGCCATGGCTCGGGCGACGATAACCGACCGGAGATTCTCCTGTTCTCCCATCCGGTCGGCGTCAACCACCGCATCCCCGGCGGTACCGAAATGACCATCTATGCAAGCACGGACGCCGGGAGCACATGGCCAATCTCGAAAACCATCGATCCCCGACCCTGCCGCTACTCCGACCTTGCCGTGACCCCCGATGGCACCGTGCTCTGCCTGTATAGCGTGGGCAACGTCCGTGACCTCGAAAAGATCACGCTGGCCCGTGTGCATCTTGACCAACTCATCGCGTGAGGAGGGCAAAGGGCTGCGGAATCAATCGGCTATCGACTAATGAGCAAGCGCACAGTAGTCACTGAGGGCCAGAGTTCGTGAATCTGACGACGAAGTAGTCTTTACAGTCTGCGGCGGAATCGATTTGAAGTCAGGAACCCATGTCCAGCGAACGTTTGACCTTGCTTGCGCATCTGCACATGCAGAGGGACTTTACGGCGGAGCGGATCGAGTATCGGGAGCCAATGGCGGATGTGGCGGGGCGGCAGGTGGACATTCCGAAGCTGAAGCGGGGCCGGGTGAGTTGCATCTGGCTTTCGGAGGGGGCGCCGGGGGAGTTCACGGTGGATCCCATTCCAGCGTTTCAGGCCGTTCAGCATCCGAGTACGGCGCTGTTCCGGCGAACGTTCTTCGAGGGCGCGTCAGGGGTGCAGCGGATTCTGCGGGGATTCGACGCGGTGCGGCGGCTGTGTACGGAGTCCGAGGACCTGGAGTTGGTTACTTCGACCGAGGGTGTGCGACGCGCGGTGGACGCGGGAAGGACTGCGGTGCTGCTGCACACCGAGAACCTGCTGATGGGCGAGGACCTGGCGATGTTGCGGGCCTATCACGAGCTGGGTCTGCGGGTGACCGGGCTGGTGCATGCGGCGCCGCAG
Organism: Chloroflexota bacterium; assembly: GCA_022824495.1. Lineage (GTDB taxonomy): Bacteria > Chloroflexota > UBA11872 > UBA11872 > UBA11872 > UBA11872. The sequence goes on along the minus strand of JAJDZU010000023.1, from coordinate 94,896 downwards.
ACCTGGATCGACTGTGATAGCGAGCAGCGCGTGCCGAGCGGACTGACCGAGTTTGGCCGGGACGTGATTCGCGAGTTGAACGGGCTGGGGATCCTGATCGACGTGTCGCACGCGTCGATGAGCGCGATCGATCATGTGCTGGAGGAGAGCCGCGACCCTATCGTTGCCTCGCACTCGAATCCGAAGGCGATCAGTCCTATACAGCGAAACCTGACGGACGAGCACATTCGCAGGATCGCGGACGGTGGGGGCGTGGTGGGGATTCACTGCTCGTCGGCGTTCGTGGACATCGCGTGCCAGCACGGGCGCGGCGAGGGGCCGGGCATCAGCGCCTCGGAACGAGAGCGGGGGATGAAGCTGCTGGATGACGTGAGGTCTGGCCGGCTGGACCCGTTCGCGGCTGAGGCCGGCGTTCGCACGGGGGTGGCGCAACCGCTTTACCAGAGATTCCCAACAGTGGGGTTGGATGCGCTGGTGGAAGTGGTGGACCACATGGTGAACCTGGCGGGTTATGAGCATGTTGGGATCGGGACGGACTTCGAATTCCTGGAGGATGTGGTGGAAGGCTTTGCCGGCGCGCATGAGACGCCGCAGTTCCTGGGCGCGCTGGAGGCGCGGGGTTACAGCGGGCGTGAGGTGGATGCGATTGCCGGGGAGAATTTCATGCGGGTGATGGCGGAGGTGATCGACTAGAGACCTTTGCGTAGCCGGGGGTTGGTTGCGCGGAAGACCCTCACCCCAACCCTCCCCACGGGGAGAGGGAGAAAGAGCCGCCCTGCATCTGAGGGCGCGGGGCTTTTTTGCAAAGGTCTCACTAGGGCGACACGGCGCTGGCGGCGGCTTCGCGGCCGGCGATGCGGCCGAAGGCGAGGCCCATGGAGAGGCCGCCGGTGTATCCGCGGGTGTAGATGCCGCCGGCGTCGGCACCGGCAGCGTAAAGGCCGCCGAGTGGGCGACCGGTGGAGTCCAGAACCTGAGTAAGGGCGTCGATGCGCACGCCGCCGTAGGTAACGGTGATCCCGGGTAGAAAGCGGATGGCGTAGAAGGGCGGTTGGGTCAGGGGGTGGAGATCGCCGGCGCGCGAAATGGCGAGCATGGTTGGATCTCCGGCGGCAGCCGCGGCGTTATAGGAGGCAAGAGTGTCGAGCAGCGGGGCGCGGGCGACGCCCCATTGCGCGGACATTCGCTCCGCCAGCGAGTCAAGAGACGGCGCCTCCAGGATCTCAGTCCCAACGGACCTGACGGTTTCGAGCGCGGCCGATCCGACCTCTGTGGCGGCGTCCGATTCGCTGTAGATCATGAAGCCGAGCGCCTCGGGTTGGTGCGGGAGGGCGTGGACGCTGACTTCGTCGCTCTCGGACTCGTCAACGTAGCGTTCGCCGCGCAGGTTGACCAAGATCGCGCCCGGTAGCGCTCCGCCGAGGTGGACGCGTGGGAAGGAGGGGAAGTCGACGACGGCCGGCGGGGCAACAACCCGATGGCCGTAGAAGCGGCCGAAGGGCCCCGCAGTCCCGGCGCCGACGGCCTGGGCGGCCTGGAAGGCCTCGCCGGTGCTGTAGGGGTTGGCGCGCAGGATCATGCGATCGCTGTTGGGGCCGAAGTAGCGGGCACGGAGCTCGGGGTTGCCCTGGAAGCCGCCGGTGGCCATGACCGTGGCTTTGGCGGTTATGCGGAGGCGGCCGTTGGGTCCGCGGGCCTCGGCACCGGTGACGCGTCCGGCGGCGTCCTGGTGGAACTCGCGGATGGCGGTTTCGGTGAAGATGCGGCCGCCGGCGTCGGCGATGTTGGCGGTGAGTTGATCCATGGCGGCGCGCGGATTGGAACGGCCGTCATCGCGGCGCTCGAGCTGGAAGGCCACATAGGGGAATGGCGGGTTCCAGCCGCTTTCGCCGAACTCAAACGGATCCAGGCGAACGTCCTGGGTGCGGAGCCACTGGATTGCTTCCGGATAGGTCGTGACCAGGGCCTTGCCGAGGGTGGGGTCGCCGCCGGGCTGGACGGAGAGCCAGCCCGCAAGGTCGCGGGCGGTCCAGACGATGCCGGCGGAAACGGCGGAGGATCCGCCGGTCTCGGGGCCCTTTTCCAAGACCACGACGCGTGCGCCTGCCTCCTGGGCGGTTCGGGCGGCGGTGAGGCCGGCGATTCCGGCGCCGCAGACCAGGACGTCGGTTTCCAGGGTGGGGATTGCAGTCATGGGAGCGTCCATTCGCCGCGGGCGGGTACGGGTTCAGTGCGACCGCTGGCGGCCGAACGGTAGGCGGCATGGACGACTCGGAGGGCCTGGAGGGCATCCAGCGTCGAGGTGGGCGGGTCGCCCAGGCCGGCGGCGGCGCGGAGCGCCTCGTGCATGAGGGTGTCGTAGCCGGTGATGAAGTCGGAGTCGTAGTCGATGCGTTCGCGGGGCTGTTCGGCGTAGGCGGGCAGGTTGCTGTAGCAGGTGAGCGGGGTGCCTTCGTGCGGGTCAATCTGGAGCCAGCCGTTCTCGCCCCAGACCTTGAAGAGCGACTGCTTGTCGTCGGCCACGTCATGCTGGTCCAGGTAGTAGGCCGAGGTGAGCGAGGCCAGCATGCCGTTGTCGTAGCGGAGGGTGAGGACGGCGGAGTCCTCGACGTCGATGGGCTGACCACCGGCCACGTTGGTCATGGCGCTGACCTCCACAACGTCGTGCCCGGTGACGACGTGGAGCATGTCGACGAAATGAATGCCGAGCCAGGACAGGTGCCCGCCGCCGCCGACCCGCTTCTCAAAGAACCAGGTGTTGGAGGAGCCGGTGCGGCGCTGGAGTTGTCCGACGTCGCGGATGCGGGCCTGGTCGGCGATGTAGTGGGCGGTGACGCCGTAAAGGGCGCCCAGGCGGCCCTCGTCGCGAATGATGCGGGCGGCGTCGCGCACGGCGGGTTGCTGGCTGCCGGCGAAGGCGAGCATGAGGTGGCGGTCGCACTGAATCGCTTTGCGGGCGAGTGGCTCGAGCACGACATCCGAGACACTGGCCGGTTTCTCGGTGAGGACGTGAGCGCCGGCGTCGAGCGCCGCGTCGATGATCGGCGGTGAGTCGAGGGGCGGGACGGTGATTACGGCGAGCTGCGGCGTCTCGGCGGCCAGGAGTTCGGCGGGATCTACAGCGACCGTGCGGACCTTGTCGCCGAGGACGGCGAGGATTGAGTCGCGGCGATCGCCCAGTGGCACGGCCACAGAGACCGAAGCGGCGCCATCATTTGCGGCCAGGCGGTCGCGGTAGCCCTGCCAATGGGCGGCTTCGTCGTTGACTACCAGGACGACGTGAATGCCTTCAGGCATGTCCAAGCTCCTCTACGTCAGCCAGACGCGCGGCTCAACCGTCCCACGCCCGGGGCGCGATGCCGGCGATGTCGGTCTTGACGTCGATGACGGCGGGGCGATTGGCGGAGAGCGCCTGATCCAGCGCGCTGTCCATTTCGGCGGGATCCCTGACCGTGATGCCTGCGCACCCCATGGTTGCGGCGACTGCGGCGAAGTCGGCGTCGGTGAGCTTCCAGAGACGGTCGGAGCCGGGAGTGGCGCCGCCGTAGATGCGTTCGTTGAGCGCCTGTTCCTGGTTGAGCGAGGCGTTGTTGTTGACGACGGTTACGGAGTTGATGCCGTAACGGGCGGCGGTGTCGAGCTCGGTGAGGTGGTACCACATGCCGCCGTCGCCGGTGAAGCAGACGACGGGACGGTCGGGCGCGGCGCACTTGGCGCCAATCGCGGCCGGCAGGCCCCAGCCGAGCGAGCCGGCGCAGCGGATGAAGCTCTGGCCGGGCGATGTCAGGTCAATCATGGTTCCGGTCCAGATGCCGGCGTGGCCGGTGTCGGAGACCAGGATGGCATCGGCCGGCAGCAAGCGGGTGAGTTCGCCGCAGAGGCGCTCGGGTCGCATGGGGATCTGGTCGGAGGTGACGAGGGGATCGACCTGGGCTTTCCAGGTGCGGACGAGGGACTGGACGCGCTGGATCCAAGGATTTCGTGACGACGGAGGTGTAATCGAGTCCGCTTTAACCTGATCCAGGAGCTTGCGGAGTCCGGCTCGGGCGTCGGCGAGGAGGCCGACGTTGATGGGGAAGGAGCGCCCGAGTTCGGCTGCGTTTATGTCAAGTTGGACGATGCGAGCGCCGGGTCGCGGGAGCTTCCAGATGTTGGTGACCTGTTCGCCCTTGTGGCTGCCGACGAAGAAGGCGAGATCGACTTCGGCAAAGACTCGATTGGCGCACTCGCGCGAGTAGGTTCCGGACACGCCGACGGCCAGCGGATGGTCGGCCGGGAACGTCTCCTTGGCGTTGAGGGAGGTGATGACGGGGATGTTGAGGGATTCCGCCAGTTCCATTAGTTCGTCGCGGGCACCCGAGGCGCGCACGCCGCCGCCGGCGACGATCACCGGCCGGGAGGCTTGCGCGAGTTCGGCCAGGGACGCGCGGACGCTGGCCGAGTCGGGCTCCGGACGGAACGGGGGCGTGCGGCGGAAGGGTTCCTCGACGATGACCTCGAGGTCGTCTTCAGCGGTCATGATGTCGCCGCCGGTGATGCCCCAGAGGTCGAGATGGGCGGGGCCCGGGGTGCCCGACACGACTTCGCGCAGGGCCTGGCGGAGGACGATGGGGAACTCCTCCAGCGAGGTCACCGGGGTGCTGAACTTTGTGACGGCTTCGAAGGGGGCGGAGTGGTCGACCTCCTGGTAGGCGTGGCGGTTTTGCATGATCTGGCGCAGGCGGCCGGTCAGGGCGATCACGGGTGAACAGGCCAGGTAGGCGTCCTGCAGGCCGGCCGCCAGGTTGAGCGCTCCGACCGACTGGGCGCCGCAGACGCCGGCGCCGCCGCTGATGCGGGCGTAGCCGTCGGCCATGTAAGCCGCGCCCTTTTCGGTGTGAGCCATGACGGGCTCGACGCCGACGCGTTCGAGCTCGGGCATGGCCTCCGGGACGCTGACCGGCATAAAGAAGTAGTGGGTCACGCCGTAGGCGTGGAGGGTCTCGGCGAGGAAGCGCGCGCCGGTCATTGTGGGCATTGAATCCGCCTTCCCTGGATCAACGCAGGTGTGAGCCGCGTGCGGCACGATCCTAGGCGAATCCCGACGGGCGCGCCCGTCGAGCGGGCGTTCATGACCAACGACGATGACTTGACAAGTGGCATGGGAATGTGTAGTGTTTAGGAAACATGACGCAGTTTGGCACGTACGTCAACACCGCTCGGCGGAGGTTGCAAGAGCACGACCGCCGGTATTCGCTGCGGCAGGTGGCCAGGCGGATCGGGGTTGAGCCGGGATATTTGAGCAAGATTGAGCGGGGCCAGGTTGCGCCGCCATCCGAAGCCGCGACCGTGCGGCTTGCCAAGGAACTCGACCAGGACGCGGACGTGCTGCTGGCGCTGGGCGGGAAGGTCTCCAGCGACCTGCAAGACGTCATCCGCAAGCGGCCGCGGCTGTTCGCCCAGTTGATCCGCGAACTGAAACAGGCGCCCGATCACGCCATCCTGCGCATCGTGCGCGAGGTGCGGGACGGGGATTGGTAGCGCACGTCACTCACAGCAAACAACGGAGTCAACAAGAGCACTGCCGCTTCCATCGAGATGAGTTGGAGTGGCTGCAAGGCAAGGAGAGCACGAGGGAATGATCACGCTTGAGAACGACCGCCTGGTAATCCGGTTTCCAGAGGTCCACAAGGACGCGCGCTGCGCCATCGAGTTTCAGCGGACGCTGCGGATTCCGGACGACGGCCTGGACTATCCGTTGCCGCCGGGGATGGGCAGGTTTCCGCTGCGGCACGTAGACGACTACGCCCGACGCATGCCGACGGATTGGCTGCGGCGCGGCGGGGTGCTGATGCCGATGCACCAGGCGGAGGCGATGTGGATCAGCTTTGAGAGTGAGGAGTACCCGTTTGCCGTGAAGATCGCGACGGGCAAGGTCTGCGCCCTGACGGGCGAGACCTGGATGAACCACCTCAACACCGATCCGCAGGACTATGCGGTGTTGCCGGATCAGCCGTGGCTGGACGGCTATTGCGTGGCGCAGGGGATCGTTCGCCAGTTCGTGGCGATGCCGCTGGGCCAGGGCTACACGGTGGAGGAGCAACTGACAGGCGAGGCGGCACATGGCGGGCTGCAACTGATTGCGTACCCGATGAAGGCGGAGCGGTATCAGGAGATGATGGCCAAACAGTCGGCCGGCGCCCCGCCGGACGAATTCGTCGCCTACTCGCCAATTGATAGCGCGTCAATGGGTCTTGCCCCCGGCGGACGGATGCGGCAGGAGATCTATGAGGATGACTACGGGCTGGACGCCTGGGATCAGCGGCACGCGAGTCGCTGCTTTATCACGATTGCCAACTCACTGCAATGGATGACACTGACCGGGGAGCGGCCGCCGACGGAGGCGCCGACGGCGCGCGAGTACGCGTCGGCCGGCTTACCGTGGTTCGATTACTTCGGTGGAGATCTGACGGCGATTGCGGACACGGACAAGCTGCGGGCGATTTCCAGCGTGGCGGAGATCGGGGCCGCGAACGGGGAGTCGCCGCTGCCGGAGAATGAACCGGTGGAGGTCAATCACGTCATAGCGCTTCGCCGGAAGGGATCAAGACAGGTGCGGGAAGTGCCGGCCGATTTGACGCTGCCACGCTAGTTTGCCGAGCGACGGTGGCAGATTCGAAGATCCTGCTCTTGTGAAGCAGCGGCACCATGGCCCTGTTCCGGCGACTCGTTGACGCTTCTTTGGGCCTTGAGTAGTCTGCCGTCTGTAAGAACGGCGCACGTTGGCTGTTGCCCTCATGCGTCTCAGGCGCGTCTCAAGGCACAAGGTCGTGACACTTTTGACGCGCAGGAAGTGGGGAGGACTCATGCTTCCACGCTCAGTAACCCGACGGCAGTTGTTGCGCGTCGGCGGTGGCGTCGCCCTTGGCGTCGGCGGCGCGGCGATCCTGGCCGCCTGCGGTGAGACGCAGGTCGTCGAGGTCGAGAGGATTGTCGAGAAGGAAGTTCCGGTCGAGAAGATTGTCCGACAGGAAGTTCCGGTCGAGACGGTGGTCGAAAAGACAGTTGTGAAGGAAGTTCCGGTCGACAGGGTCGTGACTCAGGAGGTCGAGCGCGTCGTGACGGTCGTCATCGAGCAGCCAATCGGGAAGCCGCGCGTGCGCTTGCGTGGCACGGGGCCGCTTGGCACGCCGGAGACCGGCATCTTCGACAAGCTGCTGTCCGAGACGCAGATCGAGCTTGACCACGTTGAGCAGCCGTACGCGGCCACTTACCAGAGTCTGCTCATCAACCTGAGCCAGGGCGGATCGGCCTACGACATCGCCTCGATGGACGACCCGTGGATGCCGCAGTTCACGGAGTTCCTGGCCGATATCACGCCCCTGTACCAGGGATTCGGCTGGGTGTGGCCCGACCCGGACATGATCCCGGCGATCGTGGACCTGGGCGACTGGCCGCCGGGCAAGTACGGCCCGCGCGCGGTGCCGAACATCGGCAATATCCAGAGCTTTGCCTACCGGTCTGACGTCATGGAGGATCTTGGCGTCGAGCCGCCGAAGACATGGGACGACGTGGCCGAGTACTCCACCAAGATCACCGGCGACATGGCCCCCGACCTGTACGGGTACACCATTCGCGGGCAGCCGGGGAACCCGGCGATGACCAGCTTCCTGCCGATCATGCGCGGCTTCGGGCGCGACGTGATCGACGGCGACCTGAACCCGCAGGTGAACACGGAAGAGGGTCTGGCCGCGCTGGACATGGTGGTGACGCTGAAGAACCTGGCGCCCCCGGGCGTTGAGAACATCGGCCACCACGAACTCGGCAAGCTGATGTACACCGGCCTGGCGGCCATGTCGGGCGACGTATGGCCTGACCAGTTGCTGAAGATGTACACGCCGGACCTGTCGTCAGTGGTCGGCAAGATTGAGGTGCTGCCGGAGCCGGCGCAGCCCGGCGCGGACCACGCCAACATGACCGGCGTATGGCTGTTCGGCGTTCCTCAGGGCAGCGAGAACCACGAGGCGGCGGCGGAAGCGATCCACTGGCTCACCCAGGCGGAGAACCAGAAGGAGAACATGTACGCCAACAACTGGCCGCCGGTTCGGTTCAGCCTGATGGACGACCCCGGACTGCTGGCGGACTTCCCGTTCCTGGCGGGCATCAAGAACGCCGCTTCGGTGGCCGTGCCGCGCCCGCGGACGGAGCACTACTCCATCGTCGAGGAGATCGTTGGTCGGCACGTGTCGGCCGTGATCGCCGAGCAGGAGTCGGTGGGCGACGCCGCGCGACTGGCCGACGAGGAAGTCCGAGTGGCGCTGGAAGAGAAGGGCGCCTACTCATAGGGACGCTGAGAACCTCGATCGCCGGGATCGCGTTGGCCTAGCACTGCCCGGTCGCACGGTGATCGCGGAACTGGTTACGCAACCAGGCCCGGGCCTGGCGACGCTCACGCAGGTGAGCGTCGCCGGGCCTTTTGCGTCCTACTCGGACAGGCGGTCAGGTGGCAGGCGGGACGGCCGTGCTTAACGTCCTGCGCCGGCGCCGCGGCGACGACCTGCAGGCCATAGCCAAGACTCCCTGGTGGGAGGCGCACCTCAAGTACTTCTTCATAGCGCCATCCCTGGCGCTGCTGGCCGTAATGGCGGTCTTCCCAGCCATCATGAGTTGGCGCATGGCCTTTGCGCGGGTGACCTTCAAGCTTGGCGAGCTCGAGATCGAGCCAATCGGCTTCGCGAATTTCACGAAGGTGTTCAGCGACAACCTGATCATCGGCTCGACGATACGAACGGGCGTCTGGGTGCTTGTTGTCGTATCCGCGGAGATCGTGGTCGGCCTGATCATCGCGTTCCTGATGAGCAAGCTGCATTCGCGCGCGCGGATGGTCTTTACCGCGGCGCTGATCATTCCGTTGGTACTGCCGCCGGTGAGCGTGGGCGCGGGCTGGCTGGTGATGATGGACGTGAACTTCGGCGTGCTGAACTATCTGCTGAGCCTGGTGGGCATTGAGCAACAGCTCTGGCTGGCCGACGACCGCACGGCGCTGCCGTCGATCATGCTGATCGACATCTGGCAGTCGAGCATGTTCGTGTTCATCCTGATGTACGCGGGGATTCTGTCGCTGCCGCAGGATCCGTATGAGGCCGCCGCGATTGACGGCGCGTCGCCGTGGCAGATCTTCAGGGACGTCACGATTCCGCTGCTGCGGCCCACGTTCGTGGTGGTGCTGCTGCTGCGAACGCTTGATGCGGCGCGTATCGCCGACCGGATGCTGGTCATGACGCGGGGCGGCCCCGGATCATCGACCGAGACCGTGACGCTATCGATTTACAAATATGCATTCACACATTTTAACTTCGGATATGCCTCGGCGTTGTCCGTCATGTTTCAGGTCGTATTGATTATCCTGGCGACGTTCTACATCCGACGCATCCTGCAATCTTAGGGGTGAGCTAACCATGGTTGGTGAACGCAGCGCGCCACTCGTCCTGAGCCGCCACGTGCTAATGCTCGGGGTGGTGCTGATGGTGCTGGCGCCGGTCTACTGGATGCTGATGATCGGGCTCAAGACCGAGTCGGAGTTCTCGCAGATCCCGCCGACGATCTGGCCGCAGGAGTTCACGCTGGAGTGGTTTGAGGCGGTGCTTGGCAAGCGCGGATTCGGCGAACAGATCATGAACAGCGTCATCATTGCGGTGATCGCGACGTCAATCGCGATCACCGTGGGAAGCCTGGCGGCATACGGACTTTCTCGATTTCAGCTGCCGTGGGGCCTGAACTACCACATCTTGTTTTTCATCCTGACGGTTCGCATGTTTCCGCAGACGGTGACGGTGGTTCCGCTGTTCATTTTCTTCACGCAGGTCGGCCTGATCGACACCCACATTGGCATGGGGCTGGTCCACTCAATGCTGGAGCTCCCGCTCGCGGTGTGGATGATGCTGGGATTCTTCCGCGACATCCCGCGCGATCTGGAAGAAGCGGCCATGGTGGACGGCGACCACTGGCTGGGCGCGTTTCGCAAGGTGATCGTCCCACTAGTGCGGCCGGGACTGGCGGCGACTTCGATTCTGGTTCTGATTGCGTCCTGGAATGAGTTCCTGTTTTCGTTGATTCTGACGCGCACGGAAGCGCAGACGCTGCCGATCGCGGTCGCAAATCAGGTCACGCAGTTCGACATCCTGTACGGCCGCATGATGGCGGCCTCGGCCATCTCGATCATCCCGGTATTGATCTTCACGCTGCTGGTCCAGCGCAACCTGATCCGGGGCCTGACCCTCGGTGGAGTCTCCGGAGCATGAGCGACTCAACAACACGAACGCGTTCGCTGCCCGTCACCTTCGAGAACGTATCGAAGCATTTCGGAAGCGTAATCGCGGTCGACGAGGTGGACCTGCACGTGCAGGAAGGCGAGTTCATGGTCCTGCTGGGGCCGTCGGGCTGCGGGAAGACGACGTCGCTGCGGATGATCGCTGGTCTGGAGATGGCGACGGCGGGGACGATCAAGATCGGCAACACCGTGGCAAACAAGGTGCCGCCGCGTGCGCGGAACGTGGCGATGGTGTTCCAGAGCTACGCGCTGTACCCGCACATGAAGGTGGCGGACAACATTGGCTACCCGCTGAAGATTCGCAAGACGCCCAAGGCGCGAATCGGCGAGCGCGTGAAGGAAGTTGCGGAAATGCTGCGGATCCCGGAACTGATGGAGCGCAAGCCGCGAGAGTTGAGCGGCGGCCAGCGGCAGCGGGTGGCGCTGGCCCGCGCCATCATTCGCGAGCCGAACGTCTTTCTGTTTGACGAGCCGCTTTCAAACCTGGACGCCGAGCTGCGGATGGAGATGCGCGGTGAGTTGAAGTACCTGCAACGCCAGTTGGGAACCACGGCCATCTACGTAACCCACGACCAGGCCGAAGCGCTGGCGATGGCCGACCGGATTACGGTGATGAGGGACGCCAAGGTACTGCAGGTCGGTTCGCCGATGGACATTTACGACCGGCCCGCCAATGCGTTCGTCGGGCATTTCGTGGGCAGTCCGGGGATGAGCCTGGTTTCTGGAACGTTGACCAGTACCAATGGTTGGGTTCGCCTCAAAGGCGACGGTTTCTCCTGGCCAGTCGCCGGCGACGCCGCTACGGCTGTCCTGCGGCGGCCCCGGGTCGACAGGCCCGCCATTGCGGGCGCGCGTCCGGAGGCGATGGAGCTTTCGTTCATGGAGCAGACGGACTACGCGAAGGCCACGATATTCTCGGTGGAGCCGATGGGCAGCGAAGTGCTGGTTGACGTGCTGCTTGACGAGGACACGCGAGTCAAGGCACGGGCAGAAACGACGTTCGCCGGTCAGCCAGGCGAGGACATCTGGATACGTCCAAAGCCGGACCGGATCCGACTGTTCGACGGGGATAGCCAGGAGGCTATCGGATAACGGGGCGGGTGCGTCAGCGGCGTTCGCTCAGAGGACATTCGTGATGACGAAGCTTCGCACGGGCCTGATTGGCTGCGGGAGCATGGGCGGAGGCGTTCATGCGCCGGGGCTGGCGAGTCATCCGCAGATCGAGTTGAGCGCGATCGCCGACGTGACCCCGCCGAATCTGGAGCGGGTGGGCGACGAGCAAGGCATTCCAACCGAGCGCCGGTTCGCCGAGGCCGAGGACCTGGCGGCGCTGCCGGATCTTGACCTGGTGGTGGTGGCCACGCCGCCCTGGCTACGGAAAGCGCCGGTCCTGACGGCGCTCAATGCCGGAAAGCACGTATTGGCCGAGAAGCCGCTGGCGGCGGTGCCGCAGGACGCCTGGGAGATGGTGGACGCGGCCGAGCGCGCCGAGCGCGTGCTGGCAATGATGCACAACTACCTGTTCTTTCCGGAGTTCGAGGCGGCTAAGGCGGCGATCGACCGGGGCACGATCGGGGAGGTCCAGACCGTCAGCGCCAACCTGCTGTGCGTGCCGGATAACCCGGGCGCGGCGACCTTCCAGCCGGGCTGGCGGCGAGACCTGGGGCGCGCGGGCGGCGGGATCCTGATGGACATGCTGCACCCGCTATACGTGATGAGCTGGCTGGCGAGCGCACCGGTCTCTGAGGTGTCGACGATGATCCGGCGAACCGGCGACGGGCCGCTGCCGGTGGACGACCTGGCGATGTGCCACCTGCGACTTGGCGACGTATACGCCAGCCTGAATCTCGGTTGGGGCCTGGGGCCCGGCGGGATAGGGGTCGGCGGAACCGAGGGACGCCTTTGGCTCCGCTATATCAACAACGGCACGACGCCGTTCGACCGGTTCCACTCCGCGTTCACTTCCGACGGGATGACGACGCAACCGCTGGAGGTCGAGGGCGTCATCGCCAGTGCCGATTCCGCGCACGCGAGCGAGGACGAGCGCCTGGCCTGGGCGTTTGACGGGTACAACATGCAGAACTCGTACCTGAACCTCGTAAGCGATGTCGTTGCGGCGGTGACCGAGGAGCGTCAGCCGCGGAGCACGGGCGAGGACGGGGCGCGAGCGGTGGACACGGTGCTGGCGTGCTATGCCTCGGCGGCGCGGCGGCATCCGGTTGCCTTGCCGCTGGACTCGGCCGACCCGGTGTACCGCGAGGGCGTTACGGCGCTGGCCGCGGAGTCGGACGGGGGCTAGGCGCGCGGGGCGATTACGTCCTGTTGGTCCTGAAGCAGTAGTGGCTTCAGGAAGTCGACGCTTTTTTCCAGCCCTTCAAGTCGGCCCATCCAGCGGTCTTCGTGTTCCATGCTCACCACACCGTCGAATCCGGCCTTGCGGAGGGCGCTGAAGAACTGGCGCCACCAGAGTTCGCCGTGGCCGTAGCCGACGGTGCGGAAGGCCCAAGAGCGTTCGAATGACTGGTCCCAGGGGCGGATTTCGAGCAGGCCGTTGAGGGCGGCTTCGTTGGGGTCGATGCCGGTGTCCTTGGCGTGGACGTGCCAGATGCAGCCGGCGAGACCCTGGACCACGACGGTTGGCTCCATGCCCTGGGGCCAGAGGTGGCTGGGGTCCAGGTTGGCCCCGAGCAGGTCGCCGGCGATCTCGCGTAGCTGCAGGAGGGAGCGCGGGTTGTAGGCGACCATGCCGTGGTGCATTTCGATGGCGATCTTCATATCGTGGTCGGCGGCGAAGCGGCCGGCTTCGGTCCAGAACGGGGTGACTTCTTCGGCCCACTGGCGGAGGCCGCATTCGACGTACTCGGCCGGCCAGGTGGCTGTGACCCAATTCGGGTAGGTGCCGCCGTCAGGAGCGCCCGGACAGCCGCTCTGGGTGATGACGATTTCGAGCCCGAGGGCGCTGGCCACTCGCACGGTGTCGTAGTAGACCTGCTGGCTGCGCTGGCGGCGTTCGGGATGCGGGTCGAGCAGGTTGCCGGAGCAGTTGAGAGCGGAGAGTGCCAGGCCGCGGTCGGTTATCGCGCCCATGAAGTCGTCGCGTGCGGCCTGGCTTTGGACCAGTTCGTCCAGTTGACAGTGGGGCGCGGTCGAAAAGTTGCCGGTGCCGATTTCCACGGCGTCAAGGCCGAGGCCGGCGGCGTAGTCGAGGGCTTCGGTGAAGGACATGTCGTTGAGGATGTCCATGTACAGGCCGAGTTTCATGGCGAGTCTCCCCCGTTAGACCGGGTGGCGCGGTGATGACGTTGCGGCGGCGTCGTGGAGCGAGCTCATTGACGGCTAGATAAGCGGGCGCTCGTTCTTGACCATTTCGGCGTAGCGTTCGCGCGAGGCTTGCACGCCCGCGATGGTCGAGACCTCGGAGACAGGAACGTCCCACCAGGACTCGTAGGTGGGGACGCCGTCATCGGCGCTGACGTCCACGGCGATGAGCGTAGAGCTGTCCGAGTCGCGGGCGTCTTCGAGGGCCTCCTGCAGGTCGTCGGCCGTATCGGCGCGGATGACGTTCATGCCGAGCCCCTCGGCGTTGGCGGCCAGATCAAGCGGGATGGTGTCTCCATCCAGTTGGCCTGACGCTCCGTTTCGGTAACGGTACTGGGTGCCCCAGCCGTCGGCGCCGACGTCGGTGGAGAGCGCCCGGATGCTGCCCCAGCCGTGGTTGTCGAGGAGGACGACGTTGATCTTGATGCCCTCCTGCAGGGCGGTGACGAGTTCCTGGGCCATCATCAGGTAGGAGCCGTCGCCGACCATGACGTAGACCTCACGCTCCGGCGCGGCCAGCTTGGCGCCGATGCCGCCGGCAATCTCGTAGCCCATGCAGGAGTAGCCGTATTCCAGGTGAAAGCCGCCCGGCTGCCCGGTGCGCCAGAGCTTGTGGAGATCGCCGGGCAGGCTGCCGGCGGCGCAGACGACGACGTCCTCAGGCCGGGTGAACTCGTTGACGACGCCAATGACGTGGCCTTGCCGCAAGGGAATCGCGTCGGTGGCGGCCCGCTGGTTGTCAGTCTCGGTGATCCAGGCGGCACGCCAGTCGTCGGATTGCTGACTGAATGGCGAGGGAACGCGGTAGCCGGCGGTGGCCGCAGCCAGTTCCTCAAGCACGACTCTGGCGTCGCCCTGTAGCGGGAGAGCGGCGTGCTTGTAGGCATCGAGTTCGGCCACGTTGATGTTGATAAAGCGGACATCCGGATTCTGGAACTGGGTCTTGGAGGCAGTGGTGAAGTCGGTATAGCGGGTGCCGATGCCGATGACCAGGTCGGCATCGCTCGCCGCGAGGTTGGCGGCGGTGCCGCCGGAGAACCCGACGGCACCCAGGACCCGGGGGTGGTCGTGCGGCAAAGCGCCCTTGCCGGCCTTGGTTTCGGAAACCGGGATGCCGGTGGCTTCGACGAATGCTTGTAGCGTGGCTGAGGCCTCGCTGTAGAGGACGCCGCCGCCGGCGATGATCAGCGGGCGTTGGCTTTTGCGTATCCACGAGGCCGCCCGCTGAACAAGGCCGGCGTCCGCGCGGGCGCGGGGAATGTCCCAGACGCGGGACTCGAACAAGTCGTCGGGGTAGTCGTAGGCCTCGGTCTGCACGTCCTGCGGCAGGCACAGTGTGACTGCGCCGGTGGAGGCGGGCGAGGTGAGGACGCGCATTGTTTCCATGAGTGCCGGTACCAACTGGTCGGGCCGGTTGATGCGGTCCCAGTAGGTGGACACCGGACGAAAGCAGTCGTTGACCGAGACGTCGTGGGACCAGGGCGCTTCCAGCTGCTGCAACACCGGCGCGACCTTGCGGTTGGAAAAGATGTCGCCCGGCAGCAGCAGGACAGGCAGGCGATTGATGGTGGCAGTGGCTGCACCCGTGACCATGTTGGTGGCGCCGGGGCCGATGGACGAAGTGCAAGCCAGGGTGCCCAGACGGTTTCTCATCTTGGCGTAGCCGATGGCGCTGTGGACCATCGACTGCTCGTTACGGGCCTGGTAGTAGCGAAAGTCGGGGTTTTCCTGCAGGGCCTCGCCCACGCCGGCCACGTTGCCGTGGCCAAAGATGCCAAAACAGCCGGCGAAAAACGCCTGCTGGCGACCGTCGCGGGCCACGTGCTGAACCTTGAGGAATTCAACGAGCGCCTGCGCCATGGTCTTCTTCATCAGAATTGCCCCTCTGTTAAATTCAGCGGTCGTTCCAGGCAATCACCAAGCCGCCGATATCCGGCATGGATTAGGTCTGGCGACTGGACGCAGCCATCAAGCTTGGCGGGAAGCATACGAGAATCGACCAGTCTGCCCACTTACCCGGACCCCGCGCTCGCGAGCGACGACCGCTCCAAAGCCGTGAATGAGGAGGTTTGAGATGTCGAGCGTGTCGCGTGTGAACGAATTGCTGGGATATCCACCCGATGCGCGGCTCTTGATTGTCAATGCCGACGACATTGGCATGTGCCACGGGCAGAACCTGGGCGCCATTCGCTCTATCACCGAGGGCATTGTGAGTTCGTGTTCGCTGATGGCGTCGACGCCGTGGTTTCTGCATGCGGCGGAGTTTCTGCGCAGGAATCCCGAGGTTCCGTTTGCGGTTCACCTGACCGTTGTGTCGGAGTACCGGCACTACCGTTGGGGTCCGCTGGCCCCGCCGGCGGAGGTTCCGTCGCTGCTTGATGAGTCCGGGTACTTCTTTGGCGACGACCGGTTCGAGCACCTCCTGGCGACGGCCGACATCGCTGAGTTGGAGACGGAGTTTCGAGCTCAGATCGAGGCCGTCAGGTCACTTGGGCTCCAACCCAGCCACCTGGACACGCACTACGGTCCGCATGAATTTCGCCAGGACATCTTCAACCTGGTGTTTCGCCTGGCGCGCGAGTATGGGCTGGCGATGCGCGCAGGGTCGCCGCACCTGGTAAGGACCTTGCTCACGAAAGGGCTGCCCGCAGCCGAGCACGGTGTGCTGGACTCGGGACGGATTCCAACTGAACAGAAAGTCGCGGCGTTGGCCACGAAGCTGCGAGAGTTACCGGCCGGCCTGAGTGAATGGGCACTGCATCCCGGCATAGCGACCGACGAGTTGCGGGCGGTGATGGCCGATCCGCGGGTACCGGGCGTAACCGGCACGCCGGAGGGCCGGCAGTCTGACTTTGATGTCGCTGTGTCCGCGGAAGCCGCGCGGATCGTGGATGAAGAAGGCATCCAGATCATCGGTTACCGCGAGTTACAGCGCGTCTGGCAGTCCGTGAGCTAGCTGGCGCACGCTAGTCGACGCGTCGGTCGGCGGATCAATGACCGGCGCAAGGGCTTGCCAGAGCAATTGGACCGGCAGGCAAACAGTGCGTCGAAGCCTAATCGCCGCTTTCCTGGACGCGCCGAACATTCGGTCGCCGGTTGGCGGTGACTTCGTCGAGGCGGCGGACGGGGGCGTTGACGGGGGCATCGTGGAGCTTGTCGGGATCGGATTCGGCTTCGCGGGCGATGCGGCGCATGACGTCGATGAAGTTATCGAGCGACTCGCGAGACTCGGTCTCGGTGGGCTCAATCATCAGGGCCTCATCCACGATGATCGGGAAGTAGATCGTTGGCGGGTGGATGCCGTAGTCAATGAGCCGCTTGGCGATATCGAGGGTTCGCACACCCAGACGCCGTTGGCGAGTGCCGGCCAGGACGACTTCGTGCATGCAGGTGCGGCCGTAGGGCAGGTCGTAGTCGTCAGACAGCGAAGCGCGCAGGTAGTTGGCGTTAAGGACAGCATCGTCGGCGGCCTCACGCAGCCCTTCGGCTCCGAGCGAGCGGATGTAGGTGTAGGCGCGAACCAGGTTGCCGAAGTTGCCGAGGTGGCTGTGCACGCGGCCGATGCTGGTGGGCGACGGCTCCGCCAGCGCAAAGGTGCCACCGTTTCGAACCACGCGCGGTTCAGGCAGGAACGGTTCCAGGTGAGCCTGCACGGCGAGGGCTCCGGCCCCCGGACCGCCACCTCCATGTGGCGTGCTGAAAGTCTTATGTAAATTCAGATGCATCACGTCGATGCCCAGGTCTGCGGGACGCACGCGGCCCAGCATGGCGTTCATGTTGGCGCCGTCGCAGTAGACCTGCGCACCCGCGGCGTGGACCAGTTCGACCACCTCGAGGATCCGGCGTTCGAACAGGCCCAGGGTGCTCGGCAGCGTGAGCATGATGGCCGCCACGCCCGAACCCAGGCTCTCCTTGAGGTTCTGCAGGTCGATGCCACCGTCGTCGGCAGTCGGAAGGCTGATGACCTCAAGGCCGCTCATCGTTCCCGTAGCGGGATTGGTGCCATGCGCGGAGTCGGGCACCAAGACCTGGGTTCGGGTCTCCCCGCGCGACTCGTGCCAGGCCAGGATGCTGAGCAATCCGCAAAGCTCGCCCTGCGAACCGGCGGCGGGCTGGGTGGAGACGGCCGGAAAGCCGGTGATCGAGGCCAGCAAGGCTTCGAGCTCGTAGATCAACTCCAAGGCACCCTGAGCTGTTTCGGGCGGCTGGTAGGGGTGAATGTCGGCCAGTCCGGGGGTACGGGCCGTGACTTCGTTGACCTTGGGGTTGTACTTCATGGTGCAGGAACCGAGCGGATACATGGCCGTATCCACGCTGTGGTTCTTGTGCGAAAGACGAAGGAAATGGCGCATGACGTCGATTTCGGAAGCCTCGGGCAACGGCAGGTCGGTTCGAAGTTCCGAAGACGGCAACACGTCGCCAGGATCGACGGGATCAAACTGCGGCAGCGGTGAACGCACGCCCCGCCGGCCCGGGCTGGAAAGGTCGTAGATCAGGGGTTCGTCGGTCATCGGGTACGAGCCCAGGCCGCGGCCAACGCTTCGACGTCGCGAGCGGTCGTAAGTTCCGTGGCGGCCACGAGAATCAGATCGTCGAACCGGGGGGACACGCAGCCAAGATCCACACCCGCCAAAACGTTGCCATCCCTGCGGAGACGGTCAAGCCGGGCTGCGGCGCCCTCGGGTGCATGCACGGGAAATTCGTTGAAATACGGAGCATCGGTGGCAATCACGGCTCCGGCACCGGCCAGAGCTTCGGCCGCGTGGTGAGCCGCGGTCAGGGATTGCACCGCGATTTCGCGGAGACCGCGACGGCCCAGGGCGCTGAGCGAAATCGTTGCGCCCAGGGTCACCAGGGCCTGGTTGGTCGTGATATTGGACGTGGCTCGTTCGCGGCGGATGTGTTGTTCACGGGTCTGCAGGGTAAGCACGAACGCATCCTTGCCGTCCAAGTCCACCGTACGTCCAGCGATTCGTCCAGGGACGCGGCGAATCAACTGGGACCTGACGGCGAACATTCCAGCGCCCGGTCCTCCGTAGGCCGGAGGACCTGCCAGCGAGCGAAGCTCGCCCACCACGATGTCCGCGCCCAGATCGCCGGGCGGAACTAATAGGCCGAGAGAAACCGGATCGCCGACGACGACCACGACCCGAGCGCCGTGGCGGCGAGCAGCCTGGACGACTGGATCGGGATCGACCACCATCCCCAGGAAATCCGGACGCTGGATGACGACGCAGCTCGTCTGATCGTCGATTGCCTCGACCAAGGGCTCGTTGTCGGGTTGGACACTGATTCCGTCGCGGGCGGCGGCCGGCACGACCTGGAGATCGACATCCAGGGCACTGGTGTAGGTGGCCGCAACGTCCCGGTACGCCGGATGCACGGTTTCGGCAATGACGACGCGCGGACGCCTTGTCAGACCACGACACAGGAGAATGGCCTCCGCCAACGCCGACGCGCCGTCGTACAGCGAGGCGTTCGACACATCCATGCCGGTGAGATCGCAGACAAGCGATTGGAACTCGTACATGGCCTGCAACGTGCCCTGCGCCATCTCCGGCTGGTACGGCGTGTAGGCCGTGTACCACTCCGACCGCAGCAACTGCTGATCCACGAGAGCCGGAACGAAGTGGCGATAGAACCCGGCGCCCAGGAACGACGGCAGGTCGCCCGACGTCGCATTCAGCCCGCCGAGCTGTCCCAAATGGCGGATGACATCGGTCTCAGGAAGCGCCGGGGGCAAGTCCAGCGCGGGATCGCGGTGCTGGACCGGGATGTCTACAAAGAGGTCGTCTATGGATTCGACGCCGACCGTGCGCAGCATGGCCGCGCGGTCGGCGTCGGTATTAGGCGCGTAGCTCATTCACGAACTGTTGGTAAGCCTGAGCGTCGAGCAGGGCGTCGCGCTCGCTCGGATCGCTCGCGGCCATCCGGATCATCCAGCCGGCGGCGTACGGCTCTTCGTTGATGAGTTCAGGTTGAGCTTCGAGTTCCTCGTTCACTTCGACAATCTCGCCTGACATTGGGACGTAGAGGGGCGAGACGGCCTTAACGGACTCGACGGTCCCAAATTCATCGCCCGCGGCAAAGCTCTCCCCCGGTGTCGGCAGTTCAACGTAAACGACATCCCCTAGCTCTTCCTGCGCATACGCCGTGATGCCAACGAGCAGGTGGTCGCCTTCGTCGCGAACCCACTCGTGCTCGCGCGTGTAGCCTAGGTCGTCCGGGTACATGAACTCACCGGGGATTAGCAGTCAGGGCTAAGAACTAGAATATCGCAGCGCATGGCGCCACACAGTCAAACTGAGTACTCACGGATGAGCGTCGCCGTGCGCGTGGCGTTTGTCGGGGATGGGACTGGCAATCCACTAGCGGGTGCGGCACCAACGCCGTCTGAAACGGTTGCGTCGTGGACCGCGATTCCCGGCGTCTCAAGTGCCGCGCGGATGCCAGCGCCATCGAACGTCAACGCCTGGGCTCGCGCACTTGCCGACCTGGCAGCCACGCACATCCTCTACCTGGCGCCGGGCCTCGGTTCAGACGATGATCCAGGCGTTGCCGTTCTCCGGAAGTTGGCGGACCAGGGGACCATATCGCTGACCGTTGGACCGGAATCCGCGCCAGCCATCGAGGGCCCCGCGGTGACCGGGTCAGCCGCCATGGATTGGCGGCCCGCGCCCGGGATGCAGTCCCTGGTGCGCGGCATCGCCGACGATCGCCAATTGCACGCTTGGCGACGTCGCCTCCTCGCCGCCTACGGGTCGGAGGCGGTCATCGAAATCAGACCGTGGTCTTCCGCGCGGTGGCGCTTGGTCAAGACAGCCGAATCTCAATCGTTCCCAGCATCGCTGCGAGCTCTTCCGACCGAACAATCGAGACTTCGCGATACCAACACACTCCTCGACATCGCTCGCCGACTGCGTGGTCCGGGCGGGTGCCCCTGGGACAAGAGCCAGACGCACGCGTCGTTGCGTCCGTACCTGGTCGAGGAAGCACACGAAGCTCTGGTCGCCATCGAGCAGAAGAATGACCGCGCCATGACCGACGAGTTCGGCGACGTGCTTCTGAACCTTGTGCTTCACGCGGAAATCGCCCGGCAGCGTGGCGGCTTTGATTGGCCGGACGTAATCGCAGCCATTAACGCCAAGATGATTCGACGACATCCCCACGTCTTCGGCGACGTACCGTTCGAAGAACTGGAGGACCTGGGTAAGTCGTGGGCCCAGATCAAGGCGGCAGAGCACGGTGGCGAGTCAGGACCACTGGACGGTCTGCCGAATTCACTGCCCAGCTTGGCGTTTGCGCACTCGGCCGTCCGCGCCCTCCGCCGCGCCGGCGATCGACAGGACTCGGCGGACCTACAAGCAGAGACCGTCGCGGCGCTAATATCAGGCGACGACGCGGAGTCACTGGGCGACGCGCTTTTGTGGGTGGCCGGACGCGCCGAGGTGGCGGACATCAACCTGGACATGGCGCTACGAGATGCGAACGCTCGGCTGCGAAACCGATGGTCGAGCAACCATGCTCGCGGTCAGGCGGGGCAATTCGCCCGCGAACCTATAGGCGAGACGCGAACCGAAGGCTTGAGGGCCTAGGGCGCGGCGCTCGAATCCAGGCCATCCATCACGTCGAGTGCGGCGGTGGCAACCTCGAATGCACGAACAAGGTGATCCGCCGAGATTTCACCAGGGCCGGTGCGAGTAAGAAAGACATACGGGACCCCTCGGGCAGAAAACACGTCGTGGTCGCCGCGCCCGACGCCAAAGTCAGGCATCACTCGCAGGTCGGCGCCCATGGCCTCGAGTCGCTGGTCGACTAGCGGGGACAGTGTGGCCGAGGCGCCTACTTGCAGAGGTTGCGAGCGTCCCGGTCGATCGAAGGCGAGAACGCCGCCGATTGACTCGCGCTCGTCGTCCGACAGGTGCGCCAGGTACCACCGGCTTCCGACGTATCCACGATGCGTGCCGTCAAACGCGACAAAGCTCATTGAATGCGTGGGTCGTACTTCGTCGGCGTGGCGTGCCAGCGCGAGCAGCAGCGCAAGTCCATCGGCGTTGCCGCCGTCCGAGTAGTCGCCCAGGTGACTGTCCGCTGGCGTGGTGACGATGATCTGACGCCGCAACGGCCCTGCCCGATGCCCGATGACATTCGCGCCCTCAAACGACCGCGGCGGCGCCGAGACATCCACAACGGCCCGGACCTCACCATGTCCCAGGCGCTCAACCAGGTCCTCGCCGGCTTCCTCCGTCACGGAAATCACAGGAATCTTCGACGGCTGGCTGAGGGTTCCGTAGAGCAGACCCGGGCGATTGTTGTAAATGATGACGGCGGCGGCGCCGGCGTCCTCAAGCAGCTGGCCAATTACTCGAAAGGGCGTGACCCCCCGAGCCACAAGTACCACGGCGTCTTCGTAGCCTGATCCGCGAAGCGCTCCCTCGTCGTCGACTTCGGCCTCCAGCAGCGGTCCCTCGACCACTCCGATGGCCGAGTAGATCATGCCTGCAGCGAGATAGAAGTCACCGTCGACTCGAAGGCTTACGGCTGGGAGGCCACGACCAGCGGCCAGGAATTCCCGCCGTTCGGCATCCAGGCCAGTCTCACCGATAGAGCGAATCAGGGCCGCGCCAAGGTCCGACGTTCGCAATGAAGGCGATGCATCCATTCGAGCCAGTCTTGTTGCGTCGGCCATTAGACTCGCTCGCAACTGACGATCGTCGACCATGGTGGTCGGAAGGTCGACACTCGGTTCGTCGCCAGCCGCAACCACCAACCCCTGCGGTACATCGGCTGACTGAACCGCGGCCCCGCAAGCGGCGGTTGCGATAGCCGCCCCAGTTACGAACACTCGCCGCGAAAAACGTCGAGGCATACGTGATTCTATTCGGGCGAGGCAGCGCGTCTGTGACAATCAGTCCACATGTTCGAGATGTCCGAGGCACCAGGTGGTCGACGCGAACTCAACGCTCACGGCGCTGCCAGGCGTGCGGGTTGGACATTGGACGGACGCCAACGCCGGCACCGGCTGTACGGTAGTGCTCTTCGAGCGCGCCGTGCCGGCTGCAGTCGATGTTCGCGGATCGGCTCCCGGGACTCGCGAGACGGACGCGCTGCATCCGGGCGGCCTGGTAGGCCACGCCGACGCCATTCTGCTGACCGGAGGAAGCGCCTTTGGATTGTCCGCGGCTGATGGTGTGATGAGATACCTGGAAGCTCGGGAGCGTGGGTTTCCGACCGCAGCCGGCCCCGTGCCCATTGTGCCGGCAGCCGTCATTTATGACTTGTCGGTCGGAGATTCGTCAGTCCGGCCAACCGCCGTCTCGGGCGAGGAGGCCGCCACCGCGGCAACCGTGCACTCCGTTCCGCAAGGCAACGTGGGTGCGGGAACCGGCGCCACCATCGGTTTCGGCGCTGGTCGCATGAAAGGCGGCCTCGGAAGTGCGATGTCGCGCAACGGGGAAGTCGAAGCAGCCGCCCTGGCAGTCGTGAACCCGGCGGGCGCCGTCTATGACCCGATCAGCGGGTGTCAGTTGGCCGCGGCTTCAACCACGCCCCCTCGCAGTCCCGGACAGAACACCACGATTGGCATCGTGGCCGTGAATTCCATGCTGGAACGCTGGCAACTTCAGAAAATCGCTGAAATGTCGCACGACGGCCTGGCGCGAGCCGTGCGTCCGAGCCACGGCATGAACGACGGCGACGCGATTTTTGCGGTAGCACTGGGCACCCGCACCAGGGATTTCGATCTCACGGCCGTGGGCCACACTGCCGCTGAGGCGTTTTCGGCCGCCATCGTTCAGGGCGTGCTGCGGGCACGACCCGCCTATGGACTACCAGCGGCGCTGACGTGAACCGCCTTGTAGCGTTGCTGACCGACTTCGGCACGGACGATCCTTATGCTGGGCAAGTGGCTGCGGCAATTGCCGCAGCGTCGGAAGCGCGCGTCGTCAGCCTGACCCACGGCGTCCCCCCTCATCAAATACACCTGGGCGCGCACATCGTGGACGCCTCGCTTGAGTACTTGCCGTGCGGAGCCGTCCTTCTGGCCGTGGTCGACCCCGGAGTCGGCACCGAGCGGCACGGCCTGATCGTTCGACGCGATGGCCGCTGGCTGGTCGGACCCGACAATGGCTTGTTGACGCCCACTGACGGCGACATTCAGTGCTGGACCCTGAACCGTCCGGAAACCTGGCGAAGCAAGGTGACGCCTACTTTCCACGCCCGCGACATCTTTGCGCCCGTGGCCGCACGCCTAGCGAACTACGAGCGCCCGGAGTGGCTTGGCACACCCGTCCAGGATCCGGTGCGCGTGGACCGACCATCCGCGTGCGCTGACACGCCCATTGCCAGGGGCGAGGTCATACACATCGACGTTTTCGGAAACCTGATCACAAACATCCCGGCCGCATTCGTGCAGACTGGTTCCATGCTGGAAACCCGCGTCGGCGCCACCCGTATCGACGGCCTGGCTAAGACTTACGGCGCAGGCGTTAAGCCAGTGGCGTTGATTGGCAGTTGGAACCTGCTGGAGGTCGCCGTGCCAGGCGAATCGGCCGCCGAGAGATTGGCCTGTCGCATCGGCGACTCCGTATTCGTTCGGCACGCCGATGACTAAAGTACAGCCACAAGCGACGAGCTGCGCGTCCGGCGCCTGGACGGCATACCTGATGTCTACTGCATCCGCACCGCACGCGGCGTCGAACGACTAGAAGGCACAGCGAAACGGGATGCTACTTCGCCTTGCCCAAGACCCTGAGCTCTTTCTCATCGTCGCGCTTGCGTTCGTGATCGCGATTACTCTGCACGAGGCCAGCCACGCGCTGGTGGCTACCTGGCTCGGCGATGATCTGCCCCGGCTTCAGGGCCGGGTGACGTTGAACCCCCTTCGGCACCTCGACTTCCTTGGTACGGTCATGATTTTGATCGCCTCATTTGGCTGGGGGCGGCCGGTATTGGTCAATCCTTATCGCCTGCGCTTCGGTTCGCATCGGGGCATGGCCCTGGTAGCCGCGGCCGGACCTGCGTCCAACGTGGCGCTGGCGCTCGTGCTCGCTCCATTCGCACGGGAGCTTGCATCCAACTCCGGAACTGATCTGATCAGCGTCGCCGTGGTGCTGATCATCCAGCTAAACCTATTCCTTGCGGTATTCAATCTCATTCCGCTTCCTCCGCTCGATGGATTCAGCGTGTTGATCGGCCTGGTCCCCCGCGAAGCGGCGAACCGGTTGGACGGCCTGCGCAGATACGGGCCCGGGCTCCTGATTGGTCTCTTTCTGCTGGTCGCCATCGTTCCCGGGGCCACCGGTATCATCAGCGGCCCGGTCCTCTGGGCCACGAGGCTGCTTCTTGGGGGTTAATTACCGGCTGCGACAGGCGCTTTCGCTCCTTGATCCGCGTGTGCCTACGACCGAACGAGACCAGGCCATTCGAAGGTTGAATGCTGACGAGCGGGCGCTGTTCCTGCGCCTCACTCCGGCCGATCAGCGCCATGCGCTCGCCGTGTATCGCGCGGCGCGAATGGTCTCGCCAGATGACGAGGCGTTGCCGATCGCCGCGTTGCTTCACGACGTCGGCAAGGGCCAGCCCGGATTGGCGGATCGTACAGGCCTGACGCTAACCAAAGCCTTGGCCCCCTGGCTGCTATTGCGCTGGCAAGTCTTCCCGGCCACCTCACGACGGGGTCGCATCGCCCGCCTGGTAGGCGACACGGAGGCGAGCGCACGCCTGGCCGAACTCGCCGGTTCGCATACGGACGTCGTCGAGACGCTGCGCGCGTACGGATTCCGCGAGCATGCCCGGGGCCGCCTGCTCGCGGAGCTGGATGGGCAGCAGTGAGCACCACCTGGGGGCCCGCCGGTCAGGCCAGTGCGCTAACCGGATTCGAGATTGACGTCGGGGATTTCGAGGGTCCGCTCGACCTTCTGGTTCGATTGATCGAGAAACAAGGCCTCGATATCACGGGCGTATCGGTGCTGGCCGTAACCGACCAGTTCGTGGCATACGCACACCAGCTGCATGAGCGCTTTGCCGAAGCCGCGTCCGAGTTCCTGCTGGTCGCCTCGCGGCTGGCGTTGCTCAAATCCCGAGCGTTGCTGCCGCAGCCTGAGTCGGACGACGAAGAGGAAACGGCAGAAGATCTCGCGGAGCGTCTTCGCGTCTACGCGGCATTCAAGGCCGTCGCGTTGGACCTCGACGAGCGACTGCGCGCCGGTCAGTCGTCGTTCATCCGGGTCGCGCCACCGAATCTATCCCAGCCGTCGCCCGAACCCGGCGTCGGTGATCTAGCTCGACTGCTGAAGGCCCTGGAGCGACTGACCCAGGTCGATACACCTATCGAGTCGATCGTCGAAGCGCCAACGCGACGCTATCGTGTGGCCGACAAGGTTCGCGATCTGAAAGTCCTGCTCGAGTCCTGCGGATCGGTAGCCTTCGACGCGATTGCGTCCGACTGCGCCGACCGCGCCGAACTTATCGCGGCCTTCGTCGCGGTCCTTCACCTCGTCAGGCAACGCGCGGTAACCGTGGAGCAGTCCGGAGCCTTTGGCTCGATCATGCTTAGATCCACCAATGGGCATGGCGACGGATAACGAGGCCGGCACTAATCCGGACTTCGAATCCCTCGCAGAATGTCCGAAAGGCGATTTCGGGCTGGCTCGCACAGTTGAGGCTCTGCTCTTCGTGGCCGATCGTGCGCTCTCAGCGACCGAAATCGGCAGCGTCACCGGTGCCTCGGAACCCGAAGTGCGGAAGGCACTCAGCGAACTCACCGAGCACTATCGCACCCGCGGCGTCATCCTGCTGGAGCATCGCAACGCCTTTCGGCTGGTCTCCGCTCCTGACCTCGCGGACCACTGCCGCCGCCTTCTTGGTCTGGATCAGCGCCGGCAACCGTCACGGGCAGCCTTGGAAACGCTGGGAATCGTGGCCTATCGGGGACGGGCTACACGCGCCGAGATCGAGCGCGTTCGTGGCGTCGACTCAGACAGCGCGCTGGCCACGCTGCTCTCACGCAACCTCATTCGCGAAGCGGGGCGATTGGACGCCCCAGGTCGACCCGCTGTCTTCACAACCACCGATACGTTTCTGGCCTACTTTGGCCTAACGTCGCTCGACGACCTTCCTGAAATTGACCTGGGTCTAGCCCCCGGGGATCAGAATTGGGGGCTGCCGAAGGTCTAGCGCTTGGTGAATTGCTTGGCCTTGCGCGCCCGCACGAGGCCAGGCTTCTTTCGCTCCTTGGCCCGCGGGTCTCGAGTCAACATGCCGGCCTGCTTGAGCTTTGGTCGGTTTTCAGCGTCCATGGCCACCAACGCTCGCGCCAGGCCTAGCCGAATTGCTCCAGCCTGTCCGCGCGTACCGCCGCCATTCACCCGAGCCGAAATCCCTACGGACATCTCATCAAGCATTCGCAATGGCTCAAGGGCGTGGAAACGGTGATCCGGCACCGCCAGGAATTCCTCGATTGGACGACCATTGACGACAAATGGCCCCTGGCCGGCGTACACGCGAACCTGCGCGACAGCGGCCTTTCGTCGACCAAGACCGTAGTAGTAGTGGCCTTCCAGCGTCATGCGCCTACCTCATAAGTCTGGGGCCGCTGCGCCTCGTGACGGTGTTCAGGGCCTTCGTACACGCGTAAGCGCTTCAGAGCGCGACGACCAAGCGAATTCTTGGGCAACATGCCCTTCACCGCGAGCCGAATCACGCGGTCGGGACGTCGGTCGAGCATCTCGTCTAGCCGCGTCATCCGGAGACCACCTGGGTAGCCGCTGTGACGCGCATAGAACTTCTGCTCCAGCTTGCGCCCCGTAACGCGAATGCGCGCGGCGTTGATGACAATAACGCCAGCACCATCGTCCACGTTTGGCGTGAACGTCGGCTGGTCCTTCCCACGCAGCATGTGAGCGATGCGCGTGGCCAAACGTCCAAGCGTCTGCCCGGAAGCGTCAACCACTACCCATCGCCGTCCGCTCTGTGCGCTCACGACCTCACCGCCTGTCTCATGCGTTGCTGATTGTATCGAGACGATTGCGCCGGATACTCCACCCGCATCAATGTCAGTCCGTGCGCCGGGGCCGTGCCGCGAACATGTGAGCGGGAAGCCGGTCGCAGGAGTGCGGCAACGGAGGCCACATCAATCTCATCTCGGCCGACTCGAACGAGCGTCGCGACGATTCGCCGCACCATCCGGAACAGGAAGGCGTTCGCGGCGATGCGAATGAAAATCGAGCCGCCCTCCCGCCAAACTTCAAGCGCGTAGATCTCGCGCCTCGTACTCGCCTGGCGTCCGGCCGTAAATGCGTCAAAGTCATGCGAGCCAATGAACTGAGCCGCCGCGCTTCGCATTCGGACCAGGTCGAGCGGCTGTCCCACGTGCCACGCGCGATGCCTGTCAATCACCGGGCGCACCGGGCGCTGTTCAATCCGGTATTCGTAGACACGCGACGTGGCGTCGCGTCGCGGATCGAACGCGGGATCCGTCGTCGTGAGCTCGCCAATCACGACATCGGGAGGCAAGTGGGCATTGATCGCCCGCAGCAGCGTTGCGTCGTCAAGTCGCGTGACGCCTCGAAATGCAATCACCTGCCCCACCGCGTGAACGCCGCTATCGGTACGCCCTGCGCCGGCCACGGCCGCGGCCTCACCGGTGGCGGCCTGAATGGCGGACTCAAGAACGCCCTGAACCGTACGGACACCCCGCTGCCGCTGGAAGCCCCTGAATTCCGTACCGTCATATTCGACGGTGGCACGAACGGTGCGTGCTGCCGTCACACCAGCTCCATGCGAACCAACGGGGAGCCATCTCCGAGGCGAACCCCCACACGGCGAATCCGCGTATAACCGCCCGGACGATCAGCGTATTGATCGGCAATATCCTCAAATAACCGCTCGATTGTCTCGGGGTCTGGAATCCGGGCAATGGCCTGACGGCGCGCGTGGAGATCACCCCGCTTGGCAAGAGTGATCAGACGGTCGACATCGCGTCGAATCTCCTTGGCACGCGCCAGGGTAGTCTCAATCTGGCTGTGCAGAATCAGCGACCGCACCAGTCCGCGCTTCAACGCGCGCCGCTGCGCGGGGTTGCGCCCAAGATGACGTCCTCGTCGACGATGCCTCACCTGAATTACTCCTGGGCTTGATCCGGTTCCGACGAATTGTCGGCCAGCGCGAGACCGCGCAACTCCAGCGCCTCGCGAATCTCGGTCACAAGACGCTCGCCCATGCCTCGGAGCTCATAGAGATCGTTCTCCGACATGCGAATGAGCTCCTGCACCGTTTCCAGCTCGTGGCGCTTGAGGCTGTTTAACGCTCGGTTCGAGAGCTTGAGGTCTTCAAGAGGGTCGCCTTCGGCCTCCGGAATCGGCGGCATGAATGCCGAGGTCACGC
This sequence comes from Chloroflexota bacterium, assembly GCA_022824495.1. GTDB lineage: Bacteria > Chloroflexota > UBA11872 > UBA11872 > UBA11872 > UBA11872. Next base: position 65,885 of record JAJDZU010000023.1, on the reverse strand, counting down.
TATCTACCGTTTCGTCGACCCCGGCGATCAACTGAAAGGACTCGATGAGCTGTTGGGCGGCGCCTCGCAGAGCATCCGCTGGGCTCATAACGCCGTCCGTCCAGACCTTTAGCACGAGCCGGTCGTACTCGGACTCGCGACCGACACGGGCCGACTCCACGTGATACTCAACCTTGGTTACCGGGCTGAACACCATATCCATCGGAATGACACCGATGGGCAGGTCGCCGCGGGTCTCACTTCCGATGTAGCCCGCGCCAGATTCAACTGAAAACTCCGCGCGCAGGAACCCTGCGTCCGTAAGGGACGCTAGGTGATGGGCGGGGTTTACAACCTCGATTCCGCTCGGCAACTCTAGGTCCGCCGCAGTGACCTCGGACGGACCCTCGACTTCCAGGTAGACAACGGCGGACTCGGCGTCGAGCGATCGAATCCGAACGCCCTTGACATTGAGCAGAAACTCAACGAGATCTTCGCGCATGAAGTCCAGCGTGCTGAATTCGTGTAGTGCGCTGTCAATGCGCGCCGTGGCGAATGCCGCACCGGGGAGCGCGGAGAGCAGTACGCGACGCAGGGGATTGCCCAGCGTGTGCGCGAAACCGCGCCGGAGGGGCTCGATGTGAAAGTGCGCGTAGTTATCGCCAACCTCCACCACCTGCACGGCCGGCTGGATGTCGGCTTCAGCCTGAGTTGATTCAACAGGTCCAAGAAACACCGCTGGTCCTTACCTTCCTGTCCGGTTCTTCGGACTCCCGCGCACCAATTAGCGCGAGTAGAACTCCACGATCAGTTGCTCGTTGAGTGTCGCATCGATCTGATTGCGATCAGGGATTGCGTTAACGGTGCCCTCGAACGCCTCAAGATCCACCGAAAGCCACGCCGGTCGGCCAAGTGCCTCCGAGCGGTCCATTGCATTCTTGACAGAATCTATGTCCCGGCTCTTTTGGCGCAGCCGAACCCGGTCGCCGACACGCAGAACGGCTGATGGAATGTCGTGTTTGCGATTGTTCAACTCAATGTGGCCGTGCTGGATCAGCTGACGCGCATGTGCACGGCTGAGTCCAAATCCCATCCGGTAGACAACGCTGTCCGCTCGAAGTTCCAGGATTTGCAGCAGTCGCTCGCCGCGAGGTCCGCTCTGCTTGCCGGCCATGCGATAGTGCCGACGGAATTGGCGTTCGAGCACCCCGTAGATCCGTCGAGCCTTTTGCTTCTCTCGGAGTTGAATGGCGTACTCCGTCGGCCGGCGCCGACTGAAGCCGCGGGCACCCGGCCCGCCACGGTCTCCGCGGCGCTCAATCGCGCACTTCGGCGTGTGACAGCGGTCGCCCTTGAGAAAGAGCTTCTCCCCCTCCCTCCGGCAGAGGCGGCACACAGGTCCGGTGTATCGGGCCATCCGAGATTGACTCCCTCGTCTAGTTCCGGCCTAAACGCGCCGACGCTTCGGCGGTCGCGGGCCGTTGTGAGGAATTGGTGTGACGTCAGAGATGCTTGATACGTTGAGTCCCACAGCCTGAAGCGCGCGCACGGCTGCATCACGGCCAGATCCCGGACCCTTCACGAATACGTTGATATCGCGCATTCCGGCATCCATGGCGCGCTGGGCGGCCTGCTCGGCCGCCTGCTGCGCCGCGAACGGCGTGCTCTTGCGGGATCCGCGGGCGCCGATCGTGCCTCCGCTCGCCGAGGCTACGGTGTCGCCCATTGGGTCGGTGATTGTGATGATGGTGTTGTTAAACGACGCGTGGATATGCGCGGCCCCGCGCGGTACGGGCGCGCGGTTTCGTCGTCGGGACCGACTTGAACGTTCCGCCATTAATCTAGCCTCGCTTGATCACGCGCTTACGAATGCCCACGGTCCGACGCGGCCCCTTGCGCGTTCGGGCATTCGTTCGTGTCCGTTGTCCACGCGTTGGAAGTCCGATCCGATGCCGTAGACCCCGGTAGGAACCTATCTCGCGCAAGCGAGCAATACTGGTCTGCACAACGCGTCGTAGGTCGCCTTCAACTCGCTCACGACCGATCAATGCCCGGACTCGACCCAATTCGGCCTCCGTCAGGTCGTTGACGCGTGTCTGTGGATTAATCTCGGCCTGACGCACAATCTCGGCGCTGGTCGTGCGCCCTATTCCGTAGATGTGGGTCAGCGCGATTACGACCGGCTTATGTCGCGGAATGTCTACGCCGGCAATTCGAGCCATGGATCCCCCGTCCTCAGCCTTGCCGCTGCTTGTGTTTCGGGTTGGAGCAAATGACCATCACGCGTCCACGTCGCCGAATCACGCGACAGCGGTCGCACCGTGGTTTGACGGATGCCGAAACTCGCACGATCCCTACCGCTCCACTCGCTGGTCAGCGCGGAGCCGCCACGTGATTCGTCCGCGCGAAAGATCGTAGGGCGAGAGTTGCATCCGCACGCGGTCGCCCACGCCGACGCGAATGAAGCGCAGCCTCATCTTGCCGGCCAAGTGAGCCAGGATAGCCTTTGGCTCTTCGTCACTGTCGTCACCGGTCTGAATTCGCAGCGGCTGCCCATTTGGCCCAATAGGTTTGACCAGGAACATCGTGTTTGGAAGCGAGTCAACAACCTCGCCTTCAATCTCGATGACCGGCGTCTTGCTCGACGACTCATCGGTTGGGGCCGGCGTTTCGGTTCTTCGGTTTCTTGGCGACGCCATCAATAGCCTCAGGCAGCTTCCGTCAGAATCCGCGGACCGGATTCCGTGATGGCCACGGTGTGTTCGAAGTGAGCCGACAGGGAGCCATCAGCGGTTCGCGCCGTCCAGCCATCGTCGTCGAACACCACACCAGCGGAACCGATGTTGACCATCGGCTCGATAGCCAGCGTCGTCCCCGGAAGCAGCTCGGGACCGCCGCCAGGCCGACCGAAGTTCGGCACCTGCGGCGACTCGTGCATGGTCCTTCCAATTCCGTGTCCTACGAAACGCCTCACGATCGTGAGCCCGGCCTTCTCTACCAGCTTTTGCACGGCTACCCCTATATCGCCAATGTGACCGCCCGCGACAGATGCACCAATGGCTTCGGCGAGAGCGGCGCGAGTTACCTCAAGCAGGCGGCTCGCGTCAGGGCTAATCTCGCCTACCGCGAGCGTACGCGCTGAATCGGAATGCCAGCCGTCAAGAATCACTCCACAGTCCAGCCCTATGATATCGCCTTTCCGCAAGACGGCGCTACCCGGAATCCCATGCACGATGGCGTCATTGATCGACGCACAGATCGCCCCGGGAAACGGCTCGATGCCCGGGTCGGCCGCTGGCACGCCAAGGAATGATGGAATGCCGCCGTAATCGCGGATATAGGTCTCGGCAATCTCGTTGAGCTCTCCCGTCGTCACGCCGGGCTCCACGGCCGCCTCAATCTCGTTGAGCGCACCTGCCAACACGCGCCCCGAGGCCCCCATGGCCTCAATCTGTTCGGCCGTCTTCGGTCTGATTGATCCGGACATCATCGAATAGCTTCTTGTAGCGACGTCCACACGCGCTGCGCGACCGGCTCCACGCCGCCGGACCCGTCCACCTCGATGAGCACGCCTGCGTCACGGTAGTAGTCGATCAACGGCGCCGTGTCCTCGTGATACACCTGCAATCGATAACGCGCCGTTTCTTCGGTGTCATCCGCCCGGCCGCGGCTCAGCAGACGTGCAAGGGCCACGTCATCGGGCACGTTGATATAGACAACAGCCGTGACTGCGAGATTGAACTGCCTGAGGAGATCGTCCAGCTTTTCCGCCTGATTGCGCGTACGGGGAAAGCCGTCAAAGCACGTATCTCGTCCGCGAGCGACGCCCAAATACTCCTCGATTACCTGCAGAACGACCTGGTCCGGAACGAGTTGGCCGCTGTGCAGGTACGACTCGGCGCGCAGGCCGGCGGGCGATCCGGTAGTGACCGCATCGCGAAAGAGATCACCGGTGGAAACGTGATCCAGCGCGATACGCCGGAGCAGTCGCTCACCCTGCGTGCCCTTGCCGGCACCCGGAGGGCCAAGAAGCACCAAAATCACGGGACGCTCGCCCATCCGCCTACCGAATGAACCCTTCGTAGTTGCGCATCATCAATTGGGATTCAAGCTGGCGCATCGTGTCGAGAACCACGCCCACGACAATCAGCATTCCCGTGCTGCTGATTGCCACCGCGTCCGCGCCCGTCACGGACTGTGCAACGAATGGCACAACCGCGATGATGCCCAGGAACACGGCCCCCGCCAGGGTGATGCGATTCACGACCCCGGTCAGGTACTGGTGCGTCGGACGGCCCGGACGGATTCCCGGGATAAAGCCCCCGTTCTTCTGCAGGTTTTCGGCCAGGTTTTGCTGTTGGAAGACGACCAGGGTATAGACGTACGTGAAAACTATGACGAGCAGAAAGGTAAAGACCCAATAGATGGCATTGCTGGGGCTCAGGGTGATCGCGATTGCTCCCGCGGCATTCGCCAGCCACGAGACCTGCGACGTCTCAAAGTAGCTGGCAACCGTCGCCGGAAGCAGCATCAGCGAGAACGCGAAGATCAGTGGAATCATGCCCGCCGAATTGACCTTGAGCGGGATGTGCGTGCTCTGCCCGCCGTACATACGAGTCCCACGTATTCGCTTGGCGTAGTGAACCGGGATACGGCGCTGCGCTTCCTGCACAAACACGATGGCCGCGATCATGATGAGACCAATGACTACGACTGCGACGAATCCGCCGATATTTTCGCCGGCAAAGAGTGACTGGCCGAGCGCGGCGGGAGCGCCAGCCACGATGCCGGCGAATATGATGATCGATACCCCGTTGCCAATGCCATTCTCCGTGATCAGCTCGCCGATCCAGAGCAGGAACATCGTGCCCGCAGTCATCACGATCAGCATCACAACAATGTCAAACGCGCCGAGCGTCGGCGATAAGAGCCCCTGCTGCGCTGAGCGTAGGATCTGAATCTGCCCAAACCCTTGCAGCATGGCGAAAGGGATGGTGGCCAGGCGCGTCCACTGGGCGATTTTGCGGCGACCAGATTCGCCCTCCCGCGAGAGTTCCTGGAGTGGAGGAATCAGCGGAACCAGGACGGTCGAAGCAATGTTGGCCGTCACGTACGGATAGACGCCCAACGCGACCACCGAGAAGTTCTCCAGCGCCCCGCCGGAGAGCAGGTTCATGAAGCCCAACAACTGGTTTCCGGCGAAGAAATCGGCCAGCAATTCCGTGTTGACACCAGGCAGCGGAATGTGGGCGACAGCCCGAAACACGACCAAGAGGCCGATGGTGAAGAGAATCTTGCGACGAACGTCGGGAAGCTGGAAGGCCGCGACGGCCGTCTCGATCACTCGCTCAACTCCTCGACGGAGCCACCGGCGCCTTCGATCTTCGCCTTGGCTGCCGCCGAGAACTTCGGCGCCCGCACCGTCAATGCGTGGTCCAGGTCACCCTCGGCAAGAATCTTGTACAGGCCGGGCTCAATCAGGCCCTGGACTTTGAGTTCCTCAGGACCGACCACCGACCCCTCGGGAAACACCCTCAGCGCACCCACGTTGACTGGCTGGTAATCGCGCCTGAACCGATGGTTCGTAAAACCGCGGCGGCTTGGGAAGCGCATGAGCAGGCGCGTCTGCCCGCCCTCAAAACCGGGATAGGCGTTGGTGCCGCTGCGGGCGCCTTGTCCCAAAGTCCCGCGGCCGGTGGTCTTCCCCTTGCCCGAGCCTTCGCCGCGACCGACGCGACGACGGCGCTTACGACGCGGCGCGTCGGCCGTGATCTGATGCGGTTTCATGCCGCCTCGCTCTGCGATGGGTCCGACTCAATCTCAACGAGATGCTCAACGACTTTCACCATCGCCCGGACGTCTGCCGTATTCGGACGCGACGACCGGCGCCCGATCGCACCAAGCCCCAGGGCGCGGAGCGTGTGCCGCTGCGAGTCTCGCGAGCCAATGGCGCTGCGCACCTGACGCAAACGCAGTTCACTCATCGGTGGACGCCCCGAGAGTCTGCGTGCGACGTGCGACGGATTCTTCGGGTATCTGCAGACGAGCCAGGCCGTTCACCGTGGCTCGCACCACGTTGACAGCGTTTGTTGAACCGATGATCTTGGTGAGCAGGTTGCGAACGCCGGCAAGTTCAAGCACGGCTCGCACCGCGCCGCCCGCAATGACTCCGGTCCCAGGACCGGCGGGACGAAGCACGACCTTGGATGCTCGATAACGCTCTTCCACGTAGTGGGGAATCGAGCCGTCGTCGGTAAGCGGTATCGCAATCAGTGACCGGCGTGCGCGTTCCTGGCCTTTTCGAATTGCCGCAACCACCTCGTTGGCCCGACCGATGCCCACGCCAACGTGTCCACGGCGGTCGCCGACAACGACAATCGCATTGAACCCAAAGCGGCGGCCACCCTTTACGACTTTGGCCACACGCTTTATGCGGACGACGCGATCGTCCAGGCGATGTAGATCGCCTCCCTCGCGGGACGCGTCGGGACCACCTGAAACGTGCCGCGTGTCAATCGTCATACTGCGATGCCCCCGGCGCGAACGGCGTCAGCCAACGCCTTGACGCGCCCGTGGTAGTGGTGGCCGCCTCGGTCAAATACGACGGCAGTAATCTGAAGCTCCTTCGCGCGCTCGGCCAAGCGCGCCCCAACATCCGCCGCCCGCTGAACCTTGGTCGATCCCTCCGTCGCGCGCTCGCGCGACGAGGCGGCAACAAGCGTATGTCCGGCCGCGTCGTCGATCACCTGCGCGTAAGTGTGCTTGAGGCTGCGAAACACGGCGAGTCGCGGGCGTTCCGCGCGCCCAACCACCCGTTGACGGATGCGGCGATGCCGCCGCTTGCGAGCTGATTGTCGAGTCCCCTGGGCCATGCGTCAGGTCACCTAGGCGACGGTGGTCGCGGCAGTCTTGCCGGGCTTTCGCCGAACGACTTCGCCCTGGTAGCGAAGGCCATGCCCCTTGTAGGGATCGGCCGGCCGAATGGCACGTATCTCTGCCGCTGCCTGGCCGACGGCCTGCTTGTCGATTCCGCGGATAACGATATGCGTCGGGTCGGGAACCTCAAACTCGATTCCGTCGGGTGCCCGGCGGCGCTGCGGATGCGTGAACCCCAACTGCAGGTCAAGCGTATTTCCCTGAAGCTGCGCTCGATAGCCAGTGCCCTGAATTTCCAGACGCTTCTCGTAGCCCTGCGTAACGCCAACGATCATGTTTGCCACCAACTGGCGAGCCAGACCGTGCAAGGCTCGCGTCCGGTGGTCGTCATTCGGACGGCTGGCCTGCAAGCGTCCGTTGTCTCGAGCAAAGGTGATCAGATGCGGAAGAGCTTGGGTCAGTTCGCCCTTGGGACCCCGCACCGACACTACGTTTTCCGCGTCGAAACTGACGCTCACGTCGTCAGGCACGTCAATGGGAGTTAATCCAATCCGGGACATGGAACTACCAGACGAAACAGATGACTTCGCCGCCGAGGCGACGTTTGGCGGCCTCGCGGCCCGACATCATGCCTTGCGACGTGGAGATAACGGCGACTCCAATGCCGCCCATAACGCGCGGAATCTCGCGCGACCGCGTGTGGATGCGCAGCCCAGGGCGGCTGACTCGTTTGGCGCCACCGAACGCTGGCTCGCCGTTCAGATAGCGCAAGGTCACATCCAACCATGTGCGATGGCCCTCGCGGACCGTCTCAATGGATCCGATAAAGCCCTCGTCCGCCAGCAGCGCAGCTATCCGGGCTTTGGTCTTTGAGTGAGGAATGCGGACCTTTGTGTGACGCGCCGTCACGGCATTCCGCAGCCGAGCCAGCATGTCCGCAATGGGGTCGGTCATCTTCGCCTCACCAACTCGCCTTCGTCACGCCTGGAATATGCCCCTTCACGGCCAGTTCACGGAAGCAGATTCGGCATATGCCAAATCGTCGGATATGGGCACGCGGACGGCCACAAAGTCGGCAACGATTACGGTATCGCACCTTGAAACGCAGCTTACGCCCCCGAATAGACTTGGTCTCAAACTCAGGGTCAAGCCAAGCCTCGCGCTCACGCCTCCACTTCTCAATCTTTGCCTTTCGCGCCATATCCGATCCTCAGGCTGCCTCGTCGAGGCGTTGGAACGGCATGCCTAGAAGTTCCAGCAGCCGCAAGGACTCGCCGTCACGCGGGGCTGTCGTCACGATGACGACCTGCAACCCGCGAATTCGATCAATCTGGTCGTAGTCGATCTCCGGAAAAATAAGCTGCTCGGACAGTCCCAGAGCGTAGTTGCCACGACCGTCAAACGACGTTCGTCGAACCCCTCGAAAGTCGCGCATACGCGGAAGCGCAACGGTAACCAGGCGATCCAGGAACTCATACATGCGGGTGCCTCGAAGGGTGCCCTTCACTCCCACCCGCTGTCCTGCGCGCAGTTTGAACGCTGCCACACTCTTTCGGGCCCGCGTAACCACGGGACGTTGTCCGGTGATCGTGGCGATGTCACGGACTGCATGATCCACTGCGGAATCGTTTTCCAGTGCCTCGCCCAGCCCGATGTTCACGACAATTCGGTCCAGGCGCGGCACAGCCAGAGGGTTGGAGTAGCCGAACTCCCGCATCATTTGCGGGCGGATCTCTTCCCGATAGCGCGTGAGCAGGCGGGCCATTACTCGTCAATCAGTTCGTTGCATTTGCGGCAGTGGCGCCGCTTCACACCATCATCGCCAAGTCTGTATCCGACCCGGACCGGCTGGTCGCAGACGGGGCACACCAGCATGACGTTCGAAGCGTCAAGCGGGGCGTTGAAGTCAATGATACCCGCCGGCTGCCCGATTGCCCGCGGTCGGGCATGACGCTTGCGAACGTTGACGCCCTCCACGACGACACGACCCGTCGCCGGAACTACGCGCTCTACCACTCCCCGTCGGCCTACGTCGCGCCCCTGCAACACCTGGATAGTGTCGCCCTTTCGGATGCGGAAGCGAGCTACGGACATCGCTAGAGCACCTCGGGCGCCAGGGAGACGATGCGCATGAATTGACGGTCACGCAATTCGCGGCCGACAGGACCAAAGATTCGTGTGCCCCGCGGCACGTCGCCCTCAAGCAGAACCGCAGCGTTATCGTCAAAGCGAATCCGCGAGCCGTCCGGCCGTCGGTATTCCTTGTTGACGCGCACCACAACCGCGTGCACGACAGATCCACGTGGCACGGCACTGTTGGGCGCGGCTTGCTTCACGCTGCCTACGATGATGTCGCCGACGCGCGCGTACTTGCGGGACGAGCCACCCAAAACGCGAATACACATGATCTCGCGTGCGCCACTGTTGTCGGCGACCCTGAGCCGGCTCTGCTGCTGAATCATTGCTGCTCCGCGTGCTCCGCCCCATCGGAAGCAACAGCCGACGCCTCTTCCGTCTCTCCGGCGCTAAAGGCCGCTTGGCGTTCCTCGGCAGTCAACTGCGTGCGCTCAAGGACTTCCACGAGACGCCAGCGCTTCCGCCGACTGATTGGACGCGACTCCTCGATCTGCACGACATCGCCAATGCGACAGGTGTTGCTCGGATCGTGCGCCATGAACTTGCGCCGAATACGTACCGGCTTCCCATAGAGGCGATGGCGGCGGACCGACTCCACCTCAACGATGATTGTCTTGTCCGCCCGATCGCTGGCTACGCGACCGACCCGACGAGCACGAGCTTCCGACACGGGTTACGCCTCCTCCGTCTCGAAGGATGCCAGCGCACGCTCGCGCTGCACGGTTAGCATGCGCGCGATATCACGCCGCACATGGCGCAGCTGCGATGTATCCGCCAACTGCAGCGTCGCATGCTGGACGCGCAGCCTGAAGAGTTCTTCCTTGGTTTCGGCAATCCGCGTGTCCAACTCGTCGTCGCTCAGGTCCCGGAACTGATCAGCCTTAGCCAACGGCGACCTCCGCAGAACGGGAAACCACACGGGTTTGAACCGAGAGTTTGTGTGACGCCAGGCGCATGGCCTCACGGGCCATGCCTTCGTCAACACCGGCCAACTCAAAGAGGATTCGACCCGGCTTGACCACCGCAACCCAACTCTCAACGTTGCCCTTCCCACTGCCCATTCGAACCTCGGCCGGCTTTTGCGTGATGGGCTTGTCCGGAAAAATGCGAATCCAAAGCTGGCCTGTTCGCCGAACGGAATGGGTGATCGCGCGGCGAGCCGCCTCAATCTCACGGCTGTCCACCCAACCCACGGTCGTGGCCTGCAGGCCAAAGTCACCCGAGACGAGAGAATTGCCGCGACCGGCGCGACCACGACGACGCCCACGGTGCATCTTGCGGAACTTCGTACGCTTGGGCATCAACATGGTCAGCCTCGCGGTGGTCGACGACGACGGCCCGCGGATGGTCGCGATACCGACTCCGACAGCAACTCGGCCGCGTCACGAGCTGCGCCGCGATGAACCCATCCCTTGACGCCGATACGCCCGGCGGCCGTTCGTGCTTCGGTAAACCCGTAATCGATATCGGCGTCTAACGTCTGCAGCGGAACCGTGCCAAGAAGCTCAAACTCACTTCGCGACATTTCACGACCGCCCAGGCGGCCGCTCACCATGATCTTCACGCCCTGTGCGCCGGCGCGCATGGTGCGTTCCGCCGTCATCTTGATCGCGCGACGGAAAGAAACGCGGCGCTCCAGTTGGTCGGCGACATTTCGAACGACAAGGAACGCGTCGAGCTCAGGTTGGCCGATTTCCTCGACATCCACGACCACGCGCTTGCCGGTATGCCGTTCAATGCGGTTCTGGATTTCCTCCCGATTACTACCGCCGCGCCCGATCACAATGCCAGGCCGCGCCGTATGGATAACGACCCGAACCTGGCTGACTTGGCGCTCGATCTCGATCTTCGACACCCCGGCCCCGTAGCTGCCGCGCCGTCGGCCGCCGCGCCGAGCGCCATCGCGTCCATTGGGCGCCTCAAGGAATTGGCGCACGAGATTCCGAATTGCCAGATCTTCCAGCAGCAATTCGGTGTAGTCGCGATCGGCGTACCACGTGCTTTCCCAGCGGGTGGTGTAACCCAGGCGATACCCAATGGGATGAACTTTGCGACCCATGCCTACGCCATCCCGTCTTCAACCGTCACAGTAATGTGACCGGATCGCTTCAGGTATGGGCCAACCCGCCCGCGCGACCTCGGCCGAAATCGCCGCAGCGGCGGCCCGTCGTTGACCACGACCGTCCGGATGCGTAGCGCCTCGCGGTCCAGCGCGTAGTTGTGCTCGGCGTTGGCCGTCGCCGACTTGACGACCTTGGCAATCTCGGCGGCCGCCCGATTGGGCATAAACGCGAGTGTGGACATTGCCTGCTCGATTTCAAGGCCTGCCAGCTCGCGCGCAATCGCTCGACCACGCTGCGGCGACATTCGCACGTACTTGGCCGTGGCGGACACTTCCATGCGTCAAGCCCCCATCGGCGATGTGGAACGTCCGCGCGCATGGCTGCGAAACGTACGCGTGGGTGCAAACTCACCAAGCCGGTGTCCCACCATGTTCTCGGAGATGTACACCGGAACGTGCCGTCGACCATCGTGAACGGCAATTGTGAGCCCTACCATTTCGGGGTGAACCACGCTGGCCCGACTCCAGGTTCGTAAGACCTGTTTGCGGCGACTGCGCGAGGCTTCGGCCACGCGCTTCTCCAGTTTTGGATGGATGTACCAGCCCTTTTTTGTGCTGCGCGACATATCGTCCTACCTGTTCCGCCGACGCACGATGAATCTGTCGCTGGGACGACGCCCGACCCGAGTCCGGCGACCCTGGGTGGGTTTGCCCCACGGGGTCTTTGGTCCCGGCATGCCGACCGGCGCTTTGCCTTCGCCGCCGCCGTGTGGATGATCGTGAGGATTCATGGCCGCACCACGCACCTGTGGGCGACGGCCGCGCCATCGTATCCGACCGGCCTTCCCCGCCGACTGGTTACTGTGGTCCACATTCCCCACACGGCCCACCGTCGCCATACAGGCCTCGGATACTTGGCGCATCTCGCCCGACGGCAATCGAAGCGTGGCAAGTCCGCGGTCCTTGGCCATCAGTTGGCACACCATGCCGGCCGATCGCACCAGCTGGGCGCCACGTCCGGGTGTTAGTTCAACCGCATGGACCTCGGTACCCGCCGGAATGCGAGCAAGTTGCATGGCGTTCCCGGGTCGCGGTTCAGCGTCCGGGCCGGAAACGAGCGCACTGCCCACGTCAATTCCTACCGGTGCCAGGATGTATCGCTTCTCACCGTCACGATAGTGCAGTAGAGCAATGTGGGCCGAGCGGTTGGGATCGTATTCGACACTGGCCACCAGAGCGGGTACACCGGTCTTGTCGCGGTGCCAATCGATTACCCGGTAGCGTCGCTTGGCGCCGCCGCCGCGATGCCGAACCGTAATCCTGCCAGTGTTATTGCGGCCGGCGCGTTTCGTAAGCGGACGCATCAGCGACTTCAGAGGCCGGTCCCCTGACAACTCGACGTTGTCAACCGCAACGTAGCCACGCCGACCCGGCGAGGTTGGGTTGAAGTTACGCAGTCCCATGGCCTAGACCCCCGGGACCACTTCGATGGAATGGCCTTCGCGCAGGGTAACCACGGCCTTGCGCCAGCTTGGCTGGTGACCTTCAAATCGTCCCATCCGCCGCGGTTTCCCGCGCACGTTCATCACGTTGACCGACGCGACCTCCACGTGAAACATAGCTTCCACGGCTCGCCTGACGGCGTGCTTGGACGCCCCGCTGCGAACCTGGAAGACGTACTTTCCTAGTTCGCCGAGCGCCGTGGACTTCTCCGTCACGATTGGGCGCGTAATCACGTCGGCGGGATTCATCGGCCAACCCGTGCCTGCAGCGCATCCAGCGCCGCCGGGCTGGCCACAATGTGATCGGCCACGGCGATTCCATAGAAGCTCAACGTATCGGCCCGTTCGACATCCACGTTGGGAATGTTCCGCGCCGAGCGCCGCAACCCCTCCGAGGGCTCCACGTCAACCAGCAGCACGCGTCCGGTTAGTCCGCCGGCATTCAGCCAGGCCGCTCGGTCGCGAGTCTTCGGAGAATCGCCCCACGAGGACGCCACGCTAATACGCGCCTCGGCCGCCTTGCCCGCCAAGAGCGCGCGTACCGCCGCTTTGCGCTCTCGCTTGTTCATGCGAACACGCGCGCGCCCTGGCTTGGGCCCGAAGGCAACACCGCCGCCTCGCCGCACTGGCGAACCCGCGCTGCCCGCGCGAGCGCGACCGGAACCCTTCTGGCGGAAGAGTTTGGCCGTACTGGCCACAACCTGGCCACGACTCTTCGTGTTGGCCGTGGCTTGGCGTTGGTTGGCCGCGTGAACTGTCAGCATGCGCTTCAACATTTCGGCCGGCGCGTCCGCGCTGCCGAAACAGTCGCTCGCCACCGGCGCGAGCCCATCCGGACCTGCATTCTTCGCGGCCATCAGTCAGCCCCTCGACCGCTACGGTGAACTGGCCGAATTGTCACGACCGTGTCGCGCGGTCCGGGCACTGCCCCAATCACAAGAACCAAGCCTCGTTCAACGTCAATCCCTGCCACCGTCAGATTGCGTGACGTCGTGCGGCTGCCACCCATTCGCCCGGCCATACGGGTGCCCTTAAAGACCCGGCTGGGCGACGTTCCTGCGCCAATTGATCCTGGGGCCCGCTCGCGATCCGACTGGCCGTGGGTGCGTTTGCCGCCCCTGAAACCGTGACGCTTCATCACGCCGGCGAAACCCTTGCCCTTGGACACACTCACGACATCCACGCGCTGCCCAAGGTCCACATTGGCCACGCTTAGCTCGTCACCGACCGAAATGTCGGTCACGTCCGGAGTTCGGAACTCACGCAACACGCGGTAAGACGGCAAGCGTCCGAGGTGCCCGAGTTCCGCGCGCGAAAGCCGACGTTCGGGCCCGGGATCGAAACCGAGTTGCACGGCGGAATAGCCGTCGGTGGATTCGGTCCGCACCTGGGTGACATGGCACGGCCCGGCTTGGAGGACCGAGACGCCCAACGCACGACCGTGGTCGTCAAAGACCTGCGTCATGCCGAGCTTACGACCAATCAGACCCACTGACATGGCTACGACTTCAACTCAATGTCGACCCCCGCGGCCAACTGCAACCGCAGGAGCTCATCCATGGTCTGAGGAGTCGGATCAATCACGTCAATCAGCCGCTTGTGCGTTCGCATCTCGAACTGCTCGCGCGAGTCTTTATCAATGAACGGCGATCGAATCACCGTCCACGTCTTGCGCTCCGTGGGAAGCGGGATAGGCCCGCGAACATCAGCGCCTGTCCGCCCCGCGGTATCGATGATGCGTCGAGCCGCGTCGTCCAGCACGCGGTGGTCATATGCCTTTAGGCGAATCCGAATTCGCTGCGTGGGCGACTGTCGCCGCGGGCGTGCCGCGGCGCGACGACCCGAGGCCTCCAGCGAAGCCGGGCGAGGGGGGCGAGGGGGGCGAGGGGGGCGGGCGCGCGCGTGGGCCATCGGCTACTTGATGATGCTCGTTACGACGCCCGCGCCGACGGTCACGCCGCCTTCACGAATAGCGAAGTTCACGCCGTCTTCCAGCGCAATCGGCTGGTGCAAACGAACCGTCATTTCCACGTTGTCGCCGGGCACGACCATCTCGGTCCCGGCCGGCAACTCAATCTCACCGGTGACGTCCGTCGTTCGAATGTAGAACTGCGGGCGGTAGCCGCTGAAAAACGGCGTGTGACGGCCACCCTCATCCCGTGTCAGCACGTAGACCTGCGCGTTGAACTCGGTATGCGGCGTGATTGAACCTGTCTGCGCCAGCACCATCCCGCGTTCCACCTCGTCACGCTCGATACCCCGCAGCAGGCAACCCACGTTGTCGCCGGCCACACCCTCGTCCAGCGTCTTGCGGAACATCTCGACACCGGTAACTACGCGCTGATCGATTTCACTGCGCATGCCCACGATGTCAATCTGCTCGCCGACCTGGACCTTGCCGCGTTCGACGCGACCGGTCACAACCGTTCCACGACCCTTGATGCCAAACACATCCTCCACGGGCATCAGGAACGGCTGGTCGACCGGACGCTCCGGCTGTGGGATATAGGTGTCCACGGCTTCCATCAGCTCCAGGATCGGCTGATACTCCGGAGAATCGAGGTCCGTGCTTTCCGACTCCAAGGCCAGCAGTGCGCTGCCCGGAATGATCGGCGCGTTGTCACCGTCGAAGTCGTACTTGTTCAAGAGGTCGCGAAGTTCAAGCTCAACGAGCTCAAGCAACTCCTCGTCTTCAACGATGTCCGCCTTGTTGAGGAACACCACGATCGCCGGTACGTCCACCTGGCGTGCCAGCAGCACGTGCTCATAGGTTTGCGGCATCGGTCCGTCGTCCGCGCCCACCACCACGATCGCGCCGTCCATCTGAGCGGCGCCCGTGATCATGTTCTTGATGTAGTCGCGGTGGCCGGGCGCGTCAATGTGCGCGTAGTGCCGGCTCTCGGTCTCGTACTCGGCATGCGTGATCGAAATCGTAATCCCGCGCTCCTTCTCCTCCGGCGCGCGGTCAATCTCGTCAAAGGCCATGAAATCGGCCAGCTGCTTGTACGAAAGGACCTTCGTAATGGCGGCGGTCAGCGTCGTCTTGCCGTGGTCAACGTGGCCGATCGTGCCTACGTTTACGTGCGGCTTGGTTCGTTCAAAGTGTTGGCGTGCCATTCGCTCCTGTGCTCCTGCGCAGTGGGCGGTTACGAAACCGGTGTCAGCAGTCCATCCGCGGCGCCCGCTCGCTGGGTCACCGCGTAGTGGGAGAATTCCATTGAGAACGTCCCGCGACCCTGCGTCGCCGAACGCAACTCGTTAGCGTACCCGAACATCGTCGCCAGCGGTACCTCCGCCGCGAGAATGTGCGACCCGCCACGCATGTCGGCACCGTGGATGGTGCCCCGCTTTGCGGCGAGCCCGGCAAGCGTGTCGCCCACGTAGTCCTCGGGAACGACGACCTGGACGCTCATCACCGGCTCCATCACATCCGTCTTCGCCCTGTTCAGCGCGTCCTCCACGGCCATGGCGCCGGCGATCTCAAAGGCAAGTTCGGACGAATCGACCTCGTGGTACGACCCGTCCACGAGCGTGATACGTACGTCAGTGACCTCCATGCCTTGTGGGCCGCTTGTCAATCGACGCGCCGCCCCACGCTCCGCGGCTGGAATGAACTGAACGGGAATCGCACCACCGACAATGCGACGCTCAATCTGAACTCCCGTACCCAGCGGCAGCGGCTCGAGTTCAACCGTCACATCACCGTATTGCCCACGGCCGCCAGTCTGTCGAACAAAGCGCCCGCGCCCGGTAGTTTCCCTGCGCGGCCGCTCCCGATACGACACCTGCGGTCGTCCAACATTGGCGCCTACGCGGTATTCACGCAGCAGCCGGTCCACGATTACCTCTAGATGCAGCTCACCCATTCCGGCAATCAGCGTCTGACCCGTCTCCTCGTTGGCACTGATGCGAAACGTCGGGTCTTCCTCACCAAGCCGTCGCAGGGCATCAATGATCTTGTCCTGATCGCCCCGGCTCCTTGGCTCGATCGCAATCGTCACCACAGGCTCCGGAAACGTAATGGACTCCAACTGCAGTGGGTATTTGGGGTCCGTCAGCGTATCCCCGGTGTTGGTCGAGCGAACACCCACGGCGGCCAGGATGTCGCCGTAGCGGATAGTCTCGGAAACTTCCTCGCGTTTGTCGGCGTGCATGCGAAGTACCCGCGATAGACGCTCCCGCTTGCCGGCGGTCGTATTGAGCACCGTACCGCCCGGTTCAATGGAGCCCGAGTACACCCGGAAATACGCCAGCTTGCCTGCATGCGGGTCCGCCACAATCTTGAACGCAATCGCCGTAAATGGATCGTCCTCCGCTGGCCGACGCTGCTCCTCCGCGCCAGTCTTGGGATTGATTCCGGTCACCGGCGGAACGTCGAGAGGCGAGGGCAAATAGGCCGCGATCGCGTCGAGCAGTGGCTCGATTCCCTTATTGCGCAACGCGGAGCCCATCAGCACCGGAACTCCCTGCGCCCGAACCGTCATTTGACGCAGGGCCGCTACGAGCTCATCCGTGCTCAGATCCTCGCCGTCGAGATATTTGACGGCCACGTCGTCATCAAGTTCGGCCAGTGCCTCGACCATCCGCTCACGAGCGTCCAGGGCGGCTGATTCAAGCTCATCCGGAATTGGCCCTCGCACGGGGGCCGCCAGATGGTCCGGCGACCAGCGAATCGCCTCCATCGTCACCAGATCAACCGCACCTTCAAACTCCGCTTCAAAGCCGATGGGAATCTGAATAGGCACGGGGTTGGCGCCAAGTCGGTCGCGAATTGAATCGATCGTTGCGTCAAAGTCCGCCCCGCGCCGGTCCATCTTGTTGACAAAGGCCACCCGTGGAACGCTGTATCGGTCGGCCTGTCGCCAGACGGTTTCCGACTGCGGCTCCACGCCATTGACCGCATCAAATACGACAACGCCGCCATCGAGAACGCGCAACGAACGTTCCACTTCAGCGGTGAAGTCAACGTGACCTGGCGTGTCGATAATGTTGATTCGGTGATCGTTCCAGGAGGCTGTCGTCGCGGCGGCCACGATTGTGATACCGCGCTCACGTTCCTGCGCCATCCAGTCCATCTGGGCGTTGCCCTCGTGCACCTCGCCCACCCGGTGAATCCGACCGCAAAAGAACAGAATGCGTTCCGTGGTGGTCGTCTTGCCGGCGTCAATGTGGGCAATGATGCCGATGTTGCGCGTACGCGAAATATCCAGGGTGTTCATGGGCCTCGTGTTCCGGGGTTCAGGCAGACGGGCTAATACGCGTAAATCGCGAACGCGCGGTTCGCTTCCGCCATTCGATGCATTTCATCGCGCCGTCGCACGGCGCCGCCTTGTCCGTCAGCGGCTTCCATCAATTCAGCCGCCAGGCGCTCGGGCATGGACCGGCCACCCCGACTGCGGGACGCGTCAATCAACCAGCGCACGGCCAGCGAATAGCGCCGGTCCCCTCGAATCTCCACGGGAACCTGGTAATTCGCGCCGCCAACACGACGCGGCTTGACTTCGATCTGAGGCATGGCATTACGTACGGCCGCCTCAAATACGTCGATGGCAGGCGCGCCGGTTCGACCTTCAACAATGTCGAAGGCGCTATAGACGATCCGCTGCGACAGCGACTTTTTACCGCTTCGCATGACCTTATTGATAAACCTCTGCACGGTGCGGTTGTTGAATCGAGGGTCTGGCGGGATCACGCGACGTTCCGGTCGCTTGCGGCGCGGCATCAGGCGCGACTCGCACGCGGCGAAGCGGCTACTGTGGGCAACGTCATTGGCCGGGACAATCGAATCAGCGAGCTACGCGTCGCGCTTTGCGCCGTACTTGGACCGGCTGCGTCGCCGACCCTCAACACCGTCAGCGTCAAGGGTTCCACGGACAATGTGATACCGAACGCCGGGTAAATCGCGCACTCGGCCACCACGAATCAAGACCACCGAGTGCTCCTGCAGCCGATGCCCCTCGCCAGGAATGTACGCCGTGACTTCGATTCCGTTTGAAAGCCGAACACGCGCAACTTTCCGTAGCGCTGAATTGGGCTTCTTCGGCGTAACCGTTCGCACTAACGTACACACACCCCGCTTTTGGGGCGAGCCATCGCCCCGCTGCATACGACGTCGTAGACCGTTGTACGAGTAATGCAGCGCGGGCGCCTTGAGCTTGCTTCGGCGTTTCTTGCGTCCTTTACGGACGAGCTGATTAATTGTTGGCACGAGGTGACCTTCGGAGCCCTTACGTAGAAAATGCCCGGCGGCGCAAGGCCAGCCACGGCTGCGAAGAGCCTATCACCGGCCATCCCCATCGTCAACGCCGTTGCCGTCCGTCGTCGGGTCCAAGCGCACCGCCGATGACTCGTCGATGCCAACCTCGTCCACGGGACGCAGGAAGTCCGCAAATTCGTCGCTCGCGCCAGGTCGGTTCGTATCGATGCCCGCCAACAAGTCGCTCTCAGCGGCGTCCATCGGCGGCGCACCGGTCGTCACCACGCCCGCCTGCGCGCTTTCGTCGGCGTCGGTGACGTCACCCGCGCCATTACCTTCGCGCAAGTCCTCCAGCGACACACCTTCAGCCATTTGCATGGCCTCGGTGTCGATCAGGACATCCGACTGGCTTGGAGCTTCGAGCTCCGGACCGTGATACCGATCCCATCCGGTTCCCGCCGGAATGAGCTTTCCGATGATCACGTTCTCTTTCAGCCCGTGCAGCTGATCCGTCTTGCCTTCCACCACGGCTTCCGTAAGCACGCGCGTAGTGTCCTGGAATGACGCGGCGGCCAAAAAGCTCTCGTTGTTCAGGGACGCCTTGGTCACGCCGAGCAGCACTTCGTGAGAATCCGCAACCCGACCGCCCGTCTCCGCCACCTGAACGTTGGTCTCCGCCAGCGTGGACCGATCGACAAGCGTGCCCGGCAAGAGCGACGTTTCGCCCGGAGTATCCACCGCGTCGTGACGCAGCATCTGCCGGATGATGATCTCAATGTGCTTGTCGTTCACCGCCACGCCGACCATTCGGTACACCCGCTGAACTTCGCTGACGATGTACTGCTGCAACTCGGCCCGGCCCCGCAGGCGCAAAATGTCGTGGGGGTTGAGCGGACCTTCCGTGAGTTGATCGCCCACGCGGACGAAGTCACCGCTATGCACGCGCAGTTCCGACGCCGGCGACACCGGGTACTCGCTGACATCCTCCTCTTCGGCGCGAACGACGATCCGGCCATCATGAAGCTCGACCACGCCCTCCGCCTCGGCGGTCACGCCAATACTGGCAACCTTGGCCAGTGCCCGTTTACTGATCGTGTTGGACTTGCTCTTGGCCTTGCGAGCCAGGAGATCGTCAGCCTCGACTTGTGGCACGGCGAGCACGGCGTTTCTCGCCACGTCGGCCCCGTCGTCCACGATCGGGACCATCCCGGGTTCAAGCACGTAGTCGTACTCGTGCACGTGGGCTGAAACCACGCGAACTCGGCGCTGCTCGTCATCGTCAATCACCTCGACCGTGCCGTCGAGGTCGCTCATGACGGCAACGCCCTTGGGAATGCGAGCCTCAAACAGCTCCTGCACCCGCGGAAGCCCTTGCTCCTTGTCCACGATGTCGGCGCCCGTCGCAATGCCGCCCAGGTGGAACGTGCGCATCGTCAGCTGCGTCGCGGGCTCGCCCATCGACTGCGCGGCGATAATCCCAACGGCTGTTCCCTCCGCCACGAGATCGTGGCGAGCCAGGTCCATGCCGTAACACATCTGGCACAAGCCCCGAGCATTGGCGCACGTCATCGGCGACCGAACCACGGCCGAGTCCACGCCCGCGTTGTCGATCACCTTCACGAGTTCATGATCAATCAGGGTGCCCAGGGGCACGATGATCTCGCCGGTTTCCGGATGAACGATTGGTCGGGCGGGAAATCGCCCGAAGCATCGCACGCCAACGGAATCCAGCACTTCGTCCAGGTCGCCGGTTTCAACCGGAATCCCGACCAACGTGCCGCAGTCGTCACCCATCACAATCACGTCTTGGGCCACGTCTACCAGGCGACGGGTCAGGTACCCGCTGTCTGCGGTACGCAGGGCCGTGTCGGCCAGACCCTTGCGCCCGCCATGCGTGGAAATGAAGTACTCGTGCGTCGTCATGCCCTCGCGGAAGTTCGCCCGCACCGGCATTTCGATGATCCGACCCGCCGGGTTCGACATCAGACCTCGCATACCCGAAATCTGTCGAATCTGGTCGAAATTGCCTTTGGCGGCGCCTGAGTTGCCCATCATGAAGACCGGGCTCATCCGGTCCATGCTCTTCTCAACAGAGCTGGAAACCGTGGCCATGGCGTCGGTCCAGGCCTTTACCGTCAAGCGGTAACGCTCGTCATCCGTGATAAGCCCATCCTCATAACTTGCTCGGATACCGCTCACGTGGTCGTCGGTGTCCCGTTCGACCTGGCGCTTCATTTCGGGAATCTCAAGATCCTTGATCCCCATCGTCACGCCGGAGCGCGTGGCCCAGTACATGCCCAGATTCTTGAGCTGGTTGGCCACGTCGCCCGTCACGTCCATGTTGGTGTTGAAAAACACCATTTCGATCACTCGCCGCAGCCCGCCCTTGTCCAGGCGTTCGTTGACGAACCGCAGGTCCCTGGGAATCGCCTGATTCAACATGATGCGGCCGACCGTCGTCTCAATCGTGGCCGGGCCGTCCTCACCCATGGCATTGACTGGAAAGTCTTCCGGCGTGACTCGCAGCCGGATGCGCGCTTGCAGGTCCACAACCCCATGCTCAAAGGCGAGCACAGCGTCGGCGAAATCGGCAAAGAGCTTGTCCTCGCCCGGGGCGCCGGCCTTCTCTTCCGTCAGGTAGTACGCGCCCAGCACCATGTCCTTCGTCGGGCTCACGATCGGAGTTCCGTCCGCGGGCGACAAGATGTTGTGGGTGCTCTTCATGATGTGGCGGGCTTCGTCTTGCGCCGCCCGGCTCAGCGGCACATGCACAGCCATCTGGTCGCCATCAAAGTCCGCGTTGAAGGCCGTGCAGACGAGAGGATGAATCTGGATGGCGCTGCCGCTCACCAGCACGATGTCGAACGCCTGGATCCCCAGGCGGTGCAGCGTCGGCGCACGGTTGAGCAGCACCGGGTGGTCGCGAGTGACCTCTTCCAGCGCGTCCCAGACCAGCGGTTCGGGATGCTCGACCATTCGCTTCGCGCTCTTGATGTTGCTGGCATGCCCGTCGTCCACCAGCTTTCGCATGACGAACGGCTTGAAAAGCTCAAGCGCCATCTTGGTGGGCAGCCCGCACTGGTTCAGGTTCAGGTGTGGTCCAACCACGATCACCGACCGACCGGAGTAATCCACCCGCTTGCCCAGCAGGTTCTGGCGGAACCGCCCCTGCTTGCCGCGCAGAAGATCGCTCAACGACTTGTAGGGATGGTTGGATGAGCCGGTCACGGCCCTGCCACGCCGGCCATTGTCGATAAGCGCGTCCACGGCTTCCTGCAGCATGCGCTTTTCATTGCGCACGATAATCTCCGGCGCGCCAAGCTCTACCAGTCGCTTGAGGCGGTTATTGCGGTTGATGACCCGTCGATAAAGATCGTTCAAATCGCTGGTCGCAAACCGTCCGCCGTCAAGCTGAACCATCGGCCGGAGTTCCGGCGGCAGCACCGGCAGCACATTCAGAATCATCCATTCCGGGCGATTGCCCGAGCGCCGAAACGCCTCCACAACCTTCAGTCGCTTGGCGGCCTTCTTGCGTCGCTGAATGGAGTTGGCCTCCAACTCCTCGCGCAGGAAACCTGCCAGCTCATCCAGGTCGACGTTGGCAATCAGGTCACGAACGGCTTCCGCTCCGATGCCGGCCTCGAAGATGTCGCCACACGTATGCGACAGCTGCTGAAAGCGTGGCTCCGAGAGCAACTGGTGAAGCTCCAGCGTGCCCAGGTCCTTCCGGCGTTGCTCGTAGTAATCCCGGGCATCGTCGATTTCCTGGCGCCGATCTTCCTCAATGCCCGTCACCGCTTGCTCGCTCTCGCGCCGCTCGACGGCCTTGGTCGCATTGAATCGATCACGCGCGCCAGTCTTCTCGGCGTCGAAACGCGTCGTGACTTCGGCGATCGCCGCCTCGGTCGCCGCGTCAAGCGTGGTGAGAACGTCCGCTGGGGGCACGTCGCCGGCGGCCACAAAGGGCTCAGGCAACCAGCTCAGCGCCGCGTCGTCTTCCAGTTTCCGCTGGCCCACGGCGGCCAGCAGGTTGCGGACGCCGGCAGTCTCCTGGTTAATGGAGTCAACACTGGCCTGCGCCTCCGAATCCAGGCGCTCCAGTTCGTCGGCAAGCTGCGCGTCCAGTTGCGCGGTCTGATCGTCCAGCCGTCGGCTCTCGTCCGCAAGCCGAATGGCCGTCGAATCCTCGACTTCCTCGATTCGGCCGGCGAGATCCTCATCCACCCGTCCAAGCGCCTCGTCGCGCTCAGCCTCGTTCAGGTCGGTAATGATGAACGAGGCGAAGTAGACGATCTTCTCGAGGTCGCGCGGTGTTATGTCCAGAACTTGCCCGATTCGGCTGGGCGTCCCCTTCAGGAACCAGATGTGAGTAATCGGAGCCGCCAGCTCGATGTGCCCCATCCGCTCACGACGAACGCGTGACCGTGTGACCTCAACACCGCACTTGTCGCAGATGATTCCTCGAAAGCGCACACGCTTGTACTTGCCGCAGGCGCACTCCCAGTCCTTCGTCGGACCGAAGATGCGTTCGCAGAACAGGCCGTCCCGCTCCGGCTTCAGCGTCCGGTAGTTGATGGTCTCCGGCTTGGCAACCTCGCCGTATGACCAGGACCGAACCTGGTCGGGAGACGCCAGGTGGATCCGAATCGCGCTGAACTTGTTGACTTCAAGCATTCGTTCGGGTCCTCCTAGAGGCGGTATTCACGACCCTGGATGTTGATGCCATCCAGGTCGGGCAGCTGGTCGTGCATGTGTTCGCCGGCCAGCGCGATTTCTTCCTCGGCGTCGTCCAGGATGTCCACGGAAACGCCAAGACTCTGAAGCTCCTTCACCAGCACTCGGAATGACTCCGGAATGCCGGGTTCCAGAATTGACTCGCCCTTGACAATCGCCTCGTAGGTCTTGACACGGCCGAGAATGTCGTCGGACTTAACCGTCAACATTTCCTGCAGCGTGTGCGCGGCCCCGTAGGCTTCCAGCGCCCAGACTTCCATTTCGCCAAATCGCTGACCGCCCATTTGCGCCTTGCCGCCCAGCGGCTGCTGGGTGATCAGCGAGTAGGGCCCCGTGGATCGGGCGTGGATCTTGTCGTCCACCATGTGCCCAAGCTTCATCATGTAGATCACACCCACCGTGACTTCCTGGTCAAATCGCTCCCCGGTGCGTCCGTCATACAGCACCGCCTTGCCATCCGTCGGCAAGTCGGCTTCCGCCAGGGTCTCGGCAATCGTGTCTTCATCGGCACTGTCAAAGACCGGACTAATCGCGCGGAACGCCAGCTTGTCGGCGGCCCATCCAAGGTGCGTCTCCAGCGTCTGCCCCACGTTCATTCGAGAGGCGACCCCAAGCGGATTCAGAATTATGTCAACGGGAGTCCCGTCCGCCAGATAGGGCATGTCCTCCTGCGGCAGGATCATGGAAATGACGCCCTTATTGCCGTGGCGGCCCGCCATCTTGTCGCCAACCATCAGCTTGCGCTTCGAGGCAACGCTCACGCGGATCATCTCGGTCACGCCCGCCTGAAGATCGTCGCCGTCGTCGGCTGAAAACCGACGAACATCGATAACCCGACCGTACTCGCCAGCCGGCACGTGCTTGGACGTGTCCTTCACTTCCCGTGCGTCGCGACCGAAGATCGCACGCAGCAGGCGATCCTCACCTGAGAGTTCGGTTTCACCCTTGGGCGTGATCTTGCCGACCAGGACATCGTCCGGCCCAACCTCGGCGCCCACATACACCACGCCCGTGTCGTCCAGGTTGCGAAGAGCCTCCTCGTTCTGATTCGGAATGTCGCGTGTGATCTCTTCGGCCCCGAGTTTCGTGTCGCGCGCCTCCACCTCGTACTTCTCGATGTGGATTGACGTAAAGACGTCGTCCTTCAGCAGACGCTCGCTCACAACGATGGCGTCCTCGTAGTTGCCGCCTTCCCAGAACATGAAAGCCACCACGATGTTCTGGCCCAGGGCAATCATGCCGTCGGCCGTGGCCATGCTCTCGGCGATCGGCTGGCCGGCCACCACCGAGTCGCCGGTGGCCACCACCGGCCGCTGGCTAATGCACGTAGCGGTATTGGAGCGATCGAACTTTCGGAGGCGGTAAATGCGTTCGCCGCCATCGTCGCCGTGGTCGATCGTGATCTCTCGCGATGTCACGTGCTTCACCATGCCGTCGGCGGCGGCCAGCAGCATGTGCCCCGAGTCACGCGCGCTGACCTCCTCCATGCCGGTGGCCACGAGCGGCGCTACCGGCTTGATCAACGGCACAGCCTGTCGCTGCATGTTGGCGCCCATCAGCGCTCGATTAGCGTCGTCGTGCTCGAGAAACGGAATCATGGCCGTCGCAAGGCTCACGATCTGCTGCGGCGACGAGTCCAGGTACTCAACCTCACTCGCGTCCGCCTCGTGGAAATCCGGTCCCCGTCGAACGGACACACGCTGCGACGCGATTTCGTTTTTCGAATTGAGCAAAGTCTTGGCCTGCGCGATCGTGTGACGCTCTTCCTGGTCCGCCGCCAGGTACTCAACCTCATCCGTCACCATCGGCCGAATGCGTACGTCCAAGGCCTCGGCGCCATCAACCTTGCCAATGGCCGCCGCCAGGGCCTCATCAATCACATCGCCAACCTGCGCCACCGGCGCGCCGTCGGCGCTCACGCCAAACGGTTCGGCAACCGTCCGGCCAAGCAGCCCTTCGCCGTCGGTGGCGGGCAGGCGTGTGATCACACGCCGATACGGCGTCTCGATGAACCCATACGAGTTGACTCGGGCAAGCGTGGCAAGCGTGTTAATCAGCCCGATGTTCGGCCCTTCCGGCGTCTCGATAGGACACACGCGCCCATAGTGGCTGTAATGCACGTCGCGCACATCAAATCCGGCGCGCTCCCGTGAAAGGCCACCCGGCCCCATGGCACTCAACCGCCGCTTGTGGGCCAACTCCGCCATTGGATTGGCCTGGTCCATGAATTGGGATAGCTGGCTGCCGCCGAAGAACTCCTTGACAGCCGCCGTCACGGGCCGCGTGTTGATCAATCCGGACGGCGTGGCTTCCGCGGCATTCTGAATGCTCATCCGCTCCTTGATCACGCGCTCCATGCGAAGCAGACCAACACGAAACTGGTCGGCCAGCAATTCACCAACGGCGCGGACGCGCCGGTTGCCCAGGTGGTCGATGTGGTCCGGCATGCCTTGCGTCACATTCAGATGGACAATCTCGCGCACGATGGCGACCAGGTCATTCGGCTCAAGCGTGCGCGTGGCCTCGTCCGTCTCGATTTCGAGGCGCTTGTTCAGCTTGTAGCGCCCGACCGGCCCTAAGTCGTAGCGTCGCTTCTCGAAGAATGTCTGCTCTATCAACGAGCGGGCGTTGTCAACCGTGGCTGGATCACCGGGACGCAACCGGCCATAGAGGCGAATCAGTGCCTCGTCTGCATTGAACACCCCGTCGCGACGATCTTCTTTAACGGTTGTTTCGATGAACCGATGCTCCGGGCCGGTATCGACATCGGCAAACGCTTCGAGTAGGGCCGCGTCGTCGCCCAACGCCGGCTCAATCGCGCGCAGGAAAGTCGTAACCGGCAACTTCCGCTTCCGGTCGATCTTCACGTTGACCATCGACTGGTTGCTCGTCTCGAATTCCAGCCAGGCGCCGCGCTTGGGAATGAGCTTGGCTCCGAAACGTCGGCGGCCTGTGGCGGGATCAATCTCGGCGGAAAAGTAGACGCCGGGCGATCGCACCAACTGGCTCACGACCACCCGCTCGGCCCCGTTATAGATAAACGTGCCCTGGCGCGTCATGAGCGGGAAGTCGCCCATGTAGACGACCATTTCCTTGATTTCGCCGGTCTGCTTGTTGTGCAGGCGGGCCTTGACCCGCAACGGCGCCTGGTACGTGCGGTCCTGCTCGCGGCACTCTTCTTCGGTGTACTTCGGCACGTCAAACGCGTCGTCGGGCACCTCAAAGTGAAGCTCCAGGTTCTTCCCCGTAAAGTCCTGGATCGGCGAAATCTCGGCGAACAGTTCTTGCAAATATTCGTTCTTGAACCGTTCGAACGATTCGAGCTGCGTTGAGACCAGGTGCGGCATGTCCAGAATGCTCGGGACACGCCCGTAGTGCCGCTCATCGATGCCCGAAGTCGTGCCGTTTGAACTCATGAATCGCCTGCTCCTTCATTCGACGACATGCGGAAACGCGTTCGCCCGCCGCGGCCGCGGCGCACAGGGCAAACTCCGGTGCACAGCCAATCGCGGGACCGGTACACAGGCACAGGGCGCCGACGCACGCGAGTTGCGATCAACCAGGAACCCTGCGGAAAAAACTGCGTCAGCGCGTCACATCCGTTTTCGATTTGGAGCCCGTAGTCCGCAAGGCGCAAAAGCCCAACCGGTGCACACCGGTCGGGCAATGGCTATTCAGTTGACTCGCAGCCGCGCGGCTATTCGGGCACCCCCACGTTGCTACCACAATACCACGTTGTCGCCGACCCACCAAGCCGCCATTCCGCGCCCGGGCCCGTCCAGGTTCGCCGGACGGACAGCAACTGGATCGACGACCTATCCCAATCGCCCGCTCAAGGCGCGGCCGCCCAACACGTGAATGTGCAGATGGGCAACCGATTGGGCGCCGTCGCGTCCGTGGTTTGTCGCCAGTCGATAACCTGTCTCGGCAAGATTCTCGGTCTGGGCTACCGTCACGGCCGCCGCCATCACCCGTCCCAGCAATTCCTGGTCGTCCTTCAATTCATCAATGCTCGCTACGTGCCGGCGGGGCGCCACGAGAACGTGCGACGGCGCCTGCGGGTCAATGTCTCGAAATGCGACCACCTGGTCATCGGCGTAGACCCTGTCGCTGGGGATCTCGCCGCTGATTATGGCGCAGAAAATACAGCCTGGGGCACTGCCGTCGGAATTCATAGGCAACAGTCTCCCATGCCGTCCTCCGATTCCTTGTGCGTATCCGGCGGTGCCACCCTCGCGAACTCGAGCAGCCGCCACTCCTCATCCGCCGCGGTCGCCTGTAGGCGGAATCCGTATGGCCGCGCGGCAGCGACCGTGTCGTCAGCCCGAGCGTCAATCACGCCGCTCAACAGAAGCCGCCCGGCGGGCTTCAGCAGCCGGCTGTAGACCGGCATCAGCTTCACGTGCACCGATGCCACGATATTTGCGACCACCAGGTCGGCTGGCTCGGGCGTCTCGAGGGTCGAACTTGGAATCGTCAACGCAATCCGTTCGGCCACATCGTTTCGCCGCAGATTGGCGGCAGCCGACGGTCCGGCCTCGGAATCCCGGTCGAACGCGTAGACGCGGGCTGCGCCAAGCTTGGCCGCGGCAATCGCCAGCACGCCCGACCCGGTCCCAACGTCAACAACCACGTCACCTGGCTGCAGCGCATCTTCCAAGGTCGCCAGCGCAAGCCGGGTCGTGGGATGCCGCCCCGTGCCAAACGCCATCGCCGCATCGAGGAAAACCGGCAGCCGCTCAGGCTGATCGCGTGGCCGATCCAGCCAGGCCGGGACGATCAGCAGGCGTCGACCAACCGCCAGAGGCCCGTGGAACTCGCGCCACTTCGTTCGGAAATCGTCTGCGTCAACAAACGACTCGGTAGCAGCGCCAACAAGACCGTCCCCGGCAATCCGCAGCATTTCGAGCGCCCGCAGCAACTCGCGGCGCGACGCCGCCTGTCGCTTGCCCGGCGCTACGTACGCATGGGCCGTAATCGGCAGTTCTCGTTCCCCGCCACGGCCCCGGGTCTCCACGGCAAACGCACGTCCAACCAACCGCTGCAAAGCTGCGGACACGTCGTCCAGGGCTTCCGGCTTCATGGGCACGCTAATCGCTGCCCACCGGCTACTCACCGAAATGCGGCTCGGATTTTCTCTGCAAAGCTGCGTCCGCCCGTGTCGCTGCCGCCGGGCAGAGTCTCGCGCAGTTGTTCCAGCAGGTCGCGTTGCTTCCGATTCAACTTCGTCGGTGTGGCCACGTGCACGAAGAGAAAGTGATCGCCGCGTCCCGAACCGCGCAGGCGAGGCGCGCCTTTGCCGCGCAACGGGATGGGTGTTCCGGCCTGGATGCCCGGAGGAATCTTGACGGACTTCAGCCCGTCCGCCGTCTCCACCTCCAGGCTGGCGCCAAGCGCCGCCTCGGCCACGTTGATCACCACATTGCTCAAAATATTGTCACCGTCGCGCTCGAGTACGGGATGCGGCTTGACGCCGATGCCGATATACAGATCGCCGGGCGAGCCGCCCCGCGGACCGTGGTTGCCTTCACCGGTGAGCCTCAGTTCGGTGCCTGGCTGAAGTCCGGCGGGCACCCGGACGGTGCGATTCACGGATACGCGCTCCAGGCCGACGCCGGTACACGTTGGACACTTGCTCTCGACAACCTGCCCCGCCCCGCCGCAGGTGTCGCACGTCGTGACGTTGACAAATTGACCGAAGATCGACCGCTGAGCTCGTTGCACCTGCCCGGTGCCTCGGCAGGGCCGGCACGTACTCGGCCGGGTGCCCGGTGCCGCGCCGTTTCCGGCACACGTCCCGCACGGCTCCAGGCGCTGGTACTCCACGTCGGTCTCGACGCCGAATACGCTCTCCAGGAATTCCAGCTCCACTTGTACTCGCGCGTCCGTCCCCGGCTGCGCCGCTCCCGGCCTTGACCGGCGCCCGCCGCCGAAAAAGGCGTCAAACACGTCGCCAATCCCGCCAAAGTCGTCAAACCCCGCGCCGAAGGGAGACCCCGGACCGTCATGACCAAAACGGTCATACGTCGCCCGCTTCTCGTCGTCGCGCAGAACCGCGTAGGCCTCGTTGATCAGCTGGAATCGCTCAGTGGCGTCCGGCTCGCGGCTCACATCCGGATGGTGGCGTCGCGCGAGATCACGGTATGCCTTCCGAATCTCATCGGGTCCGGCCGTACGGTCAACGCCAAGGACGTCGTAGTAGTCGGGCTTGGCGCTCACACGCTCTCGCTGGAATCTACGCGCGACAGGTCGGCCGAACCGGCGTCAGCATCCGCAGATTCGTCGGCCGGTGGCTTCGGCCCGGCCTTGACGAGGGCGGGCCGAAGCACGCGATCGTGCATGCGATAGCCTCGCTGCATCTCGGCAGCGACGGCCGTTGCTTCGTCGCCTTCGGTCATCACAACCTCGTGTATTTCGACGTCGATCGGATCACCCGGCCGGCACTCAATCTGGGTCACGCCTGCCGTCTCCAACACGCGGCTCAACTGGGCCTGGATCAGGGCTACCCCGTCAATCCAGGTCAGCAGCCGTAGCTCCCGAGGAATCGATCCGAATGCCCGTTCCAGCGCGTCCATAACACTCAGCAACTCAAAAGCAAAAGCTTGGTTCGCGTACTTGGCAATCTCCCGGGCCTCGTCAGCCGTTCGCCGACGGTAATTCGCAAAGTCAGCCTGCGCGCGCGTTAGGCGGTTCAAGACGTCCTGTCGGCGCGCGTCAAGCTTGGCGACCTCCGCCTTCAACGCCTCGATCTCATCCACCGGAACCTCGGGCGCGCCGTCGGTCTCGGCAGCTTCGTTCGAGTTCTCGTCGAGAGCCGAGGCGGACCGGTGGTCGGTGACCGTTACCTCAATCTGCGGTTCCTCGTCGACGTCGTCGGCATCAGTTCGTGCAGTGGCCATGCAGTGGTGCAATCCCGGGGGCGTTCACCGACATTCTACGAGTGAACTCGCCCTCGTCGGTTCTCCGGCCAGCGCTCCGTCAGCCCGGCGGTTGGCTAGGCGCCAGGCGACACGACCCGAACCTCACCGGGCGTCACAACGAAATCCGCCGAGGCAATGGCCCTCGTGCCGACCAATATCTCGACACGCCACGGTCCGGCCGCGGCGGTTGGTGGAAGCCCGAACCAGAATCCAAATCGCGCCTGGCTATAGGCCGGCTGTGGATCGGTCAGGAACGTTCCCTGCAGGGCGTCGCCGGCAAACCAGCGGATTCCCAGGCGAGATCCCTGCGTGACGTTCGCGAACTCAATCGAGACGTTCACCCGCTCGCCCGGATGAAACGTGAGCGTCGGCTGGACCGGCTCCTGCCCGGGCCCAAGCTGCAGGGCAAGCACCACGCTGTTGGCTTCGGCCGATTCGACGGCGCCCACTTCCGGAGTCGGCGTCCCGGATTGCGTCGGCGTCGGCGAGGCTTCCGCTTGCGCGGAGTCCGGCGCGGCGCCCGGGTTTCGGGAACTGATTCGCCAAATCAGGCCGCGCGCTTCGAGCAGGTAGCCGACGCCGTCCAGCCCAACGGAAAGATCAAGCGCCGTGAAGAGCGGAATCTCCCGCGCCGGGTCGCCGGACTGTCCCTGGCCCAGCGGATTCCCTGCAACAACCTGCGACTGCCCGCCGGGATCGATTCGCGCAATCTGGCCGTTGCCGCTGGCGACCACATAGACCGCCCCGGCAGCGTCCGTGGCAACCCCAATCGGCGCGTCCAGCGCGATTTCGCCGGCCGGTCCCTCGACGGGTGCATCCGACCGGCCAGACCCCGCCAGTGTGTCAATAACGCCATCAGCGCCGATTCGGCGAACCACGCCCGCGTGGAGTTGCGTGATAAACGCCGAACCGTCGGCACCAAGAGCCACGCGCTGCGGAAACCCCAGCGCCGCCTCAGCCGCCGGTCCGCCATCGCCGCCGCTGCCGTCCACACCACTCCCCGCGAACAAGTGAACGAGACCGTCGGGACGAATAACGCGCACCCGGTGAACGGGACCGTCAACCACAAAAAGCGATCCGTCAGACCCAAGGGCCAGCCCAACAGGCTCCGTAAACTGCGCGTCCCGCGCGAGACCGCCGTCGCCGGCAACGCCGGGCTGCGAACCGCCGGCGAATGTCGTGATCACTCCGTCGGGATCGATTTTGCGAATGCGGAAATTGCCGGAGTCGGCCACATAAATCGATCCGTTTGAATCGACAACCACTGCGGATGGTCGGTTGAGTTGTGCCGCGGTTGCGGCCCGACCGTCGCCCGCGCCCCCCGGCTCGCCGGTGCCCGCCACGATGCGCACGGCGCCGTCTGGGTCAATCCGACGGATCCGATGATTCCCGGTGTCGGCAATCAGCAGGCGGCCGACGCCATCGATAGCAATCCCTCGCGGCGAGGCCAGGGCCGCGCTCAGCCGGAATTCGGCATCGGCCGCGCTGCCGGACTCGCCGGTGCCTGCGAAAACTTCGGCGACAAGGTCACTGCCAAGCGGTGCGCCGTTCGGCAGGGCGGGCGCAGGCGCCACGAAAGCGGCGGCGGCGACTTGAGCCTCGGCCTGCTGGCTGCCCTCCGGCCCGGACGCCTGCGTCTCCGGGGCTACGGGCGACGCGGCGGCGCCTGACTCGGGCACGAGCGCACGAACCCTCCGTGCGCTCTGCTCCACGATCAACAGGCTGCCGTCCAGCGTCGGCACCACGTCCAGCGGCAATGTCAGTCGCGATTCCAGCGCTGCGCCGCCGGACTCCACGCGGCCGCCCACCAGCCCGGCGACCGTCTGAATGGTCCCGTCCGGGTGAATGCGGCGAATGCGCCGGTTGTTCCAGTCGGCGACGAAGATCGCGCCGCTAGCGTCCACAACCACGCTCTGCGGCCCGTGGAGTTCGGCTCGCGCCGCCGGGCCGCCATCCCCGGCGCCACCCGGGACCCCGGTACCCGCAACCGTGTCAATCACCCCGTTGGTGCTTACCCGACGAATCCGGTTGCCGGCCAGCTCGGCAATCAGCAGGTTGCCTATGCCGTCCACGTCAACATCGACCGGCTGGTTGAGCGTTGCGGTCAGCGCCGGGCCGCCGTCGCCATCGCTTCCGGGTATGCCGGTGCCGGCAACCGTGGAAACACCTCCGCGTGTGTCGACGCGGCGAACGCGATGAGCCGCCCGCTCGGCGATAAACAGATTGCCGTCGCCGTCGATCGCCATGCCTTCATTGCCGGCGGTCCGCGCAAACGCGGCGGGGCCGCCGTCGCCATCCAGTCCGGCATGGCCGTCGCCGAGGATCGTCGACACCAGGCCCCCTGGGTCAATCCGTCGCACGCGATCGAGTTCCGCCACGAAAAGCGTCCCTGCTTGATCGGCCAGCAGGCGAGTGGGATCGGTGAAGTCCGCCGCCAGTGCATGCCCGCCGTCACCGCCGTACCCGCGTGTACCCGTACCCGCCAACGCTTCAATAACTCCGTCCGTACGGATGCGTCGGATACGACTTGCGCTCGGATCCGACACAAAGATCAGCCCGTCCGAGCCAACCGCGACGCCCCCAATGCTGCGGAACTGGGCGTCGATGGCCGGGCCGCCGTCGCCGGCGTTGCCAATCGCCCCGGTCCCCGCATAGTCCACAAGCAGCGCCGGTAACCTCACCGGCGGCGGCAGCGGCTGCGCGATGGGCGCCAGATAGGGCGGTGGGACCCGCGTCGCGTTTGGATCGGTCGTCGGTGCCGAGTCCCCGCCAAAACCGGCAATCTCGCAGGCTGATACGACCGATCCAGCGGCAAGCAGACCCACGATCTGCCTGCGCGAAACCGAACCGAACCGCCGGCTAGTTCGCATCGCCACGGATCACAATCAGCAGTGTTCGCAACAGAATCCGTAAGTCAAAGAGCACTGACCAGTTCTCAACGTAATACAGGTCATAGCGCGTGCGGTCGGCGATCGACGAATCGCCACGCATTCCGTTCACCTGGGCCCAACCCGTGACGCCGGCGCGCTCGCGGTGGCGAACCATGTAGCGAGAAAACTCGCCGCGGAATCTGGCCACGTAGTCGGGCTGCTCCGGACGCGGTCCAACCAGGCTCATGTCGCCGCGAATCACGTTCAGGAGCTGTGGCAATTCGTCAATCCAGTAGCGCCGCAGCCATCGCCCGACGCGCGTCCGCCGCGGATCGTTGGCAACCGTCCAGGTCTGTCCATACTCGTCCGCGCCGCTGACCATCGTTCGAAACTTCACGATCGGAAACGGCCGCCCGTCGCGCCCCACCCGAGTCTGCACGTAAAACGCTGGTCCCTTGGAGTCTAGCTTGACAATGAGAGCGATGAGCAGCAATGGCACCGAGGCCACCACCAGCACAATCGAAGCCACCACGAGGTCAAGCATTCGTTTGCTGAAGCGGCTCAGCCCCCGCAGCCGTACCTCGTTGACGGCAATTAGCGGCAGCCCTCGCACGCCGCCTTCGGTCACCGGCGACACCATGAGCTGGAAAAGATCGGGCAACAGCCAGACATCGGCATACGACGCCTCCACCTCGGCAAGGATCGACAGCAGATCGTCGTGGGAAAGCGAAGGAATGGCCACCACGACCTTGTCAATCTCGTGCTCCGCGATCACGTCCGCCAGCACGGCGGGTGTACCCAGCACAGGTAAGTCCCGCTCGCCCAGGGTCACCCGCGATTCAAAGTCGTCCACAAAGCCCACCAACTGATATCGCCGACTCGGATCC
Source organism: Chloroflexota bacterium (assembly GCA_022824495.1). GTDB lineage: Bacteria > Chloroflexota > UBA11872 > UBA11872 > UBA11872 > UBA11872. The sequence goes on along the minus strand of JAJDZU010000023.1, from coordinate 31,723 downwards.
CCGAGCAGTCGCCCACCGACCTCGCGGCCTTCGCTCCCCGCACCGATCACGAGCACGCGTTGCACCCCGTGCCCCAGCACGGCCAGAATCCTCAGCAGCCCGGCCAGCAGTGACCGGCCAACCGCGACGAAGACGATCCCAAGCAGCCAGGCGATTGGCATCACATTTCGCACCGGTTCCAGCCGGTCGGTAAAGACAAAAAACGTCGCGGCAACGGCCAGCAACGCACCAATGGTCACCATGCCGGCGCTGCGTGCGACCCTGTCGAACGGTCCCGCCGTCCGGAATCTCGAATACATGCCCACGGTCAGTCCGCCGATCACCGTGGCAACGGCAAAGGAAACCGTCACAGGTGCGAGGAACAGGAATCGGTTCGGCGGCGTCCCCTCAAACCACCCAATGCGATACCGCATGTAATAGGCGGCGATAAACGCCAGCACGACCGTCGCCACATCTGCTCCCAACGACAACGTTGAGACGATGGCCCCCCAGTTACGCCGAGCCCAGATCAGCATCGCGGCCTGTTCCTTCGCCGCGGTCGGGAGGCCGCCAGCGCGCGCAGCACGCCGCCGCACCCCACAACCGCTATCGCCCCCAGCACCACGAACCGCAGCGGCCGGGGATCGCCATCATGGTGCTTCGCGTAATAGCGCCACATCGACCGGTAAAACTCAAACCGCGTTCGCAGCGGGCGCTGCCGCGACGACTGGCGCTTGTGATGCCAGACGCGGGACGTTGGCACGTACAGCGACGTCCAGCCGTTGTTGGCAATACGCCGCTGCAGGTCCAGATCGTCGCCGTACATGAAGAACCCGGGGTCAAACCCGCGAACGGCCTGGAATGCCGTGCGCCGAACCAGGAGACATGCCCCGGACACGGCATCGATGTCGCTCACGGACCCATCCACTGGGTCGCCGGGGTTATACGGCCGTGCGGGCCGTGGTCCGAGTATCCGCGGCGAACCCAGCAGACGGTGCAACGCGTTGCCCGGACGCGGAAAGTGCCGCCGGGCGGCGGGATCCAGTCCGCCGTCGGGGAGAGTCAGCCGTGGTCCGGCCACGGCGGCCTCGGGTCGCCGCCTGAGTTCGTCAACCAGGGTCTCGATCGAACCGGGCTCCGGCTCCGTGTCGGGGTTCAGAAACAGCACCAGCGGTGCGTCCGTCGCGGCCGCCCCGATGTTGTTGGCGCCGCCGAAGCCGAGATCCGGCGAACCGCGAATGGCGCGCACGTCGTCACGAGCCATCAGCATCGGCCAAGTGTCGTCGCCGCTCCCGTTGTCCACCACCACAACTTCAGCGACTAACGATCCGCGAGCGGCATCCAGGCTGTCCAGACATCGCTCCAGCAGAGAACGGACGTTGTAGGTGGTTATCACCACGGCGACGTCCGGGCTGACCGATGTCATCGTCGCAACCGGCGCGAAAGGCCCGCAACGAAACCCGTCATCTTGGCCAGGTCGCCCACCATTCGCAGAAGCGGCGCGAACGCAGTGGCGGTCAGCGGATTGGCAGCGTCGCTGTGCCGCACCATCGCTGGCACCCGGCGCATGCAGCCGCCCAGGTACGCGCCGGCCAGCAGCGCCAGGAGAATCCGCGAAGCCGGCGCCGGCGCCAGGAGCAGCGCCAGCCCAAGCGCATAGGCCCCAAACCGCAGCGCGTGACGCGGACGGAGCATTCCGGCGTGCCCGTCACCGGCCGCATACAGGAAGTACTGACGGAAGAAGGCCGACACTGTGGACCGCGGCCGAATCCCCACGTCGGCTCCCGGAGCATGGCGAAACCACCCGCCGGCATGCCAGATCTCGCGGTCCAGCCAGAGATCCTCGCCGTGCGCCAGCCACTCGGGATATCCGCCAACCCGTTGCAACCACGACCGTCGAAACAGCGCCGACCCACTACTGGGCGGATATCGAGCTGGGTCGATCTGCGCTGCCAGCGGTAGCGCCACCGCGCCCAGCGCCGCCTCGAACGTCGTTTCCGGGGCCGCCAGGATGTAGCCGTACGACCCGGCCGCCAGCGGTTCTCCCTGCACCGTCGCAACCAGCGACGCCAGCCAGTGCGGCGATCGCCGCAGCCCGGCATCGGTCACCGCCACCAGCGGCGCCTCGGTCGCGGCGATGGCGCGGTTCCGTCCGGCGGCGATATTTGTTCCCGGCGCGCGCAGCAGCCTGACCCGTGAATCACCCGCCGCGGCCGCGCGCAGGGCCTCGAACGTCCCGTCCGTGGACCCGCCGTCCGCGATCACGATCTCATCGGCTGCCAACGACTGATCCCGCAGGCTCGCCACCAGCGGCGCCGCATCCGCCGCTTCGTTCCTCACCGTCGCGCAGACCGCGACCTTCACGTTGCCCCGCCAACCATCGTCGATGCCTCGAGGCGCGCGTACGCATCCAGAAGCTGCCGACCCACGATCGCCGCGTCGTGCTCGGTCTTGACGAACGCCAATCCGGCATTCGCCGTTCGCTGATAGAACTTGGGATCCTGTACCAGCTTCGTCACCGCGGCCGCGAACGCGTCAGCCCCATCGGCAATTGCCACGCCCGTACCGGCGCCGGCGGGCAGGCCAACAAAACCTTGCGCGCGCGCAATCACCGGCCGGCCCGCGGCCAGCGCCGAGAGAACCTTGTACGGCGCTCCCGCCGCGACGGAAGTCGGGGAAACGGCAATCCACGCCACCCGGTATTCGCGTTCGATATCGTCCACGGTTCCGCCCAGGGTTGTACGCACGGGAACGATCGGTCGCAGCCGTTCCGACTGCGGACCAACCACTCGTAACTCGGCCTCCGCCAGCTGGCGCGCAACGGCCGGCCATACCCGGCCAAACAGCCACTCCGCCGCCATTATGTTAGGACGGTAGGCGAAATTCGCGGCAAAGAGCACGCGCGGATTCGCGGCCCGATCACTGCTGCCTGGATTCGCCGGCCCAATGCGTACCGGGTGCGGGATATACACCGGCACGGCGGCGCCCAGGGCCGCCAGATCGACCCGGTCGGCGGACGACGACGCGACCGCCAGATCAGCTGTCCGCGCAATCCAGGCTTCGACCCGCCGCAACAGCCCGGCCTGCCGGCGAGCCCACAGCGACCGCGGCCAGGCGCTCGCGCCCGCGAGCGCCGCCTGCAGCTTCCACTCGATGTTGTGCGCGTCGTAAACGACGTGCGGTCGCCTTGACGGCCCTGGCGACGCGGTCCGGGCGTCGTGGATGAGCGGCGCCAGCTGTGCCTGAGCCACGTGCACGGCGTCATACGCGCCGCCACGCAGGAGCAACTGGACTCGGCCTCGCAGGACGCGAGAACCGTGGCGAATCAGCAGGTCCGGAACACCGCCTCGCCAACCGCCCCGCAGCCGTCGCCAGGTGCTGGGCGGCGCCGCCCGAACCTGGATGACCTTACCCATGCCGGTTGGCGCGGGAATCGCGGGCGCGCCCGGATGGTCCAGTGTCACCAGGTCAACGCGGTGCTCGCGTGCCAGCGCCTCCAGCAGCAGGCCGTTGCGGATCGCCGCGCCATGCGTCGCCGGCCACGGCGGCGCCGCTGTGATCGCCAGGATGTTCACGCGTTGGCCTCGTACACCGCCATCGTCGCGCGCGCCGTTCGCTCCCAGCTGAACTCAGCGGATCGGGCTCGGCCGCCGGCGCCAAGCGCGGCGCGCAGCTCCGCGTCGTCCGCCAGCCGATCGATGGAGGCGGTCAAACTCTCCTGATCGTCCGGCTCGATGAGCAACGCGTCGTCGCCAACGACTTCCGGTACCGTGCCGGCCCCAGCGGCGATCACAGGCGTCCCGCACGACATGGCCTCCACCGCCGGCAGACCGAAGCCTTCGTCGAGCGACGGCATGAGCAGGAACTCCGCCTGGGCCAGCAAACGAACCAGCAGGTCGTCGCTCACCCGCCCCAGGAACCGCACCGATCCGGCCCCCGGCTCGTTCCGCACGGCGCGCACAATCTCTGGCCCACGGTAGCCAATCGACCCGACGATCAGCAGCGTCGCATGCCGGGCAAACGCCGATGCACAAAAGGCGCGCGCCGACAGCTCAATGTTCTTGCGCGGCTGAATCGTTCCCACCATCAGCGCAAACGGCGATGGCCAGACCCTCGTTCCCGGCCCCGCTGCTGCCTCCGGTAGACCCGGAGCATTCGGAATGACCGTCACGCGCGATGGTTCCACAAGCCCGCGATCGACAAGCGCCGCTCGACCGTGCCTCGACAGAACGATCACCGCCCGAGCGCGCCGAACCGTCTGAATGGCGCCTTCGTAATGGCGTCGGCTCGACGCGGAATGTGTTTCCGGGTGCGTCAGAAAAGAAATGTCGTGAACGGTCACCACCGCCGGGCACCTGGATCCGCCGGCGATCCCGTGATCCGGAAAGTGCGCCAGGTTTACCCCGCGCAAAGCGCGCGGCAGCAGCAGCCGTTCCATTCGGCCGCGCACGGGAGCGAAAACTGGCCGTGTGCGCAGCGCTGGTCTGCCCGGCAGCCCGCCGCGTCGGTCCACCAGCAACTCAAGATCGATGTCCGGCCGCGGCAGTGCCGCCAGCGCCGCCTGCAACCGCCAGATGTAGCGACCGATGCCCGCCCGATCATGGCGAAGCATCCGCCCGTCCAGCGCAACGGTCCTCATGCCGGCCGCGCCGCGGGGCCGGACGCACGGGCCACGATCAGGCCGACGAGCCCGCCCACCAGGAACACCAGGTGCGGAAAGCTCACGATGTGATGATCGAAGACACCGGCCGCGGCAAACGCCGCCAGCGAAGCAAGCGGCGGCCGCAATGCCGGATCGGCGGCAACGGTCCGCACCGCCGCCTGGGCCGCGCCGCCCACCAGGGCCAGATGCGCCAGCGCCGCCGCAATGCCCGCGCGCTCGGCCAGCCACAGCCACGCATTCGAAACGCCGGCAAATATGTCCGGATGCGGGGCCTCGCCATAGCCCACGCCCAGCAAGGGGAACCGGCTGATAACGCGCGTTGCTTCGCGAATCTCGCCAATCCGCAGCGCCGCCGAGCGGTCCACGCCGAGGAATCCCTCTCGGATTCGCTCGAATGGATCCACCGGCGCAACCAGAACGGCTCCGCCCAGCAGCGCCGTCGCCATGGCTGCCGCCCGCGGTCGGATCAGCGCCAGCCAGGTCAGAAGCCCGACGGCGCCCGCAATCCAGCTCGCTCGCGAAATCGTCATCGACATTGCCAGGCCGATCGCCATCACGGCCGCCGCTCCGAAAGTCGCGCGACGAACGCCGCGCCCAAACCACGTCAAGCCAAACGGCAGCGCGGCCGCCAGGGTGACGCCCAGCACGTTGGGATCGACCAGCAAGCCCGTGGCGCGACGCGTGGTTTCATCCGGGAGAAACCGCGCGACATTCGTGGACGGGTATCCGGCTGCGGCCAGCGACCGCAGCGCCTCAATGCCGCCGGGCCCCGCAAGGTGAAGCCCAACGGCGGCCAGCGCCTGCAACCCGGTCGCGACAACCACCAGCGTGGTGGCGCGTCGGTACACCTTGGCCGAACGGCAGGTAAGCGCCACCATCAGCGGCGTCAGCCCGTAGAGCGACATCTTGACCGCAACCTGCGTCGCTTCCCTGTCGCTCGACGCGGCATAAGACGCCGCGCCGGACGCCAACGGCAGCAACACCCCCAGCGCCGCCACCAGCACAAGCCAGCGCGGAATCTGCGGCCACGCGCGCACAACGCCGCGTCGACGCCCAATCGCCTGCACGGCAATGCCCACGTACGTTGTCGCAACCACCACGTCCAGCACCGGTGGTTGCACGCCGAATCGCTGCGGCACGACGAGAAACGGCGCCAGCAACGCCAGTAGCAACGCTGCGGCGAGTCCACCCGCCGGACGCGCGAATCCGACAAGCGCGCCCAGCACGGCAATGGCGCCCGCCATCGCTGCCGGCGGTGGCCGTGCGCCGCCCAACACGCCCGCCAGGAAGGCAGCGGTAGCCAGCGCCGCGAGCACCGTCAGCGACGCCCGCCCGTTGGGCAGCCGGGCGGCAGTCACCGCACGGACGCCCGAAAGGTCGTGGGCGAGCTATCCCTCGTTCGTGTCGCCGTCGCCGGCGCTTCCGGCTGCTTCTCGTGCCTTCCAGGCATCGTAGGCCGCCTGATCGACCAGTTCACCGCCCTCAATCGTGTAGTCGCCGGTAAACGCCCGGCTTGAGTCGAAGACGAGGTAGAGGTTGATGCTTCGGAAACTCTTGGCCCCAATGATGTCCTTATTCGTCGTGTAGTGGGAGGCGCTGTCGCCCGGTCCGTCGAACTCCGGCGACAGGTCGGCATTCGGATCCACCCGGATGTCGATGATCTCGTCCGCGTATTTGCTCTTGACGTAGAAGTGCCACGCGGTGTCCACAGGTTCTTTCGGTTCCCCATTGCCGCCGCCGAAAAGTCGCCGGAAAATGCCCATCGCTGTCCTCCACCTGCCTCAACGCTCAAGCAAGGCGTCGATATAGTCGTCGGCTACACGGCGTGACCGCTGGCGGCGCGACCGCTTGCTCCAAGCCCGGGGTAGGTGCGCAAACGACGCCACCTGGCCCGCCAGTGTGGCGCGCGCCGCCCGCCCCTGAATCGCCCGAAACGCCGCAGCCGCCAGTTTAAGCTGAGCCCACGCAATCCGCCACCACCCGCGTCGCCAGAGAAATCCGGGCATGTTCATCACCGCGACCAGCGGACGATTGCGCGCCACCAGGTAGCTGGCGATCGGTCCCCCCGCCGTTGCGCTCAAACGGTGACTCACCACGGCGTCCGGCACGTATCGGCATCGATGACCCGCCATCTGCGCTCGCCAATCGAGATCAACGTCCTCGCAGTACATCACCAGGTCCTCGTCAAAGACGCCGATGTCGTCGAACAACTCGCGCCGATAGGCCGCCGCCGCCGCGCAGGCCCCAAAGACCTCGCACGGCTCGCGGAAAACCGGACCGTCCGGCTGCCACACCCCGCGATTGCCTGGCAGCCCATCGCGGCTGAACGTGTCGCCGGCCGCGTGCAGGCGAGACGGATCGTCGTAGAGCAGAATCCGCGACGCCAGGAAACTGGCCGTGGGCGTCGTCGCAAACGCGCGGTCCAGGGCCGCCAGCCATCCGGGTTCCGGCACCGCGTCGTTATTCAGCAGCGCGATAAACCTGCCGCGCGCGACGGCAATGCCTCGGTTGAGCGCCGCCGCCAGGCCGCGCTGACTCGGCAGTTCCACCACCCGATCGGCCGGACGCTGCGAGCGCATCCAGGTCACCGTGTCGTCGTCGGAACCGTCGTCCACCACAATCACCTCAAAGTCCTGCAGCACCTGCGCATCCAGACCGCCCAGCGCTTCTTCCAGCAGGTGTCGCCCGTTCCACGTCGGAATCAACACCGTCCAGCGCGGCGAGTCCGCGTCGCCACTGGCCGTCACCTAGGCGGCGATCTCGCGAACATGCGCTGTCAGGGCATCGCTCCACGGACGCAGCGTCACGCCAACGGCGCGCGCCGTCTCGTTGGCCAGTTCGGCATTCGCTGGCACCGCCGCCGCTCGCGGAAACTCGTCCGCGCTGATTTCTTCCAACGCGATGTCGGCGCGTCCCAGCCCCGCCAGCACGGCCGATGCCCAGCCGTACCAGCTGGTAGCCCCCTCGTTCACCAGATGGTGCACGCCGAATGCCTCCGTCTCCGACAGGTCCAGGATCGCGGCTGCCAGGTCGCCCGCGTTCGTCGGATTGGCTACCTGGTCGCCGATGTACCGCAGGGGTCCGTCGGAAGCGTCCAGGTTAGTAAGGCGGCTGAGAAAATTCTGGCCCCACCGGCTGTAGAGCCAGCTTGTTCGCACCACGTAGAGCCGTTCGACCACCTGGCGCGCCGCCCGTTCGCCGTGGAGCTTGGTCCAGCCGTAGGCGCTCAGCGGCGAGGCGTCGTCGTACTCCAGGTAGGGGCCCAGTTTCTTGCCGTCAAAGACGTAGTTCGTACTCACGTACACCATCGCTGCGCCGGCCCGCGCGGCCGCCCGCGCGACGTTCCACGTCCCGACCGCGTTTATCCGGTACGCCTCCGCCCGGTCGCGCTCGCAGCCGTCCACGTTCGTCGCGGCCGCCGCGTGGATGATCAGGCGTGGCGCAATCTCGCCGAACGTTCGCTCGACCAGCCGCGCATTGGTTATGTCAAGTTGCGAACGGTTCAGCGTAACCGCGGTCTGCGCATCCAGCCGCCGCGCAAGTTCAATGCCCAGTTGACCGCCGGCGCCCGTGACCACCGTCATTCCCGCCATGCTATGGCTCCGAGTCGCCGGAATCCGAGTCGGCGTACATCAGTCCCACGGCAAACGCTGCCGTCACCACGGCCACCGCCACCAGCCCCGCATATTGCGCCGCGCCCAGGGCCCGTCCAATCGAAACCATGAAAACCAGTGCCGTCAGAACGGTCGCCAGAACAAGGAACGCAATCACGGCGGGGCGGCGGAGAAGCGTCAATCGGGAGCGCAGAAAATCACCGTCCAGACTGCGTATCCGGTGCGCGTACCCCGGACCGCTATCATACCAGCGTGGCACTTCGGCCCTCGGCCGCTACATAAGGTCCCATTCGCTCGATGCCGCCGACCCTGCTTCCCGCCCACCGTGTGTTCATCTGGACCATTGGCTGCCAGATGAATCGCGCCGACGGCGAACGGATTCAGCGCGAACTGCGCCGCGCCGGCCACACCCAGGCCGGCACCCTGGCCGATGCGACGGCGGTGGTGGTGAACGGCTGCGCGGTTCGTGACAACGCCGACCGCAAGGTGTGGGGCATGCTCGGCATGCTCAAGGGGCTCAAGAAAGCCAAACCCCATCTCGTCGTCGGCCTCACCGGCTGCACCGTCCACGCCGACGAAGACGAACTGGCGCCCCACCTCGATCCCGTCGATGTGCTGTTCGACACCCTGAACGCCGAGCCCCTGCTCGCCCGATTGGCCCGCTCCGCCCCCGCCGACGCGCCCGCCTACGAAGACGTCGAGGCTCAGCCCGCCCCCGGGGCTGGCGCCGTCTCCCGATTCGTGAACGTGATCTACGGCTGCGACAAGCGCTGCACCTACTGCATCGTGCCGTTTCGGCGCGGCGCCCAGCGCAGCCGGCCGCTTGCCGAGATCCTCGATGAGGTCCGCCGTTTCCGCGACGAAGGCGCTCGCGAGATTGTTCTGCTCGGACAGATCGTCAACGCCTACGGCTTCGACCTTGACGGCACGGCCCTGCCCGATGTCCTCGAAGCAGTAGACGCCGTGGAAGGTATCGAGCGAATACGCTTCACCACCGCCCACCCACGCTATATGACCCGGGCGCTGGCCGAGGCCATGCGTGACATTCCGGGCGTGTGCGAGGAGATCAATCTCCCGGTCCAGTCCGGTGACGACTGGGTTCTCAAGCGCATGGCCCGCGGCTACTCTGCGGGCTTCTACCGCGACACCATCGCGATGCTGCGCGCCACCGTACCCGGCGTGGCTCTCACCACCGACATCATCGTCGGCTTCTGCGGGGAGCGGGAAGCGCACTTTCGAAACTCCTGGCAAATGGTCCGGGATTTGCGCTTCGATCAGGTGCATGTGGCGGCCTTTTCACCCAGAAAGGGAACCGTCGCCGCCGAATGGGCCGACGACGTCCCGCGGAAAGAGAAACTGCGGCGGCTCCATCGCATTGAACGCGAGCAGACCGTCATTGCCGAGGACATCAACCGCGGCTACCTGGGCGAGGTCACTGAGGTTCTCTTCGAGGAATTGACGCCGGGCAAGGGCGACCGCGACGGTCCGCGCTGGAGAGGCCGCACCCGCACCAACAAGCTGGTGTTCACGCCGCACGGGGTCCAACTCAATGCCGGTGATCTGCGCTCCGTCAGCATCACCGCGGCCACCCCCTGGTCGCTGCGAGGCACGGCGGTCGCCGACGCGCCGGCCTGACACTCGCATGCCGACGGGGCGGCGCGCCGCGGTGTCGCGGCGGGCTTTCGTTGTCGCGTCCGGACTGGCCACCGTGCTTGCCGCCTGTGGCGAGGCCGCCTCCCGCTCGGCGCGGCTCACCGCCCGCCCCTACTGGGAGCCGACCCTCAAGGTCGCGACCCGAGCCTTGGATGTCGTGCGAACGTTTGAGCTCAACATCCGCGAACTGGGCGCCGGATCACAAACGCCCGACCAGTTCGCCGCTGCCGCCGAGGCTCGATTCGACTCCATTGGTGCGTTGGGACAAGGCCTGGTTCCACTCAGCCCGCCGGCGTCCGCCACCGTTGCCCACCAGCACCTCACGATTGCCGTTGACGCCCTCGTCGAGATAATCCCAACCGTTCGGGCCTACCGCGATTCCGAGAAGCCCGAGCGCCTCGTGCACGTCCTTACCCTGCAGCAACGCGCCCGCACCGCGATTGAGGCTTTCGCCGAGGCCCTCGATCCGGGCCGAACCAAGGACTGGCTGCTCAAGACCCTCGATGAACTCGGCGCATTCCGCATCCAGGCCCTCCGCGTCCCCATGCTCGCCGTGCTCGTCGGCCCCTTTACGGATGAAGCCGAGGCTCGCGCGCGAATCGGGCAGCGCCTTCCGGTCATCCGCATGTCCCGCGTCTACCCTCGCTGGGTGGAAGCCGGGCGATATCCCACGCCCAACGAAGCCGACGCTGCGGCTCGCGCCTGGCAACTCGAGGACTTCGCGACTCGCATTGAGGACGTCGTCGACCTTGCCTTCACCGTAAGCGAACTCCGCGCCCCCGCGGCCGGCCGCTGGTCCGAGCGGGCCTGGCTGGCCAGAACCGACTTCGACATCACCGGCCTCGCCGCGTCGGCCGACGGAGACCATGTCATCGCCATCGCCCGCAACGGCACGGTCCAGGCCTTTGGGCCGGCCGGTGAATCGCGCTGGTCCAGCAATCTGCGGGTTCCGCTGTCGCGCGCCGCCGTGTCGGAGGACGGGGCGCTCATGGCCGCGCATGGCTTCGACCTCATGCTGCTTGACTCGGCAGGCGCGCCGATCTGGAGGTCGCCGGCACGTCCCGATAATCAGCTGCTCGAGGACGTCGTCTTTGCGCCGGACGGTAGTTGGCTGGTAGCCCGCTCGACCAATGCCAGCGGGCTGGGGCACGTGTTCGCCTTCGATCGAAACGGACAGCTGTGGGGTCCCACGCAGTCCTACATCAGCGCCGCCGGCGTGGCGCTCAATCCGCAGTCGGGCACCGTGGCTGTCGCCTCCTCAAAGCAGGGCGAGAACCAGATCGTTCTCATAACACCGGCCGGAAACCTGGATCAGCGGTTCGGCGTCGACGGCGAACTGCACAACGTGCTCTTTACCCGATCCGGCGAACACACGGTCGCGGTAACCAGCCAGAGTTCGCTCATCTTCGATAGTGCCCGTGGCGATCTCGTGTGGCAGATCGGCTATCCATCCACCGCCGCCATGCGCATGCCCCAGAACGACACGATCGTCCTCGCCGGACCCAACGGGCTCGGCGCCTTTAGCCTCACCGGCACCCAGCTCTGGCAAGTTCCCGGACTCTCGGTCGAGCGGCTGCTGGTCACCAATGACTACGTGATCGCCCAGACGTCCGAGCGCACGCTCGTCGTAGTGCGGTCCGACGGAACGCAGCTCGGTCAGCTCGTCACCTCGTCCGAAATTCGCGCCGTCGCTGCGGCGCCTGCCGCCAACCTTCTCCTCACGGCCAACGCCGAACGCGCCATCGAGTCCTGGCAGCTACCCGACGTCGAGCCGGCCGCTGGCTAGGGTCGGTCGATCGACGTCGACAGCACCACGTGATTTCGCAACTCGGCCCCAAACTCCAGCGCGTCGTGAATCTCTCGGAAACGGCCCAGGGCCCGCGCTTCCCGGGCCTGTTGAATCCGCTCCGTGATCGCCGGCTGTCCCGAAACGCTGTCCAGCAGGCTTTGCTGCCCCGCCGCGCTTGACACCAGGATCGACCGCAACAGCAGCGCCAGCGTCTGGGCGTCAGCCGGCAATTCGGACGTCCAGCGCACCGGGCGAACGTCGGCCAGCGCCGCGGCCGCGCCGCCACTCTCCGCAATCACTCGCAACCTTGAGGTTTCGTCGCGCAGCGCCTGGGTCGCCAGCATCCCGACGTAGCCCGTGGCTGGATCGAGCGCCGCGAACATCCGATCCGCCTCGAGCAGAAATGTGCGCAAGTCCGGATCGCTGACCATGTTGATCGGGAGCATCTCGACCGTCGCCATCTCGGCCGGTGGAGGCCGCGGCGGCAGCCGGACCAGCGGGCGCCGACCGGGCTCCGGCGCCGCATCTTCGCTCAGCTGTTCCGCGGACGTCTCCGCCGGCGCGCCCCGCGCCGGCCCGCCGCTCGCCACTGGCCCCGGAGCCGCGGGTTGCGTGGCGAACATCGCCAGCAAGAGCGCGCCCACGGCCAGCGCCAGCACGCCCAGCAGCACGAACAGCAAGCCGCGCAGCGTGAACAGTTCGCGACGAAATCGCTGCCCCATCACACCCGGCGGGCGACCATTTGGCCCGAGCCCGCGTCCATCTGAGCTTGATTCGCTGCTGGCATGGCGGTCGCCGTGAAAGGTCCTTCCGCTCGTCTTCCGAGTCTAGCCTCGGAAAACCAACCCCATTTGCTATATTTCGTGCTGGCCCGGACGCCAATGCGTCGGGCCGCTTTTACGTACCCGCAACGCACCACCCCCTTGCCTATGAACCCCACCGTCTCCACCCTGACCCTTGACCGGCGCGACGAAGCCCTCGACCTCGCCGATCGCGCCTTCGACAACACGCCCCGCGACTACTTCGAGCGCCACCAGAGCGCCGACCCCGCCTGGGACGTATCCCAGAGCCTCGTCGTCGAGGACGGCGGCGCCCTCATCGGGCATCTCTGGATCGCCGACCGCACCATGCGCTACGGCGAGGCGCGCGTACGCTTCGGCGGCATTGCCGACGTTGGCGTTGACCCCGCGCACCGCGGCCAGGGCCATGCCGGCCGGCTGCTGGACGCGGCCGTGGAGCGAATGCAGGCCGACGGTCAGCCGTTGTCCCTGCTCTCCACTGGGACTCCCGAGGTTTACGCCGGCCGCGGCTGGCACGCCATGCCTACCGCGCAACTCGAAGGCGAGTTTCCCGGTGGCGACATCGAGTGGGCCGGCGGCTACGTAGTCCGCCCCTTCGAAACCGCCGATCTGCCCGCCGTCATGGGCATCTACTCGGACATCGCCGCCGACCGCGTCGGCCCGCTCGACCGTAGCGAAGCCTATTGGCAGGCGCTGATGGACTGGCTGCCGCGCGTCACGCCCGAATCCACCGTCTACTTCGACGTGCTCGTCCAGGTCCGCACCGTCGTGGCTTACGCCATCACCGAGCTGTCCGACGACCAAATGACGATTCTGGACGGCGGCATCCAATACGAGAACCTTGCAATTCCCCTGCTCAATGTGTGGCGCGCCCGCGCGGCCGAGCGCGGCGTCAGCCGTCTCACCGGCGAACTGCACCCCGCATCCGAGCTCTTCGACCTGTTGCGCAAGCGCGCCGACGCCACCCTCAAGCCCACCCGGCACTACATGGTCAGGCTGAATTCGCTGCGCGGCGCCCTGGAGAGCGTGGTGCCCGAACTCATCCGCCGTCGCAGACGGATGGCCCCGTTGCCCGGCCCCCCCTTCGCTCTCAACGTCGCTGGCGAAGCCGCCAGGATCGAGACCCCCATGGCCAACGTCGTCATCGGTGACCCGGTCGGCAACGAGCCCGTCGTCGAGCTCACCGGCGGCCAGTTCCTCGACCTCTATCTTGGCGCGCCCGGCGGCTACGAGGCCCTGGACGCCCTCGACATCCCGCCCCACGTCGACGTCTACCTGCGCCGCCTCTTCCCCAACTCGCCGTTCATGTACTGGAACGCCGACCGCTTCTAAGCGTCGTCCGGCTGCGGCGCGGCGTACAGTTGGAACGTCTCCGACGAGTATCGGCCGTGCGCCGGCAGGTAGCCCTGCCGGCACAGCCCCGGCCCCGTCCCCGCCAGCACCGGTAGAGCAACCTCCGGCACCAGCGACGCGAACCGCTCCGGTTGCGTCCGCAACTGCTCGGCGCCAACCACGGCAACCGCATCCGTTTCGTGACCATTCGGACGCGGCTCACCCCGCACATAGCGCATGCTGAAGATCAGGTAAGTGTTCAGTTCGTCCGCGTCGACCCGGTGCCGAACCGCCACCAGCGAGTCGGGTTCGGCGAGCACTCCGGCCTCTTCTTCGACTTCCCGAACCAGCGCCCCTTCCAGCGACTCGCCCGGATCCACCTTCCCGCCCGGAAACATGAAGCGCCCCTTGATGTCGCTATAGGTCAGGCGCACCAGCAGCACGCCATCGTCCATGCGCACCACGCCCCCGACGCCAATGATGTTCCGGTGCTCCGCCCGTGCCATCGCGCCTGGCGCTCAGCTGCGCTGGATGCGGATCCGCGTGATCAGTTGGGCCCTGCCGAGATAATCCCAATCAGCTTGGCCACTTCCTCCACCGCGATCTCGTAGTACTGCCGCCCCAGCTCCGCGGTCGAGGCCCGCGCGTCGTCGCTCAGTCCCGTGATGCGCGCGCCGGGGAACGACATGTACACCACGTCCGCCACGTTCACCGACCCGCCCATCGTCGACATCCCCAGCTTCGGCCAGCCCGAACTCCGTGGATCGTCTCGGTCCGCGTGTTCGATCGGCAGCAGGTCGTCCCGCACCAACTCCGGGTCCAGGTGCAGCATCAGCGACGTCTCGAAGTCGCCCCCGTGCCCCGGCACGTGCACCTGGCGGCTGGCTTCAACCGCCTCCAGCCGCGGCCGGGCGATGTCCCAATACGCGCCCGCCGCCACCCGCACGTCCGGGTGCTCCAGCACGAAGTCTCGCGCCGCCTGCTGAATCAGCAGGATATTGCCGCCGTGCCCATTCAGGATCAGGATGCGCCGGAACCCGGAAAGCGTCAGGCTCTCCAGCAGTTCGTTCAGCACCAGGCTGAACGTCCCGCTGCGCAGCGTCAGCACCCCCGGAAACGGCCGGTGGTGATCCGAGCTGCCGAAATGCAGCGGCGGGCTCACGATCACGTCAAGCTCGCCGGCCGCCTCGGCCGCCCCGCGCGCCACCGCCATGCAGCACATCGTGTCCAGCCCGATCGGATTGTGCGGCCCGTGCTGTTCGATCGCGGCCGTCGGCAGAATCGCCACGGCCTCCGGCGCGCGCGCGCCCACTTCATCGCGGTTCAGACGTTCCAGTGCCGTGTAGGCCATCGGGAGCCCTCGAAGCGTCGATTCGGCGAATCGTGCCCCGTTGCGGGACCACTGGCAAGGCGACCCGGCGGCCGCTCGAGGTTGCGCGCCCTCCGCCGCCGAGCTATCCCCCGGCCGCGACCTCCGCCGCCGCTTCCGCCGGCGCCTCCGCGTCGGCCGGCCCTATCGCGTCAAAGCTGAACTCGCCGTCCGCCGCGTCCACCCGCACCGTGCTGCCCTCGCCGCACTCGTTCCGCAGCAGCATGCGTGCGATCACGTTCTCGATCTCCCGCTGCATCGTCCGGCGCAGCGGACGCGCCCCATAATTCGGATCCCAGCCCATCGCCAGCACCAGGTCCTTGGCCGCCGTCGTCAGTTCCACCGCGATCCGCTGCCCCTCCAGCCGGTCCGCCAGTTGCGACGCCATCAGGTCCACGATCTCCCGCAGCTGCGGCTGCGTCAGCGAGTGGAAGATGATGATCTCGTCGATCCGGTTCAGGAACTCGGGCCGGAAACGCTTGCGCAGGTCCGTCATCAGGCGCGCCCGCATCTCGCGGTAGTCGCGCGCCTCGCTCGCCTCGTCGTCCCCGGCCGGCACCCCGAACCCCAGCTGGTTCTCCCGCCGGATGTGCTGCGCCCCCACGTTCGACGTCATGATGATGATCGTGTTGGAAAAGTTGACTTGGCGTCCGTGGCCGTCGGTCAGCCGGCCTTCGTCCAGCACCTGCAGCAGCACGTTGAATACCTCGGGGTGCGCCTTCTCGATCTCGTCGAACAGCACCACCTGGTACGGCCGGCGCCGCACCCGTTCGGTCAGTTGCGCCGCGTCGTCGTAGCCCACGTAGCCCGGCGGCGCGCCGATCAGCCGGCTCACCGTATGCCGTTCGCCGTACTCCGACATGTCCACCCGCAGCAGCGCCGCCTCGTCGTCGAACATGAACTCGGCCAGCGCCCGCGCCAGTTCGGTCTTGCCCACGCCCGTCGGCCCCAGGAAGATGAACGACCCCATCGGCCGGGCCGGGTCGCCGATCCCGCTGCGCGAGCGCCGAATCGCGTCCGCCACCGCCGCCACCGCCTCGTCCTGGTTGATCAGGCGCCGGTGCAGCGCCGCTTCCATCCCCAGCAGGCGCTCCGCCTCTTCCTCGAACATCCGCGCCACCGGCACGCCCGTAATACTCGAGACCACCTCCGCCACGTCGTCCGCGTTCACCGTCTCGGTCAGGTCCTGCTCGGCCAGCCATTTCTTGCGGGCCGACTCCAGCTGCGCCTCGTTCTGCAGCACCTCGGACTTCAGGTTCGCCGCCAGCTCGTAATCGCGCCGTCGCCAGGCCGCTTCTTCGTCGGCCTTCAGGTCCTCGATCACCTTCATCGCCTGCCGCAGTTCGTCAGGCGCGTCGAAGATGTCCACCCGCACCTTGGCCGCCGCCTCGTCGATCAGGTCGATGGCCTTGTCCGGCAGAAACCGCTCCGTGAGGTAGCGCTCCGACAGCTCCACCGCGGCCTGCAGCGCCGCGTCGCTGATCGTCAGTCCGTGGTGTTCCTCGTAGCGATTGCGAATGCCCTCCAGCACCTGCACCGTCTCCTCGATGCCCGGCGCCTCGATGTGTACCGGCTGGAAGCGTCGCGCCAGCGCCTTGTCCTTCTCCACGTGCTGCCGGTACTCGTCGAACGTGGTCGCCCCGATCGCCTGCAACTCGCCGCGCGCCAGCGCCGGCTTCAGCATCGTGGCGGCGTCGATCGCGCCGTCCGCCCCGCCCGCGCCCACCGCCTGGTGCAGTTCGTCGAAGAACAGGATGATCTGCCCTTCCGCGGCGCGCACCTCATTGATTACCGCCTTCAGCCGCTCCTCGAACTCGCCGCGGAACTTCGCGCCCGCCAGCATCGCCCCCATGTCGATCGCCAGCACCTCGCGTCCCCGCAGCAGCTCCGGCACGTCGCCGCCGGAGATTCGCTGCGCCAGGCCCTCCACGATCGCCGTCTTGCCCACGCCCGGCTCCCCGATCAACGCCGGGTTGTTCTTGGTCCGCCGCGCCAGCACCTGGATCACCCGCCGGATCTCGGCCTTGCGCCCGATCACCGGATCCAGCCGTCCCGCGCGCGCCAGGTCCGTCAGGTTGACGCTGTACTTTTCGAGAACCTCGTAGCGGCTCTCCGCGCTGGGCGTGGATGAGCGCTGGGCGCCCCGGATCTCGCGCAGCGCCCGGTACACGCTCTCGGCGTCCACGCCAATTTGACGCAGGATCCGCCCGGCCTGCGTGTCCTGCGACTTCGTCAGCGCCAGCAGCAGGTGCTCGTTGCCCACGTACTCGTCGTCCAGCCGGTCCGCTTCCTCGCCCGCCGCCTGGATTATCGCCACCGCCTGCGGCGTCACGAACATCTGGCCCTGCGCGATCGGCCCGTTGACCTGGTCCGAGGTCACCCGCGGCTTCGCCCCCAGCGCCCGCTTGGCCTCGCCCCGCGCCAGGTCCGGCGAGACCCGCAGCCGCTGCAGGATCCGCACCGCCAGCGAGTCGTTCTGATCCAGCAGCGCCATCAGCACGTGATCGGCGTCCAGCTGGTTGTGGCTGCTCTCCAGCATGATCGACTGCGCCGTCTGGATCGTTTCCTGCGCCTTCTCCGTGAACTTCTCGAAATTCATCATCGCGGCGGCCGCCGGTTCCGGTACGGCGGGGCGCCCGGGTCTCGCGTGGCGCGCCGCAGCGCGTTGCGCAGCCGCGCGATCTCGGCTTCGTAGCGCTTGGTCACGTCGTGCAGCGCCCGTTCGTGTTCGGCGGCCTGCCGCCGATGGCTTTCGCGCATGTTCAACACCACTTCCACACCGGCCAGGTTCACGCCCAACTCGGACGTCAGCCGCTGGATCAGGTGCACGCGCTCGATGTCCTCCTGCGAGAACATGCGCACGTTGCCCGGCGAGCGGCTGGGCTTCACCAGCCCGATGCGCTCGTAGTGGCGCAGCGTCTGCGGATGCACCTCCGTGATTTCCGCCACCACCCCGATGAAGTAGGCCGGGCGCGAGCGCAGGTCGTCGCCGGTCCGGTCGCCGTCGTCGCTGTCGAACACCACGTCAGTTCACCGCCGTCGGCGTCGGGACCTCGCCGCGAATCCGCGCCAGTTCCCGGAACAGATCCTGCTCGCGCGAGCTCAGGTTGCGCGGCAGGCGCACCAGGATCCGCACCAGCATGTCGCCGCGCCCGTCGCCGCCGGCCCGCGGCAATCCCTGCCCTCGCAGCCGCAGCCGGCTGCCGTGCTGCGTCTCCGCCGGCACCCGCACCGTCAGCGACGAGCCCGACGCCGTCGGCACCTCCACCTGCGCGCCCAGCATGGCCTCGCTCAACCCGATCGAAACCTCCGTCGCCAGGTCGTCGCCGTTGCGCGTGAAGGCGGATCCATCCTCCACCCGGATCCGCAGGAACAGGTCGCCGCGCGACCCGTCGGCCCGAACCGCGCCTTCGCCGGCCACCCGCAGGCGCTGCCCGTCGCGCACGCCCTTTGGAATCGTCACGTCGATTCGCCGCTGCCGCACGCGCCCGTCCGGCGAGGGCACCCGCATCGTCAGCGCCCGCCGCCCGCCGTTCAGCACCTCCGGCAAGCTGACCTGCAGCGTCTCCTCAACGTTCGCCTGCTGCGGCCGCTGCGCACGTTGCGGTCCCGCGCGGCCGCCGAAGAGCGCCTCGAAGAAGTCGCTGAACCCCGACGCCCCGCCGCCAAAGAAGTCGCCGAACCCGTCCATCCGCACGCCGCTCTGCCGAAACGCCTCGTCAAACGACCCGGTCCGGCGCCAGTTGGACCCGAACCGGTCGTACTGCTGCCGCTTCTCCGGATCGCTCAGCACCTCGTGCGCTTCGTTGATCTCCTTGAACTTCGCCTCCGCCGCCGGGTCGTCCGGGTTCACGTCCGGGTGGTAGCGCCGCGCCAGCCGCCGGTACGCCGACTTGATGTCGTCCGGCGACGCGTTTCGTGGAACACCCAGGGTCTGGTAGTAGTCCTTGAATTCCACCGGCGCCGCCTACATCCCGTCGTCCGACACGGCCACTTCCACGCGCGCCGCGCGCAGCACGTCGTCGCCCCAGCGGTATCCCGCCTGCAGCTCCGCCGTGATCGTGCCCGCCGGCACGTCCGCGCTCGGCCGCGTGGCCACCGCCTCGTGCCAGTGGGGATCGAACGCGCCGTCCGTTTCGATCGCCCGCACTCCGCGCGCCTGCAAGAGCGACGCCAACTGGCTGCGCATCAGCTGCACGCCCTCTCGCGCGCTCTCCGGGTCCGTCCCGGCGTCCAGCGCCGCCAGCGTCCGGTCCAGGTCGTCCGCCACGCGCAGGATGTCGCGCAGCAGCGACGACTTGGCCTGTTGGATCAGGTCGTCCGTCGTGCGGTTTACGCGCTTCCGGAAGTTGTCCATCTCGGCGCGCAGCCGCAGCAGCTGATCGTTCAGCGAGGCCACCTCGGCCTCCAGCTCCGCTTCGCGCTCGCTGGCGGCGGCCGTGGCCTCGCTGTCGTGGGAATCGGCGTTCATCGGGCGCTACTTCTCGTCCGCGGCCTCGAACTCGGCGTCGACCACGTCGTCGTCCGCCGCGGCCTCGTCCGCGCTCGGGGCCGGTTCGGCGCCGTCCGCGCCCGGCGCCGCCTGGTACATCTGCTCGCCCAGCTTCTGGGCCGCCGTCTGCAGCACGGCCACCGCGCTGCGGATCGCCTCCAGGTCCTCGCCCTCCAGTGCCGTGCGCACGTCGGCGATCGCCCGCTCGGCCGCCTGCCGGTCGTCCGCCTCGATCTTGTCGCCGTTCTCGCTGATCAGGCGCTCGGTCTGGTACGCCAGGCTGTCGGCGTTGTTGCGCAGCTCGGCCTCCTCCAGCTGCCGGCGGTCCTCGGCGGCATGCTGTTCGGCCTCCTGCACCAGCGCGTCAACCTGCTCGTCGGAGAGGTTCGTGCTGGCCGTGATCGTGATGCGCTGCTCCTTGGCCGTCGCCAGGTCCTTCGCCGACACGTTCACGATCCCGTTCGCGTCAATGTCGAACGTCACCTCGATCTGCGGCACGCCGCGCGGCGCCGACGGGATGCCTTCCAGCCGGAACCGGCCCAGCGTCGTGTTGGCCCGCGCCATCGGGCGCTCGCCCTGCAGCACGTGAATGTCCACCGCCGTCTGCCCGTCGTCGGCCGTCGAGAAGATCTCCGACTTGCTGGTCGGAATCGTCGTGTTGCGCGGGATCAACGCCGTCAGCACGCCGCCCAGCGTTTCCACGCCCAGCGACAGCGGCGTCACGTCCAGCAACACCACGTCCTCCACCTCGCCCGCCAGCACGCCGCCCTGGATCGCGGCGCCGATGGCCACCACCTCGTCAGGGTTGACGCCCTGGTTGGGATCCTTGCCGGTCAGCTCGCGCACCAGCGTCTGCACCGCCGGCATGCGCGTCGAGCCGCCCACCAGCACCACTTCATTGATCTCGGAGGCCCGGATGCCCGCGTCCCCCAGCGCCCGCCGGAACGGCTCCACGCAGCGCTGCGTCAGGTCCTGCGTCAGCCGCTCGAACTCCGCCCGCGTCAGCGCCACGTCCAGGTGCTTGGGCCCCGTCTGGTCCGCCGTGATGAACGGCAGGCTGATCTGCGCCTGCGGCACCGACGAGAGCTCCTGCTTGGCCTTCTCCGAGGCCTCGATCAACCGCTGCAGCGCCTGCGGGTCCTTGCGCAGGTCGATCCCCTCGGCCCGCAGGAAGTCGTCCGCCACGTGATCCACCACCCGCCGGTCGTAGTCGTCGCCGCCCAGGTGGGTGTCGCCGTTGGGGGCCTTGACCTCGAACACCCCGTCGCCCACCTCCAGGATGGTCACGTCGAAGGTGCCGCCGCCCAGGTCCCAGACCAGGATCGTCTCGGCGCCGCGCTTGTCCAGCCCGTAGGCCAGCGCCGCCGCCGTCGGTTCGTTGATGATCCGCCGCACGTTCAGGCCGGCAATCTCGCCGGCGTTACGCGTGGACTGCCGCTGCGAGTCGTTGAAATAGGCCGGCACGGTGATCACGGCGTCCGTCACGTCCTCGCCCAGGTACTTCTCCGCGTCCGCCTTCAACTTCTGTAGCACCACCGCCGAAATCTCTTCCGGCGTCACCTCGCGGCCGCTCTCCGGGATCTTGATCAGCACTTCGCCAGCCCGACCCTCGGTCACGTCGAACGTCACCGCGGCGGACTCGTCCGCGACCTCCGTCAGCCGTCGGCCGACGAACCGCTTGGAGGAATTGATCGTGTTCTTGGGATTCATTACCGCCTGCCGCCGGGCCAGTTGCCCCACCAGGCGCTGCCCGCCCCCGGCGTATGCCACCACCGACGGCGTCAGGCGGCTGCCCTCGGAGTTCGTGACCACGTTCGGGTCGCCGCCCTCCATCACGGCGACGACCGAGTTCGTCGTCCCCAGGTCAATCCCAATGATCTTGCTCGCCATCTGCTGCCTCCTAGGCTGATCCGGACGCGGCCGCCGGTCCCTGTTGATCCGGCCCCGCGGATTCGTTCATCAATACGGTCGAAAGCACGCTGTCCATGTCCTTCACCCACACAAAGCGCATCTGCTTGCGCACCCGCGCGGGGATGTCGTCCAGGTCCGGCCGGTTTTCCTCCGGCGCGATCACCGTGTGCAGGCCGGCCCGATGCGCGGCCAGCACCTTCTCCTTGAGTCCGCCGATCGGCAGCACCCGTCCCCGCAGGGTCACCTCGCCGGTCATGGCGATTTCGCGCCGCACCCGGCGGCCCGTCATGGCCGAAATGATCGCCGCCCCCATCGTGATCCCGGCCGACGGCCCGTCCTTCGGCACCCCGCCGGCCGGCACGTGCACGTGCAGGTCGCGCTCTGCGAACAGCCCGGGATCCACGCCCAGCACGCCCGTGCGCGCTCGCGCGTACGACAGCGCGGCCCGCGCCGACTCGCTCATCACGTCCCCCAGCTGTCCCGTCAGGCGCACCTTGCCGGCGCCCGCGATCCAGGCCGCTTCCACGTCCAGCACCTCGCCCCCGACGGGCGTCACCGCCAGGCCCGTCGCCACGCCCACTTCCGGCGTGCGCGACTCGTCCTCCGGCAGGAACTTCGCCGGCCCCAGCGCGCTGCGCACCCGCCGCGGCGTCACCCGTGCCGCGGTGCGATGGTTGGCCGCGATCCGCCGCGCCAGCTTGCGGCACACCGCCGCCAGCTCCCGCTCCAGGTTGCGCACGCCCGCCTCGCGCGTGTAGTGCCGGATCACCTCCCGCACCGCCCGGTCCGTAAACGTCACCCCGGCCTTGCGCAGCCCGTGGTTCCGAATCTGCCGCGGCAACAGGAACCCCTGCGCGATATGCACCTTTTCTTCTTCGGTGTAGCCGCTCAGTTCAATCACTTCCATGCGGTCCCGCAGCACCGCCGGAATGTCCTCGGCCGTGTTCGCGGTCGTCACGAACAGCACCCGCGACAGGTCGAACGGGACCTCCAGGTAGTGATCCGAAAAGCTGTGGTTGTACTCCGGGTCCAGCACCTCCAGCAGCGCCGACGACGGGTCGCCCCGGAAGTCGCGGCCGATCTTGTCGATCTCGTCCAGCAGCATCACCGGGTTGCGCGAGCCCGCCCGCCGCAGCGCCTGGATGATCCGTCCCGGCAGCGCCCCCACGTAGGTGCGCCGGTGCCCGCGGATCTCGGCTTCGTCCCGCACCCCGCCCAGCGAAATGCGCACGAACTCGCGGCCCAGCGCCCGCGCGATCGAGCGGCCCAGGCTGGTCTTGCCCACGCCCGGCGGACCCACGAAGCAGACGATCGGCGTGCGGAACTTCGTTGAAATCGCCCGCACCGCCAGGAATTCCAGCACCCGCTCCTTGGGCTTCTCCAGCCCGTAATGGTCGCGGTCCAGCACCCGCCGCGCCCGCGCCAGGCTCTGGTGATCGCGCGTCTCGTGCGCCCACGGCAGCGTCAGCAGCCAGTCCAGGTAGCCGCGGATCACTCCCACCTCGGGCGAGGTCGGCGGCGTGGCGTCAAGCCGTGAAATCTCCTGGCGGGCCTTCGTCGCCACCTCCTTCGGCAGGTCCGAGGCGTCCACCCGCTCGCTCAGGTCCTGCGCGTCGTCCGTCTGCGGCGTGGAAATGCCCAACTCGCGTTGGATCGCCCGCAACTGCTCCCGCAGGTAATAGTCGCGCTGCACCTTCTCGATGCCGTCCTGGATTTCACCCTGGATCTTGTTGCGAATGTTCAGGATCTCGACCTGCTTCGCCAGGTAGCGCGCCACGACGCGCAGCCGCTCGGTCAGGTCCAGCGTCTCCAGAACCGTCTGCCGCTCGTGCGGCGACATGTCGGAGGAAAACGCCACGTAGTCCGCCAGCCAGCCGGGATCGGCGGCGCGTCGGGTCATGGCCACCGTCTCGGGGGCGAACATGTTCGTCTCTTCCGCCACTCCCTCCACGTGCGCCACCACCACGCGCCGCAGCGCCTCCAGCTCCAGCGACGGCGTGTACCGCACGCTCAACGGCGTCACCCTGGCCTCGAAGTGCTCCCCGACCGGTTCAATGTCGTCGACGGACGCCCGGTACTGGCCTTCCAGCAGCACCTGCACGCCGCCGTCCGGCATGCGCAGCCGGCGAATCACCTTGGCCGCCGTGCCCACCGAGCACAGGTGCTGCGGATCCACCGTCTTGCGCGCCCGGCGCTGCGTCACCACCACCACCAGGTCGCCATTCTCGGCCGCCGCCGCCAGCGCATCCACCGAGACGGCCCGGCTGGCATGCAGCGGCATCGTCAGCTCCGGGTACGCCACCCAGTCCGGCAGCGGTACCAGCGGCAGACGCGTCGATTCGGGTTGCACCGAAACGACCGTGCGCCGCGGTGCCGCAGGTCCGCTCGCGCGGCCCTCGGCGCCGTCGGCGTCGTCTTCGGCGTGCATTGATCCAGTCATGACACGAGCGATAGTAGACATTGAGCGAGTTACTGTCAAGTAATCTTACTTAGTTCCAGTCAGTATCATCTCGACGCCCACCCGCGTCCGGACTTGCCAACCGTCTCGCAACCGGCACCGCCGGCGCCGCGCTATTCGCCGACGCCCGCCCCCGCTGGAATCGCCGCGGCCGCGTTCGCCGCGGGGCACTCGCCGCACTGCTTCGCCCGGCACCAGCGGCGGTAGATCCGCAGCAGCCCCTGCTGCGCCAGGGCCGATCCCAGCCCCCGCCGCTCCAGCCGCAGCGTGTCGGCCATGTAGCGCGTGTGCCGGTTCCAGCCCACCGCTCCCAGCCCGGCCAGCACCTCGCCGGCCGCCTCCACCAAACCGGTCCGGCCCGTCCAGCCCCCCAGGGCCGCCGTAAACGGCAGCACCGCGTTCACCAGCACCTCCAGGCTTCGCCCGCGCCCGATCAGCGCCGGCAGCAATCGCGCCGCCGGCCGCCCCACGTCCAGGTGCCGCGCCCAGAAGTCCTCCGGCCCAACCCGCACCTCGAACCACCCGACCAGGTCCCGTCCGCGCCCGCCGTCGTTCGCGGCCAGCACCTGCCCCGCCACTCGCTCCGCCAGCGAACGCCGCGCCAACGGCGCCGTGCTCAGCAGCCTGGCCGCCCCCGCCAGCCGCCGCGCCGGCCGGTTGTGCGGTCGCACCGCCGCCAGCGTCCAGTCCTCCACCGCCGGCGCCGCCCGCGGCGCCGTGCCCGCCCAGGCTTCCTCGAGCATCACCACATGCGGATGTTCAGCGTCTTGCCCGCGCTGGCTCGGCAGCAACCCCGCCGCCCCCAGCAACTCCGCCTCCACGCGCACCCGCCGCTCACCCAACGACGACCCGGCCAGCGCGCCCAGCAGCTCGATCGGCGCCGCCTCGGCCACCGCCTCGAACTGCCGCGTATTGGCGCTGTACCCCAGCGCCCGCATCACCGCCCGGTACAGGGCCTGGTCCGCGCCCAGCGCCTCGATGTCGCTCTCCAGCACCGCCGCCCGCTCCGCGTGCTGCCTGGTGCCCTCCGCTCGAATCGCCCCTCGCAGCTCGGCTGTCTCCGCCGGGCCTCCCTCGTCGTCCCAACACGGCCACCCTGCCGTCTTCGTTCGCCGTCCTCCTCGCGCCCGCCCGCCGGCCAGCGCCCGCGGCGCCAGGATGTAGGGCGGACGCCCGGATCCGCCGCGCGCCGCCGTCCACACCAGGTGCAGCAGGTCACCGGCGTAGCGCGCGTCCCCGTCGTGTCCGTGCCGCTCCCAGGACGCCTCGTGCAGGTGGACTTCCACGTCGACCCGCCGTACCGGACCGCCGTCAATACTGATGATCGCGTCCTGCAGGTCCGGTCCCGCCAGCCCCGTGCGGCGGCCGGGATACACCACCTCGATCGAACGCCCCAGCGAATCGCGCATGGGACCGACCCGCGACGCGGCCTCCAGCCACAACTGCACCAGCGCGGCCTCGGAAACCGGCCGCGGCGGCGCGCCGCCCTTGCCAGCCATACCCGTCACCGATCGCAACCCGAACCGCGCCCCGCTCGCCCAATCTTCACAACTCTACTCAACCGTATCCTATTGACGCCCGCCCCGACCTCGCGCACACTCTCCTTTGATTCTTGGACTACGAGTACGCATGACCCACGGTCACGCCCCCGCTTGCGGCACCTATTTTGCGTTTCCAGCGCCGGCGCAGCCGGGTCGTACGCTTATGTAAACCAACGACCCGCAGACGCCGGCAGCAGAGGCCCACGCCTCTGCTTTTTTCTTTCTCCGACCACTCGCCCCACCACCGTTCCCAGCAGGAGCCCGCCCGATGATCATCGTGATGAAGAACAGCGCCGGCCAGGCGGCCCTGGACGCGGTCGAAGCCCGCGTCCAGGCCGAGGGCCTGGAAACCCGCGTCCTGCCCGGCGAGCACAAGACCGTCATCGCCGTCATCGGCACCCGCCCGCCCGAACTGCTCCAGCAGCTCGAGCGCATGCCCCACGTCGAGGCCACCATCCCCATCAGCGAGCCCTTCAAGCTCGCCGCCCGCACCGACAGCCGCGAGCGCTCCGTCATCCAGGTCGGCGGCGTCGAGATCGGCAACGGCTCGGTCACCGTCATGGCCGGCCCCTGCACCGTCGAGAGCCCCGAGCAGATGGCCGCCACCGCCCGGCACGTCGCCTCCGCCGGCGCCCAGGTGCTGCGCGGCGGCGCCTACAAGCCGCGCAGCTCCCCCTACAGCTTCCAGGGCATGGGCGTCCCGGGCCTGCAACTCCTGGCCGAAGCCCGCGAAGCCACCGGCCTGCCCGTCATCACCGAGGTCCTCGACCCCCGCCAGGTCGAGTTCGTCGTCGACTACGCCGATGTCCTGCAGATCGGCACCCGCAACGCCCAGAACTACCCGCTGCTCTGCGAAGTCGGCGGCTGCGAGAAACCCGTCCTGCTCAAGCGCGGCATGGGCAACACCATCGACGAGTGGCTCATGTGCGCCGAATACATCCTGGCCGCCGGCAACCCCAACGTCATGCTCTGCGAGCGCGGCATCCGCACCTTCGAAACCTCCTCGCGCTTCACCCTCGACCTCAACGCCATCCCGCTCCTGCGCCGCCGCACCCACCTGCCCATCGTCGTGGACCCCTCGCAGGGCACCGGGCACTGGTACATGGTCCATTCCATGACCCTGGCCTCCGTCGCGGCCGGCGCCGACGGCGTCATCGTCGAGGTCCATCCCGAGCCCGAGACCGCCCTAATCGACGGCCAGCAAAGCCTCAGCTTCAACCACTTCAGCGGGCTCATGGCCCAGCTGGAACCCATGGCCGCCGCTCTCGGGCGTCCGCTCGCCTCTCCGGTCGGCGCGTGATCGACGCCTCCGCCCCGCCCGGCGCCCGCGTCGTCCGGCCGGCGCGCCGCCTGCGCGGCGAGCTCACGGTCCCCGGCGACAAGTCCATCACCCACCGCGGCCTGCTGTTAGGCGCCCAGGCGAATGGTCGGACCCGCCTGCGCAACCCCGGGCTCGGCGCCGACACCCGCGCCAGCGCCGCCCTTGTCCGGGCCGTCGGCGCCGACGTGTCCATGGACGAACATGAGCTGACGGTCGCCGGCCTCGGCCTCCACGGCCTCCGCGAGCCCGCCGACATCCTCGACTGCGGCAACAGCGGCACCACCATGCGCCTCGCCGGCGGCCTGCTCGCCGGGCGCCCCTTGCACGCCGTCCTCACCGGCGACGCCTCCCTGCGCACCCGTCCCATGGACCGCATCGTGCGCCCCCTGCGCGCCCTCGGCGCCCGCATCGACGGCCGGGCGCACGGCGCCTACGCTCCCCTCGCCATCGCCCCCAGCACCCTTCAGGGCGCCGAACTCGACATCCCCGTCGCCAGCGCCCAGGTCAAGTCCGCCGTCATCCTCGCCGCCCTGCGCGCCGACGGCCCCGCCGTCCTGCGCCAGCCCGCCCCCTCCCGCGACCACACCGAACGCATCCTCCGCGCACAGGGCGCGGCCTTGCAGTCCGCCGGCGGCGAGATCCGCTGCGAACCCGCCCACGACCTGCAGGCCCTCGACCTGGACGTCCCCGGCGACATCTCCTCCGCCGCCTTCTGGATCGCCGCCGCCGTCCTCCATCCCGACGCCGAGATCACCATCCGCAACGTCGGCCTCAACCCCCTCCGTACCGGCATCCTCGACGCCCTCCAATCCATGGGCGCCGACATCGAAACCCGCGTCGAAACCACCGACCCCGAACCCAGCGGCACCGTCACCGCCCGCACCTCCGACTTACACGCCATAGAAGCCGGCGGCCACCTCATCCCCCGTCTCATCGACGAAGCCTCCCTCCTCGCCCTCCTCGCCACCCGCGCCCAGGGCGAATCCCGCATCGCCGACGCCGCCGAACTCCGCGTCAAGGAATCCGACCGCCTCCACACCACCGAACGCGCCCTCTCCGCCCTCGGCCTCGAACTCGACGCCGAAGCCGACGGCTTCACCATCGCCGGCGGCGCCATCGCCGGCGGCGGAACCGTCGACGCCGCCGGCGACCACCGCATCGCCATGCTCGCCGCCGTCGCCGCCGTCAGCGGCACCGGCCCCGTCGCCATCCGCGGCGCCGAAGCCGTCGACGTCTCCTATCCCACCTTCTGGGACGACCTCGCCCGCCTCGCCGAATGAGCGGCCTTTGCGAAACCCGGCCTCGACTTCGAAATCGGGGCCGCTCTTTCTCCCTCTCCCTCTGGGAGAGGGTTGGGGTGAGGGTCTTCCGGGCACCCATTCCCGCGGTTAGGCAATGGTCTCAATGAGCGACACCTACGCCGTCATCGGCTGGCCCCTCGGCCACACCCTCTCGCCCGTCATGCACCAGGCCGCCCTCGCTGAACTCGGCCTCGACGCCGCCTACACCGCCCTCCCCACGCCCCCCGGCAGCGAAACCGACCGCTTCGAAGACGTCCGCATCGGCCGCTTCGCCGGCCTCAACGTCACCATCCCCCACAAGCTCGCCGCGTTCCGCGCCATGGACCGCCTCACCCCCGCCGCCCAGCGCACCGGCGCCGTCAACACCGTCATCCGCGACGGCCCCCGCCTCCTCGGCGACAACACCGACCCCTACGGATTCAGCGAAGCCCTCCGCCGGTTCGGCGGCTTCGACCTCGCCGGCGCATCCGTCGTTATCCTCGGCGCCGGCGGCGCCGCCCGAGCCGCCGTCATTGCCCTCCTCGACACCGGCGCCCGCCGCATCCTCATCGCCAACCGCACCGAATCCCGCGCCCACCAACTCGTACAAGACCTCCAACCGCCCGACGACACCCCCATCGGCGCCTGCGCCCTAACCGACACCCGCCTCCCCCAACTCCTCGCCGCCGCCCAACTTCTCGTCAACACCACCAGCGTCGGCATGGCCGGCGGCCCCGCCCCCGCCGACAGCCCCGTGCCCCCCGGCTGGCTCCACCCCAACCTCTTCGTCTACGACATCGTCTACCGCCCCGCCCTCACCCCCCTCCTCGCCGCCGCCCGCCAGGTCGGCGCACCCACCCTCGGCGGCCTCGAAATGCTCGTCATGCAGGGCGCCGCCAGCCTCCAACAATGGACCGGCCGCCCCGCCCCGGCGCGTACCATGCTCACAGCCGCCCGCACCGCGCTCGAAGGCAGCGACTCGCCTTGATCAAACCCGAATATGGAGCCCGCCTTCTTCTCCCTCTCCCTATGGGAAGAGGTTGGAGCCTGCCCCGGACTCGATCAGGTGGTGAGGGGTCTTTCGCCCCAAGCCAGCCTCCCACGGCCCACACCCGGGCCACTGGCTCCCATTCAGCAGGCCCGCCTCTTCCTCCCTCTCCCTTGAGGGAGAGGGCTGGGGTGAGGGTGGCTGCCACCCCCACGACCCTCTCGTGGGTCCAGCAACCCCGCCGGGATCGCCGCTCTTCCCCTCTCCAAGGGGAGAGGCAGATTCCGACGTCTTCGCCGGAAATCGGTGAGGGTCTTCCGCGCACCCCACGCAACAAACCACCCAATCCGCTGCCCGCCGACCACTCGTAGGAACCACCCTCACCCCATGGCCAACCTCCGCTACCTGACCGCCGGCGAATCCCACGGCCCAGGCCTTACCGTCATCGTCGAGGGCCTCCCCCTCGGCGTGCCCTTGGGCGTCCAGGACATCAACCCCGACCTCTCCCGCCGCCAGGGCGGTTACGGCCGCGGCGGCCGCATGAAAATCGAGCGCGACCAGGCCGTCATCCGCAGCGGCATCCGCCTTGGTGAAACCCTCGGCAGCCCCATCACCCTCCTCATCGAGAACCGCGACTGGGCCAACTGGGTCGAAAAAATGGCCATCGAGGCCCCCTCCAACGACATCCCCCCCGTCACCAAGCCCCGCCCCGGCCACGCCGACCTCGCCGGCATGATCAAGTACGGCACCGGCGACCTCCGCAACATCCTCGAACGCTCCAGCGCCCGCGAAACCACCGCCCGCGTCGCCGTCGGCGCCGTCGCCCGCAAATTCCTCGCCGAACTCGGCATCCGCATCCGCAGCCGCACCGCCCGCATCGGCGCCGTCGTCGACGAACCCGGCCTCGACCACGCCCGCCCCGAACACTGGCCCTGGGACGACGTCGAAGCCTCCCCCGTCCGCGCCGTCACCCCTGATCGCGCCGACGCCATGATGGCCGAGATCGACGCCGCTCGAACTGAAGGCTCCACCCTCGGTGGCGTATTCGAAGTCGTCGCCTGGGGCGCTCCCGTCGGCCTCGGCAGCCACGTCCAGTGGGACCGCAAGCTGGATGCTCGCCTCACCCAGGCCATCGTCAGCATCAACGCCGTCAAGGGCGCCGAAATCGGCCCCGCCTTCGCCAACGCCGCCGCCCGCGGCCACGACGTCCACGACGAAATCGCCATCGACCCCGACCGCGGCTGGGCCCGCCTCTCCAACCGCGCCGGCGGCTTCGAGGGCGGCATGACCAACGGCCAGCCCATCGTCGTCCGCGGCGCCCTCAAGCCCATCTCCACCATGCGCCGCCCCCTGCGCACCGTCGACGTCGCCACCCTGGAGCCCACCACCGCCCACTTCGAACGTTCCGACGTCTGCGTCGTCCCTGCCGCCGGCGTCATCGGCGAAGCCATGACCGCCCTCGTCCTCGCCGACGCCGTGCTCGACAAATTCGGCGGCGACAGCCTCCCCGAAACCCGCGACAACCTCCAACGCTTCCGCCAGACCTACGCCATCCAGACTGAATCCGCATGACCCCGCCCAACGTCGACCGCGTCTTCCTCGTCGGCATCAGCGGCGCCGGCAAATCCAGCGTCGCCGCCGTCCTTGCCCGCCGCCTCGGCTGGAAACCCCAGGACACCGACACCGAAGTCGAACGCCGCACCGGCCGCACCATCCCCTGGCTTTTCGCGCACAAGGGCGAGGACGTCTTCCGCGGCTTCGAACAATCCGCCGTACTCGAACTCGCCGCCCGCCCCCGCCAGGTCGTCGCCCTCGGCGGCGGCGCCTTCGTCAACCCCCTCACCCGCGCCGCCCTGCTCCGCCGCGGTCTCGTCGTCTGGCTGGATGTCGACCCCGACGAAGCCGCCGAGCGCTTGGGCCCCGCCATCGCCGACGAACCCCGCCCCATGCTCGGCGACGACCCCGTCGGCCGCCTCCGCGCCCTCCGCGCCGAACGCCTCGCCGCCTACCAGCAAGCCCACCTCCACATCAACGCCAACCACAAATCCATCCACACCATCGCCACCGAAATCGCCACCACCCTCCAGGCCGAATCGTGAACGCCCTCGAAGCCGCCGCCGTCCTCAAAACCTCTCCCGCGAGAGAGAGCGGGGGCGAACGCTATTGCGCTCCAGGCCCGCCTCTTCCTCCCTCTCCCTTGAGGGAGACGGCTGGGGTGAGGGTGGCTGCCACCCCAACCTCCCACCCCCGGGTCATGCAAACGTTTGCAGAGACGCCGTCCCTCTTCCTCCCTCTACCCGTGGGAGAGGGTCGGGCTGAGGGTCTTCCGCGCACCCACTCCCGTGATACGCACAGGACTCTCAAAGGAGCCGCCGTCTTATCCCCTCTCCCTGCAGGGAGAGGGCTAGGGTGAGGGTCGAAAGCCCGGAGTCCCTCCCAAGCCCCGAGCCACCCACGCCACCCCCTCAAAGACGCCGTTCTTCCCCTCTCGTGATGCCTCCGCCAGCACCCGCCTTCAGACGGCCCGAATCTC
>JAJDZU010000013.1 GCA_022824495.1 Chloroflexota bacterium | reverse complement strand
GGAGGCGCTGCCGCGGGCGCCGCTGACGCGGCCGCGGCGGCCGGCGGGTCGGGATCCTCGGCCGGCGGGGTTTCGCCTGGTTCCAGGATCCAGGCCAGCAGGCCCTGGACTTTCACCAGGTCGCCCGGACCGGCGGCGATGCCGCCCAGGATGCCGGCGGCCGGCGCTTCCACGCGGGCGTTGATCTTGTCGGTCTCGAACTCCAGGATTTCCTGGCCCTTCTCAACCTCGGCGCCTTCGTCAACCAGCCACTCGGTGACGGCGCCTTCTTCCATGGTCATCCCCATCAGGGGCATGCGAACCGCGGTAGCCACGGTCTAGTAGACGCCCTTGAGCGACTGCCGGATGGACTCCACCACCTGGGCCGTGCCGGGGAACGAGGCTTGTTCCAGTGGCTCGGAGAACGGGACCGGCGCATGGGCGGCGCCGACGCGCAGCACCGGCGCATCCAGGTCGTCGAAGGCCAGTTCCTGGATCTGCGAGGCGATCTCAGCGCCGAATCCGCCGAAGCGCACGGCTTCGTACAGCACCACCGCGCGGTGGGTCTTGCGGACCGAGCGCAGGATGGTGTCGGTGTCCAGCGGGTAGAGCGAACGGATGTCAACCACTTCGACGCTTATGCCCTCGGCCGCCAACTGCTCGGCGGCCTCGAGAGCGTGGTGGGTCTGGCGCGCGTAGGTGATGACGCTCACGTCGTCACCTTCGCGCTTCACGTCGGCCACG
Source organism: Chloroflexota bacterium (assembly GCA_022824495.1). Classification (GTDB taxonomy): domain Bacteria; phylum Chloroflexota; class UBA11872; order UBA11872; family UBA11872; genus UBA11872. The sequence goes on along the minus strand of JAJDZU010000013.1, from coordinate 26,519 downwards.
CCAATGGGGACCAGGTACTCACCTTCGGGCACGTGGCCACGCATGGCGTAGATGGCCTTGTGCTCGAACATGATCACCACGTTGTCTTCGCGGATAGCCGACTTGAGCAGACCCTTGGCGTCGTAGGGTGTCGAGGCGGTAATGACCTTGAGACCGGGAACGTGGGCGAACCAGGCTTCCAGGCTCTGGGTGTGCTGGGCGGCGTTGCCGGTGCCGGCGCCGAAGGGCGCGCGATACGTGAGGGGCAACTTGGCCTTGCCGCCGAACATGTAGCGGTTCTTCGCGGCCTGGTTAACGATCTGGTCCATCGCAATGCCCATGAAGTCGCTGTACATGAACTCGGCGATGGGCCGGCTGCCGGTAAGGGCCGCGCCGATGCCCAGGCCGGCAATGGCGGCTTCGGCGATCGGGGTGTCGACGATGCGGTCGGGGCCCCACTTTTCGAGCAGACCCTGGGTCACGGCGTAGGCGCCGCCCCAGACACCGACTTCCTCACCGACCACGAAGACGGTCGGGTCGCGGGTCATCTCCTCGTCGATGGCCTCGCGCAGGGCCTCGCTCATGAAGATCTCGCGCGTGGCGGTTTCCGGCGCGGACGCTTGGGCTGTGGTGACTGCCATGCTCACTACTCCACGTAGACGTCGCGCTCGATAACGTCCACGGTCGGCCAGGGACTGGCCTCGGCAAACGCCACGGCGTGCTCGATTTCACGCTCAATCTGCCCGTCGATCGCCTGGAAGTCGTCCTCGTCCAGCCGCTCGGATTCGTTGACGGCGCGGACGAAGCGCTCGATGGGGTCGCGGGCGACCCATTCGGCGATTTCTTCCTTCGTTCGGTAATTCTTCTGGTCAAGGACCGTGTGGCCCTTGTGGCGGTACGTCCGGGATTCGATGAGGGTGGGGCCTTCGCCGCGGCGGGCGCGGTCGATGGCTTTCTTGGCGGTGGCGTAGACCTCGAAGAGGTCGTTGCCGTCGATGGAGGCGCTGGGGATGCCGTAGGCCGGGCCGCGGTTGTGGATGGCGGCGGCGTTGGCGAAGTCGGCGTGGGTGGCCATGCCGTACTGGTTGTTCTCGCAGACGAAGACGGCCGGCAGGTTCATGGTGGCGGCGACGTTGACACCCTCGTGGAAGGCGCCGGTTGGGCCGGCGCCGTCGCCGAAGAAGGCGATGGTGACCTTGCCGTCCTTGCGGAGCTTGGAGCCAAGAGCCGCGCCGGTGGCGATGGGGATGCCGGCGCCGACGATGCCGTTGGCGCCCAGGTTGCCGAGCTCGATGTCGGCGATGTGCATGGAGCCGCCCTTGCCGCCGCAGTAGCCGGTGGTGCGGCCAAAGAGTTCGGCCATCATCTTGTCCATGCGCGCGCCCTTGGCGATGCAGTGGCCGTGGCCGCGGTGGGTGCTGGTGATGAAGTCGCCATCGTCCAGGGCGGCGCAGACGCCGGTGGCGGTGGCTTCCTCGCCGATGTAGAAGTGCAGCGCCCCGCGCATCTTGGCGGCGCGGAAGGCTTCTTCGGCGGTTTCTTCAAAGCGGCGGATGCGCCGCATGATGAGATAAATCCAGCGGAGCTGGTCGTCGCTAAGCTGCTCCAACACGCCGTTGGAAGCGTCGTCGCCCCCAGCGCGGCCGTTGGTGGAGACAGGTGATTGCTCTGCCAAGGCGCGCCTCCGTGTGCGAGCGGGCGGAATGGTGCCGCAGCCGCCGGGCCGTACCGGTTCAGGTGACCGGCGCCAGAGTATATCCGGGCGTCACCGGGATTCGCTGCGACCGTCACAGGCAAACGGAGCCCGGGACGACCTGGGAAGGCAGCGATTGGCAGGGCGTCTGCCATCGCCGCGCGAGCGATCCCGGGGAGAGCCTGGCGGACCACCACTAGACTAGGCGCGGTCGCTTCCCGAGATTGGCTGCGTGAACAAAGTTGCCGTCGTCGGCTCCGGCAGTTGGGGCACAACCCTTGCGATCCTGCTTACTGAAGCCGGCGAACGCTGCGCGCTCTGGGTTCGTGATCCCGACGAGGCCCACGACATGGCCGCTCGTCGCGAGAATATTCGCTTCCTGCCCGGGGTCACGCTGCCCGACACCCTGGAAATCAGCCACCACGCCGCCACGGTCCTGCGCGACGCCGATCTCGTCCTTGTCACCGTGCCCATGCGCCAGCTGCATGACAACTGGCAGGCCGTCGCCGGCCACATCGAGCCTTACGCCGCCATTGTCAGCGGTATCAAGGGACTCGATCCGCGGACCGGCCGACGGGTCAGCGAACTCGTGGCCGGTTGGGCCGGCGACCAGATTCTGGACCGCCTGGCTGTGCTCTCGGGCCCCAACCTGGCCCGCGAAATCGCCGCCGGCGAACCGGCGACGGCCGTGGTGGCCGGGCGCATCCCGGAGGTTGCCCGTGCGGTGCAGCAGCGGCTCAGTGCGCCGACCTTTCGCACCTATATCAGTGATGACGTCATCGGCATTGAACTCGCCGGGGCTGTGAAGAATGTCATAGCCATTGGAGCCGGCGTGGCCGACGGCATGCGCTTCGGCGACAACGCAAAGGCGGCGCTCATGACTCGCGGCCTGGCGGAAATGACGCGGCTGGGACTCACGGCGGGCGCCGATGCCCTCACCTTCGCCGGCCTGGCGGGCATGGGCGATCTCATCGCCACCTGTGCCAGCCCCCACTCGCGCAACCACTATGTGGGCCAGGAGCTGGCTGCGGGTCGGTCGCTGGATGACATTCAATCCCGCATGGTCATGGTCGCGGAAGGCGTGGAGACCTCCCGAGGCGCCCTCGTGCTGGCGCGCCGCCTTGGGGTGGAAATGCCCATCGTCGAACTCATCAATCAGGCGCTCTTTGACGGACTTCCGGTTGCCGAAGCTGGACGGGTACTTATGGCCCGGGAGCTCAGCCATGAGCTGCGCGGCATCCGCCAGCAGCACTAGGGACAGCTCCACGATCGGTTTTGGCGGAGGCGTCGTGTGCCAGACTCCCCCGTCGGTCCGCGGTCGGAGGTCTGACCATCACTGAATCCGTCGTTGAAACGCTCGCCGGCCTGGTCGCCATCAACAGCGTCAACGCCAGCCTTCCCGGCGGCCCCGGCGAGGCCGAACTCGCCAACCACGTCGCCGACCTCGCCCGCGCCGCCGGCGCCGACGTCGAGATGTACGACGTCGAACCCGGCCGCCCCAACCTCCTCGCCTGGATCCGCCGCGGCAACCGCCCCACCCTCATGTTCGAGTGCCACCTCGACACCGTGGGCCTGGATCCAATGCCGGACGCCCTCAACCCGCGCATCGCCAACGGCCGGCTTTACGGCCGCGGCTCCGCCGACCCCAAGGGCTGCATGGCCGCCATGCTCCACGTCCTTCACGCCGCCGCCAACGACCCGAACTTCCCCGTGGATGTCTGCCTGGCCGGTGCCGTCGGCGAGGAGATCGTGATGATCGGCTCACGGGTGATGGCCGAACGGCGCCCCCCGGTTGATGCGGCCGTCGTGGGCGAACCGACCGAGCTGCAGATCATTACTTCCCAGAAGGGCGCCGTCCGCTGGCGCGTGCGCACCCACGGCGTGGCGGCCCACAGCGCCATGCCCGAGCAGGGCCACAACGCCATCCAGGACATGGCCAGGGCGCTTCCAGCACTCGCCCGCGGCATCGAGCCCCACCTCGCCGCCCGCCCGCACCCCGTGCTTGGCAACGCCACCTGGAACGTCGGAACCATCCGCGGCGGCGCCGGAGTCAACGTCGTCCCCGACCTTTGCGAGATCGAAATCGACCGGCGTCTCGTCCCCGGCGACACCGCCCCGGAGGTGCTGGAGCACGTCGACGCCGCCCTGGACGACCTTCGCGCCAGCGACCCGCAACTCCGCGTCGACCGCGATCCACCCTTCGTGGACATCCCCCCGCTGGAAACGCCGCACAACGCCGCGGTCGTGCGAGCCGCCCAGCAGGCCGTTGCCGCCGCCGGTCTGTCGCCCGACCCGCTGGGCGTCGCCTATGCCACCGACGCCGCCATGCTCTCCGAAATCGGCGGCATCCCGTCCGTCGTCCTGGGCCCGGGCAACATTGCGCAAGCCCACACGAATGACGAGTGGATCGAGATTGACCAACTGGAGCAGGCGGTGGGCGTCTATTTGGGCGTTTGCAAGGCCTTCGGAGAAATCGCCGCCTGATGCGCCTGACCCGGCGCGTGTACCTGGTCGGCAGCGGCGCCACCGGCGCCGACCTGTCCAACTCCTACGACTGCCACGTCTACCTCGTCGACGGCGGCGGTCCGCTGGCACTGATCGACGCCGGCGTCGGCCTTGAACCCGAGTTGATCCTGGCCAACGTCCGCGCCGCCGGCTTCGATCCCGCGAACATCGAAACCATCGCCCTCACCCACGCCCACGCCGACCACGGCGGCGGCGCCGGGCCACTGCAGGAGCTCACCGGCGCCGAAGTGCTGGCCCCTGGCCCCGCCGCGTACTGGCTCCAGCAGGCCGACGAGGAAGCCATCTCGCTCCCCCGCGCCAGGGCCGGCGGCACTTATCCGGCTGACTACCAGTTGGTTCCGTGTCCGTCGGCCGTCTCAATCTCGGGCGGCGACACGATCACGGTTGGCGAAGCCCGCCTGACCGCCATCGCCACTCCCGGCCACGCCCGCGAGCACCTCTCCTACATGCATGAAGGCGACGACCGCGTGGGTCTCTTTGGCGGCGACGTGGTCTTCCAGGGCGGCAAGATCCTGTTGCTCTCCACCCCCGACTGCTCCATCCAGGAGTTGGCCGCCACCATGCGTTGCCTGGGCGAACTTGACTTCGAGGCGCTCTATCCGGGGCATGCCGGAATCTCGCTGCGACGCGGCCGCCAACATGTGGACGCGTCGCTGCGTGTCTTCGAGGCCGAAGAGATTCCGCCAAACTTCAATGCCTGACGAACCAGGCTTCAAGCGACGCACTCATACAATGCCCGGAATCACCCAGTCAGATCGGCGGACCTGATGCCCCTCCAGGCAGACGTTTGTGTGATCGGCGGCGGACCCGGCGGCTACGTGGCGGCCCTCCGCGCCGCAGCTCTGGACGCCCAGGTCGTCGTTGTGGAGAACAGCGGCCTCGGCGGCGTCTGCCTCAACCGCGGATGCATCCCATCCAAGGCGTTGCTGCGCAGCGCGGAGGTCTATCAACTGGCCAAAAAGGCGTCCAGCTTCGGCGTCCGCGTCAAGGGCGTTGAGGCCGACTACAAGGCCATGGTTCGCCGCAAAGACCGGGTCGTACGTCAGCTCGGCCGCGGCATCGAAGGGCTCCTGAAGGCCGGTAACGTCACCGTGCTACAGGGCACAGGGCAGCTCGCGGGCGTCGGCGCCGTGGAGGCGTCGCTGGCCGACCGCACCGAACTGATCACGGCCAAGTCGATCATTGTGGCCACCGGCTCGTCATCCGCCGCCCCGCCGATTCCCGGCGTTGACCTGCCCGGCGTCATCGACAGCGATGGCGCGTTCGAACTCGACGAGGTTCCCGAGCACATCCTGGTGGCCGGCGCCGGCGCTGTCGGCGTCGAGTGGGCCACCCTCTTCGCGCTCCTCGGCGGCCAGGTCACCCTGGTCGAGATGCTGCCGCGCGTCGTGCCCAACGAGGACGCCGACGTCAGCACCGCCATGCGCAAGATCCTGGTCCAGCAAGGCGTCAAGGTCCACACCGGCACGCGAATCGAATCGATCGAGCAAGGCGACCCGCACCTCCAGGTAACGCTGGCAACCGACGACGATTCCGAGACGGTGCAAGCCTCGCATGTGCTTTTGGCAACCGGCCGCCGGCCCAACGTGGCGGACATTGGCCTGGAATCGGCCGGCGTGCGCTTCTCCCCGCGGGGCATCAGCGTCAACGAGCATCAGCAGACCAGCCAGCCGGACATCTACGCCATCGGCGACGTGATCGGCGACAAGCTGCTGGCGCACGTCGCGTCCCACCAGGGCGTCGTGGCCGCCGAGCACGCACTGGGCCGCCCCTCTGTTTACGACCCCAATGCCGTACCGGCCTGCACCTTCACCCACCCCGAGATTGCCAGCGTTGGCCTTACCGAGGACGCCGCCAAGGAAGAGCGCGGCGACGTGCTGGTCGGCATGTTTCCCTTCCAGGCACTTGGCCGCGCCCGCGCCTACGGCGACACGGACGGGTTCGTGAAGATCGTGGCCGGTCAGCCGCATGGCGAGATTCTGGGCATGCACGTGATCGGTCCCGGCGCCAGCGACATCATTGCCGAGGGCGTCCTGGCCATCAGGCTGGAAGCCACCGTGGACGACCTGCGCGAGACGATCCACGCGCACCCCACCTTCGCCGAAGCCACCGCCGAATCGGCCTGGCAGGCGATCAATGCCCCCATCCACCTCCCCCTGCCCCGGAACGGACGCTGAAACCTTCGGCCGCGCCACCACTGCAACTCGCGATTGCCGGCCTCGGGGCGATCGGAGCCGAAGTCGCACGCGCCGTCCGCGCCGGCGAAGCCCCGGGCGTCGAAATCGCAGCCGTTGTCGAACCGATTCCGGGCCCCACCCGCGACCACCTCGCCGCCGCCGGCGTCCCCGTCCACATCGACCTCGAGACGCTCGATTGGGACAGCCTTGATGCTGTCCTGGAGGCCGCCTCCCAGGCCGCGCTACGCACCATCGCACCGCAGGTCCTGAAGCGAGGCGTCAACCTGGTCGCCCTTAGCGCGGGAGCCACTCTCGACGGCGATTTCCTCGCGTCGCTTCTGTCGGCCGCACAAGCTTCCGCGGCGCGCATCTGGGTGCCCTCCGGCGCCATTGGCGCACTCGACGTCATTCGCGCTGCCCGCGTGGGCGACGTGGCGTCGATCACCCTGACCACCACCAAGCCTCCCGTGGCCCTGGCGGACGCGCCCTGGGTCGTCGAGCAAGGCATCGATCTGACCTCCATCGACAAGCGACGCGTGATCTTCTCCGGCGGCCCCGTGGAAGCCGTACGTGGCTTCCCCCAGAACGTCAACGTGGCGGCGCTGCTGGCGCTGGCTGCGGACGACCCGGACCGGCTGCGCGTAACCGTGGTGGCCGATCCCGCCGCGCCCGGCAACGTCCACGAGGTAGAAGCGATTGGGTCCTTCGGAAGCATGCGGCTACGCCTCGAAAACCGTCCCAGCGAGACCAACCCCAAGACCAGCGCCCTGGCCGCCCAGAGCGTCATCGCGCTCCTCCGCCAACTCGGCTCGCCGCTCCGCTTCGCCTAACTTCTGGTTCTGCGCGTTTCCAACAGCGAGGATCAGCCAGAGGTCGTCGCGGAAGCGCTCACTGGGGAATAGCGGCGCGCGCAGCTTCGGCGCCGCCGAGCTTGCCGCCTAGTTGACCAGCACTTCCAGGCGGCGCTTGCGCACGACCTCACGACCGCCCTGGTACACGGAAACCGTCCGGGCGATGTTGCAGATGTTCTCGGCCGCATCCCCGTCCACGACCAGCAGATCGGCCTGATACCCGGCACGAAGCGATCCCGTTAGGTTGCTCAGTCCTATGGCGTCCGCGGCGGCGCCAGTCACCAAATGCACGGCGTCCACCGGCGTGGTATCCAGCGCAACCACGGCGCTGATGACCGACAGCGGGAACTCGTGAAACGGCGTATCGATGACCCCTGCGTCCGTGGAAACAACGTGCGGCACCCCTCGCTCGCGCATGTAGCGGAAATTCGCCCCGGCGGCGCGGATGCGTTCGCGCTCATCGGCCGGCAACGCATCCAGGTGCGCCATGTCACGAAACGGCGTGCGGTTCATTGCCGCTAGCGTCATGTGGACCGACTGGTGGGTCGCGTCGATACGCTCCACGGCCTCTTCATCCATCGTCGACTGCCCGCGGATCCCATCGGCCGTAAGCCACGAGCAGTGCTCCAGGGTGTCCACACCCGCATCGATGGCGTCACGGCATCCATCCGCACCCAATACGTGGGCGGCAACGTGACGTCTGAGACGGTGAGCGTCCGTGACCAACGCACGGAGGGTCGCCAGGTCGTATTGCGAGTGCCCGGCCTGCGACCCGGGCGTCATCATCCCGCCGGTGGCCATCACCTTGATGAAGTCGGCGCCGGCTTCGACCATCTGGCGAACGGCGCGAATCACCTCATCGCACGTGTCGGCGCGCAGCCCGCACCAATTCAGATGCCCGCCCGTCGTCGTGATTGGCGCTCCGCACACGAGGAGGCGCGGACCCAGGAACATCCCGGCACGTTGCGCGTCGCGAATCAGCATGTTCAGCGCGCGGTAGCCACCGGTGTCACGCATCGTGGTCACCCCGGTCGCCAACGCCCGCTGGGCGTTCTGGATGGCCGTAATGACGCGTTCCTCATTGGAGGCGGACTTATGCACGGCCAGCGTCTGCTCGTGACTCGAATACGCGCCGAACTGCAGGTGGCAATGGCAGTCGATCAGGCCCGGCATCAGCGTGGCGTCGCCGTAGTCCACAACCTCCGCGTCGTCCGCCAGCGGACGCGCCGGGCCCGCATAGGTTATGAGGCCGTCACTGACCACCACCTCGGCGTCGTAGCACGGATCCGCCCCAGTGCCGTCAATCAGCGTGGAAGCACGCAGGACCAGATCGGGCATCGCTATTGAACTCGCGGCCATGGTCGGGCGCAGTATCTTAGCCGCCCGCCAGGGTGTCTTTTGGGCAGGCAGGCCCTTGATCTCCCCGCTCGCGATTCGGTCCAAGCGCCCAGAGCCTGGATCAATGACTAAGGAAGTGATGGCCTATCGGACACCACTCCGGCAAGAGAGTGTCGAAGGGAGCGCTGCGATAGGGCAGTATTGGCACATGGCAATACAGACCTCCGCGCCCGTGCTTGTTGACATCGAGCACCTGCTTGACGGCGTCAAGAAGCCCGCCCAATACCTCGCGGGCGAGCACAACGCGCGCCAGAAGGACTGGGACTCGGCCCAAACCCGCCTTGCCCTCTGCTTCCCCGACGCCTACGAAATCGGAATGTCCAACCTGGCCATGGGCCTGCTTTACGAGTTGATCAACGACGACACCCCTCACCTCTGCGACCGCAGCTTCACCCCCTTGCCCGACATGGCCGACGCCATGCGCGCCCACGACCTCCCGCTCTTCGGCTGGGAATCGCGCCGCCCGCTCCGCGACTTCCACATCCTCGGCTTCTCCATGAGCTATGAGAGCGGCAACACCAACGTCCTGGAAATGCTCGACCTCGCCGGCATCCCCATCGAGCGCATCGACCGCTCCGACTCGGACCCGCTGATCCTCGGCGGCGGCTCCGCCGTCTCCAACCCGGAGCCCATGGCCGACTTCTTCGACCTCATCGCCGTCGGCGAAGGCGAAGACCTCCTCCAACAAGTGCTCAACCTGCACGCCGAATTCGACCGCTCCCAACCTGGCTGGCGCCACGACTTCATCGTCGCCGCCGGCCGCACCATCCCCGGCATCTACGCCCCCGGCCTTTATGAGCCCCAATACGCCGCCGACGGCGCCTTCCTCGGCCACCGGCGCCTTCGGAACGATCTCCCCGAGAAAATCGCCCGCCAGTACGTCGATATCGACGAATACAGCGGCCCTCGTCTCCCCGTCGTCCCCAACACCGGCGTCGTCCACGACCGCATCGCCGTTGAGCTGGACCGCGGCTGCGCCCGCGCCTGCCGCTTCTGCCAGGCCGGCTACCTCTACCGCCCCGTCCGTCATCGCCGCAAGGACCTCGTCGAGCAGGCCGTCGACCGCTGCCTCACCGCCACCGGCCAGAGCGAGGTCTCCCTCCTCTCGCTCAACGCTGTCGACTACGAGGGGCTAGATGGCCTGATCAACGACGTCTACGACTCGGCCGAGGACTACGTCCGCGTCTCCATCCCCTCAACCCGCGTCGAAACCTTCAACGTCGACGTCGCCGACGCCTTGCAGCGCGGCGGTAAGCGCGGCGGCAGCCTCACTTTCGCCCCCGAAGCCGCCACCGCCCGCATGCGCCGCGTCATCAACAAGGAAATCTCCGACGAAGACCTGCTGGAAACCTGCGACATGGCCTTCCAGCGTGGCTTCCGCACCATCAAGCTCTACTTCATGATCGGCCAGCCCACTGAGACCATTGAGGACGCCCAGGCCATCGCCCACCTGGCCAACCGCGTCATGGCCGTTGGCCGCCGCCACCACGGCAAGCGCGCCAAGGTCAACGTCACCGTCTCCACCTTCATCCCCAAGCCCTTCACCCCCTTCCAGTGGCACCCGCAGGACCGTAGCGACGCCATTCGCGCCAAGCAGCAGGCCTGTTTCGACATCGCCCGCGACCGCAACATCCACCTCATGTGGCACGACCCCCAGGAAAGCCACATCGAGGCCCTGCTCGCCCTCGGCGATCGCCGCGTTGGCCGCGCCATCAAGGGCGCCTGGGAACGCGGGTGCCGCTTCGACGGCTGGATGGAACACCTGGAACCCGACCGCTGGTACGAAGCCATCGACGCCGCCGGCCTCGACCTCGATTGGTACATCCACCGCCAGCGCGACCCCGACGAACCCCTCCCCTGGGACCTCGTCGACATCTTCGTCAGCAAGCGCCTCCTCCAGCGCGAATACCAACGCGCCCTCGCCGACGCAGCCACCGAACCGGCCCCCGCCGCCTAACCCGTCCGCCGGCAGACCGTTCCATCACGCAGGTTCAACGTCCTGCCACGGTTGCTCGCGGGCACGTACAATCACCGAGGCGTGGGCGGTCGCCAATCAACTGAACTTCGTCGCCTGAACCAGCGCAACGAAGACCTCGCCCACGGAGTAACCAATGTCGGACGCGACCGCCCTTGACGCCACCCCCGCAACGCACGCCGATATAGCCGAGCTACGTTCGGATGTTGATCAGCAGTTCGTTGAACTGGCAACTGACATAAACGCGCTGTTTCAGCAGGCCGAGGATCGCGATGGCGATTTCCAGCGGGCCGTCGTCGCCCGGTTTGAACGCACGGATCAGGCTATCGAGGCCGGACTTGAGGAGACCCGCCAGGCTTTCGAGGCCCGCCTAAGGCACACCCGCCAATACCTCGAGGGCCAAATCCAGGACACCCGCCAGTACCTCGAGGCCCAGATCCAGGACACCCGCCAGCACCTAGAGGGCCAGATCCAGGAGACCCGCCGGACGCTTGAGGCCCAGATCAGGGACTCCCACCAGACTCTCGAAGCCCAGATCAAGAACTCCCACCAGATTCTCGAAGCACAGGTCAAGGACACGCGTGCGGCTGTCGACGCACGACTTGATGGCATCTCCGACGGTCTAAACCGCCTCCTTGCTAGTCAGGGCCTGCCCGGGGTCGGCGCGCACGGCTGACAGAAAACTGCCGAACCGGCCACCGATTCCCCGGTTGGCTAAACGCGCTATTCGGACTCAGCAAGCCTTGCGCCCCGACCGGACGTCACCCCCGCGCCGGCTCGCCCATCTCCTCCCGCGCCTTCGCAACCAACGCAGGCAAATGGCCGTCATTCGCCATCCGCTGCTCCAGGTGCACCATCCGGTCCGGCCCGGCTGTCCTGACCATCGCTTCGCCGTAAGCGCTTTCCGCCCAGAACCGGACCAGTGAGGCGACATCGTTTCGCAGCGTGTCCAGGTCCTCGTCGTCAAAGCGCTCCGACACGTTGATCGTGAACATCCGCCGCCGCGTCCCGCCGCCGTAGGAGGCGTGCTTCAGGTCCTGGTTGAACATGATCAGATCGCCCGGTTGCGTCTCCAGCGCCACCGCCGGCACCTCGGGACCTGAGACGCCGAAGGCCTCCTCGGTCTGGTCAACCCGGCTGGTGCTCATCAGCTTGTGCAGCTCATTCGCATACCCGTCGCGCCGATGGTGGCTGCCCGGAATCACCCGCAGGCATCCCGATTCCGCCGTCACTGGATCCAGGTAGAACGCGAACTTCAGAAATCGGTACTTCGTCCGCGCAAACCCGTCCGAGTGCCAGCGCGTATCACCCACGTAGAAGTTCCCGTCGCTGGATTCGTAGTTGTAGTCGTCCCCCAGCAGCGCCGCGGCCACGCCATCGATCCGCGGATCGTCGATCAGCGCGCTCAGGTACTCGCTCTGGTCAATGAACGGGACGAACGCCGACCGCTGTCTGTGGTCGTGCTCCCGCCCTTGGTGACCGCCCCCACGCTCCGCCCAGACCCGCTCGAACTCCTCGCTGATCGCCTCCGCCTCGTCCGCAAACGCCCCCGGAAAGCTCAGATACCCAAAGGTCTCGAAAAACCGCACCTGCTGCTCGGCTAGCTGCATCCCACCGACCTCCCGCACCTGGAGTGGCGCCGCATCCAGTCTAGGCCCACCGCCAACCGCCCACAGTCCGGAATTCTCAGACGTGCGGCCTACGCTCGCTCATAGAGAACCGTGCCTTCGCGAAGCGCGGCGTGAAGTACCGTTCCTACGACATGCCCGCGTCGCTCAATTTCTTCCGGCGTGGCCACGATGATGTCCTTGCTAACCGGCATGTCGGCCAGTGAGCGCCGTATATCGATCGCGGCCTTTCGCTTGTCCGCGACATTTGGCATTACGACGAGCAGGTCCACATCGCTCCACTCGCTCGCGCTGCCCCGTGCCCGCGAACCGAACAGCACGACACGCGCCGGCTGAAACCGTCCAACAATGCGGTCAACCATCGTCGAAGTTACTGCGTCGGCATTCACGTCCCAGTTTTGCTCCTCCGCCGTCACCCCACCGGCGGCAGCTTGTACTCGATCAGCGTCGGACACCGTCGCGCCAGCCCGCGCTCAACCGCCGCGCCCAGCGCTTCGGGCGTTTCCACACCTTCGGCCGCGGCCCCGAACGACTTCCCAAACGCCACGAAGTCCGGGTTGTGCAACCGCACGTCCACCGTGCGCCCGCCAAAATTCCCGCGGAAATTGCCGTCAATGGCTGCGTACGACGAGTCGTTGAACACCACCGCCACCACCGGCAACTGCTCCCGCACCGCCGTGGCCAGTTCCTCGGCAGTAAACAGGAACCCGCCGTCCCCGCTCAGCGACAACACCGGCCGTTCCGGGCACGCCACCTGCGCCCCGATCGCCGCCGGCAGGCTGAATCCCAGCGTCCCGAAATAGATCGGAAACATGTACGACCGCGGCTGATCCACCGGAAACAGTCCGGCTGACCGATAGCTGGTCATCGTCATGTCATTCACCAGCACGCCGTTCTCGGGCAACACCCGCCGCAGCTCAGCCAGGATGTCTGCCGACCTCGGATCATCCGCGGCGTCATGGGGATTGCGTCGGCGCGCGCGCATGCCCTCCGCAATGTTCGGAGCCTCCGGTGGCGGCTCATCCGGCAGCGCCTCCAGCAGTTCGCTCACCGCCGCGGCGGCATCAGCCTGGATCGACACGGCGTTCTCCCGGTGCCGGCCCAGTTCGGCCGCCGAACGATCGACTTGGATCAACGTCTCCGGCAGGGGCATTCGGTCGTCATCGGTCACCCGTGCTCCCAGGCGGCAGCCCACCACCAGCGCCACGTCCCGCGTCCGCAGCAACTCGTACAGGCTCTCGTCCAACCGGTGCTTGCAGCCCAGCGACAACGGATGCGACTCGGGGAACGCCCCCTTCCCCGTCTGGGCCGTCAGCACCGGCGCCTGCAGCCGCTCCGCCAGCGCCTCGACCTCCGACCCCGCGTCCATCGCCCCGCTGCCCAGGAAAATCAGCGGAGCATCAGCCGCCGCTAACAGCTCGGCCGCCCGATCCACGACGGCCGAATCCGGCGGGGACACCGTCGCCGCATCCGCGCCGTCTAACGCAACCTCGTCCGTCGCAATCAACAGGTCCAGCGGGATTTCGACGCTGGCTGGACCCGGCCGATCGGTTGTAATCACCTCCATGGCTCGCGTTACCGCGCCTGGGATTGCCGGAACCGTCTCCACCAATTCGTGGTGACCCACCAGGGCCCGCAGAACGCCGGACTGGTCCCGCAACTCATGCAGCTCGCCGGCTTCCGGTGTGCGCGAAGCCGGACCCAGCGCCGTCGCGATGTGCAACACCGGCGACGACTCCGCATACGCCTCACCCAACCCGGTTGCCGCGTTGGTGATTCCCGGCCCGGTAATCGTCGCTACGCAGGCCACCCGGCCCGAGGCTCGCGCATAGCCGTCCGCCATGAAGGCCGCGCCCTGCTCGTGACGCGTGATCACCACCCGCATGTCCGGCGCGTCCAGCAGCGCGTCATACAACCCGCCGTTATGCACGCCGGGAATCCCGAACAGTGTTGTCACGCCCGCCTGGCGCATCCCGGCCACCAGGGCCTGCCCACCCGTCATCTGCGGCATCGGCGCCAACTCCCGCAACTGCTATTGGAGCGCTGCGGCAGCGCTCCCGGCCAGCCTAGCGAACCTCCCCCCGATCGCTCAGGCCGCCCGTAGAATCCACCATCGCCCCGGGGTCCGCGCCCCGGATATCTGCTGATGAACCCCAGCGCCTCCACCACTGACACCATCGCCGCCATCGCCACCCCCGTGGGTGCTGGCGGCATCGGCATTGTGCGAGTCAGCGGACCGGAATCCCTCTGGATTGCCCGTCGCCTCACCCGTCGCGCCCGCGACCCCAAACCCCGCTACGCCCACCTCGCGCGGGTCTACGACGGCAACAACGACCTGATCGACCAGGCCCTCCTGCTCTTCATGCCCGCCCCCCGCTCCTATACCGGCGAGGACGTCGCCGAGCTCAGTTGCCACGGCGGCCCCGTGGCCCTGCGCCGCGTCCTGGACAGCGCGCTGGCGGCCGGTGCGCGTCCCGCCGGCCCCGGCGAATTCACCCTCCGCGCCTTCCTCAACGGCCGTCTCGACCTCGCTCAGGCCGAAGCCGTCGCCGACCTCGTCGCCGCCCCCACCCCCGCCGCCCTCGCCGTCGCCGCCAACCAGCTCGCCGGCCGCCTCTCCGATGCCGTTGGCGAGATGCGCTCGGCCTGCCTCGATCTCCTCGCCCAGATGGAAGCCGAAGTCGACTTCGACGAAGACGAAGTCCCGCCCATGGACCGCGCCCTCCTGGCCGCCACGTTGGACTCGTTGCAACTACGCCTCGAGGAAGCCCTGGCCACTGCCGGACGCGGAATCATGCAGCGCCACGGCGTCCGGGTTGCCCTGGTCGGCAGCCCCAACGTCGGCAAGTCCTCGCTCATGAATGCGCTGCTCAGCACCGACCGCGCCATCGTCACCGAGATCCCGGGCACCACTCGCGACGTCCTCGAAGAGTCCTTCGACCTCGACGGCGTCCCCATCGTCCTCAACGACACCGCCGGCCTGCGCGACACCCGCGACCCCGTCGAATCCCTGGGCGTCGAACGCACTTCCCGCGCTCTCGAGGGCGCCGACGCCGTCGTCCTGGTGCTCGACGCCAGCCGCCCCCTCCTCGGCAACGACGAGACTGCGGCCGAGCGCGTCCGCCGGGCCGCCAAGCCCACCATCGTCGCCCTCAACAAGCGCGATTTGCCCCACGCGGTCCGTGCCGCCGACGTTAGCGACCTTGCTCCCAACGCCCCCGTCGTCCACACCGCCGCCATCCGCGAGGATGTCAACGAACTACGCGAAGCCCTTCGCCACGTGACTGGCCTGGCCGGCGCCGACGGCGGCCTGGCCCTCGTGGCCAGCGTCCGCCATCATGAAGCCCTCACCCGCGCCCGCGACGAGCTTGCCGGCGCCCGTCGCGCCGTCGCCGAGGACCAGCCCTCCGACCTCGTCAGCATCGGCGTCCGCGGCGCCGTCAACGCCCTCGGCGAAATCACCGGCGAATCCGCCACCGAAGACCTGCTCGACGTCATCTTCTCCAAATTCTGCATCGGCAAGTGAGCCGCAGCCGCTCGGGCTAATCAATGCTCAGCGTCACCGAGCCGGTCGGCCCGTCATACGTCAGCCGCGCATGACGTAGAAAGTGCCGGCCAATCAGCGCGTGGAACGGCATGCTCTCAGAGGCCAGTTGAACACCCGCAAAATACCCGGCGATCACCCAATGTAGGCTCGGAATATATAGCTGGGCGCGATATGTGGTGACCTCGCGACTCCCCAGCACACCGGCCACGCGCTGACGTCCGGCGACCGGGAGGTTGAGCGCGTGGGCCAGATCGGCGTCGATAGAAGTCTCTTGGGCGCCTGTATCTACTAGCGCGGCGTGGCGCAACGCTGGGACCTTGGGGACGGGATCCCCGGGTTGGTAGGAATGGTCGAAACCGATCCGAACCTGTAGCGTCGGTCCGAGGCGAACTAGGTCCGCCGGGAAGTCCGCAAACCCGCACTCAACCGTCGGCAACGGGGATGACGAACTGCGGCGGAACCCACGAAGACGATGACATGTCGACGCCAACCTCGCGGATCAGGTACGGACCTCGCCCAAATCGCCGAGAAGCAACAGCGGAGGCGTCCCAGAAGTCGTCGTAGGCCCCGATGAGTTGCTCGTCGTGCACGATCACCCACTTGCCCATGTGCTCGCGCTCCAGGTCGTCCTGCATGCGCTCGTACGCCGCGATCTCAACCTCGATGTCAGCCATAGTCGTCCCAGGTGGTGCCGTCACAACAGTTATACCCCACGCCGCCAACCAGGCGCACAAGACCGACTGCCGGAGCCGTCGAACAACTCGGCCCGACAGCTAGAGCCGAATTCAGCTGTAGGAACCGGCCTTTTGGAAAATGGTCGGAATCCACGGTTTCAACGGTTTCGCGCCAACTTGGTGAAGCAGAAACGGGCCACGCCCAAAACGTCGGACCCCAAGCTGAGCCGCGTCCTCGAAGTCCTCGAATGCCCCAATCAACTGCTCGTCGTGCACGAGCACCCACTTGCCCATGTGCTCGCGCTCCAGGTCGCTCTGCATACGTTCGTACGCCGCGACCTCCACCTCGATGTCAGCCATGGTCGTCCCAGATCGTGCCGGCACGACACGTATACCCCACGCCAACAACCGGGAGCTCAAGACCGACTGCCCGGGCTGCGGAAGCTAAGTCGGTATCTCCCCCGCGTTTCTGCCGCCATCCGCCTTCCGCCGTCGCGCGACACCGACTGCCGCCAGCGCCGCAACCGCCCCCGCCAGCGTCCAGAACGTCGCCGCCAACTCCGGCAGAAAGTACGTGTGATCCACCAGCCCGTGGACAAGCGCCGCCGCCATCGCACCCGCCAGACCGAACGCCAGCGGATCGAATCCGCCGGTGCCGTCCCGCCGAATCCGCCTCCAATCCCACCAGAACAACACCAGCACCCCAAGCAGCGCCGCCAGCCCGATCACGCCCATCGAAACCCAGCCATCCAGGACCAGGTTGTGCGGGTGCGAGATGTTCGGCTCGCGCCACGCCTCCGGCCGCATGTACTCCCGGTAATGCGTCAGGAAGTTGTCCGGACCCACCCCGAACAGCCAGTTCTCGAGTCCCATCCGCCAGGCGCTGTCCCAGATCGCCAGCCGCGACACCGCCCCGCTATCCCCAATGCGCAGGAGCTGCCCGATCCGCTCAACCCCCGTGACCAGCACGATCCCCGCCAGGGCCGCTACTGATAAGCCCACCACCGCCACCCGCCGTCTGACTCCGACCTGCGCCCACAGCGGACGCGCGGCCACCGCCAGTCCCACCAGCGCCCCCAGCCACGCCCCCCGGCTCCACGTCAGGATCAGCACGACCAGCAACACGGCCAGCGCCAGCAGCCAGAACCCGCGGGTGCTCGCCACCCGTCCCCATCCCCGACAACACCGCGCACTGACCAGGGTGCTCGTGCCTGCGGCCAAGGCCAGCGCCAGGGCCAGCGGCGCCGCCCGTTCCAGCACCAGCGCCAGGTTGTTCGGCGACCCGAACGTGCCCCGCACCCGCGGCGGAAAGACCTCCGTGACCACCGCGCCAAACGGAATCAATACAAGCGCAACCAGCGCCGCCAGCGCCGCACCCGCCACCAGCGCCGCCGCCAACCGGCGCACGTCGTCCCGATCCCGCAGAACCGAGATCAGCACCACGAAGAACGCCGCCGGCTCCAGGATCACCGTCCGCAAGTCCCGTAGCGCGAACTTGGGATACTCGGCCAGTACCGCCGCCACGATTCCTGCAACCGCAAAGACGATCGCGGCGGCGATCCACCGTGTAGGCGGCAGGCGCGGCGGCCCGCCCCACAGCGCCCTCACGATCCACGCGGCCACCACCGCCAGGATCAGGACTTCGCCCACGGGGCGGTCAAACACCCCCGTCCGCCCGATCACCCCCACAAACGGAATCGCCGCCACGGCCACCAATGCCGCGTCCCGCAGCCGCGCAACCGCCAGCACGCCAATGCCAAGCGCGAGCAGCATGCGAATGAGCGTCCACGCGGAGACCAATCCACCAGCCGGCAGCACCGCATACAGCACCGCCGCCACTGCCAGCACTGCCTCGCCCAGCCGCAGCGGGCCAACCCGCCGGTCCGTCCAACTCCACGACAAAGCTGTCAACGCCCGCTGAGCCAAAGCTGTCAACGCCCGCTGAGCCCAGGACCACGTCCGGGCCGTCCACAACGCCAGCGCCCCAACCGCTGCCCACAGCCCGCCCAGCGCCAGCCACGGCCAGGTCGGCTGCGCATTCCCCACCAGCAGCCCGTCCACGATCACCAGCCCCCCGCTCGAGGCCGGATTGGGCTCCGCCAGCACTGTTAGTTCCAGCGTGTGCTGACCCGGTGGCAACCGCGTGGCAATTGGAATCCGCGCCAGCGGCTCCACCCTCGGCGCGTAGAGATCCAGGATCGACTCGCCCGCCGGGTTCCGCGGCAGCGCATCCGCCAGCGCGTCTTGCCCGTCGATCCGCGCCAGCACCCGCCCCATGTCGGGGCCCCGCCGCGTCAGTAGCCCCACGTCCGTGCCGTCAAACCGGAAACTCAAGCTCGCGCCCGCGACCCCGGTCTGCCGCTGAAGCGTCAGCGACGCCAGGTCGCTGGGCACTCGCGGCCACGGCCCCTCATAGCTCGCCGCCGCGTGCGTCTCCTGGTGCAGGCCCACACCTGCCGCCACTGGCCCGCCAAAAGCCGCCCACACTGCTTCCAGGTTGGCCCGTGGGGTGAAGTCCTTGTCCATCAGGCGGAAGTACGGCGTGGGATCGCCTGGCCGCAAGTCCTCCGGCCAGCGCGAGGCCCAAATCACGATCGTCGGCATCCACGGCCACTGCTCGCGCGCCCGCCGGATCCCGTCCACCGTCCAGGCCGCCTGCACCTCGATCGGGTGGTTGCCCCAGATGCCCGGGTCGCCGGTCCATCCATCCGGCAGCGACATCCACCCGTACTCGGTCGCCCACACCGGCGTTTGCGCGTCGCCAAACTCAACCATCACCTCTCGCCACAACACCGCCCGGGGAAAGTTGACGCGCTGATCGTCAATCAGGAAATCCCGTGGACCCGTCCACAGCCCGTACGACATGCTGGCCGCCACGTCGAAGTCGCCCTTCGCGCCCAGCAGGTACAACTGGCGCAGAAACAGCAGGTCGCTCAGGTTTTCGGGACCCGTCTCGATCGTCGGCGCCAGACCCGCCAGCACGATGCGCGCCTCCGGGTCGGCCTCGCGAATCGCCCCGCCCACCGCCCGCAGCATCGCCAGGTAGTCGGCCGGATTCGGCGGCTGTCCACCCCACTCCCCGAACAGGTTCGGCTCGTTCCAGACCTGGTAGTACCGGACCTTGCCCCGGTACCTCGCCGCCAACTCCCCGGCAAAGCGCGCGAAGTCCGCGTTGTCGGCCGGCGGCGCCTGCATCCACGGGTTTTCCCGTGGATCGAAGCCCGGCGTGGCCCAGCTCGGCGCCCGGTCCAGCCGCGCCAGGATCTCGATGCCTGCGTCCCGCGCCGCCTCCACGATGTGGTCGTACTTCACCCAGGCGTCCTGGCCGAGTTCCGGATGCTCGTCCGGATCCAGCGGCTCGAACTCCGCCCAGTTGAACTCCTGCCGTATCAGCCCCACGCCCGCCTGGCGCAACACCTCGAGTTCCCGGCGAACCTTGGCGGGATCCGGCTCCCGGTGCAGAAAGGTGTTGGCCCCGATGGCCGGCGCATCCGCGTCCCGAATCTCGCCCAGGTTCGCCGTGCCGTACGTCACCCCGCGGTTCAGCAGCGTCATGAGCGCCACCGCGCCAACCGTAACCGCGGCCGCCACCGCTACGGCCGCCGGCAGCAGCCAGGCGCGCTGCGGTCGCAGTAGGTTTCTCAGCTTCGTCCTATGGGAATGAAGCGCCGGTCGCGGCGCGTTGCACGGCCCGATATACCAGCCGTGGCGTGAAGTCCGGTTCCACCATACGGAAGTAGTACTCGCTCTCGTCCGGCTGCAGGGCCGCCAGCGGCTTACGGAAAAACCACAAGTTGAACACGCCGGCCCACGGCCAGTGGGTCAGGGCGTACTGCACGCCCTCCACGGTCCACTCGGCCTGCGTCTCTTCAGTTACGCGCCGCCATACGAGCTTGGCTGGGTTCATGTCTGCCGGCGATGCGTTCCAGCCATATTCATTGAACCAGATCGGCCGGTTGCGCAGACCGAATTCCACCATCAACTCGCGCACAAACTCCACGCGCCTGAAGTTCAGCACATCCGGATCCGGCGGAGCGTCCGGCGGATGCTCCAGACCAAAGGCGTTGGCTGCCTGAACATCCAGGTGGTCGCCGGCGCCGGCCTCATACAGCCGCTGCAAATAGCGAATCTCGTCCATGGCCCGGGGACTGTTCTCCAGCGTGGCGGCCATCGGCGCGGCGATCACCACGTTTTCCCTGTCCACGCTCTTGATGGCCAGGTTGGCCGTCTCCAACATTCGTGCATAGGCGCCCGGCTGCGGCGGCGACCCGCCCCACTCGTGCGCCAGGTTCGGCTCGTTCCAGATCTGGTAGTGACGTATCCGCCCGCGGTAACGCGTGGCAAAGGCCGTAAGGAATCGTCCATAGTCGCGCAAGTCAACCGGCGGCGCCGTCGGATTGGATTGATTGCCACGCGCCCACGCCGGCGCTCGGTCGATCCGCGCAATGATGTCGACTCCCACCTCTTCAGCCAGGTCCACGATCTGGTCGTACTTCTCCCACGTCGACCGGCGCGCCGCATCGTTGAAGTACTGCCCCCGGGCCGGCGTCTCAATGTCGGCCCAGGGCGCGTGCTGCTTGATCCAGCGGATGCCGGCGTCACGCACCATTTCCAGGGTCTGTCGACGCTTCCAGGTCTCGACCTCGAGATCCAGAAACGTGTTGGCCCCCCACGGCCAAACATTGGCCAGGGCGATTGAACTTGCCTGTGTGCGCCGCACCGACGTATCGCCGCACGCGCTGAACGCCGCCATCGCCGCCGCGGCCGCACTCCCGGCCAACAGGTCGCGGCGAGCGATCCCGCGCCTCACGTCAGTTCCGCCTCGAGTTCCAGGCCCAACCCCACCAGGTAATCGCGCGAAATCTGAACGCTGGCCGAGGGATCGCGTCCCGGCCGGTCATGTCCCACCGCCAGCCAGCCGTCGTATTCCCGTTCCCGCAGCAGGCTCACAACTCCTTCTACGTCCACATCCCCGTCCCCCAGCTCGAGGAAGCCACCGGCCTCCCAGAACTCTTCCAGCGAGCCCTTGGCCCACATGTGCTGTTCCAGCAAGTCCGCGTCCAGGTCCTTGAGGGTCACGTACGCGATGCGGTCAGATTGCCGACGCACGAAGTCCAGCGGGTCCACCCCCGCGTAGGTCAGGTAGCCGATGTCCGGCGCCAGCCGCAGGTTGTCCGGATCCGTCATGCCGATCAACTGGTCCATCTCGTCGCCGGACTCGACGTACGACCCGAGTTGATTGCGGAACAGCAGCGGCAGTTCAAAGTCTCGCTGCGTGATGTACGCCGCCTTCGTCAGCGAGTCCGCCAACTGTGTCCACTGGTAATCCAATAACCCATCCTGCCGTTCGGTTGTGACGTGACCTGCCGTGAGCATCCGCTCGGGCACCGGGCGCGACGACGTAATCAGGAAGCGCGCGCCAATGTCCGCATAAAACTCGGCCGCCCGCTGCAACTGATCGAATTCGATGTCCTGGTACATCTCCGCGAACCAGTTGGCAAAGAACCGGCCGGCCGTAACCTCCAGCCCCTCATCGGCCAACACCCGACGCGCCATCGGCACGTTCCCGGCCAGGTCGCCCACGCCCTCAATCCCCGCGTACCCCGCGTCCCGCGCCTCTTCCGCAACCTGGGCGAACGGACTCTCGCCCCAGATGGTGGCGGTGATGGCGACGCGCACCTAAGCCTCGTTAGATGACTTCCGTACAGACCGCCCGCTGAGCGATTCCTGCGGCAGCACCTTCACGGGCGGTCTGGCTGGCGCTGGGCCCGCGGTGTCCTGGGGCTTTTCCGGCGTGGCTTCAGGGCTGGGCGCCTTGGGAGTCGCCGGCGCCTCACTCACGGCCGCGGATGTCTCGGCCGCCTGAACGGCCTTGACAGCGTCGGGATCGGGCTTGGCCGGGGACCGTCGTCGCGACCGCCGTCGCGGCGGCGGGTCCAGGCGCGGCCGGGCGTTCCCGCGCTCCGTTGGCAGGTCGCGGCGGCCGGGGCCCTCGCTGCGCACCGATTCCAGCACACTCGCAAACTCCACCACGTCATCCGCCGCCTCCACCAGCGCCGGCGGCGCCAGTTCGCGGCTCGTCACCAGTTCAACCCGCACCCCTCGCCGCTGCACCGCCTCAACCAGCACGGTCAGATCGGCATCGGTGGTCAGCAGGCTCAGCGCATCCACGTGCGGCGCCAACTCCAACGCATCCACGGCAATGTCCACGCCCAGGCTGGCCCGGCGCACGCCATCCGCGCGCAGCCGCAGCGGCTTCGCGATCACCTTGAACCCTTCAGCCGCCAGCAGGCCCAGCCGCTGCTCCGTATCCGGGCGATCATCGTCACGCACACCGTAGGCCGCCGCCCGCACCAGCCGGCGATCCCTGGTCAGCTGCTCCCGCAAGCGCGCATAGGCTACGCGCACCCCGTGATGCCCTGTCATCACGTCCAGCGACGCCAAATCAACAAAGAGCGCCCCTCGCGGCAGTACTTCCATTAGCAGTTCTCCTTAGCGCGGGGGCCGCCCGCGCAAAATGATAGTGGACGCCAGCGGCCGGCTCGATGCGGCCAGCTAGCGTTTCCTGGCTCTCAGCGTGTTCACAACGTCCACCGTGTCCACCGTCCCCAGCACGCGCCCCTCTTCGACCACGAAGAAGAGCCGCCGATCCGTCTCATACGCCTTGTCGATCACCACGCTCAGCTGATCATCCGGCGCCACCACCGCCATCAGGTCAACCGGGCGCGCAATGTCCCGCAGCACTGTATACAGCCGTTCTTCCAGCGGCACGTCCCGGACATCGTCCCCTTCCAGCATCCCAACCAGCTTCCCCGCCGAGTCCAGCACCGGCCGCAGGCCAAACCGGTCGTGATACAACCCGCGCTCGATGAACTCCTGCACGCTCCCGTCGCCCGGCACCGCCCCGGTCTCCGGTCGCACCAGGTCCCGAACCCGATACCGGTGCAGTTGCTGCCTCAAGATCGCGTCCCGATAGCCCCCGCGCGCCGCCGACCACAGAAACCACCCAATCACCCCGGTCCACAGCGACTGCACCGCCCCGCCCAGCAGCAGGAACTGGATCAACCCAAACGCCATCAGCGCCGCGCCCAGCGCCGAGCCCACAAAGCTCGCCACCCGCGTGCCCCGCACCACGTCGCCCGTCACCGCCCACACGATCGACCGCAAAATCCGTCCGCCGTCCAGCGGGAACCCCGGCAGCATGTTGAACACCGCCAGCGCCAGGTTCATCTCCCCCAGCCAGCGTGCCGTCACCGCGGGAATCGTCGCCGCGTCCATCTGATCGCCCAGCGCCAGGAACAGCCCGCCCAGCGCCGCGCTCGTCAACGGCCCCACCACCGTGATCAGGAACTCCTGCCCCGGCCGATCCGGCTCTCGAGCCATCTCCGCCAGCCCGCCGAAAATAAACAGCCGGATGCTCCGCACCGGAATCCCCGTCCGCACCGCCACCACCGTGTGCGCCGCCTCGTGCGCCACGATCGACCCGAAAAACAGCAGGCTCGTCACCACGCCGCCGGCCCACACCGCCGGCCACGTCACATCCAGCCGAACGCCCTCGCTCAGGCTCGCATCGATCAGCCGCACCGGGATCACCGACGTCGCCGTTGTCCACGTTACAAACCCAAAAATGATCAGCCAGCTGGCGTCAATGTTGAATTCCGTGCCGCCAACCTTGAATAGCCGCCATAGACCGAACGGTGTCCGCCCGCGACCGCCGGCCCGCTCTTGGGTCCGGTTCTCGCGTGAGTCGCGCAGTGCCTAGCCTCCGACTCCTGTGCCCAACGCGGGCGCGATCAGCGACACAATCAGCATAAGCACCGCCAGCAACGCCAGGATTGACCAGACCCCGGACAGCGTCACCAACCGCCGCGGGTTAAACCGCCGCGTTTTGCGCTCCTCGTCCGGGCGAACCCGCCGTCGTCGCCGCCGCCGCCTTGCGCTCACCCCCTGGCCGCCACGTGCCGGGGGCTCCGCGACCCGTTCCGCGAACCCATGTGCAAACCCGTCGCCGACGACAGGTCAAACCAGTCGTTCGCCGCCACCCGCAAGTCCTCCGACATCGCGTCCGCGAACGAATACGCCTCCACCCGCAGCCCGTGCTCCCGCAGGTAATCCACCATCGGCACATAATCCCCGTCGCCTGAAACCAGCGCCACCACGTCCATCGTCGGCAGCCGCCGGATCACATCCATCACCAGCACAATATCCAGGTCCGCCTTCCGCGCCCCGTCCGCGAACACCTTGATCGGCTTCGTGACGATGTCGTACCCCTTCTCCCACACCGGCGCCACCGAGCGCTGATGCTCCAGCCGCCCCGCAAAATCAGCATAAATCGGGCAATACGCCCGTGCGTGGATAAGCCGGCGGTCCGCCGTCACCTCGTCCAGCAGCTTCTTGAAATCCAGCCGGATCGGATCGTCCGGATCCCGGTCACTCACATTCGCCGTGTCAACAAACACGCCCAGCCGCAACTGCGGACCTGAGTGCGCCGTTCCCGACTGATTCCGCAGCGCCCCCGCCATCCGCGTCAACTCGCGCGCCGAACTCGCCAGCGCCCGCTCGCCCGGCCGTTCTTTTGAGATCACATCCTTCAGTTCGTCCACCAGCATTCGCAGGTCTTGGCCGTCCGACGACACCTCGTCGCCCATATCCAAGTCAACATCTTCGGGAATAGCCGATACGCGTCGCATTACTTTTCACTCTTTCGCGTGGAACCCGAGCCCGCCACTTTCCGCGGCGTACGCTTCGTCGAGCCGTTGTCCATGGCCTCTTCCGCCAGGTCTTGCAACCGGCGATCAATCTCGTTCTGCCGCGCTTCTTCGCGCTTTTCGCACTCTTCGCGACGCCGTTTGATATCCGCCGCGTCCGGCGCAAACGACTCCAGCGCCTCCCAGATCGCGTTAATCCGGTCCGTATTCCCCTTGATCTCCAGGTTCGAGTTGAACGCCACCTCCGTCATCTCCTCAATGAACCCGGCCAGCCGCTTCTCCAGCGCCTCCACCTGGTTCCGCGTCTGGAACAGCGACGTATCCAGCGACTTGTCGCCGCGCTTGTACTGCCGCTCCGTGTCCACCACCTGCTTCCGCAATTCGCCGAAATTCTCCCGCAGCGCATTCAGATTGCGCGCGATCATCCGGTGATGCGTCAGGTGCGAGACCGTCTTATCCGAACTTCCCTTCGCGGCCGCCTCGGTTCCATTGGCCGAAGTCGCCGCGGTATCTGTTGACGCGCGCCGGCTACGCCGTGCACGCGAGCTCCTTGAAGCCATGAGTTAAAGCCGTCTCCATTTCGTTGGTCTTCAGGTTTCGTCCAATCACGTCGATGTACAGCGGCGCCGATCCGAACCGTCGGACCTCCCAGGCGCCCAGCACCACATCAACCAGCGCGCAGCCCTCCGCGGCGGGCATAAACCCCTTCGCGCGAACCACCTCGCCATAAGCGCCCGCCGCCAGGTCGCTCACAAACGAGTCGACCCGCTCCGCGGGCAATCCACTGGTGTCCAGCACCAGCCGTTCCAATCCACTCCCCACCAAATCGTCATGCGGAACCGTCGAGTGAAAATCAACCTCGTGCGCCCCCGAGTGGGCTTCCACTCTTCCTCCCTCGCCCGGGGCAGAGTGCTGGAGCGATGGCTCCGCTCTTCCTCCCTCTCCCTGTGGGAGAGGGCTGGGGTGAGGGTCTTCCGGGCTATGCGCCTGGGTTGCGCCAAGGTCCCCGCGAGGAGTTGCCGACGCCGGGTGTGCGGCGTCAACCTCTTCGGGGAGCCGCCGCTCTTCACCCTCTCCTGGGGGAGAGGCAGACTCCGGTGTACCCACCGGAATTCGGTGAGGGGTCTTCCGCGCAACCACCCCCGAGCCGCCCCAATCGCTCTCTCCTGGGGCAGAGAACTGAACCGAATCCTCGGCTCTTTCTCCCTCTCCCTGTGGGAGTGGGCTGGGGTGAGGGTCTTCCGCGCAACCATTCCCAACCACACCGGGGTCTCCTTCGGGGGACATGGTTGGGGTGACAGCTCCGCTCCCGCTCCCCGGGGCAGCGTGCTGGAGCGTTGGCTCCGCTCTTCCTCCCTCTCCC
>JAJDZU010000004.1 GCA_022824495.1 Chloroflexota bacterium | reverse complement strand
GCCGCTGATCCGCACCCCGGCCACATTGCGGGGCGCGCCCTCGGCTTCGCTACCCGTCTCTTCCTGCGCCTGCAATGGCGTGTACTGCCCCAGCAGCGCCGCGCTCACCAGCAACAGGCCCACCACCGCCCCCAGCGCCACCCGCCGCGCCGGCCACGTGCGCATCCAGCCAACCGCCCGCCCGGCCCGCGCCGGATCGACCAGCCCGCGCCGACGCCGGGCCATCATGTGAGTTTCGGCGCCGCGTTCGTCGCCGGACGCGCGACGTGGAGACGACGCCCCATTGTCGGAGCCGTACCCGCGCGTCGATCTCGCGTTGCATCCAGCATGGGCGACCTCCCCGGCCGCCCGCCGGATCTGAACATCTCGTCACCGAGATGCCCGCGAGTATGCGCCCACCTTCACACCCCCGTCCAACCCGCCCCCGGAACCGCTTCGTTGACCCCGGTCCCACCCGTACCCTGCCGCCACCTCGCACCCGGACTTCGGCCCCATCGTCCCTCCCACCCGACACCCGCGCCGACTCTACGGCGACAGCGCACCGTTCCACCCGGCGTCGCCCCTGGCGCCCGTCCCCCGGCAGCCTTGTGGCCGCTCTCGACTCCCCGTCCCATTGCCCTTCGTAATCAGGAAGTGTACAATGGGCCCGATGTTTCCGCAACCCGAACGTCGGATGCCCCTGCTCCTCTTGCCGCTCGGCCTGCTTCTACGAATCCTGTTCCCGCCGCTTGCGCTGAGTCGCCAACGCCCCACGCCCTCGCCCCGCCGGTCCCCCCGCGCCACCCATCCCCCGCGTTCGCAGTCATCCACCCCCACCACCGACGCCCCCCAACACCAGCGAAAAGGCGCCCCGAAACAACCGAAGAGTTTTTTGGAAAAAACTCTTACGCGCGCAACCCCGCTCCTCGCACTCCTCCTGCTCACCGCCTGCACCCCCTCCCCCACCCACGACCTCCACGTCTTCGCCGCCGCCTCCCTCCGCGAAGCCCTCACCCAAACCGCCGCCGCCTTCCAGCGCGCCAATCCCAACGTCCGCATCGTCCCCAACGTCGCCGGCTCCCAGCTCCTCCGCCTCCAGATCGAATCCGGCGCCCGCGCCGACCTCGTCATCTCCGCCAATCCCCACCACCTCGACGCCCTCCACCACGCCGGCCTCCTCCTCGCGCCCCCCACCGTCGTCGCCACCAACCAACTCGTCCTCGCCGTCCCCGCCGCCAACCCCGCCGGCATCTCCGGCCTCCAGGACCTCAGCCAACCCAACCGCCGCCTCGTCATGGCCGCCGAATCCGTCCCCGCCGGCGCCTACACCCGCCAGATGCTCGCCCTCCACGCCTCCGCCACCGGCCAACCCGGATTCCCCAACGCGGTCCTCGATAACGCGATTTCTTTCGAGACCAACGTTCGCCAGGTCGCCGCCAAGCTCG
The DNA here is from genome assembly GCA_022824495.1 of Chloroflexota bacterium. Lineage (GTDB taxonomy): Bacteria > Chloroflexota > UBA11872 > UBA11872 > UBA11872 > UBA11872. The sequence goes on along the minus strand of JAJDZU010000004.1, from coordinate 68,653 downwards.
AACTCGCCGAAGCCGACGCCGGCTTCGTCTACCGCACCGACGTCCTCGCCTCCAACGGCCGCCTGCAGACCATCCAAACCCCGCCCCACGCCCAGGTCACCGCCACCTACCCCACCGCCGTCCTCCGTGACGCTACCGACCCTCAACTGGCCCAGCGCTTCCGCGACTTTCTGCGAACCCCCGAAGCCCAGGCCATCCTCACCCGCCACGGATTCGGCCCCACCGCCGCGAACACGGTGCCATGATTCGCTTCGCCGCCCGCAAGGATCCCGATCTGACTCCGCCAACCCGCGCAACCGCGCGTGCCCCACTCGCCTGGAGCCAACTCCTGGTCTGGCTGCTGGCGGCCCTGGCCCTGGCCCTTGTGCTGGCGCCGGTGGGCGTGCTGGTTGCCCGCGGCGTGACCCAGGCCGACATCGGCGCGGCCCTGACCAGCCCCTTCGTCCGGGGCGCCGTGCAGCTCTCGCTCGTCACCTCCGCCATCGCCGTGCTGGCCATCGTGGTACTCGGCACGCCAACGGCCTACCTGCTGGCCCGCCGCCGCTTCCCCGGCCGCGCCCTGGTGGATGCCGTGATCGATTTGCCGATCGTCCTGCCCCCGGTCGTTGGGGGCCTGGCGTTGCTCCTGCTCCTGGGGCGGCAGGGACCGGTTGGCGGCCCGCTGGCGGGCGCCGGCATCGACGTCGCCTTCACCACCGCCGCTGTGGTGCTGGCCCAGATGTTCGTCGCCGCACCCTTCTACATCCGCGCCGCGCGCGCAGGATTCGAAAGCGTCGACCAGCGGCTGGAAGCCGTTTCCTCGACCCTTGGAGCTCGGCCCTGGCGGACTTTCCGGCGGATCACCGTGCCGCTGGCGCTGCCTTCGCTGGCCGGCGGCGCCGTGATGGCGTGGGCGCGGGCCCTGGGCGAGTTCGGCGCCACCATCATGTTCGCCGGCAACGTCGCCGGCCGCACCCAGACCATGCCCCTCGCCATCCTGGAAGCCATGGAAGCCGACGCCAATGCCGCTATCGCCATCGCCGTCGTCCTGGCCGCCATCGCCCTCGCGATCCTGATCGCCTTCCGAGGACTGGCCCTCGCCGGAAGCCGCGCCTTGTGATCCAGATCGACGTCACCTGCACGCTCGGCGACTTCCACCTTGCTCCCAAACTCCAGGTCGGACCCGGTATCACCGTCCTCTTCGGCCAATCCGGTGCGGGCAAGACCCTCACGCTTGAAGCAGTCGCCGGGCTCCTCACTCCCGACACCGGCCGCATCGCCATCCATGACCGCCCGGTTTTCGATGCCGCGGCCGGACTGAGCGTACCGCCCTACGACCGCCGATTGGGCTACGTGGTCCAGAGCTACGCACTCTTTCCGCACCTGACCGTCGCCCAGAACGTCGCCTACGGCGTCTTCGATCTACCCCGAGTCGAACGCGAGCAGCGCGTCGACGGTCTGCTCCGAACGCTTGGCATCCAGGACCTGGCCGATCGCCGTCCCGCCCGGATCTCCGGCGGCCAGGCCCAGCGCACCGCCCTGGCCCGCGCCCTGGTTCGGAGGCCCCAGGCTCTTCTACTGGACGAGCCATTCGCCGCCCTAGACGAAGGTGTGGCCCTGACCCTGCGTCGCGAACTCCGCCGACTTGTCCGCGATCTGGATCTGCCCGTGCTGATGGTCACGCACGACCTCACCGAAGCCAGCCACATCGGCGACCGCATCGCCGTGATGGACGCCGGCCGGGTTCTGCAATTTGGCGATCGCCCCCACGTGCTTCAGCGCCCCCACAGCGCTCGCGTGGCCCGTCTGCTCGGCATCGCCAACGTACTCGACGGCAAAGTCGCTGGCTCCGAGAGCGGAATTTCCGTCCGCACGCCTATCGGCTCACTAACGACCGCTCAAAGCGGTATCGCGGACGGCCCGGTCCAGGTCGCCATCCGCGCCGACCAGATCATCCTGACCCGTCCCGACCGCCCGGACGACCGTCCCAATATCCTGGACATACACATCACCGACGAAGCCGACTTCGGCCACTCCCGTACCCTCTACGCACGCGTCGCCAATGGCACCGGTCCCTCCGCTCGCACCCTGGAGATCCAGATCGCCCCTCACCCATACCAGGTCATGGGCGTCGCCACGCGCCGCCATTGGCGCGTCCACATCCCCCCCGACGCTGTTCATGTCATGAAGACCTGACATGCTGGTGGCAGACGCCTACACGTCAGCTTTATGACCTACGCCGCCGAACTCGACTTCGCCGTCGACACCGTCCGTCGCGCTGCTGAGCCAGCCTTGGCCAACTTCCAGCGCCCTGACTTGCCGGTCTTCGATAAACCCGACGGCAGCATCGTCACCCAGGCCGACTATGACGTGAACGACGTCATCGTAGAGGCCATCTCCGCCGCCTACCCCGACGACGCCATCCTCTCGGAGGAAGGCCCCGACGATCCGCACCGCCTGAGTAAGTCGCGCTGCTGGATCGTGGACCCGATCGACGGCACCTCCCACTACGAGCGCGGCGACCGGGACTGGTCGATCATGGTCGCGCTTGCCGTCGACGGGCGGCCCGTCGTCGGCGCTGTCAATCGGCCTGCGATGCCCGACCTCCGCTCCGGCGCCGTCGGCACCACGCCAATCCTGGAGTCGGACGACGGGACGATTGAGCTTCGGCCGCGGCCGCTGCACGACTCGCCCCTCCGCGTTCAGCACAGCTATAGCGCGGCGGCCATCACCGACGCGGCTGCGTCAGACAACGTCGCGTTCACTGTCTCCTACCACGGCCTGATGAGCATGACCGTCATGCTCTCCGAGGGCAGGCACGTCTTCGTCGCGGCCCGAACCTCCGGATCCGAGTGGGACCTCGCGCCCCACGCCGCGATCCTGGAATCCGTCGGCGGGCTGGTCACCGACTTCAAGGGTCGCCCACGGACATTCAATGCGCCTGACCCCCGCATTCGCGGCGGCATCGTCGCGGCCGTCTCGCCCCAGGCCCACGCCCGCGCTCTCGCCCTCGTCCGCGCCGCCGGCCTAAAGCCCATCCGCGGTGACTAGCATCCGGGGCCGCCGGCCGCTCCGTCGCTACACTCCTCGCAATAAACGCCCCGGAGCCGCGTCATGCGCATAGCCACCGGCAACATCGGGCACGAGTCCAGCACCTTTACGCCAATCGAAACGCCGTACGAGGCCTTTTCCGAAGCCTCGCGCGGCTTTCATCGCGGCCCCGAACTCATCGAGGCCATGCGCGAGACCAATACCGGCTGCGGCGGTTTCATCGATGCCGCGGCAACCCACGGATACGAGCTGGTCCCTCTCCTGTGGACCTTCGCCGAACCGTCAGGACCCGTTCACGCCGAAGCCTGGACTCGCCTCAAGGCGGAGTTCCTGGAGCGCCTGGAAGCCGCCATGCCGGTCGACGGCGCGTTGCTGGACCTGCACGGCGCCATGGTCATCGAAGGTATCGACGACGGCGAGGGCGATCTCCTGCGCGGCGTCCGCGCCATCCTCGGGCCCGACCGCCCCGTCATCGTCACCCTCGACCTGCACGCCAACATCAGCGACACGATGGCCGAACTCTCCGACATCATCATCCCGTGCGACACCTACCCACACGTCGACTTCCGCGAACGCGGCCGGGAAGCCGCCGACCTGATCGTTCGCACCTTGCGCGGCGAGATTCGCCCCACCATGGCCGTCGAACTGCTGCCCCTGCTTTGGGCCGGCGGCAACGTGACCGGATTCGAACCCTTTGACGGCATCGTCGCCCGTGCCCACCAGCTCGAAGCCCAGCCCGGAATCCTCACCGCCTCCGTCAACCCGGGCTTCGCCTGGGCCGACATCCCTGAAGCCGGCACCTCCGTGGTCGTGGTGCCGGATGGCGACCCGGCCAGGGCACGGCGCGAGGCCAAGGCCTATGCCGACTGGGTCTATGGCCAGCGCCAGCAGTTCCTCGTTGACCTGGTCAAGTTCGACGACGCCCTTGCCGAGACCCGCTCAGCCGGACCGGGCCCAATCGTGATTGCCGACGGCCAGGACAACCCCGGCGGCGGCGCCCCCGGCGATTCCACCGGCTTGTTGCGCGCATTTATCCAGCACGACCTCCAGGACGCACTGGTCCTCACCATCTGCGACCCCGAAACCGTCCAACTCGCCCAGGCCGCCGGTCACGGTGCGGAAGTCGAGGTCGCGATCGGCGGCAAGTCCCATCCGGATCAAGGTCCGCCGGTGCACGCGCGAGCGACCGTGGAACGGCTGTTGAACCTTGAGTTCGTCATCCGTGGTCCGATGATGACGGGCCTCACCCAGAAGTTCGGACCCACCGCCCTGCTTCGCATCGGCGGCGTTCGCGTCGCCGTCACCACCAACCGCCTGCAGATCTTCAGCCTGGAGTGCCCGCGCACGCTTGGCCTCGAGCCCACGGCCTTGCGCTGGATCGGCGTCAAATCCTCAAACCACTTCCGCGCCGCCTACGGCCCCATCGCAACGCAGATCCACCGCGTCGCCTTCCCCGCCGTCCAGTCCCACGACCCCCGCGACCTCACCTACCACCGCCTCCGCCGCCCCATCTTTCCCCTGGATCCGATCTAGTGAGTTTTCGATGGCCTACCCCGCGCCATGTGCCAACAGCGAAGCTTCAATGTCTCCGTGCCCCCTCCGCCGCGCCCACTCCAACGGCGTAGCCCAGGGTTCCCCCGCCAGACTGGCATCCGCTCCGCGGGCGAGCAGTAGCTCAGCCATGTCCGCCAGCCCGTTGCGCGCCGCCCAGCCGAGCGGCGTCGACCGGTACTCCTCGTCCATCGCATTAGTGTCCGCGCCGAATTCCAGGAACAGGTCCAAAAGCTCATGCCGGTTGGGGTCTGGCCTGCCGCGTCCACCGCGGCTGCAGATGTCATGCAGCGGCGTCACCCGCTGCCAATTCGGCAGATTGGGGTTCATGCCGTGCTCCAGCAGCACGCGCGTCATGTCCGGCGTATTCCACAGGTAGGTCCGGCAGCCGGTCACGACGTCGGGGACGCGCACCCCACGATCCAGCAGCGGCTGCAGCAGGTCGCGACGCTTGAACGAGACGGCCATGGTGAAGATGCCGCCGCAGCCGTGGGTGCTCACGGCATCCGGGTCCTCGTCCGCCATCGCCAACACCGCTTCGTCATTGCCGTCAAGCAAGTGCCCGGTCGCGTCCACGGACCCGCCATGTTCTTCGAACATTCGCCGCAGCTCGGGATCTTTCGCCATCCACGCCGCCGTGCCCGAGGACTCAATCCCGGCGTTGGGGTCCGCCCCCGCCTCCAACAGCATCCGAGCCATTGTCTCGTCCCCGCGCTGGGCCGCGTGCCAAAGCGCTTTCCCCCGCGGAGCGTCGCGCCCCTCACGCAGATTCGGATCGACACCGTGCGCCAGCAGCACGCGAATCACATTGGTATGACCCCGGCGGGCTGCTTCCCCCATGGGCCGTCCGGCCTCATCGCCAAGAGCGAGCAGGGCATCCGGGTCGGAGTCCAGGATTCGCTTCACCTCTTCGGCGTCGCCCATCGCCGCCGCCACGTCAATCGTCAACTCAGCCCCACCGGCCAATAACTCACGAACGACGTCGAAGTCGTTGCGCTTCAGTGCCAGGTCGATCGGTCGCTGACCCGCCGGCCGGTACCAGGCGTCGGGCCGGTTGCCCCCACCGCCGGCCTGAACGGCGTCTGGCGGCGCGCCGAGCTCTAGGAGAAGAGTTGCGCATTCAGCCTGCCCGGCTTCGACAGCCCGATGCAGCGGGGTGAAACCCTCGTCATCCCCGCGGTCCAACAGCGAGCGGTTGCCGGCAATCAGTGCTCGCAACCGATCCACGTCCCCGGCCGTGGAGGCCGTGTGCACTTCATGCGGCTCACCGCCGAGCCCCAGCGCCGCCCGCGCGTCCTCGATGATTCGAGCGACGCCGTCGTGTCCGCGGTCGCGTGCGACGGTGGCCAGCGGTTCGTGGGCGTAGCGGCGGTAGCTCGGGTCCGCGCCCAATTCCAGCAGCGTCCGCACAACGTCCGCGTGCCCCTCGCGAACCGCGAAGTGCAGCGGCTGCGTATACCAATACTCTGCATGCACGAGGTTCGGATCTCGCGCTGCGAGCGCCCGCACACGGGCAACGTCGCCCTCCAGTGCGGCCAGCAACATTGACCAGATCTCGGCCGGCCCGCAGTCCCATGTCCCTGGGTTGTCCCGCCAAAGCGGATCGGTCGGCGCCGGCGCAATCAGCCGCATGGATCTCTCCGACCTTGGCTCGGCTTCGCAAGTCTGAGTGCGACCGGACTACGCACGGCGTCCAGGGGCCATCCGTCTAGAACGGCAGATACGCGCGTCCCCCACCATCCACCGTAATCGCGCTGCCGGTCACATAGCGGCACTCGTCGCTGGCCAGGTACACGGCCGCGGCTGCTACGTCTTCCGGCATGCCGTAGGCGCCCTGCGGTATCACTCGGGCTCGCTTTGCGCGCAGCTCCGGGTCGCGAGCCCGCACTTCCGAGCGCTCCACCCGGATCGGTCCGGGGGCGATCAGATTCACGGCTATGCCGTACGGCGCCAGGTCCACCGCCATGGCCCGCGTCAGCAGCCAGAGCCCGCCCTTGCTGGCGGCGTATGGCGAGGCGTTGGCCTCGGACGCAAACGAGTCCACCGACCCCGTGTTGACGATTCGTCCCTCGATGCCCGCGTCCACCATGTGGCGGGCCACCGCCTGCGCCACGACGAATGCGCCAGTCAGATTCGTATCGATGTAGCTATGCCAGTCCTCCAGTTCGACTTCCAGAAACGGACCGACCTGCCCGGTGCGGGCGGCATTATTCATCAGGATGTCCAGCGACCCCACCCGATCCAGCGCTTCTTCCACGATTGCCGAGGCGCCGGCCGGCGTGCCGACATCGCCCCGGAACCAGGTGACGGTTCCGCCGTCCGCTCGGATTCGGTCAGCGGTGGCTTCCAGCAGGCCGACGTCGCGCTGCGTCAGGACCACGTGCGCCCCCTCGGCGGCAAACCGACGCGCAATCCCGGCGCCAATCCCGCGCCCGCCGCCTGTGATCAGCGCTTGTTTACCTTCAAGTCGTGCCATCTACCGCTCCTTGCCAGGCCCAATTGAATTGAGTGTGCGCTGTGCTCTTCGCGCATTCAATCCGGTCCGCTCGATAACGCAATTCACGGTTTAGGCGCGTCCCATGCCGTAAGGTTGGCCCCATGCGCCGAACACTTCTCGCCCTCGTAGTGCTTGTCCTGGTCGCGGCGTGCGAGCCGGCCTCGGCGCCTGTCTCCGAATCGCAGCCACCGGCCCCTGCCTCGGCACCCGCCGTCGTGGCTGAACCGGCCCAAGCCGCGACACCCACAGCCCCGACGGTTCCCGCCTCAGTCACCCGGGCGCCGGCCGCGTCTACTAGTTCGGATGCTCCGGCGACACCTCCACCTCCCGTCCAGGCCAGCACTCAGGCGACCGCCGCGCCGACGGTCGTCGTCCAAGCGCCAGTTCCCACGGCAACGAGTGAGCCGACACCCACGGCGGGCGTCGAAGTTGCTTCAACTCCGGCAGCCACTGAGTCACCGGTCGCCACAGCGACTCCCGAGCCGACGCCAGAGCCCACGCCAACACCGGCTCCCATCCCGGAAGTCGCGGCCACGCCGCAGCCCGCTCCGCCGAGCGGATTGAGTATCGATGTTCAGGTCGTGGCCACCGGCTTCGATCGCCCCATATATGTCGGCCACGCAAGCGATGCCAGCGGCAGGCTCTTCGTCGTTGAGAAGCGCGGCCGAATCTTGGTCGTGCAAGACGGCCAGGTCCGCAACGATCCCTTCCTCGACATCACCGACCGCGTGCGATCGGATGCCTACGAGCAAGGACTGTTCAGCGTCGCCTTCCACCCGGGCTATCCCACCAACGGACGCATCTTCGTGGACTACACCGACCACAACGGCGACACCGTCGTGTCTGAGTTCTCTGCCGACGCAGGTCAGGCCAAGGCGGATTCGCAATCCGAGCGTGTGCTGCTACAGATCGAACAGCCGTACGAGAATCACAACGGCGGCATGATCGCCTTCGGCCCGCGGGACGGTTATCTCTACATCTCGGCCGGCGACGGCGGATCTGGCGGAGACCCTCTTCAACACGGTCAGAATCCCGGCACCCTTCTCGGCTCGTTATTGCGTATTGATGTCAATGCCGAATCCGGCTACGCCATACCCGTCGACAATCCCTTCGCCAGCCAGCCCGGCAAGCGCGCCGAGATCTTCGCCTACGGCCTGCGCAACGTCTGGCGCTTCTCGTTCGACCGTGTCACCGGCGATCTTTGGATGGCTGACGTGGGTCAGAACGACCTGGAAGAGGTCCACCTGGCCCTGGCGCCGCTGCGCGGGGGCCTCAACTACGGCTGGAATATCATGGAAGGCAGCGCCTGCTTCCCGCCCGTTTTGTCGGAGTGCGCGACCGAGGGCCTGCAGATTCCGGTTGCCGAGTACCGCCGCGACTTCGGGTGTTCGATCACAGGCGGCTACGTCTACCGCGGCCACGCCTTTCCCTCGCTCGCCGGCGCCTACATTTTCGGCGACTACTGCAGCGGCCGAGTCTGGACGCTCCACCTCGACGATCAAGGCGCCTGGCAAATGGTGCAACGAGCGGACTTCGACTTCCTGATCCCGACTTTCGGCGAGGGCGGTGACGGCGAGATCTACGTCACCGACGACGCCGGCGGCCGCCTCCTGCGCCTGATCGCCGTCAACGAACCCCCGTCGGGCTAGTCCGCCGGCCGCGCACCGCCGCTTCGCAGCGCCAATCCGCTGGCCTGGGTGCGGTTAGACGTCAAACACCTCGTCCGACACCGTCCCCGGAATCCGCCTCCCGCGGATGTGCACGTAACCCCGCACCGCCGGCGAGCCTGGAATCTCCCTGTCGTTGATGGAGTTCGACCGCATGTAGTGCGTCGCGTAGCCGCGCCGCCGCGTGTCCGTCTCGTTCGGCCCGCTGGCGTGGTACGTCAGGCTGTGGTGAAAGCTCACGCTGCCGGGCCGCAGGGGCACCGGCACCGTTGGGTAGTCCCCACCAAACTGCCCTTCGATCGTCGGCCGCGACGTCGGCGGAATGATCGCCCAGCGGTGACTCCCGGGAACCATCCACAGGCAGCCGTTCTCGATCGTCACGTTGTCGATCGCCGCCCAGGCTGAAATCAGGTCCATCGGGAAAATGTTCTTGAACGAGGCCGAGTCCTGGTGCCACTCCTTGGCCGACCCGTGCCGCGGCGGCTTCATGAAGAGTTGGTCGCCATAGAGCGTGATGTCGTCCGTGTCCATCAGGTCGGCAATCACGTCAACAATCTTGGGGTTGCGCGCGTGCGCCCGCAGCACCTCGTCCTCGGGGACGATATGCGCCAGCTTGCGCGTTGCCATCACCCGGTTATCGACTTCGTCCTCGGCCTCGCGAAACGGCTGTTCCAGCTGGATCGTGCCATCGACGATGTGATCCGCCTTGCCCGACGCGATCAGGTCCGCCCGCTCGGCCAGGACCGCGATCTCGTCGGCGTCCAGCAGGTCGTGGACGACCGTGAACCCGTCGCGCAGGAACTGATCAACTTGTGACTGTGAAAGCGTGCGGAGTGTGCTGACGGCCATGTCAAGCCTCCATGCCGGCGAGAGGAACCTACGGTTCTATACCGAAAGAATATACGACTCGCGCCCCCAGCGCCGGGCCTTTCGGCGAGCTCAACCGCCCGCCGAGCGGTCTGTGTCCGTCTCCCACTTCGCCTTCGCCGCCGGCCACTCAACGTCGAGGATGGTCATGTGGACGGCGTCCACCCAGCGGTCGTCCACCTTATAGCTGCGCCGAATCACCCCGTCCAATTGAAAGCCGGTCTTCTCGTAGGAGCGAATGGCGCGTCGAATAACCGGCTCCGGGCCAATGGTCACCCGGTTCACGCCTTTCATCTCGAACAGGTGCTGCAGCAGCGTCCGCACAGCCTCGGTTCCCAGCCCCCGGTTACGGTCGCCGGGCTCGCCGATGAAGATGTCGATCCCCGCCGACCAGCGTTCGTTCAGGTAGGGGTGGTAATACTGGACTTCGCCCACCGGGCGGCCCTGGTCTTCGATGATGAAGCGCCAGCACGGCGCGTCCTCCGCCACCAGGTAAATGTCGTGCGCCTGCGCCAGGGACTCGGGCGGCCGGCCATGGAACTCCTGCACCCCGGGATCGGCCAGCCAGCGCATCAGCATCGGAAGGTCGTCGGGCGTCAGCGGCCGAAGGCGTAACCGCGGTCCTTGAATCGGCTCGTGGTCCGTCGGATCGGGCAGCTCGACAACTCGGGCCGTGCGGCGTCCTGGCGCGCGGACTCGGGGAGGATCCACTCCACCATACGAGGCCTGCTGCAGCCTGATCGGAGGCGCCAGGGCTCGGACGACTAACCCATTCACCTGGGTTAGAGTCCAAGCCCTTATGCCCGAGCCTAATGCCGTGCCCGCCGCCCATCCGCCCTGGACGATCCGTCCCGCGACGTCGGACGACGCAGAGGCCATCGAGACCGTCCGCGTCGCCACCTGGAAGGCCTGCTACCGGGGAATCGTCCCGGACACGTATCTCGACAGCCTCAAGGTCCAGTCGTCCAGAGTCGATCGAATGCGCGCGGCCATCGACCGCGCTGACGCGGGCGTGCGTGTCGTAGGCGTCGCTGATTCCCAGGTGATAGGCATGGGCATCGCTGGGGAGCCCGAAGACGAACAGGTGCAACAAGGCGTTGGTGAGATCTACGCTGTCTACGTGCTGACCCAATGGCAGGGGCGCGGTGTCGGCCGGGCCTTGCTGGAACGCCTGACCTTCACTCTCCAGGCCCTCGGTTACCGGTCCGCCATCCTCTGGACCCTCCGTGACCGCCGTGCCACCCGCCGGTTCTACGAAGCCAACGGCTGGAAGTTCGACGGTGCGGAAGACAGCCTCGACCTGCAGGGCCCCGTGCACCTGGTCCGCTACGCTCGCGAGCTGAGCGACTCGGCATGAGCCGTCCACCGCCTTGGACGGTTCGGCCCGCGACTGTCGACGACATTGAGGCCTTCGAGGCTGTACGCATCGCCACCTGGAAGGCCTGCTTCCGCGGAATTGTCTCGGACGAGTTCCTGGACGGCCTCACGCTCTCGCCCTACCGGATCCAGCGCTGCCGCGACGTGATCAAAGACACCGAAGGATCGGCAGTGGTCGTGGCCTGCGCCGCCGACGACATCATCGGCATGGGCATGGCCGAGCAGGCGAGCGACACCCGCCTGGAATCCGACGTGGGTGAGATCCGCGCGCTTTACGTCCATCCTGACTTGCAGGGGCGCGGTGTGGGACGGGCGTTGCTCGAAGCCCTGACCACGGCTCTTCGCGCCCGCGGCTATCACGCCGCCGTCCTCTGGACCCTGCGTGACCTGCCGCCAACCCGCAAGTTCTACGAAGGCACCGGCTGGATCTTTGACGGCACGGAAAACACCCACGACTGGCACGGCCCGGTTCACTTGGTCCGCTACGCCCGCAATCTCATCGAGCCTTCGTGACCCGCTCTCGCTGCTCCTGGGCGGGTGACGACCCGCTCATGCAGGCCTATCACGACCGGGAGTGGGGCGTTCCCCTTCACGACGACCGCGCACTCTTCGAACTCCTCACGCTCGAAGGCGCCCAGGCCGGCCTGTCCTGGCGCACCGTCCTGCACCGCCGCCAGGGCTATCGGGAGGTCTTTGAAGACTTCGATATCGAGCGAATCGCCGCCTACACCCCCGCCGACATCGAAGCCCGCCGCGCCGACTCCCGCATCATCCGAAACCGCGCCAAGATCCAGTCCACCGTCGGCAACGCCCGGGCGGCCCTGCGGGCCATCGACGAACTCGGCTCGCTGGACACGCTCATTTGGTCCTTCGTGGACGGCCGCCCGCAACGCAACGCCTTCCGCACCCTGGACGACCTCCCAGCCGAAACCGACGTTTCCCGCGCCATGAGCCGAGACCTTAAACGCCGCGGCTTCAAGTTCGTCGGACCAACAATCTGCTACGCCTTCATGCAAGCCGCCGGCCTGGTCAACGACCACCTCGTCACCTGTTTCCGCTACCACGAAGTCTGACCGGCAACCGCCCGTAATCCCGGTTGTACGCTCTGCCATGACGAGGCTGCACACCCAGCGCCTGTGCAGGACAAAGGAGATCGCGGCCATGAACACCGAACCACTCTTCAAGGCGGCCCGCCCATACCAGAACGATGTTCTGGCGCTCCCGGTGGAGGACTTGGACCAAGCCTCCCAGTGGTACGCGAATGCTCTGGGTCTCACCGAAGTGGAACGCCGCGACGACCCCGTCCCAACCGTCATCATGCAGCGCGACGGCGTCCAAATCGGCTTCGCCATAAACGGCGGCGACGCCAGCAACGATGGCGCCGCCATCCTCGTCACCGACATTGAGCGCGCCCGCCGCGAACTCGAAGCCAGCGGCCTCTCACCCGGCGAATCACGCATCGACGACCACAATGGCCAGAAGATGAGCGTCTTCTTCCTCATCGCCCCCGACGGCCTCTGCTACTACTTCCACCAACCCATCGACTAGACGGAGTCGGTCCCGCGCTGCCGCTCTGATTACCGGCAGTCGAATCGGAAGGTCGGCTACCGCTCGCCTGCCGTCGCTCGCAGCCGCGCCACAAACGACGACTCATTCACCTCAACCGCCCCAACCGGAATCGGCTGATCCGCCGACACTGCCTCCCGCACCCGCGCCCCGTACGACAGCCCCAGCGGCAACACGCCTTCGGCCTCCAGAGTCTCGGCCCGGTCAATCAGCCCGTACACCAACCGACCGCCCGAACCGTCCAGCGTGTCCCCCGGCCGCAAGTCGCGCTTCGCATACGCCAACACCTCCGAAGTCGGCGTCTCGAGCGGCTGTCCAGACGATGCCCCCAGCAGCGCCGCCTGCGCAATGCTCAGCGGCGTCTCGATCCCGCACAGGTGGTACTCCCGAAACAGCGCCATCCGCCGTCCATCCGCCGAAACCCGCGTCCCGTGGATCCGCATGTCCTCCCGGATGTGCCCGTCCGCCGAGGTCACCACTGCCCACACGCCGTCGGCAATGTTCTCGGGTAGCTCCGATTCGCCATCCGGCCCCACGCCGTTGGCCAGGTCCACGACCCCGTCGCTCTCCAGTAAACCTCCGGCTTCTGTAGGCGCAAACAGATTCGGCAGTTCGTCCAGTCCCGCCGACGGCTCGTGCATTCCCCGCCGATCGGGCGGCAGCCCCGTCATATTCGACACCGCGCACATCTCGATCTGGGCCTTCGACCCGTCCCGGAACGAGTTGTAAATCTGCGCGTTCAGCCGCAGCCGCGCTGTCGCCTCGGTGTCGTATCCAAGCCGCGCCAGCGCTCGGTCCGGATCCCCGTGCCGGTCCGCCGGATACCGGCGCGTGCCGCGTCCAACCGCCACGACCTCCAGCCCCAGGGCCTTGGCCCAGTCGTACAGTTCCATGATCGCCACCGGCTGATCGCCCGCCGCCAGGCTGTAGACCACCTCCTGCCGCCGCGCCTCCCGCGCCAGCGCCCACCCAAAACTCACGTCGGCCTCAACCGTCACCATCACCACGTGACGCCCCTGTCGCAGGGCGTTCCACGCATTGCGAGCCGCCACCTCTGGAATCCCGGTTGCTTCCACCAGCACGTCGATAGGCGCCGACGCCAGCACCTCCGCATCCGGCGCCAGCACGGCCGCCCCCGACGCGATGGCGTCCCGCGCTTTGCTCGCGCTATCGCACTGTTGCCACTGCCCGTCAGCCCAGCCCGTCGCCTTCAGGGCCTCATAAGCGTTGTCCACGTTCGGATCCGCCACCGCCGCCAGCCGCAACCCGTCGATCTGCCCAATCTGCGCCGCCACGCTCGTCCCAAACCGCCCCGCGCCGGCCAGCCCCACCGTCACCGGCCGCCCGGCCGACGCCCGCGCCTCTAAGCGCTCCAGCAACAAACGCAGCATCCGACCGCACCCAACGTGTTCGGGGCAACCGCCTCAACCATAGCCCGCCAGCCAATCAGGCCCTGTTGCCCCGTTACACGTGCGCGCCCCCAACCCGACGAAACCGCCCACCAACAGCCTCACACCCAATCGCTTAAGCTGGACTGTTATGGCCGACTCCTCCATCGTCATCCGCGGCGCGCGCGAACACAATCTCAAGGACATTGACCTTGAGATCCCTCGCAACAAGCTCGTCGTCATCTCGGGCATCTCCGGCTCCGGCAAGTCCAGCCTCGCGTTCGACACCCTCTACGCCGAAGGCCAACGCCGCTACGTCGAGTCGCTCTCCGCCTATGCCCGCCAGTTCCTCGGCCAGCTCGAAAAGCCCGACGTGGACCAGATCGAGGGCCTCTCCCCCGCCATCTCCATCGACCAGAAAGCCACCTCCCACAACCCCCGCTCCACCGTCGGCACGGTCACCGAGATCTACGACTACATGCGCCTCCTCTGGGCGCGCATCGGCCAGCCCCACTGCCACTCCTGCGGCGAGCCGCTGTCTTCCCAGACCATCCAGGAAATGGTCGACCTGATCCTGGATTGGGACGAGGACACTCGCTTCATGGTCCTCGCCCCCGTCATCATTCACCGCAAGGGCGAGCACAAGGGCGTCTTTGACGACGCCCGCCGCGCCGGCTTCGTCCGTGCCCGCGTCGATGGCCAGGTTGTTCCCCTCGACGATGTTCCGGACCTCGACCGCAACCTCTGGCACGACATCGACATCGTCGTCGACCGGCTCACTCCCAAGCCCGACTCCCGTATGCGCCTCGCCGACTCGCTTGAAACTGCTCTCCAGTTGGGCGAAGGCTTCGTCACCATCCAGATCGTCGACGGCGACGAGTTGACCCTCAGCGAACGCCTCGCCTGCAAGAACGGCCACGTTAGCCTCGCCAACCTGGAGCCCCGTCTCTTCTCCTTCAACACACCCCACGGCGCTTGCCCCGACTGCAACGGCCTTGGATCCAAGCTGGAACTTGATCCGGCCCTCATCATTCCCAACCGCACGCTGTCCATCGCCCAGGGCGCCATCGCCCCGTGGGTCAAGGCTCACACCCGCGAGACCTCCCTCACCCGCCACGTCATCGAATCCCTCGCCCGCAAATACGGCTTTCGTACCAACACCCCCGTCGAGCGCCTCGACCCCGCCATCGTCGACGTCATCCTCTACGGCGCCCCCGGCCAGCCTCTGGTTGTCCAGTACACCAACGCCGCCGGCCGCCGCCGCGCCTATGAGTTCGAGTTCGAAGGCGTCATCCCCAACCTCCGCCGCCGCTATGAGAACACCGAGTCCGAGTACATCCGCGGCGAAATCGAGCGCTACATGACCCGCCGCATGTGCCCCGTCTGCCTGGGCGCTCGGCTACGGCCCGAGTCCATGGCCGTCACCATCGGCGGCAGTTCCATTCACGACGCCACCGCCATGACGATCCAGGCCGCCGCTGCCTTCTTTGCCGGCCTCAGGCTCAGCAAGCGCGACGCCACCATCGCCGTCCAGGTCCTCAAGGAAATCAACGCTCGCCTCGGCTTCTTGGAGGCCGTCGGTCTTGAGTACCTCACCCTCGAACGCTCCGCCGGCACCCTGTCGGGCGGAGAGGCCCAGCGCATCCGTCTGGCCACTCAGATCGGCTCCGGCCTCGTCGGCGTCATGTATATCCTCGACGAGCCCAGCATCGGTCTGCACCAGCGCGACAACGCCCGCCTCGTCCGCACCCTCGAGGGCCTGCGCGACCTCGGCAATACCGTCATGGTCGTCGAGCACGACGAGGAGACCATACGCTCCGCCGACTGGGTCATCGATATCGGCCCCGGCGCCGGCGAACACGGCGGCAAGGTCGTCGCCGAAGGCCCGCCGGACCATGTCGAAGCCCATCCCGAATCGCTTACCGGCGCCTACCTCGCCGGCCGCGAACACATCCCCGTCCCCGTCGCCCGCCGCCCCGGCAACGGTGCCAACCTCACCCTGGAAGGCGTCCGCGCCAACAACCTCAAGTCCCTGTTCGTCCGGTTCCCCCTCGGCTGCTTCATCTGCGTCACCGGCGTCTCTGGCTCCGGCAAGAGCACCCTCATCGAGGACGTGCTGTACCGCGCCCTCGCCCAGCGCATCTGGGGCAGCCGCAATGTCCCGGGTGAGCACTCCCGTATCCGCGGCCTCGAACACATCGACAAAGCAATCGAGATCGATCAGTCCCCCATCGGCCGCACCCCCCGCTCAAACCCCGCCACCTACACCAGCGCTTTCACCCCCATTCGCGACCTGTTCGCCGCCGTCCCCGAATCCCGCGCCCGCGGCTACAAGCCCGGCCGCTTCTCCTTCAACGTCAAGGGCGGCCGCTGCGAAGCTTGCGAGGGCCAGGGCCTCAACCGTATCGAGATGCAGTTCCTGCCCGACGTCTACGTCACTTGCGAGGTCTGCGAGGGCGCCCGCTACAACCGCGAGGCCCTCGACATCACCTACAAGGGCAAGACCATCGCCGACGTGCTGCACATGACCGTCGAAGACGCCCACGCCTTCTTCCAGAACATCCCGTCCATCGAGCGCAAGCTCGGCACCCTCGTCGATGTCGGCCTCGGCTACATCCGCCTCGGCCAGCCCGCCACAACCCTCTCAGGCGGCGAAGCCCAGCGCATCAAGCTCGCCTCCGAGCTCTCCAAGCGCGCCACCGGCAAAACCGTCTACATCCTCGACGAACCCACCACCGGCCTGCACTTTGCCGACACCCGCAAACTCATCCAGGTCCTCCAGCGCCTCGCCGACGCCGGCAACACCGTCATCGTCATCGAACACAACCTCGACGTCATTAAGTCCGCCGACTGGATCATCGACCTTGGCCCCGAAGGCGGCGACGCCGGCGGCGAACTCATCGCCGAAGGCACCCCCGAAGACGTCGCGGCCAAACCCGACAGCTACACCGGCCAATACCTCCAGCGAGTCCTCGCCTCCGGTGACCGTCCTGGCGGCCACTCCCGCAACGGCCAGTCCGCCGGTCCGGCATCACGGGATGCCCGGCCCGAATCGACTTCGCCACAATCCACGGAGGCCAAGTCCGTCGCGCCGGCCTGAGGTGCCTGCCCACGACTGAATAGAAAGGAAATCTTCAAGTGGAAGGTATCGGCGGCTTCTTCACGATTATCGCAATAATTGTTCTGTATTTTCTTCCAACAATCATAGTTGCAACCAAGATTCATCGCGAAAAGACAATGGTAGTCGCGCTTAATGTCTTCCTGGGTTGGACACTGATTTGTTGGTTTATTGCCCTCTATATGTCGCTTTCGCGAGAGGGCATTGAACAGCTGCAAGCCAATCAGGCGATCACCGTTGACGCGCTGAAGGGCCAGTACGAATCTGAGATCAAGGAGCTTCGGCGTAAAAACCGTGAGCTCTACAGTGCGCAACGACCTCAACGGACGGCCGACTCATCGCAATACGATGCGGAACTCTCCAACCGCCAGGCCGAACTCTCCACCCGCGAAGCCGAACTGGATAGCCTGAAGTCGGAATACGAGGAAAGACTGCGCGCACTCTCTGAAGAAAATCGCCAGGCCGCCAGCCAGCCGCAGCCCCAGGTCACTGCCGCGTCCCAGCCCGAGGCCCAGCCGAGCCCGGAACCTCAGGGTCTCCCGGCGCAGGCCGAATACGAAGGCGAGGCGCTTTACGTCGTCGTCCCCAGCCAGTTCGAGCGTGTCGTCGCCGAAACGCTCAGCCGCCGCTTCAGCAATCAAGAAGTCGAAGCCGAGGACGATGCCGCCAGCCGGGGCATCGCCCTCAAGCTGTTCGAGTCCGGCGGAAGTAAATCGCAGCCATCAGCCATCGTGCAGTGCAAGCTGCAATCGCATGACGAGGCCGTCGAGTACCGGGCCGTCAGCGACCTCCTCGGATCCATGTCGCTCCACGGCGCCGAACGCGCCTACCTCATCACCACCGGCAGCTTCTCGGACGATGCTCAGCGCATGATTGAAAGCGGAACCATGAACGACCGCCTCTTCCTCATTGACGGCATGACCTTCAACCAATGGCGCACCCAATCCGGCCTCGCCCCCGTCCACTACCTCAGCTTGACCGGCTGACTGGACGCACCCGTAACCACCGGACTCTCAGTGAAGGACAGGCATCCATGACAGCGGCAACCGGTCGATTCCAGGACTGCGGAGCGGTCGTCACCGGCGGCGCCACCGGCATTGGCGGTGCTATCGCTGAACGCCTCGCCGCTGAAGGCGCCTCAGTCCTCATCGCCGACATCGACACTGAAGGCGCCGAAGAACGCGCCGCCCGCATCCAGGCCAGCGGCGGCACCGCCGCCGCCTGTGCCACCAACGTCGGTGAAATCGATCAGGTCCGGGCCATGATCCAGGCCGCCGTAGATCGGTGGGGCCGTCTCGACATAATCGTCAACAACGCCTACCCCGCCATGGAAGCCGTGACCGGTGGCGCCGAAGAGGTCCCGCCCGACGACTACGATCGCGCCATGGCCGTCCTAGTCAAGGCCAGCTACCTTTCGGCCAAATTCGGCGTGCCCCACCTGCGCCGGGCCGGCGGCGGCAGCATCGTCAACATCTCCAGCATCCACGGCCTGCTTGTCGCTCCCGGCGCGCTCGTCTACGAGACCGGCAAAGCTGCCCTCATTGCCGCCACCAGACAGATGGCGGTCGAGTACGGCCGCGACGGCATCCGCATCAACGCCATCGCCCCCGGCCACATCGTCACCGAGAACATCCAGGCCGGCATCTGGGACGACAATCCCTCCGGCTACGAGTTCTTCGAAGCCCAGTACCCCGTCGGCCGCTGCGGCCGGCCCGAGGATATCGCCGCCGCCGTCGCCTTCCTCTGCTCCCAGGACGCCTCCTTCATTACCGGCCACACCCTCGTCGTCGACGGCGGCCACTCCCTCCAGATCCAGGAGAACTTTGGCGTCGCGCAGGCCAAATACATGCAAGACCACCCGGAAACTCAGCTTCCGTATTGACGCCGGGGTCGTGACTGTTGGATTTCGCGGGTGAGGCCCCATGCTTTCAGGCCATTGAACCGCGTCCTGATGTCGGTGGGGACATCGTCGAATGGGCCTTCACAGATCTCGTGGTCGTGGTGGTTGATCAGTCCGGCGGACTCGCGCTCAATGTCCCCGGAACTGGCTAGATTCGGGCTCGCTTCCTGCGGATAGGGGCGGATTCGCCGGCGGCGATGGCGAGGAGGGCGGAGAGGGCGGCGAAGGCGAGCATGGTGAAGGCCGTGGAGGTGAAGTCGAGGGCATCGACGGCGACGCCGAGACCCAGGGGAGTGAGGGCCACGCCGATGTCGCGCAGGAAGGCGTGGGTGCCGAGGGCGGCGCCCAGACGCTCGCGCGGGGCGCGATCCACCACGGTGGAAGTGATGGTGGGGATGGCGCCGCCGCCCAGGCCAAAGGCCAGGCCGAACAGCACGTAGGTGGCGGCGCTGTCGGCCTGACTGACGAGGACGCTGACCAGACCCATGGCCAGGGCGCTGGGCACGTAGACCCAAAGGCGTCCGTAGCGGTCGGACATGGCGCCGGCGACGATGGCGACGGGGAAGCGCATGAGGGTTGAAAGCGAGATGGCAATGCCGATCAGGAATGGTTGAAGGTCCAGTACCTCGCCGCCGAAGAGCGGATAAAAGAAGGCCTTGAAGCCGAAGATCGGGACGGCGAGCGCCATGGCCATGCCGTTGACGAACAAGAGCCGGCCGGGGCTGTACACGGCGCGGCGGGCGAACTGCAGCGGGCTTTCTCGTCGGATGGGTGTGCGTGTGGACGATCGGACCGGCGGCGGCTCGTCCTTTACATAACGCTTCACCATGAACATCCCGGTCAGGATGGCCAGGACGGTCAGGAGCATTCCAATGCGCCAGTGGGCCACGGTGGCGACCGCGCCGACGACGACCGGCGAGAGAAAGCCGCCCATCATGGTGGCGGAGCTGACGGCGCCCAACATGCGGCCGCGTTCGCGCTCGGGGGCCTGGCGCGCGACGTAGGCCTGGGCGGCGGCGCTGGCGGTGATTGACCCGGCGCCCTCGACGATGCGTCCGAGCAGGAGCAGCCAGTAGAAGGGCGCCGCGACCGTGAGAATGACGCCGACGATGGCCAGCGCGCCGCCGCCGTAGAAGAGCGGATGCAGGCGCATCCGGTCGACCAGGGCTCCCATGGGGAGGTTGATGATGAGGCGGGCGACGGCAAAGCTGGCGATCAGCGCCGCCAGGGCCGTCCCGGCCGAGTCTTCGAAATTAAAGTCGCGGCTGATCGGCGCGAGCACCGACGCAATGGAACCGTTGCCGAAGGCCACCGCGACGGTGATGGCCATAGATGCCAGGACATCGCGCGGCAGGTCCAGGATGGCGAGCCAGGGGAGGCGGCGTCGGGGCGGCATTCAGGGCCGGTCAGGTGTTCGGGTCAGCTGGCCCGTACGGCGCCTCCGACGGCAGGTGTGGCGGGGTCAGTTCTCGACATGGATGACCTGGTTGTCGATGGCGGAGTCGTAGCCGGCGAAGACGAGTTGGAGGTTGCGGCGGCCCTCGGCAAGGGTGTGTCGTGGCGGGGCGTTTCCGCGGACGGCTTCGGCGAAGTCTCGAAAGATGGGGGTGAAGCCGAGTTCGTCGGCGTCGGTGTTTTCCAGCACCTCGGTTCGATCGCCGGTGTGCAGGACGGCTTCGCCGCGGTCGAGGCGGATGGAGCCGAGGTCGCCGTGGACTTCCGTTAAGCCGGTGGCGCTGGTGGCGCTCCAAGCGGCCAGGACGAGCGAGGTGGCGCCGCTGGCGTGACCGAGCATGACGGCGGCGGTGTCGTCCACGTCCTGCTCCCGCACGTGGGTGTCAACGCGGGCGAAAACCTGGGTGATGGGGGACTGCAACATGGCCTCGGCGGTGTAGAGGTTGTGGTAGCCGTTGTCGAGCAAGGCCCCGCCGCCGGCGTCCTCGCGACGGCTGCGCCAGGTCGGGTCGTAGGCGGCCGCTCCCACGTACCAGCCGCTGCCCATGTGCTCCATGCGAAACATGAAGGGGTTGCCGATGCGTCCGGCCTCGATGGCCGCCAGGGCCGCGGCGGTGCTGGGCCGGTTGAGGTAGTTGTGCATGATGCCGGCGGGGATGTCGTTGCGTTCGACCTCGTCGATGATCTCGTCGGCCTGCGCCAGCGAGGTGGCCAGCGGCTTCTCGCTGAGGAAGGGCGTGCGGGTGCGGGCGGCGCCGATGCAGACGGGGGCGTGAAAACGATGGGGCACGGCGATGTCCACGGCGTCCACCAGCCCGGAACGCAGCAGGTCGCGGTAGTCGGGGAAACGGGCCTCGTGTGGGACGCCGAAGCAGTCACTGATGAGATTGAGGCGCTCGGGTGTGGGGTCGGCGACGGCGGTGACCCGCCAGACATCCGGCATTCGCTGAAGGACGGGCGCGTGGCCCTGTTCCTGGATGCGGCCGCAGCCAATCAGGCCCAGGCGCAGGGGCGCGGCCATCAGGCGTTCTCGCCGCCGAGGTCGAAGCCCAGGCGCTCGGTGAGGTAGCGGGAGTTGACGTCCAGGCTCTGGCGGGGGGTGGTCTGCGAACGGTCGAGTTCGACCGTGAGCCAGCCGTCGTAGCCGGCTTCACGGGCTACGTCCAGCAGTGCGGGGAGGTCCACCACGCCGGTGCCCAGTTCGCCAAAGAAGGCGATGCGGGGGGCGTGATCCTGGGCGCTGGCTACGTCCGGAGTCTCGACGTCGAATTCCGGCACGTAGTCCTTGATGTGCATGTAGGTGAGGATGTCGCGATAGGTGGAGGCCACCTCAACCGGGTCGTCGCCGGCCTTGGCGATGTGGGCGGGGTCGAGCGCGAGCTTGACGAGGTCAGTGTCGACGGCGTCGAAGAAACGAGTGATCTCGTCGCGCTGCTCGACGACCGTGTTCCAGTGCGGGTGCATGCCGGCCACGATGCCCTTGTCGCGAGCCGCGGCGGCGACTTCGCTTACGCCGCTGGCGAACCTGGCCATGTCCTGAGCGGTGGGCGTGCCGGTGCGCTTGCCGGGACCCACGACGAGGCGGTCCGATCCCATTTCGTGCAGGAAGTCGATGATGGCGAGATTGTTGGCGATGGCGTCGGCCTGCTGGGCCGGGTCGTGCAACGGACCGCCGCCGTAGAGCGCCGAGAGCTGGAGGCCGCGGGCCTGGAGCATGGCCTGGAAGTCGTGGGCGCGGCCGGCGAACTGGGTGACGACGGTGCCGAAGGTCTCGGTGCCGGCATAGCCGAAGCTGCCGATGTCGTCGATGGCCTCGACGAGGTTGTCGCCCCAGGTGATCTGGTGGCAGGAACAGCGAAAGACGGCCACAGGACAACCTCGCGATGCGAAGGCGCGGGAAGGCGCCGATCTCGGCGGCGTGAACGTACGTTCTGCGGGGCCGCGGGGCAACTAGGAAGCGCTTTTGGCACCCGCGTCGTGCTTCGCAATCTCACGGTACAGACGGGATTCGCCGCGTCGGCCTGTGCCACTATCGGACGGGAAGCGACGCGCGTGAGTTGAGGTCTGAACGTGGCAAAGGGACTTGGTGGCAAGGTAGCCGTGATTACCGGCGCGGGGCGGGGCATTGGGCAAGCCATTGCCGAACGGTTTGCCGCCGAGGGCGCGGCGGTGCTGGTGGCCGACGTTGATGTGGAGGCTGCGGAGGTGGTCGCGGGAGGCATCGTGTCGGCCGGCGGATCGGCTCGGGCGCAGGCCGCCGACGTGCGGAATCCGGCAGATATTTCCGCCATGTTCGATGCCGCCGAGGCGGCGTTCGGTCCGGTGGACATCGTGGTGAATAACGCCGGCATCGGCGGGGCGACGTCCATCCTGGACCAGACGGTGGACGACTGGGACAACATGTTCGCCATCAACGTGCGCGGGGTGTTCCTGGGCGTGCAAGAGGCGACCCGGCGCATGCTGCCGCGCGGTTCCGGGCTCATCATCAACCTGGCGTCGGCGGCGGGGAAGATCGGCCGGCCGTACATGACCTGCTACTGCGCAGGCAAGCATGCGGTGGTGGGGATCACGCGGGCAGCGGCGATGGAACTGGCGCCGCATGGCGTGCGGGTGGTTGCGCTGTGCCCCGGCATCGTGGACACGCGGCTCTGGCGGGAGGATCTGAACCCGGACCTGACCGAGTTGGAGGGCCGCGAGGACGAGTCGGCCTGGGACGTGCGGGTTGCCAACATCCCGATCGGCCGGCACCAGGTTGCCGAAGACGTGGCGAACGCGGCCTACATGCTGGCCAGCGACGACGCCTCATACATCACCGGGATTTCGCTGAGCGTGGACGGCGGGATGGTGCTGCATTGAGCCAGGCGGGCGAGCCGCTGTTTCCGACATTCGTGGTTGGCAGCCTGCCGCGGCCGGTGTGGGTGCGGGAGCTGATCGAGCGGCGCAAGCGCGGTGAGGTGAGTCCGGCCGCGGCCGAACGTGTGCTGGACGATGCCGTGCCCTCCGCGATTCGGATGCAGGAAGCGGCCGGGCTGGACTACGTGTCCGACGGGGAGTGGCGGCGCGAGAGCTATGTGAAGGTGTTTGCCGACGCCGTGGCGGGGTTCGAGCCGGACCTGATCGCGGGCGGCCGAGGGGCGGCGTATCCGGCGGTGACGCAGCCGCTGCGGCAGGAGCGGCCGATCGCGCTGGACGAGGCGCGGTTCGTGCAACGGTCGACCAGGCGGCGGACGCTGACGGCGGTGCCGTCGCCATACACGATCGCGCGGCGGATGTGGAGCCCGGAGCATTCGACCGCGGCGTATGCGACGCGCGAGGACTTCATGGCGGCGTGCATTCCGATCATCAACGGGGAGCTGCAGCGGCTGACGTCGTTGGGCGTGGACGCGATCCAGTTGGACGATCCGTGGCTGGCGCTGCTGGTCGATCCGCAGTACCGGGCGCGCATGGAGATCGAGGACGTGGAACACGAAATCGAGATGGCGGTGCAGGGCGTGAACGGGGCCGTGGAGGGCGTGGATCATCCGCTGATCTCGGTGCATTTGTGCCACGCGCACGCCAATCGGCGGCACAGCACGCGGGGACCGTACGACCTGGTGATTGGCGCGCTGGGCCGGATGAACGTTCAGCGCTTTGCCATGGAGTTCGCCACCCCGGACGCCGGCGGCATCGAGGTGCTGGCGGAGTTTCCCGAGGACAAGCTGCTGGGCTTGGGCGTGATCGACCACACCGATATCAACGTCGAAACGCCGGAGACGGTCGTGGAGCGGGCCGAGGCGGCCATGCGGTACGTGCCGGCGGAGCGGCTCACGCTGAATCCCGATTGCGGGTTTGCGCCATCCAGCATCAACCCGATGGATTTGGACGAGGCGTACTTGAAGTTGCGGGCGTTGTGTGTGGGGGCTGAGTTGCTGAGGGAAAGGCACGGGAAGTGAAGGACCACAACGGCGATTTTCAAGAAACGGCTTGTTCGGATGCCGCTGGCGAACGCGTCCGAGAAGCGCGAAGGGCGGCGGTCGCCCGATTCCGCCGACGGCGGGCCAAGATGAAGCGCATCAAGATGTCCACCGAAGAGATCCTGGCCGCAATCCGTGAAGGGCGTCGTTAATAGTCGGGGTTCGTCTGTGCGGCGCTCGAACGCAATATCGCCGTGCGGATTCGCCATAAGGCCTGGGCGCTGGCGACGGTGAGGAAGGCGGCGGCGGCGGCGGCGGCGTAGTCGAGGAGGTTGAGGCCCCAGCCGAGGTAGGCAATCAGGAAGGGGTAGTAGACCATCCAACTCTTGACGCTGACCGGCAGGGGTGTGCGGAAGCGGTCGGCCAAGTAGAGCAGGACGTTGGCTACAGGGTACGCCGCGGCGTAGGCCACGCCGATTTCGCCGCGCAGCGCCCCCACGGCCACGAGGCCGCCCACCACGGTGAGTTCGCGGAGGTGGTCGCACACCTGGTCGAGGAGAGCGCCGAAGTTGGAGGCGAGGCCGCGGGCGCGGGCCAGTTCGCCGTCCAGGAAATCGAGGACGAGCGTGCCGATGAACAACGCCAGAGCCAGGCGGGGGAACGGGACGATCAGGGCGGCGACGACGAATCCGAGGGGAATCTGGCTGAGCGAGAGCGCGTTGGGGTGGACGCGCGCGAGGACGAGGGCCTTGATGACCGGCCGCACCAGGTGCCCGCCCAGCCGCCGCAGCGGGGCTAGCAGCAGGCGTTCAAAGGTGGAGTAGGAGCCGGGCGGCGGCGACTTGGACGGAGGACCCTCACCCGGCCCTCTCCCAGCGGAAGAGGTCGGAGCGGGGGCCGGCATTGGCGTGGGTTACCAGGCGAGCTGGTCGGCGAAGTAGGCGCGCAGGTTGTCGGCGGCGACGCGTTCCTGGCGCATGGACGTCCGTTCGCGGACGGTGACCGTCTGGTCGTCGAGGGAGTCGAAGTCGACTGTCACGGCGAAGGGTGTTCCAGCCTCGTCCTGGCGGGCGTAGCGGCGGCCGATGGAGCCGCTGGCGTCGTAGAACACCGGCCAGGCGGCGCGCAGGTCGTCAGCAATGCGCGTGGCCAGTTCCACCAGCGGCGGCCGGTTGCGGGCGAGTGGGAAGACGGCGACTTTGAACGGGGCGAGCCGCGGGTCCAGGTTCAGGAAGGTGCGCTGTTTGCCGGCGACTTCCTGCACGGTATAGGCGTCCCCGAGGAAGGCCAGGGCGGCGCGGTCCACGCCGGCGGCGGGTTCGATGACGTAGGGCGTGACGTGCGCTTTGGCCTCGTCGTCGAAGTACGAGAGGTCGGTGCCGCTGGCCTCGGCGTGGCGTTTGAGGTCGAAGTCGGTGCGGTTGGCGATGCCTTCCAGTTCGCCCCAGCCGAACGGGAACTGGTACTCGATGTCGGTGGTGGCCTTGGCGTAGTGGGCCAGCTCTTCAGGCGTGTGGGGGCGCAGGCGCAAGCGACGCGAATCCAGCCCTAGGTCCTGCCACCAGGCGAAGCGTGCATCGACCCACTCCTCGTGGGATTCGTCGTCCTGGCCGGGCTCGACGAAGTACTGCAACTCCATCTGCTCGAACTCGCGGCTGCGGAAGATGAAGTTGCCGGTGGTGATTTCGTTGCGGAAGGCCTTGCCGATCTGGGCGATGCCGAAGGGCATCTGCACGCGCGCGGTGTCGCGCACGTTCTTGAAGTTGACGTAGGTGGACTGGGCGGTCTCGGGCCGCAGATAGGCGACGGAGGCGTCGTCTTCCACCGGGCCAACGAACGTGCGGAACATGGTGTTGAACATGCGGGGCGCGGTGAGTTCGGTGCCGTCGTAGGGGCACTTCCCGTCGGGCACGTCTTCCACACGGAAGCGGCGGCCGCACTGCGGACACTCCACCAGTTGGTCGGCGAAGTGCTCGATGTGCCCGGAGACCTCCCAGATGCGTGGGTGCATGAGGATGGAGGCGTTGAGACCGACGACTTCCGGCCGCACGTGCACGACGCGGCGCCACCAGGCGTCCTTGATGTTGCGGATCAGTTCGGCGCCCAGCGGGCCGTAGTCCCAGGTGCTGGCGAAGCCGCCGTAAATCTCGGAGCTGGGAAAGACGAACCCGCGGCGCTTGGCCAGGGAGGTCAGGGTTTCAAGGTCATGTGCAGGCATGGGTTTCCTCGTGGGTATCCAGGGTCATGGTGATGGCGTGCGCTGTGACGCCATATCGTCGGTGTTAAGCCCCGGGCGCTGGCCGGGGCGCGGAACCCGCGCCGGCCCGTTCCAGGATGTGGGCGGATGAGATGTCGCGTTCGACGACGGCTGTGGCGTAGGCGCGGAGCGTGGTCCGAAGCTCGGCCCGAGTTCGCGGGTCGGCGCGCAGGCGGGCCGCGCCTGCCAGTCCGTCGTGGGCGATGAAGCGCAGGGTCTTCAGCGTGTCAACGCTCAGCGGATGGCTGGCCTGATCGCGCGAACAGCCTGAGCACACGACGCCGCCGGTGCGGGGCGCGAAGACATGGGCGTTGGCTTCAATGGCGAGACCGCAGACGGTGCAGCGCCAGAGTTCGGGAGCGTAGCCGTGCTGGTCCAGCAGGTTGAGGGCGAGGGCGGACAGGAGTGGTTCGGGATCCGCCGTCCGCTGGTTCAGCGCGCTGAGGAACGCGATCAAGGTCGAATAGGCGTCAGGCTCCGCCTCACCGTCTTCGCTGAGGCCATCCAGCAGTTCGACGGCCCAGCCGGCGGAGGCAAAGGCAGTCAGGTCGTCGCGGAAGCGTGGATAGGTCTCCAGGCTCTGCGCCTGGGTAAGTACATCGAGATTGGCTCCCACCACGCCCACCAGGCGCACGCGGCTGAAGAGTTCGATGTGGGGGGCGAGCTGACTGGTAGGCCGCCGACAGCCACGGGCCACCAGGCGGCGGCGGCCAAACTCACGCGTGAAGAACGTGACGATACGGTCCGCGTCGCCCAGGTCGCGGCGGCTGAGCACGACGCCCTCGGCTTTGTAGGTGCTGGAACGCTGGAGAACGGCCACGGGCAAGCCTAGCGCGGCCCGGCGGGCTCGGACTGCGCCCCGGCCGTGGGCCGGCGGATCACGTCCACGGTCTCCAGCCGGGGGCCGCGGGTGCGTCGGACTCGCAATATCCAGCCGTCGTACTCCACCGCGTCGCCGGGAGTGGGCACGGCGCCAAGCCGGTGCATGACATACCCGGCCACCGTGGCAAAGTCGCCCTCCGGCAGGCGACAGCCGGTGGCCTCGGCCAGGCGATCCGTGCGCAGCGTCCCGGACACCACAAACCTGTCGTGACCGAATTGCTGCACGTCCTCGAGTGGCGCATCGTGCTCGTCGCGAATCTCGCCGACGACTTCCTCGACCAGGTCCTCCAGCGTGACGATGCCGGCTGGCGAGCCGTGTTCGTCGACGACCAGGGCCATGTGGGAGCGGTCGCGCCGCATGGCCACCAGCAATTCGCCGACAAGGGCGGTGCCCGGCGTGACGTGCAGCGGGCGAATGGCGGTGTCTGGCACGGGCTCGTCCGTCGCCTCGGGATCGATAGCCAGCAGGTCCTTGACGTGCACGAAGCCAACGATGGTGTCCGGTGTGTCGCGATAGAGAGGAAAGCGCGAATAGCCCGTCATGACGGCCTGGCGCTCGATTTCGCGCACGGGCATACCGGCCGGCACCGCATGGACCGCCGAGCGGGGCGCCATGACGTCTTCGACCGGCCGTGCGGCGAAGCGCAGGGCGCGGTCGGCCAGTTGCTGCTGCGGCGCGCTGATGGCGCCAAGCCGCCTTAGCTCGCCGAGCATGGAGCCGATCTGGGCCGGTGTGTAGGCGGGCGCCAATTCGTCGCGCGGCGCCACGCCAAATGCGCGGATGGTCAGGTTGGCCAGTTCGTTCAACACCCAGAGAAGGCCGCGCATGGTGTTGGCGTACAGCCGGTACGGAAGGGCGAGCCATAGCAGCGTGCGTACGGGCTCGGCAATGGCGATGTTCTTGGGGGCCATCTCGCCCAGGACCATGTGCAAGACGACGACGATGCTCAGGGCAATAACGCTGGCCAGCGCGTGCAACGGGGCACCGGTCAGGCCGATCCGATCGGCCAGGGCCGCTTCCAGCACATCGGCGATGGCCGGCTCGGCCACGAAGCCCAGACCCAGCGAGGCCATGGTGATGCCCAACTGCGCGCCGGTGAGCATGAACGAGAGTTCGCGCATGGAGGCAACGGCCAGGCGGGCGGAGCGACGCCCCTCGGCGGCCCGACGCTCCAATTCGCCCCTGCGGCTGGCGGCGGCGGCTGTTATGGCGACTTCGGCGCCGACGAAGAAGCCGTTCACAACGAGCAGCAGCAGAGCTACCACCAGCAGGACGGGGGTCATCCGACACTCCGTCGTGTCATGCCAGGGCGTTCCATGCGAACTCGGTCGACGCGTCGGCCATCCATTTCAGTTACGCGGAAGGTCCAGCCGCGAAACGAGACGGCGTCCCCGGCCCTCGGGATGCGCTGCAGGAGGGTCGTAACAAGCCCGGCCAGGGTTTCAAACCGACCCTCGGGCATCTCGAAACCAGTGGCTTCGCTGAGTTCGTCCCGGCGAATCCGAGCCGCCACGTCAAAGGCGCCGTCGTCCAGCGGCGTGACCAGCGCGGGTTCGGGCTTGTCGTATTCGTCCTCGATGCTGCCGAGCAATTCCTCCACGATGTCTTCCAGCGTGACGATGCCGGCGGCCTGTCCAAACTCGTCATGGACGATGACCATGGCGTGCTGGGCGGCCTGCATTTCGAGCAGCAAGGTGCGCAGATCGCGACCCGTTGGCACCACCAGTGCCTGCTGCGCCTTGGCCGACACCGGCGTAGCGGCGCGGGCGGGCGCGGGAAGCGCCAGGACGTCCTTGACGTGGGCGATGCCGATGAATTCGCGGCCATCCGCTTCCCGGATCGGAAAGCGCGAGTAGCCGGTGTCCATCGACAGGCGAGCCAGGTCGGCCAGGTTGGCGGTGGAGGAGATGGCGATGACCTGCGACCTGGGAACCATCACGTCGCCGGCGGTGGTGCGGCCCAGGCCCAGCGCTCGGTCAAGCACTTCATACTCGACGCCCTCGATGGTGTTTTCGTGCGCAGCCCAACGCAGCGCCTCGTGCATCTCTTCCAGGGACTGGAACCCCTCGAGCTCTTCACGGGGGACCAGCCCGACCGCACGCATCGAGGCATTGGCCATGGCGTTGAGCAGGCGAATCACCGGCGAGAAGACGGCATTCACGAACATCGCCGGTGGCACGAAGAGCCGGGCGGTGGCCATGGGCCGGGCAATGGCCAGGTTCTTGGGACCCAATTCGCCCAACACCATCTGAATCACCGTGGCCAGGACGAGCGCCAGCGCCGCGGTCAGGGCGACCAGCGAGCCGTTATCAATGCCCGGAATCCACTCAAGCGCCGGCCGTAGCAAGGGGCCGATGGCGTTATCCACCACGAATCCCAGGACGAGCGAGCTGACCGTGATGCCCAACTGCGCCCCGGAGAGCTGGAACGAGAGCGTCTCGAGGCCGCGCCGAACAGTGCGGTCGCGCCGAGCGCCGCGGGCGGCGGCGGTCTCGACCTCGTAGCGGTCAACGGCAACCAGCGCGAACTGGGCGCCCGCAAACAGCCCGTTGATGGCGATCAGGCCAAGAAAGATCAGGAGGCCGAACAGGATGTCGATGACGGAACTCCCCGGTTAGCTCGGGGTGCTCTGAGCGCGGGTCAAGGACAAGGCGGCGTCAGGCGGCATTGCCGTCTTCGTCCAGGCGAGTGACCTCCAAGCGAGTTATGCGGGTTTCCTTGACCGCATGCACGCGCAGGACCGCGCCGTTCACGTTGACCGACTCGCCAACCGCCGGCACCCGGCCAAAGGCGCTGAAGGCCAGGCCGCCCACGGTGTCCACGCCGTCGGCGGTAAGAGCGAGGCCAAGCTCGTCGTTCAGGTCCGAGATTGGCAGGCCGGCGTCCACGACCAGGCGGCCCGGCCCGATGGGCTCGATCAGGACGCCGGGAATGTCGTATTCGTCCTCGATCTCGCCGACGATTTCTTCCAGCAGGTCCTCGATGGTTACCAGCCCGGCCGTGTCGCCGTACTCGTTTACGACGATGGCCATGTGCAGATTGTCGGCCTGCATCTCGCGCAGCAGCCGGTCCACGTACTTGGAGTCCGGCACGAACAGCGGTTCGCGCAGCAGCGAGCGCAGATCCGGGGTCTGGCTGGGTTCCAACAGTTCCGCCAGACCGTCGCGGACGTGGATGATTCCGATCACGTTGTCCAGGTCGCCTTCGTAGACCGGCATTCGGGACAGGCCGCGCGCGTAGGCGGTACGCAACGCACCGCGCAGGGAAGAGTCGACGCCAACGGCCACGATGTCGGGGCGCGGGGTCATGACCTGGCGAACGACCCGGTCGCCCAACTCGATCACGTTGGTGATCATCTCGATGTCGGTGGCGTCGATGGCGCCTTCGCGGGCGCCTTCCACGGCTTCGATCACGGCGGCGTCCTGTGGGTCGGGGCCGCGCCAGGCTTCCTGCTCCCGGGGCGAC
Organism: Chloroflexota bacterium; assembly: GCA_022824495.1. Taxonomy (GTDB): domain Bacteria; phylum Chloroflexota; class UBA11872; order UBA11872; family UBA11872; genus UBA11872. The sequence continues at coordinate 37,739 of JAJDZU010000004.1, read as the reverse complement.
AGCAGGCGTTCAAACGGCAGGCTGGCCGGTAGGAATACCACGTACTGTGCGTAGATCAGCCACCAGTAGCGCCGGGCAATCCGCAGCGGATACCGCTGGGCGAGGATTCGTGGGGTCACGCGCGCTCCGCCGGCGTGAAGCACGGATAGGACGGCCAGCGCTAGGACAACGCCGCCGGGGCGCGTCCCCAGCAGCACGCCAAGTTGATCGCCGACGGTGGTGGCGGCCAAAGCCGCCGAGGCGAAGATCAGCACGGCCGCGCCGATGCGAGCGCTGGCCCAAAACCGGAATCGGTTGTCGAGCAGAATACGGAGTCGGCGCGCGGCGCGGGGTTCGGTGCCGTCCAGCGAATCCAGCGCGGTCTGCGAGAGTTCCAGCGCGGCGTTTTCGGCCAATACCAGCAGCGTGCTGATGACAGTCAGCACGAGTATGAGGGCAAGCCCTATCCAACTAACCGGATCCAAAAAGGATCCACTCCCCTGCCGCGCGGCACAGACGGGTGCTCACGCCCAGATGCCGGTCCCCGCTCGCATGCGGGGCCTCATCGCGGTCATTTGAACATCGCGGTGATGGACTCATCATTGTGGACCCGGCGAACCGCTTCCGCGAACAGGGTGGCGGTGCCGACCTGGGTAATTGTGCATGCCTTCGAGTCGGAGTTCACCGGAACGCTGTCGGTAACGAAGGCTTGCGAGAGCCCCGAGCGCTTCAGAATCTCCAGGGCCTGCCCGGAAAAGATGCCGTGGGTCGCGCACGCATAGACCGCCTTCGCGCCCCGTGCCAGTAGTGCGCGGGCGCCCTCCGCAAGGGTGCCGCCCGTCGAGATCAGGTCGTCGACAATCACCGCCGTGCGCCCGTCTACTTCGCCCACCACGGAGAGGGTTTGAATTTCGTCGGGCGCCATCCGGTCCTTGAAGACGACGGCAAGCGAGGAATTCTCCAGGCGCTGGCTGAAGTCGTAGGCGCGTGCCACGCCGCCGGCGTCCGGCGACACCACCACCAGGTCGTCGGACGCAACGCGCCCGAGGGACTCCGCGAGCAGCGGCGACGCTTGCAGGTGATCGACCGGGATATCGAAGAATCCCTGCACGGCGGGCGCGTGCAGATCCAGGGTAATTACGCGGCTGGCGCCCGCGGCTTCCAGCAGGTTGGCCACCAGTTTGGCGGTAATCGGCTCACGGCCGCTCGACTTCTTTTCCTGGCGGGCGTACCCGAAGTAGGGAATCACCGCCGTGATTCGTCCCGCCGACGCGCGTCGCAGGGCGTCGATCATGATCAGCAGTTGCATCAGGTTCTCGTCCACCGGCGCGCAGGTGGACTGAATGACGAAGACATCGGTTCCGCGCACGTTCTCGTTAATCTGCACGCGGGCTTCGCCGTCGGGAAACTGCTCGAGCCTGACCGATCCCAGCGGCTGATCGAGACGCGTGGCGATGCGCTCGGCCAGAGCCCGGTTGCTCGAGCCGGCAAACACCTTGAGTTCGCCGTCCAGTGTCGTCGCCTTGTGCGGCCTGCAGTGCAGGGGCGCCGACCCTACACGCGCACTCTCGGGCACATCATATCCGGCCGGGCGCGAGCCGTTGCCGGGTGCCGACGGCAATATCGCGAGTTTGTTTTGGGACAGAGCGCTAAGCGTCAGGCGCGTCGCCGAAAGGCTGCGTCCGCCGCCTCCAGACGCTCCAGGTCGTCGCAGCCGATGGTCTCGTCGAGATCGGTGATCTGGTAGCCGGCCACGAGCTCGCCGCCCTCGATGGCCAGGTCCACGAGTTGCGTCAGATAACGCTCGCCGGAGGTCGGGCTGGGTTGCACTCGCGGCAAGGCGCGGCGCAGCCAGTTGGCGCGGAAGGCTGCCGGTCCCGCGTTGACAGTCGTTATCGCCAGATCTTCAGGTGAAGCGTCGGCGGATTCCACGATGCCCTCCACGAGGCCGGTCGCGGCAAGGCGGACGCGGCCAAACGCCCCCGGATCCGACACGTCGGCCCAGCTGATGGCGGCCACGGCGTCAGTGCGTCGGAGTGCCTCGATGACGCCGCGCACGGTCGCCGGACGAACCAGGGGGGAGTCGCCGTAGAGCGCGACGACCGTGTCGACGTCGCCGGGAACGGCACTCAGTCCGATCTCGACGGCAAACGCGGTGCCCCGGCCATCGGGAGGCTGATTCACAGTGACCGTGCCGTCCGCCACCGAACCAACGTCCATACCTGCTCGAATCACGACGACCAGCGGTTCCAGGCCGGCGGCCAGCCCGGTATCCACCACATGCGCCAGCATGGGGCGCCCGGCGACCTGGTGCATCACCTTGGGCACGTCGGATGCGAAGCGCGTGCCCTGGCCGGCCGCCATGACGATGCCGGCGGCTGTGCTTCCGGCGGACTCGCCGAGTCCGCGCGTATCGGCTGGGGAGGAAGGGTTCGAACCTTCGATCACGGATCCAAAACCCGTTGCCTTACCACTTGGCCACTCCCCACAGGGTAAGCGTAGGCAGGCGCTGGTGGCCGGTCAAAGCTAGCCGTCCGTCGCATCGTCGGGCGCCGCGAAGCGTGTCATCTGCGTCCACCAGCCGTGCGACCGCAGTTGCACCTGGGCGCCTTGAGCGACCGACTTGGATGGAAACAGCCCAAAGCATGTAGGTCCGCTGCCGGCCAGGAGCGCCGGCCGGGCACCCGCGGCATCCAGGGCGCCCAGTACGTCCGCGACTTCGGGTACCAGACGGATTGCCGCCGCCTGCAAATCGTTGGTTGCCAGGTGCGGGGCCAACGTGCCGCGGCGAATGGCGTCGACCTGCTTCCGCGTCGCCTCGCCGCCCGACCACTCGGCCGGTTGCAACTCGACATAGGCGTCGCGCGCGGAAATCGTGGCGTCGGGCCGGGCCAGGAGCACCCAGCGCGGCCGGGCAGGCGGCAGCTCGTGCAACTCATCACCGCGGGCCAGACCCAGGGCGGTCCCCGGACGCAGAAAAAACGAAACGTCGGCACCCAGCATCCGGGCGGTTTCAGCTACCGCCCGCGCCTCCGCGTTCCAGAGACGGCGAAGACCCAAGAGCACCGCGGCCGCGTCCGTGCTTCCGCCCGCCAGACCGGCGGCGACGGGGATGTGCTTTTCGATCCGGATGTGGACTCCGTCGGTCGTGCCAATCCGTGCTTGCAGCGCGTGCGCCGCCTGGAAGGCCAGGTCGGCGGCGGGATCAAGTCCTGCTACCGCGCTCTCGCCTTGAATGGTCGGCGCCGGCGACAGGTGCACGGTGTCCCCGAACTCGAGCGCCTGGAAGATAGTGACGATCTCGTGATAGCCGTCGTCGCGCCGGCCAAGGACTTCGAGCCCCAGGTTGATCTTGGCCGGAGCGGGGACGACCAAGGCGGTTGCGGTCACTCGACGATCTGAGGGGTGCGCGGCAAGCCCACAGAAGCCATGACCGATTCCTCGACTCGCCGCATCTCATGCCGGCGCGCGTCGTCTTCGTGACCCAGACCGGCCAGGTGCAGCAGCGCGTGCGTGAGCAGGTAGCCGAATTCGCGCTCGACGCTGTGTCCGTAGGCGGCGGCCTGGGCTTGCACGCGCTCCAGCGAGATCGCCACGTCGCCGGGACGCTGTCGATCGCCGCTGGGGAACGCCAGGACATCCGTGGGAGCGGACTTGCCGGCAAACCTCCGGTTGAGGCGGGCCATGTCCGCGTCGTCAGTCAGGCGCAGGGCAACGCGCCCGGTCAGCCCTGCCTCGCGCTCAACCGCGGCGGTAATCGATGCCAGGAGCGGGCCCAAGTTGGAGGGCAAGGCCAATCCGTCGCCGGGATCGATGCGCAGATGGGGCTCCGCGCCCGCAGGCGGGTTAGCCCTGGCTGAGGAGTTCGCCAACGAGCGCATTCACCGCGCGGCCGTCGACCGTTCCCTGTTCGCGCAGTCGAGCCATCAGGGGGCGCATGACTTTGCCCATGTCCCGGCGGCTGGTGGCGCCGACTTCCTCGATCACCGCGCGGGCGATGGCCTCCATGGCGGCGCTGTCGATCTCGTCGGGCTGGTAGGCGCTGATGATGGCGCGCTCGGCTCGTTCGGTGTCGGCCTGCTCGGGGCGGTCGCCGTTGACATAAAGTTGGATAGCTTCGTCGCGCCGGCGGATGTCGCGCTGGATGACACGAACGACCAGGGCGTCATCGGTGGATGCGCCGGATTCCTTGGCCTCGTACTTGATCTGGGAGATGAGCGTGCGCAGCACACGGACACGATCGGCATCACCGCCGCGCTGCGCCGCTCGCAAATCCCCGGTGAGGCGGTCGATTAACGCCATGCGGGGCTGGTACTACGTTGGCTAAAGGGCGCGGGCCTCGGCTTCGGCCGCCTTCATGGCCGCCCGCCGGGCCTTGCGGCGCTTGGTGGCTTCCTTCTTCTTGCGCAGCACGCTGGGCTTGTCGTACGCCTTCCGGCGCCGAGTCTCGGTGATAATGCCCTCTTGCTGCACCTTCTTGTTGAAACGGCGCAGTGCCGCATCAAAGCTCTCGTTCGCGCCGATCGTGATATGAACCAATGAACCCCCCAATTCGGACGGGCAAAACGAAACCCGCCGTACGGGCGGGTGCTGGCGGGTTGGTCAACCGGGCCGCGCGATTTCGGTCAGGCGCCTCCTGGTGATGACCCGCCACCCCGCTAACTGGTTTGAGTATATGCGGCGCCGAAATACCGGGTCAACAAAGACCGGTTTCGCGGTAGGCGTCCGCCGTGGCTGATCTGAACTGGCTGGCGCTGGCGATCGGCGCGCCGCTGGCGCTCGTCTTCACGCTGGGCGTTCGGACGCTCGCCGCCCGGCAGGGCTGGATGGACAGACCGGGAGCCGCGCGCATCCACGCCGTGCCGGTCCCCAGGTTGGGCGGGGTAGCGATGTACGCGGCATTCGTGATCACGGTGCTGGTGGTGGCCTGGCCGTTGGATGGACCGACCCTGGGGCTGCTGCTCGGGGCGACGCTGCTGGTGGTCTTCATCGTCGTGGACGACCTTCGCGGGATGCGTCCGCGCGACAAGTTCCTGGCCCAACTGGCGGCGGCGGCCGTGCCGCTGGTGTTCGGCGTCCGTATCGATGCGGTGAGCAATCCCTTCGAGGCGGGCGTCGTGCTGCTGCACATCGCGATCGTGATCCCGTTCACCCTGTTCTGGATTACCGGAATGATGAATGCCATCAACTTCGTGGACGGACTGGACGGGCTGGCCGGCGGGGTCGTGACGATCGCGGCCATCGTGCTGATCGCCCTGTCGTTGCGGCTGGGCCTGCCGGAAACCGCGACGCTGGCGCTGGTACTGGTGGCTGTCGTCCTCGGCTTTCTGCCGTTCAACGCCTACCGGTCAAGCATCATCATGGGCGACGCCGGCTCCCACTTCCTGGGCTTTGCGCTGGCCGTAATCGCCATCATGGGTCCAGCCAAACTGGCCACGGCGATCCTGGTGCTTGGCGTTCCGATTCTCGACATCGCCTGGTCCATCGGGCGGCGGTTGGCCAGCGGTCGCCGCTTTGCCGAACGAGACGCCGAGCACCTGCATCACCGGCTCTGGGAGGCGGGCGTGCCACAGCCGGCCATCGCGCTGATGTACTACGCGCTGGCGGGAGTACTGGGCGTGATCGCGCTCCTGGTGGAGCGACTGGACAAGATTTTCGCGTTCGCGGGCCTTGCGGCCTTCCTGGGCGTGCTGCTGGCGGTGCTGAGCCGGGCGCCGCGGCGTCGCGGCATCCCCCGCCGCTAGCCCCGTCGAAGTCCGTAGGGCGGTGGCGTGGTCGAACCTATACTAGAGCCGTGACCGACGGAGGCCCCAAACGTTGAACCCCGATATCCATCCCGACTACATGGACTGCCGCGTGACTTGCTCCTGCGGCAACTTGTTCGAAACGCGCGCAACGACATCCTCGATCCACGTGGACGTGTGCTCCAGTTGCCACCCGTTCTATACGGGTCAGCAACGGCTGGTTGACTCGACCGGTCAGGTGGAGCGATTCGAGCGGCGCCGTCGCAGATCCCGCGGCTAGATCGTCCCAAGGGCGGCTGAGCACCGCCGTGTTTCCCGGATGAGCACCCCGGTTCCACATTCCGCGTCGTCCGACGACAGCAACGAACTGCGCATCAACTACGGCGGCCAGGCCGTGCTGGAAGGCGTGATGATGCGCGGCCGCCGGTCGGCCGCCACGGCGGTGCGGCATCCGGCCGGGCACATCGTGCTGAAGGCCGAGGAGCTTGATCCCAACAGGCTCTCGCAACGGCTGCGGCGGGTCCCGTTCGTGCGCGGCATGGTGGCGTTGTGGGAAATGCTGGCCATTGGTCTGCGGGCGCTCAACTTCTCGGCCAACGTGCAACTGGCCGAGGAGGAAGAGCAGGACGAAGGCCCAGGAGGCGCTGCCGGCGGGATGATGACCGGCAGCATGGTGATCGGGCTGGTGATCGGCGTGGCGCTGTTCTTCGTGCTCCCGCTGGTATTGACGTCATTCACGGACGGCCTGGTCGAGTCCGACTTTCTCAGCAACGTGATCGAGGGCGGCGTGCGGATGGCGGTGTTCGTGACCTACATCGCACTGATCGGCCTGATGCCCGATATCCGGCGGGTGTGGATGTATCACGGCGCCGAGCACAAGACCATCAATACCCTGGAGGCAGGAGAGCAACTGACCGTGCCGAACGTGCGGCGGTTTGGCCTGGCGCACCCGCGCTGCGGGACGTCGTTCATCGTCACGCTGGTGGCGATCTCGATCATCGTCTTTGCGCTGCTGGGGCGCCCGCCGATGGCGGTTCGGGTCGTGTCCCGCATCGTGCTGCTGCCGCTGATCGCGGGCGTCGGCTACGAGTACATCATGCTTACGGCCCGCTACCAGGGTCTCGCCATTGCCCGCTGGGCATCCAAACCCGGCATGTGGTTCCAGAAAATGACCACGCGCGAGCCCGATGACGATCAACTCGAGGTGGCCATCACGGCCATGGATCACGTGCTGGCGCGCGAGGACTCGTTGGCCGAGTTGCGGCCGGCCACTGTGAAGGCGGTCGTCGTCGATGATTGACCGGCTGGCCGAGGCGCGTCGCCGCTACGACGAGCTGACCTCGGAACTTGCCTCCGCCGGCGGAGCGCTTGACCCACGGCGCCTGGCGAGCGTGGGCCGCGAGATGGCCCAACTGGAGACGGCGGCGCGGCTGCATGACGAGTTGACGGAAGCCCACGAGCGAGTGAGCGAGGCTCGCGAACTGCTTGAGTCGTCGGATCCCGAGCTTGTGGAGCTGGCGCGCGACGAACTGGACGAGGCGCGGGCCGTGATCGCGGAGATCCGGGAACGGGCCGTTGAAGTGCTTGTCAGCGACAACCCGGATGATGCGCGCAACGCGATCGTGGAGGTCCGCGCGGGGACTGGTGGCGAGGAGGCGGCGCTGTTCGCGGGTGACCTGCTGCGCATGTATTCGCGCTACGCCGAGCAACTGCGTCTCAAAGTGGAGCCGTTGACCGTGAGCGGCACCGACCGCGGCGGCATCAAGGAAGGCATCCTGCGCGTCGTCGGCGCCCAGGCCTTCGGCGCGTTCCGCTTCGAGAGCGGCGTGCACCGCGTGCAACGCGTGCCGGTCACGGAGGCCGGCGGCCGTATCCATACCTCGGCGGCCAGCGTGGCCGTGTTGCCGGAAGCCGAAGAAATCGATATCGAGATCCCCGAGTCCGACGTCAGGGTGGACGTCTTTCGCTCGAGCGGTCACGGCGGCCAGAGTGTGAATACCACGGACTCCGCCGTTCGGGTCACGCACCTGCCGACCAACACCGTGGTCAGCATCCAGGACGAGAAGTCGCAGTTGCAGAATCGAGTGAAGGCCATGCAGGTGTTGCGGGCGCGCCTGCTGGAACAGGAACGCGAACGCCAGGCGGCCGAGCGAGGGCAGGCGCGACGCGACCAGATCGGCAGCGGCGACCGCAGCGAGAAGATTCGTACCTACAACTTCCCGCAGGATCGGATCACCGACCACCGCGTGGGCCTGACCGTCCATAACCTGCCGTCAATCCTGGACGGGAACCTCGACCGGCTGGTCGACCCGCTGCGACAGGCCGAGCGGGACCGCGAACTGGCGGGGCTTGCCGACGGCGCTGGCTAACTCGCTCGCGGATTTGCGCCGCGCGGTGATCGCGCGGCTGCGCATGGCAGGCGTCGCTTCGCCGGCGCTGGACGCCAATGTTCTGATCGGGCATGTGCTTGGGATTACTCCCGAACAGGTTGTGCTGCGATCGGACGCTGAGCTCGGTCATGAGGATCTGCGAGCGATCGAAGCCGCGGCGCAACGTCGTGAGCGGCGTGAGCCGGTGGCCTACATCACCGGAACCAAGGCGTTCCGGCGGCTGGACATCGCGGTGAACCGGGATGTGCTGATTCCCCGGCCGGAGACCGAGTTGCTGGTCGAGGTTGGTCTGCACCTGTGGGACGCAAGCCCTTGCGCCAGAGCAGTGGATATTGGGACCGGCAGCGGGGCCATTGCCCTGGCCCTGGCCGACGAGCGGCCCGGACGGTGGGTGGTCGGTACCGATAGTTCGCCGGCTGCTTTGCAGGTGGCCGCTGACAACGCGCAACGCCTGCGACTGGCGGATCGAGTGAAGCTCTGCCTGACCGACGGTGCCGCGGGCGTGAACCTGCAGGACGCCGTCGTGTTCGCCAACCTGCCCTACATCTCGTCTGCGGAGCTACGCACGCTGCAGCCGGAAATTTCGCGCTGGGAACCCAGGGCGGCGGTGATCGCAGGGACTGATGGTTTGAGTGTGATTCGAAAGGTCGTTGCTCAAGCTGGACGCGGCAAGGCAAGGGCGGCCGCGTTCGAGATCGGCCTGGGTCAGGCGGAGTCGATGGCGGCGCTGTTAATTGGCGCGGGATTCGAACAGACGGCTGTGCATCGAGACCTCGCGGGCCATCCGCGCGTCGTCACCGGCACCCGCGTAAGCTGAGCGCAGGCTGCTGTTTGCGGTCCCTGCATACGGGAGGATGTCGCGACGCGTGTCACCTGCGACAGATTCGCCGCGCAGCGGCCTGCTGTTTCTCGTCACTGCCCCCTCCGGCGCCGGCAAGGACTCGGTGATCGGCGTATTACGCGAACGCGGCGTGGACCTGGCCTTCGCCATCACGGCCCTGACGCGCGCGCCGCGCGAGGGTGAGCGCGACGGTATCGAACACTTCTTTCTGACCGAGGCGGAATTCGAGAATCGCTTGGTAAACGGCTGGTTTTTGGAGACGGCAACCGTCTACGGCCGGCGCTACGGCACCCCCATTCACCAGGTGTGCGAGCCGCTGCTGGCCGGTCGGGACGTGATGCTTCGCCTGGACGTGCAGGGCGCACGCGAGCTGAAGCGGCGCCATCCGGGCGCCATCGCCATCTTCGTGGAGCCGCCCTCTCCGGAAGAGGCCGAGCGGCGCATGCGCTCCCGCGCCACCGAGTCCCCAAAGGAGATTGAGCGCCGCATTGCCGCCATGCGCGACTACGAGCTGTCGTTTGCCGAGGAGGCCGACTTTCGCGTCGTAAACACGACCGGCGACCTGGAGCGTGCGGCCGACCGCGTATGGGAGATCGTGACCTCGGTCCGCCGGACAGCAGAGCGAACGGCGGTGGCGGCCGCGTTGAGCCCGGTACGACTCCGGGACTAGCCAGTGCACCCGAGGGCGCCCGCCTACGCCGAAGTCATCGTGGCGGCCGGCGACGTGCGCGGCGATCACACGTTTCACTACAGCGTGCCGGACGACCTGCGGGGCAAGCTGCGCCCCGGCCAATTGGTGATGGCGCCGTTCGGCGCACGGCAACTCCCGGGGATAGTCACGGCGCTGGACGCAACCTCCCCGGTCGAGGAGACACGCGACCTGCTGCAACTGGTCTGGGACCCGCCATTGATCGGCTCCCGACAACTGGTCCTCGCGCGCTGGGTGGCCGCGCGCTACGGGGCTCCGCTACGAGCGTCCCTTGACCTGGTGGGACCGCCGCGTCTCGCCAACCATCTCCATGCCACGTTTACGGCCGTCAGCCCCAAGGAGCCGCCGGCGAACCTGGCGCCGAGCGAACAGCGGGTTTTCGACTGCTTGCACCAGCGTGAATCCCTGTCCCAGGCCGCCCTGCATAGCCAGCTTGGCAAGACCGCGGCCACGCGCGGCGTGGCCCGTCTGGTGCGCCTGGGGCTAGTGGAGCGTCACGTCAGCCTGCGCCTGCCGGAGCCGGCGGCCGAGCGCTTTGCCGTAGCCCTGCCCCCGCCTAACGGTGAATTGCCGTCCGACTTGCTCAAGCGCGCCCCCAAGCAACGGGCGCTCTGGGAGCACCTGACCCGCGCCGATGAGCCGGTACCGGTCGCCCGGGCCCTACGCGAGGTCTCGGCTACCGGATCATCACTTGAGGGTTTGGTCGCGCGCGGCCTGGCGCGGATCGAGAAACGCTGGTCGGCCACCTATCTCGTGCATGGATCGGACAACGGGCTGCCCGACGGCCCAACGCCCGAACCAGCTGCCTGGTCGCAGATTGAGGCTTCGCTGGAAGCCGACACGACGGAAATGCTGGTGGTCCAGGGCACGGAGACCGATCGCTGGATGCTCTACGCCGCCGCCGCTGGTCGCATGGCCGCGCGGGAGCGCCAGGCCCTTGTCGTGGCGCCGGACGCGTCTACCGCCGCCGAACTGGCCGAATGGCTGGCCGCGCGGGTTAACGGAACCGTGGCTGACGCAACCCGCGCCCGCACGCCGGCCCAGCGCGTCTCGCTCTGGCGCTCGTTACGGGCCGGTGAGGTCGACTTGCTGGTCGGCACTCGCGACGCCACGTTCGCGCCGCTGACCCGCCTGGGCCTGGTGATCGTGGACCGCGAAGAGGACGCCGGCCACAAGAACCGCGTCGCGCCGAGGTACCACGTCCCGGTCTGCGCCGCGAAGCTTGCGGAACTCTTCCGCTGTCCGCTGCTACTCGGCACCGAGACCCCGCGCGTGTCGACCTTTCACGCCGTGGAATCCGGCCAGGCGCACCTCGTCACCGCCGGATCCCCGATGCGATTGACGCGACTGCAGGACGACCGGGAGCGCCGCTCCGAAATACGCCGATCATCGCGCGACGCGGAAGTCGTTGACACGCGCAGGGCGCCGACTGTGGGCCGATACGACGCGATTTCGCGCCCGCTCTACGAAGCGTTGCGCGAAACCCTGGTTGGCGAGGGCCGAGCCGTCCTTTACGTCAACCGGCGCGGCATGGCCGCGCTGACAATCTGCCGAACCTGCGCCCACGTCTTCGAGTGCCCGCGATGCAGCACGGGGCTGGTCCAGCATCGCCAGACGCGCCAGATCGTCTGTCACATCTGCAACTGGCGGGGCCCCGTGCCGCGCTGGTGCCCGGTCTGTGAGGGCGACCGCCTGCGCCTCTGGGGCTACGGCAGCGAAGCCGTGGCCGAGGCGGTAGCGCACCTGCTGCCGCGCGCGGTCGTGGCCCGCATTGACAGCGACCGGCCGGCGCACGAGATGGACGCCGACGTCACGGCCTATGAGCAAGGCGCGATACACATCCTGGTGGGCACCCAGCGCCTGCTGGGCTACGGCAAGCGCCTTCGGGCCGACCTGCTGGGCATTGTGCAGGCCGACATCGGGCTACAGTTTCCCGACTTCCTGGCGCCTGAACGGGTGTTTCTGACGTTGTCGCGTTTACGACATCTCGCGACCGGCGGCGAAGCCGGTACACAAACAGTCGTGCAAACGATCATGCCCCACCACCACGTCATCCAGGCCCTGCAAACTGGAAGCTACACCCGTTTCTTCCAAACCGAGATAGAGCAACGACGCGTGGAGGGTCTACCGCCATTGCGCCCACTCATCAAGGCCTCCTTCGGCCACGCCAGCGAGACGCGAGCCGAAGAAGAAGCTAGACGCGCGCGGCGCGAACTCAATACGGTCCTCGCCGCCGGCTCCCCGCTCGACATCGACGTGCTCGGACCAGCCCCGGCCTTCATCTACCGGCAGCGCGGCCAGTACCAGTGGCAGCTGCTCTTGCAAGGCGCCGACGCGGAGAAAGCGCTCCCGCTCTTTCACGGCGGCTGGACACTGGACGCCGACCCGCTGGACTTGACATAAAGCACATGGCTGTTCTCACCGTCCTCCCCGTCGACCACCCCATGCTGCGCCGCAAGGCCAGCCGGGTCCGGGGCGTATCGGCCGGCCTGCGAACGTTTGTGGACGACATGTTCGACACCATGCAGGCCAATCGCGGCTCCGGGCTTGCGGCAACGCAGGTTGGGCGACCCTGGCGCGTCATCGTGGCCGACACCGGCGCCGAACGCTTCGCCCTGATCAATCCCGAGGTCGTGCGCGCCAGCGGCGCTGCCATTCTGGACGAAGGCTGCCTCAGCCTCCCCAACTGGTACGGCCCCGTCGAGCGCGCCACGGACGTCACGGTGAAGGGCCTGGGTCTGAACGGCAAGCCCATACGCCGTCGCCTGCACGACCTGGCCGCCCGTGTGATCCTGCACGAGATTGACCACCTGGACGGGGTGATCTTCACCGACCGCCTGGTAGATCCCGCGAAACTGCGCTTCGTCGATCCCCGCTCGCCCGAAGCGCAAGAACTGCAGGCGTCCTAGCGGCCATGCGAATCGTCTTCTTCGGCACGCCCGACTTCGCGGTCCCATCGCTGCACCGGCTGGCTTCGGATTTCGACGTGGCGCTGGTGGTCACTCGCCCCGACCGTCCCGTAGGTCGAGGCGGAACGCTAACGCCTCCGCCGATCGCAGCCGTGGCCCGCGACCTGGACCTGGACCTGTTTCAACCTCCCAATCCCAACAAGCTGGAGGCCGTAGAGGCCATCGCGTCCTACGAACCCCAGGCCGTCGTCTGTGTCGCCTATGGACGCTTACTGGGTGCGTTGCTCCGCCGACTGGCGCCGCCCGGCATCCTCAACGCGCATCCTTCCTTGCTGCCTGCCTACCGCGGCGCGTCGCCGATCCAGGGCGCCCTGCTCGATGGCGCCAGCGAAACCGGCGTCACACTTATTCGACTGGTGAAAGCGCTCGACGCCGGGCCCATCGTGGCGGTGGAACGAACCGGGATCGAACCTCACGAGACTGCGGCCGACCTTCACGCGCGGCTGGCCGAGATGACCGCCGACCTTCTGCTTCGCAGGCTGCCGGCGTGGGCGGCGGGACAGCTGGACGAACGACCCCAGGACGCGGGAAGGGCAACCCTCACCCGGCCGCTCGAACGCGCCGATGCCGAAGTCGACCTCCGCCTCTCCGCCCGCGACCTATACAACCGCTGGCGGGCCTTTCATCCCTGGCCCGGGGCGCGCGTGCGCGTGGGAGACACCCTCTGCGGGCTGATGGATGTGGGCCTCAGCGCCGAGCAACTGGAACCGGGTCAGGCGCGCATGTGCGGTGACGATCTCGTGCTGGGATGCGGCACGGGCGCACTGGCTATTCGCGCCATCCAGCCTGCCGGACGCAAGCGCCTGGACGCCGCGGCGTTTGCCCGCGGCTACCAGCGTCTGCTCGCCGCGCCGTGGGGGCATCCATACCCGCAGCCAAGGCCGCCGCTGATCAAGTAACTGGAAGCTCCACTACGGTGCCGATCCGGCGTGGTGCTACGCTTGAATCCGAGACGCGGCGCGTACCGCAGCGACTGCGCGAAGAGGCTCGCCAATCGTGTTTTTCCCCTTCTTTGACCCGTTGTATCTCCTGCTCATCGGCCCGGCGTTCATCCTGGCCATGTGGGCCCAGAACCGCGTCAAGGGGACCTACCGCAAGTACTCCCAGGTCATGTCCAGCTCGGGCATCCCGGCCCATCTGGCGGCGCGGCGTCTGCTCGACGCCGTCGGCCTGTACGACGTGGAAGTCAAGCGAGTACCGGGCGAATTGACGGATCACTACGACCCGACCAAGAAAGTCCTGCGCCTGTCCGACGGCGTCTTCGACAGCAACTCCCTGGCCGCGGTGGCGATAGCCGCCCACGAGGCCGGCCATGCCATGCAGGACAAGATTCGCTACCCCTTCCTGGTGCTGCGGACGGCCATGGTGCCCATCACCACGTTCGGATCGCGGTTTGGCTACTTCATGCTGATCGGCGGTTTCCTGCTGGCCATGTTCACGGGCGGCGGCGAACTGGGCCTTGCGGTGGCCTGGATCGGATTGGCGCTCTTCAGCACGGCCTTTGTGTTCGCGCTGATTACGTTGCCGGTCGAGTTCGACGCCAGCAAGCGGGCGCTGCAAATGATGGAGAGCGTCTACGTCATCAGCGGAGCGGAGCGTCTGCACGCCAAGAAAGTGCTGGACGCCGCGGCCCTCACCTACATCGCCGCGATGTTTATCGCCCTGATGCAGGTCCTCTACTTCGCCCTGCGCCTGCTCGCTTTTTCCGGCAGTCGCGACTAGCGTCCCGGCGCTCGCGTGAGCGGTCCTCCGGGCGCCACGACGGATCGTCCGCCAATCTCGGGAGCTTCGTCGCGCGCTCTGCATGAAGCTCTCTCCGGCGAACCGCGCTACCGAATCGACCAGCTAAACCGCGCCATCTACCGTGAAGCGGCCACCGGCTTCGAAGAGATCCTTACGTTGCCGGCCGGCTTGCGCGCGGTGCTGACCCAGCGCTTCAACTATGAAGCGCTCGAGGCCGTCCGCAGCGAAACTTCGTCCGACGGCACGCGAAAGATCCTGTTTCGCACCACCGATGGTGCGGCGGTGGAGACCGTGCAAATGCCGACCGAGCGACCCGGCGCCACCACCATCTGCCTCAGTTCGCAGGCCGGCTGCGGCATGGGCTGCACCTTCTGCGCCACCGGCGCCATGGGCCTCACCCGCAATCTGACCGCCAGCGAGATCGTCGACCAATTCCTGCACTTCCGGCGGCGCTCGAACGAGCGACAGACGCCCGACCGGGCGGTATTCATGGGGATGGGCGAGCCGTTGGCCAACCTGCGAGAAGTGGAGAGGGCCGTGCGCACGCTGGTGAATCCCACGGCCGTTGGGCTGAGCCCGCGCCGCGTGACCGTGTCGACCGTCGGCTTGCCCAGGGGCATTCACGCCATGGCTGGCTGGGGGCTGCCCGTGAGCCTGGCGATCTCACTCCATGCGCCAAACGACGATGTCCGAACCCAGCTTGTGCCCGTGGCTCGCCGGTTCCCGCTCGGCTCCCTGATGGAGGCCAGTCGCCGCTACCAGCAGCAGGCCCGGCGACGGGTCACATACGAATACACGTTGCTGGACGGTGTGAACGATTCGCTGTCGCAAGCCGCCGACCTGGCACGGCTGCTACGCCGCCAGCGCTGTCACGTGAATCTGATTCCGTTCAACGCCTATCCGGGCGCGCGTTATCGCCCTACGCCGCGTGATGGGGTCCGAGCATTTCGCGACGTCCTGCGCGAGCGTGGCCTGCGGGCCACCGTTCGGCGAACCCGTGGTCGCGACATTTCCGGCGCCTGCGGCCAGTTGCATGCCGGAGCGCTGGCCGGCAGGTAGCGGGCGAGCCTGCCCACGGGAATCCCCGGCGAGCACTAGCCGGGCGTGCGCGTCGGACCGGTTCGGCTTATCTTCGGGGCGACGGCGGGCAGAAAGGCGCTGCGTCTGGTGAACGATCGGGCAAGCTGGCCGGTGGTGACGAAGCGCCCTGATGCTCAGGTGCGCCCTCGATGAGCCAGGTCCTGATCGCTCCCTCGATTCTGTCGGCCGACTTTGCGTCGCTCGGACGTCAGGTCCGCGAGGCCGAGGCCGGCGGCGCCGACTGGATCCACGTCGACGTCATGGACGGCCACTTCGTCCCGCAGATCAGCTTCGGCGAACCCATCGTTCGCGCCCTGCGTCCGGTTACGACGCTTCCGCTGGATGTCCATTTGATGATCGAACCCGTAGACCCACACCTGGAGGCGTTTGCGTCCGCGGGCGCGGATTCCATCACCATCCACGTTGAGGCCACGCCCGACCCTGCGCGCACGCTGCAGACAATCCGAGACTTGGGCGTTCGACCGGGACTGACCCTGCGCCCCGGTACGCCGGCCTGGGCTCTGTGGCCATACCTGGAATTGGCTGACATCGTGCTGGTGATGACGGTGGAGCCGGGACGAGGAGGTCAGGCCTTCATGCCGGAGATGCTGCCGCGAATCCAGCAGGTGGCCGAACGGCTGGATGCGCTGGACGGCGACCGCTGGCTTCAGGTCGACGGTGGGTTAAACGCGGCAACCACCGGCGCGGCCGTAGAGGCCGGAGCGCAGGTCATCGTTGCCGGATCGGCGGTATTTGGAGATGCGGGAGGCGTCGCGGCCGCGATTGACGGCCTGCGCGGGGCGGCCGCGGGTTAGCCCAGGCGGTCGACCGTGCGAATGCAGCGCGTACAAATCTTCACGCGCTGATAGCGGCCATCGATCATCAGCCGCTTGCGCTGGACGTTGACCGACCATCTCTTCTGTTTGCGTGGCGCTTTGCGTTCCCACCGACCGGACGCCGAGTGGCGAATATGTCGGCCAAACTGGGGACCCGCGTCGCAAACTTCACAACGTGCCAAGAGCGCACCTACTCCGTTGACGCAATCCTGAACGCGTCTCTAAGATCAAGTTTCACCATGCTAGCACCGCAAAAAGACCCCCCAGCATGACACTGGCAGACTCCCACACCGAGGCCGCCGACCTGCGCGAGGGCCGACGCTTCATACGCGCCGTTGAGTACAGCCTGCGCTGGCTGGAGATCAACGCCGAGGCAATCGACCGGCTCAACGTCTACCCGGTCCCCGACGGCGACACCGGCACCAACATGGTGCTGACGCTGCGCGCTGCAATTCGCGAGGCCACCGAAAACCCGTCAAACAACGTGGATGTCGTTGCGGCAAACCTGGCCCGTGGGGCCCTGTTGGGCGCGCGCGGCAATTCCGGCGTCATCCTGTCGCAGATCATCCGCGGCCTCGCCGAGGGGCTCGACGGCCACCGCGAGTTCGGGATTCCCGAATTCAGCACCGCCCTCCAGCGCGCCTACCAGGTCGGCTACAAGGCCGTCACCAACCCGGTGGAAGGCACCATCCTCACCGTGGCGCGCGACGCCGGCGAGGCGGCCCAGGCGGCGCAGTCGCAGGTCGATTCGGTTGAGGACCTCATCGCCCAGGTCGTCGACGCCACCCGCGAGTCCGTGGCCAACACCCCCAATCTGCTGGACGTCCTGGCCGAGGCCGGCGTCGTGGATGCCGGGGGGCAGGGTTTGCACGTGATCTACGAGGGTTTGCTGCGGTCGCTGCGCGGCGAGCCCCTGCCCGAGACGGCCGACCAGGATCGCGCTACGGACGTCTTTGCCGTCTTCGCCGACATCCACCAGGGCGACGAGCACGGCTTCTGCACCGAGTTCGTGGTCCACGGCACCGACCTGGACCCTGATGCGATGCGAAACGACTTCGCCGATATCGGCGAGTCTCTGTTGGTCGTTGGCGACGCCAGCCTGGTGCGCGTGCATATGCATACCGAGCGACCGGGCGACGCCTTCAACTCGGCCATGGCCTACGGCGAGATTGATCAGCTCAAAGCCGACAACATGGACCTGCAAACGGCGCAAAATCTCGCGGGGGCGCTGTCTGAGGCGTCCGAACCACCGCCGCCCGCCAACGGCGTGATTGCCGTCGCCAGCGGCGACGGCCTTGAAGAGGTCTTCCGCAGCCTGGGTGTGGACGTCGTCCGCGGCGGCCAGAGTATGAACCCCAGCGCCGGCGAACTGCTGGAAGCCATCGACCGCACGCCCGACGACTGGGCGGTGGTACTGCCCAACAACTCCAACATCTACCTCACGGCGCGGCAAGCGGCTGAGCAGTCCGACAAGAACGTGCATGTCATTGCCACGCGCACGCTCCCGCAGGGCTTTGCCGCCGCCCTGGCGTTCAACCCCGCCGACGCCTCAGCGGACAATGCCGAGGCTATGAGCGAAGCCGCCGGCGACGTAACGACGCTGGAGGTCACCCAGGCCGTGCGCGACGCCGTGCTGGACGGCAATCCCGTGGCCAAGGGCGAATACATGGGGCTGCTGAACGACACGTTCGTGGAGCGCGGTAAGACGCCGCACCCGGTCATCATGCAGATGCTCGAACGTGTCGCGGACGACGAGCCGGAGGCGCTGACCATCTACGTGGGGCAGGCCACGCCGGCCGATCAGGCCGACGAACTGGCAACCGAGATCAGCGAGCGCTACCCGGACATGGATGTACAGACGGTGGCGGGCGGCCAGGACCACTACGACTACATCATCGCGGCTGAGTAGCGGCCCCTTGCGCGGATGACCGCCGACCCCGAGCCGGCGCTGGCGCGCGAAGCGCGACGCTTGCTGGAGGCCGAGGCGGCGGCCGGGTTCGACGACTCTTCGACGCCCGGTGGGCTGTCTCGCTGGATTGCCGGTCAGGGCCGACAGGCGGGTTCACTTGCTCGCTTGTCGCAGTACTCCCGGCTACGGCCGCGCACGCGCAAAGACCTGGCACGCGCGGTTCTGTCGGACCTGGGAACCGTCAGAACGGTGGCTCCTCGCGGACGCGATGCCGATGCGCCCGTCACGGTGCTGCCCGGTGTGGGACCCACGGCTGAGAAGCGGCTGGCCGCGCTGGACATCAGATCGATCGGCGACCTGCTCCACCACCGGCCGCGCCGCTATATCGACCACTCGTCGGTCGTGCCCATTGCCGAAGCCGAACCGGGACGCGAAGTCACCGTGATTGGCGACGTGGTTGAAATCAGGGCCAGACCGGCGCGATCGGGGCGTGTGCGCGTGATTGAGGCGGCCATTGCCGACGAGTCCGGGCAGATTCTGGCCGTCTGGTTCAACCAGGTCTACCTGGCCAAGACCCTGCGTGGTCGTCGCAACGTGGCCTTCGCGGGCCGGGTGGAATCGGCCGCCTACGACCGCCAGCTGACGAGCCCTGAGTACGAGCTTGACGTGCACCGCATGGTCCATGCCGGACGCCTGGTCCCGGTCTATCCGCTCACACGTGGCCTCTCGCAGCGGCAACTGCGTCGCTGGATGTCGCTGGCGGTTGACGACTATGCGAACGCCGTGCCGGAGACGCTGAGCGAGGCGCAACGTCAGGCGCATGATCTGCCGGACATCGCAACAGCTATCCGGAATCTCCACTTTCCAGTTGATGCAGTTGCTCAGGAGACCGCCGCGCGGCGTTTTGCGTTCGCGGAGCTGCTGGTTTACCAGCTCGCGATCCTGCGCCGCCGTCAGACCTGGCGCGAGAGCCAGCCCGGCCGCCCGGTGCGAATCCACCGGGACGCTCTGGCGGCCTTCGGCGGACAACTTCCGTTCAAGCTCACCCAGGGGCAGCGCGTGGCCGTGGCCGAGGTGCTGAACGACCTGCGGCGCGACCGGCCCATGAGCCGGCTGCTGCAGGGCGACGTCGGTTCCGGCAAGACCGTCGTGGCCGCCGGCGCGCTGCATGCCATCGTCGGCGACGGCTGGCAGGGCGCCATCATGGCGCCCACCGAGGTACTGGCCGAACAGCATGCGGCCACCCTGCGTGAACTGCTGACGCCGCTGGGCGTCCGCGTGGAACAGATCACCGGCAGCGTGCCGGCCGGAGAGAAGCGGCGCATTTGGCGTGACGTGGAGCGCGGCGAGGTACACGTGGTGGTGGGCACCCAGGCCATCATCCAGCGCAGCGCCAGGTTCGCGCGTCTGAACCTGGCCGTCGTGGACGAACAGCACCGGTTCGGCGTGCAGCAGCGCGGCGAGATTCGCTCCAAGGGCTACAACCCGCACCTGCTGGCCATGTCGGCCACACCGATCCCACGCACGCTGGCGCTGACTGTCTATGGAGATCTGGACGTTAGCGTCCTGCGCGAGCTTCCCAGGGGGCGCCGCCCGGTCAAAACGTCGTTCGTTCCCAACCACAAACGCGGCGACGCCTTTGCGTTCATTCGGCGCGAGGTGGCGGTTGGCCATCAGGCCTTTATCGTGTTTCCGATCATTGAGGAGTCGGAGAGCCTCAACGCCCGCGCCGCGACCGAGGAGCACAAACGCCTCACGCGCGGCACATTCGCCGACTTGGCTGACGACGTGGGACTGCTGCACGGCCGCATGAGCGCCGCCGCCAAGGAGCGCGTGATGCGGGCCTTCCGTGACGGCGAAATCAAGATCCTGGTCAGTACCGCCGTAATCGAGGTGGGCATCGACGTCCCAAATGCATCGATAATCCTGATCGAAGGCGCTGAGCGCTTCGGGCTGGCGCAGCTTCACCAGCTGCGCGGACGCGTCGGCCGAGGCGGTCAGGACTCGCACTGCCTGTTGATGAGTGAGACGACCGACCCCCGCGAAAATGCGCGGCTCCGCACGCTCCAGACGGTGAATGACGGTTTTGCCCTGGCCGAGCGCGATCTCGAGTTGCGTGGGCCGGGCGATGTGATTGGGACGCGCCAAAGCGGAGCGCTGGGATTCCGCTTTGCGTCGGTCACCGACCTCCCCACGATCCAGTCGGCGCGCGTCCACGCCGAAGCCGTGATTCGCGCGGATCCCGAGTTGACGCGGCCCGAACACACCGGGCTGGCCTCCGCCGTGGCGCGTCTGCTGCAACGCAACGAATGGAACTGAGGACGACGTGGCGGCGCGCGGCCGTGGTCTGACAATTACCGCCGGCGTCCATCGGGGGCGTCGGCTGCGCGTCCCGCCCGGCATCCGCCCCACCACGGACCGGGTAAGGGCGGCTGTCTTCGACGCATTACAGGGCCCGCCGCCTGAGCGTGTACTGGACCTCTATGCGGGTTCCGGCGCATTTGGCATTGAGGCCTTGAGCCGCGGCGCCGGGTACGCGTGCTTTGTTGAGCGCAGCCGCCGCGCCGCAACGGTGATCAGACAGAACCTGGACCTCCTGGATCTTCGCCGACAGGGCCAGGTTGTGGTCGGGGACGCGCGGCGGATAGCACTGGCCCGCGGAGCGCCGTTCGGACTGATCTTCGCCGATCCCCCCTACGCCGACGATCCGTGGGTGGCGCTGTTCGACAGGCTGGAAACGCCCGGTGTGCTGACGAAAGACGCCCTGGTTGTCACCGAGACCGGCAGCCGCGCCGGTCCGCCACTGGCGCCGCATGGATGGCGTTGCCTGAAGGAGCGCCGTCACGGCGACACGACGTTTGCGATCTTCGTCCGAGAGGCGTTCCTGCCCGACGAGCCTCGATCAGGGGAGCCGTCGCTATAATGCGCGGGGTGTGTTGGAAGGACAGGCCGTGCGCGCGCTGTTTCCCGCGACCTTCGACCCGGTCACCAACGGGCACATGGACATCCTGAGCCGGACGGCCGGTGTCTTCGACACGGTCGTGGCCGGTGTATTCGAAAACGAACGCGGCGACACGTTGTTCACCGCCGACGAGCGCCTGGCGCTGCTGGAAACCGCGCTGGCGCACCTGCCGAACGTTGAGGCGCGCATCTACTCCGGGCTGACCGTAGACTTTGCTCGACATACCGGGGCCGGTGTGCTGGTTCGCGGTCTGCGGGCGGTGTCAGACTTCGAGTACGAATTTGCGCTCTCAGCCATGAATCGACGCTTGCATCCCGATATCGACACCATGTTCTTTCTCTCGGCGCCCGAGCACGCATTCGTCAGTTCATCGCTCATTCGTGAGATCGGGGCGCTCGGCCGTTCGGTCGCGCCGTTCGTCCCGCCAAATGTCGCGGCCGCCGTCGGCGAGAAATTCGCCGTACCCCAAGGGCGGAGGTAGTTCGCCATCGATCTCATAAACCTCATTGAACGCTTGGAGACGCTGCTGCGTCATGCTCAACGCGTGCCATTGACCCACAAGGTGATGGTTGACGAGCGCGCCATGCTGACGGTCGTGGACGAAATGCGAATCCGTATTCCCGAGGAAATCCGGGAAGCCCGACGCGTAATGCGCCAGCGTGATCAGATTCCGCAGGCGGCCCAGATGGAGGCCGAGCGCATCGTCCAGGAGGCCCGCGAGCAGTCCGAACAGATGATTCGCGATGAAGAAATCGTAAAGCAGGCCGAGGCGCATGCCCTCAATCTGGTGCAGGAAGCCGAGGAGCGGCTTGACGCCTCGCGCGAGGAGATGGATCTCTACGCGCTGACCATGCTGCGCGATCTGGAGGGCCGGCTCGAGTCGCATCTCACCAGCATCCGCCGTGGCGTCGCCGCGCTGGACCAGGGCGAGGTCGAGCCGGTTGAGTTTGACGAGGAATCCGCCTAACGCGAGTTAAACTGCTCGCGGGCTCGACCCGAGGGTCGCCGGTGGCCGATTACATCTTCAACGTGGCGCGGTTGCTAGCGCAGACCTCAGGCTCACGTCGCACCGTCGACGTGTCGGCGAGGCCCGATGTACTCGACGTGCCGGAAGTCATTGGCACGGTGCGCGGTGTGGCGCAACTCACCCGACTCTCTGATGCCATTCTCGTCACCGGGCGGATGCGCACTGTGGTCCGCGTCCCCTGTGCTCGCTGCATGGACGATCTGGATTTGCAACTCGCCTTCGACCTCGACGATCAGTTTGTGCCATGTATCGACCCGGTGCGCGGCGGTCCCGTGGATCCGGACGACCGCTGGCTGCTGGACCGGGGTCACAACCTGGACCTGTCGCCGGTGCTGGCGGAAGCTGCGATCAGCGAGCTTCCGCCGCGCGTGGTCTGCCCTGGTCAATGCCGGAGCCCGTTGCTCGATCAGCCGGTCACGGCTCGCGCGCTTGACCCTCGGCTTGCGCCGTTGGAGCGCCTGCGCCGCCAAATGCTCCACCAAGACGGTGATTCTCATGGATAATGGCGGGATATGACTCCTCTACCCAAACGTCGGCTCACCCGTTCGCGTTCGCGCGCTCGTCGCCATTCGGCCCGTGCGCGCCGGCCGAATCTCGGGCGCTGTCCGACCTGCCATCGGCTGGTGGTCAGTCACCAGGTGTGTCCCCTTTGCGGGAACTACCGCGGCAATCTGGTCATCGAGCCTTCAGACCAAGCCGTCAAGTACCGCTAGCCGGGAAATCCCGTCCCAACCTCCATGGCCCCTGAACTGGCCCGGGTTGCGTTTGTCTTTCCGGGTCAGGGTTCGCAGGCGCCGGGGATGGGCCGCGATCTGCGGGATTCCTCGGCTGCGGCCCGCGGCGTCTGGCAGGCAGCCGACGCCGGTTACGGCACCTCACTCAGCCGTCTGACCGAGAACGGTAACGACGACGACTTGCGTCCAACGGACGTCCAGCAACCAGCCATCGTGGCTGCGTCGGTGGCTGCCGTCGCTGCTTTCAACCAGGTGCTCGGCGCACACGGCGCCGCCGTTGGGGCCAACGGCTATCCGCTGAATGTTGTTGCCCTCGCCGGACATAGCGTTGGGCTTGTGTCCGCCGTCGTGGCTGCTGGCTGCACGCCGATCGGCGAGGCTGTCGCGCTCGTTCGCGACCGTGGTCGCTTCATGGCGGCCGCAGCCTTCCAAAAGCCCGGCCGCATGGCGGCGATTCTCGGCTTGGGCCTTGACGCCGTCGAGGATCTGACCGAGTCGATCCGCACGGAAATCCCCGGAAGCTACGTGGCCGTTGCCAACGTAAATGCTCCGCGACAGGTAGTCGTGGCGGGCGACTTGGCTGCGATCGACCGCATTGTCAGCCAGGGCCGCAAGGCCGGGGCGCGCCGCGTGATTCCGCTCAACGTCGTCGGCGCGTTCCACTCGGTCGCCATGTTGCCGGCACGGGCCGCCATGCACGACCGGCTGGTGGCCGTCGGCATTGATCCCCCGGCCGTGCCTCTGATCAGTAACATCGACGCTGTTCGACTTACTGACCCATCGGCTATTCGGGCTGAACTCGCGAATCACATTGCGGCGCCCGTCCGCTGGCTGGATGGCATTCGTGCAGTTGAGGCCTTGGGCGTGCGACATATCGTCGAATTTGGACACGGTTCCGTCCTTACCGGCATGCTGCGGCGCACGGTGAAAGGCATTGCCCTGCATAACGTGAGCGACATGGATTCGGCCTCCGCGGTTGCCGCTGCGCTGACCAATGAGTAATGACGCGCGCCTGACCGGGGCACGCACGCTCGTCACCGGCGCTTCCGGCGCGCTCGGCCGCGGCTTTGCGCGTCGGCTGGCGGCGGAAGGCGCCGACCTGGTCCTGCACTACAACTCGAATGCGAAGCAGGCCGACGAACTCGCCTCCGAGATTCGCTCCAACGGCGGAAGCGCCGTCGTCATTGGTGCCGACCTGTCCACGGTCGAAGGCGCCGAGTTAATCGTGGACCAGGCTCAGGAAGCTCTGGGCGGCCTCGACGTGCTCGTCAACAACGCCGGAACCACCCGCGACAGCCTGCTGATGCGAATGTCCGACGAACAGTGGGACACCGTGATGAACACCAACCTCCGTTCCGCCTTCGTCTGCTCGCGGCGCGCCGTCCGGGCCATGATCCGCCAGCGCAGCGGCCGCATCATCAACATCGCGTCCGTTGTCGGTCTGCGCGGCAACGCCGGCCAGGCCAACTACGCCGCCGCCAAGGCCGGCTTGATCGGCTTTACCCGCGCCCTGGCCCAGGAAGTCGGCAGCCGCGGCATTACCGTCAACGCGGTCGCGCCTGGCTTTGTCATTTCACCGCTCACCGACGTCATCCCCGAGCAACTGCGCGACAAAGCGCTGAACGCCATCCCGCTGGGCCGGTTTGCCGACGCGGATGACATCGCCGGCGCGGTGGCCTTTCTCGCGTCGGATGACGGCGCCTACGTCACCGGTCACGTCTTGACCGTTGACGGCGGCCTCGCCATGGGCTGACCGGTGTTCGACAAAGTCCTCGTCGCCAACCGGGGCGAGATGGCGGTTCGGATCATTCGTGCCTGCCGCGATATGGGCGTGCGCACAGTCGCGATCTACTCCGAAGCCGACGCCGACGGGCTCCCTGTTCAGATGGCCGATGAATCGGTCTGCATCGGCCCCGCGCCGGTCGCGGCCAGTTATCTGAATGTTCCCCACATCATCGCCGCCGGACTCAACACCGGCTGCGACGCCGTGCATCCCGGCGCCGGATTCCTGGCCGAAAACGCCTATTTCGCCGAAGCCTGCGAACGCTACCGCATCACCTTCATCGGTCCCACACCCGAAAACATGCGCATGATGGGCGAAAAAACCCGCGCCCGCGAAGCCGCCCTCGAGGCCGGCCTGCCGGTCATTCCCGGGTCCGACGGCCCGGTGGCCGACGTTAACGAGGCCAAGTCAATCGCCCGCGAAATCGGCTTCCCCGTCATGCTCAAGGCTGCTGGCGGCGGCGGCGGGCGCGGCATCCGTCGCATCAGCGATGTCGACGATCTCGTCACCCTCTTCCCGCTGGCCCAGGCCGAGGCCCGCAGCTCGTTCGGCAATGCCGACCTCTACGTCGAAAAGCAGATTCAACGTTCGCGCCATGTCGAGGTTCAGGTCCTGGGCGATGGCTCCAGCGTCGTGCACCTCGGCCACCGCGAGTGCTCCATCCAGCGCCGCTTCCAGAAGCTGATCGAGGAAGCCCCAGCCCCGAGCCTCAGCGGTCGTCAGGGTGATCGCGTCGCGCGTGCCGCCGTCCGCCTTGCCGAATCCATCAACTACCGCGGCGCCGGCACGGTCGAATTCCTCCTCGACGATCAGAATCGCTTCTACTTCATCGAGACCAACACCCGCATCCAGGTGGAGCATCCCGCCACCGAGGAAATCACCGGCATCGACATCGTGCGGGCGCAACTCCAGATCGCCGCCGGCGAACCCACCGGCCTGCGCCAGCGCGACATCCGGCTCACCGGCCACGCCATCGAATTCCGCCTGCTCGCCGAAGACCCCGAACGCGACTTCCGCCCCGATGCCGGTACCGTCACAGGCCTGCGGTTGCCCGGCGGCCCCGGCGTTCGACTGGACACTCACCTTTACGCCGGCTGCGAAGTTTCGCCCTTCTACGACTCCCTGCTGGCCAAGCTCATCGTCTACGGCGACACCCGCGACGAAGCGATCCAACGTTCCCGCCGCGCCCTGGCCGAAGCCCGCATCGAAGGCCCCGCTACTAACCTGGACTTGCTCAGGGCCATCCTGCAGGATCAGCGCTTTGTCTCGGCCGACTATGACTTGGAATACGTCTCGGGCACGCCCGTCCCCCTTGCGGAATCCGTCGGTTAGGCCTGTGGCCGCGCGACGGCGACGGCGCGGCCGGCGGCTGGCGCGCGAAACTGCGATGCGATTGATCTACGAAGCTGACATGGCCCAGCGCCCCCCGCTTGAACTCCTGGACACCCGCGAGCGCGAACTGCGCCTTGATGAAGACACGGCCGCCTATTCGCGCCGGCTCGTAGAAATGGTCAATGCAAGACGCGACCAGCTTGACGCCGTCATTGGGTGCCTTACCCCCGCCTGGCCTGTGGACCAGATGGCCCGTCTGGATGTCGCGATCATGCGCATCGCCATCGCCGAACTCGACGGCCGGGACATCCCCGTGGCCGTCGTCATCAACGAAGCGGTGGAACTGGCCAAGCGCTATTGCGCCGAAGGCGCCGCCCCAATGATCAACGGGGCGTTAGGATCATACGTGCGACAGGGCGCGACTTCCGCCGCGCCTTACCACCAAGGCTGACCGAATGGCCGAAGCCGACCAGGCCCTCACCGACCCCACCCAACCCCAGGAAGAACTCGGCGGCGTCATGTCGCTGCGCGAGCACCTGGATGAGCTGCGCAAGCGGCTCACGGTTGCCATTCTGGCGATCATCCTCGCCAGTTTCGTGGTCTGGCCGTTCAAGGACTTCGTCTTCCACTTCGTCCAACTGCCGCTCCCCCGCGGCGCCGTGCTGCAGCAAATCGCCGTCACCGAGACGCTCTTCACCTTCGTCAAGATCTCGTTCATCGTCGGCTTCGGCCTTGCCAGCCCTATCGTCGTCTATCAGGTCCTGGCCTTCGTGGCTCCCGGTCTCTATCCGCACGAACGCCGCTGGATATTCATGAGTATCCCGGCCATCGCGCTGGCCTTCCTGGCCGGGGTTTCCTTCGCCTGGTTCATCGTGCTGCGCTTCACGGTCGGCTTCCTGGCCGGATTCGCGCCCGCCACCATCAGCACGGAGTTCACCGTCGACGGCTGGGTCTCGTTTGTCTTACGCATCCTGCTGGCCGTCGGGCTGGCGTTCGAAACCCCGTTCATCATCTTTGCCCTCGCCAAAATCGGCATCGTCACCGCCGATAGCCTTGCCCAACAGCGCCGCTACGCCATCGTGGCCATCGCCGTCATCTCGGCCATCATCACCCCAACGCCCGACCCGTTCACCCAGGCCTCGGTGGGGATTCCGCTGTACGCCCTTTACGAAGTCGGCGTCGTCCTGGCCCGCGTGGCTGCGCCCGCTGACCGGCCCGATGACGACGAGACGGAGCCCGAACCGGACCCTGACGACGGCTCGGTACCCACCACCGCCTAACGCGCCTCCGGTCCTGAAACCGGCGTGTCCGGCAGCGTGAGACCAAGGTCAGCCGCCGCGCGCTGAAAGTCCTCCGGCGGCGCTGAGGCCGCCAGCCAGGGACCTCCAACACCGTCCTCGAAACGCAGCGTCCACGCGTGCAACATCACCCGTCCGGCCGCCGTCTGCCCGCCGTAGGCCGCGTCGCCCAGGATGGGGTGACCGATCGCCGCCATGTGCACCCGGATCTGGTGCGTGCGCCCGGTCACTGGGCCGGCCTCCACCAGCGCCGTGCCTCCTGAACGATTCAGCACCCGGTAATTCGTCACGGCCGCCCGTCCCCGCCGCGCCACCGCCATCCGCGTCCTGTGCGACGGGTGCCGTCCGATCGGCGCGTCGATCCGCCCTCGTGGCGGATCCGGCGTCCCACGTGCAATCAGCAAGTACCGCTTGCGCACCGCCCGCTGCTCGAACGCCCGTGCCAGGTGCGCGTACATCGCCGGCGTGCGCGCGATCAGCACCACCCCCGACGTGCCCTTGTCCAGCCGGTGCACGATGCCCGGTCGCCGCGGGTGCCCCACGCCCGCAAGCTCCGGGTAGTGCGCCAGCAGCCGGTGCGCCAGCGTCCCGCTGCTGGCGCCCGCCCCCGGGTGCATCACCATTCCCGCCGGCTTATCCACCGCCACGAATTCACCGGTCGTCAGCAGCCGGCTCAACGTCCCCGGCTCCGGCTCAAGCTCTTGCGTCACCGCCGGTACCTGGCCTTGCACGATGTCCCCGTCTCGCAGCCGCCGCGACGGCGCGGCCGCCCGACCGTTCACTTTCACCTGCCCGTCCCGGATCAGCCGCGCCGCCCGAGATCTCGAAACGTCCGCCAACGACTCCGCCAGGACCACATCCAACCTCGCCCCCCGCACCTCGCCCGCATAGGTCAACTCGAAACGCTCCGCCGGTTCGGCCATATCGGCTCCCGACTAGGCGGGGTGGAACCGCGGGAGGCGCCCTCTACCCATCATTCTCCGCCCGCGCCCGCACTTCGATCTCCCCAATCGATACGTAGTCCCGATGCCCCCCGTTCGCCAGCAACCGCAGCACCACGTAGCGCGTCACCTCCGTCGGAATCTCAATCCGCACGCTCGGCGCCGGATCCAGTTCCGCCTGCCGAATGAACTTCAGGCCGCTGGGATCCTCTCGCGGATCCACCTCCCGCGAGGTAAACACCTGCACCTGCCGCGGATAACTGTCCGCCGGCTCGTCTGGGTGATTCATGATGTCGATCGTCGCGATCGGCGTCCGCAGATTCATCTTCAGCACCACGTCCTGGGGCAACACGGCATCGGCCGAGCGCCAGGCCGCAAAGTCCGATTCGTTCAGGCCATCCACCAGCATCTCCGGACCGTGTCCCTCCTGCGCTCCCGCCGGCGAATGCGCCCGTCCCCCCACCGCCGAAGCCGACACCAGCGCCCCGCGGCTGCGATCCGCCCCATCGAACAGCAGCCGCATCTTCACCGCCAGGTCGCCCCGCAGGTCGCTCCCGTTCGACACGATGAACAGCTGCACCGCCATCAGCAACGAGAGCCCCAGCACAATCCCCACCGGCAGCCAGTTCCACGAAATAACGTTCCGGCGCAACGCCGTACGGTCCAGTTCGACTCTGCGTTCCAACTGCCCCTGGCAGACGTCGCACACGTAGCCCCAGTCCGAGTCGTTCAGCGCCTCGTCGCAAAACAGCCGCGCGCAGTGGTCGCAGCGCTGCGTGGCCACCCGCGTCGGGTACACGGTGCAGCGGTACAGCGCCAACTCACGTGCGCTCTCCGCAAATATGCGCCGACTGGGGGGACGCTTCGCCGGCTCGCCAACTCGCATCGCTGGACCCATCCGCCGCCATTCGTCTGCGCGTGTGAAGGAGTCCAGGACTCGGCATCCCGCCGGCGCGGGTGTGCTCCGCGCCGCAAACGCAGCCTTGCCTCAATATACTCGTGTCATCCAACTCGCCGCCGCCGCGAACACTTCGGTCGCCGGTTATTTAGTCTGCACCCAGTCGCTTGAGGCGCCGTCTTTCCCCTCTCCCCGACGGAGAGGGTTAGGGTGAGGGTCTTCCGCGCACCCAACGACGAGTGACCCCGGTCAGGCATTTCAGCCGCGTCGGCAATCTCCGCTGAGGCCCCATGTTCAGCCGCAACAGCAACATCCTCCTCGAGATCGCCGAAACCGTCCTCCTCGCCGCCCTCATCTTCTTCGGCACCCGCCTGCTCGTGCAGAACTTCCTCGTCGAGGGCCCCAGCATGTCCCCCAACCTGGCCGACTCCGAGTTCCTGTTGGTCAACAAGCTCTCGTACCTGACCGAAGATCCACAGCGCGGCGACGTCATCGTCTTCCGATCCCCCCGCAATCCCGACGAGGACCTCGTCAAGCGCGTGATCGGACTACCTAACGATGAGGTCGAAATCCGTGCCGGACACGTCTATGTCAACGGCCATCTTGTCGATGAGTCCAGCTACTTCCGCGGCCCCATCGGCCGCGACACGCCGACCCGGCGCGTGCCCGAGGACTCCTACTTCGTCATGGGCGACAACCGATTGCAGAGCCGCGACTCCCGCGACATCGGCACGGTGCCCCGCGCTTCAATCGTCGGACAGGTCTGGCTCGTCTACTGGCCGCCCGGCAAATTCGGATTCCTGCCCGACGCCACCCCAGCCCTCGCGCCAGTCCCCGAGCGTGTCCCCGACTTTGCCCCGCCCGCCGGTGCGGCAGGTCCCTAACTCGGCCAGGCCTCCACCAGCCGCCGCTTCGTCTGGTCCAGCGTCTCCGGCATCACCTTCACGTCGCCCGTCACCGGCATGAAATTCGTGTCGCCCGCCCAGCGCGGAACCACGTGGAAATGCAGGTGGCCTGGAATCCCCGCGCCCGCCGCCGACCCCAGGTTCATCCCCACGTTGTAGCCGTCCGGCGCAAACGCCGCCTGCAGTGCCACCCGCGACTGCACCACCAACGACATCAACTCGCCCGCCTCGTCCGGTTCCAGCTCGTCCAGGTCCGCTACGTGCCGGTACGGCAGCGCCAGCACATGCCCGTTGTTGTACGGATACAGGTTCAACGTCACGTACCCCAACCGCCCCGCATGCACGATCAGTTCCGGCAACTCCTCCGCCAGCTCAACCGTCACGCAAAACGGACACCCCTCTTCGTCCCGCGTCTCCCCCCGCACATACGCCATCCGCCAAGGACTCCACAATCGCTGCGAAGGCAAAACAGTCTCCGGCAAGGAGCGCGGCCACCGGGCAGCCGCTCACATTGGCGGTGATCTTACCGATGGCGTCTGCAATGGCGGCGCGACGGCGTCGGCTGGACCGTCAATGCCAGTTCTCCGTCACCGGTGTCGTTCGACACCAAGCACATAGGGCGTGGCACTGCCACAGGAATGCCGAGACTCGTGCGTGTCAGCCCCCGGTCGCCGGCCCCGCAAGCCGATCGACAGCGATGAGGATGCCCGTTGCCGCCGAAACCAGCAGCAACATCCAGGCCGCGAGCGTGAACTTAAGGTTGGCGAGGTCGGCCTTTGTCGCGTAGTGCCTGAGACTTCGATCCAGTTCCTCGCGCAATTCCGCGCGAGTAAGCGGTTCCATCGTCATCCATTCCTCCCTGCACGAGAGTTCCCGTTCCGCGCAGTCGAGGCGACGGCGGGCCGGTAAGTCCGCAACCAGTCCGCCCACGCTGATTCTAAGCCATCTCCGTTCCAGGGACTGCCCGTGCGCACTTGCTACGATTCGCTCCCATGAGCCTGCAAGCCCACTACAGCCCCGTCGCCCAGGCGATGGAACAAAACCCGCTGCGGCCCAGTTGGACCATGCAGCGGCCCGGCCTCATCAGCCTGGCCTACGGATTCCCCGATTCCGCCAGCTTCCCCTACGACGAACTGGCCGAAACCACCGCCGCCCTCATGGCCGACCACAACGCCGAAGCCCTCCAATACGGCCCCGTCTCCGGCCCCGAACCCCTGCGCAGCTTCCTGGCCGACTGGATAAGCACCACTGAGGGCCTGAATGTCGGCCCCGACAACATCATGATCACCAGCGGCGCCTCCCAGGGCATCGCGCTGGCGGCCCGGCTGCTCGTGCCGCCTGGCGGCACCGTCATCGTCGAGTCGCCCACCTTTATCGGCGCCCTCTGGTTCTTCCGCGGGCTTGGCATCAACGTTGTCGGTGTCGACACCGACGCCCAGGGCATCGTCCCTGCCGCCCTGCGGGAAACGGTGACGAGCCAGCGCCAGGCCGGCGACCACGTCTCCCTCGTTTACACCATGCCCACCGTCCACAACCCCGTCGGTTTCAACGCCCCGGTGGAGCGCCGCCGGGCGCTGGCCGAAGTCGGCGAGGAACTGGACCTGGTATTCCTCGAGGACGACGCCTACGGCGACCTCATATTCGAAGGTGACCGTCCGCCCGCCCTCTACGGCATCGCCGGCCGCGAGCGCGTCATCAAGCTCGGCACCCTCTCCAAGCTCGTCGCCGGCGGCATGCGCCTCGGCTGGGCCGTTGCCGAGCCCGACGACATCTCCCGCATGTGCGGCCTCAAGGCCGATAGCGCCACCAGCCCCTTCGCCGCCTGGGTCACCGGCGCCTACCTGCAAAGCGGCGCCCTGGCCAAGCGGCTGCCCAGCCTGCTGGACCTCTACCGCAGGCGCCGCGATGCCATGCTTGAGGAACTGGCGCCGCTCCGCGACCTGGGCTGCCACTGGATCACCCCTGTCGGAGGCTTCTTCATCTGGCTGGAGCTTCCCGAAGGCGCCGACAGCGAGGCCATCCGCGAACGCGCCGAAGAGAACTGCGTCACCTACCTCGCTGGCCACCACTGCTTCGCCCACGACCGCAACCGTCGCTGCATCCGCCTCGCCTACAGCTACATCCCCGAAGACCAGCTCCGCGAAGGCACCCGCCGCCTCGTCCAAACCCTCCAGGCCGAACTCTCGCCCTCTACAGCCAACTAGGTCCGGCCAGTCTCAGCGCGCCGGGCGAGCTAGCTCGCGGGCGGCGTGCGCAGCACCCGGTGCCCCAGGTTCTCCTCCGTCCGCTCCGCCACCGGCAGGACTTCGATCACCACGTGGGAGATCCCAACCACGTCCCCGTTCTCGTCAAAGCTGTAGTCGTCGCCGATGGCCCCGCTCCAGGTCAGGCCGTTCAGGCAATCACGGAACCCCTCGACGTCTTGATCGTCATTGGTCTGCCGCAGGCATTCGGCGGCGATGTAGACGCCGTCGTAGGCCGAGCCTTGGAACCAGGGCCACGGGGCAACGCCGCCGAAGCGGTCCCTGAACTTTGTAAGGAACTCCGTGCCTGTTGAAGTGTTCAGCTCGGGATCCGGAACGATGGCTTTCAGCCCGGTCGCGTGCTCGCCGGCAATCTCCAGGGCGTTCGGCCCCGTGGGCACCACCTCCGAGTAGATGGGACCGTCGTAACCCAGCTCGCGGGCCTGCTTGATGATGGTGCCGCCCGAGACTTCGCCCTGCGCGGCCAGGAACATCGCGTCAGCGTCGACACGCAGCAGTTTCGAGAGTTGGCTGCGAAAGTCGATCGCGTCCGTGGGATAGCTCTCCGCCGCCGCCACCGTGCCGCCCAGCCGCTCGAACTCCGCCACGGCCGCCCGACGACTCCCCTCCGC
This sequence comes from Chloroflexota bacterium, assembly GCA_022824495.1. Classification (GTDB taxonomy): domain Bacteria; phylum Chloroflexota; class UBA11872; order UBA11872; family UBA11872; genus UBA11872. Next base: position 4,784 of record JAJDZU010000004.1, on the reverse strand, counting down.
ATAGTCGGTGGCTTCGCTGATCGTCACGATCGTTCGCACCCCGCTGGCCCACAGCAGGTTGCCGACGTCCGTGCCGGCCTTTTGTGAGCTGATGGCCGTGCGGAAGATGTAATCGCCCGCGCCCGTGATGTCGGGACTTGTCGACGACGGCGAAAACAGGATCACGCCGTCCTTCTCCGCCAGCGGAGCGGCGCCCAGCGTGGCCCCGCTGCAGGTCGCGCCCAGGATGATCTTGATCCCCTCCACGTCCGTCAGCCGCTGGTAGGCGGTAATCGCATCCGTGGACGTGCACTTCGAGTCCTCGATCACCAGCTTCAGCATTCGTCCATTGATGCCGCCCGCCGCGTTAATCTCCTCCACCGCCAGCAGCTTGGATCGCGACAACGGAATCCCATACGACTCCCCAACCCCCGTCAACGAGTCCAGCGCCCCAATCACAAACGGCGCCTCCGACGTGGCGTGTTCCGCGGCGGCTGTGCCCGCGGTTGCTGTCCCGGAATCCTCACCGCACGCCACCACCAGCAAAGCCAAAAGGCAAATCACAACCGTCCGCGCCCAGGAATTAATCTTCACGTCACCTCGCCGACTGGCCGCGGTCCGCCCGCGACGGGCCATTCTATGGAGCCGTCAGAGAGGCTCGGCCAAACCTATCGAGCAGCGGCTTGAGAGCAATTCCTGGTGACTTCGCCATGGAAACGGCTGCCGGCAACCATCGGTTCGGCGAACATCTTTCCCGAACGCCCGGGCCACAACGGCCATTGGGACTCGGACGCCGTCGGCTTCGCACCCATGGCACGTCGCCTGGGGCGCTGGATCTGACCCTTGCCCGCTAGTGATCCGCGCCGATTCGGGCCAGTTCCCGTGGAAGCCACTCCGGATAGCGTAGGTCCATCGGCGCCGGATCCGGCTCACCCAGGCCGGCCTGCGTCCGCGCCTGCAGCAATGGATGTGCGCCCCGACGCATCGGAAATCGCACTCGGCGCTCGGTGAAATGCGATTCCCACGCCCCGAGCAGCATCTCCATCACGGCCAGGCCTTCTTCGCCGCTGTTCTCGTGCGGTCGATCTTGATCGAGCGCATGGACCGTCTCATCGGCCATCCACAAATCGCCTCCCGGCTCATCCAGGTAGTCCACCCCGTGCAGGATTCGGTCGGCGGGCGCAAGCTCCAGCAATTCCCAGTTGACGTCCTCAACCCGCCAGTCGCGCCCGCGGCGCACCTGCATGTTCATTTGGTTGTAGAGGCAGATGGCGCCGTCTTCGCCGTAGATCTTGATGTGGCCCCAGCCGCGGTTGGACTCGCTGCGCCGGTGAAACTCGGCAAATACGGTCCCGCCACCATCGAAGTCATACACCGCCGAGATGTTCTCGCCCGCAATCCACCCAAAGCCGTACGGTCCGGCGATCACGCCTTCCGGACCGGTGAGTTCGCCAGCGGTGGTGCAGATGGCCGAGACGCTCCGCGCCCGGCCAAGGAAAGCGCGCGTGCCATTCAGGCGGTGGGTCCCGATGTTCATGAGGTCATAACCGCCGTAGTACCCCTTGCCGCGGAGCTTGATCGTCGTGATCGGTCCGATCTCACCGGCCTCGATCATGCGCGTGGCTATTCGAAAAGGTGGCGTACAGCGGAATTGATGGTGAACGGCGAGCAGCGTGCCCGTTCGAGCCGCCGCAGCCACCATGCGATCGGCATCGTCGAGACTGGTGGCCATCGGCTTTTCCACATCGATCGCGCGCGGCGGTCGGTGCGCCAAAACCCCCATCGTCAACGGCGCATGCAGATCGGTGCGTGTGGGAATGCTGACGATGTCGGGGTCCTCCCGGTCGAGCATCGCTCGGTAGTCCCCATACGTCCGCTCCACGCCGAGTTCCTGCGAGGCGTGCGCCAGCCGTGCGGCGTCCATGTCACACAGCGCCACCAGGTCGATACGTGGATGCTGACGATAGGCGCGGCCGTGCTTAAGGCCACGAGGGCCAACACCGAGGATTGCCGCTCGATACGTCACCATGTCCACACCTCCAAATCACAACCTGCACCTGCCAGCGGATCAGGTTGAGCCCGTCGCGGACCGCTGCCGACTAGCGCGGCACGTCGCCCTTGTCCAGCTGCTCTTGCCAGCGGGCCAGCATGCGGTTGACCTTTTCCGCCGCATCGAGCATGGACTGAACCGGATCGGCTTCACCGACAAGCGATTTGTCCAGAACCGGCCGCCACTCGGCGCGCAGCTCCAGGAAATTGCCGCCCGGCACGTACCACTGGTCGTGCCGCACGTAGGGCGACGCGGGGTAGCTGAACAGATGGTGCATCCCTTCGGGCGGTGGCGACGTGGCCGCCACGTCGTCCGCCACGGCCTTGAAGCACGGCATGTGGCCACGGTCGATCCCCACACGGCCTTGCACGTCCGGCCCGGCCAGGAAATGGGCCCAGGCCACGGCCTGCTCTTCCACACCGGTCGTGGTGGCGGAATGCGCGACCAGATGCGCCTGGTCGTTCAGCACGAAGTTGGCGTGATCGGTCACATTGCCCCAGACCATTGGACCCAGTGACCACCGGAACCGGTCCCGGATCCGCGGAATCGCAAACCCGGTGCTGTAGACGCGCCCGCCGATCCAGAAAACCTGATTGCCGGCCGCGAACGGACTGCCGAACTCGCCCGCCACGTCGGACCGTTGTTCGGGAGCGAATGACACCCCATGCTCGTAGATCAGATCCACAATCCACTTCCACCCCAGCGGGCCGTCGCCGAGCGCGGGTCCCCACACCTGTGCGCCATCGTCGCCCCGGGGGCGCTCGGCTTGGTCGTTGTAGCCAAACGCGGCCGGAAATACGTAGAACTGCTCGCTACGATCCGCGTTGAGACCGTAGACCCCGGTGTCAGGGTCGGTTACGCGCTTCGCCGCTTCTAGCAGGTCGTCGTAGCGCCAGCCCTCCACCGGCTCATCCACGCCCGCCGCCGCCAGCGCGTCGATGTTGTAGAGCATCCCGCCGATCACGGTCTGGTACGGCATCCCATGCTGCGGCCCGTGCATCGTGCGTTCGTACGGGTATGACTCGTCCTTGTTATCGGAGTACGAGTCCGGGATGAACCAATAGTTGTCCGGATCGTGGTCGTCGCGTTTCTCCAGCAGGTCGTTGATAAGCAGCCACGATTCACCTTCGATGTGCCGCTGATACGTGCCGCCGTTCAGCAGGTTCACCTCAGACAGCGTCCCTGCCGCGGCCTCGATCGCAATCTTCTCGTAAAAAATGTTGTTCTGTGGGATGAACTTGACCTTGATGTCGGGCCGCTCAACCGCAAATCGCTCGATTGCCCACTGCATCGCCTCCCCACGGGGACCGGACGTGTGATCAGTGGCGAATTCGATCTTAACCGTCCGCTGTTCGGGTGCCGCTTCCACCATTACTTGGACTTCGCGGGTGACGATCTTCTCCACAACGGTCTCGACTGGCACTTCTTCTCGAACAATCTTCTCTACGACTCGCTCGACCGGCACTTCCTTCTCGACGATCCGCTCGACCGGAACTTCCTTCTCAACCACCTTCTCCACCGTCACAACCTGCGTTTCACCACAGGCAGCCAGGGCGGCCACGCCCGCTGCGCTGAGTCCCACCCCGCCGGCGATTCGCAGCAACTGTCGTCGTGTCATTCGCGAGTCTTTGCGCATATCGAACGCCTCCCTCTCCACGCGCCGCATCCACTCGACGCCGCAAGCCAAATTACGATGCGGGCACGAATACTTCAACTGCCAGCCTCCCGCCCCCAAAATCATCCCTGAAGCACCGCCCAGCTAAGGGAAGCCGCCGTCCGGTCTTGGTTGAAATTGGGCGAAACCGATGCGATCCCGGACGCGGCTACCGTGGAGCTGCTGTTCACGGTTGTAATCGACACGCTGGACCCGAAGTCCCGCGAAACCGCCAAGGCCAAATTCCTGGCCATCGCGCGGGGCGGGGAGTCGATGGACTACCTGTTCCTGACGTGTTTCGCGGACTACGCGGTGACCGGGTTCCTGCTGGGCAGCGGCACCACGCCGGCGACGGTCACGGTGGCGTACGACCGGATGGACGAGGCGGCGTCGTATGACCTGTACGTGCGCGAGCACGAGGCGGGCACCTACGGGACCGACGCGCTGCAGACGCGGGGCGCGTACGAGGCGGGGCTACAGGCGCAGGTCGTGGCGGCGGAAAAGGTCTTGAGCGCGGAGATCGGCGGCCGCGAGGCCGTCGTCTTCCTGGCCCCCATGGGCGCCCACAACGCCATCGGGTTCGAGGCCTGGCAGGCCGTGGCCTCGTGGGCGGTGGTGACGGACGACAGCAATGTGGTGCAGGCGGTGCGCGACGACACGCCGGCGGGCGACCCCGAGCACACGCAGACCCTGGCCAACCTGACCAGCCGCATCACAACCGGCGCGGCCGCCGACGGCCAGTCCACCAACCGGGCCACCCGCGTGAATCAGCTCCAGCAGGAATACCGCGACCTGGGCGCCTACGCCGACATCACCCCCGGCGACGGCCAGACCACCACCGTCACCCGCGCTTGACCCCCGGCCGCCGGGCGCGTGGCGACGTGGCCGATAGGGGCCGGTTTCGGGTTCCGCCCGTATCCGGGCTGCGTCCATGCGCGCGTTGACACATTCGCGTCCATGGTGTGAACGTGGATTCACCATTGGTCTGTTGCGGGAGGCGGCGTGGGACTGTGGTTGGCGGTTCGACGCGGCTAGGCGGCGGGGCGCGGGCTCGGAGCCTGGCGCCAGCCCTGGGCCGCCGTGGCCGTGGTCCGGCGCCTC
>JAJDZU010000016.1 GCA_022824495.1 Chloroflexota bacterium | reverse complement strand
AAGCTGCTGGTGCTCTGCAACGCCGTCTGTCAGCACCAGACCGCGTGGGACCCGACCATGGCCTAACACTCGACGCCCCAACACAGTTGCTCACCGATTTCGGCCGAAGACGCCCGAATCTGCCTCTCCCCTTGGAGAGGGTGAAGAGGGGCGGCCCTGGCGAAGGGAGTGCGGCGACGGTTGGTGCTGGGGGGTAAGCGCACAAGCGGAGGACCCCTCACCGATTTCGGCCGAAGACGCCCGAATCTGCCTCTCCCCTTGGAGAGGGTGAAGAGGGGCGGCCCTGGCGAAGGGAGTGCGGCGACGGTTGGTGCTGGGGGGGTAAGCGCACGAGCGGAGGACCCCTCACCGATTTCGGCCGAAGACGTCCGAATCTGCCTCTCCCCTCGGAGAGGGTGAAGAGCCGGAGCGCCTCGCCCACGCACCATGCCCGCGTGAGTGTTGGGTGCCCGGAAGACCCCTCACCCCAACCCGCTCCCCCAGGAGCGAGATTAAGAACGGACGCACATTCGAGGTCGACAGGCGTTTTGCAACGGTCTCCCAGGAGAGGGGAAAGAACGGCGTCGCCTCGGAGGGATTGCCACCGCGCTCGCATTGCTCGGGCTACGCAAAGGACTCCCAGGAAAGGGTAAGGACGAGTCCGCTGAAGGTTGGTTCTTAGTCAATTGCTGAGCGGCGCTCTTGGCAGGTTTGCCAGAGGGTCTCGGCGACGGCTTGCGTTTCCTGAAGGATTTGGAGGTTTGTAAAACGCATGACCTGGATTCCTCGAGCCGCAAGGACCTCGGTGCGTTGCACGTCGTTTGCGCGCCCGGCGGGGGCGCTGTGCCGGTAGCCATCGAGCTCGACTGCGAGGCGTAGCTCATGGCAGTAGAAGTCGAGCACGAAGGGATCGATGGGGTGCTGGCGTCGGAACTTGACGCCCATTCGGCGGCTACGCACGAGCGCCCACAGGAGACCCTCTGCGTTCGTCTGTCGCCTTCGAAGCGATCGGGCCAGGTTGACTAGGCGCTTTGGAGTGTCCTCGAAGGGGAGTTCGGATTGCGCCATGAAGGGCAGTGTATTCGGGCAGCGCGACCGGAAGAACGCACACTCTGAGGAGAGGTGTGCCCGAAGCGAGAGGATCGGAAGGGGTTGGGTGAGCGGAAGCCTCCTCGCCCTGTCTTCTCTCCCAGGAAATACGTCTGCACAACCCAGGATTGGTTGCCCGGAAGACCCCTCACCGATTTCGGCCGAAGACGCCCGAATCTGCCTCTCCCCTTGGAGAGGGTGAAGAGCGGTGCGTCCCCTGGGGAGCTTGGTGTCCAGCGGTGGGGGTGGTAAGGGACTAGGTGGGGGTGGTGACGGTTACTAGGGCTTCGGGGATGGGGCCTTGGGGTTGGTTGTCGATGCGGATTTCGGCGGTGAGGATTCGGCGGGTGTGGGGGTGGGGTGGGGCGGTGGCGGTGAGGGTGAGTTCGCCGCGGGCGCCGGGTTGGAGGTGGAGGGGGTGGAAGGTGTCGGTGGTTTGCCAGCCGTCGGGACACAGGAGGCGGGCCTCTAGTTGGACGGGGCGTTCGGCGTTGTTGCGGAGGAGGAGGCGGTAGGCGCAGGTTTCGCCGGGTTGGACGGTGCGCAGGTAGGGGACCAGGCGGGCCCACCAGAGGTCGACGCCCACGTCGACCGGGTCGTCGAGCAGGTCGCGGACGACGCGTTCCTTGCGGGCGATGAAGTCGCGGTATTCGGCGGCGCGGCGCTGGTCCCAGGGGATGAGTTCGCGGTGGCCGGGGCAGACGAGGTCGGGCTGGACGAGGTCCATGACGTCGGCGCAGCGGCGGTGCATCCAAAGCTGGAGGCTGTTGCGCAGGACGGTGGTCTGGTAGAGCTGCGTGGTCAGACCGCCGGTGTTGCCGGGAGCGAGCTCGAGGAAGATGTTGTCGCCGGTGAACGCGACTTTCTGGCCGTCGACGTGGGTGGCGAGGACGGAGTGGAATTCGGTCTGGCCGGGGGCGTGGTGGACTTCGAAGTCGTACTCCTCCCACTGGAAGCGTTCGCCGTCGGTGAGGTGGCGTTGGATGGGGATGGGCTTCGGGAGGGTGCAAGGGGTGCTGCACCAACCGGCGGGGTCTTCGAGGACCTGGGCGACTTCGTCGAGGGCCCAGACGCGGGCATCTTCGTGCCGGACGAGGTAGGGGATGCCGGCGGTGTGGTCGTCGTGGATGTGGGTGACTAGGACCATGTCGATGTCTTTGACGCCGTAGGTGTCGCGCAGCTCGTCGAGGTGGTGGACGACGAAGCGCATGGTGTCGCCGTCTTCGCGTTCCTGGGCGACGGCCATGTGGGCCCAGAAGGCGTGGCCGTAGTCGATGAAGCAGGCTTTGCCGCTTTCTGAGAGCAGGACGTAGAAGTTGGAGACGGTGTGGGGGCCGCCCCAGAGGAGATGGCGGGAAACCTGGATGAACTTGGGGTCGGGGAGGAAGTCGAGGCCGTGGTCCGCGTTGCCGCCGAGGAAGCGGATGCCGCCGCCGAGGCGGGCGAGGGCCATGAGGCGGTCTTCGAGGCGGGCGCAGTCGCCGACAGGGTCTTCGATTGTGTCGCCGTGGGAGGGGAGGGCGAGGTCGGGGGCGTGGCGGCGGAGGGCCTGGAGAGATTGCAGGGTGAAGAGGGCGCCGGCCTGGTCGCCGTAGCCGTATTCGAGGGCGTGGTACTGGTAGAGGACGCCGCCGGCGCCTAGCAGGTCGCCGGTGAAGGCGACTTTCCGATCGTCGACCTGGCCGATGAGCATGCTGCTGCCGTGAGTGTGGCCCTTGGCGGGGATGATCTGGAGTTGGACGTCGCGCCAGGTGAAGGTTTCGTAGTCCTCCAGAGAGGCGTCGACGGGGACGTTTTGGGCGAGGGTGAAGAAGGTGTTGCGGTCGTTGTAGTTGTCGTAGACGCGCTTGTGCTGCCAGAAGAGTTCGGCCTGGTCGAAGAGGTGGCGTTCGTGTTCGGGGACGGCGACTTTGGCGCCGTGCTGGCGGAGGCGGGGGGTGCCCCAAGACTGATCGCGATGGTGGTGGGTGTGGAGGACCCACTCGACCTGGGTTACGCCGATTTCCTGGAGGTGGTCGACGACGTTGCCGGAGCCGGCATCAATTAGGAGGGCGCGGTCGCCGGAGGTGATGCAGTAGACGTTGCAGGTGTCAGTGAAGCGGTAGATGCGGGGGGAGAGTTGGGTCCAGGACATGGGTTTTTGGGGTGCTTTAGGGGTTGGGGGAAGGGTACGGGAATAGGGGAAGGGAGGCGAAGTGAGCCCGGGTGATCGGGAGCCAGGGGCGGCTTGGGTGCGCTCAAGGGGCTGGCTGCTGCTGGGTCCCGGCTGAAGACGCCGGGATGACGGGGGTGGCCGTGAGATTGGGAGGTCGGAGGGTGGTTTGACACGGGCCTCCGAGGGATTCCGGGTCGGCTCACCACGAACGGTAAGCGATGAGCACGATTGTGGCGGAGTGGGGTGGTTCGACGCGGGCCTTCGGGGACTCAGGCCCGGCTCACCACGAACGGTGAGCGCCCACGGCTAGCGAGAACTAGGGGTCTTCGGACTGCTGGCGTTGTTCGGCGAGGTGTTCGTTTTGGAGCATGCGGGGGTCTTTTTTCTTGTAGAGGCGGGAGGTGGCGCTGAGGGTGCGGCGGCGGTAGGACTCGGTGGGCTGGCGGAGGTCTGGGTCGCGGAAGGAGCCGAAGGGACTGAGGGGCTGGCGGAGGAAGATGTTGACGGGGTCGCCGAGTTCGTCGTCGATGATTTCGGTGAGGAGGCGTTCGGTGAGTTGGGCCCGGATGTGGGCGTGGGCGGGGTCGTTCCAGAGGTTGATGAATTCTTCGGGGTCGGTTTCCAAGTCGTATAGCTCACCGGGCATGGCGGAGCCGTAGTGGGCGAGCTTGTAGCGCGGGGTGACGAGGATTTTCTGGCGGATGATGGGCTCGCTGGTGTGGCGTTCGACGCCGATGCGCTCGACGATGACGGCGTCGCGGTGGGTGTCGGCTTGGCCATGCAAAAGGGGGGCGAAGGAGCGGCCTTCCATGCCGGGGAGGGGCGGAGCGTTGGCGAGGTCGATGACGGTGGGAACGAGGTCGAGGTGGGTGGTGGGGCCGTGGTGGACGCGGTCGGCGGGGATGTCGGGTCCGGCCCAAAGCATGGGGACGCGGATGACGGATTCGTAGGTCACGGGGGGCTTTCCGCCCTGGCCGTGGTCGTCGATCATTTCGCCGTGATCGGAGGTGAAGATGACGTGGGTGTTGTGGGCGAGGCCGTGGCGCTGGAGAGCCTGGAGGACGCGGCCGATCATGTCGTCGATGAAGGTGATCATGCCGTAGTAGAGGGCGCGGACCTGGCGGCGGTTGTCGTCGGTCTGCTCGCCGGAGATGCCGCCGCCGTACCAGGAGTGTTTGCCGTCGACTGACCAGCGGTAGTGGGGCGGTTTGAGGTCGAAGTCGTCGGCGGCGGGGACGGGGAGGGGCATGTCGGCGGGGTCGTACAAGTCGCTGTAGGGGGCGGGCGGGCAGAAGGGGCCGTGGGGGTCGGGGAAGGAGAGCCAGGCGAAGAAGGGGTCGGATTCGTCGGACTGAGCGCGGGTGTCGAGCCAGTCGATGAGTTGGTCGGCGAAGTAGTGGGTGTGGTGGTGTTCCTTGGGGATGGCGTTGTGCCAGGCGCCGGGGCGGACGGGTGGCCTAGGCGAGGCTTCGGGTTCCCAAAGGGCGATGCTGTCGGGGTGTTCGCGTTCGAGCCAGACGCGCCAGTGGCCGCTGGGCTTGCGGTGGCCGGTGAAGTGGGCAACGTGGTCGAAGCCGTAGTAGGGGCCGTGCCAGAGGCCGTCGTTTGGGTCGACGGCGGCGCCGGCGGGTGGGTGTTCGGGGAGGGCGTCCTCGATTTCCCAGACTTTGAAGTGGGGTTTGCCGAAGAGGGCGGTGGCGTAGCCGACTTCGTGGAGGGCGTCGCCCAGGACGGGGATGTTCTCGTTGAGGTTGATTTCGTGCTCGAAGACCTGGTGTCCGCGCTGGCTGCGGCCGGTGATCATGCTGGCGCGGGCGGGCATGCAGATGGGGGTGGTGGGGTAGGCGCGGGTGAATCGGACGCCGCGGGCGGCGAGGGCGTCGAGATGCGGAGTGCGGATGGCGGGGTTGCCGGCGCAGCGGAGGGTGTCCCAGCGTTGCTGGTCGGTGGTGATGAACAGGAAGTTGGGGCGGTTGGGCATGTGAAGGAGTTTAGGTGGCGAAGCGGTAGGCGTAGAGGGTGGCGTAGGTGAGTCTAAGGTGGAGGCGGACGCGGCGGCCGAGGAGGGGTTGGAGGTCGCAGCCGTTCCAGGTGACAGGGACGTCGACGCCGTTGGAGATCTGGGCGTCGCAGTCGGCGTGGGCGTAGCCGGGGATGGGGTTGGCGTCGTCGCCGGTGACGGCCACGGAGACGGGGCCGTTGGCGGCGCCGATGTTGAGGCGGAGGCTGGGGCCGCCGACCTGGATCCAGTCGGTGGTGAGTTCGCCGCCGTCGGGGCCGGCGCGGAGGCCGGCGAAGCGGTCGCGGGGGGCGCGGGCAATTCCGATGGCCCCGATATTGAGGCGTTCGTGACGGTGGGCCATGGGGCGGCCGCTGTACCAGAGGAGCATTTCGTCGTCGCGGACCTGGGGCGGGGACATGCCGAAGGCGACCCAGGTGCTGTCCCAGGCGTCCGAGGGGCCCACATCGAAGTAGGTCTGGCGGGAGACGGCGCGTTCCCAGCGGATGCCGTCGCGGCTGGTGCTGAGCTGGACGTTGAGGATTTCGTTGATTGGGTCGTAGTACTCAAGCAGACCGATGTACTGGTTGCCCCAGTTGAAAAAGGGCATGCCGTAGAACTCGGTGGCAGGCGGGTCGTCGTCGTCGGCATCGACGATGACGGTAGCGGGCGTCCAGTCCAGGAGGTCGTCGGAGCGCGAGAGGGCGATGTCGCGGCGGCGCGCGTGGCCGGCGGTACGGTCGCGGGCGGCGTGGTCGCGCCGACTGGTCATGGCAAAGCCGCCGCGCTGGAAGTCCTGCATGACGCAGGTGCGATCGCCGCGGGGCAGGTGGACGCGGTTCGGGGCCGGGTCCCAATGAATGCCGTCGCCGCTGAAGGCGACGATGAAGCCGCGGTCTTCCGCTTGGTCCGTGAAGAAGGCGACAAGTTTGTAGCGGCGGTTGGGATCGGGTTCGAGGGGGTCGATGAGAACGGTGGGCGGGCCGAGGCGGCGGACTTCCGGCTGCTGCCGGTCACCATAGACGATGCTGGTGGCGTCGCCGGCGGGATGGTCGACGTGGGTGTAGACGCCGCGGGTCCAGGTGATGCCGTCGGGTGAGGTGGCGTGGCAGAGGGAGTTTTGAAAGCGGTCGCGACGGGACTTGTCGTCGGCGAGATACCACATGCGGTAACAGTCTTCGCGGTCGTCCCAGTAGACGGAGCCCCAGAGGTTGACGCGGGATTGTTCCCAGGGGTGGTCGGCGGTGAGGACGGGACCGGGCTGGATGCGGTGGGGGCGCTCGATGAAGCGGGTGAGGCCACGGCGATAAGAGATTTCGTGGTCGTCAATGAGGAGGTGGAGGTGGGGGTTGTGCATGGGGCGGCTCTTGGGGGGGGTGCACTCGGATCGAATGGTCTGACGGGTTACAGGGTACGCGCTGTGTGGGCGAGGATTTCGACGCATGACGCTTAATCGTTGGTCTGTCTGCTGAATCTCCGGTGCGCGCCGTTGGACTAGTGGTCCTTCAACAGTGCGTTGACCTCTCGCGCGAGCGTGGGGAGGTTGGATACGAGCACACCCCACACCAGCCGGTCGTCGACGATGTCGTAGCCGTGAACCAGGACGTTGCGGAAGGCGATGATTCGTTCGTAGTGGGCGATCCGCGTTACCGAGATTTCATCGACTTTGGCCAATTGGCTGATGGCTTCGCCAATGACAATGAACTCGCGCTCGACGGCGGATCGGAGCATGGTCTCGCGCTTGTAGTCGGCAAAGCTCTTTTCTGACGTGAACTCCTGGAGTCGCAGGACGGCACTCAGAATGTCGGAGAGATACTTAGCGGACTCACGCCGCATAGAGAGGGGTCCTGGTTTCTTCGACCGACTCCCGGAAATAGGGATTCTCGATGGCGGACTCGACCACGAGGTCTACCGAGCGGCCGAATAGCTGTTGGAGGGACTCGAGCAGGCCGAAGTAGGCGTCGGCATATTCGGCAACAGGTATTGGTTGAAACTCGACGATGAAGTCGAGGTCGCTGGCATCGGCAAAGTTGTTGGCGCTGGCTGCCGAGCCGAAGAGTGCAAGACGCAGTACGCGGTAGCGAACGCAGAGTTGGTGGAGTTCTTCAGATCGGTCCGCTACGGCGGGGATCACGTCGGGTTCTCCAGATTCAACTGTGGTTCCAGGACATCGTGCCACGGGCGAACGGGGTCGTTCGACGCGACCCTGCACGGACTCCAGGCCGGCTCATCACGAACGGGTGGGCGAGTCGGAGCCTCGAGGACTCGGGACGTCTTGCTGCGTGGTTTCGGGGTGAGGGTGAAATGGCCTAGGCTGCGGGGTGTGTGGTTGGGGGTAGCTGAGGGAGTCGGGGTCCTATGTTGAACGTGGGAATCATTGGGCTGGGCGGGATTGCCCGCTCGCATTGTGAGGCCATCAAGTCGCTGGACAACGTGCAGGTCGTGGCCGTGGCGGATCTCTTTGAGGCGCCGCGGCAGCACTACATGGAGACCTACGACATCCCGAAGGGCTATACGTCTCACACGGAATTGCTGCAAGACGACGAGATCGACGCGGTGGCGGTGGTGCTGGGGCATCAGCTGCATCACCGGTTGACGATCGACTCGCTCAACGCCGGGAAGCACGTGCTGGTCGAGAAGCCGATGGCGATCAGCCTGGAGCAGTGCGACGAGATGATCGCGGCGGCGGACGCGAACGACCGGAAGCTGATGGTGGGTCTAAGCCAGCACTTCTATGGGACGAGCCTGGCGGCGAAGGCGATCCTGGACTCGGGCGAGCTTGGACCGTTGATCACGGCGGTCTGCTACATGTCCAAGAACTGGGGGCACGCGGGGCGGCGCCCGCAGTACCGCAGCCGATACCACGGCGGCGGGATGTGGCTGGGCAACGGCGTACACGTGGTGGACCGGCTGACCTGGGTCATGGGCTCGCAGGCGATGTCGGTGTCGGCGGCGATCGGGACGCGCGCGCACTACCAGGCCAGCGACGACTCGGCGACGGCGTTCATCCGCTACAAGAACGGATTGGCGGGCGTTGCGGTGTCCGTCGGCTATGCGGACGGGGCGCCGGACTACTCGTGCCAGGTGATCTGCGCGAACGGGACATTGCGCTTCAGCCAGCACGGCGACCGCTACGTGCGGGTGGGCAAGGGCGACGAGTGGGAAGACCGCCCGTTCGACGACCCGCCGGCGGAGATGAAGTACGAGTGGAAGGGGTTCGTGGACAGCATCGAGCAGAACATCGAGCCCCCGACGCACGGTCCGTACGGCCGGCACATCATGGAGATCCTGTTCGCGGCGGAGCAGTCGGCGATCACCAACGAAGAAGTGGTGCTGGAATCCGGTTACGACTGGACGACCCAGACGACGGGATCGCCGGTGAATATCGAGCACGGTTGGGTGTAAGGCCTATCCGACGACTTCGAGCTCTTGATCGGCTTGTTGTGTGTCGACAGGAACACGGCAACCGGAAAACCGCGAAAGTGGTTTACGTGGCGCGGGGCGGCGATGGCCGCCCCGCGTTCGTTTTTCTCCCGGGGTGGACCGCGAGTCTATGAATCTGTGGGCGTGCGACGAAGGAGAGGGAGGGTGTTGTGGGTGAGCTGCCGAGGGATGACTGTTTCCAGGAGGACTTGACGGTTGCGTTCAATGGGGAACCCGGGCATGCGATTGAGGTTGAGGCGGGGAGCCTGGGGACCTGGACGTTTACTTACCGGTGCGGAGATCAGCCGGTGCGGGACGGCGGGGCGATCAGTTTCTGGAACGACCAGACGAACGTGCCGTGTGCGTACATGCCCCAGACTGATGATCCGAGCGGCTGGGATTACGTGACGGTGGAAACGGAGGGGGACGCGGAACTGGATCTGGCTCATCTGGCGCAGACGTACAAGGACAACCGATTCTGCGAGGTGCGGGTGGTTCGGGGTGAGCTTCGGCATGGGGACGAGGTGGTGCTGCGGGTGGGAGCCGGAGAGCCGACCGCGGCACCGGCGTACAGCATCGAGCGGATCAACTACTACGCGGCGGTGGACCACGCGGGCGACGGGAGCTGGACGTACCTGCCGTATTGCGTGACGGCGTCGATCGTGCCGGGGCCGCCGACGAAGCTGGGAGTGACGGCGTCATCGGTCGTGGGGCTGGAGGAGCCGTTTGCGCTGCACGTGCGGGCGGAGGATGCGAGTTCGAATCCAGGAGCGCCATTCGTAGGCGAACTGCGAGTGAGCCTGGATGGGGTCGAGCTGGCCCGGGCTTCGGTGACGGAAGACGACGGGGGGATTGTTGAGGTCGAAGAAATTCGGTTCGACCGGCTGGGTGTGCATCGGCTGACGGTGACGAGCACAGACGGGTCAGTGTCGGGAGCTTCTAACCCGATTCGTTGCCAGGTGGAGCCCAGCGAGCGGGTCTATTGGGGCGACATGCACTGCCACGCGGATTACGCGGACGCGACGGGGACGGCGGAGTGGAATCACGACTACGCGCGGAACAAAGCGCGGCTGGATTTCTACAGCCTGACGGACCACATCTACTCGACGCCGGGTCGGGCGACGGGGGCGTTCAATCGGCCGCCGGTGCTGGACGTGCGGAAGATGTGGGCGGAGCTGCAACGCACGGCGCGGGCGTGGCACGAACCGGGGCGGTTCGTGACGTTCCTGGGATACGAGCGCACGCCGTGGGAGCGGCGGCGGGCGGCCGGAGATCTGACAGTGTGGTTCATGGAGGACGACGCTGACCTGGTGATCGAGGACACGATTGCCGGGACGATCGAGTCTGTGCGAGCGACCAACGGGAAGGTGTTTGTCGGGTCGCACGCGGCGCAGCGATCGGATTGGCAGCGGTATGGCGACGGTGTGGAAGACGTGATGCCCACGATCGAGATTTCGGCCATGCACCAGCACGCGGAGTGGTACGTGTTCGAGGGACTGCAGCGCGGCTACAAGTTCGCGAGCGTGGGGATGGCGGACGAGCACGCAGGGCATCCGGGGTATGACGTGTGGCCGCGATTCGGCCAGGGCCAGACGCCGCGGCGTCCGTTCTCGGTGCGGAGCGCACTGACAGCGGTGATTGCGCCGGAACTAACGCGGCAGGGCGTGCGTGACGCGTTTTTTGGGCGGCGGACGTACGCGACGACCGGGGACCGGATTCTGCTGGACGTGCAGGTGAACGGTGAGCCGGCGGGATCCGAGGTGGCGAGCGATGGGTCGGTCGACCTACGGGTGGCGGTGCATGGCACCGCGCGGATCGATCGTGTTGACATAATTCGCGGCGACCGGCTTGTGCACACCGAACTGCCGGGCAGCCTGGATGCGAGCGTGGCCTGGACGGATCCGGCGCCCTTGGCAGGGGAGACCTGGTACTACGTGCGGGTGACGCAGGCGAACGGCGGGTTTGCGTGGTCGACGCCGACGTGGGTGACGACGACTGACGGCGCTGAAGACGCGGGAGATCTGCCGCTATGGTGCGACGTGATCTGGCCGCCAGCGCCGGAGGACCGGGGCCCTGACGCTCGGGATTCCCTGGAGCACGCGGCGCAGGTTTTTGGCGAGAACCCGGCGCGGTTTGCCGACTGTGTGCAGATCGGGCGGTTCGAGGATTACCGGGGGAGCTACGTGCTGTTCCGGGGTCGTGACGGTCGGGACGGGGCGCCGCTGCACGTACACCTATACGACGAATTTCCGGCACCGCGGCTGTATGTGTCGCGCGGGTGGGCGGACTTTGGCTGGGGGCCGAATGGCGGGGCGCGGGAGGAGTTGCCGTGGCCGGAGCCGACGGGAGAGTGGGCGTAGGCCAGCCGATGGGGGATTTCGGACTGTGGGGCCTGCCTGATTAAGGAAAGCGGAACCTCATAAGGCTCTGGCACAGAGCCTGTCGGGGTTCTCTACGTCAACGGTGGTTGATGTTCGGGATGCTGGCAACGCGTGCCCGTGTACTCACGCGCCGGAGTCCGTGAGGTCGGTGGCGGAGGCTCGGATTTTTTCGATGGCGGTGGCGATCTGGGTCATGCCGTCGGGGGTGTCGAGGAAGACATTCTGGCTGAGCCAGAGGGTTTCGCCGGCACAGAGGCGTTCGGTGACGGGGCAGGGGGCGAACTGGTAGTCGATGTCTGGCTGGCCGCCGTTGCGGTTCCAGAAGCGCGCGAGTTCGCCGTTGCGGTTTTCAAACAGCGCGGTGCGGTGGAGAGCGCGACCGTAGCCTGAGGCAGCGGGGATGCCTTCGGCGTTGAGGGCCTTGATGAAGGTCTCGCGCGGGAGGCCATCGAAGGCGTCGGCGTCGTAGCGGCAGATGTAGAGATGCCGGGAATCGCGGGTGACCCAGTCGTCCTGGCGGCGGGGGTGGATGCCTTCAAGGTCGTCGAGCAGGTCGTCGAGATAAGCGCCGTTGGCGGCACGGCGTTCGGTCTGTTCCTCCAGGCGATCGAGCTGGCGGTGAAGCAGGACGGCCTGGTAGGTGGGCATGCGGTTGCTGGAGGCGGCGACGGGATAGTCCCAGGTGGCGCCGGAACGCATGCTGCCCTGGCCGAGCTGGCCCGCGCGTTCGAGCATGCCGCCGGCCCAGAGGTCGTGGTACTCAATGGCGCGGGTGTAGACCTGGGCGTCGTTGGTGAGCAGCATGCCGCCCTCGCCGGCGTTGAGGTTTTTGCTGGCCTGAAAGCTGAAGCAGCCGACATCGCCGATGGTGCCGAGGCCGCGGTTCTTCCAGGTGGCGCCGTGGGCGTGGGCGGAGTCCTCAATCACTCGGAGATCGTGTTTCGCGGCAACGGTGAGCACGGCGTCCATATCGCAGGCCAGGCCGCCGAAATGGACTACGAGGATGGCGGCGGTCTGGTCGGTGAGCGCTGACTCGAGCCGGGCTGGATCGATGTTGTAGGTGTCCTGGTGGATGTCGACGAAGACGGGGGTGAGGCCGGCGCGGAGGATGCAAGTCGCGGTGGCCATGTAGGTGTAGGCGGGCACGAGGACTTCGGCGCCGCGGGGCAAGTGGAGGCACATGAGGGCGAGTTCGAGGGCGACGCCGCCGCTGTTGACGCTGAGGCCATAGGCGGCGCCCTGGTAGGCGGCGAAGGCCTTCTCGAATTCGTGGACCTGGTTGGCGCCGAGGCGTCCCCAGGCGCCGCTGCGAACCACCTCGGCGACGGCCTGGACGTCGGACTCCTCGACGATGGGCCACTCGGGAAAAGGCTCAGAGCGGACGGGCGGGCCGCCGAGGAGGGCGAGGTCACTCATGGCTACTTCTGCTTTCAGGCGTCGGCGAAGCGGTAGGCGTAAAGGGTGGCGTAGGTGATCTTGATATGGAGGCGGACGCGACGGCCGACGAGGGAGGCGAGGTTGCGACCGTTCCAGGTGGCTTCGACGTCGACGCCGTTCTCGATTCCAAGATCGCAGTCCGAGTGGTCGAAGCCCTCAAGCGGCTGGGCGTCGTCGCCGGTGACCGCGACCGTTAGCGGGCCGGCGGCGGCTCCGATGTTGAGTAGCAGGCGCGGGCCGCCAGCTTCGACCCAGTCGGTGGTGAGTTCGCCGCCGTCGGGACCGGCGCGAAGGCCGGCGAAGCGATCGCGAGGGGCGCGGGCCAGGCCGATTGAGGACGCGAAGGTGACTTCCGCGGGCCGGCGGTGGGCGAGGGGACGGCCGGTGTACCAGAGCAGCATTTCGTCGCCGACGACGATTGGCGGGGACGGCGGGAAGACGACCCAGGTGCTTTCCCAGGAGTCGGAGGAGCCTACGTCGAAGTAGGTTCGGCGCGAGCAGGCGCGCTCCCAATTGTCGCCGTCGCGGCTGGTGGTGAGTTGGACGTTGAGGATTTCGTTGCTCGGGTCGTAGTACTCAAGGAAGCCGACCCACTGATTGCCCCACATGAAGAGGGGCATGCCGTAAAACTCGGTTCCGGGCGGGTCGTCGTCGTCACCCTCGAAGACCCGGACTCCGGGCGTCCAGTTCAAGAGGTCCGGTGAGCGCGAGATGGCGATGTCCCGCCGGGTCATGTGTCCGGCCTCCCGATCACGGCCGCGGTTGTCGCCGCGGGAGGTCATGACGAAGCCGCCGTTGACGAAGTCCTGGCCAACGGCCGTGCGGTCGCCGCGGGGGAGGAGGACGCGGGGGGCGCAGGTCCAGTCGATTCCGTCGGGGCTGAAGCCGACGGAATAGCCGCGGTTGTGGTCGGCATCGTTCATATAGCCGATGAACTTGTAGCGGCGTTGCGGGTCGGGTTCGAGGGGATCGCGAATGACGGTGAATGGGTGACTGCGGCGAATCCGAGGCTGCTGCTCATCCCTGTAGACGAGGTTGTTGCGGGGAGCTTCGGGGAGGGGGTACCGATTAAAGTCGCCACGCGTCCAGTTGACGCCGTCGGACGAGGTGGCGTAGCAGATGCGGTCGTAGCCTCTGCGGCGTTCGGGGGGTATGGCCAAGTACCACATCTGGAAGTCAGAGCCGTCGTGCAATACCGATCCCCAGAGCGATACGTGGCCGTGTTCCCAGGGCATTTCCGGCTTGAGGACCGGTTCGAGGGACACGCGCTGGGGCTGTTCGACGAAGCGGGTGAGGCCGGCGCGGTAGAGGACTTCGTGGTCGTCGATCAGGAGATGCAGGTGCTGGTCGTACATGGCGCGTCCTGCGAGGGGAACGGGACTCGCATGATACGCGGGTGGTCTAGCCAGAGGCGCGCAGGATTCCAGCAGAGCCGCGCCGAACCAGGATGAAGGCGAGGGGCAGCGAGGCGACGACGATCAGCAGGAGGGACGAGGAGGAGGCCTGGGCAAAGAAGGCCTCGTCGGCCGCGGCCCAGGTGACGGTGGCGAGGGTTCGGAAGCCGATGGGGCCAAGCAGGAGTGCCGCCGGGAGCTCTTTCATGACCAGCAGGAAGGCCATGGCGGCGCCGGCGGCCAGGCTGCCACGCACGGCGGGGATGGTGACGCGCCAGAGGACCTGGCGGGGATTTTTGCCGAGGGTGCGGGCGGCTTCCTCGGTGCGGGGATCGACCTGCAGCAGGCCGGCGCGAACCGCACCAAGGGTGGTTGGCAGGAACAGGACGACGTAGGCCACCAGCAGGAGTACGACGGTCTGATAGATGGGTCGCGCGACGTGGATGCCGAAGAAGATGAAGGCGATGGCGACGGTGATGCCGGGGAGGGCGAATCCGACGTAGGAACCGCGCTCGACCAAGCGAGCGATCGGGCTGGGATAGCGCACGAGAAGGACGCCAATCGGGATGGCCACGACCAGCAGGATCGCGGCGGCCAGCAGGGATACGCCGACCGAGTTGACGAGCGGGTCGACCAGCTCGAGGAGTTCTTCGCCCGCGGCAAGGCCGCGAATCAGCCAGTAGAGCAGCACGGCGGCCGGGCCGACCGTGGTGGCGAAGGTGACCAGGCTCAGGCCAGCAAAGGCCGGCCAACGCCAGCGACGTAGCTGGATCGGGCGATACTCACGGTTCGCGCCGGGTCCGAGGGAGTGGTAGCGGGAGCGGCCTCGGCTACGGGCTTCAAGCGCAACGATGGCGATGGCGGTCGCCACCAGGACCAGTGACAGAGCAGCCGCGCCCGCCCGATTGAAGGCGGATTCGTACTGAACAAAGATCGCGGCGGTAAAGGTCTCGTAGCGAAGGAGGGAGACGGCGCCGAAGTCGGAGAGGGTGTAGAGCGCGGCCAACAGGGCGCCTGCCGCAATGGATGGGCGGAGGGCCGGGAGGGTGACGGTGGCAAAGGTCCGGAGGGCACTGCGGCCGAGGCAGCGGCTGACTTCCTCGAGGGCAGGGTCAAGGCGCCGAAGAGCGGCCATGGTTGGCAACAGAACGTACGGGTAGGTAAGAAGCGCAAGGGCCAGCAGAGCTCCGGGGAATCCGTAGATGGAGGGAAGTTCGGGCACGCCGATGAGTGCCTCGAGACCCTGCTGGACGAGGCCGCGGGGGCCGAGGGCGGTGCCGGCGACGAGGGCGTAGACGAAGCTGGGGACGACCAGGGGCAGGACCATGACGACCGTCCACCAGCGGCGGCCGGGGAGGTCGGTGCGGGTAAGCAGCCAGGCTATGGGTACGGCCAGGGCGGTGGCCACCGCCGTGACTGAAACTACGAGTAGTAGGCTACGCCCGATTACGGCGGCAATTCGCGGCCGCGCAAGAAGCTGCCAAGCTTCGGTCCCCGCGTCGAAGGACCGAATCCCCAGGTAGATCACCGGCAACACGAGGAGCGCGGTGACCGCCACGGCCAGGAGCGTTAGTCCTACCGGCGGGGACCGGCGGGGAGTCAACGACCCGGGGAGGGTCTCGACGGCGGGGACCGAGGCCATTAGGCCCGGAGTTAGGGAAGGATCTCCAGGCGACGCAAGAGGTCCTGCGTGCCTTGCAGATCGGTGAGCTCAGCCGGCGCGATGTCGGGCCGGTTGATCGCGTCCAACGGGGTGACGCCCGGATGCGTCTTGACGCCGGGGGCCATTGGGTACTCGAAGGTGTTGGCCACGAAGTAACTCTGTCCCACGTCTGAGAGCAGGAAGCGGATGAGGGCCTGCGCCGGTTCGGGATTGGCGGCCGACGCCAGTACGCCGGCACCGGAAACCATGATAAGGGCACCGGGACCTCCGCCGCGGACGTGGTAGTTGCGCGCGTTGAATGACTCGCCCTGCTCGGACATGAAGCGATGCAGGTAGTAGTGATTGACGAAGCCGACGTCGATCTCGCCGGCGGCGGCGGCGGCGACCTGCGGAGTGTTCTTGGGGAACTCGATGGGCTCGTTGGCCTTGATGCCCTGGAGCCACTCGGCGGTGCGGTCCTCGCCCCAGACGGCGCGCATGCCGGTGACCATGGCCTGGAAAGAGCCGTTGGTGGGGGCCCAGCCGATGCGGCCTTTCCAGGCGGAGTCGTGGAAGCCGAACATGTCGTCGGGCAGGTCGACTTCGGTGAACTTCTGGTTGTTGTAGACGATCGTGCGGGCGCGTCCGGTGACGCCGGTCCAAAGACCGTCGGCGTGGCGACCCCACTCGGGGGATCGGTCAAGGATGTCCTGGGGGAGTGGGGCGAAGAGCGGTTCGACCGCGCCGAGACCGCCGGGGTCCTGCGCGTAGAAGAGGTCGGCCGGTGAGTTCGAGCCTTCCTCGAGGAGGGTGGCGGCGAGGGCCGGGGTGCCGGCGTACTTGATCTGGACGTCGACACCCGAGATTTCACCGAACTGGGCAAGCACCGGAGCGACCAGGGATTCGCTGCGGCCGGAGTAGACGGTGACCTTCTGCTGCTTGGGGGGCATCAGCTTCTCGACGGTGACGACCCTTTCGACGGAAACTTCCTTGATGACCGTCTGGGTGACGACTTTCTCGACCGGGACTTCCTTGATCTGAGTCTGGGTCACAACCTTCTCGACCGTGACGACCTGGGACTCGCCGCAGGCGGCGAGGGCGGCGGCGGCGGCCGACCCGACCGCGCCGACAGCGCCTATTCGGAGGAGGCGGCGCCGGCTGAGGCGACAGGCGGCTGCGGTGTTGTCGAGAGACACCGAATCGTCGCGAAGCATTGGCTAACACTCCGTATTAGCTATGCCTAACTTTAGGCGCTGCGAAGGCTAGGAATTAGCATTGACTAAGTCAAGGGAGTCACTACGGGAGTCGCGGGTTTTTGGGGCGCGGCAGCATCGCGGATTCCAGGTGGCGCCGTGCGAGTGGGTCGCGCCATGGAGTGGCGGAGAGGGTGGGATTCGAACCCACGTGGGGTTGCCCCCTACACGCTTTCCAGGCGTGCGCCCTAAGCCTCTAGGCGACCTCTCCTGATTGGGAATGCTAGCAAGCGCGGTCGTCGGGAGCGTTTGGCGGAGAGGGTGGGATTCGAACCCACGTGGCGCTCATCACGCCTACTCGTTTTCGAGACGAGCCCCTTAAGCCACTCGGGCACCCCTCCGCGACGAGTTTACCGCCGAACGGACGCGCCGAGTCTGGTTGTGGCGCGTACCATAGGGTCGGGCGCACGAATGGCGGCCTGTGAGGAGCCAGCATGGAGTCGCAGCGGATCGTGATGGGCCAAAAGGTCGAGCAATTCATCCATACAGACCCGGACACGGCGTGGCGGGCGTGGACGGACGGATCGGAACTGGTGCGCTGGTTCCCGGGTGTGTCCGACGTTCGTAAAGTCGGGGACGGGCCGCTGGGCGTGGGGAGCAAGGTGGCCGTGAGCGGCGCGGCGGAAGCGGAGATCGAAATCCTGGAGTTCGATGCCGAGCACCGGGTGTTCACCTATCGACTGCCAACGCGCTACGCCGAGTTTCAGCCGCATCGGGCCAGTGTGCAGGTCAAGCACTCGTTGACAGGGACCGAGGTTGACTGGGTGCTGAAGCTGGATAACGAGGGCCGAAGTTTCTTTGGGATTGGCGGCAAGGCGAAGCGGGACGCGGACCTGGTGATGACCGTCTCGCTGGAGAAGCTGAAGGAACTGCTGGAGGCGGAGGCGTACAGCACACCGGACTTCGAGACCGACGAGCGGGCCTCGCGCTGGGACGAAGGCGCCTAGGGCTTCGAGGACGTTTGCGCGGACACGGTTTCGTCGGCGCCGTTGGACTGCGGGGCTGGCGCGCCCGGGTGCTCAAGCGACTGAGTTGAGGTGCGCTGATCCTGACGGCGTGAAGGCGCCTGCCCAGGCGAAACGGCGCGTTTGAAGAATTCGGCCACACGGTCGGCGTAGTCCTCAGGGTCGATTTCGCTGGCGAGGACGTGGCCGACGGCCGGCTCGAGCCATAGCTCGCACGGCTCGCCAGCAAGTTGGTGCATCAGGTGTGCGTCGGCCACGTCGACCAGGGGATCCAGATGGCCGTGGGCGAGGCAGATGGCTCGCGGCGCGATGCGGGCGATGGAGTCTTCGACAGAGAAGTCGTCGACACTCTCGCGGGTGAGGCGTTCGGCGGCCCAGACTACGGCTCGCCTGAACGGGAGCGCCGGGAGACCGGTGTAGGCGGAGAATCCCTTGTCGATTGCCGAGCTGAGCGAAATGGGGGCGGCGTCGCTGAACACCGCCTTGATCTCCGGTCGTTGCGCGGCGGCGGCGAGGGTGACGGTGCCGCCAAGCGAGTCGGCCAAGGCGACGATGGGCGCGTTGCCGAATTCCGGTTGGCAAAGGCAAAGGTCCACCGCAGCCGAAAGGTCGGCGACTTCGCGAACGCCGCAAGTGCTGGTTGAGCCTTCGGACTCGCCGCAGGCTCGGAAGTCAAAGAGCATGACGGAGAAGCGCCGCTGCCAGAGGTCGTAGGCGCGATTGGCCAGCACGGTGTGATTGACGGCGAGCCCGTGGACGAGGATGACGATGGCGATGGGGTTGTCGTGAGGCTTGATCCAGCCGGCGAGGCGGGTGCCGTCGGCCGATCTGAATGACACGCGCGCCGGGTTGAGCGGCCGTGGTTCCCAGTCGAGCGGGCGCCAGCGGCGATTGGGGTGGACGATGAGCCAGGCGGTGCGGAGGACGATCAGGACGTAGGCGGCGACTGCCAGGCCAAGGCCGATGAGAACCACGCGTGTCATGCAGCAGCCGCGAGACTGCGGACGTGGGCCGCGGCGGCTTCGACGCCCCGGCCGGGCGGGCTGGCTTGCACGATGTCGATGAGGGCGCTGGCGACGATGGCGCCCTCGGCGCGGCCGCGGAGCGAACGCAGGTGTTCGGGTTTGGAGATGCCGAAGCCGACGACGCGGGGGATGCTGGTGGCTTTGCCCACGCGCGCCAGGTAGGCAGGCAGACTGTCGGATAGTTCGGCGCGGCTGCCGGTAACGCCGGTGACGCTGACGCAGTAGATGAAGCCCTGCGCCCCGTGCCCGACCTGCCGCAGGCGCTCAGGCGGCGTCGTCGGGGCCGCAAATCGGATCAGGTACAGACCGTGCTCGGCATTCGCGGCCTCGATGTCGTGGGCGTGCTCCGGAAGGACGTCCGGAACGATCAATCCATCAGCGCCGGCTGCCGAGGTCGCGCTCGCCAGCGCGCCAAGGCCAAATTGCATGAACGGATTCGCGTAGCCCATGAGGGCCAACGGGATGTCGGTCTGAGCGCGAATCCGCTCGATCAGATGGAAAGCGTCCTCAAGCCAGACGCCGCCTTCCAGCGCGATCTGCGAGGCCAATTGCACCGTGGGGCCATCAGCGATGGGGTCGCTGAACGGCATGCCTATTTCGAGCATGTCGGCGCCGGCTTCGACGTAGGCGAGCGCCAGTTCGACGGCGGATTCGCGGGTGGGATATCCAACGGTGACGTAGGGAGCCAGGACCAGGCGAGATTCGGCTTTGGCCGACTTGAAGGTCGAGTCGATACGGTTCATGGGCGCTCGCCGAGTTGGGCGGCGATGGTCTCCATGTCCTTGTCGCCGCGTCCTGAGAGATTGACCAGGATGACGTGATCGCTGCTTGCCTCGGACGCAAGACGGACTGCGCCGGCGACGGCGTGCGCGCTCTCTAGGGCAGGAATGATGCCCTCGGTTCGGGCCAGCAGGGACAGGGCACGCATGGCCTCGGCGTCGTCGATCGTGGCGTAGCTCGCCCGGCCGATGTGATGAAGATAGGCCAGTTCCGGACCCACACCCGGATAGTCAAGTCCCGCGGCGATGCTGTGAGTTCCAATAATCTGGCCGCCTTCGTCCTGCAGGAGCAGGCTGCGTGACCCGTGAAGGATGCCGAGAGTCCCGCACTCCACGGTGGCCGCGTGCTCGCCCTGGTCACCGCCGCGGCCGCCGGCTTCGACGCCGATCAGGGCGACGCCAGGGTCTTCGATGAACGCGGAAAAAATGCCGATGGCGTTGCTGCCGCCGTTGACGCAGGCGATGACGGTGTTGGGCAGTCCGCCTGAGAGTTCCTGGATCTGGGCGCGGGCTTCGCGGCCGATGACGCGCTGGAACTCGCGGACAATCTTGGGGTAGGGGTGCGGGCCGGTTGCGGATCCGAACAAGTAAAACGTCGATTCCACGTTCGTGACCCAATCGCGGAGGGCCTCGTTGATGGCGTCCTTGAGGGTGCGGGTGCCGGACGTCACGGAAATGACTTCGGCGCCGAGGGTGCGCATGCGGGCGACGTTGAGGGCCTGGCGGTGGACGTCTTCCTCGCCCATGTAGACCACGCAGTCGAGTCCGAGCATGGCGCAGACGGTGGCGGAGGCCACGCCGTGCTGGCCGGCACCGGTCTCGGCGATTACGCGGCGTTTGCCGCTGACACGGGCGAGCAGGCCCTGGCCGAGCGCGTTGTTGATCTTGTGGGCGCCGGTGTGCGCGAGGTCCTCGCGCTTGAGGTAGAGCTGAGCGCCTCCGAGTTCCTTGCTGAGGCGGGTGGCGTGGTAGGTGGGGGTGGGGCGGCCGGCATAGAAGTGGAGGAGGTTTTCAAGTTCGTCGACGAACGCAGGGTCCCGGTGGTGGCGCTGGAACGAGGCTTCGAGCTCGTCTAGCGCGGCGACGAGAGTCTCCGGCACATAGCGGCCGCCAAAGGGGCCGTAGTAGCCGTACTCATCGGGAAGCGTCCGTGTGTCAAGCACTTGAGTTCGACTCTTCAGCAAGTTCGCTTGGAATCCGGTTAATCAGGCGTTCCCCCAGAACGGTGACGACATCCGGATCCTGTGCACTCAGGTAGACGAGCTCGAAGATGGCCGACACTCGACCTTCTCGAAGAATCAAGTAGTAAATGTGCGGGTCGCCTGGGCCGAGTTCGCGTTCCTCGGGAGCAATCATGGGGTCGATTCGAACTTCAATCAGGCGGTTTTGGTCGGCCAGCGTGAACTGATCAGACGTACGCGTGCCGGGCTCAAGATCCGGGTAGAACTGTCGAAAGAAGCCAAGAGCCGCGATGGCAAAGGTCGGGGCGGCGCTGTCGACCAGTTCGTCAAACATCCTGGATGCGCCCTGGGTATTGGCGTGGACAAACAGGCGCTGCACCAGTTGGACGGGGCGACCACCGCCGCTGGGCTGGCGGCTGCTGCCACTGACGTAGAAGCTCGCGAGGGCAGATTGAGCCATGAGCTCCTCGGACAGGAAGTCCGTGGGGTCGGACGATTCGTCGACGGTTTCCAATCCGGGATCAACTTCCGTCGCCGGAATGACCAGCGACCTGGCTGTCTCGTCGGCGGTAATGGCCGCGATGTCGATTTCGGGGAGCGGGGTCGGCTCGGCTGTTGGCGTCGGGCTGCCGGTCGCGGCCGTGTTAGCGGGCGACGGCTCAGCCGTCGTGCCCGGCTCGGCGGTCGAGGGAGTGGGGGGCGCAGGGGCCTCCGTGGGCCGCGGCGGCGGCGCTGCGGCCGGCGGAGAGGCCGTGACAGCCGCGGGGCCTGGATCCGCGGCGGCGGCCTGTTGTTCGACGCTCGTGGGTGCCGTCAGAACGATGTCGCTCTGGTCTTCGTTAAAGAGAAAGCTGACTCGTGTGATCGGCTGGACCGGTCGTTGGCCGTTCTCGAGTTCCAGGCCGTGAGTGCAGGCGGCCAGAGCAAGCAGGGAGAAGCCCAGGGCGGCGAGGCGAAGCCGGGTCATGGCGCGAGCGCCGTGTCGTAGGCGGCTCGCGCGTTGCGAATGAACAGTTCGATCTTGTCGTGGTCCTTGCGCCGGTCGGTCTCAACGCCGCTGCTGACGTCCACGCCGTATGGCCGGACGGCGGCAATGGCGGCACCGACGTTGTCGGGCGACAAGCCGCCGGCAAGGAGTATGCGGTAGGTGTGGGATGTCTCGCGTGCGAGTGTGTAATCCCAGATCTCGCCGGTTCCGCCGGCGTGGCCTTCGACTTCCGCGTCCAAGTTGAACAGCGGGACTGGAAACCGCGGGAGCTTGTCGAGGTCACCCGGCAGCCGGAGCGTCTTGATGGCCCGCTCGCCGAAGGCGCGGCAGTACTCGGGCGTTTCGGCGCCGGAAAACTGCACGCGATCGAGGCGGCAGGCTTCAATGACTTCGTTGACTTCGGCGGGTGGAGCATCGACGAAGACGCCGACGCGCTCCACGTGGGGCGGCGCGGTGTCGAAGATTGCGCGGGCCTGGGCGAGCGTCCGGCGGCGGCGGGCGGGCGCGAAGATCACGCTCAGCAGATCGGCACCAGCCGCCGCGGCGACATGGCCATCGGCCGGTTCCAGGAGGCCGCAGATCTTGACAAGCATGCGCGGGTTACTCGCCAGCCTCGACGAGCATGCGGAGCTGAGCCTGCGGGTCCGCGGCAGTCATGATGGACTCGCCGACCAGGACACCGCTAACGCCGGCGGCGGCCAGCCGCTCCACATCGTGGGCCACGTGGACGCCGCTTTCGCTGACGACGGTGATTTCCTCAGGAATCAACTTGCACAGTTCCTCCGTGACGGCCAGGTCGGTCGTGAATTCACGGAGGTTGCGGTTGTTGATGCCAATGATGCGGGCACCCGCGAGGAGGGCTTCGTCGAGTTCCTCCTCGGTGTGCACCTCGACGAGGGCTTCCATCTGCAAGCGATGGACGAGTTCAATCTGCGCCTGAAGGTCCTGATCGAGCGTGAGACCGGTGATGAGCAAGACGGCATCGGCCTCAAAGGCCGCGGCCTCAAAGATCTGGTAGTCGGTGATAACGAAGTCCTTTTGCAGGACCGGCAGTTCGGTAGCGGCGCGGGCCGCTGCGAGGTCGGCGTGCGAGCCACCGAAGAAGGGTTCGTCGGTGAGGACGGAGATTGCAATGGCCCCGCCGGCCTGATATCGAGCCGCCCAGGCGGACGGGTCGATGTCCTCGGCAAATGTGCCGGCGGAGGGCGAGCGACGCTTGATCTCGGCCATGACCCCGACGCCGTCCTCGTCCAGGGCGCGCCACAGGGAACGCGTGGGCCCACGTTGGGCGAGGCGCGTCTGGAGTTCGGCCAGATTGGCGCGCTCCACACGGGCCGCCACGTCGATGCGCTTGCGGGCGACAATCTCGTCGAGGATCACGTCCTAGGCTCCGTCGCTCCTGTTCGAGACTTCAACAAGGCGGTTCAGGCAGGCCAGCGCCGAGCCGTCGGCAATGGCGTCGGCCGCACGAGAGACGCCATCGCGCCAGTCCGAAGCGATTCCGGCCGCAACGAGGGCGGCGGACGCGTTGGCAAGCACGACATCGCGGCGAGGACCGGCGTGCTGATCGGCCAGAACCAAACGAGTGTCGCCGGCGACGGCTTCGGCATCGTGAGTTTCAAGTTCGGCCGGATCCACGGTGGGCAATCCAAAGTCAGCCGGCGTGATGTCGTATTCGGTGACGACGCCATCCCTGACATCGAGCACATGGGTTGGGCCCGTGAGGGAGACTTCGTCGACTCCGCTGTGGCCGTGGACGACGAGCGCTCGACCAATATCCAGCAGGCGCACAGCTTCCGCGATGGTGGGAGCGAGCGCAGGATCGCCGACGCCGAGCAGACGGCGTTCGGCGCCGGCGGGGTTGGTGAGAGGCCCCAAGACGTTGAAGACCGTGCGGATGCCGATTTCCTGACGCAGCGGGCCGGCAAAGCGCATGGCGGGATGAAACGCCGGCGCAAACATGAAGGCCACGCGGGCTTCGGCGAGCGCCCGGGCCACCAGGTCGGGGCCGACCATGAGGTTTACGCCCAGGGCTTCGAGCACATCACTACTGCCGGCCGGACGGGTGACGCCGCGATTGCCGTGCTTGGCGACAACAGCTCCGGCGCCGGCGGCGACGATGGCGGCAGCAGTTGACACGCCGACCCACCGGGTCACCCCACCCCCCGTGCCGCAGGTGTCGACGAGGGCCGTACTGTCCACATCCACGCGCCGGGCATGGCGGATCATGCTGGCGGCGAAGCCGGCGATTTCGGCGGCGGTTTCGCCCTTGAGACGCAGGGCGGTGACGAGCGCTCCGAACTGGGCGGGCGTCATCTCGTTCTCGAGAATCGCGTCCATCAGGGCGCCGGCGGCGGCGCGATCGAGATCTTCACCGTCGACGACGGAACGAATGGCTTCGGGAATCATGCGGCCACCGGCATTTCGGCCAACATGAGGAAGTTGCGCAGGAGTGCGGGTCCAGCGTCGGTCAAGATCGATTCCGGGTGGAACTGCACGCCATAGATGGGGTGCGTACGGTGCTGCATTCCCATGATAAGCCCGTCTGGGCTCTGGGCCGTGATTTCCAATTCGTCCGGCAGCGTGTCGCGCGCCACGATCAGGGAGTGGTAGCGGGTGGCCTCGAAGGGATTCGGCAGGTCGGCGAACAGGCGCCGGCCGTCATGCGAGATTGGCGAGGTTTTTCCATGCATCAGCACGGGCGCGCGGACGACTTGCCCGCCGAACGCGGCGCCGATGGACTGGTGGCCAAGGCAGACACCCAGCGTGGGCACAGTTGGGCCAAGCGCGCGGATTAGATCCACGGAGATTCCCGCCTCGTGAGGCGTGCAGGGGCCAGGTGAGATGACGATTGCGTCCGGCGCCATGTGCTCGACCTCAGCGACGGTGAGCGAGTCATTGCGGTAGACCGTGACAGTTGGCTGTAGGACCTGGAGGTACTGCACCAAGTTGTAGGTAAACGAGTCGTAGTTATCCAAGACGAGCAGCACGAGCCGCCTCCTCCGCGAGATCAATGGCCTGAAGCACGGCGCGAGCCTTGTTGAGGCATTCCTGGTACTCGGTGGCCGGGACCGAGTCGGCGACGATGCCGGCACCGGCCTGGACGTGGGCGTGTCCGTTGTGGGCAAGCAACGTCCGAATGGTGATGGCGGTGTCCATGTCGCCTGAATGGCTGATGTAGCCGACGGCGCCACCGTAGGGACCGCGTCGCAAGTCTTCGAGTTCGGCGATGATTTCCATGGCGCGAATCTTGGGCGCGCCGGTGAGGGTGCCAGCCGGAAAGCAGGCGCGGAGCGCGTCGACGCCCCCGAAACTCGGACTGAGCTGTCCGCTCACGTCGCTCACGATGTGCATCACGTGGGAGAAGCGCTCGACGAACATGAGGTCGTCGACGTTGACCGTGCCGGGGTTGGCGACACGACCGAGATCGTTGCGGCCGAGATCGACGAGCATGACGTGCTCGGCGAGTTCCTTGGGGTCGGCCAGGAGGTCGCGCTCAAGCTCGGCTTCTTCCTCCGGGGTTGCGCCACGGGGCCGAGTCCCAGCAAGCGGACGGGTGCGCACACGTCCCTCGACGGCCTGCAGCAGCATTTCGGGCGAGGCGCCGGCCAACTGCAGATCGCCGCAGTCCAGGAAGAACATGTATGGCGAGGGGTTGACGCGGCGCAGGTAGCGATAGACCTGAAATGCATCGACGTTGAGCGGGCGGCTAAACCGGATGGAGGGCACGACCTGGATGATGTCGCCGGCGGCGACGTATTCCTTGGCTCGGCGAACGCAGTCTTCGAATTCGGCCTGAGACATGCTCTGCGAGGCGGCTTCGCCGTTTGGGATCGGTAGCGGCGGCGGCGCGGCATGGGGGCCATCGAGTCGATGGGCCAGCCTATCGAGGCGGGCCTCAGCGGCGGCCACCGCGGCGTCGACATCGTCAGACGGATGCGCGAGGGTCACGAGCCGCAGGACCTGTGTCACATGATCAAACACGACGAAGTCGTCGCAGTACATGAAGACGGCGTCGGGAACGCCGAGTGTGTCTCGCTCGGGCACGGGAAGTCGTTCGAAGTTGGCGGCGACGTCGTAGCCGAGATAGCCAACCGCGCCGCCCTGGAACGGCGGAAGGTCCGGATGCGTGGCGATTGGAAACGGGTGTTGGAGCCCCTCGATGTACTCCAGTGGATCTTCGTATTTACCGGTCGCTGGTTGTCCACTGCCGTTGGCGACGGTGGCCCGGCCTTCGCGTAGTCGGACGACTGCGCGCGGGGATCCGCCCACGAAGGAGTAGCGGCCGACGGCTTCGCCGCGTTCTACGCTTTCGAGAAGGAACGAGGGGCCGTCGCCGCGGAGCTTGAGGTAGGCGGCGACCGGCGTGTCGAGATCGGCCGGGAGGTCGCGAAAGACGGGGACGCCGCGCCCGGCCCGCAATTGCTCGAGCGTCCAAGCGCGAGTGTCCGTGCGTGAAGGTGCAGTGGACAGCATGTCGGCCCCTCCTTCCGGCGCCTTAAATCGAAAAACCTCTCGCCACACAAGGGGGCGAGAGGTACGTGGCCTTCGCGGTGCCACCCCTAAATTCAAGCGCCGAGGGCGCTCCTCACAGGTACGGAGCCGGAACTCGATACCCTGCCCGGATTACGGCGGGCTTCCGTCAGAGCCTACTGAGCGATGCCGTTCGGTCCGCGGCTCACGGGGCCATTCGACGCTGCTTCCACGACCGGACTTTCAGCACGGGGCCCGGTTCTCTGGCGTGGAAGGTCGCGCGTACTCGTCCCGATCAACGCCTTTCGAAGGGCAAGCGTAGGCGCGGCAGGCGTGCGAGTCAACGGTTGTTCCCGGAGTCGCGGATACGGGAACGGGAGAAGCGGAGACGAAGCCGCGATGTCAGCGTTCGCGAGCTGTCGCGATCAGGTCGCGAATCGAGGCGGTGTGGGCGCGAAGCATGGCGGTGGGGTCGTCGGCGCCGTCGGGATCGCGGCCTTCCCATTCAGTCGAGACGTAGCCGTCGTAGTGGGCCTGAACGAGCCGGCTGACCATGTCGGCTAATGGGAGGTCGCCTTCGCCGGGGCCGACGGATTCCCAGCCGTCGCGACCGCCGCCGGTGAGCTTCATGTCCTTGAAGTGCGCGTGGATGACGTCGCGGTGAATGAGGTTCCAGGTCTGATCAACGGTCTCGCCGTTACGTACGGGGTGGGCGAAGTCCCAGACGACGCCAATGCCGGTGTGGTCCGCAAGGTCAAGGACGCGCCGTGCCCGTTGGCCGGTCGAAAAGGCGTCGTGAGTCTCGAGGGCAATGCGTATGCCATAGGCGTCGGCCGCAACGGCGACTTCGCGCAAGGCCTCGGCGACCCAGCCGTTGACTTCGTCGTCCGAAGGACCGGGATCGTAGTTGCCGCCAAAGACGCGGACGATTGGTGCGTCCCACGCGTCGGCAAGTTGGACGAAAGCCACGGCCTCATCCACCGCCTGCCGCCGGTCGGCACCGCAAGGGAAGGCGAAGCGCGCACTGCTGCCTACGACACAGATTTCGAGGCCGGCATCGGCGACGGCGTCGAAAATCCTGGTGCGGCGATCCTCGGGCATCGCGGGATCGATGGGCTGGCCGTCGAGGTTTCGAAGTTCCAGGCCGTCACAGCCCGTCTCGGCGGCGACGGCGAGGTGTCGTTCAAGCGGCCAGGCAGGCGCGGAGTAGGTGGTGTAGGAAACGCGCATCGGCCCGATCCCGTGCGGACGTGGCCTGGGATTATGCCGCGTACCAGTGGGAGCGGGCGGTGTGCCATAGTCACCGGCGGACGACTGGCGGTGGGCCATCGATTCGCGCCCAGCCGGTTTCTGACTTGGGGGACCGACTTGCAGCAAGCTTCCGACGCGCCCAAGACGTGGGCTTCAATCAGCGTTTTCTTTCCGTGCCACAACGAGGCGGAGAACGTCGAGCGAGTGATCGGCAACGCACTGGAGTACCTGCCGAGTGTTGCCGACGACTTTGAGGTCATCATTGTCAATGACGGGTCGACCGATGACACGGCCGCGATTGCCGGCGCGATCGCCGAGAACGACCCGCGCGTGCGGGTAGTTTCGCACCCCACGAATCTGGGTTACGGACGGGCGCTGCGGACGGGGTTTGAGTCCGCGACAGGCGATTTGATCTTCTGTGCTGACGGCGATGGGCAGTTCTCGCTGGAGGATCTGCCGGCCGTTGTGGACGCGCTGGACGAGCACGGGTTTGTGCTGGGATATCGGATCAACCGAGCCGATCCCTTCTACCGGCGGCTGAACGCATGGCTCTGGGGTCTGTCGGTACGTTTGTTGCTGGGATTTCGCGTGCGGGATCTGGACTGCGGATTCAAGCTCTACCGTCGCGAAGCCGTGCCTGTCGACGATTTCATATCCGGACGCGGCGCCGCGATCTCAGCAGAATTGATCGCACGCGCGCTGCGGGGCGGCCACAGCTTCACGCAGGTTGGCGTGACGCACTATCCGCGACAGGCCGGCGTGCAATCCGGCAACAGTCCGCGCGTGATCGTAAACTCATTTCTTGACATAATTCAGCTATGGCGAGGTCTCAAATCAGGCTGAGTGTGATCGTTCCCGCCTTTAACGAGGCGGAGACCATCGCGTTGGTGCTGGAGCGGGTGTCCGCCCTGGATCTAGACACCGAGATCGTCGTGGTGGACGACAGCTCGACCGACCGGACGCTGGACGCGGTGACGGAGGCCGATGTACCCGGCGTGCGTGTCGTGCGCCATCCCGTGAACCAGGGAAAGGGCGCGGCCGTCCGCACAGGGCTGGCCGAGGTAAACGGGGACGTGATCGTGATCCAGGACGCCGACCTTGAGTACGACCCAAACGACTTCATTCCGATGCTGGAGCTCATTGCATCCGGCGAAGCGCGCGTGGTGTACGGGTACCGTGACTTCAGCAGCCAACGGTTTCTACTGCGGGCAGGGAATCAGGCGCTCACACTGTTTACGAATCTGCTATACGGCGTAGCCATCCGCGACATGGAGACTTGCTACAAGATGTGGCGGCGGGAGGTGCTGGAGGGCGTGACCCTCCAAGCAAACTCATTCGATTTGGAAGTGGAGTTGACAGCAACCTTCGTGTCACGCGGTGAGCAAATCTCCCAGGTTCCGATCAGCTATGAGGCGCGTGAGGAGAAGAAGAAGCTGCGTTGGTGGGTGGACGGGCCGGAGGCCGTGATCAAGCTGATTCGGTATCGGTTTTTTCGGTAGGCACGTCGGAGGCATTGGGTGGCTGCGTGTCGGTGAGTTCGGCGGGCGCTTCGTCATCGGCCGCGCCTCCCGCGACTCCGTAGGGCAAGGCATCTTCCGGAAGGTCAATGTTTGGAGCGTCGGGCGTCTCGACCGGTGCGCCCGCCGGTACCTCCGGCGGGCGGGAGTCCCACGGGCGAGAGTCGGCCGGGGCGTTCTGGTGAATGAACTGCCCGCAGAACTGGCAAAAGACGACCTGGCTGTAGACCAGGCGGAGACAGCGTGGGCAGTAGGCGTCCAGGCCGGCCAACGGATTGGCGCTCATCGGGCCGTTACGGCGGCGATTGTTCCACCGCCAAGCACCTCATCGCCGTCATAGAACACGGCCGACTGGCCAGGGGCCGGCGCCCAGGTCGGTTCGTGGAAGTCCACCGTCACTCCGCTGGAGGCAATCACTATTGTCGCGTCGGCCAACGGCATGCGATAGCGGGTGCGAACGCCGACGCGACAAGGGGCCGGGGGTGGTGTGCTGGCCACCCAGTTCACGTTGTCCACGTCAATCTGGCTGGCGGCGGCCTCGGCCTGGGAGCCGATGGTGATGCGATTTGCCGTGCCATCAAGATCCACAACATAGCGACGCGACGAACCGCCGCCGAGGTTGAGCCCGCGGCGCTGGCCAGGGGTGAAGGCTTCGAGGCCGTCGTGCCGGCCGAGGACTGTTCCCGCGGTATCGACGATCTCGCCCGGGCCGGTGGTTCCGTGGTTGCGGACATAGGCCGCGTGGTTGTTGTCAGGCACGAAGCAGATTTCCTGGCTATCGGCCTTCAGGGCGACCGGCAGGCCAAAGTCGGTGGCGAGCCGGCGGACCTCCGGCTTCGACAGGTTGCCGAGCGGAAAGAGGATGCGAGCCAGCTGGCGCTGGCCGAGGACGTGAAGAACGTAGGACTGGTCCTTTGCGTGGTCCCTGGCCGTGAGGAGTCGTCGTCGTCCGGTGGATCGGTCGGTTTCAATGCGCGCGTAGTGGCCGGTGGCGATGTAGCCGGCGCCAAGTTCGTCGGCCTTGGTCAGGAAGGATCCGAAACGGACGGTGCGGTTGCACATGACGCAGGGGTTGGGGGTCTGGCCGTTGAGGTAGGCCTTGATCCAAGGGTCGATGACGGCGGCTTCGAATTCGCGCCGGTAGTCGACGACGTAGTGAGGGACGCCCAGGATGGCGCAGACGCGGCGGGCGTCGTCGATCGTGTCGGGCGTGCAGCAGCCGTTGCCGGTGGAGCGGGCCATGAGATCGGCCGGCCACTGGTTGAATGTGACGCCTACGACGTCGTAGCCGTCGCGGGCGAGCAGAGCGGCAGCGACGGAGCTGTCGACACCGCCGCTCATGGCAACAAGGACCCTGGGTGGCATGGCTGGGGCGGGAATGGATCGGTTCGGTTGAGGCTAGCACCGAGGGGCCTGATCGAGCGTGGTGATTACTTCCGGGCTCCGTGACAGTCGCGACGACGCAGAGGCCGCCAGATAATGTGGGGACGATTTTTCCCGGCGTGGTTTCCCTTGGCTGATCTCGCACTTCTGCAGTCGCTTGCACAGCCGGCTGCGACGAAGCTCGTGCTGCTGGTGCTGGACGGACTGGGCGGTCTGCCGCGCGTGCCGGGCGGGCCGACCGAATTGGAAACGGCCAGTACGCCGAACCTGGACCGGCTGGCCGCGGAGGGGCAGGCGGGGCTCAGTCAACCAATTGGGTTGGGGATTACGCCGGGAAGCGGGCCCGGACACCTGGCGCTGTTTGGCTACGACCCGGTGGCTTCGAACATCGGGCGCGGCGCACTGTCGGCGCTGGGATTGGGCCTGCGGCTTGACGCGGGTGACCTGGGGGTACGGCTGAATTTCTGCACGCTGGATGACCAGGGAAACGTGGTTGACCGCAGGGCGGGACGTATAGATACGAGTCTCAATCAGGCGCTGGTTTCGAGGCTGAATGAGATAGAGGTTCCGGGAGTGGAACTGGAGTTCACCACGGAGTCGCAGCATCGGGCGGTGCTGATCATTCGCGGCGCGTATTTGTCCCCGGCGGTCGAGGAGACCGACCCGCAGACGGTTGGCGCACCGCCGCTCGAACCGGAACCGCTGACCGCGACAGCTCAACATACGAGCGCGGTGCTGCGGTTGGTTACCGAGGCGGTGCGCAATTGCATTGGGAGCGAAACCCCGGCGAACTTTGTGCTGATGCGGGGATACGCCGGGCTGCCCGAACTGGAAAGCCTGGAATCGCTGTATGGGCTGCGGGCGGTGTGCCTGGCGACGTATCCGATGTACAAGGGGCTGGCGCGCGTGGCGGGGATGGCCGTTGTTGATGGGTTGGGGTCGGTGGACGAGCAGATGGCGGCGCTCGCGGCGGTGTGGGACGACCATGATTACTTTTTCGTGCATCACAAGGCGCCGGACGCGCGGGGCGAGGACGGGGAATTCGACGCGAAGTCGGCGGCGATCGAGGAGTTGGACCGGCGGTTGCCGGCGCTGCGAGACCTTGGGCCGAACGTGCTGGTGGTGACGGGCGACCACTCGACGCCTTCGCGACTGCGGCAGCACTCGTGGCACCCGGTGCCGTGCCTGATCTGGGGCGAAAACGTGCTGCCGGACACGGTCGAGAGCTTTGGCGAGCGGTCGTGTGGGCGGGGATCGCTGGGGGTGTTTCCGGCGCAGTCGATTATGGCGCTGATGCTGGCGCACGGCGGGCGGCTGCAGAAGTTTGGAGCGTAGGGTGAGCGACGCGAGGGCGGACTTCAGGTCGATCCCCTCGGTGGAGGTCGTGGCACGGGCAATTGAGCGGCTGGCGCCGGACGTGCCGGCGCGGGTTGCGGTGCGGGCCGCGCGCGCCGAGACCGACTTGGTACGGAATGCCGTGGCGCACGGGCAACAGGCGTCGAACGCGGACGCAATTGCGCGGGCGGGCGCGCTGCGAGCCCGGCTGGTGCTCCAGGAGGCGCCGCAGCCCGTGATCAACGCCACAGGCGTGATCGTTCACACCAACCTGGGACGTGCGCCGCTGAGCGATCAGGCTTTGGAGGCCGTACAGGCGGCGGCTGGCGGCTATAGCGATCTGGAATATGACTTGGGGATGGGCCAGCGGGGTTCGCGTTCAAACCACATCTCGGACGTGGTTCGCGAGGTCACGGGGGCCGAGGCGGCGCTAGTGCTGAACAACAACGCGGCGGCGGTGTTCCTGGCACTGGAAGCGCATGCGCGCGGCCGCGAGGTGCTGGTTGCTCGGGGGGAGTCGATTGAGATTGGGGGCGGATTCCGGATTCCCGACATCCTGCAAGCGAGTGGGGCGCGGCTGCGGGACGTGGGTACGACGAACCGGACGCGGGTGGAGGACTATGCGCGGGCGGTGCATGGCGACACCGCCGCGATCTTGCGGGTCCATCCCAGCAACTTTGCGCAAGTTGGGTTTACGGAGTCGCCCGATCCGGCCGAATTGGCCGACCTGGCGCGCGGGCGCGGCCTGCTGCTGATCAACGACCTGGGGTCGGGCGCTCTGCTGGACACGGCGGCGTATGGGCTTACGCGGGAACCGCTAATCGAGGAGGCCCTGGAAGCGGGGGCGGACCTGGTGACGTTTTCCGGGGACAAGCTGCTGGGTGGACCGCAGGCCGGGGTAATAGTCGGATCCAGCGAGGTGATTGAGCCGATTGCGCGACGGCCCCTCGCGCGAGCGCTGCGACCGGACAAGATGACGATTGCGGGGCTGCGGGCAACTCTGACGCACTACCTGCGGGACGAGGCGCTGGAGACAGTCCCGGTTTGGCAGATGATCTCGGCCGGACTTGACGAGTTGCGGGAGCGGGGCGAACGGGTAATGGATGGTGTGGCGGGGGTGCGGCTGGTGAATTCCAGCGCGGCTGTGGGCGGCGGGTCGTTGCCGGGCCAGGTTCTTCCGAGCGTGGCGATCGAGATCGCAGACGCTGGAACTGGCGCGAACGAATTGGCGGCGCGGTTTCGAAATTGCTCGCCTCCCGTTATCGGACGAATCCATGCGGGTCGCCTGCGGCTGGACATGCGAACGGTGCTGGCCAAAGATGAAGACGCGCTGCGGACGGCGCTGCGGGCGGTCCAGCACGCGAGGCGCTGAAGGCTAGAATCCGAGCGCGCGCGCAGAAGGGCCTTTGCACATGGCCGACCTTTCGACTGCTGACGAAGATGTCGCCTTTCGTCGCGCCACTGAGCGGATTCGCGCGCGGATTGGCTTTGCGGCCCACGTGGGAGTCTTTCTGGCGATTGGGCTGTTGTTGCTGGTGTTGAACCTGACTACGACGCCGGAGAGCCTGTGGTTTTTCTGGCCGATGCTGTTCTGGCTGATTGCACTGGCCGCGCACGTGGCGGTGCTGTTTGGACCTGGGATGCGGGCAATTGAGGGCTGGCGGGACCGCGAGTACGGGCGCGAGATTGAGCGAATGACGGCGCGACGAGGCGTAGACAGTGACGACGCCGGGAAGGCCATGTGACCGCAGTCCGCCGGTACGGCACGCGGGGCTGGCAACGGCTGAAAGAGATTTACCCGCCGCGCACGCGTCCGAATGAAATGCTGGGCGTCTACGCCCAACACGCGTCGGTGGTCGAAGCCGAGAATGTGTTCAGCGGGATCCCGAAGCCGGAGCGGGTGCAGGAGTGGGTTGACCAGACACCGGACGGGTTCAAGTTCGACGTCGTGGCGTTTGGGGGGCTGACGCTATACCAGCGGCGGCCGGGGGCGGATCCGCGTCGGAAGAAGTCCTGGACAGAAATCGCCGTGGAGCCGCCGGGCGTGCTATTCGAGGATCTGCGGGAGTCACTTGAGCCACTGCAAGTCGCAGGGCGGCTGGGTGCGGTGATCCTGCAGTTTCCGCCGTGGTTCGAGGCGGGAAGCGCGGGCCGGGAGTACCTGGGACGGGTTCGTGACGAGCTTCCGGAGTTGTCGCTGGCGGCAGAGTTCCGACATCCGACGTGGCAGGTTCCGGTGAACCAGGAATCGACGTTGGAGACGCTGATCGAGCTTGAGATCGGGACGGTCGTGGTGGACCTGCCTTCGGAGTCTGACGAGTGGTATCCGCCGTTTGATATGACGACCGTGGATGCCCTGGCGCTGGTTCGGCTGCACGGGCAGAACGCGGATGGATGGGCGCGGACGGTGCAGGCGCCGGTGGAGCCAGTGGCCTACGACTACGGCGTGGACGGCCTCGCACCCTGGGTGGCACGGGTTCGTGCGCTGAGCCAGGAGGCGGCCGAGGTGCACGTGCTGGTGGGTGCCGCGCCGCCGGATGCCGCGCTGGCAAGCGCCAAGGCGCTGGCGGAGGCCGTGGAGGCCGCCGACGAGGCCGAAGCTCGCTGGGGATATGTGCCCTAGCGCCAACCAATGCTGGCGCGCGTTGGAATGATGAGAGCGCCCGCAGGCAGGCCCGGTGTCCTGAGCCTGGTTGAACTGGACGCCGACGAATTGCGGCGACTTGAAGCGCATGCCGATGTCGAGGTCAGGCCGTGGACAGAGACGCTGGAGCTGGTGGATCCCGACGCGCTGAACGCGGAACTGAACGCGAAGCGCGTCTTGGGGCTGTTTGTCGAGGCGGACTTCGTTGTGGAGGAGACCTTTGCGGCGGTTCCAGCACTGGGGTTCGTGGGGATCTGCCGCGGGGACCCGGGGCACGTGGATATCCAGGCCGCCACGCGGGCCGGCGTGGTGGTGACGCATACGCCAGGTCGGAATGCCGAAGCGGTAGCGGAGCTGACGATTGCCATGATGCTGGCGCTGCTGCGGGACGTTCCCCGAGCGGCAGCGTATGTAGCGGAGCGTCGTTGGCAGGATCCGGTGACAGCGTACGTGGACATGCGAGGTTCGGAATTGGGCCGGCAGGTCGTGGGAATCGTCGGATTGGGGCGGATTGGGTGCGAGACGGCGCGGCTGGCCGGAGCATTCGGGGCGCGGGTGCTGGCGACCGACCCGGCGCTGAACGACGAGCAGATTCGGGCGGCAGGGTGCGAGCCAGCTTCGTTTCGCGACCTGCTGGCGGCCTCCACGATGCTGGCGGTGCACTGCCCATCGCAGGATTCCACGAAAGGAATGATCGACGCGGAGGCGCTGGCCCGGATGCAGCCGGGCGCGAGGCTGGTGGTAACCACGGGCGAAGGGGTGGTGCGGGAGGACGATGTTGCCGCGTCGCTACGCTCCGGGCACCTGGCCGCAGCGGCGTTTGACGTGTTCGATACGCACCCGATCAGTCCTGACAATCCCTTGCTGGGCGCGCCGAACCTGCTGTTGCTGCCGCACATTGGGGGGGCGACGGACGCGACGGTTCAGCGGTATTCCGCAATGGTTGTAGACGATTTCGTGGCATTTCTTGACGGTGCTCGGCCCGAGCGGATTGTGAATCCGGAGGTATTGGATCGACGTGGCTGAGCGCGTTTACGTGGGGCTGGATATCGGGTCTTCGGGGATTCGCGCGGTGGCCGTCACCTCGGAGGGCCGGCAGGCGAGCGCCGCCAGGCGCCGACGAGCGCGGGCGCCGATGTCGCTGATGGAGTTCGAACGCCACCTGGACGTGGAGAGCATATGGCGGGCGTGCCTGGATGTGCTGGGCGAGGTATGTGCGGGGCAACGACCGGCGGCCATTGGCGTGGCGGCGTGTCGGCATTGCCTGATCGTGACGGACTCGACAGGTCACGTGTTGTTTGCGTCGGGCAATGACGACGTGCGCGCGTCGTTGGCCGGAGCGAGCGTGGAAGCGGAGAGCGACCGCCCGGTGCTGGCCGTGACGGGACATACGCCGGCGATGATTCACTGGCCAGGGAAGCTGCGCTGGCTGGCGGAGGAGCGGCCAGACGTGTGCGACGCGGCCGCGCGGATCACGACGCTGGAGGGGTGGGTGGCCGGCCGGTTGGGTGCCGGGCTCGAGCTGTCGAACGTCTCGGCCGTGGAGACGGGGGCGTGGGACCTGGCGGCTGACGATTGGGCGATCGAGTTGATTCCGAATTGGGCACAGCCTTTGCTTCCAGCGGTTGTGCGCGTTCCGTCACCGGCACGGGTTCGAGCGGAGATTGGCTTAAACTCTGACTGCATGGTTGCCGCCGGCTGGCCGGACTCGCACGCGGCGGAGTTCGCCACGTGCGGCGCTGCCTCAAACGACGACTCCGTGGCGGCGGGCTGGAGCACAACGATCCTGCGGCCAGTCGAGACTCACGATTCCGATGTTCAGGTATGGCGGGGACAGCGGATGGGCGGCGGGCTGGTCGCGGAGGCGAACGCGGGGGACGGGGGGACTGGCTACGGGTGGCTGCGGGAGCAACATTCGTCGGGCGAACTCACGATGGAGGCGACGGGCGACCAGGCGGCCGCTGAGGTGGGTGTGTTCGTGCTATCCGGGCTACGGCTGATGGATTGGAGCGCTCCTAGTCTGAGCGTGGCGGGGATGTTGAGTCCGGTGCCGTATGTGGTGGGAACGCCGACGGCGGCGGTGCTCGGAACGGCGGTGCTGGAGGACCTGGCGTTTGCGATTCATGGGAACCGGCTGGCGCTGGATTCGGCGCAGCCGGCCAGAGGGGCTATTCGACTGACCGGGGGGTATGCGGAGGCGCCGGCCGTTGGCCAGATCCTGGCGAACGTGACCGGGTCGCCGGTGCGCTCGTTTCCGAAGTTAGCCGCATCGGCGTGGGGTTCGGCGCTGGCCGGGGCGGCGGACGACTTTGGAGGCCTGGAGGGCGCGGCGGAAGCGCTGGCGCCGGTCGGCGTTCGCTGTGAACCGGACGCAGCGAGCGTGGCGGCGTTTGCGGACCACTACCACCGGTGGCTCGACTTGCGGGAGCGACTGGAGACCCTTGTGCAGGACGCGCTCTAGATGGCTTCAGACCTTAGACAGGCGATTGTTGAGGTGGCGCGTGCGATGTTCAACGAGGGCCTGGTTATGGGATCGGCGGGCAACGTGAGCGCGCGGGCCGAAGGCGACAACGCAATGCACATCACGCCGACGCGCGTGCCGTATCCGGATCTGGCGGCCGACGACATCGTGACAATAACCTTCGACGGCGATCCCATCGAGGGCGACGGGATACCGTCGTCCGAGTCGCTGATGCACGGGGCGGTTTACGCCGCGCGTCCCGGCGTGCGAGCCGTGGTTCACGCTCACCCGGTTCACGCGAGCGCAATGGCGGTTCGGCGGCAGGCGATTCCCGCGTTCGTGGACGAGCAAGTCGTGTACTTGGGCGGCGCGGTGGAGGTGAGCGCGTACGCACCGGCGGCCTCGGAGGAACTGGCGGCGAACGCGTTGGCGGCGCTGGGCCAGCGGCGCGCCGTCCTGCTGGCCAACCACGGCACGTTGACGGTCGGCAAGGACCCCGAGGATGCGCTGGAGATGACGCGGCTTACGGAGCGTCTGGCGCAAATCTGGCTGGTGGCTTCGTCCGGTGCCGACGCTATGTTGCTACCAGCCGATATAGTTGATTCAGAGATTGAACTTTATCGAATGATGCAGAACGAAGGGGGCATGTAATGCCGCTACAGGTTCCCGGGTTTCTGCTGCGACGGCTATACGTGCGGGGCAGCCTCAAGCGGACCGATGACGGATTTCAGCTGGAACTGAAGAACACGCTGGGTTCGGGATACGCCCGGCGGCTGCTGCCGCTGAAGGTCAATGGGGCCGGGATTCCGCTGGACAGCTGCTTCTTTGAGGTCGATGGCGTGCGCCACGCGTTTGCGGACGTGTCACCGGAATCGCCGTTCAGCCTGGCTCTCAACCGCACATCTGTGCTGGGAGGTCAGGGCGTCAGCCTGCCGGAGGGTGTGGTCGAAGTGACGATCGGCTTTGAGGTGCAAGGGCTGGGGGAACTTTCCTTCAGCGTGAAGGACACGCCGGCGAGCGACTAGCCAGGTGCGCTGCTTCGTGACGGGCGCGTCCGGGCAGATCGGTTCGGGACTGATCCGGCGCCTGGCGGACGACGAACATGCAGTGACAGCGCTGGTGCTGCCGGGCGATCCGTGGGCGGATGCCGCCTTCGACGGCGTGCCCGTGGCGCGGGTCACTGGCGATGTAACCGATGCCTCCACGTTTCCCGATGCGCGCTTTGATTGGATTTTTCACCTGGCGGCCGACCAGTCGTTCTGGCGCGGCGACGAGGCGAAGCAGCTTGCGGTGAACGTGGATGGCACGCGCCACATGCTGGAGTGGGCGGCGGGCACGGGCGCGACGAGCGTCGTACTCGCGAGTTCGCTGACGGCTGTCGGGCTGGCGGATGAGCCGGACGAGGTGATGGACGAGGATGCCGTGGCTCAGCCGGCGTCTGAACGGCTGATGTACGCGGAGCACAAGCGAGCCGGTGAACGGCTGGCATTGGCGGCGGCCGGACGCGGAGTGCCCGTGGCAATTGCCTGTCCGGGGACGGTTCTGGGCCCATGGGACCACGGGCGGCATGCCGAACAGTTGCTGCGGCCGCTGATGCGAGGTCCGATCCGATTTGCGCCGGCAGGCGGCGTGAATGTGGTGGACGTGCGGGATGTGGCTGATGGATTGGTCAGAATGGCCGAGGATGGCCTGCCTGGGCGGCGATACCTGCTGACGGGACACAACCTGACGTATGCGGAGATCTCGGATCTGGGGGCCGAGGCTATGCGGTCGCGCAGCCCGAAGATTGAATTGCCGTCGGGTGGGCTACGTGTGTTGGCGGCCCTGTTGGAACGGCCAGGGCTGTGGCTCGCTTGGAAACCTCCGCTGACGCCCGACGAAGTGGCCGTGGGATCTCGGTACCTGTACTTCTCGAACGCGCGGGCCGCGGCCGAGCTTGGATTTCGAGCGCGACCGGTGCCGGAGACCATGGCCGACTCGGTGGCGTGGTACCGGGCGGCCGGGATCTGGTCCTAGACGCCTGGCGCCAAAACTCATTGGCGGTCAGGCCGGCAGGGTCTGTCGGTCTTCCGTTGAATAGGTGACGACAACGACGCAGGGCCGGTCGTCGCGATTGTGGGCCTGGTGGGGAGCGCCGATCGGGATGTGGAGAAGGTCACCCGCCTCGAGGCGGACCGTGACGCCGCTGAGTTCATGATCGATGGCGCCTTCGACCACGAATAGCAGTTCATGACAGTTTGGGTGGCGGTGGCGGGGATTGGACGCGCCGGGTTCAAGGCGCACGTGGCCGAACGTCATTTCGGATCCGGGGGTGAGGCGGCGGTTGGCGAGCCACTCGATGGTTCCCCAGTCGGAACGCTCGGCGACGCCCTGACCAAGGTGGACGATGCGCGGTTCGGCCGGCGAGGCGGCTGAGTCAGTCATTGCGATTTACCGTAAAGGACCTTCGGCGCAGGGGCACGATACCCGGCAGCGCAGGATGTTGGCATGACGACTACGGCCCGGCATCCGTAGGCTAAGCGCACGCGCGAACTCGCGAGACTGAGCAGATGAAAGACGGGATTGATCAGCTTCAGGCGGATGTTGTCGTGGCAGGCTCTGGCATTGGCGGCCTTACGACGGCTCGAACGGCACTGGAGCGCGGCGCGTCGGTGCTGGTGATCGAAAAGGCACCCGAGGTTGGCGGGTCGGCCGCCCTCTCCGGCGGTTCGGCCTGGACGGCGGCGAATGTCGACGCGTGGTTGAGCGTGCAGCCGGGTGGAAATCCGGCCATGGGACAGGCTCTCGTGGCGAATTACCTGGACGGCGTGAATTGGTTTGCGGAGCTTGGCCTGCAAGTTGAAGAGCGACCAGATCCCACGCCGTACAAGTTTGCGCGCTACGTTCACGACTTTCTGCCGGATGCTCGGACCTTCATGAACGACCTGGCTCGAAGTGTGGAGTCCGCGGGTGGGACAATTCTGACCAATACGGGTCTGCGCTCGATCCGGCTTGGCATGGATGGCTCGGTATGCGGCATTGAGGCGCGCGGCCGTGGCCGGACTGTGGAGATTGGCGCGCGGGCCGCTGTGCTGGCAACCGGAGGATTTCAGGCAAGTCCCGACCTGCGCGCCCGCTACTTTGGGCGATGGGCGCATCACGTGATCGTACGCGGCAACGCCTACAGCACCGGCGATGGCTTTCTGGCCGCTCTGGAGGCTGGCGCTGGGACGGCGGGCCC
The DNA here is from genome assembly GCA_022824495.1 of Chloroflexota bacterium. Lineage (GTDB taxonomy): Bacteria > Chloroflexota > UBA11872 > UBA11872 > UBA11872 > UBA11872. Next base: position 59,197 of record JAJDZU010000016.1, on the reverse strand, counting down.
CTTCGGTCGATTCTATGGACACATGATTCCGGCGCCGCCAGCAAAGACCGGGGTGCACAACTTCGCAAGTATCAAGCCGGACTTCAGCCCGTATTCCGTATTCGTGAATCTGCATGGGCAACGGTTCGACGACGAGTTTCTGGGCGACGAGGTGACGGTGCATGCGGTTGTGCATCAGCCTGAAGCGCTGTGCTTCATCATTTTTGACGAACGAGTACGGAAGCTCCGGGCGACAGGTATGGGGGAGGGTCCGGGCGCGGTTGATCGACGCATGGAGAACATTCGGAACGCCGGCGGCGAGATTCTGGAGGCGCCCGACCTGGAGTCGCTGGCCGCGGAGATGGCACGACGCTGGGGCGTGACGCCGGGGCCTCTGATGGCCACGCTGAACGAACACAACGCGGCAGCGGCCGACGACGATCTGACGATGCTGAGCGTGCCGCGCAGCGGTGGGCTGCAGCCGCTCGACTCGCCGCCGTTCCGGGCCATCCGATGTCTACCGGGCGCCACGTTTACCTATGGCGGCGCGCATACCAACGAACGAGCACAGGTCCTCGACCTGGCAGGAGAGCCTATTCAAGGCTTGTTTGCCGCCGGCGCGGACGTGGGCGGGCTATATACGCGCGGATACACGGGCGGACTAGGCGTGGGCGTCGCGTATGGGCGGATCGCCGGACGGGAGGCGGCCGCGCTCGCCGCCGCCTGACAACCGGCTAGGAGTCGCCCTCGACGGCCGTCGGGATGATGGAGTCGCTGCCGCCGTCGCGGTAGCGGGTGGCTTCTTCCAACGTGGATCGCCAGTGGTGCCGCGGCTGGAAGCCAAAGTCGCGGTGCGCCGCCGCGAGGTCGAACTCGTAGAAGGTGGGCGGCATGCCCGTCATGCGCGCCTCGACGACTCGGCGGTCCAGGGCCTCCGCAACCACGGGAACGGCGTCGCGCCAGGTAAACGGTTCGGGGCCTCCAAGCTGGTAGACGCCGCCGAAGGCTCGGTGCACGCCGAGCACGCGCTCGAATGCCTGGACGATGTCGCGGACGTCCAGCGTGTGCTTCTTCCAGGTTCGGCCGTTGGCGTCGAGTGCGATCACGAGGGGATCGTCGCCGGCATCAAGGGCCTTGAGGGCGGCGAGCGTTTGTCGCCCGGTGGGATCGTTGCGGCCGCGGAAGGACTCGAGAAAGTACGACAGCCGGAAGTGGGGGAAGTCCAGAAACTCGCCGGCGCCCCAGACCCAGGGGAAGCGGAATACCGTAATGGGCAGGCCGTCGGCGCGGACGTAGCGGTCGGCCAGGCGCTCGCCAAGGATCTTGGTGAAGCCGTACCAGTCCGTCTGCGTTTGCGTCAGGGACTGCTCGTTCAGGACTTCGGGATTGCCTTCCGGCGGGTACTTATCGAGGGTGGCGTCCGTGCTGGAGAAGACCAGGTGCCGAATGGCGCCTGCGCGTTCGCGAGCAGCCTCGAAAACGTTGAAGGTTCCCTGGACGTTGATTTGCATGTACTGCTCGGGCGAGAAGGGTCCGCCGGCCTGGAACGCCGCGCCAAGGTGGAAGACGGCGTCGACGTTGGCCATGGCGCGCCGGACGTCATCGAGGGACTCAAGATGGCCTGTAGTGACGTCGGCCCCGATGGCGGCCAGCTTGGAAGCCTGCGGGTCGTTGGGAATCGTGAAGCCAAGCACGCTGTGACCGTTATCAATCATGCGGCGGCCGACGTTGGCGCCGATGCGACCGGTGGCACCAGTCATCAGGATTCTCATGCGCGGATAACCACCTCGTTGGGTGCGCCGATGCGTGCATAGGCGTCGTCATCGACCTGGATTCCAAGTCCAGGCCCATCGGGAGCTTGATAGGCGCCGTTGACCAGCGTTAGCTCATCGTCGGCGTAGACATTCGGGCAAATGCGCTCATCCTCCAGGGATACCCAGCTGTCGAGGCTGGTCGCCAGGGCCAGCCCGGCGATGAGGCCGAAGCGGCCGTTGCCGAAGTTGTGGGGGATGGGAAGGATTGACCTTGCAGCCAGGCGGGTCTCCAGCTGCTTCCAGCGCAGGAGCCCAATACGCACGATGTCGGGTTGATAGCCGTCAATTAGTTGCTGCTTGATGAGGTCCACGAAAGCGCCCGAGGGTGGGTTGCCGTCCACTTCGCCAGCTACCAGCAGAGTTTCAGGGCAGTGGGTGGCTTGTAGCTCGCGAAGAATCCGGTAGCCCTCAACGGACGCCGTGACCATTTCTTCCAGCCAGGTGAGGCGAGCAGGGCTGGTGGCGCGAATGAACTCGGCGAGGTTCTCGGGCTGGTCGTCGTAGCCGAAGTTCGCATCGACCATGAGCTTGACGTCCGGTCCGAGCGCGTCGCGAATGGCGAGGACGGCATCGATATCGCGATGCAGTCCGGCGCTGGGCGTCATTGCTCGTCCGCCGCGTCCGACCTTGATCTTGAACTGTCGAAAGCCGTGCGCGAATCCCCGGCAGGCGTGCGCGACGAGTTCGGCCAGGCCGCGCTGGGGATGGAGGAGGTCCTGAAAGTACGTGGTGGATTCGTAGGCCGGAATGCGGTCGCGGCGGCGCCGGCCAAGCAGCGCGCCAATCGATTGACCGCGCGTGCGGGACACGAGGTCCACGGCCAGGATGTCCATCCAGCCCCAGGCCGTTAACGCCGCACGCACCTCCGAGCCGGCGGCCACGGCATGGCCGCTGGAGACCTCAAGCAACGAGTCAACCTCTCGGCCGAGGAAGACTTCGCGAAGGTCGGCTTCAAGGCGAGCGATGCTGCCGCCTTCCGCTGCAACGGTGTGCTTGGCATTGACATAACTTTCGACTCCCCCGGACGTATGGGCGCGGACGAGCCATTCGGTGCGGGTCTCTCCCAGGCCTTCGGGCGTGTATGCGTTGCGGCCGAGCTCGGTCCAATGGCGGGCGGGAATGGGCGCCACGGTGATCTGCTCGATCGTGTCAGGCATGCGGTGACGGTCCTTTCTTGCCTGGCGGCGCCGGCTGACCTGGGCAGGATATCCGCTAGCGGGGCATTCGATGGGCGGGACTGGCGCCTGAAGACCTAGGTTTTGGGCAAGACTTCGAAGAAGACTCCGGCGCGCTTGATGAGGGTGAAGGCTTGTTCGTACTCGGGCGTTGACCGCTGCAGATAGAGGCGGCGGCCACTGTCGAGAACCTCCTGCGCACCATCGATTCCCATCGTCCAGAAGTCAACCGTGTCGATACGCAGATCGCGGTCAAAGCCCAAGACATGACGGGCGTAGCGCGGATACCAGGATGAAGTCCAGTTGGTGAAATAGACGCCGCCAGGCTCCATGGTTGTCACAATTCGCAGACCGATTTCAGCCTGCTCGGCGGCGTTCTCGCGCAGCCGGACGACGTTAATCCGTGCGGGACCCGTGAGCTGTTGGTGCAATCGGAGACCAGTGGCAATGACGAAGGCCAGACTGACAGCGAGAACGAGGTAGCGGCCCTGGGCCGGCGCCCAGGCATTGCCGAGCCAGACAGCTCCATGGATCGTAGCGCCGACTCCTGCGGCGAGGCAGATCGCCATCAGCGCGAAGACGATTGAGAAGTACCGATCGCTGTCGAGAAATGGCGGCGTAGCCAGGGCGAACCAGAGGGTGGCGAGGCCGGTCCAGGCAATCCAGCCAGCCAGCCGTGGACGCCGGCGTGCCAGGACCAGCCAGCCCACGAGCAACAGAGCAATCCAGAACCAGCCGAACTCGCGGAGCGCGTCGTGGGCGAATGATGGCCACTCAATGAGGATCTTTGGGCGGTCATCGTCGATCGGTGGGGCCGTCGCGCCGCTCTCGTTCACCCACTCGAGGGGCTTGCCGACGACCAGGTGCCATACGTCACCGAGACCGAGGCGTTGGATGCTCTCGGGCCGGTTGGCAGGCACCGGCACGAGTAGACCGCGCAGGACATACAGCCAGGGTGTCAGGCCTACCAGTCCCGCCGCCACGGCGGTTAGCAATGTGCGCGGGGATGCCATGCCGGGAAAACGTCGGGTGGCTACCACGAGCGCCGTGGCTGGGAGCATGAATACGCTGAGGCCGTGGTTGGTAAGCGAAAGCCCGGTGGCCAAGGCGACCACGGCGAGCCGGTTCGGGGTGGGGCGTTCGTCGTAGGCCGCCAGTGCCAGGACCACAAGAAACAGAAGCAGGGTCTGCACGCTGATGTGGCTGGCCTGCGTTGCCTGCGCCCAAATGCTGTAACCGGTCGCAAAAACGACGGTGGCGACGAGGGCCGCCAAGCGCGAGCGCGTGATCAGCCAGCTGGAATAGAAAAGCGCAACGCCGGCTGCGGTGGCAAAGGAGGCGTTGACGATGTTGGCGACGTGCGCCGGGTCGCCGAAACGGATGACCCGGGTCGCTAGATTGATGCTGCCGATGATGAGCGGATAGCCGGGTGCATGCGCGATACCACCCATATAGCCGAACGTCTGAAACTGTCCCCAGTCGCCGCCGCCGACCCGTGTGACTGCACTGAGCCAATAGAACGGACCCAGTGCCAGCGTGATCAGGACGCCTGGAAGCCACCAGGATGACAGCACCCCTCGAAGAGAAGATGAAATGCTGCTTAGCAATGGGATTCCTGCGGGCGAGTCAGTTCGCAGCCAGCGTCGGACTTCCTGGGTTGCTTGACGACCAAGAAATCTCGGTCGAGGGTCGGGTCAATCAGGAGCTAGCGGCCGGTTAGCGCTTGGACGACCGCTGGGCGTTGCTGGAGAGGGGGGTTTGGAACGGCGCACGAGGCGGCCGCGGGGCGGGCTTCGGGTGGTGCATCTGGCAATACCACGTGACAGTCTTGCCGTCGCCAGCAGTGACCCGGAGCCAGCCGGCGCGGAATGCGTCCTGAACCAGGCGCTGCCGCGTTCCGCAGTTTATGCACTTCACCGCCATGGGATCACCAGAACCCGTTTCCGGATAGACGGCGTACTTGGACTAAGTCCACGACAGATTGCGCATTCTGTCAAGCAGTTCCATCGCGCGCACGCGCGGATGGCAGGTGCCGGGGCTCTTGCTAGCTACGTGAGGCGCACCCTTGGGGCTTTGCTAGTCTGAAGCGGATAGATTCCGGTAGCTTCCAACAGCGATGCCGATTTCTCTTCGTCGTATTTCCATGCGGGCGGTGGTTCTTGCCCTGCTTACGGCTTCGGCCATTCTGACTGCCGCCGCGTGCGGCGGGGACGACAGCCGCTACGGCGGCGAGAAGAGCGGTGCCTTTCAGCCGCGTAGCGGGATTAGCTGGGGGAATTGACAGATTCCACAGATTGCGGCATGCGCGCAGGTCCAAAGCTCCGAGCGGCCCGGATTGGCCAGCCTGTGGCGCACTGCATGAGAACCTGGACTCGCACGGCAGTCATTCGGACGATTGCCGCCGCACTGATCGCCGCAGTCCTGGTGGTGTTGGTTGCCTGCGGCGACGAAACTTCCAAGGGGACGCGTGACGATCCGTTTCCGTACGAGAAGTCGCGAAGCGGGTTTGGCTGGGGCTAGGTCGTCGACGTCTCGCGTTGAGGTATTCGCGGAGTCGCCAGCCGCACCTTAGTCATCGGCAAGCGCCGGATGGCCGCCCTGGGGCCAATCGAGGCGGCCAAGATACAAGCCACGGGTACGATTTGATTTCCGGTATCTGAACTCGGCTGGATCGCCCGAACAGTGGGTTATCCACCAGTAGTCTTGCCAGTTGAAGACCTCGGCGGCGTGCGCGAAGCCCAGGCGGGACACGGGTTGGCCTGTGAAGTCGAGCGGGGATGGCGACGAGACGTAGTGCGTCCACCAGCCGTGCTTGAAGAAGAGCCAGTAAAGGCCGTCTTTGCGGATGACGCAGGGGGACTCGACTTCGAGGGTCGGTTCTTCGTCGAACGGCCAGGCCTCGGTGGAGAAAATCGGGCCGATTTCCTGCCAGTGAATGAGGTCGGGCGACACCGAGGCGGCGACGCAAACCCGGTTTGGGCCGTGTTGCTCCTGGAGACGCGAGACCCAGTAGATGGCGAAGGTGCCGTCGTCGAGTTGCAGCACATGCGGGTCGCGGCAGCCGCCGTAGGTGCCACCAAATTGCCGGGCGTAGCTGCGGCGGCCGGGCCCGCCCATGTCGGGTTCCGTAAGTCCAAGCTCTTCAGGCGTCGGGAGGCCGTAGCCGGGCCACTTGCACCAGGAGAGCGAGGGGACGATGATCGGATTGCCGGGGTAGCGCTCCCAGGTGGAGAGGTCGTCCGAGGTAGCAAGGCAGAGGCGTTGAACAGTCCACTGGTCGACGCCGCTGTAGTACATGAAGAAGCGGCCGCGGTGCTCGGTGACGTAGGGGGCGATGATGCCCAGGTTCTCGGGCCAGACCCCGGTGGCCTTGAAGGGATCCGGCTGAACCTCCCAGTGCTCCAGATCGGGGCTGGTGGCGTGGGCGAAACTCGTCTCGCGCTTGGTGGGGTCCTTAACCGATCCGGTGATGCCGAACATGTGCCAGAGGCCGTCGTGGCGGATGAGGCAGTGGTCGTTGAGGTAACGGCCGGGGAGCGATAGAACTTCGCGGAAAGTGCCGAGTCTCACGTCGCCGTAGGGGCTGGGGACGATGCGCGTCGGAGTCATCCAGTCTCCCTCGACCAGGCAAGCAAGGGGGCGGTCGCGATGCGTATCCTACGCGGATAGCGCTGTTCAGGAGTCCACTCCATGCTTGAGGACTTTCGTTTCGAGGATCTGACGTGGCCCGAGGTCAATGACGCGGTCGACGCCGGTCGGATTCCGGTGCTGCCGGTTGGGACGATCGAGCAGCACGGTCCTCACCTGCCGTTAAAGATCGACCGCTGGACGTCAACGTCGATCGTGGACGAAGCGGCTCGGCGTTCGAACGGGCTGCTGCTGGCGATGCCGCCGGTGTCGTACGGGTATACCTCGCATGTGATGGACTTCCCGGGGTCCATGACCATCCACCATGAGACGTTTATTCGGTACCTGGTGGACATAGGGCTCAGTCTCGTCTACCACGGCTTCAAGAAACTGATTTTCATCAACGGGCACGGTTCGAACCAGCAGCCGACGGAATTGGCGGCGCGCCGGATCATGCTGGAGTCGGATGCGTGGGTGGGGATGGCGAGCTGGTGGAACCTGACGCAGGCCAACTCGGGCTTCATGGAAACATGGCGCGATTCCCAGTTTCCCGGTGGCGCGGCCCATGCGGGTGAAGCCGAGACGGCCATTGCCTTGCATATGGATCCCGACGCCGTGCGCATGGACCTGGCGGTTGACCAGGTGACGGACACGAACCAGCAGGAATCGAAGTACCACTGGGTGGACCTGTTCGCATCGGGCCCTGTGAAGATGGACGGATATACGAGCACGTATACGCCGGATGGCACGCAGGGATCGCCCACGGTGGCGACGGCGGCCAAGGGCAAGCTGCTGTTCGAGGAGGCCGTGAACAACCTGGTGGAGTTCGGGCGCGAAATGTCCGAACGGGACTACCTGCCGAGGGTGGACCACCACCGGCGGAAGCCGACGATTGAGCGGCCGGGCTAGCGATGAGACAGGAGCGTTGAGCGTGGAGACCACGTCGAAGGTGCGCGACTTGCACTCGGAACCGTTTCGGGTGCTGGTGACGCTGGGCGAGAGCACGACGGCGGGCGGGTGGAGTTCGTCACGCGAGCGTTGCTGGGCGAGTGTGCTGGCCGATCTGATCAGCGACTTCCAGGACGAGCCGGTCAAGCTGGTGAACAGTGGGATCGGGGCAAATGTGATTTCGACGCGGGCGCCGCTGTACGAGTACTCGGGCAAGCCGGCGGCGAACGAGCGGGTTGGGAAACACGTGATCGATCACGACCCGGATCTGCTGGTGGTTTCGTATGGGCTGAATGACGCGAGGGGCGGCACGCCGGTGGAGATGTTCCGGGAGGAACTGACGAACGTGATCAGCGCGATTCGTGCGGGGTGCAACCCGCTGATCGTGTTGCCCGGGCCGTACTTCATGACGGACTTCACGTCGTACGACCACTTTGGACTTGCCAATCACGCCGTATTCGAGTCCTTCAACTTCGTAACGGCGCAGGTGGCCGAGGCTCAAGGCTGCCTGTTTGTCGACGTGTACAACGCCTACGGCGGGGCGGACTGGCTGGTGCATCACGACGGGGTACACGCGAACGACCTGGGGCACCGGGTGGTTGCGAATGAGATCTTCAAGGTGCTGGCACAGCACTGTTCGGGACTGGCGGCGCGTACGAAGCGGCTGGAGTATGAGACGGAGCCTTGGAGGGACGAGTCGGTGTTGATGGCCGACTATGGGTATGAGTCGCGCGGCCGACCGACGATCGGGCTGCCGCCCGGGCAGACCTGATCAAGGTGGCGTGCCTCTAGGCGGCTTCCAGAAAGTCGACGGCCTGGCGGACGGTGCAGACGAGGACGGGGTCGGGCTTGGAGCGCGCGTGCTCCAGCAGGGCGGGCAAGGCGCGGTTCTCGGGGTCGTGCAGGTAGTGCGTGTAGGGGTGCCAGACCGGGGTCCAGAGGAGGCCGTGGTCGTAGGCGTAATCGAGTGCGGCAAGGTTATAGGCGATCCAGTCGTCTAGATCCGTGGGTTCAGTCCAGGGGCACGTCCAGTTGTCGGGCACGGGTTGGTGGCCGTCGCGGCGGCGCCAGGCGTCCTGGGCCTCGAGATCGCGGCAGCGGTGGAAGTCGAAGAAGATCCGGTCCATCCAGCCCTGGATGGGTAGCTCGATCAGACCGTTGGGATAGGCGTAGGCTTGGAGGCGACAGGGCGCCGCGGCATCGTGCTCGGAGTCGTAGAGGCCCATGGTGCTGTCCATGTGGCTGCTGACCCACCGGAAGCCGCTTTCCAGGATGGCTTGCTGATTGGCGTACAGCATGGTGAGGCCGCCGGGAAGCCCGCCGGGGCCGCGGAGCACTGTGGACTCGACGCCGAGGTACTCGCGCAGGCGTCGGTTGGTGAGTTCGAGTTCCTGCCGCAGCAGGTCGGTGTCCGGCATGGACAGGTGGACGTGGTTGTAGGTGTGGTTGTCGATGACGTGTCCGCGGCGGAGGATTTCGTGGAGATAGTCGATGTCCGGGTCTTCGAGGCCGTTGCCGACGTAGAAGAACTGCAGGCTGACGTCGAAAGCCTCAGCCGTGGTGCACAGGTCGAGGGTGTATTCGCGGAGCGGCGGCATGATGCGGCCGTGGTTGATCAGGGTCGGCGAGTAGCCGGCGCACATTTCGAGGTCGTAGCTGAGAGCGACCGCGCAGCGAACGCCTTCGGGCAGCGCGACGCGAACGCTCACTCGAAGGCGAATCCGTAAAGGCGGGAGCGCTGGAGGCTGAAGCGCACCGCCACATTGTCGACTGGACAGGCATCGCCGCCGGACCAGCGGACCGGCTGCGACTTCGAGTCGCCGTGCCAGGGCTGGTAGTCGGCGGCCCCGAAGCCCTCGATTACCCGGCCGGAGGCGTCGACAAGTTCGGCGGTGAGTTCGCCTTCCCTGACGGTGGATGTAGCGGCGTTGAGCACCAGACGCTTGCCACCGACCGGGAGGACGTGGGTGGTAAAGATGGCCGCTTCGGGTCCGCCGGTCGCTGACACGGCGGCCCAGTAGCGGTCCTTTTCCCAGCTGGCGCGGCAGATGGCGCCATAGAAGGTCTTGAGGGACGGCTCGATGCTGTAGACGTCGCCGTGCACGCCTTCCAGCCCGCTGTAGTACATGTAGACGCGATCGCCGTCCTCGATCAGCTGGTGGGTTGGCCAGAGCATGCCGCCGCCGTAGTCGCCGAGCGGCGCGTTGGGGAGCGTGGGGCGTCGGGACGGGCGGTTCCAGATTCGTCGGTCCTGGCTGCCGGCCCACTGCCAGTCAATGGTCTGCTCGCGCACGTTATAGCAACAGAGCAGGCCGATGTAGCCGCCGCGAACCGTGTGGGGCATCAGCTCCATGAATTGCTGATCGTGCGGGTCTTTCCAGTCGGGCTCGACGATGACTTCGGGAGGGGTCCAATTGGAGCCGTCGGGGCTGGTGCGCCGGGCCAAGACCCGCCGACCGTAGGGGAAGAAGCAGTCGTACGGGACGTAGCCTCCGGGATGCATCTCGGTCCCGACCTTTTGCATCAGTTCGTACGTTCCGTCCTCAAGCAGGTAGTACGAGGCTTGGTCGGCGCCGCCCATTGGGGTGGTGTAGGGCATGATCAGGCGGTCGCCGACGGCCATGATTCTGAGGAGCGGGCCTTCGACGGCTGTCCAGTTGATGCCGTCCGGCGAGCGGTACCGGTAGGTCGCGTAGGGGTGTGAGTCAGCGCCCGGTTCGCGGGGGAGGCCAGGGATCCAGCCCGAGCCCAGGTTCTGCGGGCGGCGCGACGGGGCGCGGATGATGAACATCTCGTAGCGTTCATCCGGCTCGGCGTCGGGGTGAACGATCACCGAGGCGTACTGCGATGAGCCACCCGAGTCGAAGTCGAAGATGATGTTGGTTTTTGGGTGCCCTTCGTACGAGTTGAGATCAAGCTCGGGACGCGTCCAGTTGACGCCATCCTCGGACTCCGAATAGCAGAGACGGCGATAGGCTTCGAAGTTGCGGCCCTCCGACGGTGTGCAGACGTGCCAACCCTTCCAGAGTCCGTCGATCGGGTCTTTCAGAAATGTGCCGTGAGCGAAAACGGCGCCCTGATCCCAGGGCATCTCGGGTTCGATAAGGGGATTGGCCGGATCTGGAGTGGCAGGCTCGACGCGCCAGCCAAAGTTGTCACGCTCGGCGATGTCGTCGTCCAGGATCATGGAAAGACAGTCGATCCGCGCCACGGTGCCGCTCGTTTCTGTGCGCGCCTGCGGGTGGGCAAGGCGGTGATTCGCCAGCGGCGAAAGGTTAGCAGTAGGCGATTGTTCAGACAGGTCGGCAATGCGGGCAGTTTGCCGCTGCCCGTGACCGCCGAAAGACGCGAATGACTTGAGCAGGAACGCGGTTGTGCTGGCCGGTCACCTGTGGGACGGGACCGGGGCCCCGCCCCGGCCGGATGCGGCGCTTCGGATTGCGGGTGAACGCATCGAGTGGTGCGGGCCGGCGGGCGGCCTGGGGAGCAACGCTGGTTCTGAGGTGATCGATTTACGTGGCTTGTGGGTGCTGCCGGGACTGATCGACGCGCACATGCACTTCTGGGGGCTTTCGCCGGGCGGGGCGACGCCCGCCGACTTTCAGACTCGCCTAGAGACTGCCCAGCAGCAGGCGCGGGATCTGCTGCACGCGGGGTTCACGACGGTTCGTGATCTTGGGTCGCCAATGGCGCCCTATCTACGCGACGCCAGCGCGGAAGGGGCTTTAGAGACGCCGAGGATCCTGGCGGCTCAGGTGGGGCTCACGGGGGCTCGAGGTCCGTGGTTGGTTCCGCAGCCGTCGTGGTGGGAGGCGCGGGTGATTCGCGGCTCTGAATCAGCGCGGGAGGAGGTTATGCGGCTGCATGAGGAAGGAGTGAACGTTGTCAAGATCGGTGCATCGACCGGGCCGCGGGCGGAGGGATTCGGCGATATACCAACGCTGACCGAGGAAGAGATTCGAGCAGTCTGCGATTCGGCACATACATGGGGTCTGCCGGTTGCGGCGCACGCGATTGGTTCAGAGGCGGTACGGCGTTGCGTGTTGGGTGGTGTGGACACGATCGAGCACGGATACGGGTTGAGCGACGAGGTGTGCGAGCTAGTGGCCGCCAGCAATGCATGGATTGTGCCGACGCTGCGGACTCGGGCCATGCGGCTGGCGCCTGAGTCGCAGGCTACGTCGCGGGAACAGATGGACACGCTGCAACGGGGCGTGGCGGCTGGGATTCGGTACGCCGCCGGAACCGATTCGGTTGGGGATGCGTTCACCCGGCACGGGTCTGGCAACGCATTAGAGATTGAGCTGATGGGCCGAGTGCTCACGCCGGAAGCGGCACTGGCCGCGGGGACGCGGGAGGCGGCGCGAATGCTTGGGCTGGACGGGGAAATCGGGACGCTACGGCCAGGAAGGTCCGCGGATCTGATTGGCGTCCACGGGGACCCTAGACGAGACCTTTCGTTGTTGCAGCGCGTGGAATTCGTGATGCGCAGCGGCCGCGTGGCAAGGAAGGCCGCGAGCGTAGCCGGAGGCTAGGCGAGGCTGTCGAATTCGGACCAGTCGAGGTCAACCCAGCGGCGTTCGGCAACGCTGGTTTGGATTGCTTCATGGACCACGAGTTGGCGGTGGCCGTCGCTAAACGTGGGATAGGGAGCCGGAGCGTCGATGTCGGCGGCAATGCGCGCGTAGACGTCGCGGAAGAGGAGGCGGAAAGTCTCGTCGAATCCTTCGCGATACGCGCCGGCCTTCTCGACGAATCTCCGGGCGTCGGGGCGCATGTGGCGGGCGTCGGCAACCACGAGCTCGTTCGGTTCGTCGCGGTGGCCAATCCACAGTTCGTTGGGTCGCTCGGAGTCCCAGCTGACGCCTGAGCGCTCAGCGTCGATTTCAACTTGGACTCGGTAGGGATGTCCGGCCGCGACGTGGGAGAGCGAAAGGACGGCCCGCGTTCCATCGGAGAAATGGACGAGGAGTCCGGCGAGGTCGTCCATGGCGGATCCCACCGTGGCTGCCGACTTCTGGAACTCGGATCCCGGCGGTCGGCGGTCGGCGTGCGCCGTGCCGAAGTCTGCGCAGAGGGCTGTCGGACGCGCGCCGAGGATGAACATGACCAGATCCAGCAGGTGACTGCCGGTGGTCGAAGTGACGACCGTGGGACCGCCGATGGACGGGACAAGCCGCCAGTCCCAATCGTTGCGGTGCCAGAGGGTGTCGTCGGCGATGGAGGCGCGGATGAGGAACGGGCGGCCGAGGAGACCCTCGCGACGGCGGGCGGCGATTTCCTGGACCAGCGGGTAGAAACGATTGTTGAAGCAGACGGCGTGGATGACGCTGGCTTTCCGGGCGGCGACCGCGAGATCGGCAGCTTCGGCCACGTCAAGCCCGAGGGGCTTTTCGCAGACCACGTGGACATTGCATTCCAAAGCCTGGAGCACGAGTTCGTGGTGCAGGGCGTTGGGCGCGCAGATGTGGACGGAGTCGAGGTTGCGGTCGAGGGCGGCGGCGAGGCTGGCGTCCGCATGTGGGATACGAAGCTGGCTAGCGGCGGATTCGGCTCGTTCGAGGGTCGTGGCGACCACCGTGATGACTTCGACCCCGTTGCGACGAAGGGCGTCGACGTGGATCCGACCGATAGTTCCAGGGCCGACGACGGCGGCGCGAATGGGCGCCTGGGATGCGCCGGGGTGTTGCTGGTTCGTGGCTGCACCATCGTGAATCGGCTCGCCGCGTATGTTAATCGCCCCGGGGCGGATCGTCCGAACGCCGCGGCGGTTGACGCTTCCGTACCGTTCTCGATAGGTTGCGCGCGCCGCGCCTTCTCCTTCGGCAGAGCCGATGACGAGAGCGCGGCGCATTGTTGCAATCGAGTGGCAGGCTTTGGCCGACCGAACCGCTCCCCACTCGGATTCGTAAGGGGACAGAAGCTCTTGGGCGTACGGATTGGGATCGATACCGGGGGCACGTTCACCGACCTTGTCGTGACGGACGAGGCCAGCGGGCAAGTCGACGTCGTCAAGCTGCCTTCGACGCCGGACGAGCCGAGCCGGGCGATCCTGGCGGCGCTGGAGCAGGCGGGAATTGATCCCGCGTCGGCGACGTACTTCGTGCTGGGCACGACCGTCGCCGTGAACGCATTGCTGCAGCGGCGCGGCGCTCGGGTACTTTACATAACAACGGAGGGATTCGAGGACGTACCGTTCTTGCAGCGGGTGGATCGCAAGTTTCACTATGACCTGGACTGGGAACGACCGCTGCCGCTGGTGGCTCGGCGGGACTGCCTGGGGATCCGGGAGCGGATTGACTACAGGGGCGAGACGGTGGCGGCGTTGACCGCCGATGGCATCGACAATCTGATCGGCACGATTCGCGAGCGGCTGACCGATACGGACATTGAGTCGCCCGATGTCGCGTTTGCTCTGAACTTCCTGTTTTCCTATGTGCGCCCGGACCATGAAGCACGTGTGCGCCAGGCGCTGTCCGAAGCATTTCCGGGGATTCCGATCTCGGCCTCGCACGAGGTGGCGCCGATCTGGCGGGAGTATGAACGAGCCAGCACCACGATTGCCGACGCGGCGGTCAAGCCGCTAGTGAGCCGCTTCATCGGCTCCCTGGATCAAGGTCTTCGCGAGCGCGGATTTGCGCGATCGTGGTCGGTCATGAAGTCAAATGGCGGCCAGATGCTGTCGCAAACGGCGGGCGAGCGTCCGGTGCAAACCGTCCTATCCGGGCTCTCCGGCGGAATCATTGCCGGGCAGGCCTTTGGGGCCGAGGCCGGCCAAGAGAACGTGATTACGTTCGACATGGGAGGGACCAGCACCGACGTGGGAGTCGTAGCCGACGGGCGCGTCGGCTACACGACCGCCTGGGAGATCGAGTTCGGGCTGCCGGTGGCGGCGCCGTTCATCGAGATGACGACGATGGGAGCCGGCGGGGGGTCGATTGCCTGGGTGAACAAGGGCGGTCTGCTGCAGGTCGGGCCGCAAAGCGCGGGGGCGGTTCCCGGACCGGCCTGCTACGCCCAGGGCGGCCAGGAGGCCACGGTCACGGACGCCAACGTGGTGTTGGGCCGGCTGAATCCTGACAACTTCCTGGGCGGTGACCTGCCGCTGGACGCCGATCTGGCGTACGCGGCAATCGAGCGGACGGCTCGCAAGGTCGGGCTGCCGCCCGTGGACACCGCGCATGCCGTCGTGGAAATCGCGGTGGAGAACATTGCCGAGGCGATGCGGCTATTGACGGTCCAGCGCGGCCTGGACCCGCGCGTGTTCAGCCTGGTGGCGTTTGGCGGCGCCGGGCCGCTGCACGCGGCAGCCATCGCGCGGGTGATCGGGACGCGGGCGACGTTGATCCCGCCGCACCCGGGGCTCTGTTCGGCGTTCGGGACACTACTGGCCGACATTCGGGTGGACAAGACCTGGACTCACCTGGTTCGTTCGGATGCACCAGACCTTGAAGAGCTTGACGCCCGCCTACGTACGCTCGTACGCGAGGCTGTGGAGGACCTCGGCCGGGAAGGTTTCAGCGGCGAGCCGACGATTCTGCGGTCAGCCAACATGCGCTACCTGGGGCAGAATTACGAAGAGGAGATTCCAATCCCAAGCGGTCCGCTGACGCAAGATGGCTGGCAGCGGCTGATCGACGGATTTGAACAGCACTACGAGGCGGAGTACGGCTATCGCATCGCGAACGAGGTCATCGAAGTCGTGCAACTGAACGTGAGCGCCACGGGCGCGGCTTCGAAGCCGCAGTTGTCAGCGATTCCCGAACGACCGCCGGCAAAGCCGCGCACGCGCCGGCGGGTCCATTTTGATCCGCGTGAGGCTGTCGATTGTCCGATCTACGAGCGCGAGGAACTTTCTCCGACCGACGTGATCGACGGTCCAGCCGTGATTGAAGAACTGGACTCGACAACGGTCGTACATCCAGGTCAGACGCTGACTATTGGACCGCGAGGCCTGGCCAGTCTGGTGTGGGCGTGAGCGCGTCACAAGTTGCCGTGGGCGCCGATCCGGCGCGCGACCTGGTGACACAGACGGTGCTCTACAACCGGCTGGTGGGCGTGTGCCGGGAAATGGGCACAACCATGATGCGAACCGCCTATTCGCCGATCTTCAGCGAGAGCCGTGACTTTTCGTGCGTGCTGTTCGATCGCGAGGGCCGAATGCTGGCGCAGACAGAGTTCTGCCCGGCGCAGGTGGGCGCGATCCGGTTCGTGGTGAAGTGGTTGATCGCCGAACTGGGCGAGGACGCGGTGAAGCCGGGCGACGTGATCGTGCACAACGATCC
The DNA here is from genome assembly GCA_022824495.1 of Chloroflexota bacterium. GTDB lineage: Bacteria > Chloroflexota > UBA11872 > UBA11872 > UBA11872 > UBA11872. Next base: position 43,369 of record JAJDZU010000016.1, on the reverse strand, counting down.
CTACCGCGGGGGCGTGCACATGCCGGAGCACGTGGTCATCAAGCCCGTGTATTACGACGGCGAGTTGTTCGGCTACGTCGCCAACATCGCTCACCTGGTGGAGATTGGCGGCATGGCCGTCGGCGGGTTCGCTGCGACGGCAACCGAGGTATACCAGGAAGGACTGCGGCTGCCGCCGGTCTGGTTGATGCGCGAAGGCGAATACAACCACGACGTGTGGCGATTGATCATGTCGAATCACCGGGCGCCACGCTATACCTGGGGCGACCTGCACGCGATGATCGCGTCGCTGACGGTGGCGGAGCGTCGCTGCCACGAGCTATTAGATGCGTTTGGCCTGGACACGGTGCGGCAGGTGAGCGCCGCGCTGATGGATCACGCCGAGCGTTGGATGCGCAATGAGATTCGTGCGATTCCAAACGGCGAGTACGAATTCGCCGACCACATGGAGGACGCGCGGGATACGCCGGCGCGCGACTGGATCCGGCTGCGGCTGATCGTCAATGACGGCGAGATCGTGGCCGACTTCACCGAGAGCGATCCGCAGGCGGCGCACGTGCTGAATTGCACGTACGGCGTGACGGCGTCCGGCGTTTACAACGCAATCTTCCATTTCGCGGACAACGACGTGCCGCACAACGATGGGGCCTACCGGCCGATAACGGTGATTGCGCGACCAGGTTCGATCGTAAACGTGGTGCATCCGGGCGCGTCGGTTGGCGGCAACACGGAGACGCATCCGCGGATCTGGGGGATCGTGATGGGCGCGTTGGCGCAGGCCGTGCCGGACCGGGTGTCCGCGGCGACCGGCGGTACGTCGTGCAACTTCCTCTTCGGCGGGACTCATCCCGACACGGGGCACTACTACGTGCACTACCACTTCGACGGGGTAGGCTGGGGCGGACGAGCCGGGGCCGACGGCAATAGCCACCAGGTCGTCCCCAACGGGAATTGCCCCGCCACACCGGTGGAGATTTTTGAGACACGCTATCCGTTCATGGCGCGCGCCTACCGGTTGCGCACCGACTCCGGCGGGGCGGGCGCACAGCGCGGTGGTCTTGGGTCGGACCGGATCTTGGAGGTCCGCGCGCCATCGATTACCGTCTCGGCGCTCTTCGACCGGATGGTCTCGCGCCCGTGGGGGCTATACGGCGGGCGCACGGGCGATACGTCAAGACTCCTGGTGCGGCGGACCGGAACACCGACGTTTCAGACGTTTGGCGAAGCGTTCGGAACCACCAGCAACTCGCGCATCGCGAATATCGAACTTCGGGAGGGCGACGAGGTGTTGATTGGGAGCCCCGGCGGCGGCGGCTACGGTGCGCCAGAGCTTCGGGAGCCCAAGCAGGTGCTGCGGGACGTCCGCGAGCGATTCGTCTCGGTTGAGGCGGCGCGTGAGGTGTATCGGGTGGCGATTGACGAGATTGACGGGCGATACCTGATCGACGATGCGGGTACCGACTCCTTGCGTCGGCATCTGGCCGCGGACTCTGACTTGGAGCAGACCGCCGGCGACCCGCTACGACCCGCTAGCGACGCCCAGCCGCCCGAGGGCGGTCATTGGGAGCGCCTGGACGGCGACTGGTGGCAAACCGACGTGACGAACTGCGTGTTTTGCGGGCAGGTGATTCCCAGCGACATCTGGCGGGCCGGTGACGGCCACCAGTTCTGTTCGCAGGATTGCGACGCGCGCTACCGCACGTACTGGCTGCCACGCTACGGGCAGCGATCAGACGCGAGGATTCAATGACAGAGAACGGCACGCTGTTAGAGGTGGACGACCTGGCGGTGGAATTCGACACCGACGAGGGCGTGGTCCACGCGGTGAACGGGATTTCCTACGAACTGGACAAGGGCGACTCGATCGGGATCGTGGGCGAGTCGGGGTGCGGCAAGAGCGTCAGTTCGCTGGCGATCATGGGACTGGTGGCGCGTCCGGCCGGCAACGTGTCACGCGGATCAATCCGGTTTCGCGGCAAAGACCTGCTGCAAGTCCCCGCCGATGAGATGCGCGAGATCCGGGGCGCGCAGATCGCCATGATCTTCCAGGACCCAATGAGTTCCCTGAACCCGGTATACCCGGTTGGACGGCAAATCGAGGAGTCCCTGCGGCTTCATCTGAACATGACGAAGCAGGAAGCGCGGGCGAAGGCCGTTGATCTGTTGGACACGGTGGGGATTCCGGCACCGGAAGAGCGGGTGAATGACTATCCGCATCAGCTCTCGGGCGGCATGCAGCAGCGGGCCATGATCGCGATGGCGATTTCCTGTCAGCCGGATCTGCTGATTGCCGACGAACCGACGACGGCCCTGGACGTGACGATTCAGGCGCAGGTGATTGAGCTGCTGGCGGAACTGCGGCGCGAACTCGGCATGGCGGTGATTCTGATCACGCATGAACTGGCCCTGGTTGCCGGATTCTGCGACCGGGTGGCGGTGATGTACGCCGGGTTCATCGTGGAATATGCGCCGGTACACGAGCTCTTCGCGCGGCCGCAGCATCCGTATACGCTGGGTCTGATGGAGGCTGTGCCGACGATTACCGGGGATCGGTCAGAGAAGCTCTCCAACATTCCCGGGGCGCCGCCGGATCTGATCGGTTTGCCGCAGGGCTGCCCCTATGCGCCGCGTTGCCCATACGTTCGCGATGCCTGCAACTCGATGGTGCCGGCGCTCGAGGATCGGGGCGCCGGGCATCCGGTTCGCTGCATTGTCGACCCGGCGACAGGAGAGTTGCGGTGAGCGTATCCGTCCCACCCGCGGCCGACACGACAGCCCAGTCCAACGGCGCGCTTCTCGATGTCAAGCACCTGGTCAAGCACTTTCCGGTTACGCGCGGCGCGTTGATCCGGCGGCACGCGGGCTGGGTGCGTGCCGTGGACGACGTGTCGTTCAGCATCGAGGCCGGTGAAACCCTGGGGCTGGTGGGCGAGTCAGGCTGCGGCAAGACGACGACCGGCAACGCGGTAATGCAGCTGGAAGTACCGACGGCGGGCGACGTGGTGTTTGAAGGACAAAACCTCACAAGCCTGAAGTCGGACGCCCAGCGGCGGGCGCGACGCCGGATGCAGATGATCTTCCAGGACCCGTACGGCTCGCTGAATCCTCGAATGTCGGTGGGCAAGATCATTGAAGAGCCGATGCTGGTCCACAATCTCTATGAGACCCGCCAGGATCGGCGCAACCGGGTTCAGGAAATCCTCGAGCTGGTGGGGCTGAGCCGTACGCAGGCGTCGCGCTATCCGCACGAGTTCTCGGGGGGACAACGCCAACGAATTGCGACCGCGCGGTCGCTGGCGGTCGAGCCTTCATTCATCGTTTGCGACGAGCCGGTGTCGGCGCTGGACGTTTCGATCCAGGCCCAGATCATCAACCTGTTGCAGGACCTGCAACAGCGCCTGGGGGTGGCGTACCTGTTTATCGCCCATGACCTGAAGGTCGTGCGGCACATCAGCCACCGGGTCGCCGTGATGTACCTGGGCAAGCTGGTGGAAATGACGAACAGCGACACGCTCTACAAGCGACCGCTGCATCCGTATACGCGAGCGCTGCTGTCGGCGGTGCCGGTGGCCGATCCCGTGATCGAGGCGAAGCGGAAGCGGATCATCCTGCCGGGCGACGTGCCCAGCCCAGTGAACCCACCTTCGGCCTGCCGCGTCCCTCCCCGCTGTCCCTGGGCTCAGGAACGCTGCAAGACCGAAGAGCCGTTGCTGACCGAAACGGGCGACGGGCACGCGGTGGCGTGTCACTTCTGGCGTGAGATCGAGGACTCCGGCGGCGTGCCGCCCGTGACGGTGGCCGAAGCCCTGCGCGGCGGCGAGGCCCGCAGCGACTGAGGCCGGCGATGCGTGTCATCGGCCGGTTGCGCCCTGTGTCCGTATGAGTTGGGAGCGTCTGCTCGCCCTGGAGGGCGGCACGGTCGGCTCGATCGTCCGCGCCAACGACCGAGTCGGGACGGCGTTCGCCGCGACGCTGGCCGGCGTGTTTCGGTCTACTGACGGTGGCGAGCGTTGGGAGTGGACCGGCGATGGTCTGATCAGCCCGTTCGTGCAGGACGTGGCCGTGTCGCCCGACTTCGAGCGAGACGGCGTGGTGGTCGCGGCGACGGCAGTCTCGGGCCTGCACATGTCGTTCGACCGCGGCGAAAGCTGGTTTCGGCGCGAGTTCTGGGGCATCCGGCCGACGGTTACGCGAGTCGCCATCTCGCCGGACTTCGGGCGAGACCAGATGATCGTGGCGGGGACGCAGCGCGAGGGCGTGTTCGTCTCGCGAAACCGCGGGCAAGGGTGGAACGGATTCGTTTCCGGCCTGGAAGACGCTGAAATCTCGGCGCTGGCCATCGCCCCCGGGGCGTCGGACGGTGGAGCCGTCCTGGCCGCGACCGACAGCGGGGCGCTGCTGCGTTCGACCGACGCTTGTCGAAGCTGGGTGCGCGTGGAAGGCCTCGACGCCGACCCAATCGAAAGTCTGGCCTGGATCGGGCAGGAAACTGCCGTGGCCGGAACTGTTTTAGGGCGGGTGCTGCGTTCAACGGATGGCGGCGGGCGCTGGGAGACGGTCTGGCGCTCGGACGGAGACACGGTCAATGGAATCGCCGTGTCCGAGTCGAATGGCGGAAGCCGCCAGGTCGTTGCCGCGACTGGCCGTGGACGGCTGTTGCAATCCAGCGACGGCGCCATGACCTGGCGGGAACAGCCAATCGCCCCGGACGGCGAGGTCTCCGCTCTTTGTGTGGGAGCGTCCAACGGGCGTGCGCTCATCGGGACCGATCGGGGGGGTGTCTATCGGCTGCCCGCGGACGGTCCGCCGGCCGCGGCAAACGTCGGCCTGGTCAATCGTCCAATCCTGGATCTCGCGGTGTCGCGATCGATCGACGGCGAGGACACGTTGGTAATTGGAACGTTGCAGGACGGCGTGCTGGTCTCGGGCGAAAGCGGGTCGAACTGGTCGACAACCCTGGATGATCCGGGATTGGGTCCGATTACGGCGGTGCGGCTGTCGCCCGGATTCGCGCGGGACGGGATCGCCGGCGGAATAGCGGGCGGCCAGGTTATCTGGAGCGCCGACGGCGCCCGGTCGTGGGTGCGCGTGGGCGGCCTGACGGACGACTCGGCGGCAAACCTGCTTGAGTTTTCGCCGGACTTTGCTGCCGACGGCCACGTAACGGTGGGTGCTCAGGACGGGATGCTGCTCCAGTCCCAAGACCATGGCGATACGTGGCGATCGGTCTGGACCGGGCTTGACGGCAGCGAAGTTCTGGCCTTGGCGTATTCGCCGCACTTCGCCCGGGACCGCGCGATGGTTGCGGCCGCTGGCGACGAGCAGCGGCTGGTGGTTATTCGATCCGCCGACGCTGGCGAGACGTGGATGCCCTGGGTCGAGTACGACACCTCCCGAGGCTGGGCCTCGCTGGCGATACCTCCGAGCTTCAAACCTGACGTTGGGCCTGTGCTGCTGGCGGCACGCGACCGCATTGCGATGCCCCCCAGTTCGGGCCGTGGTCCATGGACGGGACTTCGGGTCGCGGAAGGGGGTGTGGCGATTCGTCAGGTCACGGTCTCGCCGGCATTCGGGCGTGACGGCCTGGTTGCCGCCGCCACCAGTGACGGCGTCTACCTCTCCAACACCCAGGGTCTTGACTGGTCACGAATGGACGGGCCACTGGCCGGCCGGGCCGTGGAGCGCGTGAGCATTACCGAGGCCGATTCGGACAGGCGAACGATTCATGCCGCAGTCGGTAGCGGCGAGTTGTGGCGCTTTAGCCCATGAGCGACGAGCCGCTGCGCAAGCCGCCGTCGCCGTCCGCGCACGCGTTCATTCCTGGGCCGCCGTTCGATGACTCGCGAATCCCGCCCGCGTAGCGAATGTCAACACGACCAGCATTCCGGCAGCCGTGGAATCGGCCTGCCGCGCGATGGGAAACGTGTTCAACCCCGCGGACAACGGCTACCCGTACATGTACACGAGGATCTGGCCGGACGGGTGGCTTGGGTTTAGCCCATATCACGGGGCTATCCAGTTGTCGGGACGCCACCTGGACGCGCTGCTGGCGGCAGAGGACGCGCTGGGGATTGAGTTGGACGAAGACGTGATTGCACAACACACGGAGGCGAGCTTCTTCTCCTTGAGCGCCGGGCCGCTGCCGTGCAATCACAGCACGCCCGGCGGTCCGCTGACGTCGGTGGACGAGCATTCGATTCGTGAGGCCGTTCACGGACTGCACGCGCTGGCGCGGCACCGAGAATCCGACCGGGCGGTGGAAGCGGCTGAGGCCCTGATCGCCGATATTCGGCGCTTCTGGAGCGCCGAGAGCGATTGGGACCAGGATGCGGTGCGCGCGGCGTACGGGCTGCCGATGACGGCGCGGCCAACGTTTGTTGAGGGTGTCGGGCGTGCGATCGGGCCGCTGACGAAGCTACACCAGGCAACCGGCTCCGGCGCCGCGCTGGAAATGGCGCAGGACCTGGCGGCCCACGCCACTGACCAGTTTTTCCTGGCCGACGGTTCCTATGACGCGGATCGGCTGGGGGCGCATACCCATTCGACGACATGCACGCTCTCGGGAATGGCACTGCTCGGCAGCGAGACAATCGACCTTGGACTGCTGGGACGTGTCCGCTCGTTCTACGACAACGGGCTGCGGGTGATTCGCGACGAGGTCGGTTGGGTACGGGAACGGCACCATCCGAGCTTTCACCCGGAGCAAGGCGAGATGAACAACGTGGGGGACGTGATCGAGACGGCGTTGATCCTGGGGCGCAGTTTCGGCGACACCTACTTTGAGGATGCCGAGCGGTATCTGCGCTCGCAGTTGCTGCCTTCGCAGGTCAGGGACCTGAGCTTCATGTATGAGGCGCCGGGGGGCGACGAGCGGCGTGATCTGCGGACGCGTCTCCTGGGGCTGTTTGGATTCAATGCCGTGTACGGTCATCTGCCGCTGGGGAAGAACCAGGTCACTCCAAGCATTGACATCGTGGGTGGCGCGACGGCCTCGCTGTGCGCAGCCCAGCGCGCGGTTGCGGCGACAAGCGGCGGGGTGACGCGGGTCAACATGCTCTTCGACTTTGAGAGCGATGCCGTGCGGATTGAGTCACCGTATACGGGCGACGCGCTGCGGATCACGCCGAAGATTGCCGGCGACATTGCCGTGCGCGTGCCGTCGTGGGCAGACCTGGACGCGATGGTGGTCGACGGCCATCCGGCCGAGCGTTTCGTCGTTGACGGACGCCTCTGGCTCCGCCAGCCGGAAGTCGGACGAGTAGTGGAGGTGCGGCTGCCGCTGGCCGAGCGCGACCTGACAATTCACCATCAGGACCACGACATCGAGGCGCGAATGCGCGGCGACGCGGTGGTCGCGATGGACGACCTGGGGGCTGGGTTGGCCTACTTCGCGCCGCTCAGCTGACGACTGGCGTCAGCGGATCCCGCGCTCGGGATATCGGGCGTTGGGGCCTTCCAGGATGGCTCGCTGCCGCTCGGTGAGGCCTTGCAGGCCCTCGGGTGTCGGGTATTCGCCCCACCAGGCCAACGGATTCGGGCTGTACTTGTAGAAGATCGTGCGTCGCTCGTGGTCGGCGGTCCACGGTAGGGGGCCGTGGGTTAAGGCCTCGGTGAAGATGATGGCCGTACCGGCCGGCCCGGTGACGCGCTTGACGGTGTCGTGTTCGTCGGTGAGGTCCTTCCACTCGTCCGGGAACGGCAGATTGCTCTTGTGACTGCCGGGAACGCAGGCGAAGCCGCCGTCGCCGGGGTTCACGTCGGCCAGATTGAAGGCGACAACGGACAAGCCGTTGTGGAACTCGCCGTTGCTGTAGTGGAAATACTGCACCGGGTTGAACGGCATGGCGCCGCCGTGGAGCGTGGCGCCAATGGGACTTAGCCCACCGCGAATGATGTCCAGATAGGTGTGATCCAATCGGAACTTGGGTCCAAGGATAGCGTCCAGGTAGGGAACGATCTTGGGCGGATCGAGCAGGTCGACGTACGGCTGGCCCCAGTCGAGCAGATTGACGAACCGATGGGTCATCGCGTCGGCCGGCGTTTCCTCGGCGATCCTTCGGTCGAGAATCTCATTTAGCGCGGCCACGGTATCGGCGTCAATGGCGTTGGGAATGGTCACGTAGCCCTGTAAGTCGAACAGGTAGCGGTCGTGGTCGTTCATTCGTTCCTCCCGAGGGCATACATTACGCCGCGTCGCGAGACGATTTGCGCGAGGCATAGGCCCGAACCGTTGCCAGCGAGGCGGTAAGCCACGCTTCGACGTCGTGTTCCGGTCGAGTGACGATCTTAAGGCAGTGAATCATCCCGTCGGGGTCGGCCGAGCGGTCGTGGAGGATGTCCAGGATCTGGTCCACCCGGACATGGCCCTCGCCGATTGGGGTGTGGAAGAGCGCGCCGGTGGCTATTTCGGTGAGGGCCTGGACGCGCACATCGCGGAGATGGGTGGCAACCACGTAGGGCGCCGCGAGGCGGGCGGCGTCGAGCGGATCCTCCGTGACGGCGAGAGGGCTGGCGACGTCGAGGACGAGGCGGAGATGGGGAGACGCAATGACTTCGACGACCGGGACGAGTTCGGCGCAGCGGTAGTCCATGTGCGGTTCGAGGGCCAGCGTGACGCCCGTATCGGCTGCGAGCGGGAGAAGTGCTCGGACATTGGCTTCGATGCGCTTCAGTTGGTCGGCGAGTTTCGGGCGGGGCGAATAGCGGTTTGGGCGGTCGGGCTGCCCGTGGACGAGACCGATGATCGGCGCACCGGCGGCCGCAGCAAGACCTATTGCGGTTGCAGCGATTGAGGATTCGCAATCGCCAATCCATCCTGATTGCAAAGTGCTGGCTCGCTCCTGGTCGAAGTGTGCGGTCGAACCTTCGGATGCGGCATGACCCCAGCGATCGGGTCCGGCGACGAGATCAACGGATACGCTGCCTAGGAGTTGCACGCCGGCATTGGCGCAACGGGCTCCGAAGGCTGATGCGCGATCCTGGTTCTTGAGCAGGCCGAGGTCCATCGTCAGCGCGGATAGCCCATGCGCGCGGACACGATCCAGTAGCCAGTCGGGCAAGTCGGCTTCGGGGTTTGGCGGATCAACCGAGAGAATGTGTGGTGCGTAGTGGCTGGTGGCGCGAAAGGCCGGCCGATCGGCCCGCATCCATGGGTAGGCGATCCAGCGGTAGGTGTCGGCCGAAAGCCCAAGTCTCACGCGGCTGCCTGGTTCGGGAAGTGGTCGGCGGCGTGCCGCCGGAGGTGCGCGATGCTGGCGCGGACCCAGCGGTCTGGATCCGTCTGGGGCAAGCCGGCGATCTCGATATGAGCGAGGAGTTCGTCCGGGTTGGGCGCCTCGGCCTGGAGCAGGTCCAGGATCTCCGTGATCGGGGAATCACCCCGTCCAACCGGTGCCCAATGGAGTTCCGGTTCCCAGGTCTCGGTGAGCGGGTGCGCGGTGAAATCCTTGAGATGGACCGCGACCGTATAGGGAGCCGCAAGCCGTGCTCCTTCGAGAGGGTCCTCCAGCACCAGGAATGGGTTGGCGGTGTCCAGGGTGATTCGGGCGAATTCCGAGTCGAGGCCCTGCACGATGGCCACAACCTCGCTGAGGCGGTAGTCCATGTGGTTCTCGAAGGCGAGCGTCACGCCGTGCTGCCGGCAGGCCGGCAGGATGGTGCTGAAGTTCCGGATGGCGCGCTCGACTTGCTCGCCGATTGGCGGATCGGTGCTGAAGTGGTTGTGCACGCCCGCCAGGAGGTGGGTGACGGTGGCGATGTTCGCGCCGCTGCGAGCGTTGAGTTCGACGTGTTCGATGGCCCGTTCTCGATACTCGGAGTCCCACTCGTCGGCAGTGGCGGCCCAGTTGGCGGTGAGGCCGCCGTTGAATATAAGTCCGGCGGCTCGCATGCGGGCGCCGAAGCCCTCCACGGTCGGGCCGTCGCCAACGTCCGCGGCGTGCATGTAGAAGCCCTCCAGGCCCAGGTCGCGAGTCTTGTGCAGCATCCAGTCGTGGCGCATGACACCGGGCTCGGGGGAGGACTCGGTCTGTTGAAAGGTCGGGGGCCAGCCGAAGTTGCGGTGCTCAGGACGGTCGCGACGCCGATGCGGGTCGAGCATCCAGCGGTAACAGGCCGTGGAGATACAGAGTTTCACGCGACGCGAGAGGCTACGAGGGACCTGCAGGGTCCGTGATTCTCAGTTCGCTTTTTGATCGGTCAACCGTACGCGTGGGTCAACGTACGTGTACAGGATATCTACCAGGAGATTTACAACGGCGTATACAACGGCGGCAAGTAGTACGAGGGCCTGAATGACGGGGTAGTCGCGGGCTTCGATGGCATCGACCAGACGCAATCCGAGACCCTGGCGAAAAAAGACGGCCTCGATAGCGACTGCGCCGCCCAGGAGTGAACCAAACTCCAGGCCAATAACCGTAAGGACGGGAATCATGGCATTGCGAAGGCCATGCACCCAGATGACATTCCGTTCGCCTACGCCCTTGGCCCGTGCCGTGCGAATGTAGTCACGGGATAGGACGTCGAGCATCGACGAGCGGGTGAGCCGGGCCAGAATCGCCGCCGCCGCGGTTCCGAGCGTGATGGCCGGCATGATGAGCTGTGGGCCAACGCCATTCGAGATCACGGGCAGCCATTTCAGGTTGATGGCGAAGATCAAGATGAGGATGGTTGCCAGGAAGAAGCTAGGGAACGACACGCCAAGAATGGCGAAAACCTGGGCGCCATAGTCGACCCACGTGTGGCGTCGAATGGCCGAGAGGATGCCCGCGCCCAGACCGATGGCAAGAGCCACGGCCATGCCGGATAACGTGAGTTGAATGGTGGCGGGTGCGTGATCCTTGATCAGGTCTGTGACCGGACGACGATATTGAATTGAGTCGCCAAAGTCGGCGCGGAACACGTCCCTGACGTACAACACAAACTGGTGTGGTACGGATTTGTCGAGGTTGTAGCTCTCGCGCAGCTTTTCGAGCGCGGCCCGGCTGACTTCACCGCCACTCCCGACGGTGGCGCCCGAATCTCCGACACCACCCGTCGCATAGAACAGAGCGATGGGATCGCCGGGAACAAGACGCATCAGGACGAATACGGACAACAACACCCCGAATAACACGGGAATGGTGTACAGCACGCGACGCAGGATGTAGGCGCCCATCGCTCAGCCGTTTGCCGGACGGTGCGGTGCGAGAAGGCGACCGGCCGGCTGATGCCGGCCGGTCGCCTTTCGCATTACGTCCGAATCTACTCCTGGGTGCTGTAGAACTGACCGAAGAACGGCAGATAGTCGATTCCGAGGAACAACTCGCCGCCGATGCGGTCGGGGTTCGTCAGCCACGGCAGGTAGTCGTGGACCAGCGGGATCGCAACCGCGTTCTCCATCAGGTAGAGCTCGGCCTCTTCCCAGAGGGCCCTCGCCTCGTCCCCATCGAAGCTCGCACGCGCAGCCTCGAGCAGCCCGTCGATCTTCGCGTTCGGCGTGGCCGACTCGGGGATTCCGTCGTACTCGAAGAACGAGTAGGAGCGGTTGGCTCCGCCGTACGAAGCGGTGTGGAAGCGGTCGTACATCACGTCGCCGCTTGGGGCCGCAACGCCGATCCAAGTGGTGTGGTAAAGACCCTTGGAGGCGCCTTCGCGGTGCGTGGCCTCGTCCATCTTCGGGATATCCACGAAGATGCTGAGGTTCTTCTCGACGTCCAGCTTGAACAGCTCGACCACTGGGTCACCGCGGTCCGGATAGGTGATTTCCAGCCGCCGGCCGTCGGAGGCGTAGCGGAAGCCGTCGTCGCCCTTGGCGTAGCCGGCATCGTCGAGGATCTGGTTGGCAATGCCCACATCGTAGGTGTAGAGCTCGCTAGCCTCGGCGCTGCGGCCGATCGTACCGGGCACCAGCAGGTTGCTGATGTTGAGCGGGGCCGTACCGCCGTTGGCGCGCACCGTTACCGTCCGGCGGTCAACGCCGTACAACAGGGCCTTACGCACGTTTAGGTCGTCCAACGGCCAGAGCTGCGTGTGCAGCGGCATGTACTGACCCATGCCAGGAGCGGCATAGCCGATCACGTGGTACTTGGCGTTCTCGGATACCCGCTTGTAGTCCGCGAACGACCAGTTAAGACAGATATCAACCTCGCCAGCCTCAAAGGCCGCCGCGTTGTCCGTCATGTTGTACCCAAGGATTTGGATGCGCAATCGGTCCGGATACGGTGCGCCCTGGTGCGCGAGGAAAGACGGACCCCAGTTGTAATCCTCGTTACGGTCAAACACGACCTTGACGTCGTCTTCCCAGACGCCGGACCACTTGAATGGGCCGGTGCCTACGGGATCGCGGCTGAAGTCCTCACCCCGCTCCATGACTGCCTTGGGTGAGGCCATGCCGGTGTGCTGGTGGGCGACTGAGTGCAGGAAGGACGGGGGCGACTGCGGCTTTGTGGTGTGGATTCGGATCTTGAAGTCATCGACCTTCTCCACACCGCCCATCGACGCGACATCACGGATTACGTGCCCGCGGGCCAACTCCGGGTCCAAGAATCGCTGGAAGTTGAAGAGAGCTGCATCAGCATTAAACGGTTCGCCGTCGTGGAACACGACGTCGTTGCGCAAGGGAATCACCCACGAGAGCTTGTCGTCCGACGGTTCCGGAAGGTCAGACGCCAGGTGCGGGTATATCAGGTTGCCCTTGCCGTAGGTGTAGAGCAGGTCGTACATGACTGCTGCCGGCTCGGCGCTGCGGCCGCCCCAGGTGGCCGGGTCAAAACCGGTGGGATTGCCGAAGGTCATGTAGCTGACTTCGCCGCCGGGCTTGGGATCCCACGGCTTGGCGCCAATAGCCACGGACTCGTCGAGGTTGTATATGTCGATGCCGGGCGCGCGCTCAGCGGCCGCCTGGACGATCTTCTCCACGACCTTCTCGACCACCTTCTCGACTTCTACGATCTTCTCGACCTCGACCGGAACTTCGACGACCTGCTTGACTTCGACCGTCCTGGTGACGATCTTCTCGACCTGCTGGGTCACGATCCTCTCGACCGGGACTTCCCTGACTTCGGTCTCACGGACGATCTTCTCGACCGGGACTTCCTTGACGACTGTGGTCTCGATCGGGACTTCCTTGGTGACGACCTGAGTCTCACCGCAGGCCGCCAATGCAGCCGCCCCGACGCCACCGGCCAAGCCGGCCAAGCCAGTCCGAAGAACCAGCCGCCGGCTCACGCTCGGCGTCTTGATCATGGGTAACCTCCCCTTGAGGCGCGGTACTACGGCGCCTCGACGAATGCGATAGCGTACCGAATGCACGAGTGGAATGCCACGGGGTCGAAGCTCAGCTAATCAGACCACGAACTGGCCTGGGGATCGAGCGCTTCACGCAGCCCGTCTCCCAGGAGGTTGATGGAGAGTACGGTAATTGCAATGGCGAATCCGTTGAACGTGGCGATCCACCAGTACTCACGCAACAGGTTGCGGCTCTTGGATAGCTCGTATCCCCATTCGGGCGCCGGAGATTCCGCGCCAAGGCCCAGGAAGCTGAGGGTGGCGGACGCGAGGATGGCGCCACCCAGGCCGAGCGTCGCCATGATCAGAACGGGACTGATGACATTGGGCAGGATGTGGCGCAGCATGATGCGCACATCGGACATGCCGACGGCCCGCGCCGCGCGAACATACGTGAGGTCCCGCGCGGCGAGCGTGGTGCCGCGCACTACGCGGCCATAGAACGGGATGCCGGCCACACCTAACGCGAGCATGGCGTTGTTAAGCCCCGGCCCAAGTGATGCGACAACCGTCATCGCCAGCAGGATCCCGGGAAACGCCAGCATCACGTCAAGAATTCGGCTGATGACCATATCCGGCCAGCGGCGGAAGTAACCCGACACGAGCCCAAGAATGCTGCCGACTATCAACGATATCGTGACCGCCGAGAATCCAATCCGCAGGGAAATCCGCGCACCTCGCACGATCCGGCTGAAGACATCCCGTCCAATGTCGTCGGTGCCCAGGAAATGACGCTGTCCCCAGGGCCGCCAGTCGTCGGTTGGATCCAGGCGTTCGGCGAGCGGAGGCAGCCCTGTCGACGGAATATCGAAGTCATTCTCGGCTTCAGTGGCAACAAAGTCGGCAAAGACCGCGGCCAGCGAAATTACGATCAATACGACCAAACCAGCCATGGCCGCCTTGTTGCGTCGCAGGCGGCGCCAGGCCAGGTTCCACTCGCTGCGGACGGGCGCTTCCGGTGCGGATTGACCCACAAACTGCCCGACGGCTGCCACGCTATCGCCCCGATTCAAGAAGTTGTGCCGAACACCGGCGCGCATCATAGCCGCAACAAGCGCCGGTTCGGGCAGAACCGGCGACTACGATACTCGGGCCAGGGCGTAAAGATCGGGACGTCGACTCCGCAGCGTGTTCAGCACATGGCTGTTGCGGCGTTGGCGACCGGCCTCGATATCGACGTCGCCGACGACCACGGTTTCTTCCCCGCCGTGAGCGGCGGCGATGATCTCGCCCTCATGATCGACGACTGCCGAGACGCCGGTGAAGAACCTCTTCGGCGCGCCGACCGGCTGCCAGCCGGCTGTGCCGACTCGATTCACGGCCGCGACCGGCACGCGATTGAATTTGGCGATCGCGGAAGCTTCCCAGACCGGCATGGACGTACGGTTGTTCAGCCAGATCAGCACATCGGCACCGCCGGCGACCAGAGCCACCGGCAACTCGCCGTGGTGACCGTCATAGCAGATCATCACTCCGACTCTGGCCCCGGCGAGGTCGAACAGCCCCAGCTCCTCGCCGCGGATGAAGGCCGTGGATTCGTCGACGCGCGGGTCGTCGTTCACGCACATGTGGGACTTGGCATACGTGCCGATTACACCGTGGGGACCAAGGATCATGCTGCCGTTTTGCGGGCGGCCGCCGGCCGCGCGGGTCACTAGCCCGACGGCGATAAAGGCGCCGGACGAGGCTGCCAGATCAGCGAAGTCGCGAACGGTCAGACCTTCGAGATCCTCCGCGACCGTCGAGTAGTCGTCGGTGCAATAGCCGGTGGTGACCAATTCCGGAAGGACCACCAGATCCGGGTTGCTGGCCAGCGCCTGTTCCGTGAGGTCGAGGGCACGCGCCCGGTTGGCATCAATCTCACCGTCGACGGTGGCGACCTGGACGCAGGCGATGCGCATGGCGCCAGCGCCTATTCGTCAAATGGACGCCGCTCGTTGCGGTCGAGCGGAAGGTCGACTCGCGATTCCGTCGCGGCGCTCAAGTACGCGGCCTGGAGGATCTCCACACAGCGCAGTCCGTCCTCGCCGGTCAAGACGGGGACTTCGTCGCGGAGCACCCAGGCGGCAAAGCTGGACCACTCCTTGTCGTAGGCGCCGTCGGGCAAATTGTGCTCAAGGCGAACGACGCCTGGAGGCTGGTCCTCCAGCTGGGTTGTGATGGTGAAGTCGTGCGGGTTGTAGCTGATACCGCCGCGCTCGCACACGATGTCAAAGCCAAAGGCTGTCTGATAGGTGGCCATTGGATAGAACGTGGAGACCTGGATTGACCCGAGCATGCCGCTCTTGAACTTGAGCGCGACCGAAATGGCATCTTCCTGGTCAGAGACCTCGGGCCGCAGCTTGGGCGAAAGGACCGCGTATACAGAGGCCACCTCGCCAAAGAGATAGCGGAGCGTGTCGACGTCGTGAACGCCGGCCCAGTAGAGCAACCCGCCGCAAAGGTTCCGCTCGCGCCAGAATCCAGTGATGCGTCGGCCAAAGAAGCCGCGAACGTTGACGGCCAGGGGGCGTCCCAGTCCATCGGTAGCGAGCGCCCGCCGGAGCTCGACCGAGGCGGGCCGAAATCGGCGTTTGTGACCAACCATCAGCTTCACGCCGTGTGTGTCCGCGGCTTCCACCATGTCGTGGCAGTCGGCGACGGTAATGGCCATGGTCTTTTCGCAGAAGATGTGTCGACCCGATGCCGCGGCGTCCACGGCAATGTCGCGATGCGTCGAGTGGGTCGTCACGATGGCAACCGCGTCGCAGTCGCACTCGGCAAGGAGCGATCGGTGGTCGGTCCAGAACGGCACACCGCGATCGTGCCCAAGGCGCTGGGCCTTGTCGCCGTCGGTGTCGGCAACGCCGACCAGTTCGATCTCGGGCTGCCGATCGATCAACTCGGTCGTATAGGCGCCGAAGCCGCCGGCGCCTATCAGGGCAATTCTGACGGAAGAAGACTCGGGGGCGCTGGCGCTCATGACCTGATCTCCGCCATTCCGAAATCTCCGCGACTCAGGTTCGGCAACCGATCGGCTCGGTGCCGCGTGTAGTATGCGCGACCCAGCGCCGCCGGCTGTTGCGGCGGTTTCCAGAAGGCCAGGTGACCGGTGGCAGCCTCGACACAACCGGGCCAGACGTCCGCCCCGAATGGCGAACTCCTTGAACTCGCCGGCAACGTGCTCAGCGGCGGCGCCCTTGGCTTTCTGATGCTCCCGCGCTCCCAGGACGTTGTGATTCGTGAGGGGCGCGGCAGTCATCTCTTCAGCGTCGACGGCCGCGAGTACATCGACTACCTGATGGGTTCCGGGCCCATGCTGGTTGGTCACTGCCATCCGCGGATCCTGGAAGCCGTCGAGCACCAGATTCGCCAGGGGACGACGTTCTATTTCCTGAACGAACCGGCAATCCGGCTGGCGGAGCAAGTGATCGAGGCCGTTCCCTGCGCCGAGCAGGTTCGATACGTGACGACCGGATCCGACGCGACGTTCTTGTCGCTGCGCGCGGCGCGGGCGTTCACAGGCCGGCCCAAGATCCTGAAGTTTGAGGGCGGCTGGCACGGAACCGGCGACTTCGCCATGTTCGGCACCGTTCCGGGTGAAGCCAGCGACTACCCGCACGCGGATCCGGACTCACTTGGGGTTCCGGGCGTGCTGGCCGACGAGATTCTGGTGGCTCCCTACAACGACACCGAGTTCGCGCTCCAGGTGATTGAGGAATACGCGGACGAGCTCGCCGGCATCATCATCGAGCCGCTGCAGCGCGTGCTGCGGCCGGTTCCCGGATTTCTTGAGTCGGTGCGTGAGGCTTGTGACCGGCACGGCATCGTGATGATCTATGACGAGATCGTGACGGGCTTCCGACTGGCGTGGGGTGGCGCGCAGGAGGCCTACGGCGTGGTGCCGGACCTGGCCTGTTACGGCAAGGCGATGGCCGGTGGCTTCCCATTGGCCGTGATTGCGGGCCGCCGGGACATTATGGACCTCTACGGAAACGTGGGCCGCGCGCCAAACACGATTGCCTGGGCCAGTGGGACGTTCAACGGTAATCCCGTCGCGGCGACGGCGGCGCTGGCCGCCATGGAAGTCCTCAGCGAGCCAGGTGTCTACGACCATTTGCACCGCATCGGTGGTCGACTGCGGGCCGGTATCGAGGAGGCCGGGCGTCGACACGGCATCGCGTTGCAAGCGCTGGGCGAGGACATGGTGTTTGGCGTGCGCTTCATGGAGAACGCCAACCCGACGCAATGGGTCGACTTGCTGGATAACGACCGCGAGATGGGGACGCAGTTTGCTATCGAGTGCGTGAAGCGAGGAATCCTGATCGTGCCGAACGAGAAGTTCTACATCTCGATCGCGCACAGCGAGGACGACGTGGATCGGACGCTGGAGATCGTGGACGACGCCCTGGCGGCCTGTAAGGCGTCGGCGGGGTAATAGCGAGGCGTCTCAAGAAAGGGACCTCAGATGCGGGTACTGATGTGCAGCCCGGACCTGGCGGCGATCACGGATGTGCTGCGCGAAGCGCTGCCCGACCATGTAATCGTCCCAACCGAGGCTGACGCGCTGGCTGCCGAGGCGCCCAACGCCGAGGTGATCATTCCGGCTCGTACGCCCATCGATGCGGCCACCATTGAATCCGCTTCCCGCCTTTGCCTGATTCAGCAGTTCGGGATCGGGGTCGATCACGTCGATCTGGAGGCTGCACGCGTCCGAGGCATTCCAGTGGCTAATGCCCCGGCCGGACCGTCGGGTATCGGAAAGGCGGTGGCCGAGTTCGCGCTGATGCACCTGATCGCCGCCGGGCGGCAGTTGCCGACGCACTTTCGGACGCTGGCGGCGCGCTCGATTGCCGTGCCGTTTGGCGCGTCACTTTTTGACTCACGCGTTTGCATCGTGGGTGTCGGCGGTGTTGGCAGCGAAATCGCGCGGCTGCTGAAGCCGTTTGGGGCGACCCTGATTGGGGTGAAGCGAACACCGGATCCCGAACTGGCGCAACGGCTGGGCCTGACCGAGCTCTACACCGCCGACCGCCTGACCGAGGCGGTGCGGGGCTGCGGCTTCGTGGTGCTGTCGGTGCCGCTCACGGATGAGACGCACGGTCTGGTCGACCAGACCGTACTGGATTCCATGCCGGATGGATCCGTCCTGGTCAATGTGTCGCGCGGCCCGGTGGTCCAGCGCCAGCCGCTGATCGACGCGCTTGACAGCGGAAGGCTGCGGGCCGCCGGCCTGGACGTGTTCTGGGAGGAACCGGTCGATCCCGACGATCCGGTATTTGAGCGCGAGGTCTTTGCGACCCCGCATGGGGCGTCGGCTTGCGACATCTTTCTGCGCGGAACCACGGAATTGGTGCGCGACAACATTGCGCGGATCGAGGCTGGGCAGGCCCTGAAATACCGCGTGGTCTGAGAAAGTCCAGGCCGGGCCGGTCGGGATCCTCGGCCGGCGCCCTAGCCGGGCGTGTGGTACGTGAGGTCCCAGTCGCCCAGCGAGCGGAGTTCGTGGCGAGTTGAGTTCAGGTCGGGCTCACCGCCGGCTTTCCAGTTCTCTATTTCTTCGATGTGTCCTAGCCGGCGAAGGGCGCTCCACATGTCGCTGTAGTTGGCGCGGCCGTCGCCGCCGGCGCAGTCCCAGAAGAACAGGTGCCGGACTCCGGCTCGATATAGCCCGGACGCGCGTCGGCGCAAGAGTTCCGGTGGCACCTGGCGGGGCATCATGTTGGGCGCGACGATCGTGTTTCTGCCGCGCGTGACACTTAGAAAGTGGTCAATCGCCCGCGGATCGGCCCAGGCGTCGACGCTGCTGTTGAAATTTGGCGCCGACGAGTAGGGAATCAGAGTGTCGACCAGGCCCTCGTCGATCCACGCCTTGGAATCGACACCGAACTTCAGATTCTCGGCTTCGCTGCTCGTGACCACGGCCGAAATCTGAAGGCGACGGCTGCGGCCCTGTCGTTGCGTTTCCTTGTCCATCGCGGTTCGCAATTCGCGGTGAAACTGGGTGAGGACGCCTGATCGGTAGCGCAGCCAAGTCGGGTCGAGCGGGTCGAGGCTGCGCGGATCGACGCCGTGGTCGGCGCGAAAGCCCTCAACGAGTTGCGGTTCGTATTCCACCAGCGGTAGCCGCCGGTTGTAGAGCATGCAGACGCCGTCTACCGGGTACTGAACGACCTCGCGGAGGAGCGAGATGACGTAGGCGCGAACCTCCGGATATGTGTAGGCGAATCGGGGCGTACGGTGGCCGTCGCGGTCGACTCCGCGCCACTCGGGCCGCCGCTTGTAAACCGAATCACCGTGCGTGAAGTGATCCAACGGAGGCGGGTAGTGGAAGCCGGCAACGCGATAGCTCGCGTGAAGCTCGAGGCCGACATCCCGAGCATGTTCGGCCGCCACTTGCAAGGGATCAATGCCACGGTCGCGGAGGATTCGCCAGCTCTCAGCATTGAGGCGATCGCTCTGACGCGGAAAGTCATCGAGCCCATCGTGTGTGGGCATGCGTCCAATCTGAGTGAAGTAGTTCATCAGGTCGCCGGAGCCGCATTCCCAGTAGAGGCGCGAGAAGTCCGTGTGCCGATACGGCTCCACCTCCCGCTGAATATCGGCGGCACTCGTGAGTCGCCAGGCGGAGTGCGGTCCGTGGGCATCCTGGTGGGCGAAAAGGCGGCGGGTGTGGTCTTGATCGCGGTCGGCCGTTAGTGCGCGCACCTCGGCAGAGGTCAGCGGAACTAACTTGACATAAGCAATGCGCGCGGGCTGGCCGAGGAATGATCCCGGGCCGTCGCCTGGGGACGCGTGCGCGGTCGGCTGGGCGATCACCAGGTTCCGTCCCGAAAGCTCCGCCACACCCCAGAAGTGCTCGTGGAAATGTTCGGCATGGCCGCCGAAGGGGACACGCGGCCAGGAGAGGACGGTGAACGGGCCCGGCCCGCTGAGTTTGAGCTGAACTTCGAGCTGCCGACCTTCTGGCTCGGACCAGAACGGATGCACGCCAATCGATATGGCATGCCAGCCGTTGACGTTCATTGGATAGGTAACGGACGGCGCCGCGGTTTCGGGTCCGGCCAGCAGCATCACACCACTGAACGCGCGTGTGCTGTAGGGCAGCGTGCGCCAGGTGTGGCGGCGAGGCTCGGACGACAAGGCGCTGGACGGCGAACATCGGTCAAGGTCGGTCAGGTAGATGGGCGGCTGGCTGAAGCCGCGGTCGGCGATGAAGTCCGGCGCCTGTCCCGTCATGAGGTCAGCGCTTCAAGGTCACGGCCAGATGCCCAGTCGACGCAGCAGGCCGCGCACGTCTTCCATCTCGGCGTCAGTGGCGTTGGGCGCGGGGGAGCGGCGCCAGCGGGGCGCTATGCCGTAGGCCTCGATCATGGCCTGGGAGAAACCGTTGTAGCCGGCCGGGAAGCGATGGGCCGCCGCGCGTACCGGAGTCTCGACCTGCATAACGATTTCCCAGGCCTCCGCGGTGTCGCCGCGCTGTAGCGCGTCCCAGTACCGCATGGCCGGCTCGGGATAGCAGCGGACGAACGGCTCCAGCCAGGAGCGGCAGCCGTGGGGCCAGAGGAGGAAATGCCGCTTCATGCCGCCTCCGCCCACCATGGGCCAGCGGTCGCCCCAACGCATCAGCACTTCGTGGGCATAGTCGAGCTGGGTGTCTTCCTTGAAGCCCAGAATGCCTGGCTCGTCCTCGATCAACTCGCAAGTCCTAATCGGAACGTCGCCCACCAGCATCACCGGCGTGCGACGAGCAACGGCCCTATAGAAGTCGGCCAGAGTCTCCGGCGTTCCACGAGCCCACTCGGCGGGGCGGACCATGTAGAGGTCGTAGCCGAGCTCTCGCGCCAGGTCGCCGAATTCGAGCGTCTGGTGAAGACCCCACATGTTGTCGCAGGCAATCGTGAGAGCTCGGTCGCCCACGTGCGCGATGACGGCGCGGTGGACCTGGGCCAGTTCGGCGTCGCTCAGCAGCGAGACCAGAGTCTCGCCCCAGGTGAGCATGATGACCTGGCAGCCGGCCTCCAGCGAACGATCGATCACGGCGTGCATGCCGTCGAAGTTGATCGACCCGTCCCTGTGGAATTTGGTGGGCAGCGGGTTGACGGGGCCGCTCAGCAGGCCGCGGATTTCGTCGCGGTCCCTCACTCGCGATCCTCTCGCACTGATCCGGCGACGGCGCTGGTTACCTGCATTGGAACAGAGTGCGGTGTTTCGTTCAACCAGGCGGCGTAAACGCTATCGGGTGATCGACGCCTCAGGAAGTTCGCCAGGGAGTGCGGCCATCAGCGCGTGGCACAGTACGAACCATGTCGCGCGTCGCTCCTGACAGATTGCGTCCGAAGAAAGCGCGTTCTCAAGCTCGATGGCATATGCGCGGATGCTGATTGAAACCGAAGGGTTCTCCAAGCAGTTTGAGCGCCGACGGCCTTCGCGCCGTCCCTGGGACATAGTGATGCGTCGCTCTGCCCCGGTGCCGGACCCCGTGGTCGCCGTTGATGACGTGACACTCGGGGTCCGAGCCGGTGAGGTGTACGGCCTCCTGGGACCGAACGGCGCGGGCAAGACAACGATGGCTCGCATGCTGTCAACCCTGCTGGAGCCAACGGCGGGCACGGCCAGAATCTGCGGATTCGACACTCTGAGAGACGGAGGCGCGGTACGGGCGCGCATCGGCGTCATGTTCGCGGGCGAGCGAGGGGTCTACTGGCGGCTAACAGGCCGCGAAAACCTGGAGATCTTTGGGCGGCTGCAGTTCATGCCCGGCCATGTGATTAATCGTCGCGCAGCCGCTCTGCTTGAGCAGCTTGGGCTTGCGGAACGGGCCGACGACCTCGTCGAAACCTTCAGCACCGGCATGAAGCAACGTCTGAACTTGGCGCGGACCCTGCTGCACGATCCGCCGGTGTTGCTGCTGGACGAGCCGACTGCGGCGCTCGATCCGGCTGCGGCTCGAGCAACGCGCGAGCTGATTCGGACGCTGCAAGGGGCCGGAAAAGCGGTTCTGCTGACAACGCACAACATGCACGAAGCTGACGAAGTTTGCGATCGCGTCGGAATCATCGATCGCGGTCGGCTTGTGGCCGAAGACCGGCCGGCCGCCCTGATCGCAAGTGCCGGGGTCGAGCCGCGGCTGGAGCTCCAGTTGCGTGGCAATGTCGCGGCCGCTCGGCGGAATCTCGGCGCCGACGCCCTCTGATGGGGCGAAGTCCAGGACGACGGCAGCATCGCCGTTGCCGTGAGTGCCCCTGGGGGTTGGCGATCGGCCGAACAGACCGCGGCAGGCCTGATCGGAATCGGAGTATCCGTCGTTGAGTCGCGCTTACGGGAAGCCACCCTGGAGGACGCCTTTATCAAATTGACAGGAAGCCGACTGGGAGGGTCGTTTGACTCGATATGACGCTTCCGCGATGCGCCTGACGCGTGGCGGACAGGCCGTGGCTGCGCTGGCGGGGATGGGATGGACGGTGCATCGCCGCGAATGGGCATTTGTCACCACGCTCGTTATCTCGGGGTTCGCGATGGTGCTGCCGGGGATCCTGGGAGCGCGTGCACTGGCCGGCCCGAATCACGAGCAGGCGGCACGGTTTGCATCAGTGGCGGGTACGGAAAACTACCTGGCTTTTGTAACGATCGGCGTGATTGGCATGACTTGGGCCGGAGCCACGCTGACCCTTCTCTCAGTTGCTCTGCAACGCGAACGAGAGCAGGGAACCTTGAGCGCGATCTGGACCGGACGCCTTGCCAAACCCCTGCTGATCGTGGGACAGGCGATGGGCAGCTCGATCGGCATCGCGGTGCAGACGTTCACGATGTTTGCCGCGAGCTGGGCGGTGTTTCGATTCACGCTGACGTTCGAGGCCGGCGCACTGTTACTGGTGCTTGGTGCGTCCTACGTCGCCAATCTGGCCGTTGGCGTCGCCTTCGCCGGGTTGGTTGTGCGCTATCGGGCGGCGGCGATCTTATCCAACCTCGCGGTCGTGGCATCCGGGGTATTTGCCGGCGTTGCACATCCTGTTGGCGTCCTTCCCGAGTGGGCCCAGGTCGTTGCCCAGTTTGTTCCGCTTACCTGGATTTTGCGCGGTCTGCGAGCCGCGCTGGTTGTTGCCGACGCAAGCGACGCCGTGTTGTCGGCCGGTGTGCTGCTGCTCATCGCGGCTACCTACGGGGCGATTGCGATCTGGGTGTTCGGGGTGCTCGAGCGGTCCGCCAGGCGTCGCGGCGTCCTCGACGCGATATGAGGCCCTTCGCAGGCACACGAGGGGCGCTGGCCCTTGCCGCCTGGGCCTCGTTCGTCCGCGAGTGGCAGGAATTCGGTCGGCAGAAGATCCTCTATGCCTCGACGCTGCTAGCGCTTGCGCTGTTATTGACGACCCGGCTGCTGGCCGAGCGCGCGTTCGGGAGCGAAGGGTTTGAAGCCAATGGCGGCGGATCGAACTTCATCGGCTACGTGGCGCTGGCTCGCCTTGCAGATTGCTCAGCAGGGGCTCTACAGCGGCCAGGGGTACCTGCGCTGGGCGAGCGAGGTCGGCGTACTTCCGCATGTCTGGGCCACGCCGTGTCCACGCTGGATCCCGATCGTGGGGGTAACAGGCTGGGAGATCGCCCAATGGACCGGCATGCTCGGCGTGCTGGCGGTCGCGCTGCTCTTTCTGCCTGGCGCGGCGCCTGCCGGGTTCAATCCACTGGTGATTCCCGTGTTCGTCCTGGCCCTGATCGCGTTTTGGGGGCTCGGAATCGCCTTTGCCGGCGTCGGACTCGCCCAACGACAGCCCGCGTTGGCTTCGATCTTCGTCGTGTTGATTTTCACCATGGCAGGGTCGACATTTCCGGTAGCGATGCTGCCGTGGGAAGTTCGCTGGGTGAGCCTGGCGCTGCCGTATACCTACGTGATCGACGCCATGCGACACACCCTGCTGGGAACGCCAACGATCGTGCCGCTCGAAGTTGAACTGGGCGTATTGGCCGCCAGCGCTTTTGGCGGTGTGTTGGGCGGAATCTGGTTATTCAACCGTATTGCCAACCGGGCTACGCGTCGCGGCCTGATCGGGCTTTACACGTGATGACGAGCGCCCCCACGATCAGCCGCGGACTCTGCGAGAGGCAGAGCCCGCCTGCGAAGGACCGAACCCGCCCTTTCGCTAGTTGGGACTGATGGCCACCGACCGGATCTCGCCGAACTCGCGACCCAGCTTGCGCCAGGTCTCGCCGCCGTCATCGCTCATGTAGATATAGCCGTAAATGCTGGCCGCCGCGACGCAGTCGGGCACGTCCACGTGGGCGCTGAAGCAGTAGACGACGGAGTTCGGCGTTACGGGCAGTTCGGGGGTGTCCCAGGTGGCGCCGCCATCCACGGTCCGGCGGATTGCGCCGGTGACGCCAGGAATGCCGTTGCCGTTGCCCACGAACATGACGTCGGGGTTGTCGGGACGCACCAGGATGTTTCGGCAGTACGACGAGCCGCCGGGATCAAAGCTGGGGAACTTGTGGTGATCCCAGCTGTCGCCTTCGTCCGTGCTGATGGCCAGGCCGAACGGGCTGGTGGAATACACAAGCGTGGGGTCGCCGGGGCGGATAGCCAGGCCGTGAATGTCGTCATACATCAGCTCGGGGCCAACGTTCGATAGAGCCGTCCATGAATCACCGCCGTCTTTGCTGCGGTATAGGCCTGCGACTTCGACGCCTGCCCAGACGGTCTGGTGGTCGCGCGGATCTATGAGCACGGTGGTTGTGCGGGGCGGGACGATCGGGCCGTTGAGGTTCACGTTGACCGGCAATTCTTCCCAGGTCTCGCCATCGTCTTTGGACCGGTATACACCGGGGCGCGTCCCGGCAAAGATGATGCTGGGATCAACCGGATCCACCGTGATGGACCAGATGTGGATTCCATCGATTGGTGTGTCGAGTTGCTCCCAGGTCTCACCCTGGTCCTCGCTTCGGAAGACTCCGACGTCGGTGCCGGCAATTACACGGTTGGAGTCGTTGGGATAGACCGTAACGGTTCGGACGTTGCTTTCGGTCGGGACGGGACTCCGGATCTGCGACCAGGTTGAGCCGCCGTCGGGACTCACATTCAAGCCGCCGCCGACCGTACCCACGAACATCGTGAAGTCTTGCGCCATTGCCCTTGCACCCCGCGACGGCTCGCGCGGCGTGCCCGGCGCAGCCGGGACGACCGCCGAACCAACGCTTGCTAAGCCGTTGTAGGTCGAGTCTATCGGAAACAGATTCGGCAATTCAGCGGAGACCGACGCAGCAGCGCTTTCTGGCCTCCCGAGAAAGCTATACCCGAGTTACCTGCCTGTCCGCCGAATCCGGTACCGCCCGTTAGGTCGTGGCTCCTGATACCCGCCGTCGATCCATCCTGCCTGGATGAGAAATCGAAGCGGGTCGTCGTCGCGAAATGCCTGTTGCGGAATCAACTCTGCTTCCCGAACCCACCGAGCCGCGGTCTGCAATGAGACTTCTGTCATTCCCTCCTGCCGGAGACGACCCTGCAGGTGGGAATTGAGGCGATCGAGCCTGTTCACGGTGTCCTCCTGGCGATTGCGCTGGCCGAATCACGAGCTTGGAGAGTCCGAACGCTTTGGCTCAACGGCCGCTCGGAGCTACGCCGACCGCGTTGCGCGTATGGAAAACATGAAAGGAACGCGCCCGGATTCACCCGGAAAGCGCCACCAGCCGTCTGCGCCCTCGATCAGGCTGGGCATAGCCCGGTAGCCCGAGAACGGGTATTCGCGCAGCGAGTCGATGCGGAATCCGGCGTCGATGAACGCGTTGACGATCTCGCCAAGCCCATGGTTCCACTCGTAGGTCACCGTGTGGTCAATCGGCACATCCGATTCGACGTAAGTGCCCGGCTCGTCGTAGCGCATCGCCTGGCCTTCGAAGTACGGGCCGACGAGTTCGAGACGGCCGTCGGGACGATCCAGATCGAGGGAGTGAACGACCGGGTGGCCATCGCGAATGTAGGCCGTTCCGCCGGGCCGTGTGAGCCGGTGCACAACCTGTGCCCAGGCGGCGATGTCCGGCAGCCAGCAGAGGACCCCCTCGCTGGCGTAGACGATGTCGAATTTCTCGTCCAGGATCTCCGGCGCCTCGTACACGTCGGACACGACGAATTTGGCCGGCGTCTGGGATTGACGGCTGATTTCGCGAGCGGCGTCGATGGCTGGCGGCGAGAAGTCAAGCCCCGTCACCTCAGCACCGAGCCGCACCCAGGACAGCGTGTCCAGGCCAATGTGGCACTGCAGGTGCAGGAAGGACAGGCCTCCGACATCGCCTAACTCTTCTCGATCCAACTCGACGGCCTTGGCGACTCTCTGTGAATCGGAAACAAAGCCGTCGACGTCGTAGCCGGGCGACACGAGATGGGCGGCCGCGCGGTCATTCCAGTTCGCAAGGTTGGCGGAGCGTTGGTACTCGCGACCGCTCCACACTGGACGACGCGATTCAGAGTCGCCGGTGGACGGCATGGAACAGATTGGTCAAACCTCGGTGCGCAGCGGCAGGAGAATCCCCGGTCGTGGTACCCCCGGTAGGACTCGAACCTACAACCAACTGATTAAGAGTCAGCTGCTCTTCCAATTGAGCTACGGAGGCTCCTGCGTTCGCGGAATCCAAGCCCGCGGACGACTCTGACGATGGTAGCAATACGGCGACGCCGAACCGAGAGTCTCCGAGGCGGAACGTTAGTCGCTTCACGATCTGGCGTCCGCGGTCGTGAGACGATGGCTATGACGCAATGGCTTTCGATGGTGTCCACATGCGATGGAAGTTCTCCGCTCGTCTGACTTCGTTAGTTGTTCTGGCCGTCATCTCGCTGGCCGTCGGCGGGACTGCGCTTGGTCTGGCGCTGGCCCGCGATGGATCGTCCGGCACTTCCAGGATTGTTGCCGTACACCTGAACGAGGCGGGCTACGCCGGCAAGTCGAAGACCGACACGGAAGCGCACCCACGAGCCGGCGACAAGCGGCACTCAGTCCGCCACGAGCACGCCGGGCGAAAGCAAGATGCTGATCGCTACAAGCAGGGCAAGGACCGTCGCGACAGTTTTCACCAATGGTGGGGTCCAAAGCGCGTGTTCGTGGTTCCGCGATCCGAAGGGTTCCCGCGCTCGTTCTTCCATCGCGATTCACCCTACGTACGCCGAATCGAGCGTTCCCAACCCGAGCGGCAGGTTGCTCGGCCCGTTGGCATGGTGATTGCGGTAGGCGAGGTGACCGCGGTGCGCGACGGTGCTATCGAGATGTTCACCGTGCTGGGAAACCGGGTGACGATCGACATCACTCAACTCGGTGAGAGCAGCGAACTCGAGCGGGGCGTGGCGGCCATTGTGATAGCTGAGCGCGACGGCGAGGGCTACGTTGCGCAGTCGATGGACCTGCTTGACGTTCGCCTGTCGGAGATGCTGGAGGGCATGCGCGCGCGGTCGCGATCTGGGTCTTAGAGCACTTCACCCGGCCTGGCCGTCGGCGCCGCGCGGGTAGAGTATTCGCGTTGGCGCCGGAGGGTCCGGCCCGCTGAGGGTGGAATGCGATCGTTCCGACATGACCTCGTTGAGGCGCTGGTCATCATCCTGATCTTTACGGCGGTGGGGACAGGCCCGCTGTACGCGCTGGGCGCGGTAGCCGACGGATTCCTCAGACCTGAGGATCCGAGTAGTTGGGGCGCCAGTTTGCCGGTCATCTACTTGCTGGCCATCGTGCTCATTGGTTACTTCTTCGGCTGGACCATGACTAATCTGGCGGTGGATTACGAAGCCTTCTGGCGGCTGCCGGGACGCTTGCGGGCGTTCGAGGCGCTGGTGGCCGAGGCCGGCCCAGGCAGTGCCGTGCATGCCGCAGCAAATGACCGAGACGGCGCTGTTGGCGCCCTCCGCTATCCCCGGCTTCGGAGCCACGGCGTCAATTTGCTGGCGGCAGCACCCCTAACGTTCGTTTACGTCGCCGTCCGCGGTGCCTGGCTTGCCTCATCTCTTGCGAGCGTCGCGGCGGCCGTTGAACTCGGTCGCACGGCGGCAACCGGTGAATCTGCCAACGAATCACTTGTGGCGCTGACTGTCTCGCTGCTCGTATTCGTAACGGCAAGCTTGCTTACACGATCGCTTGCGATTCCGGCGGCGCGCCAGGCCGTTGGCGTGATCGAAGCGAGTGCCGCCGGTCGCCGGGCCGGCTAAGCGTTGGTGGGAAGATCCACGAACTCGGCGGTGCAGTCCAGTTCAGCTGAAATCAGTTCCGCCAGCGCCTGAACGCCGAAGACCTCGGTGGCGTAATGTCCGGCGGCCAGGAAGTGCGCGCCCAGCTCCCGGCTCCACATTTCAACAGGCTCGAACATGTCGCCGGTCACGAACGCATCGCAGCCTTTGGCAACGACCTCCGGGAACTCGCTGGGACCGCCGCCGCTACAGACGGCGATTCGCCGAATCTCGGAGGGGCCGTTGGCGTAGTAAGCATGCAACGGGCCGATCACGTCTTGAACTCGCTGCACAAACTCGTAGGCGGGTACCGGGTGGGACGCAGAGCCGAACCATCCCACAGGCCGGTCACCGACAGATGCAAAGCCCACATGTTCCTTCCGGAAACCAAGCGCATCGATGATGCGTGCGTTGTTGCCGAGCGTCGGGTGGCCGTCAAGGGCGAGGTGGTAGGCCGCAAGGTTGATGTCGTGATCGAAGAGCAGTCGCAGTCGTTCGCGAAGCATAGGGTCGATCACCCGGGAATCCTTGTCCCAGAACAGGCCGTGATGCACGACAACCAGCCCGGCGTCGCGTTCGGCGGCAATCTCAAACAACGCGCGGCTGGCCGACACAGCCGTAACGACGTGCTCGACAACTTCACGCCCATGAACTTGCAGGCCCATTGGGCCGTAGTCTGGAAAGGCTTGGAGTTCGAGGACCCGGTTTAGATGGGAAACGACGTCGTCGCGGGGCTCAGGCACCAGTTGCCGGCTCGGGCGACCGGCGGCGTTCGCGCACCTGGCGAACCAACTCGGCGTCCGTGCCGGAATCCACCGCGATTTCCATAAATTCGTCCGCGCTCATTCCAAGCTCGCCGAGAACCCGGCGGTCGATTGGGCAGGGATAGATGTAGTCGTCGATGGTGCCGTCGGCCTTGGCGCGGGCCTTGTCCGACATGCGGGCAATCCATGGAATCCCGCCGATCACCAGATCGCGTCCCCGCGGCTGGAAGGTTTGGTTGGTCCCGGACTCGTTGCTAGCAGCCATGGCTCGCTCGTTTCCGCTATCCGCTATCGGACGTGACGTTCGATTCTAGACCAAGGCTTTGAAGTATCCGCCTGGACGCCAGTGAGCGACCGGGCAGCAGACCCGCCAGCGCCTTGGGCTCGATCCGGGGCGCGTCCCACAGGCCGGCGGCCCGAGCCAGGGCCAGTAAGGTGATTGCCGCATCAACGCCAGGCGCCGGGTCGTCCGGGTGGCTGGCGGCGAGGCTCCGCACGGCACCGGCCTCGTCAATGGCAGTTACATACTTCCCGTACGTCCAATCCGCGAAGTCAAGTCCGAGCAATTCCAGGTCGATGAATGTGACCAAGTCTCCGTCGAGGATGATGTTGGAGGGCGAGGCGTCTAGCGGCAGCACAGCCAGGTCGGCGGCGACTACGGTTTCACGCAGGTCGTGAATCGCCTCGGCGGGAATCGTCGGAAAGCAGTCCGCTATGGCTTGGGCGACTGCGCCAACTTCCATGCGGCGCTTTCGTCGGGCGGCCAGACGACGGGTCGGGTCAATGCGTGCGTCCCACGGAGTGAGCGCGTTGGTCAGTTGTCGCCAGGCATCGCGAACGGTCCCTGCCGCATATTGGTTGGGCGGCACGTCGGCCAGTAGGTGCTCGTACAGAGTCGAGCCCGGAACCCACGTTCTGGCCAGGGCGATCGACTCCTCGTGGGTGGCAATCAGACCGGGCACGGGTGCGCCCTCTCGACCGAGTTCGCGGTAAAGCGCCGCCTCGGTACGGAACCGCTCAGTGGCGTTCGATCCGTCAAAGAGCTTGATGGCCAGATCGGCTTGCCGTCCGCTGAATCGCCAGAGACCCTGACGGACGTGCGTGAGTCTCCGGCGCGCAGTCGACTGGCCGGTAGAGCGCAGCACGGCTGCGAGCCGCGCTTCCGTTTCAGCCGACGAGCTCGAGCTCAATGTCAGTGCGGACGGTTGTGGCGGGTTCGATCTGAAGGGCGAGGGCGAGGTCGCGGGAAGTCACGATCTGGTCCTGGGCGATTCGCAGGCAGGCAACGAGCTTGCGATTCATTGATTGCAGTGATCTGACTCCCGGCCGGATGTCGCGCTTCACGCCCTCCGGGTCGCGGGCACGCTCGATTTCCACAGCGTCGAGCGCCAGCAAGCGTTCAACCCGGTCGGCCAAGTCGGGCGGGGGCGGATTGACGGTGATTTCGTAGGTGGCCCAGGTGGTGTGGACCCGGCGGCCGGGCGCACTGGCGACTTCAACGACCGCCATGCCCGGAATAGCTCCGGCGGCCAGACGCTTTGCGACCTCCATGGCGTCCAGCGAGTGACGCAGGCCCATGGTCATGTACTCGCGGCGACCCTCAGCCCCGACCGGAAGCGGCGGTCCGAAGCTGAGCCGAGGTTTTGGGCTGAAGCCGCGACTATAGGCCAGCGGCAGGCCGGCGCGACGGGTGACCCGCTCCCAGGCTCGTCGAACGTCGTGCTGGGAAAGAAAGCGCGCGGCACCCTGCTTAGTGAATCGGACCAGGTACCAGTGGTCCGGGGCGTGTTGATCTGATTCCACGCGCAAGGATAAGTCTCGGCGGCGATTGAAGCCTGAGATTATGGGAGTCGGCGACTGATGAGCGACGGCTGGCCTGTACTATTGCCACGGCTACGCGCGACGCGTCGGGGGCCTGTGGATACGCCGGTTCTGCTGTTGAACCAGAACTACGAGCCGCTAAACGTCTGCCGCGTGCGCCGCGCGATCGTGCTTCTGGCAAAGGGCAAGGCCGAACCGCTGGCCCACCACGAACGACCGCTGCGGACGCCTGCCCGCGACGTTCCACGGCCTAGCGTCATCCGGCTGCGGTACTACGTGCGCCGACCGCGACCGACGATCAGACTGAGCCGCCGCGAGGTCCTTGTGCGCGATGCCCACACCTGTCAGTACTGCGGTACGCGCGACACCCATATGACGATTGACCATGTAATGCCGAGGCGTCTCGGCGGGCGACGCCGGTGGGACAACCTGGTGACGGCTTGCCGACCCTGCAATCTGCGCAAGGCTGGCCGAACGCCCAGCGACGCCAACATGCGGCTTCGCCGTCGTCCCACGCATCCGCGGTCGCCATACTCGCACCTGATGGGCCGGTTTATTACGGGCGCGCTGGATCCGGCGTGGGCGCCCTATCTGCCCCTGCAATTGCGCCAAGCGAGCTAGGTCACTCCAAAGTGGGTCGAACCGAGAAGGGATCACAAAGCCCATGACCCAAAGCCTCTACGATTCTTGGTGCCCGTTCCTCTCGCCGCGGGTGGTGGCGACGATCGAGTCCACGGTCTGCGCTGGTCTGGACGCCTTTGGCTCAAACCCGATTCCCGTGATCGGTCGGCCTCCGGACGCGAGTGGGCCGGCGTTGGCCGCCATTCGGCTGGACCGAGGATCCCTAGTGAGCGCGCGGTGCGACTGGCTGCCGGTGCTGCGGCCATTGGTGACGGACATGCACGCCGAGATGCTGTTCTCCGTCTTCGGCGCCTACGAGCTTGCACGGGTTACGCAGCCCGACGGCCAGAGCGCGTGGGGGCCTGTGTTTTTCTTTTTTGGCGACGCGTCGACCTGGAACGATCCGAAAGATCCTCAGGTCGTCCGGCTTGGACCTAATGACCTTGCGGATGTGAACTATTCGCGCTTTTGGCACTGCTACGACGGGGAAGCACATGAAGGATACGGCGTGATTGAGGACGGCGAACTAATCGCGCTGGCCGGCGTTACCCACTACGGCGAGGGCGTTGAGGAGATCGGAATGGACGTGATGCCCGAGGTACGGGGCGCCGGATTAGGCCGCGCCGTCGTTGGCGCAGCCGGTTCGGCGATCATCGGGCGGGGAAACCTGGCGCTGGCTACAACCTCTCCGTGGAATATTCCGTCGGCACGCACGCTACGGTCGGCCGGGCTGCGCTATTCGTACACGCAGATGATGTCCTTTGACGCATTTGACGGCGCTTTCCCGATGCCAGCCCAGCCGCTCGGAAGGCCGTATCCAGGCGCAAGAATGATCAATTACTACCCAGCCTGGGCGATGAATCAGGATATTGAGCCAAGGCCGGACATGTAGTGGCGTGCGGACTTCGCGAGTGGATTGACCGCACGCTGACCGAAGCAAGCCACCACTCCGCTCATTGCCGAACAAAGCTGGTTCGACGCCGGAGTGCGACACTCCCGCGTCTTAGGGGGTAGGACGGCAGATATGAAGATAGTCTCGGTTGAACGAATCCCAGTTGACGCCGGGCACACGGAACGGCCAGGACGGCACATGCGCCGGAAGTGCGCGGACTGGTCGATCATCGAGGTGTGCAAGGTCACGGCCGACAACGGGCTGGTTGGTTGGGGCGAGACCGTCCCGCACTACACCTGGGGCCGGGTGCCTGACGACGCCGGGGAGCGAGCAGTCGGGAGCCATCCGGCCGAGTTGATGTGGGATGACGGATTCGGGGCCGGCCTGCAGCAGGCGCTGTTTGATCTGGCCGGCAAGGCGCTGGGGGTGCCGGCGTATCGCCTGCTTGGTCACAAGGTGCGGGACTGGTGCCCGATCGCCTGGTGGTGCTGGGACATGCCGCCGGACGAGTGGGTAGGAGAGACGCAGGACGCGGTGGCAGCCGGATACGCCAGTTTCAAGCTGAAGGCGCGGCCGTGGCACGACCTGCGCGCGGCAACCCGGGCGATCAGCGACGCGACGCCAGACCACTGCGTGTTTGACCTGGATTTCAATAGCCTGCTGGTGTCGGCCGGACAAGCGCGTCACGTGCTCGAGGATCTGGAAGCGTTCTCGAAGGTGCATTTCTTCGAAACACCGATTCCGCAGCACGATGTGGAAGGCAACCGCTCGCTGCGGGCGAAGTTGCGACGACCGGTTGCGATGCACTTTGACAATCCGCCGTTTCTTACGGCCGTGAAGGAAGGCGTCTGCGACGGCTGGGTGCTGAATCAAGGGGCGGCGCGCACCATGCACCAGGGAGCGCTGGCGGACGAGGCGAACATGCCGCTGTGGCTGCAGCTTGTGGGTACGGGGATCACTACGGCGTTCACCGCTCACTTGGGCGCGGTGCTGCCGGCGGCCCAGTGGCCGGCCATCACCTGCCTGAACACCTACCGGGACGACCTGATTCGAGAGCCGCTGGAGATTCGGCGCGGTCACATGCGGGTTCCGGAAGCGCCGGGCCTGGGGATCGAGGTGGATGAGCAGGCGCTGGAACGGCTACGACGGCCGGACATTTCACAGCCTGAACTGCCGCGGATGATCCACACCGTGCGGTGGGCGGACGGCTCTTCGGTGGCGTACACGGAACACGACGACATGGAAGCCGACTTCCTGGCTGGCAGCCGGCCGGCCTTCGAGCGTGGCGTGACGTTGACCACCGAGGAAGACGACGGGAGTCCCGCGTTCAGCCAGCGGTGGCAGCAGGTGCGACAGGCCGGAATCCTGACGCTGTACGCGTAAACCGCAGCTTTACATAACATTCGGTGTGGTGGGCAAGCGCCTACGGCGGCGTGGCGTGAGCCGGCGGTGGAGAACGAGGCGCGGACCGTTACGCGAGCCGTTTTCCGGGAGGGCTGACCAGCTGACGAGCCAGCGCCTCGGTTACGCCCTCGAGTCATCTGCGCACGGTAGGGAAGGCGACACCTTGCTCGGCTTCGACGTCGCGTATGACGCCGCGGACGCGCACGAATACCTCGACAAGGGCCCGTTTGTCGCCGACGAGTTCCGCCAGGCCGCGGGACACAGACCGTCCCTCGATGGCGAGGTCGTAGGACGGCACTCACTACAGATCACGACCGGAGTTCCGGCGCACAGCGGGCAGGCGGAGGAAAGCTGATGTGACATCAGACTCTTGATGTCATGATTTATTTCGATCTGTTCTTTACATAACGCACATTGCAGGGTCGGAATATCGGCGTGCCGGCGGCGGACGGGCAACGCTCCGCATTGCGAACGCGCTGTGTCTGGGCACCGTTGAGGAAATACGGACTGGGCAGGTCCATGACGTCAACCGTCGATACGCCACAGCCTTAGTGCGCGCCAAGGGGATCCGATGCTGCCGCCGGCCGTCGCCGACACTTCTTGGAACTCATGTGGCGGTGCTGAGGCGCCGAGACGCTTCCGCTTGTGCTGACCGCCAAGTGCGGCCGGAGCCCGCCCCGATTTCCAGGCCGGCGTTGGGAGTTGGTCCTGGGAGTTCCGCGGCTGGAGGACACTGGTCCGGTCGGCGTGGTTGGCAGCCCCTTTGACTCGGGCGCCAAGGTCATTAGTAGAACTAATACACATTAGTTCTACTACTTTGATCTTGAGAAGCCGGAACCCGTGGATGGCGCCGGCGTATGGCGCGGCGATTGCGGCACTACGACACGAACGCTGATGCACTTAGCGGTGATTGGGCACCGCGAGCCAGTGGGCGCGGCATGCTCCAACCCTCCCCAAGGAGCCGCGGACGCAACGTGTCGTCGGCACCCCGGTAACGACTGCGTGACCAGGAATCGGCCTTGGACCTCTGACGTACAAGCCACCTTGTCCGGCATGCAGGCTCGCCACGGAAGCTGCTGCATCCGCGGCGCCTCAACAGCCGACGAGCCTGGATACCGAGGACATTCGCGTAACTCAGCGAGATATCGATAGGTGGTACTGGTTCGAAAAGTCTCGTGACAGAGTTGGCGGGGCGCGCTAGATTCAGAGTTCCCACTGTGTCGTGGGAGTACCTTTGGTGTATAGGCGATTCCGGACTGGAGTCCATGAGCCCGACCCTGCAGACCGCCACGGCGGATTTCTTGGGCGCCATGCGTGCCAAGGCCCCGAGCACGAGGGCGACGTATGGGACGGGGTTGCGGCGTTTCCTGGCCTGGCGCGGTACCGAGACGTTGCTGGACGAGTTGGACGACGGCGTACTCGAGCGGTTTTATCTGGAGTTGGTGGATGAGTTTGGACGCGAGCGCCAGGCCACGATTTCAACCTACCTGGCGGCGGTTCGGGCCTTTCTGCGGCATTGCCTGCGTTCAGGCGAACTGGACGGCGTTGAACTCGAACGTGCAGTTGAGCGATTGCGCGCGGTCCGCGACAAGCCTGGCTATCGGACGCCGCGAGTTGAGAACGGGCTGGCGCTGATTGTTGATTATGTCAAGAACGAATTGCCAGGATTGATTGCCGAATCAGCTTCGAAAGATGCCCGGCTACGGGTCTATCGGGACCGAGCCTTGTTGCTCCTGTTGTTTACCACCGGTATGCGCCGGCGTGAGGCGGCCCGGCTTGACCGGAGAGACGTGGACGACGGGTGGGCGCAGCAGGCTCTGATCACGGGGAAGGGCGACCGCGAGAGAGTGGTGTTTTTCGACGATGACACGCGTGAGGCGATTCGCGTCTATGTCGAGGCACGGAACGACGCGTATGCGCCGATGTTCATTCGCCATCACGGAAAGCCGAAGCAGCCTGGCCGCGCAGGCGAGCGGCTGCGCCTGTCGCCGCAATCGATCTGGAAGATCGTGAAGACCTATGCCGCGGCTGTCGGAGTGCCAGCCACGACACATGACTTCCGGCATCTAAAGGCCACGTCGCTGTTGAATCGAGGGGCGAATCTGTCGGAGGTTCAGGACATCCTGGGGCACGCCTCGCCTGATACGACGAAGCGAATCTATGCGCACTACGAGACCGCCAAGCTGCGCGAGGCGTTCGATCGTTACAGCCCGACCGTGGAAGAGGCAGCGGCGACGGCTCGGAAGGGCCGCTCGCCGACGGATCGAATTCACGCGCGATGACCACTGATCGCCACAGCCACGCGAGCGGTCTGAGCACGACAACCCAGGTCTTGCCTGGGACGATCTGGTTGTGCCGCGTGTGCCATCGGACCAATGCTCGGGGCTGGCAAGTGTGCCGGGCGTGCGGCGCGGCGCGTCCGGCCCGGCGCGCGTGGATGCAGACGCGGACCATTCGTTCGATTGCGTTTCTGCTGACGGCTCTCGGCAGCGGGGCGATTGGGGTGGTGGTGCTGAGTGCCTGGGGAGCGGTGATCAGCGGGCCGTGGGTGATTCCGGCCATTGCGGTCTGGGTAGTGGGTTGCTTGGCGGCCCTGGTCATCGTGTGGATGAGGCGGGCGTTGAGCGCCGATTAGCGTTCGCCGAACAGGTGGCTGATTGAGGCCAGCGCAGCCTCGCGCAGGTTGTCACCGCTGACGGGGGCCCAGGCGGCGTGATGGCCGTACCAACGGTGGGCGTCGTCGACCTCGTAGCCGCCGGTGGCCATGGCGCGGCGCGTAGGCGTGTAGCCGACGAGGCCGTTGCTCCAGCCGGCGATCATGAGTTCGGGCGACCGAGTTTCGGCGCGAAGCGCGCGGCCGTCGGCCGAGAAGAACTCGGAGGGTATGGCGACGAGCGCGAGGTCGCCCATGCGTAGCGCCTGGATGTCGACGGTGAGATCTGGACCCTCGGACGGTTGCCAATCGAGGACGCGCCGGGCGAAGTCGACCTGGTGCGCCTGGATGCGCAGGCGCTGGGCGGTTCCGGTCGTCGCCTCCAAGGCGCGCTGACCTACCGCGAGGATTCGGCGGGCTTCGGCCTGGCTGATTGGATCGGCGTAGTGGAGGTCGGCGGACGAGGAAGCAGCGTCCGCGCACGACGTCGAGGATTGGCGCAACTGCGAACGGAGGTCAAGGACCGTGCGGCCAAGGGCGATGCCGTGGTGACGGGCGTTGGAGACGCTGCGATAGCCGGCGCCGTCGAAACGCTGATTGACGTCACCGCCGGCGCCGTTGACGTAGAGACAGGGCGCACCTGTGACCTCGCTGATGGTACGTCGCATGTGGCCGGGATAGTCGGAGGTACTGACGCTCTCGCGTGAGCCGGTGGGGTGGCAGCTGTAGTTCACCAGCGTGACGATGGGCTTGCGGTCCGCATTGCGGAACTCGGCCACGACCACAGCTGCGTCGATGTCGTTGATGTGGCCGTCCTCGGGCCCGCCGGGACGGAAGGCGGCGGATCGTCGGTTGGCGCCCATGTAGGACGCACCGCGGGCCAGCCACAGATTCGCCGTGGACATGCGGCCCAGCGCCTCAATAGCCGCAGCAACGGCCGCTTCCTCGACGAAGTCCAGATAGTCGGGATCTTTCTCACCCATGCTGGGGAGCACCCCGGTTTCAGGACCGCCGTGGGTGTGGGTGCAGGCCCACATCTGGTTGGCACCGGGAACACCGGTCTCAGCCGCCATGCGGGCACGAAGGTCGGCCAGGTGCTCAATGGTCAGGCCGATTAAGTCAAAGCTCAGAAGCAGCAACGTCTGGTCGCCTTCGCTGACTGCGAGGACGTCGACTTCAAGCGGCTCAAGGGAGCCGAGGTTGGCGCCGAAGCGGAACCCGAAGCCACTGAGGTCGATGCCGGGCGACGGGGTGATGTCGCGTCGCGCGAAGCCGACTTGCAGCTGCCCGGTCATCGGGAGGCCGCCGGTTCCACGCGGTAGGCGTCAAAGCGGCCGGCCAGGGCAGACGGCACAGCGCCGCGCAGTCGCGTTCCGGATTGGCCGAAGGACTCCTCTTCCACGCTGCCGTGTTCGTGGAAGAGGGCTACCAGACGGCTGTCGTCATAGGGGATCTCGACTTCGATGTCGACGGTGCTGACTCGGTGAATGTCGGCCAGCCGCTGGAGCAGATCCTGGATTCCGTCACCGGTCGTCGCGGAGACGGCCACGGCGTTGGGGTACTCGGCAAGGTCGGGCGCGGGGGCGATATCGACTTTGTTGAGCGCCGTGACGATCGGGCGCCGACCAGCGCCGATGTCGCGGAGAGTGTCGTGGACGACCTCGACCTGGCGCTCGAAGGCGGGGTTCGCCAGGTCAACGACGTGAATCAGGACGTCGGCCTCGATTGCCTCTTCGAGCGTTCCGCGGAAGGCCTGGACCAGGCGAGTGGGCAGGCGCTGGATGAATCCGACCGTGTCGGAGACGAGGATTGCGCCGCCGTCGGGCAGGTCGACGCTGCGAGTGGTGGGGTCCAGGGTGGCGAAGAGTCGGTCTTCGGTGAGGACGCCGGCGCCGGTGAGAGCGTTAAGGAGGCTGCTCTTGCCGGCGTTGGTGTAGCCGACCAAGGCCGCAGTGAGGAAGCCGGACTCGCGGCGACGGGCGCGGCCCCTGGCGCGGCGAGCGCGCACAGCGTCCAGCCGCTTGTCCAGCATGGCCATGCGGCCGCGGTAGAGGCGGCGGTCGGTTTCGATCTGGGTTTCGCCGGGACCGCGGAATGGGCCGACACCGCCGCGCTGTCGCGAAAACTGGACCCAGAGTTCCGAGAGCCGCGGCAGGAGATACTCCAGCTGGGCGCGTTCGACCTGGAGATGCCCTTCAACGGTGCGGGCGCGCGCGGCAAAAATGTCGAGGATGACGCCGGTGCGATCAAGGACCTTGTCCTTGAAGGCGTTCTCCAGGTTGCGCTGCTGGCGGGGTTTGAGGTCGGCGTCGATCATTAGCACGTCGGCGTCATGGGCGCGGGCAAGGGCGATTGACTCTTCGAGTTGGCCGCTGCCCATCAGGGTGGCGGCGACGGGGCGACGGATGCGGAGGAGGGTTCGGCCAACGACTTCGGCTCCGGCGGTTTCGACGAGTTGGGCGAGTTCGTCGAGGGACGCGTCGGCAGGCCAGTCGCCGAGTTCGGGCAGACCCTCGAGGCCGACGAGAAAGGCTCGCTCGGGACGCGCGTCGAGCAGCCGCCCGGAGACATCCGTATCGGACGGTCCGGTCTGGGGGCGGCCGTTAGAAGGTGACAGTGGCAATGCGCTCCAGCGCTTCGTCGAGCCGGTCGTCCGGAGTGGTGAGCGAGATGCGGAAGTGGCCCTCGCCGTAGGTCCCGAAGCCGACGCCGGGAGTCACGATGACGCCGACCTCGTCGATCAGGCGTGTCGCAAAGTCGACGGAGGACATGCCGCCAGGGGTGGGGCTCCAGAGATAGAGGCTGGCCTTGGGGACCTCCGGCGCGACGCCCACGTTGCGCAGGGCGGTCACGACACGGTCGCGGCGGTCCTGCAGGTGAGCGTTGCGGGCATCGATCCAGTCCTGGTCGATGTCAAGCGCGGCGATACCGGCGTGCTGGACGGCCTGGAAGATGCCGGAGTCGACGTTGGTCTTGACCCGTCCCAGGGCTTCGACCACTTCCGGGTTTCCGGCCATCCAACCGATCCGCCAGCCCGTCATGTTGTAGGTCTTGGAGAGGGAGTGGAACTCGACGGCGACGTCGCGGGCTTCGGGGATCTCGAGGATGCTGCGGCAGCGGTAACCGTCGAAGACGACCTCCGAGTAGGCGGCGTCCTGGGCGAGCACGACGTTGTTGGCGCGGGCGAATTCGACGGCTTCCTCGAAGAAACCGAAGGGCGCCACGGCCGCGGTGGGGTTGCCGGGGTAGCAGAGCCAGAGCAGGCGGGCGTTTGCGAGCGCGTCGGCGGGAACGGCGTTCAGGTCGGGAATCCAGCCACGCTCGGACGTGAGCGGGAGGGAGTGGGAGACGCCGCCCGCGAGCATGGTCCCGATGGCATAGACGGGGTAGCCGGGGTCGGTCATCAGAACCGTGTCGCCGGGGTTGACTAGCGCCAGTGGGAGGTGGGCGATGCCCTCCTTGGAGCCAATGAGGGGGACGATTTCGGTGGCGGGGTCGAGGTTTACCTGGAAGCGTCGGGCGTACCAGGCGGCGATGGCTTCGCGGAGCTCGTCGAGGCCGTAGTACTCGGGGTAGCGGTGGTTGACCGGATCGCGGGCGGCACGGTCCAGGGCGTCGAGTATCGGGTCGGGGGTGGGGAGGTCGGGGTCGCCGATGCCGAGGCTGATGACGTCGACACCCTCGGCGCGCTTGGCTTCGCGGAGTTTGTCGAGCTCGGCAAAGAGGTAGGGCGGGAGGTTGGAGATTCGGTCGGCGAACTGGATGCTCACGTCAGAGGGCCTCCGCAGCGTTGCTAGTGGGCCACGCGCCTTCGAAGACGGTGGCCGCCGGTCCACGCAGAATCAGTTCGTGGCCCGGACCGTCCCAAACGACCCGCAGCCTACCGCCCGGCATGTCCAGATCAACCGGGCCGGGATCGATACGGCCCTCGAGCACGGCGACGGCTACCGAGGCGGACGCGCCGGTGCCGCAGGCGAGGGTGATGCCGGCGCCGCGTTCCCAGACGCGGACCTTGAGGTGTCCGGGGGAAAGGACCTGGACGATTTCGAAGTTCACGCGTTCGGGGAAGGCGGGGTCGTGCTCGACGAGCGGGCCGATGTGTTCGAGGGGGAAATCGTCGACGGAGTCCTGGAACGAGACGGCGTGGGGGTTTCCCATGGAGACGCCGGTGACGGTGAGGGTCTGGCTGTCGGGGTGGAGAGTGGCGCGGCTGCCTGGGCCATCGGGGTGCATGGGGATGTTAGCGGGGGTGAAGTCGGGGACGCCCATGCCGACGGCGGCCTCGAAGGCGCCGTTGACGTAGCCGTTGACCTGGATCGGGCGGGGGCCGCCGGCGGTTTCGACGGTGACGGGGCCGGTGGAGAGCTCGTCGCGGTCGTAGAGCCACTTGGCGAAGCAGCGGATGCCGTTGCCGCACATCTCGGCGAGGGAGCCGTCGGAGTTCCAGATTTCCATGTGGTAGGGGTGCGACTGGCCGTCGCGGACGACGAGGAGCTGGTCGAAGCCGACGCCCAGGTGGCGGTCGCCGATGGCGCGGGCGACGTGGCCGAGGTCGGAGGGGAGATCGCGGCGGCCGTCGAGGAGGACGAAGTCGTTGCCGGCGCCGTGCATCTTGGTGAAGGGGAGGGTCATGGACGGGGAGGGCCTGGGTGGCGCGGGGTCAGGGTACTTGGTGGCGGGTTTGCGCGCGTAAGAGTTTTTTCCAAAAAACTCTTGAGGCATTTCGGGGCGTCCTGGGGCCGGCGAATCGCGACGCGGGGCGAGGAGGCAGCGCCCTTCGACAGGCTCAGGGTGAACGGGGCGTGGGTTGGAGGCATCCAGAATCGTGGTTGCGACGACATCGGGTCGATTGTACACTGACCGTAGACAGACCGCAATGACCGTGGCCGCGGGTAGTCGGCGAGGGCTGCCGGCGGGACCGGTCCATTTTGAACGCGGCTGCCGAGGGCAGCCGGTGGGGAGTCATGCCATGAGCCTGTTTTCGTCGAGGCGGGAGCGGCGGTTGTGGCTGTGGACGCTGGCGGTGGCGGCGGCGATCTACGCGACGCTGGGGCTGACGGGGACGCTGGCCGAGTGGCTGCGGGAGCACGGCTTTCTGGACGCCGCGGTGTTCTTTCTGCTCGGCATGTTCCTGGTGGGCGCCACGATCGTGACGCAAGGGGTCAAGGTTCGGATCGGCAGGGTCGAGATCGCCGTGGCGATGGGGATCGTGGCCGCGTATCTGATGGTGTTCACACGGATGGCGATCCTGGAGGAGCGCTCGCACCTGATCGAGTACGGGGTGTTGGGCGTGTTCATTTACGAGGCGCTCTCGGAACGGGTTCGAGAGGGTCGACGGGTTCCGCTGCCTCCGGTGGTTGCGGCATTGACGACCGCCGCGCTGGGCGTGATTGACGAGGGGATCCAGTGGTTTCTGCCGGATCGGGTCTTCGATCCGCAGGACATCCTGTTCAACC
Organism: Chloroflexota bacterium; assembly: GCA_022824495.1. GTDB lineage: Bacteria > Chloroflexota > UBA11872 > UBA11872 > UBA11872 > UBA11872. The sequence continues at coordinate 1,320 of JAJDZU010000016.1, read as the reverse complement.
TGCTGGCGGGAACGATGGCGATTGGCGCGGTGATGGCACTGGCCTGGGCGCGGCGGCGGACGAGTCGCGCCAGAGGCGAGGGGTAGGCGATGCGCCTGTTTTCGTCAGCGCGGGAGCGGCGGCTGTGGCTGTGGAGCGGCGCCGTGGTGGTGGCGATTTACGCGACGCTGGGGCTGGCGGGCACGCTGGCCGAGGTGCTGCGCGAGTTTGAGTTGCTGGAAGCCTCGAGCCTGGTCATGTTTGCCATGTTCCTGCTGGGGGCAACGATCTTCACGTCGGGCATCAGGTTGCGGCCCCGGGGGGCGGAGATTGCCGTTCTCCTAGGCATCACATTCGTTTACCTGCTGCTGTTCCTGCGCACGACCGTGGGTCCGGCGGAGCGCACGCATCTGATGGAGTACGGCGTGCTGGGGGTGTTCATTCACGAGGCGCTGGCCGAGCGGGTGAGCCAGGGTCGACGGGTGCCCCTGTTTCCCGTGGTGGCCATCCTCGTGACCACGGCCCTGGGCGTGGTGGACGAAGGTATCCAGTGGTTGCTACCCAATCGCGTCTTCGACCCAATCGACATGCTGTTCAACTTCCTGGCGGGCACGACGTCGGTCACGGCGGTTGTCGCGTTGGGGTGGGCTCGGAGGTGGACCCTGCGACGACGTCGATGACGGTCACCGCGGCCTGTGACGGGCGGGGCGAGGCGGCGGCGTACGAGTAGCTACGTGAGCGAGCAGGGGCGCGGGCCGGGAGGCGTGGGGTGCACGGGGAGGTTGCGGGGGCGGGCTGGACGGGGGTGTGAAGTTGGGCGCATACTCGCGGGCATCTCGGTGACGAGATGTTCAGATCCGGCGGGCGGCCGGGGAGGTCGCCCATGCTGGATGCAACGCGAGATCGACGCGCGGGAAGGGCTCCGACAACGGGGTGGGGTTCCCGCGCCGCGCGCCCGACGCCCGACTTGGCGTCGAACCTCACATGATGGCCCGGCTTCGGCGCGGGTTGGTCGGGCTGGCGGTGGCCGGCCGGCGGCTGGTGAGCGGCTTTTGCGTAGTCCAGGGTTGGGTGCGAGGAAGTCCCTCACCCCAACCCTCTCCCCAGGGGAGAGGGAGCATCCGGCTCCCGCTTTCGAGGACGCGGGGCTGTTATGCAAAGGTCTCCACGGGGCGAGGGGGCACGAGCCGTCCCGCCGTCGTGGCGCTGGGGGCGGTGGTGGGCCTGTTGCTGGTGAGCGCGGCGCTGCTGGGGCAGTACACGCCATTGCAGGCGCAGGAAGAGACGGGTAGCGAAGCCGAGGGCGCGCCCCGCAATGTGGCCGGGGTGCGGATCAGCGGC
>JAJDZU010000024.1 GCA_022824495.1 Chloroflexota bacterium | reverse complement strand
AGAAAGTCGGAGCCTGGCCCGGACTCGGTCCGGGGGTGAGCGGTCTTCTTGTCGACACGCCCCTCGAATCCCAGCCCAGATGCAGAACCCCAGCCGTCTATCAGCGGCCGAGCGCCTCTTCCTCCCTCTCCCTTGAGGGAGAGGGTCGGGGTGAGGGTGGCTGCCGGCCCCAGCAACCTCGCAACATCACCAGCAACCCACGCCGAAACACCCGTCCTTCTCATCCTGAGGCTCTTGTACCCCCCCGGCGTCCTCGAAGCTGCGAACTCTCTTTCTCCCTCTCCCCGTGGGAGAGGGTTGGGGTGAGGGTCTTCCGGTCGTGAACTGTCGGACACCAAAGCGCCCATTCTTCGTCCCAAACGAATTCGCACGTCGGCCCTATCCCCCATCATCCGCCCGCTCAAAATCCTCGCTCGCCCCTCCGGTCTTCCGCACCAGCCGCACGTCCGCAATCCGCATCCCCCGGTCCACCGCCTTGCACATGTCGTACACCGCCAGCGCCGCCACCGAAACCGCCGTCAGCGCCTCCATCTCAACCCCTGTCCGGCCCACCGTCCGCACCGTGGCTTCGATCATCAGCGAGTCGTCACCCTCCGGCGTCAACCCCACGTCCACCGCGCTCAGCGGCAGCGGGTGACACAGCGGAATCAGGTCCGCCGTCCGTTTGGCCGCCATCAGCCCGGCCAGCCGCGCCACGCCCAGAACGTCGCCCTTCGGCAGGTCCGATTCCTCGCCGGCCAGCTGCTCGCGGATCATCGCCAGCGTCGCCGGCTGCATCACCACCCGGCCCCGCGCCACCGCCGTTCGGTCCGTCTCCGGCTTAGCCGACACGTCCACCATCCGAGCGGACCCATCCGCGTCGAAATGCGTAAACGAAGGCCTGGCCAATCCGGTGGTTAAGTCCCTGCGCCCCAGAAGTAACGACCTGTCCCCATTCTACCGCGCCACCCCAACCCGGCCGTCCTTGAGTGGATTCAGACGGCGAGATCCAGGCCGGCATCGAGGTCACCCGTCAGCAGGACCCAGTCAAGCCGGAGCAACTGGAATCCTGGCTCGACCGCGTGCAATCGAGCTACGACGTGCTGGCAGTCGATGCCCCCGCCTTTCGGATCTGGGCCGGGCTCATGCACCGCCAGTCCGACACCCTTATGCAGGACGCCCTCATCGCCGCCGTCGCCACCGTCCACCGCCTCACCGTCGTCACCCGCAACACCCGCGACTTCCACCACCTCCACATCCCCACCCTCAACCCCTTCACCGGATAATCGTGGCCGGTCGCCCGGTACGGCGTGCCGTTGGCATGTCTTGCGTAGGGCCGGTTACTAACCGGCCTCTTCCGCGCAACCACCCCTCCGCCATCCCGGCGTCAAGCCTGCCCCGGCCTTCGCAGGCGCGTGAGATGGTGTAGGGGGGCCCCTTGTGGGTACCCACGGGCACGATCTCCAGCGGCGCCCGCCCCATCCACGAGCCTCCCGCCCCAACAGGCTCACCGCCCCCCTGTCCGCGAAAAGCCCGCCCCACCCCGTTCGTGGTGAGCCGGGCCAGAGTCCATCGGAGGCCCGTAGAGCCTGCCCTGAGCCTGTCGAAAGGAACCACACACCCAAGCGCACCCAACCCTTCCAGCCAGTCCTCCGCCGTCCGCATCCCGTCCGGTTGTAGGGGCCGGTTACTAACCGGCCTCTTCCGCGCAACCACCCCTCCACCATCCCAGCGTCAAGTCCGCCCTGGGCCCGCCGAAGGCCCTGCCCTGAGCCCGCCGAAGAGCCACCCCGTAGAACCTGCCCCACCACGTTCGTGGTGAGCCGGGCCGGAGTCTTTCGGAGGCCCGTGTCGAACCACACACCCCGACAGCAACAGCACCCACGCCCTCTTTCCTCTCACTCCCCTCTTGGCCTTCTCTCACTCCTAACTACTCTCCGCTCACTCCTTACTTCCCGCGCTATCCTGATTCCAAGCACCGCGAGGCACACCCAATGGCAACAACCGTCGACAAGCGGCCCGATTCGCTGCCGGAACAAGACGAGGTTGTTGTCGTGTCGCACGCGGAGGTCTGGGCGGAACTCGACCGAGAAGCACGGCGGCTCTTCGGCCTGACGGCCGACGAGTTTCTCCGCATCTTCCAGGATCCGCTCGAGCGATACCACGGCGACCCCGTGTTCAATTCGCTCTGCTTCCTCGCCGACCTCGTTGCCCAACCCGCCGAGGCCTAGCAGCCGGCGCGTCGCCCAGGACTTCCTCCGCCGCACTCGCGAGGTCTACAAGCTCGTCGCGGCCGCCGATCTTGGTGAAGCATGGATTCGTGCGGACTCGGATGTGCTGATTGTTGGCCACGGCGTATCCGGTCATCTCGCCGTGGCCGACCGGTACCACTAAGTAACGGCATGTACCTCAACGTTTAGATGACGCTGCGCCTGTTTCGCACCCCCAATGGCGGCCCGCCGCGCCTTCAAACACTGCGCACGGCCTATCACTATCAGGCGGGCCACGATCTGGACGACCCCAAGCCGTTCTTCGTGTACGAGTACAACCCAAACGCCCCCGCTCAATATCCCCGCTGCCACCTGCACGTGCACGCCACGCCCCACCACTACACGCCCCCAAAACCACTCGAAAGACTCCACCTCCCAACCCGCCGCATCTCCCTCGAACAGATCGTCTGGCACCTCATCCAGGAACACCGCGTCCAACCCCGCCGCCCCGACTGGCACCAAATCCTCTGGCGCCACGAAACCCAGTTCCGCGACATCCAGCGAAGTAGAAACTGGCCCTACGACCCGCCCTTCGATACGTCTCGAATCGACTGAGCTGCTGAGGCCAGGCAAGGGTTAGGCTGGCAACAGAACTTCAACGCCCGAGACAGATGGAGGCTTGCCCATCGCTCAGGAAATAGGCGTGTACGAGGGCATCTACGCCCCGCCCACCGCGGCCCGCTACCTGCTGGCCTCGCGCGCAGCCGAACGCGTGTATGCGGTGACCTCAAGGCATCTGATCCGCTGGATCCGCAAGGGCCTGGCGCATCCCCACCTCGAGGATGTGCCCGGCCGGGACCTGACCATCGCGTTTCAAGATCTGGTGTCCATGCGCGTCATTGCCGCGCTCCGTGCGGCCGGCGTCTCCTGGCCGCGAATCCATGCCGCCGAGGCCTGGTTGCGTCCACACCCCGGACACCAGCGGCCCTTCGCAACTGAACAGCTTGGGCCAACCGACTGATCCGGCCAGTCAATGCACGGACAACTGTCAGGTCCTCGGGATCAAATGTCACGAGCGGAGAATGACCAAGCTCACACATCTATGCTCCACGCATAGGCATCGGCGTGAAGAACCTGGCGGGCACTGCGTGCCTTACTCGCTCGGATGCATGAGTATGATTCAATACCGAACCAGAGCCGAGATCGCATCAAGGAGTTAACAGCCGTGGCTCAATTTGCCAATATCCTGTTCTTCATGTGCGACAGCATGGATGGCCGTGCGATGGGCTGCATGGACCACCCGGCCGCCAGCACGCCAAATCTGGATCGGCTGGCATCGCGCGGCACGATCTTCCGACGTGCCTACTGCAACTCCCCGCAGTGCTGCCCATCGCGCTCAAGCATGTGGAGCGGCCAATACGTTCACCGCGTCGAGGCCTGGAACAACATCAAGGGTCTGACAGCGCAGCAGCCTACAGTCAGAGATGTTCTGGCCGATTCTGGCTATGAGACCAGGGTGTTCGGCAAGCAGCACTATCGGTCAAGTGCCCAGCCGGCGCCACGTGGGATCACTGCCTGGATTCGAGCCGCCGGCATCGAGCAGCCACAGGACAAGTATGCGCCGGCCGCCGAGCTACTTGAGACTGATACCAAGCATACCAACATGCGCGACTGGACGGATGTAGACGCGGCCATCGCCTGGCTGCAGGAAAACGGACGCGACCGCACTCGTCCATTCTTTCTGACAGTAAGTGTACGTGCTCCCCACCCGCAGTTTCGGACGTCATCCTACTGGTTAAGCCAGATCTATCCACAACTAATAGACATTCCTCCAATTGACACAAACATGCATCCTGTGATGCGCTACATGAGCGTAACGAAGAACGCGTATCACGACTACAGCGACGATCAAGTTCGAGCTATTCGCCAGTATTATCTCGCCATGGTGGCGGAAGTTGACGCCATGCTTGCTTCCGTGCTCGCTACACTTGACGAGGTGGGAGTGAGCGACCAGACCCATGTCGTGTTCGCAAGCGACCATGGCGAGATGGGTATGGAACATCGGCAACACCTGAAGAACGCGATGTACGAGCCGTCAACACGTGTGCCGCTGATCGTGGCGGGCCCAGGTCTTCGCCGTGGAGCTGTAAACGACGGTCTCGTCTCGCTGATCGATCTTGCCCCAACGTTTTTGGACTTTGCCGGATTGCAGCACTCTCATGAACTTGATGGACACTCGCTGGTTCCGGCCTGTCGCGGTGAGCAAACCGAGCGCCCAGGCTGGGTTTTCTCCGAGTATCACAGCAACTTCGCCAACACGGGAATTTTTATGCTGCGCAAAGGAGACTGGAAATACATCGCGTATCCCGGCTATGAGTCGCAACTCTTCAATGTCGACGCGGATCCGTGGGAACATGACAATCAGATTCGATCGAATGCTTCCGTCGCCGTCGAGATGGCTGACCTGCTGCGCTCGATCTGCGACATCAATTCAGTCGATGCCCGTGCCAAGGCATACGACCGTGCCTGCTTTCGACAGTGGCGTAATTCGGTGGATATTGATGAGTATCAGGAGGTCATGACCCGTCGCCATCGTGGCGACTGGGGTGTGCAACAGGACGCTCTGATAGAAGCGTGGCTCCGTGCCGCCTAGGCTTCGGGTAGTCCGGTCGGAACGGATTCTCGAAATGGCTGGCGCAGCTCGTTCAGCCGGAGGCGACACAGGCCTGCCTGTGCAAATCGCATCTTAGTCGCAGCGCACACGCGGACGCTCGATTGTGTGCTCGGAAGGCAGCGCGTCGAAGTCCCGTCGCCCACATCGCGCGCTCCGACGGCAGTCGCCGCGTAGCCTGATTCCGGCACTCGCGACCTGTCTCTGCCACTCAGTATTAGGAGCGCTGGCTTCGCGACCCTTTTGGCTAAGCGCGAATACGCGCGTCCGGTCACTCGGGCAGCGGTGCCGCCCGAGGCGTCATGTTCAGTTCCGCAACCCCTCCATCAGACCTGGCCAGTGGCACACGTATGTTGCGCAAACGCGCACGGACCTGGGCAACTTCATACCTGCCCCGGAGCGAGATCACCCGCCGGGCTGTCCCTGTCGATTGACCTGCTCTTCTTCGTATTTTCGTCGCAGAGCCTCGCGCTCTTCGTCCGTAATGAATGTTGTCTTGCTCTCTCGTGCTCCAGGAAACGCATAACCTCCGGAAAGGTGTCCATCGTCGCGCGCGCAGGCACTCGCCCAAAAAGCCACGGTGCCAAGTGCGGCGAAACACAGCGTGCGAAGCGCCGCGCGGCGTCCCTGACTCCCCGTCGGTCCGCCCGCCAAACACTTCACCAGCCCATCACCTTCTATCGACTGTCTCCGGCCAACTCCGTGCCGTCGGCGTGCAATTGAATCTAATGCGATGCCCGGCGCCGCCCATGGGCCATTCAGATCTTGAACCACCTGAGGCAAGATGCGGCACCGGGCAATCCGTCCTATGTCGTTCGGCCAAAGAACTCGAAGCGACGCTGCATCTCCTCCGCCGAGTTCCCCAACGCAGTGTCCATGTACGCCACTGTCGTCTCAATGGCTTCCGGCGCCGACTGCTCGCCCGCGAACGCCTTGTGGATAAAGCTCCGCCACCCATTCCACTCAGCCCATGATGGGTGCCACTTCGGCCAGCTACGCCATTCCGCATCCTGGAGAATCACCTTCTGCCACTCCATGCCCAACGGCGGAGGCGCCACCGACCCGGGCATGTCGAGAACATCCCACCGAATCGGTGCAAAGCCGCGATCAATGCCGTTGCGCCCCTGAACCTCGGGTCCGGCCATGAACACGATGAAGTCAACCACACCCTCCACATTTCCCCGCTTAAACGCGCTATCCGTGATCAGGTGCGGCTGCGATTGACGAAACACGTTGAAGGTACCGGTGACTTCACTCGTGGGCATAGGAGCTTCCGACCAGGTAAAGCGATCCTTGATCTGAGCTACAGCTGGCCCGACATTTCCGGTTCGCTTAAAGTACATACCTGCCTTACCAGCCAAGAACAGGTCGCCGAATTCGCCTGCCAATTCACGCGCTGCATCCACTGGAGGGGCGGCGCTGTGCTTGTGGATGATGTCGATGATGTACTGCATCCCGGCATCACCACCGTTCTCAAACACTACGGTTCGATCAGCGTCTGGCGACACATATTGTTTGGCGCCAAAGGCGAACAGTGCATGCGTGTAAGCAAACGTATCCGACCCTCCCTTGAAGAGGGTTCCAAAAATACCGGCTTCCTCGTTTGTAAGTCGCATGATTGCGTCGAGCAATTCGCCACCATATGACCAGGACTGTTGAGGCTCCTCAGCCCCGGCCGCTTCGAAAAGATCCACGTTGAACCAAAAGCCCCCATTGCCCATCTGGTAAGGCAAGCCATATACCGGCCCGGTCCATTCATCAAGAAATGGCCATGTCGTGTCCAGGTTCGCTGTGTACTGATCCGCCTGGAACACGTAGTCCGACTTGTTGAACTCAGGATGCTTGTCCAGAAGATCGTCAATTGGCTGGAACACCCCATCCGGACCAAAATCAAAAACGAATCGTCCGTCGAGTAGTGCCACCTCGGACATCGACCCTGCGGCGATCCTAATCGGAATCGTATCGCCGATGTTGCCTGAGTTGGGTACAAATACGACGTTGGCGTTGGGTCGTACTTGCTTGTATCGATCAAGCGCAAACTGCATCGACTTGGCCCGTGGCCCGCCCGTGTGATCGCTGATAAACTCGAAAGCCACCGGTGCAGCCTGTGGTGCCGCCTGAACTTCCACGATCTTCTCGACGGTCACTTCCCTCGTTACAATCCGCTCCACAACTTTCTCGACCGGAACTTCTTTTGTCACGACGCGATCGACAGAAACTTCCTGTGTCACGATTCGATCAACGGGTACTTCCTTGACAACGGTTTTCTCCACGATCCGCTCGACGGGAACCTCTTTGACAACAATCTTCTCGACAGGTACTTGCTCGGTTACGGTCTGAACTTCACCGCAAGCGGCCAGAATGGCTACGCTGGAAGCTCCGAGCATGCTAGCGCCCATTGTTCTGATTAGTCGGCGCCGCGTAAGGCCCCTGTTCTCATGCGCCATGATGCACTCCTGAGGCAGCAAATGATCACGGCACGAAGTTTATTGAACGGAACCGGACGACGTCAACACCAGGCGATTCTGACGAAATGCTCGGCCGGCTGTTCCGGCGCTGCGCCGACGCCGCCCTGCTCGATGAGCGTCCGAGCTGGGTATCGTGCCCGCCGGGATCGCCGAAACTCCTATCGGCGACTCGTGCTCGGCGGCGAGCTATTGCGCGTCTTCGGCCATCCCGTAGAAGAGGAGCGCGCGCGAAGGGCATTGATTGACCTGAGCCATTCGGGCGCCCGGAAAGTCCGCAATGCTGGGTCCGTCCAACGCTTGGACGAAGCCGCTCGTGAGCAACGGGCGGCGGCGCCTGCGAAGCGTCGCACGGTTATTCGTGCCACGAAGAACGCAAGGCGGGACGGACATGCGAGTTCACAACCTGCCGGGGAGATCTACGCCAACGTCAGGCGCTGTGCGGCCTGCTTAACCAGCGGCACGATCGGATCGGCGGTGGCCTCCGCCCACACGACGATGCGTTCGCTCAAATCTCTGCGAATTTCGGCGTGCGCCGCATCGTCAATGAGGTTGCACATCTCACCCGGGTCTGCCTCAAGGTCGTAGAGTTCGGACCGGTCAAACAGGAACATGTTCAGCTTCCAGCGCTCCGTCCGGATCGTCTTTGCAAACATCCAGTCGTCCACGTTGGGTGGCGACGCATAGAACTCGACGAATACGGCGTCGCGAACAGACGCCACGGTCCCGCGAAGCAACGCCGACTGATCAAGGCCCTCGCCGGCATTGACTTCCACGCCGCACAAGCCACCAAGCGTCGCATTGAGGTCAATGGTCGAGAACATGCCGTCCGAACGACTTGGCATGACCTGTCCCGGCCAGCGAAGGATGAACGGAATCCCTATCGACTCCTCATAGAGGGCCGGCCCCTTTGCCACCATCCGATGCGCGCCCATCATTTCGCCGTGGTCCGAAAGCAAGATCACGATCGTCTCATCGCATAGACCCTGCTCGTCCAAGCATGTCAGGAGACGACCAACTTCAGCGTCAACGTGCGCCACAAGGCCGTGGTAATGGGCGATCAGGCGTCGCCAGTCCGACTCACGCATGTTTCGCACGTTCAGGAAGCCTGGGGAGCGCCGATAGGCGCCCGGCTTGCTCAGCTGGTCGTCAGCCAGCGACGCCGGAAGGTCGACGTCCTCCGGTCTGACGAGGTTGGCGAATGGGTCCGGCATGATGACCGGTGGATGTGGATCCTTGATTGATACGGTCAGCATCCACGGTCGCGTGTCGATTTCCTCAACAAAGGCAATTGCTTGATCGACCGTCCAGGACGTGCGGGCCTGTTCACGCGGAATCGCCGATCGCCCCGACGGCACCACTCCGGCTGGAAGGCCAGACCCAAAGCTGAACCGGCGGTGCTCGTCGTGAAACGTCTCCGCCAGCCCGACGTCCTCAAGGTGCTGGACATAGTAGTCGCGGCCGTTCCTCCAATATCGATATGTTCGCCAGTAATCTGTCCACCCGTGGTGCGGCGTCTCGTCGTCGCCCATGTGCCAGTTGCCGGTATATCCCATCCGGTAGCCCGCAGCCTTGAAAGCTTGGCCAAGCGACGGCACTGACTCTGGAAGCACTGGCCGGTTGGTGAGCCTCGCCACGCTTGTGTGCCAGGTGTGCTCGGGGTGCCCATTCATGTGCAGGAGGTGCTGGTGCGGGTACCGTCCCGTGTACATCGACGCTCGCGCCGGGGAACACACCGGCAACGGGACATACGCGTTGGTGAGCAACGCGCCTTCGGCCGCCAGACGATCGATGTGCGGGGTTCGTGCAATCCGATTGCCGTAGGCGCCGACATACTCGCGCGCCAACTGATCGCACAGAATGATGAGGACGTTCGGTTGCGGCATAGGTCTTTGAGCCGCGACGTCTGGGTCGCGGTAGGCTAGCACAACCTGTGGAAGCACTGCCTTGGATCGGCTGGCGCGCGCACTTTGTGGTCGCGACGCTGGCAGCCAGATCACGGCCCGTCTGTGCCCTGAGCTTGCGCGCCATCGCGAATCGGCGAGCAGGTCGTCTGCGGCGCCCGCCCCGGGAATCCCATGGGGCTAGTGACGCGGAGTTCACACCACCCCCGGCGGCTCGAGGCCTCATGAGGCACGCTGAAAACCTGAATTCGCCAACATGCAAAACCTTCGCACGGAACTCCGCGGCGACATGGCTGCTCTCCGCTAGGACATCCACGCGCTGACCGAGCGCATGTCCCGCGTCGCAGGCGCCATCGAAGGCCTGTTCGCCGGACTCGGCCACCGTGACCGCCGCGACGACGTCTGACCAACCCGACTGACCGAGCCGGCGACCTGATCCCCACAAGCGCCCCGCCGCCTTGGCCCGACCCAGGGCGTTCGTCGCCAGGACCTCTCGTCCTCCATGGCACCTAACCACAAACCACCGGTCACGAACTTCTCGCGCCCGCCACCTCCAACGCTCCGCCTGCCGGTCGTATTCGTAAAGTGTACAACAGTCCTGAAGTCTCCGCAACCCCCGCTCAACATTCCCCCGCCCACATGCTGCCCTCAACCCCTCAGCGCCACGATCTCCCCGTCATCCCGGCGTCGCAGATTCGCCATCCCTCCCAGGATTGCCTGCACTGCCGGCAACGCAAGCACCGATTGCACTGCTGGCAATGACATCAATGCCAGCACCCGCCATCCCCGGCCCCGGCTCACCCTCCGACCCCAGCAGCCAGACGCCATCCCGGCGTCTCCGGAGAGAGCCTGCCCTGAGCCTGCCGAACGGGGTCGGGACCCAGCGGCAACCACACGTCCGGGCCCGCCGTGCCACCCCGTCTGCGCATGCATCCCAAGCTCGCCATCCCTCCGATCCGCCTGTCCCCTTGCCCTCTGTAATCACCCAGTGTACACTAGATGCACCCAACCCCACAACCATCCTTCGCCCCCCATGCTCGTCCCCCTCCTCCGACGACTCGCCCCCCTCACGCCCCGGCGCCGCTCCCGCCTGTTCCTCGCCGTGCGTCGCCGGTCGCTGCCCAGCCGCTTCCGCTCAAGACGCCTCCGCCCCACCGTCCCGGCAAGACCTCGCCACCCGCGCCACTCCCCGGTCCGCCCGTCGCCGGCCACGGCTTGTCGCGTCCCCGATTCAGCCCGAAAACGCACCCCGCGCCGCCTCAAGAGTTTTTTGGAAAAAACTCTTATTGCGCGCGAGACCCCCAATTTCGCCGCCCCCCAAGCCACCAACCCGTCCGCCCGTCTAAACTGGCATCGACCCACCAGACCTCGGAGCCGGCGTGACGGCCAATCTCAACCCCACCGGGCCGCCCCGCCAATCGCGGCGCCGCTACCTGCCCGAGGGCTCCGGTGTCAGCGTCCTCAGCTACATCCTCGTCACCGCCGTGTTCGTCATCGTCCTCATCGTGGTGCTCAACTCCCTCGGCGACAGCATTGGCCAGGGCTTGCAAGACCTCGTCGACCAGATCCCCATCAGCCTCTGAGGAGCCGCTAGCACCCGTGGAACGCGAACCCGACGAATACGCCCCGGTCGAGTACCTCCGCCGCCTCACCGGCCGCGGCCGCCGCGTCATCCAGCACGCCGAGCTCGAAGCCACCCGCCTCGGCCACGACGCCGTCGGGCCCGGCCACATCCTCCTCGCCATCCTCGAGTTCCCCCAAACCGCGGCCGCCCGCGTCCTGCGCGACTCCGGCGTCGACCTGGAGCCGCTGCGCGACACCCTCGTCGACACCCTGCCCCCGGGCTACGCCCGCGACGACGGTCGCCGTCCGCTCTCGGCTCAGGGCCGCAACGTGTTGCGCTCCGCCGCCCTGGAAGCCGAACGCATGGGTGTCCGCTTCATCGGCACCGAACACCTCATGCTCGGTGCGCTGGCCAACGCCGGTCGCCTTGCCTCCGGTGCGCTGGCCGCCGCCGGCGTCGAGTTCCGTCCCCTCCGCCGCCGCGTCGAGGCCGCCTACCAGCCCGGTTCCCCAGGCCGTGGTCGCCGTCGCCGCGGACGCTGGCGTGGCCGCCGCCGTCGCGGCAAGCCCCGCAGCATGTTGGCCGAATACGGCAGCGACTTCACCAACGCCGCCCGCACCGGCGACCTGGACCCCGTCATCGGCCGCCAGCTCGAGATGGACCGCGCCATCGAGGTCCTGCTCCGCCGCACCAAGAACAACCCGGTGCTGGTGGGCGATGCCGGCGTCGGCAAGACCGCCATCGTCGAAGGCCTGGCCCATCGCATCGTCAAGGGCGACGTGCCTGATGAACTGCACGACAAGCGGCTGATCTCTCTCAGCCTTCCCGGCATGATCGCCGGCGCCAAGTACCGCGGCGAGTTCGAGGAGCGCGTCCAGCAACTCATCGCCGAAGTCCGCAAGAGCGGCGATGTCATCCTCTTCATCGACGAGCTGCACACCGTCATCGGCGCCGGCGGCGCGGCGGGATCCCTGGACGCCGCCAACCTCCTCAAGGGTCACCTGGCCCGCGGTGAGGTCCAGGTCATCGGCGCCACCACCTGGCGCGAATACCGCCGCTACATCGCCAACGACAAGAGCCTCAACCGCCGCTTCCAACCCATCGACGTCGACGAACCCAGCGACGAGGACGCCATCGAGATCCTCAAGGCCCTGCGCCCGATCTATGAGTCCTATCACGGCGTGGAGGTCACCGACGACGCCGTTGACGCCTCCGTGAACCTGTCGCGCCGCTACGTCACCTCGCGCCAATTGCCCGACAAGGCCATTGACCTGGTGGACGAAGCCGCCGCTCGGGCCAAAGTCCAGCGCCAGACCCCACCCACTCGCATCCTCGAACTCCTGCGCCGGATCAAGCAGTTGGACGCTGAAATCGCGCCGGAGCCCGAAACGCCGGACGACCCGGACCATTCCCCCGCCGCCCGCCGTCGAGTGCGCGACCAGGTCGCCGACGAACTCCGGGACGAACGCGCCGCTTGGGAATCTGAAGTTGGCACGGATCGCCCGGTCATCACCCCGCACGAGATCGCGGAGGTCCTCTCCTCCTGGATCGGCGTTCCGCTGCCGACGCTGGCCGAGAACGACTCCGACCGCTTCCTGCACATGGAAGACGATCTGCGCAAACGCGTCGTCGGCCAGGACGACGTCCTAGCCGAACTCGGCCGCGCCCTGCGACGCGCCCTGGCCGGCATGCGAGACGAGCGCCGACCTATCGGGTCGTTCCTGTTCCTCGGCGAATCCGGCGTCGGCAAGACCGAAACCGCCAAGGCCCTGGCTCAGTTCGTCAGCGGAACCGACGACAATCTGGTACGCGTCGACATGTCCGAATTGTCCGAGTACCACAGCATCTCGCGGCTCATCGGCTCCCCACCGGGCTACGTGGGGTTCGACGAAGCCGGTGGCCTGACCGAAGCCGTCCGCCGCAACCCCTACTCCGTTGTCCTATTCGACGACGTGGAGAAAGCGCACCCCCGCACCTTGCAGGTGCTGTTGCAGATCATGGAGGACGGCCTCCTCACCGACGCCAACGGCCGCCAGGTCGACTTTCGCAACACCATCATCGTGCTGACCTCCAACCTTGGCGTCGACCAAGTCACGGGACCCTCGATCGGCTTCGAGTCCGCCTCGGGCTCGGCACGTCGCCATACGGCCTACGAGTCCCGCATCCGCGAGTTCGCCCGCCGCCAACTCCCCAGCGAATTCCTGAACCGGCTCGATCGCCTGGTCGTCTTCCGCGCGCTCGAAGAGGAAGACATCCGCGAAATCGCCCGTCGAACGCTCTCGGACGCCATCCTTCGGGCCGAGAACCTCGGCATCCGGCTCCACATCACCTCCGAGGCGCTCGACTACATCGTCAGCGTCACCCTCGGACGCAACGCTGGCGCACGACCCATCGCCCAACTCGTCGGCGAATACGTCGATCAGCCGCTCACTGACCACGTCATGCAGGAATCGGCCGCAGACCGAGAATTCGAACTGCGCCTCCAGGACGACAAGCCGACCATCGTCGAAACTACCCCAAGCCCGGCGGGATCCCCTGGCTAGCCCGATGCGCGTGGGGTGATGGCGAGACTTGCCCCGCTCAACCGAATCCAGGGCGGGGCGGTTCTCCGCGTCGGCACCCGGTCAGCCGCCGACGGCCTCCGCACCACCGGCCGAGCCCTCGCCGCCGCTCTCTTCCCGCCACGCTGCGCTGCCTGCGGCCGCCCCGGCGCCGCCCTCTGCCAGCCGTGCCTTGCGACCGCCACGCGCCTCCCCCATCCCCAATGCCGCCAATGCACCCGTCCCCTCACCTACGGCGACCAATGCGCTCGTTGCCGCCTTGAGCAGCGCCGCATCGACCACCTCTACGTTCCCTACGCCTACACCCCACCGATCCTCCAGGCCGTCCATCGCTTCAAGTACGCCAACAAGCGCTACCTCGCCGCCGACCTGGCGACCCTCGCCATGTCGGCCCTTCCGTCCAACCTCCAGGTCGATGTCGTAATCCCCGTTCCTCTCGCCGCCAGCCGCGAACGCCAACGCGGCTACAACCAGGGCCGGCTCCTCGCCGCCGAGGTCGCGCGGCACCTTGACTGCCCACTCGACGGCAACGTGCTGATTCGTCTGCGCGACACGCCGCCCCAGACCTCGCTCCCCCGAGCACGCCGCCTCGACAACGTCCGCGGCGCCTTTCGCGCCCTGCGCAAGTTGTCCGGAACCCGGATCCTTCTGGTGGACGATGTCACGACCACCGGCGCGACCCTCGAGGCGGCGACCCGCGCGCTACGCCGTCGCGGTGCCGCATGGGTGGGCGCCTTGGCGCTGGCGCGAACTCCCGAGGAACGATCCGACGTTCCGCCGAACCCGTCCGATTTACTCTTGTAGCGTTGATATACTCCGGCAATCTCGCGGCTGGGAGGCTTGCCCCCGAGCCGCGTTGTCCCAAGCGCGTAAGGGGTGCGCCGGATGGCCGTCAGGCGTCGCGGCGGAGTGCAAAGCTACCCGGATGTTCCAGTTGATCTCTGGGTTACATGCCGCAAGTGCGGCGGCATGCACTACCGGCCGGAGTTCGAAGCCGCGCTACGCGTGTGCCCTTCCTGCAATTACCACGATCGCCTCGACGCTGCCGAACGGATCGCGCTCCTGCTCGACTCCCCCGGACAGTTTCACGAGATTGACTCCGACATCACCGCCGCCGATCCGCTCGGATTCCGACGTCCCAGCGGCTCCTACATTGACCGCGTGGCCAAGGCCCGCGCCCTCACATCCCGCAACGAAGCCATCGTCTGCGGCGTGGGCCCCTTGCAAGGCCGGCCGGTGGCGCTGGGTGTCATGGAGTTCGGCTTCATCGCCGGCAGCATGGGCTCGGCCACGGGCGAGAAGATCACCCGGCTCTTTGAACACGCGCTCCGCCACCGTCTGCCGGTCGTCACCGTCACTGCTTCCGGCGGCGCCCGCCAGGACGAGGGCCTCTTCGCCCTCATGCAGATGGCCCGCACCACCGCAGCAGCCGCCCGACTCGGCGAAGCCGGCCTTCCGCACATCTGCGTGATGGCCGACCCGACCCTTGCCGGCGTAACGGCCAGCTTCGCCTCGGTAGCCGACATCATCGTGGGCGAGCCCGGAGCCACGATTCGCTTTGCCGGGTCACGCGTCGTGCAAGGCACGCTGCGTCGACGAGCACCCGTCGAGGACCACACCGCCGAGTGGGTGTTAAGGCAAGGACTGCTTGATCTCGTAGTTCCGAGGCGCGAATTACGCGAGACGCTGAGCCGCGTCATTGGCCACCTTGCCCCAGCTCAGACAGCAGCCCCGACCCCGAATACCCCCGCAGCCGTACGCGCCTGAACGCGGAGCGTTTCCGTGCTTGAATTCGAGCGCGATCTCGACGAACTCCGCGAGCACATCGCCGAACTTGAGCGCGACGCCGGACCGGACCCCAGCACCCAGGTCGCGCGCGAGTTGGCAGTCCTCCAGCTAGAGCTTGAGGCTCGAACCGCGGACAGATTTGCCAACCTCACGCCCTGGCAGCGAGTCCAGTTGGCCAGGCATCCGCAACGTCCACACACCCAGGACTACATCGACCGCCTCTGTTCCGACTTCACCGAACTCCACGGCGATCGCCGCTACGCCGACGATCCCTCGGTCGTTGCCGGCCTTGCAACGTTTGAAGGTCGCAGCGTGATCGTCGTGGGCCACCAGAAGGGCCGAAGCACCGCCGAAAACGTCGAGCGCAATTTCGGCATGGCCCACCCCGAGGGCTATCGCAAGGCCTTGCGCCTGTTCGACATGGCCGAGCGCTTTGGACGGCCTGTCCTGACGTTTCTGGACACGCCTGGCGCCAGCCCCACGCTGGATGACGAAAAGCGCGGCCAGTCCTGGGCCATTGCCGAGAACATGGCCCGTCTCGCGCGCCTGCGTGTTCCGATAATCGTCACCGTCATCGGCGAAGGCGGCAGCGGCGGCGCACTGGCGCTGGGCGTTGGCGACCGCGTGCTCATGCTGGAGCACACCATCTATTCAGTGGCCTCGCCCGAAGCCGCCGCCGCCATCATCTGGCGCAGTTCCGACCACGCCGAAGAAGCGGCCGCCGCCTTAGGCTTGACTGCCCCTGACCTATTGCGGGCCGGCCTCATCGACCGCGTCGTGCCTGAACCCGAAGGCGGCGCTCACCGAGACTTCGACACAGCTGCCGCCAACCTCCACGCTGCGCTGGCGCCCATGCTTCAGGAACTCTGCGCTCAAGACATCGACGACCTCGTCAATGCCCGCTACGCCAAATTCCGTGCCATGGGCGAACACCAGCACATCGCGGCCGTCTAGCAGCCATCACTCGAACAAGCAACTGATGGGTGGATATAGGGCGGGCACGCCACGCGTGGCTGGGTGCCGACCGGCTTCGGCACCCGGCAGCTCCGCCCGCTACGCACATCGTTTGCCAGCGACCGGCTAGCGTGAAGCTCTTGAGGCAAGCCTTTCCGAGTCCTCGCCGGCCGATGACCGTTCATTACACGCTGCCCACAGCTCGGCTGCCTGCGGCTATCCAATCGCTCAACATTCTGCTGATCTCCGATTTGCACGTGGGCGGGCGTCCGCATCGGTCACTGACGGCGCTGGACAAACTCGCCGGTACGAAGACTGATCTACTGATTGCCGCGGGCGACCTGGTCGAGCACGAGCGCTTCACGGCCGAAGTGGGCGAACGGCTGGCGCGAATTTCGGCACCCCTTGGCTCGTTCGCCGTCTGGGGCAACCACGATGCCCTGGGCAAGCCACAAGGTCCGGCTCCAGGCTGGCTGCGCCATGAAACCCGGTCGCTCTCCGCCATGGAAGCTGGACTGGCGGCTCACGGCATCCAGACCCTGACCAACCGCGCCGTCCGCCTGACCGTCAATGGCGCCCCGCTGCAATTGGTCGGCGTCGGCGACACGCATGTCGGTCTTTGCGACCTCGATGCGGCATTCGACGGGGTGGATCCCAAGCTCTTTACGATCCTCGCCGCCCACAACCCCGACACGGCCTTCGAGTTAGGCGAGCGACGCGTTGACTTCACCCTCAGCGGTCACACCCACGGCGGGCAGATCGCGCTCCCGTTGTATGGGCCGCTCACCTTGCGCACGCGGCATCGGCTACCGAGGCCGAGCGGCCTGATGTATGTACGGGGGCGCCCCCTCGTCGTCTCCGCCGGCGTCGGCACTGCCGGTGTCCCGGTGCGATTCAACGCGCCTGCCGACGTCATGGACCTACGCCTGATGCGCGTCGACACCCGCTGACAGCTGACTCAGCGCGTCGTACGTGAATTGCCAGAGCGTCCACATCCCGGGCAGGAACGACCCCAGCAACACCGGGGGAGAAAGATCTAGCTCCGCAAGTTGCGCGTGCTGAATCACGTCCAGGACAGCTAACCGGGCCCGTGGTTCGCCGCCCAGCCTGTCAAAAATCACTTGCGACTCCTGCACCGGTACGTACAGGTCACTCGTGTCGTGCAAGAGTGCTACGGGCGCCCGCAGCCGCTCGATGTGCGCGTCGGGCGAAATCGACTCCAACGTCCCCGGCATGGTGCCGCGCACACCGTCCATAAGCCTGCCCACTGCCGCGGGATCGCGATTGACGAACAGGTTGTACACGCTGCGAGCTGGTGCGCCGAGTCGGGTCGGGTTGTATGTCGGCAGCACGTCCGGATCCGGGTCGGGCGTCTCAAGTGTGAACAGGTGGAAGAGCGCCTCCTGGTCGCTGGCTTCGGGAATCGCGGAGAGCAGGGTATTGCGCGATACCAGCCACACGTAGCTGTCGGGTTGGTACGACTCGTAACCGTCGCCGACTTGCACGGTTGACGTCGTCACGGCGCGCAGCATCGCGTCGAGCGAGTGATACGCCCCAATCGTCGCGACCAGCGCCACCTTCTCCGCGATCTCCGGATCCGATGCCGCCACCATCGCCAGCGATCCGCCCATGCTGAAGCCGATGAATCCCACGCGGCTCGGATCGACTGACGGACGCGACTGGAGGACCTGGAACCCCCGAACCAGCGCGCCAATATCCTCCGGGAACACCCGGTAGTTCTGGTAATCCAGCGCATCGGGCACCAGAACCGCAAATCCCGTTCGCGCCAGCCCGTCGGCAAAGCCAACCAGCGGCTCGTACGTTCGCCCTTCGGGAACAACTCCATTCACCAGCACGATCGCGGGCCCGTTGCGTGCGTGCGGCGGCTCGTAGAGATCCGCCAGCACGTCATATCCGTCCCTGGTCGTGTAAGAAAGCGTGGTAACGCGCGGCGGCGGACGCAGTTGCAGCGGCGTCGGCGGATTGCCGGGAACTACTGCCGCCAGCGCGGACGCCGTACGAATTCCAGGCCCCAATTCATCTCGTACGCCGACGACGAATCCCAGCAGCGCCAATGCCAGCCCGAATCCGACAAACGTCCGGGCCGTGATCACCGCGCCCCACCTCCGGGCATCCGACAGCGAGCCACGCGGCTCCGCCGGAAGGACCAGCCCGACCGCGAGCTAAGGATCCTCAGGTTCCTCAGGAACCAGCGGCAGCGTCGTGCGCTCGATTTCCGTTCGCTCGCGACGCAATCGCGACTCGGTGATGGTCTCCAGCATCTCCTGGACGCCGCCCTCGCCAAAGTAGCCCGACGCGTAGCGAACGTAGGTGACCTCGTCGAGCATGACCAAGCGTTCCATAACCATATCGGCAATGTGCTTTGAGGGAACATCCAGCGACTCACGGCCGAGTAGCTGGTTCTCGATCTGGATGGCCGCTTCTTCCGCCCAAGAACTGGTCACCGGTCGCTTCGTCCCAGCGATCATGATCGAGCGATAGAGCTTGCCTCGGTTGAACGGCTCGCGTCGTCCGTCGTCTTTGACCACGCGGACATCCATTCGCGCCAAGCGTTCCAGCGTCTGGTACCCCAGCCCGCAGTCGGCGCAGCGGCGATGGCGGCGCAATGTTCCCTGCGACGTCAGCTCCCACGACTCGATCCGTGCCTCGTCGTGTCCACAGTGGGGACACGCGAAGATGTCGCGGCGCTCGTAGGTGGTAAACCGATGGCCACAGTCATGACAGGCGCGGCGGCGGCGCGTCGCATCCGCGGCCTCGCGCGTGTCGACCACTTGTAGTCGTGCCGACGCGCAGGCTGGACACCGCATGTTGCACACTCGCTGCCGACCTGTGGGCGAAGCGTACCACTCCACCACTACATCTAGTGTGTCAATTGGGAATGTCACACATTCAACGGACATCTTGCGGTACGTAGAACCTCGGGTTGGCCGCTCACCGCGACCTGATGCGACGGCAGCAAGCCGCGGCCAACGCGCGATACTGTTCGCCGTCACCCAGGACGGAGCGCTTGTGTCACAGCACCCAGCAGGACTCCGAGGACTTCGATTCAGCCGCGTGGATCACGTGGCAATCAACGTGCGCGATCTTGACCGCAGCGCGGTGTTCTATGCCCGCGTCCTGGCTCTTGTTCCGGGACCGCGAACGACGTTTCGACAGGTCCTGGAGGCACCTACGGTGTCGTTGCATCTATTCCAGGCGCCTGAGCGGCGACCGGAAGCCGGCACCCACGACTGGCGGCGGTTAGGCGTGCAGCACGTGGCGTTGGCACTGGGCGAAGCCGAGTTCGAACGCGCCGCCGAAGTCATCGTCGCGGCCGGGTCGGCGGTCGAAGGGCCAACAGAAGATCCCGGGGGACGTTCGCTCTACTTTCGCGATCCGGATGGCAACGTTATTGAATTACGCAGCGTCTGGGATCCAGCCCGCGACGAGTGAATCCAAGCAACGTCGGCGACCGGCGCGGCCGATTCCGTCGCAGCCCGTTCCTATAATCGGGCGTCGCGGCGCCGGGCGCCCGTGATGCCCTGGAGGTCCGCTGCGTGTACGCCGTTTTGATTGCCGGAGGCCGCGGTGAACGCCTGCGGCCGCTGACCGCTAACGTGCCCAAGCCCATGGTCGACGTGGCCGGTAAGCCGATCATGCAGCACCAGGTGGAGTGGTACCAGGCACAGGGTGTTGACCACTTCGTCGTCTCGTGCGGCTACTTGCACGAAGTCATCGAGGACCACTTTGGCGACGGCTCGGCCTTCGGCGCCAGCTTCAGCTACGCGGTCGAGGACACGCCCATGGGACGCGGTGGCGGCCTGCGTCTGGGCATGCAGCAGATTCCCCGCGACGAGCCGATCGTGATGGCTTCCAACGCCGACATCCTCACGGAACAGCGACTGGCCCCAATGCTCGACCAGCATCGGGACGACAAAAACACGGCCACCATCTTGCTCACGCCCTACATCAGCCAGTATGGGATCGTGGAGGTTGACGGTCGCAAAGTCAGCCAGTTCACCACCAACCCGGTCTTGCCCCACTGGATCAACGGCGGCGTGTACGTGTTGGACCGGTCATTCGAGGATCACCTCCCCGAGATCGGCGACCACGAAGACAGCACGTTTCCTGAACTGGCTGCCGCCGGCCGCCTGGGCGCCTTCCGGTCCGAAGCGCGCTGGCGCGGCATGGACAGTGTCAAGGACCACGCCAACCTCGAGGAAGAATTGGCCGACGCACCCCTGAACTACGCCGGCGCCGACTAATGCGTTCGGCCTCCGTGCGGCCCTGACATGCACGAGCCGCGACCGTCCACGGCCCCGCCGTTTCACGACACGGGATATGACCCGGCCGCGCCGGTCTATGACCTGGAGTATCCGGAGTGTGATGGAGCCGAACTGGACTTCTGGATCGGCGAAGGCCGGCGCCTGGGACCGCGGCTGCTGGAATTCGCCGTTGGCACAGGTCGTCTGGCGATTCCCCTGGCCAGGCACGGCTTCCAGATTGCCGGCGTTGATGCCTCAGCCGCCATGCTGGAGCGAGCCGCCGCTCGCCGCTCGTCAATGCCTCGCGCGACGCGGAAACGGCTCGCCCTGCGCCGCGGTGACATGCGCACCCATCGGCTGGCCCAGACTTTCGACCTGGTGCTGCTCGGTTTCAACTCATACCTATTGCTTCCGGATCGGGAAGCCCGCCTGGAAACACTTCGCAATGCCGCTGCACATATTCGGCCGGGCGGCGGCGTGGCCGTGGACGTGTTTTCAGCTACACCGCTTGACGCCACGCCGGACCACGAGGAGGTGGAGTTTCTGGAACGCGACCCCTCCACAGGCCGCCGCGTAACCCGCGAGCGCTTTTACACCTACGACGAGGTCACCCATCGCGGTTGCAGCACCCTCATCTACCGCTACTACGATGGCCCTCTGCTGGTTGACGAGCGACGTCTGGGTTACAGCTTGGCGCTGCTGACCCGGGATGACGTAGTGGCCGAGTTCGTGGAGGCCGGGTTGCAGATTGACGCGGTGCACGGCGACTACGCGCGCCAGCCGTGGCGTGACGACTCGCCTAACCTGATCGTCATCGGTCGCACGGTCGCGCGTTGACACGGGGCCAACGCGCTCTTCACAATCGCATGCAAGCCATCCGGGCCATTTGGACCCACGACCAGAAACGCTTATGACCAGCGAGCCGCGCCGCCACATCCGCGTATCCGAGTTTCGGTTTCAGATTCCGCGTCGTAACGGCGAGGGGACGTTTCCGGTGCCGCGATACCAGTTGGGATGGACCGATGCATTCATCGACGAAGAAACCGGTGATCGCTATGAATTGGCCTACGTGCTCGACCAGCTGGAAGCGCAGGGCTGGGACGTGCACGACCTGATGAAGGGGCGCGGGACGTTCCGGGAGACCGTGGAGCGGCTGCCGTTGCCGTACGGCGGGCAGTTCGTCCCCGGAGACCCGACGACCCGCGACGCATAGGCTGAGCCAAGCGCTGCGATCCAGCAGCTTGACGTAGACTTCCGCCCATCCGGGCGCACTGCACGATGTCCATGACATACCGACTTGGCGCCATTGGCGTTGGCGGCAATGCCGCCGGTCACCTGCGGCGGTTTCTTGGGATGCCCGAGGTTGACGTGGTTGGCTTGGCCGACCCGTCCGACGCTTCCATTGCAACCGCAAGATCCGGCCTGCCGGACCTAAGTGAGGTCCCCGCCTACGCGGACTGGCGTGACCTCCTGTCGGCAGCCGACCCGGATGTGGTGCTGGTGTCGACTCCCCACACACTGCATCACGAGCATGTGATGGGCGCCCTCAACGCCGGCGCGCACGTCCTGTGCGAAAAGCCGCTCGCCCACACCCCCGAACTGGCCCAGGAAATTGCCGATCACGCGAACGATCTTGGCCGACACGTGGTAGTCGGCTTCCAGCGGCGCTTCAGCCCCGGCTATACGTACATGCGCGAGCGGCTACAGCGCGGCGACATGGGGGAGATTACCCACGTGCAGGCCAGCCAATGGCAGGCCTGGATCAACAGCGCCAGGGGCAGGTGGCGGAGCACGCTGGCCCTTGGCGGCGGCGGTCAGCTCAGCGACTCCGGCAGCCATCTCATGGACATGCTGCTCTGGACGACCGGACTTCGCATTGTTGAAGTCGACGCGCGCATGCGTACGTACGACCTGGAAGTCGAAGTCGACGGTGCGGCCGTGTTTCTCTTCGAAAACGGCGCGATTGGCACCCTCTCGATCATTGGCACGGGACACACATTCGGAGAGCGCCTGTCGGTGGTTGCCGGCAACGGCGCAATCCGAGCCGATTGGGCCTCAGGCGGCGTGGAGGTGATTCTTGAAGACGACCTCGAGGCCAAGCTCACGCGTGAAGTCGAGGGTCTGACCGGCGGAAGCAATCCAGACGAACACTTCCTGGCTGTAATCAGGGGAGACGCCACGAACGGTTCGCCGCCCGAGGACAGTGTCCATCTCTTGGAAGTCTTGGCCGCAATTCGCCGATCGGGGGACACCGGGCAGCGAGAAATCGTCAGTCAGACCTGACCACCTGCGGTTGGCAAATCCAACGACGATGGTGCTTCGTCCCCCTGGTTGGGCACACTCAGCCCTGGGGAAAGCGCATTGAGTTTGCTTGCGGCGAATCCGCTATTCGCTTCGCGGCAACGCTGATTCGGCCTATGACTTACCGAGATCGTCGAGGTCGAGCTGGTTAATGAACTCGCGAAACACCTCGAGTTTCTCTTCCGCCACCGGCTCGCCTTCGCCGGCTTCCTCGCCGTCGGTGTCAGGCTCGAAACCTGCTTCGTTGAGCACTGACGGCTCGACGAGAATCGGTGCACTCGCACGTACGGCGAGTGCAATGGCGTCGCTGGGTCGCGAGTCCAATTCGCAGCGGCTGCCGTTAATGTCCAGGACAATTGTCGCGAAGAAGGTCGTGTCAATCAGATCAGTCACCACAACACGCTCGACAGACCCCTGGACCGATTCGATCAACTGCTTGAGCAGGTCGTGGGTCAGCGGCCGCGGAACTTCATGGTCCTGCAACTTGACGGCGATCGCGTCGGCTTCGCCCTGCCCGATGACGATGGCCAGATAGCGTGGCCCGTCCCGTTCCTTCAGGACCACGACGCGGCTCGGGCTGATCAGATTCACGCGCACACTATCCACGATCATTTCGATCATGCGGCTATCGCCTCCCCCGCTTCAGGCGACGTTCTAACAGGTTTGGCGCGCACTTTCATGGTACCAGCGGTCATCCACGGAACGAGCGCTCGACGTCACATGGAGTCTGGCGCGCTTAGGTCGAATTCGTCGTGTAACAGCCCGGTCGCCCTCGCGACCTGCGACTTGTCCACCAGACAGGTCAGGCGAATTTCGCTGGTCGTAATGCTCACGATGTTGATACCCGCGGCAGCCAACGCTCCGAACATTCGGGCCGCGATTCCAGGCGTGCTCTGAATGCCCACGCCCACGATGCTCACCTTGCCCAGTTCGGTTGACGCCGCCACGTCGCGGGCGCCAATCTCCGCCGCCACGGGACGAATGAGGTCCAGCGTCGAGTCCAGGTCCGTCTCACCGACGGTGAACGACAGATCGGTCACCCCGCCGTCGGAGACGTTCTGCACGATGACGTCGATGTTGATATGCCGCTCAGCCAGGGGCTGGAACAACGCATGTGCCAGACCCGGCCGATCACTAACGCCGCGTATCGTCACCCGCGCCACGTCCGTGTCGTGAGCGACCGCGCGCACGCGCTGCATGGTCTCAATGGGAACCGCTGATTCAGCCACAATTTCCGTCCCTGGTGCATCGCTGAAACTTGAACGTACCACCACCGGCATGCTGAAGTGCTCGGCAATCTCGACCGCGCGCGGATGCATGACACGCGCGCCCAGCTTTGCCATCTCCAGCATCTCGTCGTAAATCACCAAGTCGAGCTTGCGCGCGTCCGGCACGATCCGCGGATCGGCGGTAAAAATGCCGTCCACGTCCGTATAGATCTCGCAGCGGTCGACGCCAAGTGCGACGGCCAATGCCACCGCGGACGTATCCGAAGTACCGCGCGCAAGCGTCACGATGTCGCCCCCCGGGCCAAGTCCCTGGAAGCCGGCCATCACCGGAACGCACCCGGATTCGAGCTCCGCGCGTATGCGCGTCGGCTCGATCTCCGTGATGCGGGCGCGGCCATAGCGCCCGTTGGTCTGGATTCCGGCCTGCGGACCCGAAAGGGCAACCGCGTCGCACCCGAGTTCGTGCAACGCCATTGACATGAGAGCCGCGGAAACGAGCTCGCCAGTGGACAGCAAGAAGTCCAACTCGCGCGAACGCGGCCGCGTGGCCAGTCGCTCCGCTGCAGCGATTAGATCGTCGGTCGTGTCGCCCATTGCGGACACCACCACGGCTATGCGATCGCCCTGAGTGAGCGAGTCGTGAATCCGCTCGGCCACCGAACGAATTCGCTCGCTTGTCGCGACCGAAGATCCACCAAATTTCTGAACGAGTAGTGCCACGCCCAACCACGCTGTCAACGCACGAACCTACGATGCTATCAATCGCAGCCCATCGACGGGCGAGACCATCGCGTCCAACCTCGCGCAAGTCGACTCTAGCCAGCCGTGCTCGCCCTTTGGTGCCTCGCCATAACGTCGTGGGCCAGCTCAACGATCCGTCGCTGATAGTTCGCCAACGACCAGCGCTCAGCGCGTTGGCGGGCAGCTTCGCTCATCTCCGCTCGCCGACGTCCGTTCCGAATCAGTGTCAGCGTCGCGGCGACCAACTCATCCAGCGTGCGCCAGCGAAACCCGCTGCGACCAGGTTCGACAATCTCGCGTAATCCGCCGCCGTCGAACACCACTGGTACGGCGCCCGACATCATGAGCTCGGCGACCGCCATTCCAAAGTGCTCGAACCGCTCGGGAGCGCGGCGTTCAGATTCCCCGTATCCCGCCGCGTGCCAGGCAATGGCGGCATGTGCCCGCAACTCGCGCACCGTTGTCTCGTCGGCATTCGGATACACGTCAATCGGCAGCCCACACGCCTCCGCCTCCACCCTGCGCAGATAATTCGCATCCACCGGGCGCTGACCCACGCCGCCAACAAGCGCCAGGCGCCAGCCGACGAGACCTCGGTCACACAGCATCCGGAAGGCCCGAACCATGGCGATGTGCTTCTTGTTGTGCCCCCCGACAAAGAAGCGGCCAATCGAGACGATCAGCGGCCGCGGTCCGGCCACTTCCTGGCGATCATCGGCGATGACCGGCGGCTCGATGACTGGTCCCGTAACACTCCAGCGGCTCTGCAGCCACGATGCGGTGAAGTGCGAGTTGGGCGTCACCGCGTCGTACGAGCGCAGGGCGTCGACGTACCTCGCAGCATGGTCGTCGCCCGCGCAGTAGGCCAGCTTGGGAATCAGTCGGCGCGTGGCTCTTTGGTAGAAACCTCGCAGTAAAGCACCGCGCTCCTCGATGGATCCCAGCCCCAGGCCCAGCTGCCGACCTTCCCAGCGGTTTGTCCCGCCGGATGCCGCCGACCGGATTGCCAATTCCCGGCAGCCTGCCGGGACATCGACCCACGGACTCGGCGCAAAGTCGCCTTTGGCCCCCGCCGTTCCCTCCGCAAGTGGTTCGCCGGACTTCGTTGCAATGGCGTATGTGCGGTCCTCGTGACTCATCGCGCTCAGCCAGAAGCGAATGCGGGTTCCGTCCCGAACGCCGATCCGTCCGTCGCCGTCGGACTGGCGAAAGAGGGCACCCTTATGAGCTTCGGTGCCAAACCAGCCATCTCGCTCGTGGGCGGCCCCAAGTCCACGGCCAATCCCACGAAGCGCGCTGCCGAGAATGCGCCATGCGGTACTGCTGCGACGCGCCGAAAAATAGACAAATCGGATCGATGGCAATCCACGACCGTCAACCAGGCTGAGATGGGTGCCGTTGATGAACAAGTCGGCGTCACCGGCGACATCGCGTCCGGTAAGTTGCGGCCGCTCCGGCATGAAGCGGAAGCCCACCCCTTGCAGATCAATACCTGCCCAATCCACGACGGCGGATCGTGGCAACGGACAGTGCGAGACCACGCGTACCGAGCCCAATTCCCGCAAGGCACTTGCAGCACTCAGGACTTGTCGCTCGCCCCCACCCAGAGTGGCCAGCCAGCCATCGAACAGCACAATGTTCTTATCGTTCAAATCGAACCCGTCACCTCCGCCGGGACCATCCGTCGCGCACGGTCAGCACGGTCACGCCAACTCCATTCCCGTTGGGGAAGCCGTTTCGTGCCAGGCGTCAGTCGTATGTCCCGCGCATTAGATTCCACCGTACGCGCAAAATATCGACCAGCATCGAAACGGCATCGGACAGCGGGCGAACCTTGCTCATCGGTACATGCCGCCACTCCACGGGAATCTCCACGGTCTGCCAGCCGCGACGGCGGGCAATGGCCAACAGTTCCACGTCAAAGGCGGTCACTCGCTCTTTCTCAATGACGTCTCCGTCGGCGGGATAGAGCCGTGCCCGACTAAAGATGTCCTCGGCCGCATCGGCCGAAAACCCCTTGAAGCCACACTGCGTATCACTGAATCCGCCGACGCCAAGCCAACTCACCAGACGGTTGAAACCGCGCCCGAGTGCATGGCGACGCCACGGCTCGTTCAGTCGCTGCGACAGCTCCAACTCCCGCGAGCCGATGGCGACGTCGGCCCCGCGTCGAATCTCCTCGACGATGCGCTCAACAAAGACGAGCGGTACCGCCAGATCGGCGTCCATGAACATCCGGACGGCGCCGCCCGCCGCTCGAATCCCGCGCGCCACGGCTGCTCCCTTGCCCCGGTGCGGCTCAGCCAGCACCAGGGGAACCACATCGCCGGAATCTCGTGCCTCGCATGCCCAGGTCTCGGCTATTCCAAGCGTGCCGTCCGTTGATCCGTCGTCCACCACGACAACTTCAATCCGTCCGTCGCGTCCAGCCGCCCAGGCATCCGTCGCTCGCAACGTGGCGCCCAGACGATCCTCCTCGTTGAATGCGGGGATCACGACGGAAAGCTGAATCGGCGATGTGCCTGAGCTAGCCACGATCTTCTAGCGCTCTTCCGGGGTCGCTACCGGTGGCAATCGGTCACTGGTTGAGCCGAGCCTCGAACGCGTCAACGCACGACCGCAGCGCGAGCCGAGGGTTGCAAGGCCGGCGGCAGACCTCGGCCGACTAAGTCTTGTACGTGATCGCGCTGCCATCGCAGCCAGCGGGTCGCGCGCGCGGCCTCCTCGCGAACTCTGGCTGGCGCGGTTCCCCCCAGCGACGTTCGGCGCGCGACGGCAGTCGGAAGATCCAACCGGTCCCGCACGTCCGCGGAAAGCCTCGCGTCGGCCTCCACGAAGTCGGCTTCGTCCAGATCGGCCAGTTCGACGCCCCTATCCTCGGCGAGGCGAACCAGTCGCCCCACGGCCGCATGCGCGTCGCGAAAGGGTACGTCCCGTTCGGTCAGGTAGTCGGCAATCTCAATCGCCGTGGAATGCCCCATGCCGGCCACTGCCGCCATGCGCTCTCGGTTCACCGTCAGCGTGTCCAGGGCCCCGGTGAGCGCCCGCAGCGCCGCCAGCACATCGTCTTCCACTCGAAACACCGCACGCTTGTCCTCCTGCATGTCCAGGGCGTAGCTCAGCGGTACGCCCTTCAGCGTTGCGTGCCAACCGGTGGCCGCACCCGCGATCGCTGCGGCCTTCGCGCGCGTCAACTCCGCCACGTCGGGGTTGAGTTTCTGGGGCAACATGCTGCTGCCGGTCGCAAACGCGTCGTCGAAGCGCACCATGCCGAATCCCGGCGACGCCCAAATCACCAGGTCCTCGGCCCAGCGCGACAGGTGGCCGCTGAGCGTCACGCAGGCCTGCAAAACAGCGCTCACGAAGTCTCGGTCGGACACGGCGTCCAGGCTGTTGCGCGCCACCTGGCTGAAGCACAGTTCCTCCGCGACAAACTCGCGATCAATGTCGAATGCAACGCCGGCCAATGCTCCCGCGCCCAGCGGACATACATCGGCCACGGTATATGCGTAGAGGATGTTGTCTACGTCGCGCCGGTGCATTTCAAACAGGGCCAGGAAATAGTGGCCCAACGTGACCGGCTGCGCGACCTGGAGGTGCGTGAACCCCGGAGCGATAGTCTCGGCTTCCTCTTCGGCCCGCCGCGCCAGCACGCCAAGTAGATCGAGCACCGCAGTCACCAGGCGCAAGCAGAAGCCCTTGCAGTAGAGCCGGAAGTCCGTTGCCACCTGGTCATTCCGGCTGCGCGCGACGTGCAGCCGTCGACCGTGGTCGCCGATCCGCTCGGTCAGCACCCGTTCGACGTAGCTGTGCACATCCTCGTCGTCAGCGTTCACCGGAGGTCCGCCGAGCTGATCGAGTTCCACCAGCAGATTGTCGAGCGCCTCTGTCAACGCCTCCGCGCTCCGTGCCGGAATGATCTCCTGTCGGCCCAGCATCGCGGCGTGGGCGCGGCTGGCCACGATGTCCTCGCGGTAGATCCGCCGATCGACGGGAAACGAGCGCGTAAAGGCGCGCGCGACATCCGCGGGCGGTTTGTCAAAGCGTCCACCCCACATGGGCGCGGGCTATTTCTGCCGACGAGACCCAAGGGTCTCGTCAGGCGCCACGCGCGGCGTCCAGCGCATCCAGACCTTCGTCGAGTTCATCCACGCTGATCGTCAGCGGCGGAACGATTCGGATCGTCTCCGGACCGGCCTTGATCAGCAGCAGTCCGTTGCTCCGAGCCTTTTCCACCACCTCGGTCGCTATGTCCTCAGACTCCAGGTCAAAGCCGACCATCAGCCCCAGACCGCGAACGCCGGTCACGCGCGCGCCCCGCCCGGCACTGTCCCGCAGCCTTGCCCGCACGTGTTCGCCCTTCGCCTGCACTTCGTCCAGGAATCCGGGTGCGGTCACCCGGTCCAGCACGACTCGCGCCGCGGCGCAGGCCACCGGACTGCCGCCGAAGGTGGATCCGTGCTCACCCGGCGCCAGCACGCTCACGGCCTCGCTGCTGAGTACGGCGCCGATCGGCAGGCCGCCGCCCAGCCCCTTGGCCAACCCGATCACGTCGGGGGTGACGCCAAAATTCTCGTAACCGAACAGGCGACCGGTCCGCCCGATGCCTGTCTGGACCTCGTCGAAGATCAGCAGCACGCCGTGTTCGTCGCAGACCCTGCGCAGACCTTGCACGTAGTCCGCGTCGGCCATGCGTACGCCGCTCTCACCCTGGACCAGTTCCACCATGACGGCCGCGGTTGCCGACGAAATCGAGTCGTCCACCGCATCCAGATCGTTCAAGGGCACGTGCGTGAACCCGGAGGGCATCGGCGCAAACGGCTCCTGGTAGGCAGGCGTACCGGTCGCCGCCGTGGTGGCGATCGTGCGGCCGTGGAATCCGTGCTCCGCCGTGATGACTTCGTAGGCGCCATTGCGCTGTGTTCGCCCCCACTTGCGGGCGATCTTCAGGCAGGTCTCGCTGGCCTCCGCGCCGCTGTTGACGAAGAACACGCGGTCCAGCGCCGAGTTGTCCACCAGGCGCTGCGCCACTTCGAGCTGCGGCGTCGTATAGAACAGGTTGGAAATGTGCGCCAGGGACCGGACCTGGTCCGCCACCGCGTCGCACAGCTCCGGGTCGCCATGTCCCAGCGTGGTCACGGCAATCCCGGCGGTGAAGTCCAGGTACGAATTGCCTTCGTCGTCCCACAAGCGCGACCCCTCGCCGCGCACCAGCGTCACCGGAAAGCGGCGAAACGCCTGGTGGTAATAGCGCGCTTCTAGCTCTTGCCAGCCCATGCGTTGTTCAGCCTCGGCGGGGATCGAACGGCAATCGCCGTTCCGACTCGGATTATAGGGACGCGGCTTCCGCCCTCACCTGCGTACCGCCACCGTCCGGGTCCAGGGCGCGCCGCAAGGCATGGCGACGCGATCCGTTGGCAATGCAGACCCGTCCTACCTCGCCCAGCAAGGCCACGGCCGACCGAACTTTCGGAACCATCCCGCCCACAATCACCTCGTCCCCGATCAAGCGCTCGGCGCCAACCGGGTCCAGGTGCGCCAGCACATCGCCATCCGCGCCTTTGACACCGTCCACGTCGGTCAGAAACACCAGGGCCGCGGCCCGCGTCGCACGCGCCAGCGCGCCAGCGATATCGTCACCGTTTACGTTGTAGATCGACCCGCGATCATCGACACCGAGCGGCGAAACCACCGGCACATGTCGCCCGGATGTCAGGTCATCGAGAATCGCCGTATTCACCGTTTGGACGCTACCCACCCAGCCAAGCTCCGGCGACGCTTGCCGGACGCCTACGACACCGCCGTCCGGTCCGCTGATGCCCACCGCCGATACCCCGGCCTGTTGCAGCGCGCCGACGACGGCCGGCGCCACCAGACCGCGGAATACCAGCACGGCGTCATCTCTGGTCTGGTCGTCAGTTACGCGCAACCCGTTGTGCCACTGAGTCCTGCGTTTCCGCGCCGCTTGCCAGGCGGTCAGTTCGTCGCCGCCGCCGTGGGCTATCACGACGCGCACGCCGTCCTCCACCAGGGCGCGCACGTCAGCCCCAATCCGTCCGGCGGCCATGTCCGCCGTCCCACCGATCTTCACGACCACGTAGCGGCCGGTCATATCAGGCGCGGCCGTCTGGTCGGATTCGAGATTGGCGGCGCTCAGGTCATGTACTCCGCGTTGATCGCCACGTATTCCGCCGAGAGGTCTCCGCCCCAGGCTGTGGCCCTCGCCTCGCCTTGGTTCAGCGCCACGTCAATCGTCACGTCCGCCTGCCGGAAATGCTCGGCAACCAGCGCTTCCTCGTACACCGCGGGCGCACCGTCCCGGACGACCTGCGTATCGCCAATCCAGATATCGAGCAGATCCGGGTCGAACACAGCGCCGCTATTGCCCAGGGCCATCACAATCCGGCCCCAGTTCGGGTCGCCGCCGTGAATCGCGGTCTTCACCAAGGACGAGGTCGTGACCGCGCGCGCCGCCTGCCGCGCCGTGGCGTCATCCGACGCTCCGCGCACCGTCACGGCAAAGACCTTCGTTATGCCTTCGCCGCCACGCACGATCTCCTGCGCCAACCATCGGCACACCGCCTGCAAACCGCGCGTAAACGCTTTCGCGTCAGAGGTGCCTTCTTGGATCACGCCGGTTTCGCTGGCGCCATTGG
This sequence comes from Chloroflexota bacterium, assembly GCA_022824495.1. GTDB lineage: Bacteria > Chloroflexota > UBA11872 > UBA11872 > UBA11872 > UBA11872. The sequence goes on along the minus strand of JAJDZU010000024.1, from coordinate 504,183 downwards.
CCAGCAGCAGCGCGGTATCGCTCGTCGACTGGTCGCCGTCGATGCTCAGCAGGTTGAAGGAGTCGGCCACGGTCTCGCTCAGCAGGCGTTGCAGCGTGCCGCCTTCCAGTCCGGCGTCCGTCGTCATGAACACGAACATCGTCGCCATGTTCGGATGCACCATGCCGGCGCCCTTGGCCGCGCCGCCAATTCGGACGGTGCCGCCGGATACCGGCACTTCAAGGGCCAGCGTCTTAGGGGCGATGTCTGTCGTCATCATGGCCCGCGCGACCGCCTCACCGGCGTCAGACGTCAGGTCCAGGGACTCGACCCCCGCCAGGATCTTTGGCATCGGCAGGTGGAATCCAATAACGCCCGTCGACGCAACCAGAATCTCGTCGGCCGGCACGCCGAAGCGGCCGGCAAAGGCGTCGATGAATGCCAGCCCATCGGCCCGCCCGCGCGCGCCGGTAAACACGTTCGAGTTGCCGCTGTTGAAGACGATGCCGCGGGCCGGCTTCCGGGCGAGACGCTCCTTGTTGATCGTTACCGAGGCGCCGCACACGCGGTTGGTCGTAAAGGTCGCCGCCGACTGACAGGGCGTGCGCGTGCTCAGGATCGCGCCCAGGTCCAGCGCCCCCGTAGCCTTGATGCCGGCGGTCACGCCGCCGCCCACGAATCCTCGCGGCGCGAGCGTGCCACCGGGAATAACCCGAAAGCCGTCCAGTTCCGCGGGTGGCTCGTGCATCTACGGGTGACTCGGCGGAATCGTCAGGCCGACCTGCTCGTCGATCCCCGCCATCACGTTCGCGTTCTGGACCGCGCTGCCGGCCGCGCCCTTGCCAAGGTTGTCAATCGCTGCCATCGCCACGAGCGTCTGCGTTGCCTGATCGACGGTCCAGTGCACAAAGGCATGGTTCCCGCCGGATGTCCACTTGGTGTGCGGCGGCACGCCCGCCAGGTGCACGAAAGGCTCGTCGTCATAGGCGTCGCGGTACGCCTGCTCGACTTGCGACGGCGCGACGGCTTCATTTAGCGCCCCGTACGCCGTAATCAGGATGCCCCGCGTCATCGGCACCAGGTGCGGCGCAAAGGTCACCTTGATGGACGAGCCGCCGATGTCGCCTAACTCCTGCGCGATTTCCGGACTCTGATAGTGGTCCGCCACCCGATAGGCCGACGAATCTTCATTGATCTCGGAGAACCCATAGGCCGCCGACGCCGAGCGTCCCGCTCCCGAAACTCCGGTCTTCGAGTCCACCATCACGTGTCCGGCCAGCAACCCGGCGCTCGCCGCCGGCGCCAGCGCCAGCGCCGCGGTAATGGCGTGACAACCCGGATTCGCCACCAGGTCGGTCTCGCGAATCTGTTTGCGATGCCACTCCGTCAGCCCATAGGTGGCCGAATCAATCCACTCGGGCGCCGCGTGCTCCACGCCATGCCAGCGCAGGTAGTCCGCCGGATCGCGCAGCCTGAAATCGGAACTGACGTCAATGCAGCGGATTCCATCGTCGAGAAACGGCGCCAACTGCGCCGCCGACGCCTTGTGCGGCAAGCACGAGATAACAAGGTCGGCGCTCCCGTTCAACTCGGGCGTCAATTCCAGGTCGGCGTAGGCGGCCCGGCCGCTGGCGCGCATCCACGGAAACACCTCGTGGAGAGGGCGTCCGGCCTGGCTGCGCGCGGTGGCGCCGACGATTTCGAACTCCGGGTGGACAGCCAAATACCGAACCAGCTCGCCGCCCGAATAGCCAGTCGCGTTGAGAATCCCTATCCGCATACGCACCTCACCTGGGAGAAGCGATTATATGGACGCTTGGCCCACCCGCCGCCGATTTTTCAGGCGCGCAGCGTAAGCAACACGATCAGCGCCAGAGCGCCGGCGCCCACGCGGTAGGCCGCAAACGCGATCAGGCTGTGTCGAGCGACGAACTGCAGCAGCCAGCGCACCGCCACCGCGCCAACCACCGCGGCGACCAGCGTGGCCCCGATGAGCAGCGGGATGTCGCTGATCGGGTTCCCACTGATCGCCATGTCCACGAACTGAACGAGCCCCGCGCCGGCCACCGCCGGCGCCAGCAGAAACAGCGAAAACCTGGCGGCGGCCTGACGCTCCACGCCGAGTCCACGGGCCAACGTCATGGTGATTCCGGCCCGCGACACCCCGGGAATCAGCGCTGCAAATTGCGATAAACCGATCACGATCCAGAGCACGAACGGCGTGGATGTCAGATCGCGGCGACTCGTCCCGAACCGGTCGGCAGCTGCGAGCACTAATCCAAAGACGATCAATAGCACTGCCGCCAGCGTCGGGTCGCGCAGCGTCGTCAGCCAGCCCCGCAGCGGAAGCGCAATCACGCCGATCAACAAGGTCGATCCAACCAGCGCAGCCAAAAGCCGACGTGATAGCTCAACGGAGTCCCCCCGGCCGATCAGACCTCGCGCCAGCCAAACCCAGTCGGACCAGAGCGCGATCACCAGTGCCAGCCCCGTCCCCACGTGCAGCGCAATGGACAGCGTCAGCCCCGTCAGAAACGGATCGGTCCAGCCCGCTAGCGCCGGGACCAGCACCAGGTGGCCCGAACTGCTGACCGGCAGAAACTCGGTCAGCGCCTGGACCGCCGCCAGGATGATCACCTCGCCCCACATGGGTCAGCCGACCCAGCGAGACGCCGGTGCGCACCCTGGCGGGCGGCCCAGTGTCAAAGCGTCTAGATGAATACCGGCGCGAGCACCAGGGTGATCGTGCTCAACAGCTTGACCAGCACGTGCAGCGACGGCCCGGCGGTGTCCTTGAATGGGTCACCCACGGTGTCGCCCACAACCGAGGCGGCGTGTACGTCCGTGCCCTTACCGATTGGGTTGCCGTCTTCGTCGCGCAAGTGACCGGCCTCGATGTATTTCTTGGCGTTGTCCCAAGCGCCGCCGCCGTTGTTCATGACCGTCGCCAGCAGCACGCCGGCAATGGTGCCGACCATCAGCAGGGCGGCTTCGGCCTCGGCTCGCAGCACCAGTCCGACCACGATAGGCATGATGACGGCCAGCAGTCCTGGCGCGATCATCTCTCGCAGCGCCGAGCGCGTGCTGATGTCTACCGCCTGGCTGTAATTGGGCTCCACTGTGCCTTCAATGATTCCCGGCTCCTCGCGCCATTGGCGGCGGACCTCCTGGATCATCGCCTGGGCCGCGCGGCCTACCGCGCGAATCGCCAGCGAACTGAACAGGAAAACCAGCATGGCACCCAGCATGCCCCCGATGAAGACCTCGACCTTGGAGAGATCGACGGAGTGAAGTCCAGCAGTCTCCAGGTATGCGCTGAACAGCAAGAAGGCCGCCAGCGCCGCCGAACCAATGGCGTACCCCTTGGTCAGCGCCTTGGTCGTGTTGCCGACAGCGTCCAGACCGTCGGTGATGTCGCGGACGTCCTCGGGCGCATCGGCCATCTCCGTAATCCCGCCCGCGTTGTCGGCGATCGGGCCGAAGGTGTCCATGGCCAGGATGTAGGCCGCGCTCATCAGCATGCCCATCGTGCCCACCGCCGTACCGAACACGCCGGCTACAAAGGGGCTGATATCGGTGATGCCAAGGTCGGCAAATCCCAGGATGCCCACCTGGAACGACGTCCAAAGCGCCACGGAAATGACGATGATCGGCATCGCCGTGTTTTCCAGACCCACGGCCAAGCCGGAGATGATGTTGGTGGCCGCCCCGGTGCGGGACGCCTCGGCAATCTCCCGAACCGGCCGGTTGAACGCCGTGTAGTACTGCGTGATGTACACGAACGCCACGCTGGTCAGGATGCCGATGAAGCCGGCCAGGAAGAACCACCACGACTCCAGCATCACCAGGGCCGATATCGCCATCCCGACCGTGGCCAGGATCGCCGTGGTCCAGTACCCCACGTCCAGCGCCCGCTGCGCGTTGCGTACCCGGTCGGGCCGGATGACCAACAGTCCGACGATCGAGGCGAGAGCTCCGAACGACCGGACCACCAGCGGAAACAGAATCCAGGCAATGTTGTCTTCGCCGGTCGCCTTGAATACGGCGACACCCAGAATCATGGCCCCGATGCTCTCGGCGGCCGTGGACTCAAAGAGGTCCGCGCCACGTCCGGCGCAGTCGCCCACGTTGTCGCCCACCAGGTCGGCGATCACCGCGGGGTTCCGCGGGTCGTCCTCGGGCAGGCGGGCTTCCACTTTGCCTACCAGGTCCGCGCCAACGTCGGCGGCCTTGGTGTAAATCCCGCCGCCCAACTGCGCGAACAGGGCCACGAAGCTGGCCCCGAACCCAAACCCGACGATTAGTTCCGGCGTCACCTTCGGGTTCTCAAACCCGCCGAACAGCCAGAACAGCATGAACACGCCGAGCAAGCTGAGGCCCACGATCAGGATTCCCGAAACCGCTCCGCCGCGCAGCGCAATCGTGAGCGCGTCGCCCAGCGACCGGGTGGCGGCGCTAGCGGTCCGAACGTTGGACCGAACGGCAATGATCATGCCGATTACGCCCGAGAGACCGGACAGCACCGCGCCAACCAGGAACGACACCCCGGTGCGCCAGGCAAGGTCGCCGGCCTCGATGCCCTTGGCCTCGTTCTCGCCAAAGAACAACAGCAGAACCGCCAGGAAGGCGGCCGCCACGATGGCCATCCAGGCGATGGTGCGGTATTGCCGCTGCAGGAACGCCGTGGCGCCGTCGAATATGCGGTCGCCGTTCAGCGACATCCGACCGAACAATTCCGACCGATCTTCGGCGTCCAAGCTCTGCATGGCCGGAATGAGATCCGCGGGGTTCGCCGATCGGTCAACCGGACGCGTCAGAACATCGCGCGCCAGGTAGACGACGACGAGCACCGAGACGATGATCGACGCGGGTACAAGCCAGACCAGACCTTCCAACTACGAAACCTCCCTGCGAACCATGCGGCGTAATGGCTGGGTGCATGGTGAAGCGTCCAAATTCGACCAAGACATTGGCTCAATCCTCGCCGTCGCGAAGCGGTCCAACCGCCAGGATCTCCTCGAAGGCCTCGAGTAGCGTCCGCATGTCGGCGTCCGACCCAATCGAGACGCGCAGCGCGTTGGCATGCCGGGGCTCCTCAGCAAAGCGGCGGACCAGGATTCGACGGTTGGCGAGTTCACGCTGAATCACGCCCGCATCGTGGGGCGCGCACTCAACGAACACAAAATTCGCTTCGGATGGATAGACCTGGAGATCAAAGCGTCCGCGGAGCTCCTCCGCAAATGCGTCCCGCCGGACGCGAGTTGCCTCCCAGTGCGCCTCCGCCCACGCGATTTCGTCACAGGCTGCCACCCCGGCAACCTGCGCAAGCCGGCTGACATTGTACGAGTCCTTGACGCGGTGCAAGACATCAATGAACTCGGGATCGCTCACGGCATAACCCAAGCGGATCCCTGCCAAACCAAACGCTTTGGAAAACGAGCGGGTCACGCACACATTCGGCAGCGTGGCGGCCAGTTCCATCCGGTCGCTTGACGCGAACTCCACGTACGCCTCGTCGATAACCAGAAGGTTCGTGCGCTCCGCCAGCCAGCGCAGTTCGTCGGCTCCGTAGTGCGTGCCGGCCGGATTGTTGGGGCTGGCCACAAACGTCACAGCTCCGCGCGCGGCCGCCAGTTGCCGAACCGGCAACTCGAACCCCGGCCCAAGCGGGCAGTGAACCATCCGTGCGCCCTGGATCTCAGCGAGCACGGGATACAGGGAGTAGCTCGGATTTGGAGCCACCACTCGTGCGCCGGGCCCGCAGACCGCGCGAAAGATCAGGTTCAGCACGTCGTCCGACCCGTTGCCCACGAAGACGTGCGCAGGCGTCACGTCGTGCCGTTCGGCCAGCCGCTCGCGCAGTTCCTGGCTCACCGGATTCGGGTACAGGCGCACGTCGTCGGTGATGGCCTCGCGCAACCGCGCCAGCACACCCGGGGCCACGGCCGGACTCTCGTTGGTGTTGAGCTTAATCCAGCCGCCTTCGCTTGGCTGGTGGCCCGGTGTATAGCCATGCAGCGCGGCGATCTCGGGACGTATGCGAACCATGGGAAAGGCTGGGGGATCCGTCGCGCGCTACGCGGGCATTCGGGATCGCATGCTACCTAGTGGCGGCGCTTTGCGCCCGCGATTGGCTCAACCCTCCCAGCCAAGATCGGGAAACGCTGCCCGCGCCCGGGCATATGTCGCGAGTGAGCCCAGGTCACGGATGGCTCCTTGGGCAATCAACTCCGGCAATCGAGCGAGCGGTGTCATGACCACTTCGATCTGTTCCGTTTCCTCGGGCTCCGGCCCACAAACCTGCTCGGCGTCCAGAATCACGAACACATGCGCCAGATTGCGGTTTCGAGACGGACCGGTCAGCAGCGTCCCCGCGCAGTGCATCCGACCCGCGAAGCCGGTCTCCTCCAGCAGTTCGCGGGCAGCCGCCGCCTCCGGCGTCTCGTCGTCTTCAACCAGACCGGCGGGAAACTCCAGCACCACATCGCGCGCGCCGTGCTTGTACTGCCGCACAAGCGGTACCTCGCCGGTGGCCGTCACCGCCACCATCAGGCAAAAGTCGTTCTGATTCAGGACGTGGTATTCCGAGATCTCGTAGCCGCTCGGCAGGCGGACGTGCTCCAGCGTGTGCGTCAGCCAGCGGTCGCTGGAAACCGTCCGCGACTCCAGGATTTCCCAAGGCCGAAGATCAGGCATACCCGCCCCGGACTGTTGAGAGTCGCCCTGGATCAGCTTCAACCGGACTCCGTGCGGGCATTTGGTTGAGAGGTGCGGGGGTGACGTAAGAGGATGGGTTCATCTCCGCCTTAAACCGCCTAGGGATCTGATTCGTGACTGACCCCCGCGTGGAAACGCTCGCCGACATCCTAGTGCAGCACTCGACCGAGGTCGGGCCCGGCGACCTGGTCGTCATCGACGGCACCGCCAACGCCCAACCGCTGCTGATGGCCTGTTACCGGCGCGTGCTGGCGGCCGGCGGACACCCGCGGCTCAATGTGGGATTCGAGGAAGCCCAGGAAGTGTTCCTGTCCGAAGCCAGCAATGAGCAGCTCGAATTCCTGGACCCGATCGCCAAGTTCCAGGCGGACTCCATCCAGGTCGCGATCCGGATCCGCGCTACCGAGAACACCCGCGCCCTGGCCAACGTGGACCCGTCCAGACTGGCCAAGACCATGATTGCCCGGCGCCCGGTCATGGACCAGATTATTGAGAACGTCCGCTGGGTCCTCTGCGACTACCCCACCAATGCCCTGGCCCAAGAGGCCGAGATGTCGCTGAGCGAGTACGCCGACTTCCTGTACGGCGCCACCAACATCGACTGGTCTGAAATGACCGCCAAGCTCGCCTCGCTAAAGACGCGGCTCGAAGCCGGCTCCGAAATACGCATCGTCGGCCCCGACACTGACCTGACCCTGCGGACCGAAGGGCGCATCTGGGAACCCGCCGACGGCAAGAAGAACATGCCCGACGGCGAGATTTTCACCGCCCCGATCGAAGACAGCGTCAACGGCCGCATCCGCTACGAGTTCCCGGCGATCTACCAGGGCCGCCAGGTGGACGGCATCACGCTTACGTTCAAGGACGGCCTGATCGTGGAAGCCGCAGCCGAACGCGGCGAAGAGTTTCTCAACGCCATCCTCGATACCGACCCGGGCGCCCGCCGGCTTGGCGAAATCGGCATCGGGACCAACGACGGCATCCAGCGCCACACCAAGAACATCCTCTTCGACGAAAAGATGGGCGGTACGGTCCATCTGGCCGTCGGACGCGCCTACGAGTTCACGGGCGGTAAGAACCAGTCCGCGGTTCACTGGGACATGGTGAAGGATTTGCGCACGGATAGCACGTTGTACCTCGACGGTGCGCTGCTGCAGCAAAACGGAGTATTTGTCGAGTAGTCGTTTTGTAGCTTCATATTGGCCGGCCGCACCGGATCGCGGCCTGGTGCGCTGGGCGGCGGCAGTCCTGAATCCATCGTCCTGTGGTACGATAAGTCCATCGGACAGACCACCTGATCCCGGGCACGAGAAAGTGGAGGCGGTTCGGGCATCAACGGAAAGAACCTATCCGAAACCGCCGCCCTGCAGCACACGTCCGCGCAGTGATTGGCCGACCCCACTGGCCTGCCGGTCCTGCGAATATCAGGCACACCCGTCCCACTGAAGCCTTCGGGCCGCAATGCAGCCACATCGTCGTGGTGAACGAGCCCGCCAGTCGGTCGGCGAAGGAGCTCTAAGCCGAATGGCGTATACGGCCAAAGACATCCAGGTGCTCGAGGGCCTCGAAGCCGTTCGCCGCCGACCCGGCATGTACATCGGCAGCACCGATTCGCGCGGTCTTCACCAACTGGTATTTGAGGTCGTGGACAACGGTGTCGACGAAGCGCTGGCCCAGCGGGCAACCCGGATCGAAGTCGTCATCACCCGCGACGGGTGGGTGCGCGTTACCGATGATGGCTCGGGCATCCCCGTCGATGAACACCCCAAGGTCAAGCGTCCCGCGCTGGAAGTCGTCATGACCACCCTCCACGCTGGCGGCAAGTTCGACAACGGGGCCTATAAAGTCTCGGGCGGCCTGCACGGGGTAGGCGTTTCCGTGGTCAACGCCGTCTCCAGCCGCATGCGCGTCACGGTCAGGCGCGACGGCTACTGCTGGTCGCAGGAGTACGAGCGCGGCATACCGCTGGGCGACGTTATCAAGGGCAAGCGGACGAGAGCGCATGGCACCGAGGTCGAATTCCTGGCCGACGATCAGATTTTCGAGACCCTCGACTACAACTTCGACATCCTCGACCAGCGCATTCGCGAGATGGCGTTCCTGGCCGGCGGCACCACCATGCGCCTGCTGGATGAACGGTCAGGCCGCCAGGTCACCTATTACTTCGAAGGCGGCGTCACCTCATTCGTCCGACGGCTCACCCGACGGCGCGGCCGGCTGCACCCGGATCCCATCGTTCTGCGTGGCCAGGTGGAGACCACCCAGGTTGAAGTCGCCCTGGCCTACTGCGACACGGTGTCGGAACAGATTCACACCTTCGCCAACACGATTCGCAACATCGACGGCGGCACGCACCTCACCGGTTTCCGTTCCGCACTCACCCGCTCGCTCAACGACTACGCCCGCAAGAGCGGCCAACTCAAGGACAGTGATCCAAACCTCACCGGTGACGACGTCCGCGAAGGGCTGACCGCCATCGTCAGCGTGATGATTCCCGAGCCGCAGTTCGAAGGTCAGACCAAGGCCCGGCTCGGCAACAGCGAGGTCGCCGGGCACGTCCAGTCCGTCGTCAACGACCAACTCGGCACCTATCTCCACGAGCATCCCAGCGAGGCCCGCAAGATCGTTGAGAAGACCAAGCTGGCCGCCCGGGCGCGCGTTGCCGCGCAGAAGGCGCGAGACCTGGTGGTTCGCAAGGGCGCGCTGGACGGATTCGCCTTGCCCGGCAAGCTGGCCGATTGCCAGGAGCGCAATCCGGATCGTTGCGAGCTTTTCATCGTCGAAGGCGACTCCGCCGGCGGTAACGCCAAGCAGGGCCGCGACCGGCGCTTCCAGGCCATCCTGCCTATCCGCGGGAAGATCCTGAATGTCGAGAAGGCCCGCGTCGACAAGGTCCTCTCCAACGAGTCCATCCGAAACATCATCACGGCCGTCGGTGGCGGCGTCGGCCTTGATTTCGACGTCACCAAGATTCGCTACGGCCGCGTGGTCATCATGACCGACGCCGATGTCGACGGGTCCCACATCCGCACCCTGCTGCTCACCTTCTTCTACCGGGAAATGAAGCCGTTGATCGAGAACGGCAATCTCTACATTGCTCAGCCGCCGCTGTTCCGCGTGGGCAACTCCCGGCGGGCCGACTACGCCTACAGCGAAGATGAGCGCGACCGGCTGCTTCGCCAGATTTCAGGCCGGGTTAGCGTGCAGCGTTACAAGGGCCTCGGCGAAATGAACGCCGAACAACTCTGGGAAACCACCATGAACCCCGAGGATCGGCATCTGCTGCAAGTCGGGATGAACGGCAACGGCGACGCGCACGTCGACCAGGTGTTCTCACGGCTGATGGGCACCGACGTGGCCGAACGCCGTCGCTTCATCATCAATCGAGCCCGCACGGTCCGTAACCTGGACGTCTGACGATTCACGCATGACCGCCGCTGCCGAGGGACCGGTCATCGCGCTGGACGTCATGGGCGGTGACCGCGCACCTGAAGCCACCATCGAGGGCGCCGTCCGCTGGGCCGGTGCAACTGGACAACGCGCGATTCTGGTCGGCGAAGTCGACGTCATGCGCGGCCTGCTGTCGAACGGCGGCGAGAACCCCTCGGCCTGGCGACTGGAATCCGGACCTTCGACCATCGGTATGGGCGAACACCCCGTCCAAGCCGTACGTTCGACTCCCGACGCTTCGATCCGCCGCTGCGCTGAACTTGTGCGCGCGGGCGAGGCCCAGGCCCTCGTATCCATGGGCAACACCGGCGCAACCATGGCGGCCGGCGTCCTGTTGGTCGGGCGTGCACGAGGCGTGGACCGACCTGGGCTCGCGGTCCTCATACCCGGCCGGGAAGCCCCAACGCTGCTGATTGACGTTGGCGCCAATGCCGAGGCCCGCCCCGAGCACTTGCGCGACTTCGGCCTGATGGGGGCCGTCTACTCACGGCAGTTGCTGGGGAATTCGAAGCCCCGCACCGGCGTTCTCAGCATCGGCGAAGAGGCGACGAAGGGCAGTCCACTCACGTTGGCCGCCGCCGAACTCTTGTCGGAGTCGACGCTCAACTTCGTCGGAAACGTTGAGCCGGGGGGGCTCTTCAATAGCAGCGTCGATGTCGCGGTGTGCGACGGCTTCACGGGCAACCTCGTCCTGAAGGCCTTCGAAGCCACGGCCGAGTTCGCGGTCGGCGAATTACGCACCGCTGTCCGCCGCCGTCCGTACACCTTGCCCGGCGTGGCGTTCATGTATCCCGCCTTCCGCGCCGTTCGGCGCCGCACCGACTACGCTCAGTATGGCGGCACGCCGCTGCTCGGCGTGAACGGTGTTGTCATCATTGGACACGGGCGTTCCAATGCCGTCGCGGTTGAGAATGCTCTGCACGCCGCGGCGCGTGCCGTCGAGTTCCGTCTTGTTGAACGCGTGGCGGACGGAATGGCGTCTGTCAGTCGGTAGCACGCCAGGAGCCGCCGCCGCCGTAGGCGCCCGAGGAATCCTCTATCCATGCAGAAGCGAGCGCTCATTCCGTCAGCCCGCCCGACGGCGACCGCTCAACCGGGCCTTGGCCGTCGCCGTCTCCTCGGTCTGGCCGCCGCCGGCACAAGCGCTCTGGCCGTTAGCGGCTGTGACGTCTGGAACCTTGTCGGGCAGCCCGACGCCCGCAGTCCCGGCGGTTCGCCCCTCTCAATTCCCGCGCTGCGCGCCCGCAACTTCTCGCCCTCTGAGATTCGTCTGCACAAGGTGGCGGCGCGCCACGACGATTACACGTCATACCTGATGAGCTATGACTCCGATGGGCTTCACATCACGGGAATGGCCACGATCCCAACCGGTCAGGGGCCGTTTCCGGTCGCGCTGCTCAATCACGGCTACGTGCTGCCAAGTCAGTACGCCACGGGTGTGGGCACGCGTGTCATGGCCGACGCCCTGTCGCGGCGCGGCTTTGTGACGCTTGCCACCGACTATCGAGGGCTCGGCGGTTCCCAGGACGACATGCGGCTCAACATCGGCGCCAGGCTTGAGTTCGTGATTGACGTCTTGAACCTGGCGGCGGCGGCGCGCGAATTCCCGGAAGCCCAGCGAGGCCTCATAGGCATCTGGGGGCATAGCCTCGGCGGCGAACTGGCGATCCGCGCCGGCGTGGTGGACCCCTGGATTGGGCCGATTGCCCTATGGGCGCCACTCAGCGTCTGGATCGACGATATCTCCGATTACTACCGCGTTCCGACGTCCCGCTCGAGCGACCAGCTGCGCGCGGCCCTATCCGCGGGGAACTACCTTGATCGACTCACGGGCCCTGTAGACATTCACCAAGGCGCAAACGATCTCGCGGTCAACCCGGCCTGGGCATCAAAGCTCCGGCTGGCCCTGGGGGAGGCAGGCGTGCCAAGTGACCTTTACCTCTATCCCGGTGTGGGACATTTGCTTAACGCCAGCGCACAGACTGTCGTCCGCAACAGCACCGAGTTCTTGCGGCGAAATCTGCCGACATCGCGCTAGGAATCACCGGCCGTGCCTGCACCGTCTCAGGCCGCCGAGCCGGTATCCGCCAGCGGCGGTCAACGCATAGGCGCGGCTCCCGCCGCGATATTGGCTATTGCCGCGCTGGCTGCCGCCCAGCCGCTGGACGCCGACCTCTGGGTTCATCTCAACAACGGGCGCTACATCGCCGGCCGGGGTGAACTCCCCTATCCCGATCCATTCACTTTTAGCGCCGGGGCCGCGGTCTGGACAGTCCACGAGTGGCTTCCCGCCCTGTTCATTTTTCAACTTATCGACCAGGGCGGCGTTCTAGCCGCGGTCCTCGGCATAGCCGCCATCTACGCTCTCATCTGGGGCCTGCTCGAACGCACACTTGCCGCTCACGGCGTCGGCCCGTGGATGCGAACCGCCGGTCTGGTTACGGCATCCCTGCCGCTCTTTCCGTTCGCGGGTATCCGTCCGCTGGCGTTCGGACTGCTGGCCGCCGTTCTGGCCGCCGCCCTGGCGTTGCATCACCGGCGCACCGGCTCCCGCTGGGTGTGGCTGCTGCCGCTCGTGTTCGTCATCTGGGGCAACGTGCATGCGTCGTTCCCCATCGGCTTCGCCCTGCTCGGCGCCGTCTTCTGCGAAGCTCTCTGGGCACGGTCCCGGCTGCCGTTCATTGGTCCGCGTCCCCGCACACGACTTGGACCCTTGGCCGCCGTCACGGCCTTGTCGGTCGTCGCCCCGGCCCTTAACCCGTCAGGACCGCGTCTGCTGGCTCAGCCGTTCTTTCAATGGGGCGGCGAGTTTCGTCGCTTCAACAGCGACTGGCGTCCGCCCGCGGCTTTCAGCGAAACCTGGTGGTTTTTCGCGGCCTTTCTCGTCCTGCTGGGGCTGCTGCTGATCCTGCGTCGATCTCGCGTCGAGCCCGCCATGCTGGGGCTGCTGATCGTGGTGCTGGCGGCCGGGTATAGCACGCGCAAGGTCATGCCCTTCGCCGCCGTGCTGGCGCCGCTTCTGCTGGCGCATCCGTTGGCGACCACCACCGCCCGAGCGACTCTTCCCGTATGGGCGGTCCGCGCCGGCGCTGCGCTCACAGTGGCCACGGCTATTGGCGTTGCGGCCGCTATCAGCCCACGCACGCTCGACGGCCCGTCCGTCGTGCCCATGCCTGCCGCGGCACGCGATCTCGTCGCCGACACCGGAGCGACGCGAATCTTCGGCACCTACCATTGGGGCGCGTTCCTCACCTGGGCCCTGTGGCCGGATGCGCTTGTGTTCATCGATGGCCGCTTCGACCTCTTCGTGCCGGAAACGCTCAGCGACTACCTCACGGTCATAGGTCTCGAGTCGGATTGGCGCCAGAAACTCATGGAAATCGACCCTGACGCCGTGGTAATCGAAACCGCCTCGCCGCTTGCGCGTCAATTGGGCCAACCGGGTTCCGGCTGGCATGACACTGGCGGTGATTCCATTGCCCGCGTGTTTCTCCCCGACCGCCCCAGATCCGCGTGAGACCGCTGCGATGTTTCACGTGGAACATTCGACACGAAAGCCTGTCCTGGGCCGCCAATGACCCGTAAGCATCACGGCGATCAGGGCGAGACCAGCCTGTTTGACGGAGCGCGCGTAGCCAAGACAGACGCTCGCATCTCCGCCCTCGGGTCAGTCGACGAGCTCAATTCCGCTCTCGGCGTCGCCATGAGTTCCTGTCCTCCTGGCGACCACCTGGACCGTCTGGCGTGGATTCAGACCCGCCTGTTCACCCTGGGCTCGGATCTGGCCAATCCTGGCGGAAGGGCCCGTGGCGATCGAATCTCGGCTTCGGACATCGCCTCGTTGGATACATGGCTCGACGGCTATCGAGCGGATCTACCGCCGCTACAGCACTTCATCCTGCCCGGGGGTACGCCCACGGCAGCCAGCGTCAACCTGGCCCGAACTGTCTGCCGCCGCGCCGAGCGCGAAGTCTTCCGTCTTGCTTCGGAAGCCGCAGTCAGCCCCGATGTCCCTGTCTTCCTCAACCGCCTGAGCGACGTGCTATTCGAGCTTGCGCGTGCCCTCAACCACGAGGCCGGCGTCCTCGAACGCGTATGGCTCGGCCCGCGCGACCGACCCGGCGACTGATCGACTCCAGGCACAGCAGCTCTCAGTCCGGGCTGCCAACCGCCCTCGTTTGACAAGTTGCCACCGGCTCGTCAGCGTCACCACCTAGGGCTGGGTGATTCGCGGTCGAAAGGATCCACGCCATGTATCGATCAGTTCGAGCAGCAGCGTTGTCCATTAAGCCCAAGAAGTGGGACAAGCCCGCCAACGCTGACAAGCTGGAGGATTTCGTTCGCCAGGCCGCGGCCCAGGGCGCGGAACTGGTCGTAGCTCCTGAGGGTTTTCTGGAGGGCTACGTCGTCATGGAGGTCATCGAGGACCCGGATCTCCGTGCCGACATGTGGGAGATCGCCGAGCCGCCCGACGGTCCGTACATCCAGCGCTTCAGCGACCTGGCGCGCGAACTGAGCATCGTGCTCTGCTTCGGCTACGCGGAACGGCGCGACGACGGCGTCTACAACGCCGCCATCATCCTGGGGCCCGATGGCGAACACTGCGGAACCTACTACAAGACGCAGCTTGCCGAGGGCGCGTGCGACGACTGGGACTTTAACCGTCTCGGCCACAGCCTTCGCGCCATCGACACCCCGGTGGGCCGCGTCGGCACCATGATCTGCAACGACCGCTGGAACCCGCTCATTGCCCGGGCCCAGGTCATGGACGGCGCTCAAGCCTTACTGATCCCCTCCTTTGGCTCACGCAGCCGCGAGCAGAACCTGAACGTGATTGCGCGGGCGCGCGAAAACGGCGTGCCCGTGGTTGAAGCCAATGTTGGAGTGAATCTGATCGTCAGCAAGGGCGAAGTTGCCGCCTACGTCTGGGGAACCGACCGCATTTCCATTGCCACCATCGAAGTCCCGCTGCCACCATCGGAAGTCAACGCCCGCGCCGTCGCTGAGGAATTCATGACCTGGCGAGGACCCGAAATGCAGCGCCGCTACGAACGCACCGTGGAGAAGATCTCCAGCTGACACGCGCCTAGCGGCCCTCGGACGCGCTCCGGTCGGCCAGCGCGCGCAGCATCTCCCACGGGAAGATGCCGGTGCTGTGGCTGTCGCTCCAGTCGAACGTAAGCGCATAGTTCCCAACAGGCGCAATTCGATAGGCGCCGATATTGCCCGGTATCGACTCTGGGTCAAGCAGGGGCGCGCCGGTCAGTTCATCGCGGCAGACGGCGCAGCCGCAGGCCAGGCGGATTTCTCGCAACGGAATCTCCGAGGTCACGCCGTCGGCCCAGTTGATCCCTAATGCGGCATCGCCGACGCGGTGGATGCCCACGGCGGTGACTCGCGCCTGGGCGTCTGAGCGTGCGGTCACCTGGCGGCGCTAGCGACGAGGCGCTCGATCTCATCAGCCAACGAGGCCGCCGCGACCGGTCCCACGCCTTCCGCCATCACGCGAAATACCGGCCGGTCATCGTCGGGAACGACCACCGCCCGCTCAAAGCCCTTGCCGAAGACGACCCCATCAATCTCGCCCTCGTCACTGCGGTCGGGGTGCGAGTTCAACAGGCGCATCAACTTCGCGCGTCGCTCCCAGGCCACCGAAACTTCACGGTGCGCCAGCGTGAAGGCGGGCAACGATCCGACCCTGGCCGACACGGACAAGTCGCTCAGCGCCTGCGCACTTATCAGATGAACCAGGGTTGCCATGGCGTCAGGCCCCGGGTGCAGGTCGGGAAAGGCCAGTGCGTTTCGGCCGTTCGCCGCCACCACCGCCTGCTGAGCGTCACTCACCTGCATCATGTTGGCCACGTTGGCCTGCGTCCGGATCGGTGTGAAGCCCAGCTCGCTGGCGTACGAGGTCAGGCTGTTGGGCACCGTAAACGGCACGGCCAGCGGACCGGCGATTCCTCGTGCGCGCAGGCCGTCGAGGACCAGCGCAATCACGGTCAGGCTGTCGATCGGTTCTCCCTGTTCGTCCACCAGCCACATACGGTTGCCGTCCGGACCGACGACCGCGCCGAATGTTGCGCCCACCGCTGTAACGATTCGCCCCAATCGGGCCAACCGTTCCTCGATCGCCATTCCACCGGAGCCGACGTCGACTGGTGAGGCATCCACGGCGGTGTCGCGCACGCCCAGGCGGGTCAAGACGCTGAGCAGCGTTTCGCCGCAGGTTCCGTCGCTGTAGTCCACCACCACGCCCACGTGTCGATGCGTCACTTCGGAGTTGGCCACGACGCGCAGCAACGCCTCCTGATACGTCTCCACGGCGGCCGCCACGGTGATCTCCGCAATCGACTCCGAGCCAACGCGCCGGAAGTCCTCGCGCATGAACGTGGCTTCGATCTTGCGCTGCTCGGTGGGCCGGATGTCCACGCCTCTCGGATCCGTGAAGCGCACGTCCACAGCTGCCGCGTCGTACGGCGAGGTCCGTACGTGGGTGGCGCCCTCGGCCTCAAACCGCGCGCACGAGAATCGTCCGACCGGAAACGGCGTGGCGCCAATGTCAATCACGCGCACCCCCACGGAGGCCAGCCCCGCCATCAGCGCGCGTTTCACCATGCGCGCGGGCCGCGTCTGGTCTCGGTTCGCCACCACGGACGCGCCGACCGGCAGCGTGCTACCCCAGGCGGCGCCCAGGCGCGCGGCGAATTCGGGCGTGAGTTCGAAATTCGCCAGTCCGGCCACGCCGCCGTGCGTGAAGATCGTGCGCCGGGCCTGCGGCGCGTGGATCAAGCTGCGGTCCACCACCACGCCCTCGTCCACGAACTTGCGCGGCCAGATGCGAACCCCGGGTCGAACGGACGAACCGTCGGCCAGCGTGCTGCGGTCGCCGATCACCACGTCTTCGCTTATCGTCACGCCACGTCCCAGGTTGGCGTGTCGCGCCACGATGCACCGCTCCAGGCTGGCGCCGACGCCAACGACGACGTTGCCGCTAATCACCGCGTCCCTGATTTCGGCGCGCTCGGCGATCAGGGTGTTGTCGCCGATCACCGCGGGACCGTCAATTACGGCGTGGGCGTGAACCTCACTTCCGCGCCCTACGTACACCGGCCCCCGCATTTGCACCGTGGGATCGACGCGAGCCGTCGGGTCCACGGTGGGACCGTCCGGGCGATAGGTCGGGCCGTCGTAGGTACGCACTTGCCCGGAGACCAGATCGGCATTGGCGGACCGGTAGGCCTCGAGTGTTCCGATGTCGGTCCAATAGCCGTCGGCAACGTGCCCGTACAGCGGGCGGCCGGCCGCGAGCATGGCCGGGAAGACGTCCATCGAGAAGTCGACTTGCTGCCCCGGCGAAATCAAGTCGAACACCGCCGGATCCAGCATGTAGATGCCCGTGTTGGCGGCGTCGCTGAGCACTTCGCCCCAGGACGGCTTCTCCTGAAAGCGGAGTATTCGTCCGCTGTCCTCGGTCACTACCACACCGTATTCCAGCGGATTGGGAACTCGGGCCAAAAGCAGCGTGGCTTCGGAGTTGCAGGCCTCGTGCGCGGTTGCCAGGGCCGTCAGGTCTACGTCGGTCAGCGCGTCGCCGGAGATCACCAGGAATGGCTCGGTCAACTGATCGCGGGCCAGCGCCACGCTGCCGGCGGTGCCCAGCGGCTCGTTCTCGTAGGTGTACGTGATCCGCAGCCCGAAGTCCTCGCCCGATTGGAAGTAATTCTCGATCGTCGAGCCGAGGTAGTGCAGCGTCACAATGACGTCGGTAAAGCCGTGCGCGCGCAGCAGCCGCAGGATGTGTTCCATGACGGGCGCGTCGCCCAGCATCGCCATTGGCTTGGGGCGCTCAATGGTCAGCGGTCGCAGCCGGGAGCCCTCGCCACCGGCCATGACTACGGCGTGTGTGGGGATTCTATGTGCCGTGACGTGGGGCGCAGCTTCAGTCTACGGTCGGACTTTGGCCTGTCAACGCCGGTGCTAGGCTCGCGCGCTACCACCACCTGTCAGCCGCAAAATCAGTTCCATGCCGTCTAGCAGCACGCCCACAATTGCCGTGATCGTGCCGACCTTCAACGAACGCGGAAACCCTGGTCCGCTGGTGGAGCAGGTGACCGCCGCGCTCGGCAACGCTCGGTTCCGCATCGAATTCGCGGACGACAGTACCGACGGCACAACGTGCGAGATTCGGGAACTCGCTCGCGGCAACCCGACCGTTTGCCTTAACCACAGCTTGACGCGACGGGGTTTGGCGCGAGCTGTGGCCGAGGTCCTCGACAGCGTCTCGGAAGACATCGTTGTGGTTATGGACGGCGACCTCCAGCATCCGCCGCACATCGTTCCGACGCTGATCGACGCGCTTACAGCCGGCGCCGATATCGCCGTGGCCAGCCGTTACACGCCCGGCGGCCGCGAACTGGGATTAAGCGGCCCTTGGCGACGAGTGGTCAGCCGGGAGTCGTCGCGAATCTCGCAATTCCTGCTGCCTGCCGCTCGACGAACCTCCGATCCTGGCAGCGGCTTCTTCGCGTTTCGCCGCCGAATCCTCGACGGCACCGTCTTGCAGCCCGTCGGCTTCAAGCTCCTCCTGGAAGTCCTCGTTCGCACCGATTCCGGACGGGTGGTCGATGTTCCGTACACATTCGACCGGCGCATACGCGCTTCCAGCAAAGCGTCTCCGATGGAAGGGCTGCGCTATCTCCGCCATCTGCTGCGGCTTTGCGCGAGCTAGGCGGGGTCGAAGCGCCCGATAACAGCTGCCAGGGCGGATCCAAGGCGCGGCGCAACAGCCGATGCCGTGTCCACGACCGCAGCGTGACCGCCGTCCAACGTCTCGTCGATTCCGGCCACATTCGTGATGGTCGCTACCGCGCCGACTCGTGCGCCGGCGTGTCGAGCGACGACAACCTCCGGCGCTGTCGACATCCCGACCGCGTCGGCCCCGGCGCGACGCAGCAGTAACGTCTCCGCCGAAGTCTCATAGGACGGGCCGCCGACCATCGCATAGACCCCTTCGCGAACTCTCAAGCCGGCACGTCCAAGCTCCCGTGCAAGAGCAGCGCGCAAGGTCACGTCGTACGCGCCCGCCATTGCGGGAAACCGTTCGCCGCGCGCATCGTTCGGCCCGAGCAGCGGGTGGTGCCCCGCCAGTCCCGGCAGAAACAAGTGGTCACGCAGAACCATCACGTCGCCCGCCCTAAAGGCCGGGTTGAGCGCTCCTGCCGCATTCGTTAGCAGCAGCCGAGATACGCCGGCATCCAGCAGTACACGCACAAAACTGGCAATTGGCTGCATGTCGCCGTGCTCATAGAAGTGCGGGCGCCCCTGGCAGAGCCAGATGGGCACACCGCCCGCCGTCGCCAGATGCAGGCGCCCGGGATGACCAAAGACTGTGGCTCCGGGAAGTCCTGGAACGTCCGCATAGTCAAGAACTCGGCGAGTCTCGAACGCTCCGGTCAGGCCTGCCAATCCGCTGCCACTGACCAGCGCCCACTCCGGGGGAGTGCCGCCAGCTGCCGCGCGCAGGATTTCTCCGCCGCGAGCGGCTTCGGTCACGCCTGGCGCCCGGCCCCCGAACCACCTGATGCCTGCGGTTGATTCTCACGCGCCAGTTCCGCATACACCTGGGTGGTCGCCGGGCTGGCATGACCGAGCAGCTTTTGGACCTCGCGCACGCTGCTCTCACCCTGCAGTCGATGCGCGGCAAACGAGTGACGCAGCGTATGCGGGGTGATTGGCGTCTGGATGTTGGAGCGCTTTGCGTAGGCCTTGACGATCAGCCAGAAGCCCTGACGGGTGAGCCGGTTGCCGCGATGATTCAGAAACACCGCAGGCTCATCGACACGACGAAGCAGCTTTTCGCGCCCGGTGGTCAGGTAGGCCTGTAGCGCCTCGGCCGAGCGTTCCGACAGCGGTACGGTGCGAGCGCTGGCGCCGTCCCGGCCCAACACGATCTCACGTGCCCAGCAGTCCACGTCGTCCACGTTCAACTCAACGAGCTCAGAAACGCGCATCCCGGTGGCGTACAGGGCTTCCAGCATTGCGCGATCCCGCATGCGCTCCGGCGTGGATGCGTCCGCGGCCAGTTCCAACAGGCGCTCGACCTCGGCCGTGGTGATTATTCGGGGACGACGCCGAGCCACGCGAGCGCCGTCCATACCGGCGGTGGGATCCGTGGCCACCGCTTCCGAGGACACCAGGTAGCGATACAGGGCCTTGACCGCCGCCAGCTTGCGAGCTCGCGAGGTCTGCCGGTACTCACGTTGAATGAGATCGGTCATGAAGGAACGAACCACCTTGGGCGGGACATCCCAGTTGCCGTGGCCGGCCTTTTGTAGAAACGTCTCGAACTGCCGCAGGTCGCTCCGGTAGGCGGCCAACGTGTTCTTTGATAATCCCCGTTCAGTCCGTAAATGTTGAACGAAATCGTCCACGCTGGCGCGCATCATCGCCTCGGGTGAGTAACAAGCATCGAACGTCGTACTCCCTGGCAACGGGCGACTGGGTGCTTTTCCCGCCTCCCGATGCACACACCGTGCGGATGGGGACCGTTATGTTAACACGAAAACCGCTCACAACCCGGATACTCGCCTAGACTCGGGCGAAATTCTCGAAGGCCCCTGGAATGCGCGTAGAGCTCGCCTACGGCGACGGTACTCTGCCCGTCGAACTTGACGAAGACGCCGACGTCATTGAACCGCGCGACCCGCCGCGCGTCGACAATCCGGGCCAGGCGCTGCGTGAGGCCCTGCGCCGGCCCATCGCCAGCCCGCCGCTCGCCGACCTTGTGCGTCCGGATAGCTCTATCGTGGTCGTGATCAGTGACAGTACGCGGCCGGCTCCGAATCGGCTGATGCTGGAAGCCCTGATGGGCGAGTTGGGCGCCGGCGTGTCGGACCGAATGCACGTGCTGGTGGCCACCGGTCTGCATCGACCAACCCGAGACGACGAACTCGACCGCATGATCGGCCGGGATCTGCACCGCCAACTCAGGATCACCAACCATGACGCCCACGACGAATCGAGCTTGCGGCATATCGGCACGACCTCGTCAGGGCGACCCGTGCTCATCAATCGCCGATACCTTGACGCTGACATTCGAATCACCCTGGGCCTGATCGAGCCGCACTTTTTTGCCGGTTTCAGTGGCGGGGCCAAGCTGATTCTGCCCGGCGTCGCGGGCGAAGCGAGCATTCTGCGTAATCACGACGCCGAGATGATCGGGCATACCAACGCTCGGTGGGGCACGCTCGCCGGCAATCCCATCCACCGCGAACAGCGCGAAGCGGCTCGGCTGGCTGGCTGCGATTTCAGCGTGAACGTGACGATCGCGGGTGACGGTGCGATCACCGGCATCTTTGCCGGCGAACTGGAGGCGGTGCATGACGCCGGGTGCGGCGCGGCACTGCAGGCGGCGATGCAGCCAGTCGACGAGGCGTACGACCTCGTGATTACGACCAACGGCGGACATCCGCTGGATCTGAATCTCTACCAGGCCGTTAAGGGAATGGACGCCGCGGCGCAGATCGTGCGTCCAGGCGGTCACATCGTGATGGCTGCCGAGTGTCGTGAGGGCGCGGGACACGGCGACTTCGTACACATTCTGCGTGAACACACAACGCCGGGCGCGATGGTTCAGTCCATCCGCGAAGCTCGACATGTTCGCGGCGACCAGTGGCAGAACCAGATTTTCGGTCGAGTGCTCGACAGCGCCACCGTACACCTGCACGCCGACGGACTGACGGACGATGAGATCCGCGCCGCGCATTGTGTTCCCTGTCCGGATGTCGCGCGACGAACCCGCGAGTTGACGGGTCCCTCGGACCGCACCTGCGTGCTCCCACGCGGACCCTTTACGATTCCGTATATCGCCGCCTGACTCCGGGCAGCTACGTCGTGCGTGAGCGACCGTACTTTCCGAGTGCAGCCGTGCAGACGCGGGCGCGGCAACCTCAGTAGACTCTCGATCACGGCGCAGCGGCCGCGGCGGAAGGGGTGATCACGTGGAAAGCACGTCACCGAACGGCGACCACCAGCACGAGAACGTCTTTCAGGAGGTCTACTTGAGCGACGCCGTAGCCATCTCCGAGGAGACGACCCACGGCACGGTCACGTTGGAACTCTTCGAACGCGGTCTGATCATGCACATGGAGAAAGAGGAGGGCCTGGAACTGGCCCGGGCCTTTACCGCGCTGGCGCGATACCTGGAGGACTAGCCTTAGGCGTCGGCGTCGCGAGTCATTGGCTGCGACGATAGTTCTACTGGCAATTCCTCGGAGGGCCCGAGCACCTTGGGATCCAGCCGCACGCCCGCGCGGAATGTGTGGGCGGCGCGCAACTCTCGGTCCCAGGTTCGTTCCACGCCGGTGCAATCGACCAGCGTGACCGGACCCTCTTCCACGGCCAAGACCGCAATGTCGGCCTCGGCGCCGACTTGCAGCGTGCCGGCGTCAAGACCCAGTTTCCTGGCGGGGGCGATTGTGCAGCGCGCCACGATTTCTTCGAGCGGCATCCCCAGGAGCCAGAACTTGGTCATCACGTTGGGCAGGCTGAACGCGGGGCCATGCACACAGCCGCGGTGCAAGTCCGAACTGACGAAGTCCGGCGGGAATCCTGCATCCAGCGCCGTTTGCGCCGTCTCCCACCCGAAGCTGCTCTTGCCGTGCCCGATATCAAACTCAATCCCCGCGGCTCGCGCCGCAGATACGGCGGGAAGCACTCCGCGGGCTTTGAGGTCCACCAGTCCGCCAGCCAACGGCGAGTAGCTGTGTGTGATCACGTCGCCAGGCCGAAGTCGCGCCAGCACATCCGGAATCGGTTCGGGGGTGTATCCGATATGGACCATCAGCCAGACCCCGGCCTGTTCGGCAGCTTCCACGGCAGCGTCAAGCGCGGCGCTGGCCTGGGCGCCTGCGCCGACGATGTTCTCCGAATAGCGAATCTTGACGCCGGGCGCGATGTCCCGATTCGCATCGATCGCGCGGACGGTCCCGTCAATGTCCAGGTAGCGCGGATCGCGCAACTCGCCCAGGGTGGTGACCAGACCTGCCGTGCAGATGTTGACAAGTGCACGGATTCGGGTGCTGGCAGGTTCGATGACATAGCGGCGAAGCCCCGCAAGCGAGATTGCCCCGGCGCTGCCGGTATCGAGGAATGCGGTGGTACCACCCGCGGCGCCAATCTTGTCGGCCTCCAGTCCCCAGACGGTAGCGCCCCAGTACACGTGGACGTGAAAGTCGACCAAGCCCGGCACGACATAGGCCCCGCCCGCGTCGACAACCTCCGTGGCCTTGCCCGCCAGGTCAGGGGCCACCGCCGCGATTCGGCCGTCCACGACGCCGACGTCGGCTCGTACCGATCCATTCGCCGACGGATCGATGACGGTTCCACCGCGGATGAGCAGGTCGAACGGTGTTGAAGGAGCGCTCGCCTCGAGGCTCGGCGTCACGTCGAATCCCCAGCGGTGGGTACTGGCGCAGCAAGCCGCATCCTACGAAGAATCGCTGCGGCGCGCGCGGCGGTGGGGTACCATCAAGCAGTTCAGCGTCCCCCGCGATGCTGGCGATAGCATCGGCTATCATGATTTGTTGCTGCCCTTAACGACTCGGCAGCTATCACTTATCTGCGACGCAGACGTTCAATCTCGCGTCGGACTGTCACGGAGGAGATTGCATGGCCACGGTTGCGACCAAGGTCAAGCCGCTTGGCGACCGCGTGTTGATTCAGCCCGAAGACCGCGAAACGACGACGGCAAGCGGACTCGTGCTGCCGGACACGGCCAAGGAAAAGCCGCAGGAAGGCACCGTGCTGGCCGTCGGGTCCGGTCGTGTGAACGACGAAGGCACGACGATCCCGCTGGAGATCAAGGAAGGCGACAAGGTTCTCTACGCCAAGTACGCGGGGACCGAGTTGCGCCTAGACGATGAGGACTACCTCATCGTCAGCGAGCGCGACGTTCTCGCCATCATCAGCTAGCGAGCCGCCTTGCCCAATATTCCGGGCACGATTGGGGACAAGCTTCCCCCGCCCGAGAAGAAGGAAGTCCGCTTCGGTCACGAGGCCCGTGAGACGCTGCGTGCCGGCATCGATATCGTTGCCAACACCGTAGGGTCCACGCTCGGGCCTCGTGGCCGGAATGTGGCCTTTGCGCGGACACTGCGCCCGCCACAGATCACAAACGACGGGGTGACCGTCGCCAATGAGATCGAGCGGGTAAACAACGTGCTTCTCGATCTGGGTATCCAGATCATGAAGGAAGCCGCGTCCAAGACCAACTCCATGACGGAGGACGGCACGACCACGGCCACGGTGCTGGCGCAGGCCATTGTGCATCGGGGTCTCTACAACATTGCCGCCGGCGCGAACGCGATGCTGCTGCGCGAGGGCCTCTGGCGAGCTCAGGAAGCCGCGATCGAGCGCCTGCGCGACCTGGCTCAGCCCGTTGAGAGTGCCGAGGAAATCCGCCACGTCGCCACGATATCGGGCGACGATATCGAGCTTGGCCGAATCGTCGGCGAGATTATGAGCCGCGTTGGGCGCGACGGGCTCGTCACCGTGGACTACCACCGGTGGGGCAAACGTCTCGAACCTCGATATGTCGAGGGGATGCAGGTCGACAAGGGCTGGATCTCGCCCTACTTCGTAACCGACACCCACAAAATGCAGGGTTCGCTGGAGAATGCCAGGGTCCTGCTCACCGACCAGGATCTCGTTTCCGCCGATCAACTTCGGAGCATTATGGATAAGGTCGCGGCCAGCGATAACCGCAACCTGCTCCTGGTCTCGAACATTCTCAGGCACGATGCCCTGACGTTTGTGCTTCAGAACAAGCTGCGCGGCAACCTAAACGTGGTCGCCATCCAGTCCCCCTCCTTCGGCGACGAGATGCGTGATTTGCTGGAAGACCTTGCGGTCCTAACCGGCGCCACGGTCGTGTCGAGCAGCCTGGGCATCCGTTGGCAGGACGTGCCGCTGGAGTGGCTGGGCTCTTGCCGACGCATCGTCGCCAACCGCGAAGCCACCGTCATCCTGGAGGGCGCGGGCCATGAGGCGGACATCCAGGATCGCCAGAATCAATTGCGCGCGCAGCTTGAAGAAGAGACGAATCCGAACTTCGTAAAGAAGCTCGAGCGCCGGATTGCTCGTCTCGGCGGGTCCGTGGGCATCGTGGCCGTGGGCGGTGTAACCGAGCAGGAAATCAACCATCTGAAGGACAAGGCCGACGACGCCGTTGGCGCCGTCAAAGTGGCCCTGCGCGAAGGCATCGTGCCGGGGGGCGGCACTTCGCTCGTGCGCGCCCAGGTAGCCGCTCAGGAGGTCGCGGACGAGCTCAGCGGCGATGCAGCGGTCGGGGCACGGATCCTGGTTGACGCCTTGGAGGCGCCGATGCGCCGCATCGCTCGAAACTCCGGCGTGAATCCCTCCGTCATCGTCAACCGGGTGCGCAAGTTGCCCGACTGGCACGGCTGGGACGCGGTGGTGGGCGATTACACGGACCTCTATGCGCGTGGAATCATCGACCCGGCGGCCATTGAAATTGCCGCCATACGGGCTGCTGTGAGCGTGGGGATCATGACGCTGACAACCGAGGCGATCGTATGCGAAAACCGCCCGATTCCCGTGGCCAAGAAGCCGGACGACGACTTCATGAGCGAGGGTGGCATCTATTAGCCGACCCTCGGATCCCGCCGGCGCCGTGACTACGACCTTTAACTTTGACTGTTGCCTGAGCGACGAGGCCCGTCAGCGCGCCGAGCCGGGAACGATGGTTTCGGCTTCGGGCGCCCCCGACGACATCGTGGCCGACCTGCTGGTGGGCCAGCCGGCCAACGAGGCCCTGCCGCTTGCGTCAATGGTCGAGGCTGCCCGCAACGCTCTCCCAGAGAACTACCCAGCGCTCTTGTACGGCCGGCGTAAGGGCAGCCTGGAACTCGTGGACGTCGTTCGCGAAAAGCTGCGGGTCTTTGAAGGACTCGAGGTCGATCGCGACCAGATCATCATCACGAACGGTTCCGGGCAGGCCATCGACATGGTGCTTCGAACGTTTGTCAACCGGGATCAGATCATCGCCTTGGACCAGGCTTCGTTCGGCGCCCTGTTTGTGCGGCGAGTCTGCGACCACGGCGTCCACGTGCCGTGGGACATCCACGGTCCGCTGCCGGACGCGCTGGACGAACTGTTTGCCAAGCAGCAACCAGCCATCTTCTACACCATCCCGACCTTTCAGAATCCGATGGGGTCCACCATCTCGCGCGAACGGCGACTCGAGGTGCTGGAAATCTGTCACCGGCACGGCGTGCCGGTTTTCGAAGACGATGCGTACTACGAATTGCACTACGACGGCGAGCGGCCACCATCCATATACGAGTTAGACGGAGGTACGGGCCTCGTCACGCGCGCCGGCACCTTTTCGAAGATCCTCGGCGCGGGTATCCGGCTGGGCTGGATTCTGACTTCGCCCGCCCTGGCCGACCGCATTCTGCCGCTCAAGACCGATGGGGGCACCAGCCCGTTCGCGTCGGCCCTGGCCGCGGAGTTCATGCGCGAGCACATGGAAGAGCAGATTGCGCGATTGCAGAACCTCTATCGCGAGCGGCGCGACATCATGCTCGACGCACTCGAGCAACACGTTGGCGACCTCGCAACCTGGGCCCGACCAAACGGCGGGTTCTTTTTCTGGATGACGCTGCGTCGACCCGAGCTCCTGGACGACGTGCTTCAACGCTGTGAGCGCGCCGGGGTGTTGGTCCGCAGTGGCTCGGTGTTTCGCGTGGACAGCGACGGGCTGGGCGCGATTCGGCTGGCTTTCAGCCACGCCCCGCACGACCAGATTCGCACCGGCGTGCGGATTCTGGGCGAAGCGATCAGGGCTTCAGAGGCAGCCAACCCATGAGCGCCGACTTTGCCCAAGCAGCGGTTGGCCAGCGCGTGCCGGTGGAGCGGATGCGGTCGTTTACTACCCGTGTGATGCATACCGCCGGTGTGCCGGAGAACCGGGCCGCCCTGATCGCCGACGTGCTGGTGGAAGCCGACGCGCGCGGCGTCTTTTCCCACGGCGTAACCCGAGTTACACCGTACACGGCTGAAATCCGCTCAGGGCTCGTAAGACCCGACGCGGAAGTCAAGACTCTCCACCAGCGCCCGGCAACGGCCGCGCTCGACGCCGGCGGCGCGCCCGGTGCCGTCTCGGCGCAGATCGGCATGCAACGGGCCATTGACCTGGCGCACGACGGCGCGGCCGGACTGGTCTGCGTACATAACGGACGTCACTTCGGTCCCGCCGCGCATTGGGCCCTGCAGGCCGTCGACGCCGGGTGCGTGGCCTTCGTCACCAGCAGTGGCGGCGGCGCCTCCGGCGTGCTGGCATTTGGAAGCCGCACACCCGCCCTCACCAACGGGCCCATCGCTTGGGCGCTTCCGGCCGGCAGGAACTATCCGGTCGTCGCCGACATGGCCGTTGGCTTCTCGGCGCTCGGCAAGGTTCGTGTTGCCGCCGCGACCGGGCAGTCCATTCCCTCGGACGTTGGCGTGGACGCCGACGGCAACCCCACCACCGACCCGAATCAGTTGGTCTGGCTGAATCCCTTCGCCGGTCCCAAGGGTTTCGGGTTCGGCATCGTGATGGAGACACTCTCCGGAATCCTGGCCGGCGCTACGGCCGCCGTGAACCGAACACCCGACCACCTGGGCACCGTTGGCCAGGTCTTCGCGGCGATTCGAGTTGAGGCCTTCCGCCCGCTGGCCGAGTTCGTCGCGGATTTGGACGAAACGATTGACGCCATCCATGCGTTGGAGCCTGCCGAAGGCTTCGATCGTGTGTTGGTTCCCGGCGAGCCGGAATGGCTCAAGCGCGCGGACGCCTTCGAGCACGGGATCGGCTATCCCGCCGGGCTGCTGGACGCCGTGGCCGAAACTGGTCGCGCCTACGGCGTGGCCCCGGAGTGGGACGCATGAGCGACCGGCTGCGTTACGACATCGGCGAGGCGCGAGTTCCCGCGGACGAGATGCGCACCTTCGGAACGGACGCGCTGACCGCAACCGGTGTTCCCCGCGACGACGCGGCTTTTGTCGTGGAGACGCTGGTTCACTGTGACCTTCGCGGCGTGTTTTCCCATGGGACACGGCTACTCGCCGCCTACACCGAAGCCCTGCAAGCCGGCGCGATCAACCCGACACCCGACATTCGCGTGAGTTGCTCGGACGGCGCCGCGCGCGTGGCCGGCGACCGCTCTCTGGGACAGCTCGGGGCGCGGGCCGGCATGCAGGCCGCCATGGACATTGCGCACGAGCGTGGCGTGGGTGTCGCGGCCGTATCGGACACCGGCCACTTCGGCGCCGCGGCCTACTGGGCGCTGATGGCGGCGGACTCCGGTTTGATCGGGCACGCCGCCAGCAACATGGCCGGACCGTGCATGCTCGCCACCGGCAGCCGGCAGCCCGCCACAGGCAACACACCATTGGCCTGGGCCTTTCCGACGCACGGATCGCAACCCGTGGTGCTGGATATGGCGTCCGGCGCGTATGCCCTCAACAAGCTCCACATGGTGGGAACGACCACCGGGATCCTGCCGGAGGGCGTGGCGACGGATCGTGACGGCAATCCAACCACCGACGCCTCCAAGCTCGCCTACGTCCTGCCCGCCGGCGGGCCCAAGGGGTACGGGATCGGCTTGGTACACGACCTGATGGCCGGCGTGCTGTCCGGCGACGGCGCCACGCTGATCAAGGGCCCGCTCGACCCGGAGAATCGAGTGCCGTGGGGCAGCCTGTTCTTCCTGACGATCGATGTCAGCGCCTTCCTTCCGCTGGATGCCTTCCGCACCGCCATGGACGAACAGAGTTCGGCCGTCAACGCGCTGCCGCCCGCGGCCGGCTTCGACAAGGTGCAAATGCCCGGGCAGCCGGAATGGGAGTTGTTTGACGACCGGGTCGCCAACGGCATCGCCTATCCGACAAGCGCGATCGAGCCGCTGGCCGGGATGGCCGATCGGCTTGGACTGGACGCGCCCGCCGGCTTCTGACCGCATCACATCGGTCGCCCTCGCGCCGTCTCGGTCTCATCCGATAGCGGTCCAGCACTTGCGGCCAGACTTGCGCGTATCACACGCAGATCTTCTAAGTAATCCCTTGACAGTGCAAGGCTCAAGTCTTATGATCCTATCGTCAGCAGTAGACAGTAGGTCATGGAGGGATTCAGATGACCTTTGCTATTCGACGTTCGCGACCGCGCATGCGCCGGCAGGCGCTCACCCCCCGGTTCTTTGACGACGAGTGGCTTTCGCGTGCGCTCGGAATGGCGTTCAACGACAGCCCCGGCTGGCTGCCGCCCGTCGACATCGAAGAGACGGATGACGCCGTGATTGTGTCTGCCTCCCTGCCCGGCTATCGGCAGGAGGACATTTCGATCACGTCGGCCGACGGCGCCTTGATTATCGAGGGCGCCCACGCCGACAAGCCATCGAACGAAGGGTCAGACAGTGGCCGCTATCACGTGCGTGAGCGTCGCGCCGGTCGGTTTTTCCGGCGCATTCCCTTGCCGGTCCGCACAACGTCGACCGGTTCGACGGCGACGTACGAGAACGGCGTTCTGAAGGTGCGCATCCCGAAGGCTGATGAGGCCAGGGCCGCCACCATCGCCATCGAGTCCGCGTAGGACTCGGCGGTCGCGCGGGCGGGCCGGACAAGTGGCCCGCCCGTGACCGCCCACCAAGGTGTGTCCATGAACGATACGCAAATCGACGGACTAGCCGACAGGGCAAGCGACGCGTCCGATCGCGACCTACAAGCGGTGATTCGGAATGTGCTCGCCGCGCTGCCCCGCGGCCTGAGCCCCGAACAGTGCCAGGATTGCGGTGGTGAGATCGAGCGAATCCGTCTCGAACTGTTGCCGGGCACCGGCAAGTGCGCCGGCTGCGCACAGCGTCATGCGCGAATTCGGACGTTCAGCCTGAACTAACTCGGGGATCTCCCGTCCCTTCCAACGCCTCGCCGGCGCCCCCCGGCGAGGCGTTTCGCAAACTCGGGGCGGTACCCTGTCGCTTCCCGTTCTCACCGACCGGCCCCGTGCATTCTGAATCTGCCGCAACCAGCCTGCGCTGCGTCGACTGCCAGCAGTCCCGCGCGCTCGAATACACCCTGAACTGCCAGGCCTGCGGCGGGATGCTGGAAATCCAATACGACATACAGCGGCTGTCGAACGAGCCCCTGGTCCAGCCGCGGCGAACCGGCGTCTGGCGCTACGCCGCCTGGATGCCCGTGCACGACCCCGCCAACTTCGTCACCCTGGGCGAGCAGCCGTCGCCGCTGTTCCCGATTCCACGCCTCGGCGCTGAACTGGGCCTTCGCCGTCTCTGGATCAAGTTCGACGGCTCCAACCCCACGGGAACCGTCAAGGACCGCTCCAGCCAGACAGCTGTATCGTGCGCCAGGCAGTTCGGGTTTGACGCCATCGGCGTGGTCTCCACCGGCAATGCCGCCTCCTCAATCGCCACCTACGCCGCCCGCGCCGGTCTGCGCGGCCTGGTCTGCTGCTACACGCAGAGCACGGCCGCCAAGATGGCCCACATTGCCGGCGTCGCCAGCGACGTCATCTGGTACGAGGGCGTCTACGACGACATGATCCGGCACTTCGACGCCGCCGTGGATCGCCGTTGGTTTTTCGACGGCGGCGCCTCCAGGAACCCGTTCAAGCAGGAAGGCAAGAAGTCGATCGCCCTGGAGACCTACGAGCAGCTTGGCCGCGCGCCCGACCTGATGGTGTATCCGGTTGGGATGGGTGAGACGCTGTTGGCGGGCCAACGCGCCTGGGCGGCGCTGGCCGCTACGGGACGCATCGAGAAAGCGCCGCGACCAGTCTCCGCACAGTCGACCGAGGCCAACACCATCGCCGAAGCCTGGCGGACCGGCGGCGAACTCGGAGCGAAGACGATCGGCTACACCGTGGCCGAAGGCACCGCTGTCGGCGACATGGGCGCCAAGGGACGCCTCACCCTCCGCCGCATCCGCGAACAGGACGGGCTGGCCGGGGACGTCTCCGACGAGGAAACCCTCGATATGCAGCGCCGGCTGGCCCGGGTCGAGGGCCTCTGGGTCGGTCCGACAGGCGCCGTTCCCCTGGCCGTTACAGCCCGTCTCGCGCGGGAGGGCCAGATCGACCCCGACGCCGAAATCGTCTGCATTTCCTCCGAGACCGGCCTCAAGGGCGACTGGCCTCCGCTCCAGGTGCGGGGCAAAGAACCTGGCCTGGAACTGATTCGCCAGGCGCTTGGCCGCCCGCAAACCGAATAGCCCACCGGACCCGCGCAGCTTGCGACAATGCGCCAAGCGTGAGTGACACGGAGACTGATCGTGCCAATAGTTTCGAACGCTGACCGACCCCTCGCCGAAATGATGCCTGGCGTTCGCCGACGCACCCTGATATGGGGCGAGACGATGCTGGTGGCCGAGATTCACCTTGAGGAAGGCGGCGTGGTGCCCTTGCACGACCACGTCTACGAACAGATTGGCTACTGCATTGAGGGCACCTTTGACCTCAAGATCGGCGACGTCGTGCACTCCATTGAACCCGGCAATTGCTGGTGTGTTCCATCCGGCGTGCCGCACGAGGCCACCGCCACCAGCCGCTGCTTCCTGATTGAGGCCTGGAGCCCGGCCCGGGACGATTACAAGGACTGAACACCAGCTTCGACACCTCCAGGGTCGACGCTTCGGCGTCGGCCCCGCGCATCGTCCAAACGATCCTGCGGGACAACGGACGGCTGGCGCCCTTCCTGCTATTGGGCAGCGCCGCCACCTCGACATTTCAGCTCATCATGGCCCGCGGGCTGGAGCCGCGCGCCTACGCCGAGGCCTTCGCGGTGCTCGGCGCGCTGTCCCTGCTGGTCACCCCGGCGCAGGTCGTTCAGACGCTGGTTGCGCGCCAGGCCGCCGAACTGGTCGCCCTGGGCCGCCTGAACGAACTGCGGGCCTTGACTCGAACAATTGTCCGCTGGACCGGCCTGGTTTCCCTGGTTCTCATGCTTGGAATCGTGGCAGCGTCGCCCCTCATTCAGTCCGCGCTGCAGTTGACCTCGCCGTGGCCAGTCGTGGTTGCCGGAGTTGCAGCCGGCGCCCTGACATTCGAGCCGGTGGCGCGCGGAATCACGCAGGGCGCGCGCGAGTTCGTTGGGCTCGGTTTCGCCCTGGCCGCGCACGGTTTCGGACGCCTGATCGTCGGCGCGGCAACGGTGCTGGCCGGCGGCGGGACCACGGGCGCCCTGCTGGCGAGTCCCGCGTCCGCGTTGGGCGGCATCATCTTTGGCTGGCTGAGCGCCCGACGCGTGTTGGATCAACCCGACGCGCCGTCTGAAACGGAAGCGGCGCCGCTGGGAATCTCGGATCACGTACGCGTGGCGCTGATTCTTTTCGCGCTCGCCGGCTTGCTGCACCTGGATGTACTGGCCGTCAAAGCCTTCTTCAGCCCGGATGAAGCCGCCGCCTATGCGGCCCTGGCACTCATCGGACGCATCGTCTTCTGGAGCGGGATGATGGTGGGGGTGGTGCTCTTGCCCTTCGTGGTCTGGCGGGCCGCCGTTGGCGCGGGCGTCATCCGCGCCTACCTGGCGAGCCTGGCCCTGATGGCCGCGGTTTCCGGCGCCTGCGCGCTCATCATCCTGGCCTGGCCCGAAAGCGTGTACGGCCTGGTTTTCGGCGACCGCTACTCGCCCTACGCCGAACTGCTTCCCCTCTATGTGGCGGCCGCCGCGCTTCTGGCCATCGCCGTGGTGACCGCCAGTTTGCACATCGGCGCCGGTCACCTGCGCGTCTGGGTTGGCCTGATCGTTTTGTTGCTCGCGACGGTCGCCGGCTACGCGTTTGCTCACGACTCGCCGCGCAGCGTCCTCACCGTGCTTCTGATCGGAACGGCGGTAGCAGCCGTCTACCTAGTTGCGGAGGCCATCGCCCTGGCCCATCACAGGCGCTCCGAAGGAGCCCGGGCCGACCGTCAGGGCGCGGACGTGCCCTCGCGTCCGTAGTCGTCGACCAGCCGTACCACGTCGTCGGGATGTGGGGTCGAGACTTCCAGCACGCGTACGTCGCCATGCGGCGCCTCATAGCGATGCACCTTGCCGGTATGGACCCGCACGCTGGCGCCCGCATCCAGGTCGCGCGATTCCAGCGCCTCGGCCGAGTCGCCGATCACCAACCGCAACCGACCGTCGAGCACGTAAATCGTCTCGTCCTTCGCCTCGTGGTACTGGAGACTCAGCCGCGCGCCGGCGTTGATCTCAATGATCTTGCCGATATACAGCTCGGTCGAGGCGTAGATCACTTCGCGACCCCACGGCTTCGCGACGATGGTGACGTCCTGGTCGCTCACGTGGACGGGACCTCCACCCCGACGGCACTTGCGCCGATCTCCAGCAGGGTGGCCACGCGCTCGGTCGACGTGGTTTCCGTGTAGACCCGCAACAGCGGCTCGGTTCCCGAGAACCTGATCAGGAGCCAGCTCTCGTCGTCCAGGTAGTACTTGAAGCCATCCATCTCGTTGCGGCGCAACACGCGCGACCCATCGATGGCGTCCGGCATCCAGGCCTGCACCCGCGCCTCAATTCCCGCTCGCTCCTCCGCCGGAAAGTCCAGGTCGTATCGCGCGTAGTGGTATTCGCGGCCCAGCTTCTCGAACAGTAGTGCCACAAGTTCCGTGGGCGTCTTTCCTTCGCGGGCCATCAGGTCAAGGAAGTAGAGCCCGGCCACGACCCCGTCGCGCTCGGGCATGTGTGGCTGGAATACGTAGCCGCCGCTCTCTTCGCCGCCCATCACCGCGTTGAGATCCCGCATGGCCGGGGCCACGAACTTCATGCCCACGCCGACCTCTTCCACGTGCACGTCGTACTGCTGACCGAGCCGCTCCAGCATCGAGGATGTCGTCAGCGTCTTCACCAGCGGTTGCCGCACCCCGCCGTGTTCCAGGAAGTAATACGCCAGCAGCCCAATCGTGCGTAGTTGGTCAACGAATTCGCCGTGCTCGTCCACGACCCCCAGCCGGTCCCCGTCGCCGTCCGTCACGATGCCGACGGCCGCTGAAGTGTCTCGAACCACCGCCGCGGCCTCACCCGTCTGCGGCGGGATCGGTTCCGGCCGCGCCAGGCCTGGAAACCGCGGGTTCCACTCGCTGTGGATCTCGGTCACGTCAAGCCGCCCACCCTCGAGAATCCGGGGCAGCCATCCGGCCGCCGAGCCATACATGGCATCCACCACTACCCGCATCTCGCGGGCGCGCAGCGCTTCCAGGTCCACCAGGTTGGCGACGTGATTCAAGTAGGCCGCATCCGGACTGAACGGGCGCAGCAGTCCGGCCCGCTCGGCCGTGTCCGAGTCCAGGAATCCCACCGCGTCGCCGTCGACGGCCGAGACAGCGTCCTCGATCAGCGCCAGCGCATCCGGATCCACGGCCGCACCGGTGGACGTGCGAACCTTGAACCCGTTGTCCGCCGGCGGGTTGTGGCTGGCCGTAATCATCACCGCGCCGGCCGCTCGCAGGTCCGCCGTACTGAACGCCGCCACCGGTGTCGGACACGGGGTGTCCACAAGGTGCACGGGAATGCTGTTGCCGGACAGCACCGACGCCACGTGCGCCGCGAAGCGCTCCGACCCGAAACGGCGGTCGTA
Organism: Chloroflexota bacterium; assembly: GCA_022824495.1. GTDB lineage: Bacteria > Chloroflexota > UBA11872 > UBA11872 > UBA11872 > UBA11872. The sequence goes on along the minus strand of JAJDZU010000024.1, from coordinate 469,392 downwards.
CCCGACCACGATGCCGTTCTCCCAGCGCCAGTTGCGCCGCACGAAAGTTGCAAAGCCCTGGGCAACGCGGCCGACATTGCGGAATGTGTAGTCGCCGCCAATGACGGCGCGCCAGCCGTCCGTCCCAAATCTGATTGGCGTTTCGGCCAGGGGCGCCATCCTAGGCTTCCGCCCTCGACGCCGCCCGGCGGGCCTCGATAAGTGCGTCGTGCAATGAGTCCTCCATGGTGATGCGCGGCTGCCAGCCGGTGTCCTCACGCAGTCGGGTTCCGTCACCGGCCACGACGGCGCCTTGTCGTCCGGGCGGAAGCTTCCGCTCTTCGTTGATATCGGCGGCCACGCCGCCAATCTGAATCAGTCGCTCCACGATCTGGCGCAGCGGCCACGCGCGTCCGGTCGCGACGTTGTAAACCGCCCCGGCGCGCCCGCGATTGGCGGCGGCCACGATCGCCTCCGCGACGTCGCGCACGTCCACGTAGTCCCGCGCCCCGGCCAGGCTGAAGGTCGGCACGACCGGCTCGGCCCGCCCGTCCAGCACTGCCGCGAGGTAGTGCACCTGGCGGCCCGGAAAGTACTCGGCCGAGCGTCCCGGTCCAACACTCCCGAACAATCGCAACCTCACCACGTCCAGTCCATCGGACAGATGGTATTGCAGCGCCTGCAGGTCCGCCGCCGCCTTGGTGGTCGCGTATACGGACGCCGGCCGCAGTGGCGCGTCCTCGCTTACCAACTCGCCGGTCTCGATCCGCCCGTAAATCTCGGCGCTGCTCATCGCCATCAGCCGCGCGCCTGGCGTGTGGCGCAGCATGGCCTGGATCAATCGCAACTGACCCAGCACGTTGATGTCATACGCACGCTGAGGGTTGGCCTGGGCCTCGCCGGGATTGGCCACCGCCGCCAGGTTCACCACAACCGACGGCCGGACGCAGGCCACGACCTCCTCGACCTGGCGGGCGTCCTGCACGTCCATCGCCTCAAGGCCAACGGCGGCATCGCCTCGATAGGACACCCCGACGACGTGACTGCCGGCACTACGGAATGCATCGACCGTGCGCGTCCCAATAAACCCCGCCGCCCCGGTGACAAGGACCGCGCCCGGCACCAGATTCGCCAGGCTCAGCCCGTGCTGCGCCCCGCCGCTATCTCGGCGTGCGCAATTTCATCGGCAACCATCTCGACGTCCGCGTCGACCATGATGCGGACCAGTTCCTCGAAGGTGACCGATGGTTCCCAGCCCAGATCCTCGCGGATGGCCGTGGGATCCCCGATCAGCCGATGCACCTCCGCCGGCCGCAACAGGTCCTCGCTGACGCTGATGTGGTCCTCCGCGTCAAGTCCCAGGTGGCCGAACGCCAAGTTGGCGAACTCGTGGCCCGAGTGCGTTTCACCGGTCGCCAGCACATAGTCGCGGGGCTCGTCCTGTTGCAGCATCAGCCACATCCCGCGCACAAAGTCTGGTGCGTAGCCCCAGTCTCGCCGCGTCGACAGGTCGCCGAACGGCACCTCGTCAACCACGCCGTGATGCACACGTGCCGCCGAATAGCTCAGCTTGCGGGTTACGAACTCCAGTCCGCGCCGGGGCGACTCGTGGTTGAAGCAGATGCCCGAGCAGGCGAACATTCGATAGCTTTCGCGATAATTGATCGTGATCCAGTGCGAGTACAGCTTGGCGACCCCGTACGGACTGCGCGGATAGAACGGCGTGGACTCGCTTTGCGGCCATTCCTGCACCTGCCCGAACATCTCGCTGCTTGAGGCTTGGTAGAACTTGATCGTGGGGTCCACCGCGCGGATGGCTTCCAGCACACGGGTTGCGCCCAGCGCCGTCACCTCGCCGGTCAGCACCGGCTGCTTCCATGACGCGGGTACGAACGACTGGGCCGCCAGGTTGTACACCTCGTCCGGCCGGTGCCGCTGCATGATCTCGATCAGCGAGTACTGATCGTGCAAGTCACCCGGCTCAAGCACCAGGTCGTCTTGCAAGTGCTGGATGCGACCGTTGTTCTCGGTACTGGTGCGGCGGACGACGCCGACGACCTTGTAGCCCTTCTCCAGCAGAAACTCCGCCAGATATGAGCCGTCCTGACCGGTAATGCCCGTAATCAACGCGCAGGGCATGCACAACCCCTGTTCATGGAAACCCGCTCGCAGTGTACGCGCGGCGCTTGTACAACAGCCGCGCAATGCGCATCGTGACGCCCGGAGCCTGCTCATGCGATCCGATTCGTGACTTCGCAAGGCGCATCCATCACCCCGCTGGCGGACATCGCCCGGCCGGGCGACATCGTGGCCATCGTGGGTGCGGGCGGCAAGACCACCACCATGTTCGCCCTGGCCAACGCGCTCGCGGAGCGCGGCCTGCGGGTGGTGACGACGAAGTCCACCAACATCCACCGACCCTCGCTTGCCCGCTCGCCCCGGCTGCTGGTCTCGCCGCCCGACCGTTGGCAAACCGACCTGCCGCCGGCGCTGGACGTACATCCCGTCATCACCGTCGTAACCGCCGCTCCCACCCCGCGCCGCTACAACGGCATTCCGCCTAATCTGGCACCCGACCTGTTGCGCGACTCCGGCGCGGACGTCCTGATCGTCGAAGCCGACGGCGCCCGCCGACGCCTAGTCAAGGCTCCCGCGGACCATGAGCCCGCGATGCCGTCGGGCGCGACCATCGTGATGCCCGTGGCCTGCCTGGCCGCCGTTGGGCGACCTCTGGCCGAGCGGCATGTGCACCGTCCCGAGTTGGCCGCCGAGATCCTCGGCATCGATTCGGGTGCAAACCTGAGCATCGATCACGTTCTTCAGTTGCTCCTGGACGTACGGGCCGGACGCAAGGCCGCACCCCCCGATGCCCAGTTCTGGCCAGCCCTTACCGCCACCCACAGAGCCGCCGCCGACCAACTCTCTTCCGCTCGCGACGCGCTTGCCACCCGGCCGTACGTCGCCGGTTGGATCGAAGCGGACTCCGACTGGAGCTACAGCGTCTACCGCCGCGCTTCGCCAGCGCTGGGTGCGACGTGAAGCGAAAGCTCGCTTAGCAGTTGGCAGGCAGAGTACTGACGGGGACGTGGTCCCAGGTCCAGGTGAGCGAGGACTGCGGAAACACGGGGCCGTCGTGGCAGACGCGCCTGGGACCGGTGGTGGTCTGGACGACACAGGAGTAGCAGACGCCCATAGCGCATCCCATGCGGGCCTCCAGGGAGGTGAATGCTGGCCGGGGTCCGTGGGTAGCCGCGAGTTCACAGGTAAGTTCGGCCATGGCACGCATCATGGGCGTGGGCCCGCAGACAAAGATCTGGTCGCACCAGCCGAATAGGTCGGGGACCAGGTCGGTTACGTAGCCGTGATGGCCCAGGGCGCCATCGTCGGTGGCTATTCGGTAGTCGACGCCTGAATCCAGCCAGGCCCGCGGCGTCACCTGGTGGGCATCGCGTCCGCCCGCCAGCAGGCGAACTTGCACACCCTGGGCGGGCGCGAGGTCGGCGAGCGCAATAAGGGGCGCCAGGCCGATTCCACCGCCAACCATGAGCGCCCGTCCACCGCCAGGTTCAAAGCTAAAGCTGCCGCCGAGCGGTCCCAGCATGTCGATTTCGGTTCCGATCGGCCGGTTGACAAGCCAGGAGGTGCCGCGGCCGACGGTGTCAATCAGAAGGGCGACCTGCCCGCGGTCGGGTTCGATGCGGCTGAAGCTGAGCGGCCGGCGCAACAGCGGGTCGAGTTGATCCGGCGCGCTGCACAGGACATGGGCGAACTGACCGGGGCGTGCGCCGGCGGCGATGAGCGGCGCTTCGTATTCGCACCACCAGAGACGTTCGGTGATGCGCGTGTTGCGCAAGACGCGGGCGGATTCAATCCGCCGGGTCATGCGGGTGCGGCGCGATATTCGTCGATCGTTTGCACCGCGAACTCGCCGCGCGCCTCGCGCAAGGCGGCGGCCAGCGCCTGTGCCGTGTCGAGCGAGGTCAGGCAGGGCGTGCGGGTTTCGGCGGCGGCCCGTCGCATGTAGTGGCCGTCCTGGATCGCTTCGCGGCGTCCGGTGAGGGTGTTGATTACAAGCGCCGCGCGACCTTCTCGGATGAAGTCCTCGACATTTGGACTCCCGCTGCGCATCTTGCCCACCCGTCGCACGGGCAACTCGAGATGGGTCTCGATGTAGTCAGCGGTGCCGTCGGTGGCCAACAGGCCGAAGCCCAGATGGGCAAATTCGGCAATGATGGGCGCCGCCTCGGACTTGTCGCGATCCGCGATCGACACCAGCAGATCGCCGCTGGCCGGCACGTCGATGCCGGAGGCAATCATGGCTTTGTGGAGAGCGGCGGGGAAGGTTGCGTCAACGCCCATGACCTCGCCGGTGGACTTCATCTCCGGCCCGAGATAGGTATCCACGCCCGAGAGTTTGCCAGTGGAGAAGACGGGAGCCTTGACCGCATAGAGCGGGCGAGACGGCACCAAGCCGGGTTCAAAACCGAGGTCGGACAGCGTCTCGTCAAACATCACCCGGGTCGCCAGCTTGACCATCGGGACCCCGGTGGCCTTGCTGAGGAACGGCACGGTGCGGCTGGCGCGTGGGTTGACTTCCAGCACGTAGACCTCGCCGCCGAATAACACGTACTGAATGTTGACGAGACCGCGGACCCGCAGGCCAGCACAGATGCGCTGGGTGTAGTCGAGGAGTGTGGCCTCTTCCTCAGAGCTCACACTGACCGGCGGGTATACGGCAAAGCTGTCGCCGGAATGAACGCCGGCGCGCTCGATGTGCTCCATGATTCCGGGAATCAGCGAGTCGCGGCCGTCGCAAATGGCGTCGACCTCGACTTCGCGGCCCTGCAGGTACTTGTCGATAAGGACGGGGTGTTCGGGTGATGGCTGGGTGACTTTTTCGATGTAGCTCTCGAGCTCGGCGCGGTCGTCGACGACTTGCATGGCCCGGCCGCCGAGGACATACGAAGGACGCGCCACAACGGGATATCCGAGGCCATCGGCAACGTCCAGAGCATCGCGAATCCGAGTGATGGTGGCTCCGGGTGGGCGCAGGATGCCGAGGCGTTCGAGGAAGCGGTCGAACTTGTCACGGTTTTCGGCCTCATCAATGGCGGCGACCCCGCTGCCGGCGATTTGGAAACCGGCGTTGTAGAGCGGGCCGGCCAGATTGATGGCTGTTTGTCCGCCGAACTGGGCCACGATCGGCGGAGCGCTGCCGTTCGCGGATTCATTTCGCAGCACCTCGGCGACACTTTCTTCGTCGAGGGCTTCGAAGTAGAGGCGGGTGGAGGTGTCGAAGTCGGTGCTTACGGTCTCCGGGTTGGAGTTGATGAGCACGCTTTCGCGTCCGGCACTTTCCAACGCCCACGCCGAATGCACGGAGCAGTAGTCGAACTCGATCCCTTGTCCGATTCGGATCGGCCCGCTGCCGAGCACGACGGCCGCGGGTTCGCCGCTGGTGAGGGCTTCGTTCTCGGACTCGTAGGTGCTCCAGAAGTAGGGCGTCGCGGCATCGAATTCGGCGGCGCAGGTGTCGACCATCTTGAAGGTTGGCCGCATGCCGGCGGATTCGCGAAGCTCGAGCACTCGTTCGGGCAGGGTGTCGCCGAGCGAGGCGATCATGGCGTCCGAAAATCCCTGGCGCTTGGCGTGCCAGACCAGCTCCGGCGTCAGCGGCTCGGCCAACAGGCGGCGTTCGGTTGCCAGGATGTTGGCCATCTTGTCCAGGAAGAAACGATCGATCCCGGATCGGCGATTGATCTCGTCGGGCGTTGCGCCGCGTCGCAGGGCAGCCATCACGGCCCACAGCCGTTCGTCGTGGGCGTGCTCGATACGCCACCAGATGGCTGACTCGTTGCCGGCCCACTCCGGGTCTTCCCACAGCAGCGTGCGGCCGCCGTTCTCCATGCCGCGAACGGCCTTGTTGAGTGAGGCTTCGAGCGTGCGTTCGATGGCCATGACTTCGCCGGTGGCCTTCATCTGGGTGCCCAGACGCCGGTCGGCGCGCGCGAACTTGTCGAACGGCCAGCGGGGAATCTTGGTCACAACGTAGTCCAGGGCCGGCTCGAACGCGGCCGACGTGGTCTGGGTGATGGGATTGCGCAGGTCGTCGAGCCGTCGACCGAGCGCGATCTTGGCCGCTATGCGGGCGATTGGATAGCCGGTGGCCTTTGAGGCGAGGGCGGACGAGCGGCTGACTCGCGGATTGACCTCAATCACGAAGTAGTCAAACGAATGGGGGTCCAGGCCGAACTGGATGTTGCAGCCGCCTTCGACGCCCAGGGCGCGGATGATCTTGAGCGACGCGCTGCGGAGCATCTGGTACTCCTTGTCGCTCAGCGTCTGGGACGGCGCAAAGACGATGGAGTCGCCGGTGTGGACGCCCATCGGATCGAAGTTCTCCATATTGCAGACGGTGATGCAGTTGTTGGCGCCGTCGCGCATCACCTCGTATTCGACCTCTTTCCAACCGATCAGCGAGCGCTCGATGAGCACCTGGCGGATCGGGCTGGTCTGCAAACCGAGCGAGACGACGGCTTCGAACTCGTCCTCGTGATAGGCGACACCGCCGCCGCTGCCGCCGAGGGTGTAGGCCGGTCGGATGATCAGAGGGAAGCCGCAAGTCTGGGCAAATTCCCAGGCTTCAGGCAGCGAGGTGACGGTGCGGCTCTGGGGCACGGGTTCGCCTATGCGCTGCATGAGGGCGCGGAATCGTTCGCGGTCCTCGCCGTCGCGGACGGCCTCAATCGGCGTGCCCAAGACACGGACGCCATATTTCTCCAGGATTCCAGCGTCAGCCAAGTCCACGGCCAAGTTGAGGGCCGTCTGGCCACCCATGGAGGCCAACAGCCCGTCGGGGCGCTCGCGAGCGATCACACGCTCGATGAGAGGAATGGTCAGCGGCTCGATGTAGACGCGGTCGGCGATGTCTTCGTCGGTCATGATCGTGGCCGGGTTGGAGTTGATCAGGATCGAGCGGACACCTTCTTCGCGCATGGCCTTGCAGGCCTGTGTGCCGGCGTAGTCGAACTCGGCCGCCTGGCCGATGACGATCGGGCCGGAGCCGACAATGAGAACCGAGGAGAGATCAGGCATGGGTTGATGGGTTGAGACTGGACCGCGTCATGAACGGCGGTTGTCGTCGACGAGATCGAGAAAGCGGTCGAAGAGGTACTGATTGTCCTGAGGGCCGGGGCTGGCCTCGGGGTGATATTGCACCGAGAAGACGGGCAGCGAGTCGTGAGCCAAACCTTCGACTGAGCCGTCGTTCAGGTTGACGTGACTCACTCTGAAGCCGCTGCCGGGAGGTATGGAGGCGGCATCCACCTGGAAGCCGTGATTCTGGGACGTGATGTGGGCGCGGCCAGTGTCCAGGTCCTTGATTGGCTGGTTGGCGCCCCGGTGGCCGTAGGGCAGCCGGCTGGTGGTGGCGCCAATTGCCAGGCCAAGAATCTGGTGCCCCAGGCAAACGCCCATGAGCGGGCGGCGGCCGATCAGGTCGCGGACGGTGTCGATGGCTCGGTCGGCCTGCTCGGGGTCGCCTGGGCCGTTGCAGACGAGGACGCCGTCGGGATCGGTGCCCTCGACTTCGTGGACGCTGGCCCCATAGGGAAGGACGTCCACGTGACATCCGCGGCTGACGAGCGAGCGCACGATGTTGGTCTTGACCCCAACGTCCAGCAGGGCGATGCGCGGCGAGCCGGCTCGCTGCGGCGGCGTTGGCCAGGGCGCCCAGCGCACCGGGCCGGCCACCTGGCGATCCGGAGTGGTGACCTCGGCCACGTAGCGCTGCTCGCTGTACGGGAGCACGCGCTGGGCTGCCTGTACCTGCTCGGCCGCCCAGGCTCTTGCGGACGGAGCCTGGCCGCGAATCCAAGTGAATTGATCCATGCCATTGGCGACGTCTGACGGAGCGCGGCGCAATACGCCCCGCTTGTGGCCCTTGATACGAAGCGTTCGAGTGAGGGCGCGCGTATCGATGCCCTGAATGCCCGGGATTCCTTGCTGCGCCAAGAAGCTGTGCATGTTGCTCTGCTGGCGCCAGTTGCTGTGCGTAGGGGCAAGCTCGCGAACCGCCATCCCGGCAATCCAAGGACGGCGCGATTCCACGTCGTCGGGATTGACGCCGTAGTTGTCAATAAGGGGATAGGTCATGACGACGATCTGCCCGCGATAAGAGGCGTCGGTCGAGATTTCCTGGTAGCCGGTCATGCTGGTGTTGAAGACGACCTCGCCACTACCGGGCGCCTCCGCGCCGAAGGCGAAGCCGAAGAAGGTGTCGCCGGTCTCAAGAGCGAGGACGGCGTAGTCGCTAGCTGGCACGCGTGCCTACCGGCTCCAACGACGCGCGGTTGAAGACTTCAACGCCGCCCACGAAAGTCTGATGTACCACGCCGTGCATCGGCATCCCAGCCAGCGGCGTGTTCTTACCCTTCGACATCAGGAGGGATGGTTCAACGACAAACTCCTCGTCGGGATCGAAGATGGTGATGTCGGCCGGCTGTCCGGGTTGGAGCGTTCCGCCCGACAGGTTGTAGCAGCGAGCGGGTTCGACGGTGAGGAAGCGCACGGCGTCGCCCAAGTCCAAACGGCCGTCGTGGACGAGGGTCAGGACGAGGGGCAGAGCGGTCTCGAGTCCTGTAAAGCCGACGGCGGCATGGGCGAACTCCACGTCCTTGTCGTGCAAGGCGTGCGGGGCGTGATCGGTCGCGATGCAGTCGATCGTTCCATCGCGCAGCGCCGCGAGCAGGGCGTCACAGTCGCTCTGCTCACGCAGCGGCGGAGCGACCTTGGTATTGGCGTCGTAGGGCGCCAGCGCGGCGCTGACGGGCTCGGTGCGACCGGCAACCAGGGAATCGGTCAGCGTCAGATGGTGCGGCGAAACTTCCGCCGTGACGTTGACGCCGCGATCCTTGGCGCGGCGGATGTAGTCAACGGATCCGCCCGAGGTGACGTGAATGCAGTGGTAACGCCCGCCGGTGAGTTCGGCCAGGAGCAAGTCGCGCGCCAGCATGATTTCTTCGGCCTGGCGCGGGGTGCCCGGAAGGCCCAGGCGCATGGACGTGGGCCCTTCGTGCATGGCGGTGCCGGCGGTCAACGCCAGATCCTCCGCGTGGTTACTGATTGGTCGTCCAAGTTGCGCGGCGTACTCCAGGGCGTGACGCATGAGTTTGGAGCTTGCTACCGGGATGCCGTCATCGGTGAATCCGATGGCGCCCGCATCGCTCAAGTCGCCCATCTCCACTAGCTGCTTGCCGGCCTGGCCCATGCTCATTGCGGCGAACACGTGGACGCGCACGACGGCATCAGTGGCCGCCTGCTCCAGGACGTACTCCACCACGCTGCGTGAATCGATGACCGGATTGGTGTTGGGCATGGCGCAGACGGTGGTGAAACCGCCCGCGGCCGCGGCGCGGGTTCCGCTGGCCAGGTCTTCCTTGTATTCGAAGCCGGGCACGCGGAGGTGGGCGTGGATGTCCACGAAGCCCGGGGTGACGACGAGGCCGCGTGCGTCGACCACCACGGGATCGCCCAGGGGCAGCTGACCGTCGGGTGGGTCGATGGCAGCCACGAGGCCGTCTTCGATCACCACGTCGGCAACGCGGTCGATTCGCTGGGATGGATCGAGTACACGCCCGCCCCGTATCACGAGCGGCCCGTTAGCGGCCACCGGCGTGCTCCAGGTAGGTGGCCAGGGCGACCTTGGCCTGGTCCAGGATCGGCTCGCCGTGACCGACGGCGATGCTGGTGAAGTCCAGGTCGAGAAGCTGCCGTAGCGGCACCGGCGGACGCATGCGCGGATGGGCGCCTAGCTCACCCTCGCCGTGTGTCCAGTAGCTGGTAGTTCCCAGCGCGTCGCCGACGAAGAGCACACCGCGGTTCTCGGGCGTGAAGAGTGCGTGCTCGCCAGCGCTGATACCGCCCAGGCCTATCGCTTGAAGGCCTCCAGGAAGTTTGCTTTCGGCGGAGTAGACATGGTCCGGGGTCAGTGTTTCCAGGTCGCCCACATCCCCAGCGGGAGCCCAAACGGGGGCATCGAAGCGATACCGCCAGATCGCGGCGGCCCGCTCGTGGAAGTGGTTGGTGAGGATCACGTGGCGAACGCGGGACAGGACGCCCTGAAGAGCCGTCGGTGAAAGGTCCTGCGGATCGATGGCAATCACCCCGTCGTCGGTGTCGACGAGATATGACTCCAGCGGGTACCGGTGCCAGGCCACGGTCCACTGGTAGACACCGGGCAGGATCTCGCGCGGCGGGGCGGCGGAGTAGGGACTCATCAGTGCGTTCCTGTCAGCAAGAGGTAGAGGATGGCCATGCGTACGGCCACTCCGTTGGTTACTTGTTCGGTGATCACCGACTGCTCGCCGTAGGCGACGTCGGACGAGATTTCGATGCCCTGGTTCATGGGACCCGGGTGCATGAGCAATGCCTGCCGGTCGGCGCGACGAAGACGGGCGGGCGTGATACCCCAGCGCCGCGCGTATTCGCGGAGATCGGGCAGCAGGCCGCCGGCCATACGCTCCTTTTGAATGCGAAGCGCCATCACGACGTCGGCGCCGTCAATGGCGCGGTCAAGGTCGTACTCCACGCGCACCATGCCGTCGCCGTTCAGCAGGTTGCCAAAGTCGGGCGGCAGCACGGTGGGCGGGCCGCTGAGATAGACGTGCGCGCCCATGCGGGCGAAGGCCCAGATGTCGGAGCGGGCGACTCGGCTGTGGAGCATGTCGCCCACGATGACCATCTTCAGACCTTCAAGGTCGCCGGCATGTTCTCGCACCGTGAAGAGGTCCAGCAGCGCCTGGCTGGGGTGGCCGCGCAGGCCATCGCCGGCGTTTACCACCCCGCAATTCAGATGGCGGGCGGCCAGGTCGGGCACGCCGGCGCAGGCATGGCGAATGATGACCATGTCGGCGCCGAGTGCCTGGATGGTGTGGAACGTGTCGACCAGGGACTCGCCCTTTTCGACGCTGCTACCCGAGGCGGCGACGTTCACGACATCCGCGCTTAGCGACTTGCCGGCCAGCTCAAACGAGACGCGCGTGCGGGTGCTGGGCTCGAAGAACATGTTGACGATCGACTTGCCGCGCAGGGTCGGCACGCGCCGGATGGGTCGCTCAAGCACCTGACGCATAGACACCGCGGTGTCGAGGACCGTGTCGAATTCGTCGCGGGAGAAGTCGGCGACGTCGATCAGATGCCTACGATGCAGCGGCATTGGCGACCTCCGGATTGGCGACGATGCGAACGGCGTCTTCTCCGTCCAGTTCCTCCAAGCGCACTTCCACGTTCTCGTAGAGCGCCGTGGGGATGTTCTTTCCCGCGTAGTCGGCGCGAATGGGCAGTTCCCGGTGCCCGCGGTCCACGACGACGGCCAGCTGAATCGTGCTGGGACGCCCAAAGTCGGTGAGGGCGTCCAGGGCGGCACGGGTGGACCGTCCCGTGTGGAGCACGTCGTCAACGAGCACGACGTCGCGGCCGGTGACATCGACCGGGATATCGGTTGGGTGCATGGGCGGCGTCATGGCGCGGCTGACGAGGTCGTCGCGGTACAGCGAGATGTCGACCGCGCCGGTGGGCACCCGTACGTCCTCGAAGGAGGCAACGGCTTCGGCCAGGCGACGCGCGAGGATGGGACCGGGCCGGGGCACGCCCACGAACACCAGGTTGGTCGCGCCGCGATTACGTTCGACGATCTCGTGCGCGATGCGAGTCAACGTCCGACGCAGGTCGTCGGCCGACATGACCAAGCGGCCGCCGCCGTTCACTGCCACGTTGCCTCCCATGGCGCGCCGGGCAAAAAGAAAGGGCCCGAAAGGCCCCTAATCCGCCAGACACGGCACGCCGCCAGAAGCAGCCTTTCCGCCTCGCCGGACTGGATTAAAGGCTGGTCCGATTATAGCGAATGGCCGACGCCAGGCACCGCTCAATGAGCTTTTTCGAATAGGCGAGCGTGGCCTAGAGGCCTTCGTCGAGAGCGCCCAGCACCTCGTTAACGTGTTCCCCGCCAGTCACGTCGCGGAAGATGCGGCGGACGACGCCGGTGCGGTCCACCAGGACGGTGCTGCGGCGGAAGCGCTCACGCGAAAAGGGGCCGAAGCCCTGGCGAACACGAACGCCGTAGTCCGCGGCCACCGTTCCGTCGTCGCTCAGGAGCTCAAAGGCAAGCGAATTTGCGGACTGAAATGTCTTGAGGTCGTCCAATTCAGCCTTGGCGATCCCGATAACCGTGGCCCGCACCGACTGAAAGATCTCACTGGCATCGCGAAACGACGTTGCAATCTCGGTGTCAGTACCACCTGAAGCGTTGTCAAGGAATAGGAGCACCAGGTTGGCGCGTCCGCGACGAGCAAGGAGCGAGAACGACTCGTCGTCCGTGGACGCGAGTTGGAAGTCAGGCGCTTGTACGCCCTCGGATACCGTGGCCATAGGTTCGTCTCCGCCCGGGCGGGATTTCGGCCGCCAGCGTACCGAACGCGGCTGTCAGGCCTACACCGGCGCGAAGGGGTCCTGCAGGATGATTGCGGCGTCGCGGTGGCGGCCGGTGCCCACGAGGCCAAGCGGTATGCCGGTGATCTGGCTGATGGACTCGATATAGCTGCGGGCATTCGGCGGCAAGTCGTCGAGATCGTTGATCCCTTCGGTTGGGGTCATCCAACCGGGGAATTCCTCGTAAATGGGACGGACGCGGTCGAACTTGCGCGTGTCGGGCGCCAGTTCCGTGCGCTGCCCGTCAAGCTCGTAAGCGACGGCTACCTTGATGCGCTCCAGGCCGTCGAGGGCATCGACTTTGGTCAGGGCCAGGCGCTCGATGCCGCTGAGGGCAGCCGCGGTGCGCACGGCCACGGCGTCAAACCACCCGCAGCGCCTGGGCCGGCCGGTCGACGCGCCGTACTCGCCGCCCGCGACTTCCCGCAGATGGGTGCTCGTCTCATCGAATAGCTCAGTTGGAAACGGTCCCTCGCCCACCGACGACGAGAAGGCCTTGGCCACGCCCCAGACCTGGTCGAGTTCACGCGGCGGGATGCCGGCGCCCACGCAGGCGCCGCCGGCCGACGGACTGGACGAGGTGACGTAGGGATAGTGGCCCCAGTCAAGGTCGCGCATGACGCCAAGCTGGCCTTCGAGCAGGATGCGTCGATCTTCGGCCAGCGCCGCGCCCACGATTGGCAGCGTGTCCACGATGAGTGGCGCGAGGGTCTCGCCCCACGCGAGGGCCTGATCGATCAGCGCCTGGGGATCCTGCGGCGCCACGCCGTAGCCGTTTTCCAAGAGCCTGTTCTTGGGCTCCAGGATTGCCGGCAGCCACTCCTGCAGGTAGTCGGCATCGAGCAGGTCGCCCATCCGAACGCCGGACCGAGCCGCCTTGTCGGCGTAGGCCGGGCCGATGCCACGAAGGGTGGTGCCCTGGGCCAGATCGCCGCGCTGGGCTTCCTCGGCAGCGTCGAGGGCCACGTGGTAGGGCATCACGGCGTGGGCGCGCTCGGCTATCCAGAAGCGGTCAAAGGAGAGGTTGGCTCGGGTTCGGAGTTCGTCCAACTCTTCCAGCAGGGCCGCCGGGTTGATGACGGTGCCGGGTCCGAGGATGTTCGTGACGTCAGGGTTGAAGATTCCGGAGGGCGCCAGATGCAGGGCGAAGGTGCCCTGGTCGTTGATGACCGTGTGGCCGGCGTTGTTGCCGCCCTGGAATCGGATCACCATCTCCGCGTGTTGGGCGAAGCGGTCGACGACTTTGCCCTTGCCTTCGTCGCCCCACTGGGCGCCGAGGACGGCAACGGTGCTCATGGAAGCCACCTTCCAGGGGGCGTGACGGTGTGGGAACGCATAAGTCTCCGCAATTCTGGGGTTAGTGCCGTTAGGTGACGGTTTCGGATCTGGATTCCAGCAGGGGAATCGGCTGCCGGCCTTCCACGTGACGGACTGCCGCCCGTAGCAAGCCGGTAAAGAGCGGATGTGGACGGTTGGGTCGCGAGGCGAACTCCGGGTGGAATTGGGAGCCGACGAACCATGGATGACCTTCGAACTCGATAATTTCGACCAGTGTGCTATCCGGTGAGAGTCCGCTGAAGGTCATGCCTTCGGCACGAAGCAACCGGCGGTACCTGTTGTTGAACTCCATGCGATGGCGGTGACGCTCCCTGATCGAGGGCTGGCCGTAGGCTGCGCGTACCAGCGTGCCCTCAACGAGTTCGCACGGCCAGAGGCCGAGCCGCATGGATCCGCCCATATCGGCTACATCGTAGTACTCGGGCATGGGATGGATTACCGGATGACGAGTGTCGGGGTTGAATTCGATGCTGTCGCAGTCGTCCGTGCCGAGAACCTTGCGGGCGAACTCAATCACGGCAATTTGCATGCCCAGGCAGAGACCAAGATAGGGGACCTTGTTGACCCGGGCGTAATGTGCGGCCTGAATCTTGCCTTCGATGCCGCGAGGCCCGAATCCGCCGGGCACGATAACCGCCGCCACGCCGTCCAGCAGGTCGGCCGGGTCGCGGTCTTCGAGATCTTCTGAATCGACCCAGCGAATCACGGGATCGATGCCCAGCGCTATGCCCGAATGGCGAACGGCCTCGATCACGCTGAGGTAGGAGTCCGCCAGCGAGACGTACTTGCCGACGATGGCCACTTCGAGTTGCGGACGGGGCTCGCGCAGCGCAGCGACAATGCCTCGCCACTCGTCGAGATCCGGCTTGGCGTCCGGTAGCTGCAGGCTCTCGGCGATAAAGTTGCCCAGGCCGGCGGCCTCGAGAGCCAGCGGCACCTCGTAGATGGTGTCCACGTCGATATTGGAAATCACAGCACGCGCATCGATGTCGGCAAACAGCGCGATCTTCTCCCGAAGTTCGAGGTTCAGCGGGGCGTCGGATCGACAGATCACCACGTCGGGGTGAATGCCGAGTCCCCGAAGTTGCGTCACGCTGTGCTGGGTCGGCTTGGTCTTCAGTTCGCCGGTGGCGCCGATGCGCGGGACCAGTGTGACGTGCACGTACAGGACGTTCTCGTCGCCCACCTCGCGGCGCATCTGGCGGAGCGCCTCGACAAACGGAATATTCTCGATATCACCGACGGTTCCGCCGACTTCCACGATCACGATGTCGGCATCGTGCGTCTTGCCCACATCGTGAATGCGCGCCTTGATTTCGTCGGTGATGTGGGGAATGACCTGAATGGTTCCACCGAGAAAGTCGCCGCGCCGCTCGCGGCTGATGACCCTGTCGTAGACGCCTCCCGTGGTGAGATTGCTCACCGCCCGGAGGTTCTCGTCGATAAACCGCTCGTAGTGCCCGAGGTCCAGGTCGGTTTCGGCCCCGTCCACGGTCACGAAGACTTCACCGTGCTGGAGCGGGCTCATGGTGCCGGGGTCCACATTGATATATGGGTCCAGCTTCATCACGGAGACTTTGAGCGAGCGGCTCTTGAGCAGGCGTCCAATGCTGGCAACGCTGACACCCTTGCCAACGCCGCTGAGCACGCCGCCGGTGACGAAGATGAACTTCCGCGCGATGTCTCGGCTCATGCGGTGCCCGTGCGTGCGGGCAGACGGCTTGCGCCGACTTCGCCGCGTGCGGCCATCAGGCGGCGCGCGGGGCCAGCACGCGGGTCGCTACCGGCTCGGGGAGGTTGGACGCTGAGACGTTGATGGATGTCTCGGGCGTGGGCTCGGCTTCACTAAGGGCCTTGGCGGCATCCATCCAGGAAATCCGGCCGTTCTCGGACCGACCGTAAGGGATCACGAGGTTGGGTTCGATCCGGTTAACGAGTTTGACCACGCGCTCAACGCCTTCATCGGCATTCACAACCAGCACCTGCGCGGTACCCAACTCCTCGAGCATTGCAGGGGTCATGTCAGATTCGAGGCAGGCAATCAAAGCTACCGTTACCCGGTCGATGTCAAGCGCAAAGACGGTGCGGACGGATCCGGCGTCGGGCGTCGCGGAAGCTGCTATGCCGTGGAGGTACACGCCGGAAACGTCATATTCACCCGGGCCGGCCGCAACATACGTGTCGCGTCCTGCGTGGTTCGGAACGACCAGGCGCTCGGCGCCGGGCGGCAACTCAGGGTCCGTGACAGCGACCAGATCGGCCTTCGGAAAGGTGGATCTACGGGTTTGGCCGGAGGTTTGCGGGTCGGTGACGAGCGCTCCGTCGCGTCCGCGGAATCGAAAGCAACTGCCCCCGATCCACGTGATTTCCATGCGCTGCGCAGGCTCCAACGCCTGTCGGACGCCGTAGCGTAGCACGATGCTACGTCGGCGGCTGCCGGGCGTCCTCCCGCGTTAGAATAAGCGGCCCCCCGTGCTGAGGGGCCTTTATCTATGGGCACCATTGTTGCGAAGGGGCCGTTTGCCCCAGCCCGAAACGTCGTGGCGGCCTCGCGCGAACTGCTGTCGTACGCCGACTTGCTGCAGAACCTGGTCGTGCGTGATCTGAAGGTTCGCTATCGCGGATCCGTGCTTGGGTTTGCCTGGGCCTTGCTCAACCCCCTGCTGATGATGGGTGTCTTCACGCTGGTCTTTCAAGTCTTGGCCAAAACAGATCCGATCGAGCGTTATCCGTTCTTCCTGTTAAGTGCGCTGGTGCCCTGGCTCTTTACCCAGCATGCGTTGACCACGGCGATGCGCAGCGTTACGTCAAACGCCCTGCTGATCAAGAAGGTCTACTTTCCGCGTGAATTGCTGCCGCTGAGCGCAGTGCTGGCCAGCTTCATCAACTTTGTGCTGGCGTACGTGGTCTTCTGGCTGGTGGCGCTCCCGTTTGGTGTTGGTGTGACCCGGACCATGCTGGCCGTGCCGCTGGTGATGCTGCTGCACCTGGTCTTTGTGCTGGGGCTCGGCCTGCTGCTGGCGACGGTGAACGTGTTTTTCCGCGACACGGAGCACATCGTTGAGGTTGGAATGCTGGCCTGGTTTTTCCTGACACCCATCTTCTATGCGATGTCCATCGTTCCAAACAACACGGTGCTGGGACTGGACATTCACCGATGGGTGTTCATGCTCAATCCCATGGCGACGCTCGTAACGGACTATCGCTACGCGTTTATGTGGGGATTCCCGCCGATCCGGCACTCATTAGTGACGGTCGTGACCGCGCTGGTGCTGCTGGGCGTGGGCTGGTGGATGTTCCGCCGGCTTGCGAGCCGCTTCGCGGAAGAACTCTAGGCTTGATGGGAAAACGCGAGTGTTCAGAGCGCGCATGCCAACGCGAACGCCCGGCATCACCTCACGACGGCCGTGTTCCGTTCTTCAGGCCGTTGGAATCCGAGGCGTCAGCGTGATCTCCCGTTCAGCGTACCGGGAAGAAGATGTCGGTCCGCCATTTCGACGTGTCGGGCTCGGCGCCGGGGTCCGTGACGTAGACCTCCCAGGGCGCACCGGCAGGTTCGAGCCCTTGCGAGCCCATCCACTCCGTCAGCGCCGACCAGGTCTTGGGGAGGCTTTCGTACGGTCCCATGTGCGTGACGGTGGCGACGGTTCCGGCGTGCAACTCGCCTGCTTGAACGCGACTCGTGCCCTCCAGGGCCGACTCCACCGGCATTCCGCATTCGAGGTCGACCGTGTGGGCGTCCATGCTGTGATAGCGGGAGAAGGGCATCCCGGCAGGATTCTGGCCGCATTGTTGGATGTATCCGTAAACCTCGCCGAACAACGACCCCATGAGTTCGCTGAGTTCGTCCATGGTGCTGGTGGCTCGGATTCCCAGGATGGGTTGGGATTCAACCTGCCGTGTCTCGAAATTCAGCGACATCGCACATCTCTCCCCGTCAGTTGCCAGCTTCGGGCAATTCCATCGCGACGCTTGGCTGGCGTAGGTCGGCGATCGGAAGTCAAAGTCTAAATGCCATCCGCCATCGAACTTCGAGGCGTGCGAAAGCGCTTCAGGATCCGGCATGAAGCCGCCCGTACGTGGCAGGGCATGGTGCTGGCGTTGCTCGGTCGCCGACGCATCGAACACGAAGAGTTCTGGGCGCTTGACGGCGTCGACCTGGACGTGGCCGCGGGCGAAACGCTGGGCATCATCGGCCCAAACGGCTCGGGAAAGACCACGATACTCAAGCTGCTGGCACGCACCATTGAACCGACGACCGGCGATGTGGTGGCGCGCGGCAAGGTGTTCGGTCTGCTCGAACTCGGCGCGGGCATGCATCCAGACCTGACGGGGCGGGAGAACATCTTCCTTAACGGTTCGTTCCTGGGCATCGAGCGTCAGGAAATGCGGCAGCTCTACGACCGCATCGTGGCCTTTGCCGAATTGGACCGCTTCATCGACACGCCGGTTCGCCACTACTCGTCGGGCATGTTCATGCGGCTTGGGTTTTCGATTGCAATCAACGTCGATCCGGACATCTTGCTGATCGACGAGGTGCTGGCGGTTGGCGACGCGCGCTTCACGGCCAAGTGCTATGAGGCGCTGGCTGAGATCAAGGCCCGCGGGCGCACGCTGGTCTTCGTGTCCCACGATCCGATCCAGGTGCGCCGCTTCTGCGACCGTGTGCTGTGGATCGACCGGGGGAAGACTCAGGCGCTGGGCGACCCGCGCGATGTGATTCAGCAGTATCTGCAGCACATGCGCGGTTCGGAAGCATTGACGGCTTCCGAGCAAGAGTCACCAGCGCCCGATCCGGGCGGCGAGCGTCTGCGGATCCGAGCGGCAACGGTTGCCGATAGCGCCACCGGTATCGAGAGCTACGCCTTTCTTCCCGGCGGCGTGATGCGCTTGGACTTGGAGTTGGAGGCGGACGACTACCTGGATGACGTGGTGGTTGGATGCGCCGTCCGCCGAAGCGACGGTCTGCTCGTGCACGAGACTTCCACGGCGGCAACCCTTGGACCGACCGCTGTGCAGCCGGGACGAACGCGCGTGGAGTGCTCACTTGGTCCGCTGCCGCTTGGACCTGGAAGCTATCAGCTATCGCTGGGCGTGTGGCCGTCCGAGAATCGAAGACGCCCGTACCACATGTGGCCTGACGCCATCACGATATTCGTCGGCAAGGCGACGGTCTCCCAACGCGGCGTGGCCGTGGTGCCGTCGCAATGGAGAGTCTCGCTAGCCCCACCCGAGGACGAACTGCAATCCGCGTTGGCGCCTATCGCCCAGCCGGACATGCTCACGGAAGCGGCCGGACCGTTCTGGGCGCCGCCGCCGGAGCGGCTGGTCATGGGCGCACGCGAGTCTGAATGGCTCGGCGAAGGCTGGTTTCCGGCGGAAAACTGGCCGCCGCGCGTTCGGTGGACCAGCGAACGCGCCGTGGCGTACGTCTGCCAGGACGTCGGTCAGGGATCGCTCGTGCTCTCCGCCTGCCGTCCGCTGCATGGCCGGGCACAGGCCGAGGGCCGGGTGAGCCTCAACGGACTTCACATCGCAACGTTCCAACTCCACGGGATGGACTTTGAGGACGTAGTCGTGCCGATGGATCCGGTGACATCGCCGACATCGCACGAGCTGGTCATCGAAGTCGACGATGCCCTGGTACCTGCCGAGGTTGGCCTGGACTCGGACACTCGCCCGCTCGGCATCGCCGTGCGCTCAATCCGGGTGGAATGACCACGGACCATCCGCCCGTTCGGATCGTCGTGCTGAACTACAACGGCGCCGGGCGGATTGAGCGCTGCCTGGAGCGCTTGCTGGCCACGCGTTATCCGAATCTCCACGTAACGGTCGTGGACAACGCATCGAGCGATGGCTCGCCAGCGAGCATCGAACAAGCGTTTCCCGAGGTGGAACTGATTGAGAATGGCGCCAACCTGGGGTTCTCGCGAGGCAACAACCGCGCACTGCGGACTGCAAGCGAGCCATACCTGGGACTGCTCAACCCGGACACCGAGGTGGAGCCCGACTGGCTGTGGCCGCTGGTGGCACGCCTTGCCGGCGACCCGTTGGCCGGCGGTGTGGGGGCGAAGCTACTGCATCAGTACGACCGGCTTCCGCTGCGGTTGAACGTCCCGACGTTTTGCCCGCCGCCACCAGATACGCGGCAGCTTGGCGTCCGCTTTTATGGCGCGGGGTCACGAGCGGGCGCCGCCGACGTGATCGGCGGCGCCCATGGTGTGGAACTGAATGCGTACGGCCACCCGTTTCGCTGGACCGAGGCCGAGCTTGAACTCGCCGTGCCGGTACGTGACGGGGCAACGACGTTGTCCGTGGACTTGGCCTCGGGCGACGGACGGGCGCCGGTCGCGATCAGCGTTCGCGCCGGCGACCAGCCGCTGGTCGAGACCCGGGTGCCGACTGAGCGCACGACGCTTCAGATTGACTTGAGCGCCGACGCGGTGAGGCGGCTGGCGCGGCCGGCGATTGAATGTGCCGGCATCAGGCCGCTGGCCGACGGTTCGATGCGCGATCGTGGAACGCACCTCCTGGCGGGCGTTCCCTGGTCGGCCTGGGACGACTCCTCCTACAACCAGCCCCGGGAAGTCTTCGCGGTCAAGGGCGCGGCCGTGCTCTATCGGCGGGCGATGCTGGAGGCACTGGACTACCTGGACGACGGCATCTTTATGTACTACGAGGATGCGGACCTTGCCTGGCGCGCCCGACGTCGCGGTTGGCGGTTCTGGTATGAGCCAGCATCCGTTGTTCGCCACGAACACGCGGCGCTCAGCCGGGAGTGGTCGCCGGGCTTCGTCCGCAACGTTGAGTTCGGCAAGCTGCGGATGCTTGGAAAAAACGCGCCGCGGTCGTGGGTGAGCCGGCACGCGGCGACCGCTATGCAGTTTGCCTCAGGCGACTTCCGGAATGCGTTGGCCCTACGTGACGTGGAAGCGGCGCGCCGAGTGGCGGCGCGCCTCCGGGCACTCGGTGACGCCGCCCTGGCCGGGCCGAGAACCTGGCGGCTGCGGGGCCAGGAAGCGCGCCTTGCCCCGCTGGACGGTCGCGAGTTGCGTCCGTTCCTCGAGTCGTCGTGAAGGCGGCGGTCTACAACCGCTGGCTGCACGAGAAGGGAGGGGGCGAGCGTCACGCCGTCATGGCGGCGCGCGTCCTGGCCGAGCGCTTCGACACCGAACTCATCACGCATCGCCCAGTCGAGCGGGACGCCCTGGCGGATGCCCTTCACATCGATCTGGATCATATTGGTGTGCGCGTGATTCCAGCGCTCCCGCCCAATCGGTTTGCGGAGGTCACTCGCGAGTACGACCTGTTCGTCAACTCGTCGTTCATGACCAACCAACCATCGGCAGCGCGCCATAGCGTGATGCTCGTGCTCTTCCCATCACCAATCGATCGCACCTGGCCCGAGCGAATGCGTCAGTCTGTCGGCCGGTTCCTCAAGCGACAGCTGCTGTTGCCCGAATGGAGCGACGGCTTCTACGACGTCCAGGAGCTTGGCCGCGGGTGGTTTCGGTACACGACCGATCACGCTCGCGTCAGACTGCGCGTGCCGCGCGGCCGTGGGCCCGTGCCCATCGACATTGTGGCCGGAAATTTCAGGCCCGCCGGAGGCTTGCCGGTCCGTTGCCTGGCGAACGGGCACCTGGTAGCCGAACACGCGTTTGCACCGCGTCCGGGCCACTTTGAGACGTGGCGCATCAGTCTTGACCGCCAATATGTGAAGGATGGATTCGCCAATCTGCTGCTGATGTCGCCGACCAGGAATCCGGCCAATGAGACGGCCGAGGCGGACAATCGCGAGATCGGTCTGGCCGTTACCGACGTTCGGGTGCGCGATCCCCGGCACTTTCTCTATGAGCTGCTGTTCCGTCGCGCGTTGCCGGAACTGGGCTGGCGTCTCGAGTGGCTGCCGGAGCCACATTCATTGGCCAATCTCGATACGTACGATCTGATCTGTCCAATCTCGGCGTACAGCCGCACGTGGATGGAAAGCTACTGGCAACGTAGCGGGCCACTGCTGTATCCGCCGGTGGATACGAGTTGGGCGGAACCTCGTGCCAAGTCACGGTCGATTTTGAGCGTCGGTCGCTTCTTTCGCGGCTCGCACGAGAAGAAGCACGGCGTGCTGATCGATCAGTTCAAGCAGATGTGCCGCGATGGTCTGGACGGCTGGACGCTGCGCCTGGCCGGCCATCAGAGTCGACGAGATGCTGATCTGGCCTACACCGACGATTTGCGCCAGCGTGCGGAAGGGTATCCGGTTGAGTTTGCCGTCGATGCCCCGTTCAAGGACTTGCAGCGCCTTTACGGTGAAGCGCAGATCTACTGGCATGCCGCCGGGTACGGTGAGAGCGTCAATCGCAATCCGATCAAGTTTGAGCACTTTGGGATTTCCGTGGTGGAGGCCATGGCCAATGCGGTCGTGCCAGTCGTGTTAAATCAGGGTGGACCACCTGAAGTCGTTCACGACGGACAGGACGGTTTTCTCTGGACCACGACCAGCGAGTTGCGCGAGCGGACGTGGAGCCTTATCCGGGATCAGGAATTGCGAGGCCGCATGGCGACGCAGGCCAGCCGCTCAAGCCAGCGCTTCAACACGTCGGCGTTTCGGGATCGACTTAACGATCTGGTCACGAATCTCGTTGGCCAGTAGTCGCGCCCACATCCGGGCTGTCGCATGACGCATGTGCGCCGCCTGATGGGTTGGGGCCGGGTGCGCCCCGTGTTTCTGCTGTTCCTCTTCGCCTTCACGTTCTATTCGATGAGCCTAGGTCCGGCGCGGAACGGCTCGGGCTACAGCGCGGACGGGACGTTTGCGTTCGAAATGGCCAAGAGCGTGATGATTGATCGAGGTCACGCGTATCTGCGCGACCAGAACAGGAACTTCGCTCGCTGGGGCGTGGGCTTGCCGACGGCGTTTATGCCGATCGTGGCGTTTGCCGAGCCGCTGGCCAAGCAAGCGCCGCAGCGGGACCGCATTCCCCTGGGCGAGTACGACGTCCTGCTGGTGAATCAGCCCGCACTCGGCGGGACACCGGGACCAGATGTCCGGCAAGAGCTTCTGCTCGAAATCGAACCCGGATCCTACGACCGACTTGCGCTGGTGTCGCACAGCGGGCTGAGCGCCGGCTTTACGCAGGGGACTGAGATCGCGCGGCTCGAGCTCACCGACGCCTCGGGACAATCCACCGAGCATCCAATCCGAGTCGGCATCGAAACCGCAGAGTGGGCCTACGACCGTGGCGACGTGCGCGCCGTGATTCAGCACGATCAACCGCCACCGGTGGCGCGTCACATCGGCAACGCGCGCGCCTATTACTACGGAGCGACCTGGCGCTTCGACTCGCCCCGGCAACTCGAGTCGGCGCGAATCACTTATTTGCTGCCGGACGGCAATTTCTATGTCGATGGCCTGGCACTGCGGTCCACCGACGGGAGTTGGATCGACGGGCCCGGGGTCGGACGTGTCTGGTCGGAACGGCAAAACCGCGAGTTCTTCCGACGCATCTGGGTCGCGTTGGCGAACGCGTTCGTATCGGCCCTTGGCGTCGTGCTGGTGGTGCGGATTGTGCGACGGCTGAATTACAGCGAGCGCGTGGCTCTTGTCAGCGGACTGATTTACGCCGTTGGAACGATGGCGTGGCCTTACGCCAAGTTCGACTTTTCCGAGCCGCTGGTTACCACGCTGCTATTGGCGGCGGTATGGCTCTTGCTGGTGCACGGCTCGACCGGACGGCATCGCTACGCACTGCTGGCCGGACTCGTGGCGTTCGCGGCGGTGCTGACAAAGTACGTCAGCGTGATCGCCGTGCCGATCCTGCTGGCCGGACTTGTGGTTGGCGCCAGGTCGGAGCGTACGTGGCGGGAGACCCTCCGGCACTCGATTCGACCGGCGCTGCTGTTTTCAGCGCCGTTTCTGGTCGTCATTCCGCCAGCCCTCGCGGCGGCGGCAGTGCTGTTCGACTTCCACCTGCTGTACGTGAGTGAACTCATCGGCGGTCTGCAGCGGGGCTGGCTGGAACTGCCGTTTCGCCTGGGACTCGTCGGTCTCATCAGCAGCTGGGGCAAAGGTGTGCTCTGGTACAACCCGATTCTGCTGGTCACGTTGCCGGTGCTGCCCTGGTTCATTCGTCGCCATGGCTGGCGGTCGCTCGTATTCGTGGGCATCCCGATCGCCTACGCCCTGCTCTACAGTCGCAAACAGGTCTGGTACGGCGGCAATACGTGGGGCCCGCGCTACCTGGTTCCGGCGCTTCCGTTGCTGGTGATCGTGGGGGCCCCGCTACTTGAGCGAGTTCTTGAGCGAGCGCGTACCTGGCTGCCCGGCGTGGCTCTGGCCGGTGTGGTCCTCGTCAGCGCCAGCGTGCAATTCATGGGCGTTTCCAAGGACTTTATCTCTTACCTGGATCTCTTTCAGCAGCAGGTTGCGGGTGCGGTGCCGCTGAATGGCGCGGTTTATGGCGGCGCTGACTATCAGCCGTGGTCGTCGATCCAACCTGAAGGCGACTTCGCGGCAGTGCTCTATGCGTACCAGTTCTCACCGTTGCTGGCCCATGCCTGGCTCCTTCGAGCCGACGCCGTGAACCTGATTGCGCCCGACCGAACGGACTGGTTGGCCGACGCCCTGGGCCGCACGCCATGGCTCCGTTTTGGGATCGATGCCGTGCCCAAGAACCCCGAACATGGCCTGGGGCTGGACTTCTGGTCGCTAAGCCTCACGGAGAGTTTTCTGGCCTATCCGGGATTCCTGTTTTGGGTGGCTGCGCTCCTGCTAGTCCTGCAATTCACGGCGCTGGGGGCCTGGGTGGGCTTGAGCGGTCGAATCTGGCCCTCCGCGCGCGGCGTGTGGTCGTTCCGTTTTCTTTCGATTGGCGCGTTTGCCGCCCTGTTGATTAGCTTTGACACGCTGCATTTCATGCTCTAGCTTCAAATTGAAGGGAGCAGGCGACACTAATGGCTGATTCGGACGCGACGTCCGCGCCGCCGCTCATTCCAGACGACTTCCTGGCGATTCTGCGCTGCGTGAATGACGATCATCCGCGCGACGACGGCGTATTGCGTATCGCGGGTACCTTCCTGGTCTGCACGGTCTGCGGTTATCGATACAAAGTCGAGGACGGGATTCCCAACATGCTGTGGGAGGACGCGATCCCACCGAGACGCGAAGAAGCCGCCCGCTCGTGAACTCGATCAGCCAGGCGAAAGACCTGCTGGTCAAGTACCGTCGGCATCGGGCCATCCTGCGTCCGTCGCTTGGTCGGTTTGCGTATCACTGGATGCGCGGCTCGACGGACCTGCCGTACGGGCCGATCAAGCTGCACATCGAACCGACCAGCGCGTGCAACCTGCGCTGTCCCATGTGTCCGCAAAGCGTGCTCGCCGACGAACTCAAGAAGCAAAAGCCGTTCATGGACATGGGCCTGTTCCGCAGGATCATCGACGAGGCCCGGCCGTCGGTGCGGGAAGCCAACCTGTTCTTCCGCGGCGAGTCGCTGATGCACCCGGACATTTACGAAATGATTGAGGTCTGCGAGCGCGCCGGAATCGCCGCCCACATCAACACCAACGCGACCCTGTTGCGTGACGAGAAGATCGAGCAGCTGCTGGACGCCGCGCCGAGCAAGCTGACCATCAGTTTCGACTCGGGGGAACCGGAACAGTACGAAGTGATGCGAGCAGGTGCGCAGTTTGACCGCACGCTGGATCGAGTCTTGCGACTGCTGGAGTCGAGAAAGCGCCGGTCCGGCCCGAAGCCCTACTTCGTGATGCAGGTGATTCAACTCTGGGACTCCAGCTTTCCCAAAGGCGCGGCGCCAGTCGTTCCGGAACACTTCCGCCAGCGCTTTGACGGGCTACCGGTGGATGAGTGGGATACGTTCTGGGCGCACGGTTGGGCCGGACAGATGGATTCGTCCGACTTTTACACCGCGCGTCCACACGGTCCGAATTATTACCCCTGCAACTGGCTCTGGAAGTCCATGGCGATCTACTGGGACGGCAAGGTCCCCTCGTGCTGCGCGGACTTCGGCGAGGACCAGATCATGGGTGATCTGACGAACGAGTCGTTGCTGGACATCTGGAACAACCCGTCGTATCGCGCAATCCGCGAGGCCCACGTGAGCGGCGAGCTGGACGATTACACGCTCTGCCGCGGGTGTGACGCGATCTGGCAGGACGGGGGTTCAAGCTGGAACCTGTTTGCCGGCGCACGCAGCGTGGTGACCGGGGATCCGCTGCCGGTGATCCAGCCCTCAACCAACGGCTCGCACTCGACCAACGGGACCGAGGCGCCGGACCACTGATTGCCAGGCGGAGTGCAACGCTCCGCCACTCGGCGAACGCCGCTGGCGCCGTTGTCGCGTGCCGAAGCCGGTGCTAGCGTCCCAGCAATGCGCATCACGTTTGTCTCAAACATTTTTCCGCCGACGGTCGGCGGGCCCGCAACGCACATTTACAACCTTGCGCTGACGCTGCACAACCGCGGCCACGCGGTTCGGGCGGTGGTTTGCCCGGACGATCCGGAGGGGCTGGTGCGTCCGCCCTTTCCGATCGTTCGCGTCTCCTGGAACACGCCGATACCGCTGCGCTATGCCCTGGTCTGGTGGCATACGTTGCGGGCCGCGCTGATGTCCGACGTGGTCTATATCAACGGTATCGAGGCGCCATCAACGCTGGCCGCGCTGATGGCCGGTCGGCCCCGGGTGCTGAAGATCGTGGGCGACTGGGCCTGGGAGTCCGCGCACCGGCGGGGCATGACCACGCTGGGGATCGAGGAGTTTCAGCGGACGCGTCACGGGCCGCTCACTCGGGCGTTCCAAATCATCCAACGCATGTATACAACGCTGGCCAATGTGATCGTGGTTCCCAGCGGATACGTCGGCGCGTTCGTGCGCACGTGGGGCGCCCGGCCGGACAAGATTCGCGTGGTTCATAACGCGCTGACCGAGATTCCAGAGATAGACGTACCACGCGCGGAAGCCAAGCGGCAGCTCGGATTTGAAGGCCCGTTGATATGCACTGTTTCCCGACTCTATGGATGGAAACGGGTTGACGACCTGCTGCGCATGGTTCCCGACTTCGCGAACGACGCCGTGCTGGCCATCGTTGGCGACGGGCCGGAGCAGCCGGCCCTGGAACGCTACGCGGCCGAGTTGGGCCTGGGCGACCGGGTTCGTTTCGTGGGTCGGGTGCCGCACCGGGACGTTGGCATGTACCTGCGTGCCGCCGACGTGTTTGTGCTGAACACGTCGTACGAAGGTCTGTCCCACACGCTGGTTGAGGCTCGCGTTATTGGAACGCCGATTGTTACGACGGACATCGGTGGAAACCGGGAAATCCTCACCCACGGGCACAACGCGCTGCTGACGCCGCTCGGCGACCATCGCGCCTTCGTGATAGCCGTAAACCGCCTGTTAGCCGACCGCGAGCTTGCCGATCGGCTGGTGAGCAAGGGGTCGGAGGGACTCGAACACTTCACGTGGGACCGGCTGGTGGATGAAACGATGGAGATTCTGTCCGAGGTCACCGGCTCAACGTCGCGCGCCAGGCCGTGAGCGCCAAGCTGCTGATGCTCAGCGGTGATCGGGATCTCACGACAGGCCGACGTGGGCCTTTCCACACAACCCTCGAAGGCCTGGCGGCCGAATTCGATCGTATCGACGTGCTTTCGCCGCGAGCCGAAGATGCACGGACGGTGGAGCCGTATCCGGGCGTACGCGTCGAACCCGCGCCGACCTCACGCGCGCGCCAGTCGGCCTGGATGCGCCGCCGGGGCGCCGAACTGCTGCGAGACCACAAGCATGGACTGATCGTCAGCCACGACTACGGAATCTTCGCCAACGGACGGGCCGCGGCGCGGCTGTCGGGCCGCTTTGGGACGCCTTATGTCAGCGAGATCCACCACGTGCCAGGTCACCCGAGGCGGGCCCAGTGGTGGGAACCGCTGGCGCAAATGGTCTATCGCGCGTATGTGACGCGCGTGGCACGCCGCGCGGCCGCCATTCGTGTGGTCAATCGGCGGGAGGTTCCCGACCTGCTGGCGAAATGGGGCGTGCCGGCGGAGCGGGTTCTGGTGCTGCCGTCGGCCTATATCGATCGCGATGTCTTCACACCCCGCGATGCGGCAAAGGATTACGCCCTCGGGTTTGTGGGGCGACTGGTTGCGAACAAGAATCTCAACTACGTCATTCAAGTCTTCGCCAGAGTCGCAGCCGGAGACTCGCAAGCGCGGTTTGCGGTCGCCGGCCAGGGGCCGGGGATGCGTGCGTTTCGTCGTGGGCTCGCGCGCTCCGGAATCCTGGACCGGGTGAGCTTTGTTGATTGGCTGGACCGTCCCGCCGATCTGGCCGATCTCTACCGACGCATGCGCGCGCTCATCGCTCCTTCGCTCAGCGAGGGTGGTCCGCGGGTGTGCCTGGAAGCCATGGCCTGCGGCACGCCGGTCTTTGCCACGCCCGTAGGCGTGATGCCGGAGACCATCGAACACGGCGCGAACGGCTGGCTGCTGCCGTGGAGTGCCGAGGCCGGCGCGGTGATGGTCGAGCGCGTGCTTCGTGACTCCGGCGAGGTGCGCGAGGCGGGCCGCGCCGCTCGGGCGGCCACGGCTCAGTTTGAGAAGTCCGCGGTTCTCGGCGCCTACGCTGCTTCGTATCGCCGGTTAGCCGAGAGCAGGGTGACGTGAGCCGGTCATCGGACAGCGACCTTCGGCTGCTGTTCGTAACCCAGGAACTCGACCGATCGAGCACCAACCTGGCAGTTACTCACACCTGGGCGGCGGAATTGAGTCAAAGAACCGCCGCCGTTCACGTGGTGGCCGCGCGTGTGGGTGACGTTGACCTTCCGTCCAACGTCTTCGTCCACGGCCTTGGCCGCGAGCGTGGACGGTCACGCCGGTCGACGGCGATGGCGTTCGCCTGGGTTTGCGCAAAGCTCATTGTCCGACGTCGAGTGAACGTAGCGCTGGCTCACATGGTGCCTGCCTACGCCGTGGCCCTGTCGCCGATCACTCGCATGAGCCGTACGCCGCTGGTGCTCTGGTACACGAGCCACGGCTCGACCGCAATGTTGCGACGGGCAGACCGGCTGATGAACGCCGCGGTTACCGCCTCGTCCGATAGCTACCCAATATGTAGCAATCGAGCATTCGTCATAGGGCACGGGATCGATACCGGACGGTTTCATCCACCGGCCGCGCGCGGGCAGAGCGCCGGGCCGGTCATCGGCATGGCCGGACGACTTACGCCGCTCAAGGGTTTCGAGCAAGGAATCCGGGCTCTCGCGGAGTTGCGAAGCGCCAACTGCCGCGACGCCACGCTGCGAATCGCCGGCGAGCCCTTTTATTCGTCCGATCGCTCATATGTCGACGAGTTGCAGGATCTCGCCGATAGGCTAGGCGTGCGTAACGCGGTGGAGTATGTGGGCGCTGTACGCGGTGACGAGATGGCGGGGTTCTACGGATCGCTGGATGTGTTTGTGAATTGGCGTGCGCAACCGGCACTGGACAAGACGGGCCTGGAGGCTCTGGCTTGCGCCACGCCGTTGGTGACCAACAACAGCGCCTACGGCGGCATGCTGGGGGAGCTAGCCGATGCGGTACTCGTCGGCGACTCTGGCTCGGAGCTGGCTGCCGGAGTGACTCGTCTGCTCAATTTGCCGGCTGAACACAAGCGGGCCTCCGTCAAGCGATTGCAATCTGCCGTCGTTGGCGAACACGGTGCGGGCGGGTGGGCCGAACGCTTGGTGCGCGTCTGCCACGCCCTGCGCGCGGGCGAGCGTCCCCCGTTCCCGTCAGTTGCGGAGTCGGACGACGCGCCATGAACCTTGACCCGTCTAGGCAGCTTGCCCGTCTTGTCGGTCAGTTGCCGGACCTGCAGATCATTCCCCCGTACCAGCGCCTGCTCTGGACACTTCGAGCAATGCTGCTGCGACGGGCGTCCGGTGTGTCATGCGGCGAGCGAGTCCGAGTGGACAGTCGCTTTTACTACCCGGCCGGCCTGCGGTTGAACCTGGGCGACGGCGCGCGCATAAAGCGTGACGTGCGTGCCGGGTGGGAACCGGGACGTGCCCCCAACGCCGAACTCTCAATTGGGCCCGGAACTGAGGTCCTGTCGGAAACGCGCTTCGATTGCACCGGCGGCATTCAGGTGGGCGAGCGATCGCACATCGGACGCCGCTCGACCATCTATACCCACCGTCATGTGCTGGACCGCCGGGACACGCCAGCGTTGGATGCGCCCATCGAGACGGCGCCGGTGATCATTGGCGACCAGGTCATGCTCTTTAGCGAGGTCGTGGTGCTTCCCGGCGTGACCATCGGCGACGGAGCGGTCGTGGCCGTGCGTTCCGTCGTGTCCGACGACGTGCCGCCGTACGCAATCGTGGCCGGGATGCCCGCACGGGTCATCCGGGAGCGAGCTTAGGGTCGTGATGGTTGATGTCATTCAGTCGTCGACGCTGACCGCGCGCGCCGCATGGGTGCTGGCAACGGCGTCATCTGCTTTTGAGCGCCTTCGGGACGACAACGGCTACACGCCCTGTCCGGAGCACAGGGTCGACCACACCGGCAAGACAGCACGAAGCATCGTGATCAACTGTGCGCTGCACGCGCACACGAATCAGGATCGGTATCTGACAAGGGCCGTGGCAACGGCCACGCGCGTAGCGGCGCGCCTCGCGCCCGACCCTGGCGCAGACGGTGCCTGGGTGTTTTTTCCAGGCCTTCACGATCCTCGCAACAACTCGACCAACGTCATCGACGCGGGCGAATGCGTGGACGCCCTGGCCACGCTGTTGCAACACGCGGGCGATGAGCTGGCGGCGACTGACCGGCTGTCGATCGAACAGGCAATTCGGCTCTGCTGCGACACCTACCTGCGGCGCAACGTCATCGACAAGCCTGTCGTCAATCAGCGGCTCTGGGGCGCCATGGGATTGGCGGCAGCTTCGGCGGCGTTGGACGAGCCGGTCTGGGCACGGATCGTCGTGGACTCGGTTGGCGGCGCGCTGGCCGAAATGCGGTCGGATGGCTCCTTCGCCTACGTGCGCGATGCGGCCTTGCTGGGGGAGGGCGCCGGAATCTCCGACCTGACGGTCTACTACCACAGCCGCTGTGTGGCCTTCGCTCGCTACGCCTTGCGGCACGTCAACGCGGAGTCCTCGTTCGAGGACCGCCTGCGTGATGGCGCTGACTTTCTGGCGTTTGTGCTTCGGCCCGACGGTGTGATGCCGCTGGGCCTTGAAGGCAAGCGATGGTTCTGGGACGCGGATGCGGAGGTCGGCTCGGCACCGTACGGCGCGTACGTGCTGGCGGCCGACGGTCGTTCGTCGCTGTTGCCGCTGGCCGGGCGAGTTGCGGCCCAGAGCGCCGCGGCGATGGGCGAGGGCGGGCTGATTGATGCGACCGCGGGCGCCCCGGCCTTCGTCTGCCGCTACATGCACACGGCCGACCTCGCCTGGCTGGCGCGGGCTCACGCGGCGGCCGACCTGGACGACCTGCCGAGCAACCCGCCAACGGGCGGACGCTCCGCTCCGGCTATCGCGCGCGACGCCGGCGTGGCTCGGCTGGAGACGCCGCGTCTGTGCGCGCTGGTGCGAACACACAAGCAGCCGGCCGACCGGCTGGTCGGCGGCCGCATTGGCGGTGGCGGCCTGGTCTACACAGGGAACGCCAGCGCTGGCTGGCGGAATGAGCTTTGCTTTCGCTCAGAGCCGGACGTTCCGGAGGCAACCTGGGAGGTGTTGCCAGGTCCTCGGCGTCGGGTGCTGCCGGACTTCCGAGGCGTTCTGGCTCGCCGTGAATCGCGCTTTCTCCTGCACATCGCGCGCTCACACGCGTACGCCGGGCGCTGGCCGTACGCGCTCAAGTTCCTGTGGCGTCACTTTGGTCCGCCGGCCTGGCGTGCAAGCCGCCGCTGGCTGTCCAGCCATGCCCTTGAAGGCGACGTAGAAGTCACGGACGACGAATTAACGGTCGCATCCGGTGTGGCGCTTGCCGACGGACGTGCTCACGGCGGGGTGAGAACCAGGCGAACCTATCGGATTGAGGCGGGCGACCTTGCGGTCCGCGACCAGCTTGAGACCTTGAACGACATGGAAGACGCGCGGTATTGGCTGCCGGCCGCGACGCGAGAGCTTCAGGTCGACTCCGATGCACCCTGGCGCCGGTCGGGGAATGTCATCGAGATTGGCCCGCTACCGGCGGACGCTACGGTGTGCGTCGAGTATCGGATCTAGGCGTGGACGACTCGCCGCGCATCGTGATGGTTGCGAACGCGCGGATTCCCAGCGAACGCGCCCATCCGCTGCAGATCATGCACATGGCCGCCGGCTTTGCGTCGGGTGGGGCCACCGTATTGCTCGCCTACGCCCGCCGCGCGAACACAGCGGCCATGCGCGCCGTCAGCGACCCGTTTCAATTCGCCGGCGTGCCCAGTACTTTCGCTCTCATCGGATTGCCCACAGTTGACGCCATTAAGCGCGTCACAATCGACTGGCCGGTGCTCAATCAGGGTCCGATCAGGCTTGCCGCGCACCTGCTGCAGCTCTGGTCGTTCGCTATCGCCGCGCTCACCGTCGTGCGTCGGTGGAAGCCGCACGTGGTCTACAGCCGCGATCTGTTGCCGTTGACGGTGCTGCGGCTGCTCTTGGGACAGCCCGCCCGCTTCTGCTTTGAGGTGCACACCGTGCCTCGCTCGCGATTGTCGGCAGCCCTGCACCTGTGGGCCGCACGTCGCATGGATGCGGTGATTGCCATAACCGAAGGCCTGCGGCGGTGGTATGTCGAGGCTGGATTCGAACCGAGTCGACTGTGCGTTGCGCCGGATGCCGTGGACATCGAGGCGTTTGCAGATCGCGACCGTGACGCGGCTCGGGCCGAAGTTGGAATCCCGGACGACGCACCGGTCGTCTGCTATCTCGGCCACCTGTACCCGTGGAAGGGCGTGGACACGCTGGTCGAGGCGGCGCGCTGCGCATCGACGGACGTCCAGTGGATCATTGTGGGAGGCATTCCGCCTGACTTGGATCGCATCAGGGCGGCGGCCTCTGATCTTCCAAACATTCACGTCACCGGCCACCTGCCGCCCGACGATGCGCGGAAATACCTGGTGGCCGCGGACGTGGCGGTGATTCCGTTCAGTGCACGGCAGGTCATCTCCCGCGAACACACGTCGCCTCTGAAACTGTTCGAATACATGGCCGCCGAACGTCCGATAGTGGCCAGTGACTTACCCTCACTGCGCGAGGTCTTGCACGATGAACGCAACGCCCTGCTCGTGGCGCCCGACGAGCCGAGCGCGCTGGCAAGCGCCGTCGATCGTCTGCTGACCGACAAGGCACTGGCCGCCCGCCTGGCCAGCGCCGCTCGCTTGGAGGTGGAGAGCCGTACATGGACGCAGCGCGCCGCGGCTATCCGCGAGTTTCTGGAATCTGTGCCGGCCTCTTGAGCCAGTTGGGCCAAACTCTCGCCGGGATTCTCGCTGGGCTTGAACAGGCCTCGACCGCGCAGCGTCGCGCGCTTGTAGCCGCTGGTCTTTTGGCGCCGCTGCTGGTGCTTTATCGCGATCTGCTTTTTGCCGGCGCACCCTGGCTGGACCTTGACTTGTTGCTGAGTTACCAGCCCCGGTATGCCCTGCTTGCCGAGGGCGTGCGCGAAGGGCGAATCCCGCTGTGGGCCGACGGCATGTTGGCCGGGTTCCCGGTCGCGTTCTCCGAGTTCGGCTGGTTTTACCCGCTGACCTGGCTGCTGCTTTGGATCTTCGAGCCGCTGCGCGCCTACTTCATTGAGCTGGCACTGGGCCTGGCCCTTGCGTCCGCGGCGGCCTATTGGCTGGGCCGGGTGTGGGGGTTGACCCGGCTCGGCGCCTTTGTGGCCGCGTTTCTTTTCACCTACGGCGGATTCGTTTTCGCAACGTCTCGATTCCTCAACTACGCCGATATTTTCTTTGCCCTCCCGGCCGGCGTCGGCGCCATTG
Organism: Chloroflexota bacterium; assembly: GCA_022824495.1. GTDB lineage: Bacteria > Chloroflexota > UBA11872 > UBA11872 > UBA11872 > UBA11872. The sequence continues at coordinate 435,619 of JAJDZU010000024.1, read as the reverse complement.
AGTTGATCTCGCGAGGCCAGCGCCGCTACACCGGGCTGCTGGCGATCAGCGCCGCCGTTACCGTGCTGGCCGGCCATCCCCAGATTGCGTTGCTGTGGGGCTTCGTCTGGCTGCTCTTCGCCGCAACGCGATTCTGGTGGAACTGGGGCGACGATGGGTTTGCACGGGCGGCGAAGGATGCGGGATGGATTGGTGTCGCCGCCGTCGTGGGCCTGGCCGTCGGCGCCGTCCGGCTCCTACCGACCCTTACAACCACGGATCTCTCCGCTCGCGCTGGCGGGCTCGACTTTGCCACCGCCTCACAAGGATCGATTCCGCCCTGGAGCCTCATCGTGGGCTACGTGTATCCGTCATTTGAGATTCCCCGTGTGCTGAATGAGACCCTCAATGCCGAAGAACTGCTCTACCTCGGGCTTGCCGGGCCGGCGCTGGCGCTGATTGCGGTGGTGACCGGTTGGCGGCGGCGGCTTATCTGGTTCCTGAGCGGTCTTGTCCTGCTGACCTGGATCCTGTCCATGGGCTCGTACAGCCTCGGCTTTCCGCTGCTCCACAAGCTGCCGCTCTTTGAGTTCTTCCGCCAGCCGGCACGTTTCGGAATCGTGGCGTCGTTCGGTCTGGCCTTCCTGGCGGCGATCGGGATCGAGCGAATAGGCGCTGGCGATCTCCGCTCAAGCCTGCTGGTGCGCTGGATCGGCCGCGCCTGGGTGTGGCTCGCCGGGCTGATTGGAGCGGGCACGGTCGCGGCCACGATCGTGCTCTCGGGGTTTGCCTTTCTGATTGTTCCCTACGGCTACGACTACATCGATCGGGCCATCGTCGGCTCGGAAGGAAGATTCCTGACCGCCGAACGCTATTACCGCACGTTCGATCAGCTGTACGAACGCATGACGGCAGCGTTCAGCCTTGAGTATTGGGCGCCGCGCTGGACGCTCCTGGCGGCGCTGCTTACCGCTCTTGTGTTTTGGCGCTATCTGCGCGGCCGAATAGCACCGAACAACACCCGGGCGGCGCTTTGCGTCGTGCTGGCGTTTGACGTGTTGCTGGCGCCGTTCCACGCGATTCCGACGGTGCCCGGTGACTGGTATGCGCGAGATCCGCAGGCCGCCAGCGTGGTGCCGGCGGACTCCGACGGCGATTGGCGGGTGTTCTCGTACCGCAGCCAGGCACAGAAGTTCGAGCTGTCCACCGCCGCGGGAACGGAGTTGGATCGAACGCGCCGCGATCTGCTGGAGTACGTCTTTCTCAATGAAACGCTCGCACCCAACCTCCCCATGGCGGGTGGGCGTGCGTCAATCGACGGCTACGAGAACCTGATGCCGCGGGCCACCGCCGAGTACCTCGCCTACGTCGGCAGCGAGCGCTCCACGGTTGCCGGCTTCGCATCGGACGCGGCCCTGGACGCTGATGCGCGTACCGAGATGCTGCGGCGGCGTGCGCCTGCCCTGGCTGCCGCCAACGTGCGCTTCGTGACCTCTGGCGTGCCGGTTGATGTACCAGCTCTGCGCCAGGTCCGGGTGGAAGACCTGGCACTGCCGCAGTGGGCGTCGGTTAACCAGAATCTGTACGTGTATGAAGTTGCGGACTGGGCTCCGCGCGCGTGGGTCGCGCATGACTGGCGGATCATCGAGCCCGGAGCGTCAACGTCTTCCACGTTGGATACTCTCGCCGATCGACCGGACCTGCCGATTGTCGATCGTGATCCCGGGATTCGGACGTCAAGCGCCGGCGGCGTTGACGTTGTGCATCCCCCCGAGCGCACTGCAGGCGCGGTAACCGTGCGGGTGGTCTTGAGCCAGCCTGGATTGCTGGTGTTCAACGAGGCGATGTTTCCCGGGTGGAAGGCGAGCGTGAACGGGCGCCCGACGGATATGGTCACGGTGAACGCGCTTATGCGCGGGGTGCCGATCGCCAGCGCCGGTACGCACACCGTCGCGATGACGTACGAGCCGCCGGGCTTTGCTGCCGGTCTCGTCATTTCCTTCGTGGCACTGGGAGCGATGGTTGTGCTGGCCGCCGCCGGAATCTGGGCCGACCGCCGGTGAAGCTGGCGCTGGTCAGCGATGCACTCGATCCAACCAATGGATGGGGACGTTACGCCGGTGAGTTGGCTCGGGAATTGATCGCCGCGGGAGTTGACCTGCGTCTCGTGAGTCCCCGCAGCCTGGCGACGATGGCCGACTTACGCGATTACCGGGACCACGTAGAAATCCCCTCGTTTCAACACGGGCGCCGCCATCCGGTTCGGGTTCTCCAGCGCACGTTCCCGTCGATACGAAGGGCCCTGCGGGGCGCGGATGTCATTCACTGCCTGGTAGAGCCGTACGCGCCAGCAGTGGCTCTGGCGGCGGGTCGACGGCCGTACCTCGTGTCGCTCGTTGGAACGTATTCCATTCCCTCGGGTCGTCCGATGATTGAGCGCTGGCCGCTGCGCTGGGCGCTGCGACGGGCGCGAGGCCTACCCGCCATCAGCGGCTACACCCGGCGACGGGTCGAAAGCGACGTGGACGTGACGCAAACGAGCGTCGTACCACTGGCGGTTCGGACCGAGGACTTCCAGCGCGAGCGTCCGCCGCATCGAGAATCCGGGCTAATCGTCTCCGTCGGCGAATGCAAACCTCGCAAGGGATTCGACCTGGCGCTTGAGGCATTTGCGCAACTGAAGTCCGAGGGCGTTGCCGATCGATACGTAATGGTTGGTCCGGTGAATCCGACCGCGCCATACGTGGTTGGGCTGCGCGGCAGGATCCGCGAGCTTGGGCTCGATGGCGACGTCACGCTGACCGGCATGGTCAGTGAGGACGAACTGGTGGACTGGTACTACCGCGCACGAGTCGTGACGATGCCCTATCGGCTGGCAGGATCCGACTTTGACGGCTTTGGCCTGGTGCTGCTGGAAGCGAACGCCTGCGGGACGCCGGTCGTCAGCGCCCGCGATTCCGGGGCCGAGGAGCCGGTCGTGCACGGCGAGAACGGTCTGCTCGTTCAACCGGATAACGTTCCAGCCCTGACCGATGCACTTCGCACCGTGCTGACCGATGCGACCTACTGGCAGGCGCTGGCCGAGGGGGCGCGACGCCGGGCGGCCGCCATGTCCTGGCGCCGGTCCGCGCAGCGGCTGCTGGATGTCTACGCCGACGTGCTGGGGAGTCGCCTGGAGGCGCGAGCGTGAGTGGCCCCGCGGTTTCCGAGGCCCGCGCGGAGGATCTGGAGGACCGCGCGCTCCGCGGCGTGGTGTCGCTTGGCGTGCGCGAAGGCGGCATGAAGCTCGTTTCTTTCCTTGGAAGCATCGCGCTCTTCCGTCTGCTGACGCCGGCCGACTTCGGAGTCATCGTTCCGATTGCCACGTTCGCAGGCCTGGTCAAGCAGTTTGCCGATCTCGGGCTGCAACCCAGCCTGATTCAGCGCGGTAGTGAGCCTCAGACCCGCGACCTACGAGCGGTATTCACTGGTCAATTACTCCTGGTTTTTGCAGGAGGGGTCGTAGTCTTTCTGGCCGGGCCACTTGTGGTCGATGCTCTGCTCAATGATCAGATCGATCCCTGGATGACCCGGGTATTCGCGTTCTCGGTCTTTTTCACGGCGTTTCGAATCGTTCCGGCGGCGCTGCTTGAACGACATCTGCAGTTTGGCCGCCTGGCCGCCGCCGACATTGCCGGGACCTTGTTCTACTACAGCGCGGGCATCGGTTTCGCTATCGGCGCGGCCGGAGTGTGGAGCCTGGTCATTGCCCATGTCGGCGCCAGTCTGGTCTCGACGCTGGCCGTGGTGATGGCGCGTCCATGGCTGCCTGTGCCAACCCGGAAGCTGAGCGTTCTGGCTCCGCACGTTGGTTTCGGAGCGAGATTTCAAGGTTCGCGGCTGGCCATAACGGTCAAGGACTCGCTCATCCCCCTCTTTACGCCGCGGGCGTATGGGGCTACCGCAACCGGATATCTCAATTGGGCGAATCGCGTTTCCGCGCAGCCGCTGGCGCTGACGCAGTGGGTGGCGCGCGTGAGCCTGCCGACGTTCGCACGAATCCAGGATGCGCCCGATCAAGTTCGTCGAGGCGCCGAACTTACGTTGAAGTGGAACGCCATCGTGACGCTCCCGGGTTTCGTCGCCGTCATCGCCTTCGGGCCGGAGATTGCCAGCCTGATTTACGGCGAACAGTGGCTGCCAGCCGTTCCGGCCCTGCTCATCTTGGCGGTCAACAACGCGCTCATTCCCATCAACGGTCTGATTACTCCCATCTTGAACGCGGTGGGTAAGACGAAGACCGTGCTGATCGTGTCGATTGGATGGGCCGCCTCCGCGTGGGGTTTGGCCGGCATCCTCACAGCTCTGGGCGCCGGGTTCCTGGCGGTTCCGATTGGCTTGGCGGCATCGCAGGGGCTGGCGGCCCTGGTCTTGCTGCCAATCGCGCGCCGTGAATTCAATCTGCGACTGCTGCACCACCTGGCCCGTCCGCTCGCGGCCGCAGTCGGGGCCGGGTTGTTTGGACGATTCATTCTGCTGCCTATGCTGACCGATGCGGTATTGCTGATTCAGGGTGGCGTGGTGGTCGTACTGGTCTACGCGGGCCTTCTCTACCTCATCGATCGCAGCGCGCTGCAATCCGAACTCGGCGCCCTGTGGCGGCGCCGCGCCGCGGCAGTTTGAGCGCACGATGCGTGTCTTGCTGATCGGGCCGCACTGGGACACCGGACTTTGGACCGAGTACTGCGGTCAGGGGCTGCGAGCCGCCGGGCATGATGTTCGGATCCACCGCTATAGCGCGCGACTCGAGCGGCCGGTTGGTCTCCGGGCGCGAATTCGGCGGCGGTTGTCTGGTCCCGATCGGTTTCATATCGGCCGGGTGTTCGAGTCGGCACGAGCTGACAATCTGGATGTACTACGGCTCGCAGCGGAACTGCGTCCGGAGTTCACGCTGGTCCTCAAGGGCGAAGTTCTCGTTCCGGAAACCGTTGAGCGCCTTCGCAACCTGACCGACGGTCCGGCCATTCAATGGTGTGGCGACGACCCGAGCTGGTTTCCGAACATCATTGGTGCGGCGCATCTCTATGAACGCTTCTATCTGGCGGATCCCACCTACGCCGCGGACCTCGAGCCGCGCGGCATCTGCGCAAGATTCATGCCGCATGCCGTCGAGCCATCGGCCTGGGCAGGGCACGACGCGGACGACATGCCGGTGGATGTGATCTTCGTTGGCGATTCGCGGCACAACATGGGTCACCTGCCGGCCAGCCGGTCCAGGGTTGAGATTCTCGAAGCTGTCGCTCGATCCGGTGTGCGTCTGGCCATCTGGGGCCGCGGTTGGGAGAAGCTGGAGGCCGAGTATCGGGCGCGTGAAGCGCATCGCGGCTTGACGCTTCTTCCGGCTGCGGCCGTGGCGCGGGCCTATCGCGGCGCCAAGGTCGTGCTCAATGTTCACCACGCCCAGATGCGCGAAGGCCCAAACATGCGGACGTTTGAGATCCCGGCCGCCGGGGCATTCCAGCTCACCGACTACAAGGCTCGAATGGGTGACTTGTTCGAAATCGGAACCGAGCTTGCGGTCTACCGGGATGTCGATGACGTAGTACCGACAATTGAGCGATACCTGAACGACGAGTCCGCGCGGAAGGCTATGACGCTGGCGGGAAAGCGCCGGGTGGAGCGTGATCACACCTACGAAGTCCGCATGCGGCAACTTATCGACGACGTACGCGATGGCTGACGATCGGTTTCCAACGGCGCTGGTGGCTCGAAGCGATGCCGAATTGCTGAATCTGGCGTTGCGCGCGCATCCGCATCAGCCGGCCATTGCGCTTTGGCGGGCAACTGAGTTCGCGATGCTGCGCGACGTCAGATTCGCCGCGCCCGTGCTGGACCTCGGTTGTGGAACCGGCGAAGTCGCGCGCTCCGTGTTGCGGTCGCACTGGCCGGTCGACGGGCTTGAGCTTGTCCAGGCGGAGGCCCGGGTCGCGCACGCATCAGGCGTGTATCGGTCTGTCATGCGAGCGGACGGCACGAAGCTGCCGTTGGCTTCGGCCACGTACGGCACCGTCTACAGCCACAGCGTACTCGAGCACATCCCGGACGACCTGGGCGCCGTCCAGGAAGCTGCGCGGGTCTTGCGGCCTGGCGGGCGTCTTGTGTTCACGGTTCCCGCGCCGGCCTTTGCCGATCGAATCGAGTCTGAGTCCGGATCCGACGCCCTGACGGCAACGAACGCTCGACTTGGCCACTTCCACTATCGCTCGCTTGAGGAATGGACGGCGCATCTCCACCGTTTCGGTCTGACAGTCGTGGCAAGTCGGGGGCATCTGCCGGACGCGACACAACGAACCTGGCGGCGGCTGGATGAAGTCATGGTTCGGCGAATTGCCGGACGCCGTGTGCTGGACTGGTTCCGTGGTCTTCACCGGCGCCGGCTCGTGCCGATGCCGCTCTGGGTTGCCCTGTGGTCGGTGTTGCTTCGGCGACCGTTCCGGCGACCGATAGACGAACCCGGGGGCCAATTGATCGTGGCCGAGCAGCCTTCGTGAGCGACCTTCGCGTTCTGCACCTTTCCCCAACCTGGTTCGGCGACGAGTCGGTACGCGGTGGCGGCGAGCGTTACCCGCTGGAACTGGCGATTGCCATGCGGAAGCGCACGCCGACGCGGCTGGTCTCGTTTGGCGCCAGGCCCGGAACGCGCCGGGTGAACGGGTTTGATATCGAAGTGCATCGAACCTGGCGGCGGCTGCGAGGACGAATGTATGACGCGATCGGTCCCGGATTCCTCCCCGCGCTTTCGTGGGCGAATGTCGTCCACTGCCACCAGGCCAGGTCGGGTCTCACGGCACTAGCCGCCCTGATTTGCCGGCCGCTCGGCAAGCGCGTGTTTGTCACGGATCACGGTGGCGGCGGGGTGAACTGGGTTCGCCGGCTGCGCATCGGTCGCTGGATTGACGGCCAGCTGGCGCAGAGCCGGTTTGCGGCCGCCACGCTTCCCTATGTCGGGCGCCGGACGGAGGTGATTTACGCGGGCGTCGATACGTGCAAGTACTCGCCAGGCGGCGACAAGTCGCCGGGCCGGGTCGTCTATGTGGGTCGCTTGCTGCCGCACAAAGGCATCGAGACTGCGATTCGCGGGCTGCCGGCCGGCGCGTCGCTGGACATTTACGGGCGTCCTTATGACGCGGACTACCTTGACTTCATTCGTTCAGAGGCGTCGTCTCGTCAAGTGCGGATCCACATCAGCGCGTCGGACGACGAAGTGATAGCCGCCCTCCAGTCGGCCTGCGCCTTTGTCATGCCGTCGGTCTATGAGGACTATCGTGGGCGCCATCAGGCCCTGCCGGAACTGGTTGGCCTGGCCCCGCTGGAGGCCATGGCTTGTGCAACAGCGGCAATCGTGTCGGACGTGGCCGGTATGCCCGAGGTCATTCCCTCCGTCGGTGGCGTAACCGTGCCACCGAGTGACCCCGACGCGTTGTGTCGTGCGCTGGCACCGCTCACGGCGTCGGTCGAGAGGGCGCGGTCGCAGGGCCGGGCCGCGCGCGAGCACGTGGTTGCTCGCTTTACGTGGTCCGCCGTTGCCGAACGCTGTCTGGCGGCGTACACCGCCTAGAATCGCTCCACTGCTCCGTCGGGCCGCTCCAAATGCGTATTGCCCTCCTTGCCGATACCTACCCCCCTGAGAATCGCGGTGGGGCAGGGGTCGTCGTTGAGCGGCTGGCTGGCGCCTTCGTCCAAGCCGGACATGACGTCTGCGTTATTGCAACTACGGCGGGGTCTGGTTCGATCCGCGACCAGGACGGGGTGCGGGTGCGTCGACTGCGATCGCGCTATCCGGAGCGGTTTCGCAATACGGTGGCCGTGGCCAACCCGATGGTTTTACCGGGTGTCGGTCGGGAATTAAGAGAATTCAGGCCGGACGTGGTGCATGCCCACAACGTGCATCAGCACCTGTCATTTGCCTCGCTTTCCGCGGCTGCCCGTGTTGACGCTCCGGTGCTCTACACGGCCCACGATTACCTCCTGTTCTGCTGCATCAAGTTCATTTGCACCGGCGGGCCGGTGGATTTCCGCCAGCGCTGGTTCAACTGCGCCAAGTGCCAGCGATTCCGCTGGAATCCGGCACGCAACCTGGTCATCGACCGACAAATGGCCAGGCATGTGAATCACCTGTTTGCCATCAGTCGAACGCTGCAAACCGCGCTGCGCGCCAACGGCTTCGGGGGCGCCGAAGTCGTCTACAACGGTGTGGACCTGGACTGGTGGGGCAGCGGTGCCGGGGCGGCATTTCGGTCGTCGCAAGGGCTGGATGGCGCCCCGCTGGCGCTGCTGGCGGCCCGCGTCTCGCGCGAGAAGGGCGCCGAGGCGGCGCTGCACGCGCTGGCACGTTCGCAACATCGGGACCTGCGCTTGCTGATCGCCGGCGAGAACCCGCGCTACGCGCCCAAGCTCAAGCGACTGGCCGACGAGCTGGGCGTCGGGGAACGACTGCTGCTGCCGGGGTGGATGCAGCCGGAGGCCCTGCGCGATGCCTATGCAGCCGCGACCGTGACGCTGGCGCCCTCGACGTACCCCGATCCGTTCAACCTGACGCTCATCGAATCCATGGCGGCCGGGCGTCCGGCCATTGCCTCCACGCTCGGCGCCGGACCAGAAATCGTGAAGGACGGTGCCTGGGGATACACCGTGGACCCCAACGATGCCTTGGCCCTGGCTGACCGGATCGACCTGATCGTTGGAGATCCCGAGCACGCACAGGCGCTCGGGACGGCCGCGCGGCGGCGCGCGGCCTCCAGGTTTTCGCTCCAGCGACAAGTCGATCAGACGCTGGCGCGCTACGCCGCTGTGCTGACCGCTCACACGTGACCCAAAGCCGGCCGCGCGTTCTTCAGATCGTTACGTCGCTCGCGGTCGGTGGCGCTCAGCGCCATCTCCTTGAACTGTTGCCCGGTCTGCGCAAGTTCGCGGACATCGACCTGGTCTACTTTCGCGATCACGACTTGCGGCCGGAGTTTGAGGCATGCGTCGAACGCATAGCTCATCTCCCGATGGCCGGACCGTTTGGCGGCGTGCGGCTACCCCATCTGGCGGCATTCATCAGGCGCGGGCGATATGCGCTCGTGCACACACACCTGCTGCGCGCCGACATGTACGGCGCGCTGGCGGCGCGGGCGGTCGGCGTTCGCGCCATCGTGTCCACCAAGCACAACATCGAATCTCGGCTCGAATCATCGTCGGCGCGGGCCCTGCATGCGCTGGCTACCCGTCCCACGCGGCGCACCATCGCCATTTCAGAAGCCGTCGCACGGTGGGCGAATCAGCATCTCGGGGTTCCGCGAAACCGGATCGAAGTCATCCGCTATGGTCTGGATCCCGCGCCCTTCAGCAACCTGGACCGAGAGGCTGTGCGTCGAGAGCTGGGATTCCAGGCGCAGACTCCGGTGGTGTTGTGTCCTGCCCGGCTCGATCCGCAGAAACGCCACGACGTTCTTCTGCGGGCGTTTGCGCAGGTGCAACGAGAGCTCGGTAACGCCCAGTTGCTTTGCGCTGGCGAGACGCAGCTGGGCGGCCCTGCGTACCGGACTCGGCTGCTCGAGCTTTCCGCCGAATTGGGGCTGCAAGACACGGTGCACTGGCTCGGCGTTCGCTCCGACATGCCCAATCTGATGGCCGCGGCCGACCTCGTGGTGCTGGCATCGGACTGGGAGGGGCTGGGTCTCGTGGTGATGGAAGCTGCGATGGCCGGTCGTCCGGTCGTCGCGACAGCCGTCGGAGGTGTGCCGGAAATCGTGGAACACCAGGTAACCGGATCGCTGGTTCCTCAGGGCGATGAGCAAGCGCTGGCCTCTGAAATAACGACGATGCTGCGCAATCCGGACCAACGGGCGCGAATGGGCGCCAACGCGCGACGACATGCCGCCCAGGCGTTCGACCTTGAGCGCATGCGCACTGCCATGCGCTCGCTCTATGCCGAGGTTCTACAGGACACCCAGACGTAACGGCGGCCCGCACCCGCCGATATACTCTCGCAGCGCGCGGCTGGCGCGCTCTTTCCGCGCGGGGATTTGATGCCAGAGGCCAACGGCCGCCCAACGACACTCGTCACCGGGGCTTCTGGGTTTATTGCCTCCCATCTCTGCGAGTCGCTGCTTGCGCGGGGGCATCGAGTGGTCGGACTGGACGGCATGACCGACAGCTACGACCTCGACCAGAAGCGAGCGAATCTCCACACACTCCGGCGCCACGAGGGCTTCGAGTTCGTTCAGGCCCATGTGATGGACTCCGACCTTGACCTCGACCAAGTGTTTGACGGCGTGGAGTACGTGTTTCACCTCGCAGCCCGAGCCGGCGTCCGCGAGGGTTGGACGCCGACGAACTTCCAGCGCTACATGCAGGACAACAGTCGCTCGACCCAGCGGATGGCTGATGCCGCATTGCGAGCGGACGTCAAACTCTTCAGCTTCGCGTCCACGTCCTCGATTTACGGTTTCGACCCCAAGCTGCCCACCCCGGAGGATCATCCGCTCGAGCCGCGTTCGTTCTACGCCATGACCAAGTTGCTGGACGAACACCTGCTCAGTTCCTACCACCGGCTGTTCGGTCTGCCCGTCGTGGTCCTGCGGTACTACACGTTATTCGGACCTCGGCAGCGGCCGGACATGCTCGTCCACATAGGCCTCAAGGCCATAGCTACGGGCCAGCCAATCACGATTTATGGCGATGGCGAGCAAACGCGTGAACTGGCGTACGTGGCGGACGCGGTGGACGCGCAGGTGCGTGTGCTCGACGCGCTACCTATCGGCGAGACCTTCAACATCGGCAGCGGCCCGACGGCCTCGGTGAACGAGATCATCGACACAATGGAACGGGTCGTCGGGAAGCCCGCCGAGCGAATCTATGCCGAGGCGCACCCCGCCGACCAACTCCACAGTCAGGCCGACACGTCCAAAGCGCGCCGTGTGCTTGGGTTCGACCCGTCCACCACAATCGAGGAGGGAATCGCGGCGGAGTACGCATGGATGCAACAGGCGGTGCTGCGCTAGCGCTGCCGATGTCCGACCGGCCGATTCGAGTCCTCCAGGTCATGGAGGCCACGATTGGCGGCACCAAGCGCCACTTGCTTGACTTGGCGGCGGCTGCCGATGGCCGGGAGTTCCAGTTCGACGTGGCGTGTCCCCGGGTGCGGTCCGAACCGCGCGGCGACACGTCCTTTTTCGACGACATGTCCGCACTGCAGGTCGAGATGCATGTCGTGCCCATGGTTCGGGCCATTCGACCCATCCACGACCTGCGGGCGACCTGGGATCTGATCAGGCTGATTCGCCAGGGGCGTTACGACATCGTCCATACCCACAGCACAAAGGCAGGCGTGGTTGGTCGCGTGGCCGCTGCACTCTTTCCGCAAGTGCGGACCGTTCACACGCCGCACGGGTTCTACTTCCTCAACTTCGACTCACCGTTTGCTCGCACGACGCTGCGATGGATGGAAATGGTGCTGGGACGGGTAACCGCGACTCTCATCGCCCTGTCTGAAGGCGAGAAGCAAGTCGCCGGCGAAATCGTGGCGCCCCGAAAGATCCGAAAGATCCCGCTCACCTTCGCGCCGTTTGAGCCTGAGCCGCGCAGGGAGGCCCGCCGCCGACTCGACCTGCCCGCTGACGCGCCGATCGTTGGAACCACTGCGCGTTTCACCGAGCAAAAAGCGCCGTTCGATATCGCAGAGACGTTCGCGGCGATCTACCGACAGCGTCCCGACGCTCGGTTTCTCTGGACAAACGACGGTGAACTACGTGTGCCGGTAGAGAGTCGCCTCCGTGCTCTGGGCGTCCACGAGGCGACGTCGCTTCCCGGGTTTGTAACCGACGCGCGGACCCTGTTAACGGCTCTGGACGTCTACTTGCACATGGCTCGCTGGGAAGGCGTGCCCTACTCGATCATGGAAGTCATGACGGCGGGAGTTCCGATTGTCGCCGCTCGGGCCGTCGGAACCACCGACCTGATTGAGCACGGTCGCACCGGGCTCTTGGTCAATCCTGGCGATATTCCAGCCGCCGCCACGGCCACGCTGCGCTTGTTGACACACTCGGACGAGGCTCGCACGCTTGCAGTGACTGCTTGTGCGGCCGTAGCGGTGTATCACGACGCCGGTGCGATGGCCCGCGCGACGGAGGCCGTATACCGCGAAATGGTGGGAGAACGCTGAGGTGAGAGAGCGCGCGCGCCTCTTCGGCGGCACGCTGGCCGTTATAGACATTGCGCTCACGCTCCTAGCGCTCTATCTGGCCGACATCCTTCGGCACACCCTGCCGATTGGCGCCGGCGACGCCAACCTTCTTTCCTGGCTATCGATTCGCGAATACGTGGTCGTCGGATTCGTCTGGGCATTCTTTTTCCGAATGGTCCACCTCTACGATCACCGGCGGCTGCTGCGGGTCGTGGACGAAATCCGCGTGCTGATTCCGGCCATCATCTTTGCCACTGTCGTTCTCTTTGCGGCCTTCTTCGTCCTCAAAGTCGAATTCCTTTCGCGTCTGCTGTTTCTTTACTTCATTGCGCTCGATGCGCTGCTACTCATAAACCTCCGCTGGCTGCTCAACCTCGTGATGCGAAACCGTCGAATCTCCGGCCGCGGCGCGACTCGGGTCCTGGTGGTCGGCGCCGGACCCGTCGGCGAACGCGTTGCAACCATGATTCGGGAACGTCCATGGTCAGGTTTTCAGGTCGTCGGATTCGCCGACGACGATGCGGACAAGCTTGGCGAGGAAATCCACGACGCCCGAGTGTTGGGTGCCTGTAACGAGCTCGAGGATCTGATTGAGCGCCATGAAGTGGACGACGTGCTGGTGGCCTTGCCAATGCACGCTCACGAGCGGATTCGCGAGATCGTTGTGGCGCTGGATAGCGTTCCTGTCAGACTCCGGCTGGTCCCCGACGTATTCCATCTCACGGCAGGGCGCGCGATGGCCGAGGACGTGTGGGGCCTTCCCTTGATCAGCGTGCGGGCTCCCGTCATCACCGGCTTTGACCGCTTCGTCAAACGAGTGTTCGATCTGGTCCTGGCCGGGGTGTCGCTTGTGCTGATGGCTCCGCTGCTCGCCGTCTTGGCGCTCGCGGTTTACCTGGACGGCGGTCGGCCGGTCGTTTTTGCCCAGCGGCGCGTTGGCGAGACCGGCCGAATGTTCACCATGTTCAAGCTGCGCACGATGGTGCCGGACGCCGAGAGCCGTCAGGAAGCCGCTCTGCAGGGCGGCGCCGCGGTCAACGCGGTGTACAAGCCGCTCAACGATCCACGAGTGACCCGCGTCGGACGCTTTCTGCGGCGAACGAGCCTGGACGAACTGCCCCAACTCTGGAACGTATTGCGCGGCGAAATGAGCCTGGTGGGCCCACGTCCCGAACTGCCCTGGGTTGTGGAGCGCTACGAGTCCTGGCAGCGGCAGCGGCTGGCGGTGCTACCCGGGATTACCGGCTGGTGGCAGGTAAGCGGCCGCGGCGAACTCCCCTTGCACGAGAATGTTGAATACGACCTCTACTACATCCAGAACTACTCGCCGCTGCTCGATCTGACCATTCTGCTGCGCACTCTATGGGTGGTCGCGCGAGGTCGGGGCGCCTACTAGCTGGAAAGCCGCGCGGAACGCCCAACTCAGGTAGCCCAACCCTGAGTCTCAGGCGCGAGGACCGAAGCTCATGGGAGTGGGCCCAGACAACTGGCATCCGCCCCTCGTGCGCGGCCAAGGCGGGCCAGCTGTCGGCTAGTCGTCCTCGGGGATCGTGCGCCCGTGGCTCAGGCGACCTTCGAAGGTGTGGAAGGGATCGTCCTTGGCCAGAGGCAGGGCAACCGTCCGCCCCGTTTCGTGCGACTTGTAGACCGCGCGCGTGAACTCGGCGTGGTGATGGGGCACGCGTAGAGGCGCCGGCGTGTCCGAATCACCCAGGATCGACTCCAACCAGATCTGGCTCTGGTACATCTCGGTGGCGCGCACAGGTGCGTCTGACACCTCGGCTTCCAACGCCTCCAGCCGCTGAACCAGGGACGGGTCGTGATTTGACCCAAACTTCACGTTGGCTTCCCAACCGTTCTCGCGCGAGCCGAGCATCACCGAAGGAGCTCCCGGCGGCGAGTACTCCTGGTGAAGAACCATCGAAGCCTCGCTCCCAATCACCTCGATCCGATAGGTCGGGTTCAGCGGGTTGTTGTGATGGAGCAGCGAAGATTGCACCAGGCCCCGAGCGCCGTTGGCGAACTTCACGAGCGAGAGGGTCATGTCGTCGGTCTCGATGTAACGCAGCATGGCGCCGGCATACGAGGTCACTTCCACGATCGGCGAACCGACCACGAAGAGAAACGGATCGATGATGTAGCGGCCGTGGTGGAACACCGACGTTCCGCCTTCGCCGCCCCAAGTGCCGTGCCAATGCGTGGATCGGAAATAGGGCGACTGCGGCCGAAACAGGTTCAACTCCACGCGGGCCATGGCCATCTGGCCCATCAGGCCGCTGGCGACCGCTCGCTGGGCGTGCCGCATCCCGCGGCTGTAGCGCGAACCGACTTGCACGTGCAGCTTGATGCCCGACGCTTCCGCCGCTTCGAGCATGGCGTCGGCTTCCTCCACGCTGCGAGCCATCGGCCCCTGTGTGAAGACGTGTACGCCCTGAGCGGCGGCTTCCACCGTCGGCCCGCCACGAACCGAGGGCGCCGTAAGCAGCACGATGGCATCAACGTCGGCCCCGGCCAGCAGTTCGGTATGACTCGAAAACCGCTGGATCGAGTTCGAGGCGGCGTCTTCGGCCGACTCGGCCTTGGCCAGGGCGTCGTCTCGCTCGGGCTCGCTGCGGGCGCCCGTAGCGATCGCATGCTGGCGCGCGGCTTCGGCTCGATATCCGTGGATGAGACCCTCAGCCCGGTCACGCGCCAACTCTGGCACGAGATCTGCCACGGCGACGACCTGCGCTAATTCGTGAAGCCCCAGGTAAATGTCCGTGTACAGGCGGGAGATTCCTCCGCAACCCACAAACCCAACTCTCAGCGGCGCGCTAGCCATGTCGCCATCCCCCGGAGCCCGACTCCAGCCGTATCGTATCGGAGGCTAGGCGCGCCGCACCCCGGCCGCGACCAGCACCGGCCAGTCGAAGCGGCGCGAGCCCGCTGTCTCGCGCACGTTGAAGGCCGCGCGGACCTTCTCGCTGCCGTTGAAATCACCCCAAAGCTGGCATCGAAGCTCGTCGGATACGCCCGTGCGGCCGCACCAGGAATCAAAGTCCTGCTCGGTGTGCGTGTGGACCGTGCGTTGGATGACGAGCCCGGCCTCTGTCATCAACTCGAGCACCTGGGCCGCGTAGCGATTGCAGACGTGGGACGGATCGCGCGCCAGCTCGATCGCGTGCATGGCTTCAGCCACTTCAACGTCGTCGGGTGTAATCGTGTCCGCAATCACCACCCGTCCGCCCGTCCGAACGACGCGGGCCATCTCCGACATGGCGAGGTCGCCGTCGAGATAGTGATGAAAGGCATGGCGGCAGGTGACGATGTCGAACGTCTGTTCGCCAAACGCCAGCGCGTGCGTGTCGGTCTGAACGACTCGCACGGCTGTCGGCGCCGAGGCGCGTGTGTGCCGCAGCATGTTGGGGGCGATATCCGCCGCCACCACCCGGGTCGACTGAGCTGCCAGGGCATGGGCGGTAAAGCCCGTGCCCGTACTTACATCCAGCACCAGGTCGCCCGGACGGGCCTGTGCCAACTCGCGCGTGAGATCCAGGGTCGGGCCTTCGCGATGGCTCGCCGACTGCGCATACGCGGCTACGCGGTCGTCAAACGCCGCCTGGCTCACTCCTCAAACGTCTCCAGGGTCTCCGCGATCGACGCGTCAAGGATGTCCAGCATCTCGTCAATCTCTTCCGCCGTTGAGGTCAGCGGTGGCGCCAGGACGTACGTGTGGTCCCCCATGCGCCCGATCAGGCCATTGCTTCTGGCGGTTCGGCCCACCGCGCGGCAGAGCAGATTGTGGTCGGGATAGGGCGAGCGCGTGGCCCGATCGCTAACGAACTCCACGCCCTGCAACATGCCGATCCCGGCCACGCGTCCAATCTGCTCATATCGAGACATCAACTCATCCATACCAGCCCGGAGTTGCCGGCCGCGTCCGCGGCCGTTGTCCAGCGCGCCGCCCTCCACGATCTGCCGAACGGCTTCCAGCCCCGCCGCGCAGGCAACCGGATTCCCCGAGTAGGTGTGCCCGGCATTGAAATGCACCCCGTCGCCGAGTTCGCCCCAGAACGCGCTGGCAACGCGCTCGGTCATCATCACGGCGGCCAACGCCGCGTAGCCGCCACTGATGCCCTTGCCGACCGACATGATGTCGGGGCAGGTCTCGTAGACATCCGCTGCAAACATCTCGCCGAGACGACCAAAGCCCGTGATGATCTCGTCGAAGATCAGCAGCACGTTGTGGCGATCGCAGACCTCGCGCAGGATCTTGAAGTACTCGATCGGCGGCGCGATCAATCCCTCGGCCGACATTACGACCGGGTCCGCAATCAGCGCGGCAACCGTCTCCGGGCCCTCGCCCACGATGACGTGGTCGACGAGTTCGGCGCAGCGGATCGCGCTCTCCACTTCATCGAGCCCAAACGGGGAGCGATAGCCGTCCGGCGGGAGGACGTGCACGAAGCCGGTCGGAAACGGCTCGTAGGGCAGCTTGCGTGACGCGCCGCCGCTGGCGGCCAACGCGCCCATTGTGGCGCCGTGGTAGCTCTTGTAGCGCGAGATGATCTTGTACTTGCCGGGGTTGCCGGTTTGGGCGTGGAACTGCCGCGCGAGCTTGAAAGCGGTCTCGTTGGCTTCGGAACCGCCGCTGGTGAACTTCACGTGGGTCAACGGTTCGGGCGTTATCTCGGCCAGCCGCTCCGCCAACGCAATGGCCGGCTCGGAGGCCGCGTAGAGGGGCAGGGTGAGCGCAATTCGATTCAGCTGCGCGGTCATCGCGTCGATGATTCCCTGGTTGCGATGACCGACCTGCACTGCCGCGACCCCGGCCAGTCCGTCGATGTACCACTGCCCCGTGTGGTCGCGAACCCGAACGCCATCGCCCTCGACAAGCACCAGCGGGTCGTCCATGAAACTCTTCATCTGGTTGAAGTCGACAACCAGGTTGTTCAGGCCTGGATAGGTGTCGGTGATTTGCGTGTCCGGCAACTTGACGTCTTGCATTGGTTCCTCGGCCTCCCGCGTCATTGGCTGAGACTACGTGCCCCACGCCAGCTTGTCGCGCCGGGTCAAAAATGATCGGGTACCGTGAGGCCGCTCGCAGCGCCCTGAACCGCTATGACCGACGACGGATTCCTGGCAGCCGCTCAGAGCGTGGCCGATAGCATCGCTGCGCAGGCGCGTCCCGCCGTTGGCGGCGCGCGCTGGGAAACGCGCAGCTACACCGGCAAGTCGCAGTACTCGACCGCCGTGTTTGGCGGGACGGCCGGTGTGGTGTTCTTGTTCGCCGACCTGTTCCGCGTAACCGGCGATCCGAAAGCCCGCGAAGTAGCCGAAGCGGCGGCGATGTGGGTGGAAGGCCAGTCGAAGTCCGACCTTCGCGATCGCGGCGCCGACGCCGGCTTGTATTTCGGCATGTCGGGCCACGGTCAGATGTGCCTGCACCTCTATGAAGCCACCGGACGCGAACGCTGGCTGCGCGACGCCCAAGCACGTGCACGAGCCGTGTCCCGTGCATCCTGGCCCGACGCTCACGTGCTGAGTGGATCGGCCGGCAGCGTGATCTTTCTCCTCCGCCTTCACCAGGCCACGAAGGATCAGGGCGCGCTGGATGCCGCCGTGCGTGCTGGAAGCCACATTGCCGAGACGGTTGAACGCGACTCGGAAGGCGCGCGCTGGGATTGGTTGCGGGAAGACCAGGTTCGCTTCAGCGCCGGCTTCGTCCACGGCGCCAGCGGCATCGCCTACGCGCTGGCCGAGCTTTGGCGGCTCACAGGCAACGACGTGCTCAAGGACCTCGTGTTCCAGGCCTGGCAGTGGATCGAGGCTGTGGCGCTGGAAGACGATCGCGGCATCTGCTGGAATCGCTGGCCGGGCGACCCGCACCGCCCCCGCGTGCAGTGGTGCTACGGAGCGCCGGGCATTGGGCTGGCCGCCGCCCGCACGGCGGAGATACTCGACAGCGACGACCTGTGCCGCTTCGCGGAGCGCTGCGCCAACGCCACCCTCGCCGCCGGGGACGTCCGCAACAACCCGAGCCAGTGCCACGGCCTGGCCGGCAATGCCGAGCTGTTCATCGAACTGGCCCGCGTGACAGGGGACGATTCCTGGCTGGCTCATGCGCGCGCCTTTGGGGACCAGGCGCTCAGCTATCGAGAAGAGCATGACGGTGAGCTGCGATGGATGGGTGACGAGCCAGGCAACTACAGTCCGGATTTCATGCTTGGGTCGGCCGGGCTCGGGCACTTTTTTCTGCGGCTAGCACGACCTGCCGAGGTCCAAATGCCGCTCATGGTCCGACCGAATTCCACGGAGGAGCGTCCATCGTGAGCAAGCAGTCCGTACGTATTGGTGTGCTCGGTGCACAGCACGGCCACGCCGCGGGCAAGTTGCGCTGGCTGCGGGATCTGTCGGAAGTCGACCTGGCTGGCGTTTACGAGCCGTGCTCTGCCACTCGCGCCGCAAACGAATCCGAACCCAATTCGGCAGGCGTTCCCTATCTCGACGACATCGACCGGCTGCTGGACGACGCCTCTGTGCTCGGCATCGTCATAGGCGGCGCCGAGCGCCAGAATCCGGCCTACGCCCGCCGCGCGCTGCAGGCGGGTAAGCACCTGCTGATGGAAAAGGCCTGCGGCTGGACCCACGCCCATGTCGACGAACTCACTGGCCTTGCAGAGTCGGCGGGTCTCCTTTTCCAGATGGGCTACAACAACCGGCTGACGCCGCACTTCCGCCGCATGTTGGACATGGTGGATCGCGGTGCGTTCGGCGACATCTACCGCATGCGTTCCCACATGTGCAGCCCCTACCGTCCCACGGCCGACACATATCTGGGACGTGACCGCTACTTCGAGGGCGGCATCTTCTACAACCTTGGTTCGCATGCTTTGGACATGGCGATGGCCGTGCTGGGAACGCCAGCAAAGGTCCACGCATTTCTTCGCTGCGACCGCTTCACCGAGTCCGGCTACATCGACAACGCCACCGTGGTGCTGGAGTACCCGAGCGCGATTGCGACCCTTGAAGCCAGCCACCTGGAAACCGAGCAGGTGCGCCCGCGCAGTTTCGAGGTCTACGGCTCCGAGGCCCAGGCCATCGTTTCCCCGTGGGCGTCAGTTGGCGACCGCGCGCCAGCGGTTGCCATTCACCGCGGCGGACCCGGCGCCGGCGCGGACGGCTGGAAGGTTTATGGCACTGGCCGCGAAGCCCCGTTCCGCGACGACATCGAGCACTTCGTGGCCTGCATACGTGGCGAAGACGAACCCCGCTTCGGCTACGCCCACGACCGAGCGGTCCACCACACCCTCATGGACATCTGCGGAGAGACCGATGTCAGGGAAGAATCTGTCTAGCGTCGGCGCCCCATTCCGGGCTGCAACCCGGACAGGGCACTTGAAGCGTGAGTAAATCGTAGTTACAATATAAACGTGCGGTACGAGTGGGATGAGGCGAAGCGCGAGTCCAATGCGCAGAAGCATGGGATCGACTTCGCGGCGGTCAAAGCGTTTGACTGGGAAAGCGCGCTGTTCGAACGTTCCAATCGCGGAGGCGTGGTTCGCTACGTGGCCATTGGCTACATCGACGTCCGGCTCTGCTGAATCGTGTTCACGGAACGTCGGACACGGATTCGAGTGATCAGCCTGCGTTGTGCCAGCCGACGGGAGGAACGGAGATATGCCCAAGCTTAAGCCGGGCCACGTCAGCCCGACGCCTGACGAAGACTACGAGATCAACGTTGCCGTTGCCGCTGACCCCGAGGCGTCCGAACTGGATGACGCCTGGTTCAAGCGCGCCAGGCCCGCCAGCGAGGTCGTGCCGCACGTCGTGCAGCGGTATCGGCGCACGCGCGGCAAGCAGCGGGCGCCCACAAAGACCCAGATCACCTTGCGGCTGGACGCGGATCTGGTGCTCCACTTCCGCGAAACCGGGAAAGGGTGGCAGACGCGTATCAATGACACCTTGCGCGAAGCGGCATTCGAGGACGAATAACGCCCGGAGTCGCTTCTAGTCGACCGTTGTCCGCCTAGCTGACCTGGTCCCTTGCGTAGACGAGCGGGCGGCGGATGTCGTAGGCGCCGGGGTAGCGCACCTTGAGTGAACCTTCGTTGATGGCGGCTTCCAGGGGCGCGAGCTTGGTCTGGATGGGTACCTGGACCAGCGTGTGGGTGCGCGCGCTTTCGTAGAGGCCGATCAGGATCGACTGCGACTTGATGGCGTGGTGCGCGTCCTGGCGGTGGCCGTCGATATTGCCGTTGAGCCAGGCCACCAGCTCGTTGGCCTGTTCCAGCATGAAGTTCGGCTGCACGCCGTCCCATGGCTCGTGCAGGTCGCCGCGGCTGCCCGAAATCAGCTTGATGCCAAACGACATCGAAACCTCGGGAACCTCCGGTTCCACGATCAGCGTCCCGTCGTCGCCGGTGACGACGAACGATCGATTGCCCAGATCGCCGTGCGGGCCGATGTCGTTGTCGTAGACGATCCGCGCGCCGCCTTCAACCGCGGCGATGCAGAAGCACAGATCCTCGCAGACGTAGCCACGCTCGTAGCGGTCCGTCTCGCGCTGCACCTGGCCAAGCACCCAGAGCGGTTCGGGGTCGCCCAGCAGATACAGGGCGCGGTCGATGAGGTGCGACCCCTGATTGAGCAGGCCGCCCTCGTCCACGCTGACCTTCACCGACAGCGGCTTGCCAATGGCACCGTCGGCGATGAGGCCGCGCGCGCGTTCGAAGGCGGGCATGTGGCGGCCCTGGTAGCCGCAGAGCAGCTTGATGCCGGCGGCGTTGCAGGTGGCCAGCATGGCGTCGGCTTCGCCCATCGAGTTGGCCAGCGGCTTTTCGGAGATGATCGCCTGCACCGGATAGCGCGCGGCCAGCAGCGTCATCATTGGATGCAGCGCTGCCGGCGTGGTGACGCTGACGATGTCCAGCGACTCGGTTTCCAGCATGGCCGTGGCGTCGGTGTAGCGGCCGGCTACGTCGTACTGGTCGGCGACTTCCTCGAGCCGTGCTTCGTCGATGTCGCAGACCGCCGCGACCTCGACTCCGTCGGCCTCGTCGAACCCGCGAACGTGCGACTGACCGAGATTCAGTCCGATGACTCCAGCGCGGTATGTCGTCATGTCAGCGGCCCCTAGTCTGGCGTGGCGGACTTGTGGCGGATGTCGTAGTGCCCCGGATAGCGGACCGGCAGATCGCCGGCGTCGATCATGGCGGTCAGCGGCGATCCCTTGGTCTTCAGCGGCAGCTGAACCAGGCTGTGCGTCCGGGCCGACTCGTAGATGCCCATCAGGATCTCGAGCGTGTGGATGGCCAGGTTGGCGTCACCGCGATGTTCGTCGATCTCACCGGTGGCCCAGGCTGCCAGGGCGTCAAGTTCGAGGGTGCGGGCGTCGCTGAACTCAGCTTCGCTGGCCTCGATCGTTTCCCAGCCCGAGGCGCCGTGGCGCAGGAGTCGAATGACGTTGCCGGCGGTCCCGCCGGCCAGCCAGATCACGCCTTCCGTCCCGGTAATCACGCGCAGGTCGCGTTCCAGGCCTTCGGGTGGCGTGTCGCTTTCCATTGAGAGGCGGATGCCTCCCTCGAACTCCACCAGCAGTCCCGCCAGGTCCTCGGCCGGCCAGCCGCGCTCGTAGCGGTCGGTCTGGCGCTGCACGTTGGCCAGCACCCACAGCGGCGTGGGGTCGCCCAGCATGTACTGCCAGTAGTTCAACTGGTGAGTGGCGATGTTCATAAGGCCGGCGTCCGGCTTGGGCGGCCCCGCGAATCCGGTGAGCACGGTGCCGATCGCGCCATCGGCGATCAGTTGCCTGACCTTTTCGTGCCGCGGCATCCAGCGGCCCTGGTGCCCGATAGCCAGCTTCACGCCGTTGCGCTCGCAGGCCGCCAGCATGGCGTAACCCTCGCCCGTGCTGCTGGCCATGGGCTTTTCGCAGACGATGGCGCGCGGGGTATAGCGCGTGGCCGCCAGGATCGTCATCGAGGCGTGGAGTTGCTGCGGGGTGCCGATGCTTACGAGGTCGGGCTCTTCCTCGCGCAGCATGGTTTCGTAGTCGGTGTAGCGGTTCTCGACGTCGAACTCGTCGCCGAACTCTTCCAGCGTGTTGGGATCGAGGTCGCACACGGCGACAAGGTCGATTCGTTCGCTTGCCAGGTAGCCCATGGCGTGGCTGCGGCCGATGTGACCGCCCACGATGACGGCGCGGAGAGGTTGGGCGCTCACGAGTTCCCTCCGCGGTAATCGACCGGCGCGATTTTCATGCCGTGCCGAGTGTCGTGCCAGCCCGGGTTGCTCACCGGCAACGCGCCGCTGTTGATCATCTCGACCAGCGGCGAGGACTGGGTCTTCATGGGTAGCTGCACCAGGCCGTGGGTTCGGGCCGACTCATAGATGGCCATCAGGATTTCCTGCGTCTGCACGCAGAGATGCGCGTCCTGGTGGTGGCCGTCGAGTTCGCCGCCGGCCCAGCGGGCGAAGGCGTCGATTTCGCGGTGGCGGGCCGCCAGGTACGGGTCGTTGTGGAACTCGATCTCTTCGACACTGCCGTCGCCGCGCTGGATCCGGATCCCGATCGGGTCCTCGGCCACGGTGCCCGGCGGGCGGACTTCGCCTTCGGTTCGGACGTAGAGGGTGCCTTCGTCGCCGACGAAGGTCAGCCGGTGCTTTTCGACCTGGTCGCCGCCGGGGGTCTCGCCTTCCAGGATCAGGCGCGAGCCGTCGGCGAAGCCGACGACGCCGACCGCCATTTCCTCACAGGGCCAACTGCGTTCCCAGACGTCGGAATCACGCTGGATGTTGCCCATCACCCATTGCGGCTCGGGGTCGCCCAGGATGAAGAGCGCGCGGTCGCAACCGTGGCACATCTGGTTCAGCATGCCGCCCTGGTCGTACCAGCCGTGTACCAGGCGCACCTTGCCGATGGCGCCGCCGGTGATCAGCTCGCGCGCTTCCTGAATCTGGGTCAGGTAGCGCGACTCGTGGCCGATCGCCAGCTTCACGCCGTTGCGGTCGCAGGCCGCCAGCATGGCGCGGGCCTCGCCCATGTTGTTGGCCATGCCCTTCTCGCAGAGGATGCCCTTGGGCGTGTACTGCGTGGCCGCCAGGATGGTCATGTCCACGTGCAGCGGCTGAGCCGTGGCGATGTTGACCAGGTCCGGCCGCTGCTCGCGCAGCATCGTCTCGTAGTCGGTGTAGCGGGCTTCGACGTCATTCGCGTCGGCGACCCGGTTGAGGGGAACTTCGTCGATATCGCACAGGGCCACCAGTTCGGCGGCGTCCGAATGCGTGTAGGCGTCGGCGTGGTTGCGTCCCACACCGCAACCCACCACGACTGCCCGGAGCGTTTCAGCGGCCATGCATAGGGCCTTTCGCACCTCTGGCGCGCGCCATATTGATCAGGTCGTGCGCGTTCGGTCAACCTGCCGAGCCGCCACCAATGGGCCGGCGGGCGGAGGAGGCCGCAGCCGAAGGGCGTGGGGCGTCCTTAGCACATGCGCTACGGTGCCCTACGTCAGCAAAGTCTGACCTGGAGAGACTCCAATGAGCGCTCGCCGCGTGGCCGTCATTACGGGAGGCGCCAACGGGTTGGGTCGGGCTGCGGCATTGCGGCTGGCGGAAGAGGATCGGGAGATAGCCATTTGGGACTGGGATGCCGCCGCCGCCAAACGCACCATTGCGGAGTTGAATAGGCACGAGGCGAAGGCACTAGCGGTGCACGTTGACGTGGCTTCGCCGGAGTCGCTGGAGGCCGCACTCACGACCACCCGTGACTTCCTTGGCCCGGTCGACATCCTGGTCAACGCCGCGGCCATCATCGGCGTGGACGCCAGCGTGCTGGAAACGCCGCTGGAGGAGTGGGACCGGGTACTGGCGGTCAACCTGACGGGGACCTACCTGGCCTCGCGGCTGGTGGTGGGCGGCATGGCCGAGCGGGGGTGGGGACGCATCGTCAACTTCACATCCGGCGCTCGCCACGGCACGCCCGCCCTGATTCCCTACGCGGTCAGCAAAGCGGGCATCGTGCCGATCACGCGGGCGTTCGCGCGGGAGTTCACCTCGCGGGGAGTGCTGGTGAACGCCGTGCAGCCCGGCCGGGCGCTGACGAACATGGTGCTCTCCCGCGTTCCCGAGGAAACCGTGCGCAACCCGCCCGTGGCCATCGGCCGCTACGCCGATCCCGAGGAGGTGGCGGAAGTGGTGGCGTTTCTGACCAGCGAGCGCAATACCTACATGTCCGGGGGCGTGGTGCCGGTGGACGGGGGAGGCTGACGATGCGACTTGGAATCTCGGGCACGCTGCTACCGGATGACCTGCGGGACCTGACCCCCGAAACGGCGCGCACGCTGCGTTCGTGGGGCTACACCGGCGTGTTCACCCGGCTGGGCGGCAACGACCCGCTCGATCCGCCCTCCGACGCCGACTGCCGCCGCTTCCGCCGGATCCTGGCCGACGCCGGGCTGGATCACTACATGGCCACCGGCTACTGGCAGAACCTGGTGCATCCCGATGCCCGGGCCCGGCGGCGCGGCGTCCAGGTGCTGTGCGCCGGGCTGCGGCTGGCGGCCCGGCTGGGCGCGGCCTGTATCGATACGGGTCCCGGCAGCATGAGCGACAGCGGCCCGTGGTCGCCCCATCCCGACAATTGGGCGCCCTGGGCCGAGGCCAACCTGATCGACTCGCTGGGCCGGGCCGCCGAGGTCGCCGCGGAGGTGGGCGTACGGATCCACCTGGAGGGCCACCAACTCGTCACCCTGCGCGACGCGTCGGTGACCCGGCGGGTCGTGGATGCCGTCGGGTCGCCGTGGGTGCGGGTGGACATGGACCCGGTCAACTGGATCACGCTGGACACCTACTACGACACAGGCGCGGCGATCGACGAGATGTTCGACACGCTGGGCCGACGCATCGGCAGCGGCCACAGCAAGGACATCGCCCTCTGGGACCGGCACACCGTGCACCTGGATACCGTCACCACCGGCCGGGGGGCCATCAACCACCAGCGCTACCTGCAGCGGCTGGAGGCGCTGGACCCGGACATCTACCTGATAGTGGAAGGCTGCTCGACCGGGGACGCGCCAGGGGTGCATGCCTTCCTGGTTGAGCAGGCGGGGCGGGCTGGGGTAACGGTTCGGTGAACTGAGGCCGAGGGGGCTTTCGACTTCGTTTTGGGGCCCGTGGGTTCGGTGGGGGTGGGTGCGCGGAAGACCCCTCATGCGGAAGGGGCGAGGGGAGAGAAATGAGAAGGAGGTGGAGAAGAGAAATGGGCGGCGGGAGCCGGGTGGGGTGGGGCGGTTAGGGGGTGGGGGCGCCCTGGTGTCTCTCGGCAGCCCTGCGAGGTTCAGGCGGTTAACGACACCGGGGCAACGTGAATCTCAACCTCGACCGCGTCCATTCCCGAGTCCACGACCACGAGTGGCCGCGGCATAGGCAATCCATCCGTCAAGAGACCCTCAATATGGAATGCCAGGGCCTCAGCCATGTTTCGACGGCACTCCTCTTCGGTTGCTCCGGTGGCGACACACCCCGGTACGTCGGGTGAGTAGGCCGCATAGTTTCGAGCGGCTCGCTCAATTTCGATTCGGTACCGCATGTCACGTCCGATCTAGCCCAGCTTGTCGCTGGATACTGGCCCAGGTTTTCGGCGGAAGGTCGTCAGACAGGCGCCCTGGAATTGTGACGCGGCCCGCTCGCTCTGGGTGCTTGTATTGGCGATGACTGCCACGCTGGCGAAGGAAGTACCAACCGGCGCCCTCAACGCGCCGAATCGCTTCTCGGACCTTAACCGGCATTTATGCAGACGGCCGTGCCCACCGGTGCCGCCCGCCTGAGGCGTTTCCTCAATTGGATCAGCCTCGTCCTCGCCGGTCATATGGCTAACGAGCGCGCGGGACGAGTTGGCTGAAGTTCCTCTGACCAGTCTCGCCGGTAATCGCGCGCTCCTCCGTTTGAAGGGGCCATCCTTTCCGGTGGAGGCGACGGGCAACACCAAGCCGTTTGGTCACCGTAGCCGAGAAATCTCTTGCCATCAAGCAGTGATCGTGCCAGGTCGTGGAAGGAGAAAGACCGCTCTCGCCCTTGAGGAGAGCTCTGCATGACCCGGGGGGGTGGTTGCGCGGAAGACCCCTCACCTTCTTCTGGCGACGTCGCCAGAATTCTCCTCTCCCCTTGGAGAGGGTGAATAGGCGCGGCCCTTTGCGGAGACTGACGCGGCACAGCCGCCCCTCGGGTTATGCAACGGTTTCAGGAGAGGGGAAAGAACGGCGTCTCCTTCGAAGGGATTGACCCCGCGCACCCGGCGGCGAAGACGTCGCCGGCTTCTCCCCTAGCCGAAGCAAGAGGCCTCGCCCGCGACGACGGGGGTTATGCAAAGGTCTCTCAGCAGTACGCGCCGAGTCGTTCGTTCAGCTCAGCCAGCCACCGTTCAGCCGCGGCTTTGAGTTGCTCTATTCGTTCGGCGCCAGCGGCCCTGCAGGTCCGTCCGGTCAGCGATCAAGCTCCGTCAACATCTCGACAGCGAGAACACGGTCTCGCACCGCGACGGCAGCGACCGCCAGGAACAAGTCCAGCAACCCGTCGTCAGGAAAATGGTGAATGGCAATCACTTGCAGGCGGTCGTTGACCTGGCGCTCCACCATCAGAAGGTCCCCGTAGGCGAGAACCTTCAGATTTGGCCGTTTTGCCTAGAAACTCTCCAGATCCCGCTTCGAAATCAGAGGACCCACTAGACAGGCACGGCTACCCATCGAGACGGCGCCGGGTGGTCACGCGGCGGGGTTTCCCACTGGATCATCGGCTCGACTGACGGCGCTTCCTTGCCGCCGACGGGTATCGGATTCAGTCCCTGCAAGGCGGCGACCGGGTGCGGAATCAGCGAAACTCCCGCCTGCTCGAGCCGCTCGGCAAGATCGCCATTCTCAAGGCAGCGTTGAACGAACGTCTCCAGCAATCGCTCCAAGTTTTCCGCGGCGTCCTTCGGGTCGTTACCGTAGGCCCACAGCCCAAGATCGGATAGCGAGGCGATGAAATAGTTCCGGTGGAGCAGCCGACCCACGCGCAGGTCAGCTTTAAAGGCTGCCCACTGGTCGCTCCCGGTGGCCATCACGCGTCCTTCTTCCCTGGTCGTCCGTCCCAATCAGACGAAGCGCGCCTACGTGGGTGCGTGCCACAGACCGCCTATTCGCAGTCTGGACCGTCGCCCACCCTGTGTCCAGTTGCTCTGGAACGGGAAGTTACACCTGTCGCACGTTCGGGCAGGCGCTCCACGGGCCGATAGATTGACTCGTAGACCTCCGGCGCGCCTGTATGTGAGCGTCGACCAGGCCTCAGTCCGACGGCGGGGCGCGGCTGGACAGCACGCCTTCGATCACGCCCTCAATTCGGGACACCCGCTCGGTCAATCCATCGACCCGACCGGACAGCGCATGGACATCCTGGCGAAGTTGCGGAATAGCCTCGACTTGCTCCTGAATCTTGCCCAGCACCGCGCCCAGCCTGAATGCCACCCCGACGAATGCAACGAGCATGGCCGCCCCAACACTAACGATCGTCACAACAATTGGGATGGCGTCCATGGGCGGTTCCTCCGTGACGGGGATTCCCGTACCCCGCCCGTCAGGTGATCTCAAGTCAGTGGTCCGCGAACATCCGCCCTGTCGGATTGCAGCCGTTGGTGTTCCTGTTGAGACCCTTCACCCGGCGGCGCAGAATCTGTCGGCCTTTCGCGTGAGAGAGGCTAGGTTTCGCTCGCCCTTGGGGCTAACGGCTTCGACGAAGGAGAAGGACTGGTGATGCCTCACGAATCGCGGCAGGCCATGATCGTGCCCAGCCTGCGCTACCGCGACGCGGCGGCGGCCATTGCGTTTCTGTGCGAGGTATTTGGGTTTACCCGGCGCCTGGTCATACCCGGGCCCGAGGGGACCATCAGGCACGCGCAGCTCACGCTGGGCGGCGGCATGATCATGCTGGGGTCGGCCCAGAACCGCGATTTCGGCCCGCACGTCAAAACGCCGGCGGAAGTGGGCGCCAACACGCAGAGCGCCTACGTCATCGTGCCGGAAATCGACGACCACTACCGGCACGCGGTCGCCGCCGGCGCCGAGATCGTGATGGACATCGAGGATATGGACTACGGCGGACGGCTGTATTCGGCGCTGGACCCCGAAGGCAACCTCTGGCACTTCGGATCCTACGATCCGTGGGCGGAGTCCGGCTAAGCCAAGATCTCGCTGATCGTGTCGCGGTAGAAGGGCGATGGCACGGGCCCTTCCAGCAGCGGATCGCCCGTGGCGCGCATCCAGTCGATGACCCTGGCGCCGAGTTCGGTCTCGATGTCGGCCGTCTCGGGCCGGCCGGCCAGGTTGGTTTGTTCGTTGGGGTCGGCGTGGAGGTCGTAGAGCTCCACCTCCACGTGGTGCGAGGGGTCCATGCGGCCTGCCACGTCGCGGTAGGCGCCACTGCCGGCGATGTCGCTGGGAATTTCCACGCCCAGGCCGGTCTCGAAGTTGCGGATGTATTTCCAGCGATTGGTGCGGATGCCGCGCATGGGGTCGTAGTAGCTGTGGTAAGTCTTTTCGACGAAGAGTTGGGCGTGGCCGGACGCGGCGCCCGCAGCCAGCGGCAGCAGGGAGGTTCCGTGGAGGTAGGGCGGTTCTTTGGCGCCGGTGAGCTCGATAAGGGTTGGAACCACGTCCAGGTTGCTGGCCATGCCGGCGGGCGCGACACCGCCGCTGAGCGGGCTGCCGGGCAGGCGGGCGATGAGGGAAATCTCGATGCCGGGGTCGTAGAGCGTGCACTTGGCGCGCGGGAAGGCGATGCCGTGGTCGCCGACGTAGAGCACCAGCGTCTCGTCGAGCAGGTTGCGTTCTTCCAGGATGTTCAGCAGGCGTCCGATGTAGGCGTCGGCGCGGTTGACGCAGCCCTGGAAGTCGGCCAGGTCGGCGCGGGTGTCGGGGGCGTCCACCAGGTAGGGCGGCACGGTAATGCCCTTTTCGTCGTAGGGCCGGCCGCCGAAGCCGTGGCCGCCGACGCGGTGGGTCTCGCCAAAGCCGACCTGCACGACGAAGGGGCGACTACGGTCGGCATCGATGAACTGCGTGACGCCGGTGACGATCGAGTCGATGTCGCGGGTTTCGTCGATGACGTCGTTGCCGATGCGGCGGGGGTCGCGGGCGGCGTGTTCGACACCCCAGTGGCCGCTGCGGTAGCCGACGGTGCGCAGGATCTGCGGGATGGTCTGCTCGTCCGGATGCAGGTCCCAACGGAAGTCGCGATGCGTGAGGCCCATGGTCCCGTTGGCGTGGGGATAGCGGCCGGTGGTAAGGCTGGCGCGGCTGGGCGAGCACTGCGGGGCGGTGGTGTAGGCGTTGAAACGCGCACCCTCGGCCGCCAGCCGGTTGAGGTTGGGGGTCTCCACCGTGGTGACGCCGTAGGGCTGGATGAAGCGGCCGGTGTCGTGGGTGGTGACGATCAGGACGTTGGGCGGCATGGGGGATTGCTTCCGAGCGGTGGGCCGAGGAGTCTAGCCAGCGGCGGTTCCGACTGGTGCCATAATCGCCGCGCCAAACGAACGCCCGCGGGGGAATCCGATGCCTCACTACGTCAGCATGGTCAGCATGTCCGGCAACGAGCCGGCGGAGCCTGGGTCCGTGGCCGACGCCATTGGCGACGGCGCGCCGGTAACGCGCAAGTTGGTCGAAGACCACGGCGGAACGCTTCACGAGATTTACCTGACCATGGGCGCCTTCGATGTCCTGATGGTCATGGAGTTCGACAGCACGCAGGCTTGCGCCCAGGCCATGCTGGCCATGCGGGAGCAGCTTGGCGGCGTGACCCAGACCATCGAGGTGTTCCCGGAGAGCCAGTGGTCGGCGATTGCCGGGGGCGTCTGAGCGATGTCTCGGTGCTGATCTGATGGGGGCTGATTCGCTTCCGGCCTCGATTCCGGACGAGCGGACGCTGGATGAGGTGATGTCGCGTCCGAGCGCGGGGCTGGTTGAGTCCGTTGCGCGCGGATCCGGCGACCTGCTGGTGCTGGGCGCCGGAGGCAAGATGGGGCCTACGGTGGCCCGGATGGCTCGCCGGGCGTTCGAGGCCGCGGGACGCGACGGGCAAGTGATCGCCGTTTCCCGCTTCAGCGATCCGGCGGCGCGCGCCGGGCTGGAGGCCGCGGGCGTGGCCACGATTGCTGGGGACCTGCTTGAGCCAGCGTTCCTTCGCGAACTGCCGGATGCGCCGGAGGTGGTGTTCATGGCCGGGCGCAAGTTCGGGTCCACCGGCGCCGAGCACCTGACCTGGGCCATGAACGCGCACTTGCCGGGCCTGGTGGCGCGGCGCTTCCGGGAGGCGCGCTGCGCGGTGTTCTCAACCGCCGCCGTCTACCCCTTCGTGCCGACCGACGGCGCCGGGGCGGACGAAGACCTGGAACCCGAACCGATTGGCGAGTACGCGCAGTCGTGCCTGGCGCGGGAGCGGATATTCGAGTACGCGGCGCATACCTGGGGGACGCGCTCGGCGCTGATCCGGCTGTCGTACGCGCTGGACCTGCGCTACGGCGTGCTGCACGACATCGCGGCCAGCCTGTGCGGCGGCCAACCCGTGAACGTGGGCATGAGCACGGCCAGCGTGATCTGGCAGGGCGACGCCTGCGACCTGATCCTGCGCACGCTGGAACACACGAGCGCGCCGCCGCTGACGCTGAACGTCTCGGGGCTGGCGCCTATTCGGATTCGCGATGTCGCCGTTGCGATGGGCGAACTGCTGGATGTCTCGCCTGAATTCGAGGGCACGGAGTCGGCCAGCGCGCTGTTCGTGGACTGCCGGCGGATGGCCGAACTGGTGGGCGAACCGATGACGCCGCTGGCGCCGGTGCTGCGCTGGACGGCCGACTGGCTGCGAACCGGCGGCCGCACGCTGGCCAAACCCACCCACTTCGAAGTCCGCGACGGACGCTTCTAGCAAGGCCCTCCCCAGCCTGGACACCCTGGGATGACGGAGGGGTCTACAGGCGGTAGACGGTAAACCGGTTATCGCTGGGCGGGCCGTAGCTGAGGTGGAGGGTTTGAGCGCGGGGGACGGCGATGAGGGCGGCAATGGTGGCGAAGGGGTCGCCGGAACGGAAGGGGCGGCAGACGGGTTCGGGCCGGCCGGATTGGTCGCTGAGGAGTTGGCGGCAGACCTCTGTATCGACTGCGCCGGCGTGGCGTTCGAGGGCGGTTTGGAGGGAGACGCGGCGGCCTTCGGAGTAAGGGAGGGGCCGGCGAGTGGCTTCGTGGGGGAGCAGGACGGACGCGACGCAGTTGTTGGCGTGGGCGTAGACGCCGTTGTCGACATTGGTGACGTGGAGGCCTTCGGGCAGGATTTCGAGGTTGCGGGCGTGATGGGCGTCGGCGATGAGGAAGTTGCCGACGGCGGGGCCAGGCATGGCCTGGATTCGCTGGACGGCAGCCTGGGCTGAGTCGGATTCGAGGGCGGCGCGGCGGAGGATGGGCGGGGCCATCCAGGTGCGGCCGGATCTGCCCCAGAGGGAGTTGGCGAAGACGCAGACGCCGTGGCTGTTGAGGCCGACGCCGCCGAGTTCGCCGGGGACACAGTGCATGAGGATTTGGGGGCCGCGGGTGGGCCTGAACGCGGCGAGGAACATGCGGTGGAGGTAGGGCTCGCCCAGGTCGCGGTTTTGGCCGGCGATGGTCTGGCCATCGGTGGTGGCCTGGCCCACGGCGGCGAAGGAGGTGCAGCCTTCGGGCAGTCCACCGGTGCCCGGACGAAGCTGGAGGGCGAGGGCTTCATCAAACCGGATGCCGGCGCCGTGGGCGAGGCCTTGAAGCTCATCCATCCAGTGGGGAGCGATGGCTTCAACGCGAGAATGCCGTTCGCGGGTCCATTCAAGGGCCTCCGCGGCGGTCAGACCACTGTCGGCGGCCGCCTGCATAGTTTCGGCGAGCTGGAGCCGGACGATGTCGCGGAAGCGCTGGCCGTGCTGAAGTCCGAGGTCGTACGGAGTTCCAGAGAATTCGGCGAAGGGAAAGTGGATGGGAACGACTCGCAAGGGCTCACGTCCCGGCAGGATACGCGGCTGACGAAAGCAAGGCTCCAGGAACGAACGAGACTCCTGCAGTTCGTGATGGGTCTTCACGGGTGCCGGGTGCGGGAACGCCCTGCCCGGGCGTGGGAGACTGGGTGACTGCCGATTGGAGCGCTTATGGCAACGCAGACACCGATTCCGGCGCCGGAGTTTCCGGAGGGGTTGGAGTGGGCCAATACGCGGCGGCCGGTTCGCATGGCGGACCTGCAGGGCCGGCTGGTGATCCTGGACTTCTGGACGTTCTGCTGAATTAACTGCCTGCAGCTATTTCCGCAGTTGCGGAAACTCGAGGAGAAGCACGGTCCGGCGCTGGCGGTGGTGGGTGTGCATACGCCCAAGTTCCCGGCGGAGCGCGAGACCTTCAACGTGCGCTACGCGGCACGGCGTCACCGGCTGGAGCACCCGGTGGTGAACGATCGGGACTTCCAGATCTGGCAGACGTACGGGGTGCGGGCGTGGCCGACGATGGTGTTCGTGGATCCGCTGGGGCACGTGATCGGGTTTCATTCGGGCGAGGCGCCGTTCGAGGCGCTGGACCGGGCGGTAACCCGAATCCTGAATGAACACCGGCCGAACGGCACGGTGACGGACGCGCCGCTGGACGTGATGGAGCAGGCGCCGGATTCGGATACGGGACTGGCGTTTCCGGGGAAGGTGTTGGCGACGGGCGACGCGCTGTTCATTGCAGATTCGGGGCATCACCGGATCGTGGAGACGGATCACAACGGCGCGGTGCGGCGGGTGTTTGGGTCGTCGCAGGAAGGGCATCGAGACGGGCCGGCCTCGGAGGCGCAGTTCACGTATCCGCAGGGCCTGGCGGCGGTTGGCGACGACCTGTACGTGGCGGATACGGAGAATCACCGGATTCGCCGGATCGAGCTGGGGTCGGGCGAGGTGTCGACGGTGGCGGGAACGGGGACGCGGGGGTATCCGGCGCCGGGATCGCATCCGGCGCTGACGGCCGAACTGGCTTCGCCGTGGGACCTGGCCTGGCACGACGGGCGGCTGTTCATTGCGATGGCGGGGATGCACCAGGTCTGGGTGATGGATCCGGCGGACGGAGAGCTCGGGCCATATGCGGGGTCGGGGATCGAAAACCTGCAGGACGGGCCGCTGGACACGGCGCAACTGGCGCAGCCGAGCGGACTGACGGTGCACGGCGACCGGCTGCTGGTGGCGGATAGCGAGACGAGCGCGATTCGGACGCTGCCGCTGGATGGGCGAGGCGACGCGCGGACGATTGCGGGGGTTGGGCTGTTCGACTTCGGGGACGTGGACGGGCAGGGCACGTCGATCCGGCTACAGCATCCGCTGGGGGTGGCGGCCGGGGCCGAGGGCGTGTTTATTGCCGACACGTACAACAACAAGCTCAAGGTCGTGGACCCGGTCCAGCGGCTGATTACGTCGTTTGCCGGCGATACGGCGCACGGGAACGCGGACGGTGGGTTGGCCGAGGCGCGGTTTCATGAGCCGGGCGGGGTGTCGCTGACCGACGGGGTGTTGTTTGTGGCGGATACGAATAATCACGTGGTGCGGCGGGTGGATTTGAAGGGTCAGCGGGTTTCGACGGTGGAGGTGCGCGGGCTGTAGGCAAATGGCTGGTTGAGCGAGTCAAAGCGACGATGACAAGACCGGGCTGACCATTCGAAAGAAAACAGGAGACTCAAGAATGTGGGAAGAGCGGCGAATTGACGCGGCGTCGCTGAAGGCGCTGGCGGAGTTTCTGCCCAGGTTTGAGGCGCCAGGATTCGAATTTGGTAGCTGGGAGTCAGGATGGTTCAGTCCGAGTCAGGAGGCATTGGATTTCATTTCGGCCTGCTATGCGTCGGGATGGATGAAGCCGAATTTCGACTGGCCGGAGTGGATGGGCACGGAGGAAGCCGCTCGGCTGCGCGACGATCCGGCAGCTTTGGAGCAAGCCACGCCAGAGCAGTTGAGCCGACTCCTGACGGTCCTGATTCGGCAAGATCGCTTTTCCGACGGCGTACTGGGCATTGCTTTCGAGTCTGGACTGCTAGTTCGGATTGTCCGGCGGATAGCGGAACTGGCGGAACTCGCGCCGAGCGACTAGATCTGCGGTCAGCCCAGCGCGGAGCAGCCGGGCGAACACCGCCCGCCTAGTAGACGGCGCAACCTATCGCGTGGGACGGTCTGGCGTTTATTCTGGAACGGTCAGCGCCGACTCACCTAAGGGATAAACGAATGTTCGCGACGTTTGGACGGACGTGGCAGCTCACGAAGATGAGCTGGGGCGTGTTGCAGAGCGATCGGAAGCTGATCGCGTTTCCGATCATGTCGGGCGTGGCGCTGGTGATCCTGGCGGCGCTGCTGACCGGTGTGGGCGCGGGTGTTGGCACGCTGGACCGGTTGGGCGGCGCGGGGTCGGCGGGGCTGGCCGAAGCGGACATCGTGCTGCTGGGGATTACCTACTTCCTGTTGGCGTTCGTAATCATCTACTTCAACGCGGCGCTGATCGGAGCGGCGATGGTACGGCTGGCCGGCGGGACACCGACGCTGGGCGACGGCTTCCGGCTGGCGAACTCACGCCTGCCGCAAATCGTTGGCTGGGCGCTGATTTCAGCGACCGTTGGCCTGATCCTGCAGATCCTTCGGAACCAGTCGCGCGATAACTTCCTTGGACAGATCGCGCTGTCGATCGTCGGCGGCGTGTGGGCGTACCTGACGTTCTTCGTGGTGCCGGTGCTGGTGGCGGAGGAGACGGGGCCAATCACGGCGATCAAGCGGTCGAGCTCGCTGTTCAAGCGGACGTGGGGCGAGCAGGTGGTGGCGAACTTCGGGTTCGGCATCGTTGGATTCGTGGCGGCGCTGATCGGGCTGGTTCCGGCCATCCTGATTGCCTCGCTGTCGCCGATGGCTGGTCTGGTTGTCGGCGTGGTAACGGTTGGGTTGGCGATTGCGACGGTTTCGACGCTGGAGGCGATCTTCAAGGCGGCGCTGTACGGGTACGTGGCCGACGGTCGCGTGGGCGAGGGGTTCGAGCGAAGCACGCTGGAAAGTGCGTACGGCCCCGGGCGCGGCATGCAGCGGGGGTTCTAGGCAGCGGTGAGCAGCCACACCGGGAAGCGCGCGGCGGTCTACGGCGCCAGCAGCGGTATGGGACGAGCCACGGCGCTGGCGCTGGCCAGGGCCGGGGCGGACGTGGCGGTGCTGGCGCGGACCGAGGATGCGCTGGACGAGGTCGCGAGCGAGATTCGGGAAGCCGGGCGCAACGGTGTCGTAGTCCCAGTCGATATCCAGGACGCGGCGGCGGCGCGGGCTTCCGTGCAGGCCGCGGTGGAAGCGTTGGGCGGGATCGACATCCTGGTGTACGCGACGGGCTGGAATATCCCGGGGCGGGCGCTGGAGGTGCTGAGTTCGTCGGACTGGGAGCTGATGCAGCGGACGAACCTGTGGGGGCTGTATGACGTCACGCAGGCGGCGCTGCCGGCGCTGCGGGAGGCCCAGGCGCGGGTGGTGGTGATCTCGTCGGCGGCGGTGCAGCTTCCGGACATGTCGGGCGTGGCGTACCAGAGCACGAAGCACGGGGAAGCCGGGTTCGTGTACGGAATGATGCACGAGGAGGCCGGGAACGGGATCCGGGCGACGATGATCTTCCCGGGGCTGACCGAGACGCCGATGATCGACCGCCGGCCGGCGCCGACGCCGCCGGAGATGATTGCGAACGCGCTGCAGCCGGAGGACGTGGCGGAGGCGGTGTTGTTCGTGACCTCGCTGCCGGCACGAGCGTATGTGCCGGAGTTGGTGCTGCTGCCGGCGGCGATTCAGCAGCGCTAGTCCCCGAGCGGTCGACCGGCGCGGCTGCGTATGCTGGCGGGGCAGTTTGAGGTCGCGAGGTTCAGCCATGCCGTACGACCCTTCTCTCCACCTGTTCTGTCACCCGTGGGAACTGCAGACGGTGGTGCATATGCGCCGGACCTGGAATCGGCCGGGGCGGGTGCAGATGGCGCCGGTGCTGGCGCCGACGGAGCCGTGGGAGGGCACGTCAGTCGTGACCTGGGGGACGGCGCATTACGACCCGGAGACAAAGCTCTTCAAGCTCTGGTACGAGGCCTGGAACGCCGAACGGCCGGAGCCGCTGGACACGCCG
The DNA here is from genome assembly GCA_022824495.1 of Chloroflexota bacterium. GTDB lineage: Bacteria > Chloroflexota > UBA11872 > UBA11872 > UBA11872 > UBA11872. The sequence continues at coordinate 399,265 of JAJDZU010000024.1, read as the reverse complement.
ATCTGCTACGCGACGTCGACCGACGGGGTGACCTGGGACAAGCCGGACCTGGGGTTGTTCGAGTGGGACGGCAGCCGCTCGAACAACATCTGCTGGATGATGCGCGAGAGCGCGCCGTGGAATTACCTGGACAGTCCGCGGGTGTTTGTCGACCCGGACGCGCCGGCCGACGAACGCTATCGGATGGTGATTTATGCGCGTGACCGGGCGGCGCGACGCCATGCGTTTTTCGTGTTGACCAGCCCCGACGGGTTGCATTGGACCTGGCGCAACGAGCCGTTCCTGACCGAGTCGGGCGATCGGTTTCACTGCGTTTATGACGACCGGCGGGGGGAGTACTGGCTGACTTCACGCCGCGCGCACCTGGACCGGGATTCCCAGGCGGATCCGCCGCTTCCGCGCATTCGCAGCGTGGAGCGCTGGCGGAGCCCGGACCTGCGGGCGTGGTCGGGTCCCGACATCCTGATGCGGCCGGACGACGCCGACCCGGTGGATGCCGAGTTTTACAGCATGTATCCCATGACCGCGGGGAACGGGTACCTGGGCTACCTGGAGTTTTATGACCGATTCGTGGAGCGGCTGCACACGGAACTGGTGGTGAGCCGCGACGGGGACCACTGGCAGCGGCTGGAACGGACGCCGTGGCTGGACCGCGGGACCGAGGGCGCGTGGGATGACATGTGGGTGTTTCCATCCAGCAACGATCCGCTGGTCGTGGGGGACCGAATGCTGGTGCCGTTCGGCGGGCGCGGCACGGCGCACGGGGGCCGGCGCTACCGGATGCGGCCGGCGCGGTGCAGCGTTGGGCTATTGGAGTTCCAACGCGACCGTTGGGCGGCGCTGACGGCCGGTCAGGACGGCGGCGAGTTCGTGACCGAACCGGCCGAGGTACGCGGCGACCGCTTGACGCTCAACGTGGATGCGGAGTTCGGGGACGTGCGGGTGGCGGTGCTAAACGAGCATGGCGGAGCGCTGGAGGGATTCGGCCACGATGAGGCCGTGCCCATTGAACGCGACGCGATCGAGGCGCGGGTTTGCTGGGACACGGGCGACTCGCTAAAGGCCTTGCGCGGCCGCCGGGTGCGCCTGCACGTCACGGCGGCGCGGGCCAGCGTGTACGGCTACAGGTACGACTAGCCGGGGATTGCCGCATGGCGCGTATGTCCTAACATTAGGGCGGGTGGCGTTGCGACCTCGCCGGGAGGGCCGGTGGGCGGGGTTTCGCCGCCGAGGAGCGAGTCGCCGTTTTGCGCCAGGCGTTAAACCGGAGCACCTATAGTTCGCGACGCGCCTTTCTTGGTCGCCTGTCGGTCGCGATTGGCGCAGCCGTGGGCGCCGGGGCGGGTGTGGTTCGAGCCGATCCGGCAACTCCGGATGTTCCGGTTCCAGCAATCTATCTGCGCGAGACCGGTCATCACGTGGGCGGGCCATTCCTGGCGTGGTGGCTGCAATACGGGCGTGAGGAAGGGCTTGGCTGGCCGATAACCGAGCAACTGGATGTCGGCAACCGCCGAATCCAGTACTTCGAGCGGGGCGCGCTGGCACTGGCGCCGACGTCGCGCGATCCGCTGGGGGTGGTGCCGGTGAACCTGGGGCGCCCCTACGTCAGTCGGTCGTCCGCACCGCGGCACGAGGCAGCGTACGCCCACTTCTTTCCACAGACTGGCCATGGCGTGCATCCGGCCGTGTGGCCGTTTCACCGCGAGAATGGCGGGGTCTACCGGTTTGGGTATCCGCTGGCGTCAGCGGTGGTCGGCGACGGCGGGCTCTGGCAGGTATTCGAACGAGCGGTGCTTTCCGAGAGCGGTGGGCGCGTGACCGACCTGCGACTGGGTCTGATGGAGGCGGAGCGACTGCGGCTGCCGACCGGTCCGGTGGAACGCGCCCGGCATGCGCCGATCGTGGACCTGGCCGCGCTGGATCCAGCGTACGGGCCGCCGGCCGACCGTCACGCCACGGTGGACCTGACGCGGCAGGTGGTGACGTTTTTTGACGGGGACGAGCCCGTGCGGATGGCCGCCACGTCGACCGGCATTTATCCCGACTTCACCCCGGCCGGACGCTATCGCGTCTTCGTACGCGTGCCGCGCGCGCGCATGATCTCCAACGGCAGTACCAACGCCGTCTACGACCTGGACGACGTGTTGCACATCCAGTACTTCACCGAGAACTGGATCGGGTTTCACTACGCCTACTGGCACAGCGAGTTCGGCACGGCGCGCAGCGCGGGCTGCGTAAACCTGCGGCTGCATGACTCCGAGTGGGCGTGGGGATTCTGCGACCATGGGACGCGGGTGGTCGTTCACTACTAGAGCCGCGCCGACGATCCGGGAAACGCTCCTATGATGGCGCAGCGACGAATTTCCGCTCCACGGTGAATCCGTGTCCGCATCCCTCGATGAGTCTCCTCCAACGTCTTCGGTAATTTTCGTCTGCGTGCACAACGCGGGGCGCAGCCAGATGGCGGCGGGCTTGCTGCGCGCAGCCGCGGGTGGGCAGATCAGCGTTATGTCGGCGGGCACGGCCCCCGGGGAACGCGTGAATCCGATGGCGGTTCAGGCCATGCGCGAGATTGACATCGACATCAGCGACACCACGCCGTCGCGATTGACGACTGACGACGTGGCCGCGGCTGATGTTTGCATCACGATGGGATGCGGCGATGCCTGCCCGCTGGTGCCGGGGACGGAGTACAGGGACTGGCCGGTGGAGGATCCGTCGGGCCAGACGATTGACGTGGTTCGGCGCGTCCGCGACGACATTTCCGCGCGTGTGCAGGCCCTGGTGGCCGAACTGGCGCCGGATTCGCTGGGTTGAGCCGGAACTGGCTCCTGGCGGGACTGGCCTCGGCGCTGATCGCGGCGGCCGTTGTCGTTGTTGCGATTGACGTGGACGAGTCGACGCTGGCTCCGAGGCAGACCGAACCAACGCCTACGCCGGAGGAACGTGCCGCCCGGCTGATGCGGACGTTCGTGTCACGGGTCATCGAGCAAGAACTGCGACCACGGGTGGTCGAGCTGGAGGGCACCCGGATCATAGATGGCAGCAGCGGCACAGCGACGGTGCAGCGAGTCGTGGACGGCGATCGGATCGAGTTACGAATCGCGTTCGACGGCTATGCGTTGCTGCTGGATCCCAGCGTGACGGTTGAGAACGAAATCCAGGCGGACGGCACGGTGCATTACACGCGTGGCGGGGACGGCGGCATGTTGCGGGTGAGCGGGACGGACGTGCGGCTGGGCGTATTCGACGCGCAGGGACGAGATCCAGGCCGTGACGCGGCTGGACGGTTCACGTTTGACGTGCGTGGGGACGACATTGCCGGGCTGGCCGGCGACGCGGTGCGGAACGGTGACGAGGAGCTGGAGATTCGGGCGGCGACGCCCGCGGCCTAGTCCTCGACGAGTTGGCCGCCGGCCTGCAGGACGCGCCAGAAGGCGTAGTCGGCCTGGTGGACGATCTGGTTGATGAGGCTGCGCTGGACCAGTTCGCCCTCGCCCGAGTGGCCGCCGGCGACGTGGGCGACTTCCTCTGGGAGACCGACCGTCAGGCAGATGTGGACGCCGTAGCCGGGATGGCGGATGGAGGGCCAGCCGGTGCGTCCGCGCTCGGCGGCCCAGCGGGCCTGGTTTTGCGGATCGAACTCCCAGGGCTTGCCGACGTCGTGGCAAAGGGCGGCGGCGATCAGCAAGTCGCGGTCGTACTCCAGGCCAGGGAAGAGATTGCCGAGCTCGCCCGCGATGGCGACGGCGAGTCGCGTGACGCCGCGGATGTGGTCGGTCTGAGTGCCGTCCTCGAGCGCCGGGGTGTCGGGGTTGCCGGAGCCGCGGATGTCGGCAATGGCGCTGAAGGAACTCTGGGACAGGGCCAGCGCCCAGGCTTCAACGACTTTGGCGGCCAGCTCAGAGTCGTCGATCCACTCGACCTCGGGCAGTTCGGCTCGCACCCGCGCGCGTTGGGTGTCGTCGACGGTCAAGGTTCATCCTCCGGGTGCGGCTCAGCAGAGCCCGAGTGTAGTCCCGCGTATCGGACACGCGGTGCGATCAGGCCGACCGAATCCGGTAGACGAGCGTCTGCACGTGGATCAGGTCGTCGCTGATGACGAAGGTGTCCACGCCTTCGGCGGTGCGACCATCCTCGTGGGAGCCCGACCAGGTGAGCAGAACGGCGTCGCCCCTGACGGTGACGGATTCCTGGCGGGCCTCGAACCCCGCCAGGTCGGCGAACAGGGCTTCGAAGAAGGCGCGGCAGCCGTCGTGCCCGATGCGTACCTGGTTGGGCTGCATGAGGCGGGCGTCAGCCGCGTAGTCGGCGGCGATGAGGTCGAAGTCGCCGGACTGGACCGCGTCCCAATGTCGTTGAAAGACCGCTTCGGGGTTAGCCATGAGTTCACGCTCCGAGTGAGCCAAGCCGTGTTTACCCTACGGCATCTCCGAAGCGGAGAGCCGCGCGACGCCGCCGACCTGCCTCGCTACGACCAGGCCGGCGGCGTGCGGAGGCGGCTTACTCGATTCCTTCGTACCAGCCGACGCCGAAGATAAGGTTGCCGACACGCACGACCCAGGAGTGCTTGGGCGCGTCCTCGCGGGTCTGCGGATGGGTGAACAGGTAGCTCACCCAGGCGCCGCCGCTCTCCTCGGTTACGGCGGCCATGGCTTCACCGTAGTTGAAGCCGTTGGCGTCGATGCGCTCGCGGGTCGTGCCGACGATGTCCGGGCGGTTGGCGTTGGCCACGGAGTAGAGGACGCCGTCCCGGTCTTCGATGACAAATACGTACCAGGGGCCGTCCGCGCTCTCCGGCGTGTTGTAGTAGGCGAGCGTTTCATCACGGCCTATGGAGTCGTGAAGATCGACGGCCCGCTGCACCAGGGCCTGCGTGTAGCCGGGCAGGTCGGCTTTGGACGGGCCCGGCTCGTACCAACCTGAGCCGAACACCAGGCCGTCGTGCCGAACGACCCAGGAGTGCTTGGACTCCGTTTCGCCGGTCTCGGGATTTATCCACGAATAGGAACTCCAGGCGCCCTGCGGCGTCGCGTCCGCCACCACCTGCAGGCCGGTGGGAAAGCTGTCGGGGCCCACGACATAGCGGGCATGGAGGCCCACGATTGCGGGGGTGGGCGCGTGAGCGACGAGCACATCGTTCTCGTCGAATATGAAGACGTACCACGGCCCATCAGTGCTCTCCGGGGAGTTGTAGTAGTCGAGCGTGGCCTGGAGTCCCTGCGTGTTGTAGCGGTTGATGGCGCGTTCGACGAAGGCCTGGGTGTAGCCGGCGGAATCGGATCTGGCGGGAAGCTGGTAGGGCCGGGCGCCGAATCGGAGGACGGAGTCCGCATGTTCGCTCCGACAGACGGCTTCAGCCTGGTCGCCGTGGACGCGCTGGTAGATCCCGACGTTGTGATCGTTGCCGCGTCCGGCTTCGATGAGGTCGTTGAGTTCAACGCAGGTGGTCGGCCAATCGGCCAACGCCGCCGCGGCGGTGATTCCAAGGAGTGAGACGACACCAACGATCGCTACAACCAGACGTTTCATGCTTTACCTTTCCGCCCGAGAAGCCTGAACGAATATAGGCCACAGGTAGGCCTGCCGCAGTTCCGCCCGATTGAAGCGTCGTCTGCGCTCAGCCACCATCCCTGGCGCCGAAGTCGCGCCAGCCCCAGTCAAGGCGAAGTCGAGGCATGGGGAAGTCGAAGTACCAGCGAATCGAGATGGGTTCGCGCGCGTTGCCCAGGAAGGCGTGGAAGAGCGCGGCGCGTCCGGGGACCTCATTGACGATGCGGACCGGCGTGATGTCGTGGAAGCAGCTTGGGTCCTCGTTGGTGGCCAGGTAATCGAGCAGACGGTTCTCGTAGGGTTCGGCGTCGTTGGGACGGAAGGCGGCCAGGTCGACTGGTTCGTGCTGGTTCCAGGCCGGCAGGTCGGCGTCGGCGCCGGAGCCGCAGACGCTGCAGGAAACCCAAATGGGAGTGCTCCAGGCGTATTCGCCATCGGTTTGACGCAGGCGGACGTAGTAGGCGGCCTCGGGGCGCGGATCCGCATCCTCGAACTCAAGCCTGGCGTCCAGGGTCTCGGGACGCCAGGCGGCCAGGGCTCGATCGTCGCGGATGAGGTCAATTCGCTCGATGGGTGCGCAGGCATGCGCGGTGATGGTCAGGCGGGGTTTTCCGTCGAACTCAATCTCGCTTCCCGCCGGATGGCCATTGGCTCGGACGTCAAGAATGATGCGGGCGCCGGTAGTCGCGTAAGTGCGGCGATTCTGGACCGCCTCCCAGATGGCCTGGCGCTCACAGCGGATGGCGCGCACGGCGGCCACCGGACCGCAACCGATGGCGCAGTCGCGGATGTTCAGGTGACTGCCAAAGCGTCCGCGGAAGAGGTGGGCGGCCATGGGCGCCGCCAGAAGCGGCAGGTGGGTGTCGCCGGAGGCGATGACGGCGGGGCGGTGACCGTGGCGGAGCGCGCGCTGCAATAGCCATTCGGCCGATCCGTGACCGCTGGCGACTTCGACCGCCGGCTCGTGCATGGTCGGATAGGCCTCCCAGTCGGCAGGGCCGCCGCCGACGTGAGCTTCGAGCAAGACGTCATCGCGGTCGCCGTAGGTCTGCACCAGTTCGTCCATGTCGGCCCAAGCGGGCGCATGGCGCTCTTCCCAGTCGCGAAAGACGACGTTGCGATCGCCGCCAATGCTGGGGTGTGCTTCTCCGGCCAGGAACGGGATGTAGGTTCCCGGCTCGTCGTTGGCTCGGTAGGCCGCCTGGTGCGCTTCCCACACGGCGGGCCGGTGCGTTTGGTCGGGCGGTGCCATGGGACCGGGGGCGGCGAAGTCGAGGCGGGCCTGGCCGCGGGCCTGGGCGTGGCGACCGGCGGGATGAAGGATGGGGGTGGGGTCGTCCATCAGCCCCATGCTGACGTCGCCCCAGCTGTGGGAGTGCAGGTCGCCCCAGAGGATTAGCCACTCGGGGTCGGACTGGATGAGGATTGGGTTGCTCAGCGTGGACAGTCCGTGTGCGTGGTCGTGTGCTTTGACTCGGATCAGACCGGGGGCCTGAGCCTTGACGCTCTCGATAATGGCCAGCCCTGCGTTCTCCGGACCGAATTCGACGCGGCTCGGGAGACCGGTAAGCAACGTCGTCTCGTCGCGCAGTTCCACCGCTCCCGTGTATTGCGTGCAGACGTTGTGATTGCGGTCATAGACGGTCAAGTGCAGCGCGAATGGCTCGCCGGGTCGCGTCATGGATGGTCCCAGCAGGCGCAGGAGCGTTGGTTGGGGGTCCGACTCAACGTGAATGCGAATCTCGCCGGCTCTCAATTGGCGATAGGCGAGGCTGCCGCTCCGGTCAACCGAAAGGACGATGCGGCCCTGACAAGTAACGTCGTAGACCTCGCTGCCGGGACCGCCCTGGCTGGTGTCGCCGACTACCAGGCATAGCTGGTCGCCTGGGATCAGGGTTCCATCTTCGACGAGGATGCGTGCTATTGGCGGCGAGTTGGCTTGGTTGAGCTCGTTGAGTTCGAGACGAACGCGCGCATCCGTCCTGGCCCGCAGGGTGACGTAGTCGCGTCCGCGCGGGCGGGTGTTCTGGATGCTGTGCGACAGCAGGAACCCGTAGCGCTCGAAGAAGAAGCCGCCGCCCGCGGCCACCGGGGCTTCGACCGTTACTCGGAACTCCCAGGTTCCGACGGCGCCGGCGGTGAGACGGAGGTCCGGCCCGCTCACGCTTGCTCCGCCCGCCGGGTGAAAAGTGGCGTCCAGGCTGCCCGGTTCGTTGCCGCCGCGAACGCGGAACGGCAACGTCGCGACTCTTGACGGAGTCACTTCGCTTGCCCTGGGGCCGGTTCATTAACCGAGGGCGTGGGATTCGCAGGGGGCATTCGGCCAAGTCTCTCGCTACTGGTCCGGGAATTCTTCCTGCGTCGAATATCGAAAGCACACACCGAGTGTCATTGACTCATCTTGGTGCAGACGGCAAGGAAGTTTGTTGCACGTGAAATGTCACTCTTGACGATCACAACGTCTTCAGGTGAGGCGCGTCGGTATGACGGTAGCAATCGTCCGACTCCGGGAACGGCCGGAAGCATGCGCAAGAACGCGCGCTGCGCAACATCAGGAACGCGAGGGAGGACATGCTGCCCCAGCGAGACGACGGCAGGTATTGCGCGACCCTTGCGTGTCTGCTGAAGTTGTGCGCCTGAACCCACCGTTGAAATCTGGCCTACCAGGGTCCGCACGGCAAAGCCATTCGACACGAGCAGCGACTGGAACTCGTCCAGGGTCGGCTCAAAGCAGTGCCAACGATGAATTGGCGTGTCGCGGCCGGGGCTGTGGACCTCGCGGTTGGGCGCGGAAATCACGAGGATCCCCTGGTCGCCCAGCACTCGAGCAACTTCGCCGAAGTAGCTTTCCGAGTCATCCACGTGTTCGACCGTCTCAAGTGATACGACGGCGTCAAACACGCCATCCGCAAAGCCCAACCGGAGAGTGTCTGCCTGGACGAAGCTGCACTTGAAGGACGCGTACGTTCTGTTCGCGTGCTCGATCGCTACATTCGAGATATCAGCCCCAACTGCCAGGTCCGCGACGTCGGCCAACAGGTTGGTGCCGTAGCCGGTTCCACAAGCAATGTCGAGAACTCGACCCGCACCCACCGCGTCGGCGGCGAATCGGTAGCGTGCGAGATGAAGCTCGAGGATCTCGGTTCCACGTGCCAGTTCGGGGTCGATCCGTTCGCCGGTGAACGCGCTCATCCGCTGGACTTCAAGGTCTATTCCGGCCATGAGTGATGGCCAAGGCTATCGGACGCTGCCCTTCGTGCAGGTTCCCTGCGAGTTTCTTGTCACCCATCCAGGTCGACGTCACCATCGGCCAACTGCCGGATTCGCTTGCCCTGTGAGGCCACCTTCTCGAAGGCGGCGGCCACCTGCTCAAGCCAGGCCTCGGAGGGATCGACCGGGGTGGGCAGCCAGACGCAGGTGGCGTTGAGGCGCTCGCTCACCGGCAGTGACCCGGGACCGCAGGGCGCGCACACGTCCTCGGGCAGGTCGCCCCAGGGGCCGCCAAGGCCTTCGAACGGGAAATCGCCGAAGAGCGGTTGGAGGTGCATGGCGCCGTAGAGGGCCGAGGGCTGTTCGGGGTGGATGCCGACGCCCTCGGCGGCGAGGGCGTCAAGGATGGACTGGATGGGCGCGCCGACTTCGTCGGGATCGATACGCGCGGTGTAGAGCAGGAAGCCGCCGCGTTCGGCGTTGACGTACGGGCGCTGGGGATAGATGCCGGGGACGTCGTCCAACAGGGCATCCAGGCGGGCGAACCAGCGGCCGCGGCGCTCGTTCAGATCCGGCAGACGTTCGAGGCCGGCGCGCGCCAGGGCGATGCCGAGGGGGTTGGCGCGGTACTTGACGCCGAGGCCGATGCGGCCCAAGTCGCGTAGCGCGTCGGTCTGGAGCAACTGGTTGACGCGTCCGTAGTGGCCGAGCGCCGCCATGCGGTCGTACAGGTCGGGGTCGTTGGTGACGGCCACTCCGGCCTCCACGCCGCTGATGGGCTTGCTGGCCTGCATGCTGAAGCAGCCGATGTGGCCGACGGATCCGACCTGCCGTCCACGCCAGCTCGCGCCATGCGCGTGGGAGGCGTCCTCGATCAGCGTGATGTCAGTGCCGTCCACGATATCGAGCAGCGCATCCAGGTCGGCGGGATTGCCGTAGACGTGGGTGGCGACGATGGCGCAGGTGCGGTCGGTGAGCTTGCGGCGCACGTCGGCCGGGTCGATGCAGAAGGTCTCGGGATCGGCGTCGGCAAATACGGGCGACGCGCCGCAGTGCAGGGCAGGCGAGATGGAGGCGTGCCAGGTGACGGACGGCACAATGACCTCGCGCCCGAGCGACGCGCCGGCGGCGAACATGGCCGAATGCAGGGCGGCGGTGCCGTTGCAGACGGCGAGGGCGAAGCGCGTGCCGACGAACTCGCGGAATTCGGCCTCGAACTTCTCGATCTCGTCGTATACGGCCGAACCGGCCTCGAGCGCTCCATTGACCAGCGTGCGCTCGCGCTCGGTGACCGCCTCCCAGCGGTCGTCGATGGATGCGGTTACGGCGGGTGGGCCGCCTTCGATGGCGAGCTGCCGGTCCATAGTGAACTGCCGAGGGCGCTCGGGCGGTTGAGTATGTTCAGCGGCTGCCGCGGTGTCGAGTTGGCGGGCGGCGCGAACGTCCGATTTACTCCAGCGACGACCCCAGGATCTCTTCGGCCTGCTGGGCGCGGAAGTCGAGCAGCTTCTGGCGCAGCCCGGCGTCGCCCAGGGCCAGGATCTCCACGGCCAGCAGGGCGGCGTTGACGGCGCCGGCGCTGCCGATGGCGAGGGTGGCGACCGGGATGCCACGCGGCATCTGGGCCATGGCCAGCAGCGAGTCCAGGCCGTCCAGCGACCAGGCCTGCATGGGCACGCCCAGCACGGGCAACACCGTGTGCGCCGCCACCACGCCAGCCAGGTGCGCGGCGCCGCCGGCGGCGGCGATTAGGACGCGCATGCCGCGTTCGTCAGCCGTGCGCGCCCACTCGGCGGTCTCGTCGGGCGTCCGGTGCGCCGAAAGCACGCGAACCTCGTATGGCACGCCGAAGTCGCGCAGGGTGGCGGTGGTGCGCTGCATCACGTCCCAGTCGGTCGTGCTGCCCATCACGATGCCGACGCGCGGGGTGTCGTTGGAATCCGTCATGGCCGTCTCACTCCTCTAGGCCTGCGAGTAGGCGGGGCTGCCGTCAAACGTGCAGAGGTTCTCGGTCTTGATGAAGTCGAGGCCGGCGCCGCCGATGCGTCCGAGCAGGCCGACGATCTCGGTGTGGTCGATGGCCGTGCCGTCGTCCGCCATGAAGCGGGCGCGCCAATGGTCCACCAGCAGGCCGCCGGCCATGGTCTGCGGCCAGACGATCGCGCCGCGGTTGCTGATCATCTTCAGGTCGAGACCATTGCCCGCAATGGCCTGCAGGCGATTCGCCAGGTCCGCAGCCGTACCGTCGTTCCAGTCCAGGAAGACGTCCACGCCCACGGTCTGCTTGGCGGGCGCGCTTTGGCGCGGACTTGCTTCGATGACCGGCATGGGGCCACCCACGCCGAAGGCCGCCGCGCGCAGCGTGCCCGGCATCTCGCCCAGCCGGTCGACCACCGCCTGGCCGAACTCGCGGGTGCCAACCTTGGCGGTGCTGTGGGCGTCGCTGTAGATGTCGTAGGTGTGGACGCCGTCTTCCAGTGTTCGCAGCCAGGCGTTCTGCACTCGAGCGGCCACCTCGGGCTGGCCGATGTGATCCAGCATCAGGACGGCGGCGGTGAGCACGCCCGACGGGTTGGCCAAGTTTTGTCCGGCGCGACGCGGCGCCGACCCGTGCACGGCCTCGAACATGGCGGCGCTGTCGCCGATGTTCGCCGCGCCGCCCAGGCCCACGGACCCGGCAATCTGCGCGGCAACGTCCGACAGGATGTCGCCGTACAGATTCGGCAGCACCACCACGTCGAACATCTCCGGCGTGTCGGCCAGCTTGGCGGCGCCGATATCCACGATCCAGTACTCGTTTTCCAGGTCGGGATAGTCCGCCGCCACTTCGTCGAAGACCTCGTGAAAGAGGCCGTCCGACAGCTTCATGATGTTGTCCTTGGCGAAGGCGGTGACCTTGTGTCGGTCGTGATGCCGGGCGTATTCGAAGGCAAATCGGATGACGCGCTCGGAGCCGGGGCGAGTAATCAGCTTGAGCGACTGCATCACGTCGGCCGTTTGCCGGTGCTCGATGCCGGCGTAGAGGTCCTCCTCGTTCTCACGAACCAGCACCACGTCCATGTCCGGGTGGTGCTTGGTCGCGACGTAGGGATGGAAGGTGGCGGCGGGTCGCACGTTGGCGTAAAGGCCCAGCGCGATGCGGGTGGCGACATTGAGACTCTGGTAGCCGCGGCCCTGCGGGGTGGTGATGGGGGCCTTCAGGAATACCCGTGTGCGATAGATGGACTCCCAGGCCGCGTCGTCAATGCCGGCCGGGTTGCCGCGCAGGTAGACCTGCTCACCGATGTCAATGGTCTCGATATCAAGCTGCGCGCCCGCCTTGTCCAGGATTTCCAGGACGATGGGCATGATCTCGGGGCCGATCCCGTCGCCGTGGGCGACGGTGATGGGGGTTGCGGGCGGCATGCAGCGCTCCTGTCAGGCGGCCAGGACGGTGGCCGCGGTAAGTCTACGGTGGGTCATTCGAGAGCGTGGGTTCCGTGCGTTGGCGCCTGGCCGCTCAGGCGAAGCGGAGCGTGGGATCCACGCGGCAGTGGCGGATCCACTCGTCAAAGGCCGCCATGAACTCGCGAATCCGCTCCAGCAAGTCATCGTCAATGACGTTGCCGTCGGGGTCTTGACGCCGGCGCGAGCGCACCAGCAGCAGTTCGGGGTCGATCATCACCCGCATGCTGTTGTGCAGGGCGATCTGGCGCATGTGCATCTGGGCGCGCACGGTGCCGGAGCGTCCGCCCACGCCCATGATGGCGGCGGGCTTGCCGTCAAGGGTCGAGGGCCGGCCGCGGGAGGCCCAGTCGAAGGCGTTTTTGAGTACGCCGGTGATGGAGTAGTTGTACTCGGGGACGGCGAACAGCAAGCCGTCGGCTTCCCCGATGGCCTGCTGCAAGGCGGTGACCGGCTCGGGGTTGCCCTGCGCCTCGACATCGGCATTGAAGAGCGGAATGTCGTGCAGGGCAAAGATCGTCATCTCCACGTGCGGCGGCAGCACCGAGGCGGCGGCGCGCAGCAGGCCGCTGTTGAACGAGCCTGCGCGCAGGCTGCCTGAGATTCCGAGGACTTTGATCGCGTCAGCCACCGTCGGGACTCCTTACGGCATACAGCGTGGGCGCCCTGAGGCTCTGAGGCCTGGGTGCGATGTGGAAAGCGGCCGGCGAGCTACGACGCCGGCTCCACCGTGACATCGTGCAGGTCTTCCAGCGGACGAATGATGGCGGAGGTGTTCTGACCGCCGTACCCGCGGGCCTGGGCTTCCTTATAGAGCTCGTTGACCGTGCTGGTGACCGCCAGGCGCACCCCCGTCAGCTTGCCCAGGTCGGCGGCGAGTTGCTGGTCCTTGGCGTGCAGGTCCAGGGCGAACTTGGGGTCGAAGTCACGGGCCAGCACGCTGTCCTTGACCATGCGCTCGTGCCCCGGGCTGGCGGCGGTGGCGCTCTGAAGCGTCTCGTACATGGCGGCCGGGTCGATGCCGTATTTGACGGCGGCCACATAAGCCTCGGAGATCACGGCGTTGGTGGCGGCGCCAATCAGGTTGTTGCAGAGCTTGACCACGCTGCCGCTGCCGGTGGGTCCGAAGAGGCGGATGTTGGCGCCAACAGCGTCGAAAACGGGCCCGCCCCGCTCGAAGTCGTCAGCCTCGCCGCCGACCATGATGGCCAGGGTGCCGGCCTCGGCGCCCCAGACGCCGCCGCTGATGGGGGCGTCCAGGTAGCCGCAACCCTTCGATGCCGCGGCGTCGCTGATGCGCTGCGAGGTGTCGGGACCGTTGGTGCTGAAGTCGATCCAAAGCTGGCCCTCGCTGGTGCCCTCAATGACGCCGTCGTCGCCCAGGAAGACCTCGTCGCATACCGGCGGGATTGGAAGGCAGGCGCAGACCACGTCCACGCGGCTGGCCAGGTCCGCCGGGGTGCTGGCGGCCTCGCCGCCGGCGGCGACGAAGTCGTCGACCTTGCCGCGGCTGCGGTTTTGAACGACGACGTCAAATCCGGCGGCTCGCAGGTTGCGGGCCATCGGCAGGCCCATGGCCCCCAGTCCAATGAATCCGACTTTCATGGCGTGTGCCTCGTTGTGGTGGTCAGGCCGTCAGCTTGCCACTCTTGACCGGAAGCCGCCCGACGGCTAGGGCGTGGGGCGGCCGGTGATTCGGCGGCCGATGCGGGCCATCTCCTCGCCGCCGCTCACGATCCGCGCCCCAATGTTGTGCAGCAGGTGGCGGATGCGCGCTTCGTCGTCCATGTCCGGGTCGGCCCAGCTACAAAGGAAAGCCAGCCCTTCCGCTTCGCAGGCGGCCTGGATGGTGTTGCGGGCGTGGTCCATTTCCGGGGTGTAGGGCGGATCGTGCCAGGCGGGATTGCCGTGGGAGACGCCCATGTCGCCCGGGCCCCATTCGCTGAAGAACAGGCCGGGGACGGCGGCGATCTCGAAGGCCCGCTGCATGCCGGCGCGGTCTTCGATCTTGAGGCCGAGGATTAGTTCGCCCTCGGGGTTCAGCGGCCAGGGATCGGCCTTGCGGATGTAGTCCATGGGGTCCAGGCCCCAGATCTCGGCCGCGACGCCCTGCCCGCCCATGCCGCGGGTGCCTTCGCCCAGGCCTTCGCCAACGCCCAGCCGGGCGTGTGGATACCGGACGGACTCCACGAAGGCGCGCACCGCTTCCGGGGTTCGCGCGTGGCACAGCACCAGGCCATGCACGCCGGCGGCCAGGATGTGCCGGATCTGCCAGTCGTTGGCCTGCACGGCGGCTTCGGAGAGGCCGTTGACGGGCAGGGTGCAGAGGACGGTAGGTGTGAGGTGGCCGGTGGGTGTGGGACCGGCGTCGCGCAAGCCCTGCATGAAGTCGACGAGACCGCGCGTGTCCAGGCCATGGTGCTCGAACTCCACCAGGATGAAGTCGGCAAACGTGTCGGCCATGTCCCGGCCGCGCTCATAGGTCAGGCGCTCGGACATGCCCGTGTAGTAGAGGGGTTCGCCGGACTCGTAGAGCTCGATGCAGCGGTTGATGCGGGGAGCGTCAGCCATCGGTCGTGTCCTTCCCGGCAAGCAGCGCGCGAGCGGCGCGTACCACGATGCCCGCCATGTCCGCACAGTTTGCCCGGTATTTGTCGGTGCCGAAGATGTTGGGCCAGTCGCGGCGGTAGACGAGGTCGCTGACGGTGAGGATCAGGCCCAGGTCGGCGCCGCGGAACTCGGACACGATCATCAGCGCGGAGGCTTCCATGTCGACGCTGAGGACGCCTTGTTCGCCGTAGCGCTGGACCTTGCCGGTGAACTCGCGGTAGGGGGCGTCGGTGCTCCATACGCGGCCGGCGTGGGCGGGGCACTCGCTGGCCTTCGCGGCTTCGATCAGCGCTTGGCTGGCTGGCCCGTCGGCGCGGGCCGGGTGTTCGGGTGGCCGGTAGTGATAGGAGGCGCCCTCTTCCCGCAGACCGCTGGTGGCGATCACGTAGTCGCCGACCTGGATGCCGGGCTTCAACGCGCCGGTAGCGCCGGCGATCAGGAAGGTGCGCGCGCCGAGCGCCATCAACTCTTCCAGGGTCATGACCGAGCGCGCGCTACCGACGGGAATGCGGGCGACGCCTACCGGGTGGCCGTCCAATTCGCCGATGCGCAAGCCGGGCCTCAGGGAATCGGTTTCAACGTCGGCGCCTTGCGAACGATCGATGGTCTTGGGGCCTTGCAGGCCAATGCGAACGTTGGACTCGGCGGCGCCGACGGCCTCGGCCAGGGGCTCGACCATGAGGTTGATGAACCCGCCGATGACGAGCGGCGGGCAGTTCTCGTTGGGATCGCGGCCGCGGCGCTCGGCGTACTCGCGGACGTGGGATTCCGGGTCGATGACCGGCGTGGCGTCGCCGTGCGCGTTGAGCCAGTCGGGTGGTGACGAGGGCATGGGAGTGTCGTGCGCCGGGGGTCTGGCGAGGCCAGACCCCCAGGAAGCGTCTACCTGGCGATCACTTCAGATCGAAGCGATCGAGGTTCATCACCTTGTCCCAGGCGGCCACGAAGTCGCCCACGAACGCTTCCTCGCCGTCGCCAGATCCGTAGACCTCCGCGAGGGCGCGGAGTTCGGAGTTGGAACCGAAGACGAGGTCCACGCGGGTTCCGGTCCACTTAACGTCGCCGGTCGCCTGATCGCGGCCTTCGAACGCGTCGCCCGACGCCTGCCAGACGGTATTCGGGTCAAGCAGGTTCACGAAGAAGTCATTGGTGAGCGTGCCCGGCCGATCGGTGAAGACGCCGTGCGATGACTGCCCGGTGTTGGCGTTAAGGGCGCGCAGGCCGCCGACGAGCGCCGTCATCTCGGGAGCCGTGAGCGTCAGCATGGATGCCCGCTCGACCAGCAGCTCTTCGGGGTTGCCGTCCTGTTCGGCTTGCAGGTAGTTGCGGAACCCGTCCGCGGTGGGTTCGAGCACGTCGAAGGACTCCGCGTCAGTCCAGTCCTCCGTGGCGTCCGTGCGCCCGGGAGCAAACGGCACCTGCACGTCGTGGCCGGCGTCGCTGGCCGCCTGCTCGACCCCGGCACATCCGGCCAGGACGATCAGGTCCGCCAGGGACACCCGCGTGCCGTTGGACTGCGAGCCGTTGAACTCCGTCCGGATTCCCTCCAGGGTCTCCAGCACCGAGGCGAGTTGAGCCGGGTCGTTGGCTTCCCAGTCCTTCTGCGGCGCCAGGCGCACGCGCGCTCCGTTGGCGCCGCCGCGCTTGTCGGTGCCGCGGAACGATGCCGCGGAGGCCCAGGCGGTGGAGACCAGCTGGGGGGCGGACAGGCCGGAGGCGAGGACTCGCCCCTTCAGGTCGGCGATCTCGGCCTCATCGATCAACTCGTGGTCGACGGCGGGGACGGGGTCCTGCCAGAGCAACGCTTCGTCGGGGACGAGGGGTCCGCGATAGCGGCTGCGCGGTCCCAGGTCGCGGTGCAGGAGCTTGAACCAGGCCCTGGCAAAGGCGTCCTCAAGCTCCGCCGGACTCTCGAGGAAGCGCTTCGAGATTTCCGCGTACTGCGACTCCATCCGCATCGAAAGGTCCGTCGTCAGCATCATCGGCGCGTGCTTTTTCGACGGATCGTGCGCGTCGATCACGGTAGCCGCGGCGGCCGCGTTCTTCGGCTGGTACTGCGATTTGCCGGCGGGACTCTTGGTCAGTTCCCAGTCGTGGTTGTAGAGGTGCTCCAGGAAGTTGTTGTCCCACTGCACCGGGTTGTCGGTCCACGCGCCCTCGAGCCCGCTGGTGATGGTGTCGTTGGCCTTGCCGCTGCCGTAGGCGCTGGTCCAGCCCAGGCCCTGCTCTTCGATGTCGGCGCCCTCCGGGTCGGGCCCAACGTGCGAGTCGGGCGCGGCGCCGTGCGCCTTGCCAAAGGTGTGTCCGCCGACGATCAGCGCAACCGTCTCCTCGTCGTTCATGGCCATGCGCTTGAAGGTCTGGCGGATGTATCGCGCCGCGGCGACCGGGTCCGGGTTGCCGTTCGGCCCTTCCGGATTTACGTAGATCAGGCCCATGTGGTCGGCGCCCAGCGGGCCCTGGAGCTCGCCGTCGGCGTCATGACGCTCGTCGCCCAGCCACTCGCCCTCGGCGCCCCAGTCGGTCTCGTCGGCTTCCCAGACGTCAGGCCGCCCGAAGGCGAACCCGAAGGTCTTGAAGCCCATCGATTCCAGGGCGCAGTTGCCCGTAAAGACCAGCAGGTCGGCCCAGGAGAGATTGCGGCCGTATTTCTGCTTGATCGGCCACAGCAGGCGCCGCGCCTTGTCCAGGTTGGCGTTGTCTGGCCAACTGTTCAGCGGCGCGAATCGCTGGTGCCCCGAGCCCCCGCCGCCGCGGCCGTCGCTGATGCGGTAGGTGCCGGCGGCGTGCCAGGTCATGCGGATGAACAGCGGGCCGTAGTGACCGTAGTCCGCCGGCCACCAGTCCTGCGAGGTCGTCATGACCTCTTCGATGTCGCGCTTCAGCGCCTCCACGTCGAGCGACTCGACGGCCTTGCCGTAGTCAAAGCCGTCGCCCATCGGATCGGACAGGGAAGAATTCTGGCGGAGAGGCTTCAGGCTCAGCTGCTCCGGCCACCAGTACTGGTTGTTGGTCATGTTGCTCTTCTTCCCGCTTTGCCCCAGGGCCGCGAGACCCGGCGATCAAGGTATTTCCGCAGCATTCTAATCGCGGCGAGGCTGTCGAGGTCCCACGCGCGTACGCAGGCGAGTTGGAGAGCCGCAGCGTCCACGGCATCGATCTCCAGCTGACGGGACGGACATTCGATGCTGCGATGCGATGATGCTGATATGCGAACCACGGTAACCATTGACGACGATGTCCTGGCGGTGGCGCGGGCGCTGGCTGAGCGGAATCGCATCAGCCTGGGCAGCGCCTTGTCGGAGTTGGCGCGGCGCGGGTTCAGAAACGCGGCGGTCGCCGCTGACGGCGGAGACGGCAGCATGTTCGCCGTGCCGCCCGATGCCGAGCCCATCACCAGCGAGGACGTGTATCGGGCCATGCACGACTGCCCTCACCCTCCGGATCGAGTCCGGGGCAGACTCTAGCCGTCTGCCTTCCAGGGAGAGGGAACCGGACCGCCCCAGGGACGCCTTAGTGACGAACGGGGCAGGCACGATGAACGACGACACAAAGGTCGTCTCATACCGACTTCGTGGGTTTACCTACTGAACGGGTCAGCCAACTGGTTTACGGTCCGCATGGTGCCTGTCGTGTCGAACACTTGGCGAGCGTTGGCCCACTAGGATGAGCGTTTTCGCGCGGAACGGCGCACATGCGCCAGGCGGCCGCACGGGCCGCGGCGGACCTGACCGTGAGATCGCGGAATAGGAGCATGCAGATGGCGAACAGCGTGGTGCATTGGGAAATCAACGCCAAGGACGGGCCGGCGATGCAGAAGTTCTACGGCGATCTCTTCGATTGGGAGATCAGCGTCGCCAATCCCATGGGCTACGGGGTGGTCAGCGGGCCCAGCGAGGGTCCGGGCATCGGCGGCGGCATCATGGGCATGGGGGATGTCGAGCCGCCGACCAGGGTCACGTTCTACGTGGGCGTGGACGACGTGACCGAATACCTGGAAAAGGCCGCGAGCATGGGCGGCAGCGTGATCATGCCGGAGATGGAAGTGATGGACGACGTGGTCATCGGGATCTTCGCCGACCCCGAGGGCCAGGTGATCGGACTGGTGAAGAACATCCCGATGTCGTAGGGGCGGTTCGCGAACCGTCCCCGCTCGCGGGCCATCCCCAATAATTCAGAAGTCGGAGTAGGCGGGTGGCCCAGGCTGCGCGCAGCAAGGGACCGCTGGGAGCGCCTACGCTGGTCAGACTCGCCTGCTTGTAGCGAGGACGTGCAATGAGCACCAAACCTCCCGCCAATCAGCCTGCCTGCCCCGATCTGAGCACCGGCCAACGGATTCGCAGCCTGGAGGTCGAGGGTTTCGTCGTGCTGGCGGCCACGCTCGACACTGAGACCGTGGCCCGGTTGAAGGCGCAGGCGGCGGCATGGGATCCGACGCCGGTGCATTACAGCCCGCATCAGCGCACGCAGTCGGACGTACAGTTCGCGGGCGGAGCGGTGACGGAGCTCATCGCGCATCCGCCGGTGATCGAGTTCCTGCGGTCTGCGCTGGGGCCTGACCTGGTGTTCATGCACGCGCACTACGCCATCTCGGCGCCGGGGCATCCGGGCATGAACCTGCATACGGACTCGCATCCGTATGGGACCAGCGACTGGGGCTTCGCCTTCAGCGCGCCCCGACAGGTGCGGGTGCTGTACTACCTGGATGACCTGACGACCGAGGTTGCCCCGTTGCGTGTGATTCCACGGTCGCACTTGTCCATGCACCCGGACGCCAACCCCTACAAGCGCTATCCCTCGCATCCCGACGAGGTTGTGATTACCGCGCCGGCGGGCACGGCGGTGGTTATCAACCTGGCGCTCTTCCACGCCAACGGTCCGAACACCGGCAGCCGGGCGCGCGAGATGATTGCGCTGTCGTACCGCCCGGCCTGGTGCGGCCCGACCGTGCAGGACCTGGAACCCTGGCCGGACGACGTGCTGGCGAGCCTCCCGCCGCGGGTGCGCGAACTGTGCGGCGACCGCAACCAGCGGGCCACCCACGCCAACCCGGGCATGCCGCCCATCGATCCGCGAACCAACGCCCCCGGCATCAGCCCCCGCCGCTGGGACAGCGCCTAGACCCGAACCGTGCGTCCAGTGGCGGCCGACTCGTAAGCGGCGTGCACGACGCGTAGCGCCGCCAGGGCTTCGGCGCCGGTGATTGGCGGCGCCTCCCCCAGGCAGGCCCGCAGCGTGCGCTCGATCCACGGGGTGTAGTTGGCGAAATCCGGGCCGCTGTAGGCGATGCGCCGGTCAGGGACGCCGCCGGGATCCGGCGACGCGGAGTGCCACTCCAGCAGGTGCCGGTCGGAGGCTCCGAAGCGCAGCCAGCCGTTGGAGCCCCAGAGACTCAGGTCCAACTGGTAGGGCTTGTCGAGCAGGTAGCCGGACACCAGCGAGCCGTAGGCGCCGCTGGCGAAGCGCAGGTTGACCAGCGCCAGGTCCTCCACGTCGATGGGCGCGCCGCCCACGACGTCGGTCATGGCCTGGACTTCCACCACCGGCGACTCGGTGATGTAGGTCATCAGGTCGATCCAGTGAATGCCCAGCCAGACCAGGTGCCCGCCGCCGGCCAGCGAGCGCTTGAAGGTCCAGTCGCGCACCCCGTGTGCGGGCCAGATCCGCGCCTGGTCGGCGATCACCGCGCCGCGCAGCGCATAGGCCCGCCCCAGGGCGCCGCTGGCGAAAATGCGGCGGGCGTCCTGCACCCAGGGGCAGAGGCGCCGGGCCAGGGGAACAATCAGGTGGCGGTCGCGCTGCTCGGCGAGTTCGACCAGTTCCGCGAACTGATCGGGATGCGTGCAGGCCGGTTTCTCCACCATGACGTGACAGCCGGCTTCGAGACATCGACGAACGGCTGGCGGCGCGTTGGCGGCGATCAGCGAGACGACGGCTAGATCGGGAGCCGCGCTCGCAAGCCCCTCACTCAGATCTTCGTACGTTCCCCGCAGCTTGGATTCAAGCGTCTCTCGCGCCTCGGCGAAGGTGCCGCCGGATTCGTCGACGACCGCCACCGAGTCCACCAGGTCCAGGTCGCGTAGCGCCTGCAAGAAAAACGCCCGATGCCCCTGCTCGTCGGCCTCCATCACCAGCGCAACGTGCATGCGGTGTCCCGGCTCGGTTCTACGCGCGACGATCCAGTCTAGGCAGTAGTCGTCACGCTGACGTGAATAGGGCCGTTGCTAGACTGAAATTCCAACCCTCCGAGGTGCCGAATGCCCGCGCGTCCCATCCTGTTGGTCACCGGCGGCGCCGGGTTTATTGGCGCCAATTTCGTGCATCACGTGCGTACCGTGCGTCCCGACTGGGAGGTGCGCGTGCTGGATGCGCTGACGTACGCGGGCGACCGGCGACGGCTGGCGCACGCCGGCTGCGACCTCATCGTTGGCGACATCGCGGATACCGAGACCGTGCAGTCCGCGCTGGACGGAGTGACCTGGCTGGTGAACTTTGCGGCCGAGACCCACGTGGACCGCTCGCTGCTGGACGCCGAGCCGTTTCTGCGAACCAACGTCACCGGTACCTACCGGCTGTTCGAGGCCGCGCGGCAGGCCGGGGTGGCCAAGGCCGTGCACGTGAGCACCGACGAGGTCTACGGCGAGACCCGCGGCGCCGCCTTCGTGGAAACCGACCCGCCGGCGCCCCGCAACCCGTATTCGGCGTCCAAGGCGGCCGGCGACCTGATGGTGCTGGCGGCCTGGCAGACCCACCGGTTCCTGGTGTGCATCACCCGCGGCGTCAACACCATCGGTCCCTGGCAGCACCCGGAAAAGGCCGTGCCGCTGTTCACCATCAACGCCATGCGCGGCCAGCCGCTGCCCCTGTACGGGCGCGGCGAACAACAGCGGGACCGGCTGTACGTGGAGGATCACGCCAACGCCATCCTGACGGTGCTGGAGCGCGGCGAGCCGGGCGAGGTCTACAACGTCGCCGCCGACAACAACAAAGACAACCTGAGCGTGGCGCGGCGCATCTGCGAACGCGTCGGGGCGCCGCAGGACCTGATTCACTTCGTGGAGGACCGGACCGGACACGACTGGAACTACGCGCTGGACAACCGAAAGCTCCGGTCGCTGGGCTGGTCGCCTCGCTACGACTTCGAGTCGGCCATGGACGCCACCGTGGACTGGTACCTGGAGTTCCAGGACTGGTGGGCGCCGATCGTGGACGGCGACTTCCAGGACTACTACGAGCGCCAATACGGCGAACGGCTGGCCGGTGCGGAGGCCTTCCGCGGGTAGCGGGGCCGAACCGGCCTCCCCCGGACAAGTGCGGCTGCCGCGCTACACCTGGCGGGAGGCCTGGCGCTGGATGCGCTGGGACGTGCCGACCCGCGTCGCCTTCCTGATCGGCGCGCCGCTGATCTGGATCGCGGTAGCCGGCATCGACCCGTCCGCCATCGGCCTGCAACTGGGCCTGGGTCTGCTGGACTGGGTTCTGATCGGCCTGTGGTCGGTCGGCGTGATGCTGGTCACGCTCAGCTACCGCCGCTGGCTCTGGCCGGTGCGAGTCGCGGGGGACCGATCGGCGCTGCTGCTGAACCTGCCGTTCTTCCTGATCCTGAATCCCGTCGCCGAGGAATTGTTCTTTCGCGGCGCGGCCCTGTTCGGCCTGGCCAACCTGATCGGGATGCCCTGGTCGATCGTCGTCACCTCGCTGGTGTTCGGCCTGCACCACGGGTTGGACCGGCAGTTCCCGCGCTCATTCCTGGTGCTGGGAACGCTCGGTGGTCTGCTCTTCGGGATCGCGGCGGCGCACTTCGAGTCGGTCGTCCCGGCCATCGTGCTCCACATCGCGGCCGACGCCGTCATATTCGTCGTCGCCGCGCCGATCCTTGAACGCCTGGGTGTTGGATTGCGACTTCCCGTACCGCCGTCACCCGCTGCGTCCATCGAGCAACCTTCATAGGTTTGCAAGGGCAACCCGTTGCTAGACTGATTTTTCCTGACCCCGTAGCTCAGTTGGACAGAGCGTGTGGTTGCGGACCACAAGGCCGGAGGTTCGAGTCCTCTCGGGGTCGCCCAACAATCTTCAGCTTGAAGGCGTCGCCTGACTCGCATGACTGACGACCGGATCCCGCGTCGTCGCATTGGCGCCTCCGATCTCGAAGCCGGCGCCGTCGGCGTCGGCACCTGGCAGTGGGGCGACCTGCGCTATTGGGACGACCACGACGGCCGCGAACCCACCGACATCCCTGCGACCTACCACGCGACCATGGAGCGTGGCGCCGATTTCCTGGACACCGCCGAGCTTTACGGCTTCGGCGAGTCGGAGCGGGTGATCGGCAAGCTGCGCGCGGGTGACACGCGCCCGGCCGTGGTGGCCACCAAGTACATGCCGGCGCCCACCCGCTGGCGATTGCGTTCGGTGGACGCGGCTATCGACGGCAGTCTCAGGCGCCTGGACGTGGACCGGATCGATCACTACCAGGTGCACTGGCCGTACAGCGTCATCCCGCACCGGCGCCTGCTCGGGCGGCTGGCGCAAGCGGTTCACGACGGACGGGTTGCCCATGTCGGCGTCAGCAACTTCACCGAGCCGCAGATGCGTCGGGCGCACGCGGTGCTGGCGGATGCGGGGGTACCGCTGGTCTCGAACCAGGTGTCGTACAGCCTCCTTCGCCGGGCGCCCGAGGTGAACGGCGTACTGGACGCCTGCCACGAACTGGACGTGACCTTGATCGCCTACAGCCCCCTGGCCCAGGGCCTGCTCAGCGGCAAGTACGGACCGGGCGGCCGCCAGCCGCGCTCCCGGCCAATGCGGCGCGTGCTCAGGGCCAAGACTCCGGAAACGGTGATGCCGTTGCTGGACACACTTCGGCGGATCGGGGAATCCGTGGGAGCCACAGCCGGTCAAGTCGCCGTGGCCTGGACGCTGCGAGATTCAGCCGTGCTGCCGATCGTCGGTGCGCGCACAGCCGGCCAGGCGGAGGCGAATGCCGACGCCGCTTTGATCGAACTCGACGACGAGGCCCTGCGCGAGCTGGACGCTGCATCCCGCGCATACCGCACGGCTAGCCCGTTGGCGCGCCGACTTCGAGGCTGAGAGCTTCCCAAAGCAGGAAAACCCACACACTCACCAGGCGCGGGGCGCGTATCCTGAGGGCGAGGGCTCAAGGGGGAGCGCAAGCATGTACGACGCTCGTAGAGGTTTAGGTCCCGTGCTCAGGCGCGAGGCGCGACCGGCGCTGGCCGGCCTGATTGCCGCCGGCGTGTCGTTTGGAATCACCGAAATCTTCGCCGGACTCATTTCCGGCGGTCCGTCGCTCATCATCGCCGTTGGTTCAGGCGTCATCGACCTGTCGCCGAAGTTCGCCAAGGACTTCGCGATCGCCGTTTTCGGCACCAACGACAAGCTGGCGCTCTTGATTTCGATCGTCGTCATCGGTCTGGGCGTTGGCGCGATTGTCGGCGTGGCCGGCACGCGCAAGTTCTGGATCGCCCAACTTGGTTTCGTGGCGTTCGGGATCCTGGCGGCCGTCGCCGGAATCGCCGAACCGCAGCTGTCGCCCGTGCTGGCGCTGATCGGCGCCCTGCTGGCGGCCTCGGCCGGGATGTGGACGCTGGCCATGCTGCTGAAGCTCCTGGAAGCGCAAGCAATGCCCCAGCCCGTTCGCGACCCGCGGCTGATGGGACTCGGCCGCCGCTCGTTCATGCGGATGGCCGGGGCGTTTGCGGTTCTGGCGGTCGGTACCGCGGCCGGCGGGCGGGTGATGCTGGAGCGCGCGCGCACGATCGCCTCCAGCCGCCTTGACGTGATTCTTCCCGCGCCGCGCGACGCCGCGAGGCAGATTCCCGAGGGCGCGATGGTCGAAGCCGAGGGCATCGGCCCCATCGTCACGCCCAACGAGGACTTCTACCGGATCGACACGGCCCTCAGCATTCCGCAGGTCGACCTGTCGACCTGGACGCTCAAGATCAAGGGCCTGGTGGACCGGCCCTACGAGTTGACCTACGACGAACTGCTCGACCTGGCTCGCGTCGAGCGCCACGTCACCCTCTGCTGCGTCTCGAACGAGGTCGGCGGCGACCTGGTGGATAACGCCAAATGGCTGGGCGTGCCGCTGACGGAGTTGCTGGACCGAGCCGGCCTGCAAGCCGACGCCAGCCAGATCGTCGGTATGTCAGTGGACGGTTTTACCGCCGGGTTCCCGGTGGACACC
This sequence comes from Chloroflexota bacterium, assembly GCA_022824495.1. Taxonomy (GTDB): domain Bacteria; phylum Chloroflexota; class UBA11872; order UBA11872; family UBA11872; genus UBA11872. The sequence goes on along the minus strand of JAJDZU010000024.1, from coordinate 374,244 downwards.
GTCTACGATGGGCGCCAGGCGCTGGTCGCCGTGGGCATGAACGACGAGCCGCTGCCGCTGAAGCACGGCTTTCCGGCCCGGCTGGTCGTGGCGGGTCTCTACGGCTACGTCTCGGCCACCAAATGGCTGGATGCGATTGTGGTGAACCGGTGGGAGGAGTTCGACGGCTACTGGATTCCGCGCGGCTGGTCGAAGGAAGGACCGATCAAGACACAGTCGCGAATCGACGTTCCGGGCAATGGCCGCACACTGCAGCCGGGCCTGCAGCCCATTGCCGGCGTGGCCTGGGCGCAAGACCGGGGCATCTCCAAAGTCGAGGTCCAGATTGGTGACGGCGGCTGGCAGGAGACGCAGCTGGGCGAGGCGATTTCGAAGGACACCTGGCGCCAGTGGGTGCTCCCCTGGGACGCCACGCCGGGCAGGCACGTCATCGCCGTTCGCGCGACCGACACCACCGGCGAGCCGCAGACCGCGGTCGTCCAGCGCTCCGACCCCGACGGCGCGACGGGCCACCACACCATCGTGGTGGACGTCAGCGGGTAACGGGATCCGCCTCTAGGCGTAGTCCCCGTGGGCCCCGGTCCCACTCGGGTCGGCCAGTTCGTCCGCGCCGCAGAGGTAGCGCCACCAGTCGGCGCGCTCCTGGGCGACGGCTGAGGACTCGCCGGTCAGGTTGTGGGCGTTCTTGTTCATTCGGAAGAAGCGCCGGATTTCCTCGCTGTCCCAGCCGTCGGTGTTGAAGATGCCGCGCTGCGGGACCCGCGGGTTGTAGCGAATCTTGAACATGAAGCGCCACTGGTCGATCTCATTGGTCTGGGCGCAGTGCCAGAGCGCCTCGTGCATGAAGACGATGCGCCCGGCCTTGCCGGACAGGCGCTTCTGGCCGGCGATGTTCTTGTACCGGGCGACGTCCGGACCGAGCACCGAGCGCATGTGCGAGCCGGGCAGCACCAGCGTGGGACCCATCTCGTGCGGGGTGTCGTGGGCGAAGTAGGCCGTGAGGATGTCGAAGGACCAGGGGTGCACACCGGGCAGGCGTACCTGGCGCCGGCCGCCGGCGTCCACGTGCCACTGTTGGGCCGTCTCCTGGCGGGGCCCGGTGCAGTGCAGGGCCGAGTGGCTGGCCACGTGCCCGGGGCCCAGCAGGCTTTGAAGCACGGCCTTGACGCGCGGCAGGTTGTGCACGGCGCGCACGGCGGCGGAACGCTCGTAGAACCCGTGCGGGTTGTCCGTGATGTGCCAGCGCACCTCGGGAAGCGGACCATCGTCGTTAACCGATTCCAGTTCGTCGGCATAGACGGCTTCGCTCAGTTCGTCAGGAATCAAGTCGTCGAATTCGATAAAGCCATCGATGACGAAACGAGCCATCTGGTGAACGTCCAGGAGTTCGTTCTGCGCCACGACCTCGGTTTCTGCGATCGCCATCGTTCGCCCCTTCCGTTTCGGCGCCCGGGCGGCGCCGGAGACGTTTACTCCTCGACTTCGACGTTGCGTTCCAACCAGAACTCGTTTGCCAGCTGACCGGTTCCAGTGGCCGCGCTGCGCTCGGGCTGCGGACTGGCCTGGAATACGTGCCAGCCATCGCGCATGGCATCCAGCACGGACTCGTACGGCGCCTGGTACTCACTGCCGGTCTGCATCTGCACGGCATCCGCCGGCAGCGCGCCGTCGTAGAGCGCCCAAGCGACGGTCTGTGATCCGAGATCGCCCGACTGGAGATGCAGGATCAGGATTTGCTGCCGAACTGGCGACATTCGAGCCTCTTGCGGCGAAGCGCGCGGCTCATGGTACCGAGGCCGTCGCTGACGCCGCCTCTTTATAATCGAGAAGTGGGGCGAGTGGGGGAGGTGTGCGGCCATGTTCACCCTGACCAACGAGCAAGTCGCGTTCTATAACGAGCGCGGGTACCTGCGGCTGAGAAACGTCTTCGCGCCCGATGAGGTCGAGTTTCAGTCCGTGGAACTCGAGCGCTTGATGCTCGAGTGGGCGCAGCAGACCCCGGGCTGGCGCGGCCCCTGGCGCAAGGCGTACATGACTGCCGAAGAGGACGAGCGCGCCCGCCTGACGGCCATGCACGAGCTGCAGAACTATTCCGAGGCGTTCGCGCGGGCGGTCGTCAACGACCAGCTCACCGGCGCCGTGGCCGACCTGATCGGGCCGGATGTGGAACTTCATCACACCACGCTGCACGCCAAGGCCCCGAACATGGGCACGCCGTTCCCCATGCACCAGGACCACCCGTTCTACGAGCACGAGGGTCCGGCCTACGTGGACGCGATTGTGCATATCGATACGGCAAACGAAGAGAACGGCTGCCTACAATTTCTTGAAGGCAGCCACAAGTTTGGGCCGCTCCACCACATCCGCGGCCCCGAATCGACCCCGCACTTGCCCACGGACCAGTACCGCCTGGAGGACGCCGTGTCGGTACCGGCAGACGCCGGCGACGTCGTGTTCTTCAGCTACTACACCATCCACGGCTCGGCGCCCAACCGCACGGACCAGTGGCGGCGCCTCGTCAGGTTCGGCTATCGCGACCCGGACAACGTCCAGTCGTCGGGCCAGGGCTTAGGCCGCGACGGGCTGATGGTGCGCGGCCAGAAAAGGAACCGGGCGGCCTGATCCATGAAGTGCCTTCGCACCGCTCGCGCGTCGCGACGCCCGTCGGCTTCGCAGGAGTGACCCGATGACCGGCCGGCAGCGTTATGCGGCGCTGGCTTTCGTGGTCGTCGCGGTGATCGGCGCCATTGCGTTGATCGAGATCCTGGTATCGCCGCCCGATCCGACGGTTGGCGTCGGACTCCCCGGCGCGGACGAGGCTCAGACAGCTGCTCCAACCCCGGCCGTCGTGGCGAGTCCACCCGCGGCTACTGCCGGTACGACCGCAGCTGTTACCAGCGCTCCCACAGCAGCACAGACTGCCCCGCCGCTGGCGACCAGTGCGCCCATCGCGCCGACAAGCGTCCCGGCGCCTGTCACCAGCGCACCAACGCCGGCCCCCACGCCTCAGGTCGTCGTGGGCCAATTGCCCGAGCTGCCCGTCATCGGCACCGCGCCGGAGTTTGCGGGCGTCACCGCCTGGCTCAACAGCGAAGTCTTGACAATGGATGCGCTGCGGGGGCGTCCTGTCCTGATCGACTTCTGGACCTTCGGTTGCATCAACTGCATCCGCACCCTGCCCCACGTCCGCGCCTGGCACGACGCCTACGCGCCGCACGGTCTGGTGATCGTTGGCGTGCACACGCCCGAGTTCAGGCACGAGTACGAGGAAGAAAACGTGCGCGAATCGTTGCCGTCGCGCGGCGTTATATGGCCGGTCGCCATGGACAACGGCTACAAGACCTGGCGCGCCTACAACAACCGCTTCTGGCCTCACAAGTTCCTGATCGACCAGGAAGGGCGTATCCGCTATCACCACATCGGCGAGGGCGCCTACCAGGAGACCGAGAAGGCCATCCGCGCGCTGCTGGCCGAAGAGGGAACGGACCTTTCGCACATCCCGCTCTCCAGCGCGTCCATCCCGCGCAAGACGACCCCCTCGCCGTCCATCGGGCCCCGGTCGCTCTTCGCCGGCAGCGGCTTCGCGTTCGGTTCCTACCTGGGCAATCCGATTGGGACGCCCGAGGATGGGGCGCGCGTGTTCACTGACGATGTCGAACACGATGCCGAGCGCCTCTACCTTGACGGCCGCTGGGACTGGGTCCCAAACGCCGCGCTGGCGCAGCCCCAGGCCGATGAGACTGCGCGGGTCAGCGTTCCATTCCACGCCCAGAACGTCTCGGTCAGTTTCGGGGCGGCGGGCGAAGAACCGGTTCGCGTGCAAGTCACCGTCGACGGCGAGCCCATTCCGGCGGACCGCAGGGGCGGCGACGTGATGGTCGGGCCCGGGGGCCAGACGCACTTTTTCGTGGATCAGTTTCGTCTGTACGACATTCTGCGGAACGGTTCGGAGAGAATTGGCGAATTGCAGTTCAGCGTTGGTGCGCCCGGGTTAGCTCTATACGCCGTCTCGCTGACCTAGGATTCGGCCCGCAGGTGCTGGGCGCGTAGCGTGGAACAGCCCCTCAACGTCGGCTTGGCGTTTGTCGCGGGGATCGCCTCGTTCATCGCGCCCTGCACCCTGGCGCTGGTACCGGCGTATCTCGCCTACCTGGCCGGATTCACGCTGACCGATCCGCGCACCGCCAGCCCGCGGCGATTGCAGGCCGCCACCGTACTGAACGTTGCCCTGTTTGCTGTGGGGTTCACGTCCGTCTTCGTGGTACTCGGGTCATCGCTCGGGGCACTTTCCAGCTTTGCCGGGGACCAGGCCGTTTGGCTCAACCGTATTGGAGGCCTTCTGATCATCGGTTTCGGTCTGATGACACTGGGACTTCTTCGCGTACCGATCCTCGAACGCGGCTTCACCGTCGACGATCGATTCGCCCGGCGTTTGCGCTATGCGGGTTCGCTGATCGTGGGCGGCACGTTTGCGGTGGGTTGGATTCCGTGCGTGGGTCCGATCCTGGGCGCGATCCTGGTGCTGGCGGCCACCACGGCCTCCGCCGCGTCGGGCGCCGTGCTCCTAACCTCGTATTCCCTGGGAATCATGCTGCCGTTCGTGCTGGCGGGCGTGTTCTCCGGCTGGACACGCGTATTGCTGCGGCGCTACGGACGGGCGCTTCAGGTTGCCGGCGCCGGTGGCGGCGTGCTGCTGATCGCGCTGGGCGTCATCGTGTTCACAAACCTCATGCCGGTCATTGCTTCAGCCGTGCCCATGGGCGTGCCTCCGATCAGCTAGATGCGGAAGAAAAGCAACTGCCCCGATGGATTGTGCGGCCGCTTGTCGTACGATGAAACCAGGAAGCACCGTGTGAGGGCGGTGCATCGCGGTCTCACCTAACGTGTATGTCACCCAAGAATGACGCGACGGCGGGCGGTGACGCGGGCGCGCGTCGGCGTCAGGTTCTGGCCGCGCACGCCGAGCTGTTCAACGAAGCGCTGACCGACGAGGCCGATCGCCTGGCCAAGCTGGCCAACGTGGTGGAAGCGCTGGCCATGGCTTCCGATGCCGAACCGCTCGGACCGTTTGCTCCGATGGGTGACCACGTCGAAGGCGCTGTGCGCCTGGAACGTGTGCGGAGTCGAATTGCACTGTGGTTTGACAGCGACGATCACGCGGCGCTGGCCGAGGCCGCGCTTGAGCGCCAGGTCGACATCCTGATCGTCGTTCAGGGATTCCCGCTGCAGATGGCCGTGGACGCCGAGTGGGCCAGCGAGCTGGCGCTATTGGACGGCCGCGACCTGACGCTCCTGCTGGAAGGCCGTTGGACACTCGGGCAGGCCGTACGGTTCAAGCACAGCGAACAGGCCGCACACGGACGCTTCATATCGTTGCGTGTGGCGCCGCCGGCCGACTTGCCGGACGAGGCCGAATCCGAGTTTCGTCCGGAGGACGGCGAGGTCCTGCGCTCAAACGTCGATGACATGCCATCACCGCACGACGAAGGCGACGCCGGGCGGGTCGACAATCCCGACATATGGGATGTGAGTTCCGGGCGGCGGCGTGACCCCGAACCGGTCCCTACGACGATTCGCTCAAACATCGAGTCCCACGAGCAATCGTTCGCCGAAGCGGAGGCGTTTGAGCGGGCCGAGGCGAGGCGCCTGCGTCTGATTCGGACAGGCTTCATGTTGGCGGCGCTGTTTGCCGTGCTGATCGCAGTCTTCGTGGTACGCGGCCGCCAGGATGCCGAGGCGGCCAGCCTGGACCGGGCGGCCGATACGGCCGTGCGGGCCGCCCGACTGGAGTTCGAGGCCTATCAGTCGCTCGACTCAAGTGCGCTGCGTTCGGTGTACGACGAAGCCGTGGCACAGGAGATCGAAGCACGCGTGCAGCAGTTACGCGCCAGTGGGGTCTATCTGGAGAGCGACGTTTCGATTCAGGTGATTGACGCCAGGCTTGACGGCGAGAGTGCCGGGGTTCTGGTCCGAGAGTCCGGAAACCTGGCTACTCGACGCAGGGCCGACGGTGAGACCATTCAGCGCGGACCGCTGAGCCAGGATGTCGGCTTTTTCCTCGCACGTACCGCCGATCAGCGATGGCGCGTGGTGCAGCGCGCGCCGGTCGGCTAGCGGGCTTTTTCGGCTCCGGGCCGCGGGGTGTTGGCCGTGGTGCGGTGCTCTCGATATCCTTTGACAAGCGCCAAACGCTTCCCGGCGACGTAGCCAAGTGGTAAGGCGGGGGTCTGCAAAACCCCTATCCTGGGTTCGATTCCCAGCGTCGCCTCCAGTTCGTACACGCTAGCCGCGCGCGCGGCGTCCGTCGGCAGGTTTCTGCGGAGAGTTGTGACGCCTCAGCCGGCGCTGGCCGCCTGACGCACGCGCCGCCACACGCGGTCCACGAATGCGCGCGGCAGGTCGGGATCCCACGCAATCGCGTCCGGATCGTCGGCATGCGTATGTAGCCAGGCCGTCACGATGTGCCGTTCGTGGTCGCTTGTGTCGGCGCCCGGCGCGTCGGCACGGCCTAGGCGTTGCAGGGCGGCGCGCAGCGCAGGCCGGCGCGGGCGGGCGACGGACTCGATCGCGGCAATAGCGCCGTTCTCGATTCGAACGAGCTCCGCATCTCCCGGCGTGGCGCCAGGTGAGATCGCCAGCACGGGCGCGGCGCCGAGACCACCGCGCAGCGGGTGCCGCAGGACGCGCGCGCGCCGAATGCGGCGAGCAAACGCCTCGCCCTCCGCGGCCTCGACGGCATCCACGATTCGCAGAGCCGCCTCGCGGCCCACGCCCAGGAAAGCAACGGCCGCGTCGCGCTGCCAGGCGGGAACTTGCTTGTCGACGCTGCGTCGCGAGGGCAGTTCGAAGATCCGCCGGGCCGCGTCGCTTGCCAGCCTCGCGTCCCGCGATGTCGGAAACGGCCCCAGGTAGTCGGCTCCGTCATCCCGTGGCACGGCGGCCGCATGCGTCACCGCGGACTCGGCGGGTCCGACTCGAACGAACCGCCGGCCAATTCGCCAGCGCCGATTCCGGTTATACGTCGGGGATAGCGTGGTGATCAGCTCGGCTTCGCGCACCAGGGCGCGCAGTTCCGAGCCGGTGGGCTCCCACTCGATGGCGTCGATCTGCTCCAGCATCCCATCGCGCCGTCGAACGAACCCTGCTGAGTCCGTGAAGTGACTGCGCACGCGCCGTTGCAGGGACGTGGACTTGCCGATATATAACGGACGGTTTGCCGAGTCGCGAAAGATGTACACGCCGGGCGACGGCGGAAGGTTCCGGGACGCCCAGCGAGCCAGTTGACGAGCCCGTCGCGGGTGCCGGCCTTCGGGCCCGGCTCTCGCCGCGAGTTGCCGCAAGTCGCCAAGGGTGTTGACGTTCCGTTGAGCCGCGCGATCAAGCAGGTACTCGAACAGCTTCGCGGTGACCCCGGCGTCGTCGAGCGCGCGGTGCGCGGGTGTGTCGGATATCTCGGCCGACTCCAGCACCGTGGCAAGCCCCGTGCCCGGCAAATCGGGCATCAACGCCGCGCTCAACTCCATGGTGTCCAGGCCGTCGCCGGGGAATAGCGCGCGTCGCGACCACACGGCCTCGCGGTTCAGGTAACCCAGGTCCGTGGGCAGGTTGTGCGCCACCAGCACTCCGCCGGTCTGGAATTCACGAAATTCATCCAGCACGGTTTCGATGGGCGGTGCGTCGACCAGCATCTCGTCCGTGATGCCTGTATAGCGCGTCACGAACTTGGAGACTCGTCCGGGCACGTATACCAGCGAGGCGTAGCGTGAAATTTCCAGGCCCGCCCGCAGGCGCAATGCCCCGACTTCAAGGATCCGGTGCCGCCCGCCGCGCCCGCCGTTGGTTTCGATATCGAACACGACGAACTCGGTGTCTTCGATGGCGTCGGAGCGCTGTGACCAGGTCACCAGTCCCCAGTGTCCCGCGGCCACCGTTGCTAGACGATCGTCGCCTTCCAGCAGCGGCGCCAGGATTCGAGCGCCAATGTGGGCGCCGCCGGCCTCGACGTGCAGCACGGCGCGCGCCAGTTGCTGCAGGGTCATGGGACGCCCCGCGTCTTCCAGCGTCGATACCGCCGCCTCGACCAGCACGCTGCGCCGGCCCGGCGCGGCTTCGTCGGTGGCCCTGGCCTTGCTCACTCGTCGGTCGAGCGGCCGCCGAACACCAGCGACCCGAAGGCGCCGACCGCCGCCACGATCACGGTTCCAAGCAGGGCGGTACCGAGGTCCACGATGGTGAAGTCGTCGACCAGCATGGTCGCTCCCCAAAACACCAGCGCGCTGATCACGAAGTGCGACAGCCCGAATGTCAGCAACTTCAACAGACAGCTGATCGGTTTGAGAACCAGCTCCAACGCCGGCCGCACATAGGAGTTCAGAATGGCCAGCGCCACCGCCAGGGCGAAGATCGACAGCCAGAACCGGTCGCTGCCGCGCTCAGGCAGCACGATGCCGTCTTCCAGCAGTTGCGTCACCGCCAGGACCGCGAAGAAATTCGTGACAAGCCGGGCCAGCAAGTAGCTGATTTCGCGACTAAGCCAGCCCATATGCTCGGAGCCGGATGGTCAGCCGGCGCGCCCGACTAACCTGCGTCCGGTTCCGTCACCTCCACGCCTACGATTTTCTCCAGGCGCTTGAACGTGGCGGCCGCGTCCAGGTCGCCCCAGCCCATTGACCGAATTTCCTGGTAGATCGCGTCCGCCTGCGCCGTGGCCACCAATGGCACGCCGCTCTGGCGACCCACGTCCAGCGCCAGGCCCAGGTCCTTCAGCAACAGGTCTACGGCAAAGTTGGCGCTGTAGTCCTGGGGAAGGACCAGGTTCGGAATGTCCACTTCCATACAGCGGCTGGCGGCGAACGCGCCCATCAGCGTCTCGTAGAGTTGCCGTGGGTTCAGCCCGTTCTTGACGGCCAGCACGAAGGCCTCGGCGTTGGCCTGGCGGACGCTGGCGATGATCATCTGGTTCGTCAGCTTGGCGATGCAGCCGGTGCCGGCCGGACCGAAGTGCTCGATCTTGCCGCCAATGATGTCCAGGATTTCGCTGCCCTGCGCGAACGACTCCTCGGAGCCGCCCACGAACACGGCCAGGGTTCCGGCCTGGGCGCCGCCCGGTCCGCCGCTGACCGGCGCGTCCAGGTAGTTCACGCCCTTGGCGGCGGCAGCCTCCGCGCAGGTTCGGGCCGTGTCCGGGCCGTTGGTACCGAAGTCGATCCACAGTTGACCTTCGCGGGCGCTTTCAATCGCGCCATCCGCGCCCAGAAGGAGTTCCAGCGAAACCTCAGGCGTCGGCACGTTCACGCACACGACGTCCGACTGCGCCGCCACCTCGGCCGCCGAACTGGCGGCCACGCCGCCGTCGGCCACGAAGTCGTCAACCTTGCCGCGGCTGCGGTTGTGCACGATCAGGTCGTGCCCCGCCGCGCGCAGGTTGATCGCCATGGGCATGCCCATCTTTCCGAGACCGATGTAGCCGATTTGCATGTCGGAGTGCTCCCTCGCTGCCCTGCCCGGCGCTAGACCTGCGCCCAGGCGAGTTGGAACGTGCGCTTGCAGTTGCCGATTATCGCCGCTGCCGACTGGTCCGGGGCCGGCTTCATCTCGAACGAGACGAGCGGCATCGGCGTCGGCAAGTCGCGTTCAATGTATCCAATCTCCAGCAGCGTCTTCAGGTACGCGGCCAGTTCCGGCACGTCGTTCTCGCCCGCCGGGTCGCCGAAGACCGGGTGCTGGTCGCCGTACTGCGGGTGATTGCGGTCGCGCATGACGCAGTTGCCGATGTGCGCCTGGATCAGGTGCTCGCCGGCCGCGCGCAGAGAGGTGGGCGGATCTTCGTCCAGCAGCGGCAGGTGGCTCAGGTCAAGGCACAGCCCGAAGTTCGGGGTGGAGGCGCGCACCATCTCGCTGACGCGCACGCACAGGTCGATGGGGCCGAGCAGCGAATTCTTCTCGATGGCCCGGTCGAACTGCTCCAGCGCGATCCAGATGTTCTGCCGGCTGGCGTAGTCGCAGAGTTCTGTCAGTGACTCCACGACGCTCGCCACGGCGGCTTCCTCGCCGCCCGGCGCGGGCGCCGAGTTGGGCCCGTCCAGCAGCGTCACCATCGTGATGCCCAGTTCGGCCGCCTGGTCGATGGCGCCCTTGACCTGGGTCACCGCGTCGCCGCGCGCGCTCGCGTCGGCCGAGGCCAGGTTCAGGCCGCCACTGAGGATCAACGGGTGCGCCCCGTAGCCAAGCGTCAGGTGTGCGGACTCGGCCAGCCGGCGCATGGCGGCACGCTCCGACGGATCGTTGATGTGTGCGATCTCCAGTGCATGAAAGAACCCGTCGGCCGCCAACGCCTCGGCGGCTTCCACGGCGGGTCCGTCGCCGGTCTGGAGTTCGGGGTGCAGCATGAACTGCACGATCCCGATGTGCATGTAGGCCTCGGGCGGTCGATTCACGGCGGCAAAACTCCCTCAGGCGGACGGACGCGCGGCATGCCTATGGTGACGCGAGCCCGTTGGGCGTGTCGAACAATTCCGTTGGCGACGGCGCTCAGACGCCTACCGCCGCCGGCTCGTACTCAGGCAGGTATTCCTTCACGGCCTCAAACGCCGCGTCGATGGCCGCGTCGTCCAGCGAAGTCTTCGGCGGCGCTACCCAAGACTCCATGATCCCCAGCCGGTTCAATACACCCTTGGCCGTGGCTTGTAGGAATGGCGAGTGGCCGGACAGCGCGCGCATGAACTCGTTCTGCCGGTTCTGGGCGGCCGCCGCGGCCTCCAGATCGCCGTCGCACCAGGCGTTATAGATCGCGCAGACGAGTTGTGGCGCCACGTTGGGCGCGGGACCGGTCGTGCCGGCGGCCCCGGAGTTAAGCGCGTGCAGCAGCGTCGCGTCGCCGCCCACGATCACTCGGAAGTCGTCCCCGCGCATCGCGTCCAGGTAGTCCAACAGGTTCTGCGGGCTGCCCGAACTGTCCTTGGTGCCCTGCACGCCCACATCCCGCAGACGCAACAGCGTGGCCGCGTCCACCGACACCTTGGTCATGCCCGGGATGTTGTATAGGAGAACCGGGACCGGCGACGCCGCCACCAGATCCTCGAAGTAGCGGACGACCTCGTCGTCGCTCATCGGAAAGTAGAACGGCGGGTTGACCAGTAGGCCGTCGGCCCCCAGGTCGCCGGCCTGGACCGCCTGGCGGTGCGTGCGTTCAACACACGGCTGACCACAGGCCACGATCACGGGCACTTCGCCGTCGGCCTCTTCGACTCCTGCACGGATGGCCACCGCACGCTGATCGTCGTCAATCGCCGCGAATTCGCCCGTTGTGCCCAGCAGCACGTAGCCGTGACAACCGGCGTCCAGAACCCGTCGCGCCAGCCGACGCATGGCGGGACCGTCCGCCGCAAGGTCCGCCGTCAACGGCGTGAGCAAAGCCGGAATCACGCCGTGCAGGCGTTCCTGGAATCGAGTCATAGTCTGGGCGCCCCAGTCAGGTCGGCGACTCGAAGTATAGGGGCCGCTGCTTCAGACGTTCGCGCGCGTCTGGCCGCCGTCCACGTTCAGGCAGGCCCCCGTCACCAGGCTGGCCTGGTCCGACGCCAGGAACGCCACCACCGCCGCGACCTCCTCGGGATGCCCGAAGCGTCCCATCGGAAAGTCCTGTCGCAGGAACTCCGCCATTCCCTCCGGATCCGCCTGCATCCGTTGTTCCCAGCCGCCGCCCGGAAAGATGATCGAGCCGGGCGCCACCGCGTTCACCGTGATGCCCTCCGGCGCCAGTTCACGCGCCATGGTCTTCGACAGGCTGTTCATGGCCGACTTGGCGGCGTTGTACGTCGGCGGACCGCCCTGCTCGCGCCCGTAGATCGACGTGATGTGAATAATCCGCCCGGCGCCCTGCGCCCGCATGTGCGGCAGGGCCGCGCGGCTGACCCGGATGGCCGGCCACAGGTTCACGTCCATCGTCGCGGCCCAATCGTCGTCCGTGGCCGCCTGAAACGTGCCGCCGCCGGTCGATCCGCCCACATTGTTCACCAGCACGTCCAGCCGCCCCAACGCTTCAACCGTCTGCTCGACCGCCTGCGCGGACGCCGATTCCTGCGCCATGTCCAGCTCGATCCCGGCCGCCCTCACGCCCGCCGCCTCGATCTCTCCCACCGTCTGCTCCAACCGTTCGCGCCCGCGCGCGGTAATCGCCACGTGGCAGCCCTCAGCCGCCAACGCCAACGCAATCGACCGCCCAATCCCCCGGCTCCCGCCGGTCACCAACGCAACCTTCCCGCTCAATCCCAAGTCCATGCGTCCACTCCTTTAGCTTTGGTCTGTTCCAGGCTTCCAACGCCTTGGCTTCGGCTGCGCCAGCCAGGCCAGCAGGTCGTCCAGCGGCAGCGCGTTGATCACGTCCGCCGCCCGCAGCCAGGCCCGGCGGGCCGTCAGCACGCCGTAGCGCATGGAGGCCAGGCTGTCGGGATGGTGCGCGTCGCTGTTGATCGAGATTGGGACGCCCAGTTCAGAGGCGCGTCGCGCTGTCGTGTCGTCCAGGTCCAGCCGTTCCGGCGCCGCGTTTATCTCCAGCGCGGTACCGGTGGCGGCGGCGGCCTTCAGCACCGCCTCCACGTCAAACGTGTAGCCGTCCCGCAGACCCAGCATGCGTCCGGTGGGGTGCCCGATGATGTCCACGTGCGGGTTCTCGATCGCCGCGATCAGCCGTTCCGTCATTTGCTCGGGCGGCTGGTTGAAATTGCTGTGAATCGAGGCCACCACCACGTCTAGCGAGGCCAGGATCTCGTCGCTGAAGTCCAGGCTGCCGTCGGGCAGGATCTCCACCTCGCTGCCATGAAGCAGGCGGGTATCGGGCGATGCCGCCCGCTCGCGCGTGATCTCCCCGGTCTGCTCCGCCAGCCGCTCCGGACTGAGCCCGTTGGCCACCAGCAGGCTGCCCGAGTGGTCGGTCACCGCAAAGTAAGCCAATCCGCGCCGCCTGGCGGCATCGACCATCTGGCCGATTGACGCCGCCCCGTCGCTCCACAGCGAGTGCCCGTGCAGCTCGCCCTTGATGTCGCCAAGCTCGATCAGGTCCGGCAGCGTCTCCGCCTCGGCCGCCTCGATCTCTCCCCGGTTTTCGCGCAGCGCCGGGTCGATCCATGGCAGCCCCACCGCCGCGTACACGTCCTCCTCGGTCGCCGCCGGTCGCCGCTGCCCGGTCTCCGAGTCCAGGAACCCCCGCTCGTTCAGCGACAGCCCCCGCTGCAACGCCCGCGCCCGGATCTCGATGTTGTGTTCCTTCGACCCCGTGAAATACGCCAGTGCCGCCCCGAACTCGTCCGGCGCCACCACCAGCAAATCCACCTGGAACCCGCCGTTCACCAGTACGGCCGTCTTGGTCCCGCCGGTACCCACGACCTCTTCCACGTCCTCGGCCGCGACGAAGTGCTCCATCACCGGTCCGGGTTCGTCGGCGGCTGCCAGGATGTCCAGGTCGCCGATAGTCTCCCGTCCGCGCCGCAGGCTGCCCGCGTACTGCACGGTCTGAACCCCGGGCGCCGCCTCCACGTGCGCGATCAGTCGCTCGGCAATCGGCAGCACGTCCCCCAGCCGCCGCCGCGCGATCCGCTCTCGGAACCGTCCCAGTTCCCGCAGCAGCCGCGCCTGGCGCTTGGCGCCAATCGTGCGGATACCGGCCAGTTGCCCCTCGCGCGCCGCCGCTTCCAGCGCGTCCACGCTGTCGATCCCGTGCTTGTTGTACAGCGTCGCGGCTGTCTTTGGGCCCAGGCCGGGAATCAGCAGCATCTCGAAGACGCTGTCCGGAATCTCGGCCCGCATCTCCTCGTACTCGTCCACGCGGCCCTTTTCGACAAATTCGCCCAGCACCCCCGCGATGCCCTTGCCGATGCCCCGGACCTTGGAAATCTCGCCGCTCTCCACCAGTTCCGCAACGTCCGTGGTCAGCGAGTCCACCCGCCGCGCCGCGTTGCGGAACGCCCGCACGCGAAACGTATTGGCCCCGCGAATCTCCAGCGCATCGGCAAAGCCCTCCAGCAGATCGGCGGCCGCCTTGTTCAGCATCGCTTGAGACTCCCAGGGCGTGTGGGCACTCCGCATTGTGTCCCATTCGGCAGGATTGTCTCGTGCAGTCGTCGGAGCCACTCGTCCGACGAAGTGCGGAAGTCCTGATGCCTCATCGGCATAGCAGCCTTGCGGCCTGACAAAAAACGAACGGGTTGCTAGGATGCCATATGAATACCGAACGAACATTTGCCGTACGGGTGGCAGGATACGCGGGGAGGCCGTCGTCGCAGTTGGCGACGGCGGCGCGTCCGACGCCACGGTGGCGCGGTGAGGGGCGGGTTCGGGCGATGCAGGCGTGCCCGGACTGCCGGGTTCCGCTGCGTCCGCTGGGCCGCTGCCTGAGCTGTCCGGCGTGCGGCTGGGGAGCGTGCGGCTAGAGGGGCCGGTACCAGCGGCGCGGCTTGTTGGACTGACGGCGGACGGGTTTGGATCCGAGGCGCCGGCGGACTAGGCGGAGATCGTCGCGTAGCAGGTCGCGTGGGGCAGGCAACGCCTCCGGGTCGTGACTCCAGACGGCGCCAGCGTGGTAGGGACTCTCGAGGATTGCGAAGACGTCGAGATCGCGTTGGGTTATTTCGTCGAGTAGCTGGGGCCAGTCGGCTACGCCGTCGGTGAGGGTGGCGGGTGTGCACGACCAGCCGTCCGGCCCGGACATGAGGGCGGAGTTGGTGATGCTGAGGGCCTGGACATGGTCGTCGAGCGCGTCGAGGTCCAGGCGCCAAGCTTCGGGAGCGATGGGGCCGAGTTCGCCTGGAGCCAGGCACATCCCCACGTAGCCCGGCAGACGGCCGTGCAGCAGGGCGGCGGCGTGGCCGGACTGTTCCTGGAGGGATCCGGGGAGTTGGCGCACGAGCGCACGCAGGTTGTGGCGGCGGCAGAGTGTCTCCAGGCCGCGCAGGCCAGCGCGGGCGGCTTGCAGGGAGTCCAGGTAGGCCTCGCCCTCGAGTCGCGCCCAAGCGCCATAGCGGATGTACGGAACCCGCGCTTCCTCGCAGCCGCGGTGAATATCTTCGGCGTGGTCATCGAAGGGCGAGGTCAACTCGGTGGTGACCATCGCAACCTGCACCCCGGCGTCGGCGCAGTCGACGGTGACTTCGATCAAGTCGATAGCCTGCCCAGGGTCCACCTGACCGTCGGTGGCAACCAAAAGGTCTACGGCGTCTATATTCAGTGCACGGGCCTCCGCGACAAGGTCGGACGCCGAGTGCGTGGGGAATGCCGTTCCCGAAAGCAGGTAACGGGCGAACTTGAGGGCCATGACACGGACCTCCGGCAGGTCGGAGCCCGAGCCTACGACTCGTCCGGCAGAGGCCGGATTGGCATGTCGAAGACGTAGGTCTGGCGGAAGGACTGCGCGGCAGTCAATGTGCCAACCCGCAGGCTGTAGTCCATAAGCAGGATCGACAGGTCGTCGATCAGGCCGCGCGAGAGCAGGAGGCTCAGCCGGTAGTCGCCGGTAGGCTCCGTTTGGCGGGCTACCTGCGGGGGATGGCTCCGGCCGTCGACCGTTTCCGTGAAGGTGCGGGCTTTCGGGTCGTAACGAAACTCAATCCGCTGCGCCGGCGCGGTGATGTGGGCAGCGCTCGACCAAAATCCGTGGGAGGCGGGCGCACCGGAGCGCGGGACTTCCGCATAGGCTATGCCGACGCTGCCGCCGGTGCCGGTGGGGTTGGTGGTGATGATGGCGCCGCTGATTGCGCCGTCCTGGGAGTTCACGTCCACTGAAATGGTGTGGCGGGGAACATATTCGGCCGTAACAGTTCCAGCCTCAGCGTGAGGCGTCAGCCGCGCGGCGACGATCCGAGGGCGGACAGTAGGTTCGCCGGCGCTGACCTGCAGCGCAGTGCCAGGACTGGGTGGGACGGTAATCCAGGTGAGGCCCGGGTTGACGTTTATCTCGGCTGGACCGGCCGTGATGACTCCACCTGATGCGGAAACGACGCCGAAAAGAATGGGCTGGTCGGCCGGTTGCAGGTCGGCGCCGGTGGCCAGCCGCCCGTCGCGCAGGCCGAACTGAAGCCCTCCGGTCGCGGGGATGTCCAATTTGCCAAGCGCAAGAGCCAGGTCATCTGCGGTCAGCCGCCGTCCTGGCGCGTCCTTGTAGATGGTCCAGTATGGGGTGGTATGGATCGCGTCGGCCTGGAGCAGTCCGTGGGTTCGGGGATCGTCGGAGCTGTTGAGCACCAGGTAGTCGTAGGCCGGGTCGGCCAGGTTTTCATAGGGATAGGCGGGGGAACTGGCGAGCCCGCCGAGCTTGCGCCCGACCAATAGCCCGGCCCACACGCCGGTGGCGCGCCGGGCCCACGATTCGGACTGATGCTTGGGATAGTGAAAGGCCAGCACGTGGTCGCCGATGCGGCGCCGGGCCTCGGGTACCGGGTAGGTCAGGCCGGGTGCGAAGTAGACGCGGCTGCCGAGCGGCACGCGGTCGGCAACCGCGCGCGCGTCGTGCGCGATGCGGCGCTCGGCGTTCCAGCCCACGCCCTGCCAGTTCCACCAGACGCTGAGGTAGGTGTTGTAGATCAGCGCCAGTGAGAGGACGGCCAGGATGCTGACGGCGACACGGCTGAGGGCGGGCTCATAGGGTGCCAGCCGTGCCTCAAGACGACGTGTCGCTGCATCGTTCCAAAGCTTGAATTCGCCGTGGTAGATGTTGGCGACTCCGGACGCCAGCAGCACGGCAACCAGAAAGGCCACGTACGAGAGGTTCTTGAAGTGGCCGTAGTGGTAGCCCGCGCCAGCGGCGACCCAGAGCATGAAACCGGCGAAGCCGGCGGCCAGCGCCAGGGTCACGCGCTGATCGCCGCGCACCGTGAAGGCACCGAGCAGGGCCAGGGCCAGCGCGGGCCAGAAGAGGGCGCCGAGGACGGTTTCAAGCGCGTCTGTGCCGCCCCCGCCGAGGAGCAGCTCCAGGGGGCCGTCGCGCGGGATGAGGCGGTAGGCCTCCAGGCCGAAGGCCAGTTCCACGTTGGCGAATTGCCGGTCGCCCCACGCATTGCCGAACTGGCCGTTGAGATCGCCCGCAATGTCGACAAGCTTCGGCAGCGCCCACACAAGGAGCCAGGCGATTCCGGAGGCGCCCAAAATGGCCGTTCCAACGCCCAAGGCCAGGGCGCGACGCAGGGTGGTAGACACCCGGCCTGCGGTGACGATTTGCACCGCGACCAGCGTGACCGCCACGGCCAGGTAGACGGCGGATATGGCCCAGAAGTAGGACACCAGGAGGGCGGCACTGGCCAACGCGGCCAAGGCCAGTGCCCGCGCGCCGCCGCTCCGCAGCGCCACGATGCCCGTCGCGGCCGCCAGCGGGAAGAGCGCAAAGGCGACGGTGTGCGGTCCGAAGCCCATGCCGGCAATCCAGAGCGGCAGCCCGTGCAGCGCGTATACGGTCGCTGCTAGGCCCGAGGGGCGTTCGGACATCCGGAGGCCGGTTCGGGCAAAGATGTAGACGGCGGGCACGCTGGCGGCGAGCAGCAGATACAGCAGCGGCGCGTAGGCGTGGAAGGCGGGGGCGTTGGAGAGGATCGAGCCGATGGACAGCAGGTACGGAAAGCCCCAGCCGCGTGAGTGGTTGCGCAGACTCTGGAACTCTTCCTGGAACGGTCCGTCGGTCAGCCCTTGCATGAAGACGGTGTTCCACTTGAGGGCCTCGGCCAGAGGGACGTAGAGGTCTTCGTCGATATTCAGACCCAACATCGCCCCCGAGCGACCGTGAAGGTGGGGCAGGAAGGCCGTGGCCAGGAGCAGGGCGCCGGCAACCAGGACGACGGTCTGCGGTTTTGTGGGCCGCGGTAGCCACCAGCCGTCGCGACGCACGGTCCAGGCGGCCAGCGCGGCAGCGGCGCTCAGAAGCACGGCGGTTGCGACTCGCAGGTCAACGACGACGTTGAGCGCGTAGGTTCCAACGATCAAGGCGGCCGCCCCGACCAGGGGAACCGGAAGCAGTCCCGTTAGTCGTAGCTCAGGCGTCGCCAGCAGGCGGGTGAGGCCGTAGCCGGCCAGCATGCAGGCCGCGGACATGGCCAACACCACGGTGGCCGCCTCCAGGCCGACCGCCAGCATTTCAGGCACGGCGCGTTACTCGGGGCGGCGGCGGTTGTGTGGGCGGATCAGCGTGTGTAATTGGCCGAAGCCCGCAGTAGACCTGTGCCACCGGCGACTCCAAACATATGGCCGAGGCCGGCGGCAGCGCCAATTGCGGCGCCCAAGCCCGTGAAGATGACGACGACCGCGACGAAATCGCCGGCGGACACGGCAAATGAGCCCTGGAACAGGGGTGCGGAGAACTTCAGCAGCACCAATTCGGTGGCACCGGCGAGTTGAGCGACGGACACCGCAGCCAGCGCCACGGTCACGATGCCAATCCCCACCCCCGTTACCAGTCCGGCGAGAATCAGCACACCGGCCATCGAGGCCAGGGTCCAGGCCGGGCGGGTGCGGAGCCCCGCCAAGACCTCGTTGTAAGCCGCGCCGGCGGTCCGACCAGCGACGATGACGTGGGGGACCACGGTCCAGAGAAAGACATTGGCGCTTGCCAGCACGATCGCGTCAATCAGGAACAGAACCACGAAGATCGCGGCAATCAGGGCCACCGGCCGCTCGGTGGTGATTACGGTGTCCGGCGGGCGGGTGAAGCCGAAGACGGCGGTTTGAACGACCGCCAGGGCCCCGACGGCCAGCAGAATCGGAAGCGCGGCCAGCGCCAGCGCGGGCGCCTGTCGCAAGGCGTCCCGCAGCGCGCGCCGAGCCGAGACATCGCGCTCATCGGTGGCGCGGTCGGTGATCAACGCGGCTGCGCCCAAGGCCCACGGCCACAGGAGGAGGACGAGGACTGCGGCCAGTGGGACGGCGGCCAAGGCAGCCGGGGACCGGATGAAGGCCAGACCTCCGGCCAAGCCCGTCAGCGTACCGGCCAGCGCGCCGATGCCCAGTCCAACCGCCAGCGCCCCGGGCTGGGCCACGGTACATACGGAAGCGCCGAGCGGCTCCAGGAGGTGCAGCGGATCGCTCAGCCTCACGGCCGGGGGCAGCGGATCGGGTCGAGACATTGCTCAGTAATCGGCAGTATATCGCCGGAGGGTATGGATCCCGGTGCGTGGCGGAGGCGGCGAACACGTGACAGACCACGGAATCGGCGGATATCCGCGCGCGGCGGTAATTGGCGCCGGCCGGATGGGGCACGGTATTGCCCTGGAGGCGGCACGCGGCGGGTTTCAGGTTGCGATCTACGACACGCAGCCGCGTCGGGCGGAGGCAGCAATAGCGGAGGCCGAGGCCGACGCTGACGATCTGGTAGCGGCAGGCCTCATCCAGGCGGCTGACATTCCGACGATCATTGGACGGCTGACCCCAGCGAAGGACTTGGAGAGCGCCGCGGCAGACACCGAGGTTGTTTTCGAGGCCGTGGCCGAGCACCTGGAAGTCAAGCGCGGGGTGTTTGCGCGGCTGGATGGGGCGGCGCCGGCGAGGTCGTTGTTGCTCTCGAACACGTCCAGCCTGGCCATCAGCGATATCGCTGCGGCCTGCGAGCGGCCCGAGCGGGTGGCGCTGGCGCACTGGATTCTGCCGCCGCACCTGATTCCGGCGGTGGAGGTGGCGCCGGGGCCGCAGACGAGTCCGGCAACCATTGAGGCCGTGCGCGCGTTGCTGGAGCGCCTGGGGAAGTGGCCGGTGGTGCTGGAACGGGAGATGCCGGGTTATCTGATCAACCGCCTGCAGTTCGCGCTGCTGCGCGAGGCGATGGACCTGGTGGGGCAGGGGGTGGCTTCGGCCGAGGAGATCGATCGGGCGGTGCGCGGGTCGATCGCGCGGCGGATGCCGGTGATGGGCCTCTTCGGCCAGGCCGACCTGGCGGGGCTGGACGTGTACCGGCAGATCTTCAGGTACCTGGCGGCAGACCTGAGCAGGTCCACCGGACCTCCGCAAGCCCTGGATGATGCAGTACGAGCGGGCAACACTGGCGCCGCCGTCGGGCAAGGGTTCTACTCGTGGACCGAGGAGCGGCGCGACGAGGCGCTGCGGCGTCGCAATGCGGAGTTGATCCGGCTACTTCGAACTGATACGGGTGAGCGATAGGCGCAGCCCTGCGCGCAGCAATCGTGGCTGACCAGCATCAGTTGGCTTCCGGCGAGGGCGACGCGCTGACTAGGCGCCTCGTCGGCGGTCCAGACGATCGTTGCGCGCGCTGGCGTTCCAGTCAGCCTTCCAATTCGCCTGCCGGTCTGTGCGCACATCGTCCAAAGGCCGGCGCTTTTCACCTTTCCAGTTACTGCCCTCGCGCACGAAGGCCCAGGTGCTCGCCACGAATTCCGCCAGTCCTTCCATCACCTCTGACAACATATCCCGCTCCCTGAGCCTCGATAGTCGATTCTGTCACGCGCATGGCCATTTATTCTGGACGGGCGGTCACTTCGGGCGGACCGGGGTCTCTGACGCGGACTTGCCGGCGACCGGTCGGGTGGCCGGGTCCATGCCGAAGAAGCGACGGCCGACCAGGTAGGCAGCCCCGGCTTCGGTGCCCATGGCGGCGATGCGGGCGACGGCGCCAACGCCAGCCCCCGTCCAGCCCGCCAACGGCGTAATCAGGAACAAGAACGACGCCATCATTAGCAGCCGGGAGAAGGCGGTGAAGGCCACCCGGCGGGTGCGGCGCTGGTTCATCGTCATCGACTGGTAGAACTGGCGCACCGCCATCAACAGCGGGAAGACCGAGAGAATCTTCAGAGCCGTGATGGCGTCGGGCACCAGGGCTTCGGGCGCGCCCACCAGCTCGGCTATGACGAATCGATTCAGCGGAGTGAACGCGATCAGGGCCATGAAGCCGCCCATGCCTAGCCCCACGCCGTACACGAATCGCCGGGCGCGGCGCTGCTGATCGGCGTCGCGCCCGAGTACCAGCACCACCTGCCGCAGGGCCGCCATTGCAGTGAGCGGCAACATGCCGAGGCTGAAAGCCACGCGGAACGCGCCGACCGTGGCCTCGGGATCTGGCAGCCGCAGCAACCCGGCGTTGACCATGGGATGACCGATGGTGAGGGCGAACTGGGTGATGATCAGCGGGATCAGGAAGCCGGTCAGGTAGCGGAAGTCCAGCGGCGCCTCGCCCGCCGGATCGGGGGCGTAGGTGGCGGTGCGGTCAACCTGGCGGACGAGCAGCACGGCCAGCACGCCCTCGATCACGGCCACGATGACCCACACCACCGCGGCGCTGTAAATACCGGGAACGGGAAGCTGCGGGACCACGCCGAGACCGAGCGCGATCAACACCACCTGGCCCACAGCAGGTGCTACCCAAATCAGGTTCGAGCGACGCCGGTGCGCCAGCTGCGCCAGGTTGAATACGCGCAGCAGGTTGAAGAGCGGGATGGCCAGCGAAATGCGCATCATGGTCATCACCTCGGGCAGCAGCGCTTCCGGAGTTCCCATGGCGAAGCGGAAAAAGGCCTCGCCGATTCCGGGCAGGGCGAAGAGCGTGCTGACCCCGGTGATCACGGCCATGTAGAGCAGCATGTAGCGCTGGATAACCGCGAAGGACTGACGGCCTCGAACCAACACCAGGTACGCGCTCTGAATGGCCGTGCCGGAGGCGCTGAGGATCTGGACGACGCTGGCCACGATGGCGAACGCCGCCAGCGAGGTCTCCGGGTCGATCGCGCGCGAGATACCGGCGTCCAGCACCGGATTCCGCAGCGTCTGGAACACCTGCGCGGCGGCCAGCGGGAGGAAGAACACCGCCATTGCGCGGTAAGTCGTCGGAGCTGCGGTGCTCGCCACGCACGAATCCCCTGAAAGCGCCGCCCCGACTATGGCGAAGTAGAGGCCAATCGCTCAAACGGCGGGCCGTCCGCATCGCTGCCGATGGTACGGTTCGGGGGTGAGCAGTTCGTTACCGGCGGCCGTTTTTTTTGATGCGTACGGCACGCTGATTCACTTTCCAGCCGACCCCTCGCCGTTCGACTACATGGCCGACGCGGTGCGGCGGGCGGGGGTTGACTTGCCGCGCGAGCGGCTGGATGCCGCGCTGCACGCCGAGATGCGGTACTTCAAGGCGCACTTTTCCGCCGTTCGGACGGCGGAGGACTTCCAGCGGCTGAAGCTGGACGACGCGCGGGTGTACGTGGAGGAGCTTGGAGATACGGGGCCGGTGCGCCTGGACGTTGCCGAGATGGCCGCCGAAATGCACGAGGCGTTTGCGACGCGGGTGCTTCCCGATGCCTGGCCGGCGATTGACGCAGTCAAGGCGGCGGGCGTGCGGGTTGGCGTGCTCAGCAACTACAGCTACCTGCTGCCGCTGGTGCTTGACGGGTTAGGGCTGGCTGACCGGCTGGATCCCATCGTGTTTTCGGCGGCGGTGGGCGCGGAGAAGCCCGATCGGCGGATTTTCGAAACCGCGGCCGACGCGGTGGGCGCGGAGCTTGCCGACTGCGTGCTGATCGGCGACGACCTGGAGAACGACGTGGCGGGCGGGCGCAATTGCGGGATGCCGGTGGTGTGGATCGCACGCGACGGTGAATCCGCCCCTGCCGGAGTGGCCACGGCCCGAAACCTGGAGGACGCGGCGCGGATGGCGCTGGCGCCCGGGTGGCGGACGCTCTCGCTGACCGAGCAACAAGGGGCCGGGGCAGACGCCTGACGTGTCTCTTGCCACGCTGCGAGTCGCCACCTCGGCACGGACGTCCGTGCATCCGATCGGGCGGCAGATCCAGGCGGCGATCGAGGGCAAGGTTGGGCGCGACTGCTTGCTGCTGATCAGCGTTCCGCACACGACGTGCGCGGTGACGTTGAACGAGCCAGAGCCAGGCCTGCTGGGCGACTTTGCGCAGGCGTTGGAGCGGTTGGTGCCGTGGGATGACGACTACGCCCACAACTACGGAGCCGAGGACAACGCGGCCGCGCACGTGCGAGCCAGCCTGGTCGGTCACCAGGTGCTGGTTCCGGTCGTTGACGGACTTCTGCAGGTGGGCGTGTGGCAGGACGTGCTGCTGATCGAGTGCGATGGGCCGCGAAGCCGGACGATCGACGTTCGATTGGTCGCAGGGGGAGCCCCCGGCTAGAGTCCGCGTTCCTCCAGATCCGCCAGGAACCAGTTGCCGAACGGGAGCGGCTGGCGGTAGCCGGGACGGTCGGCGGCGGCCGACCAGCCGCGCAGCCGCAACTGTCGCGTAATCAGAGCATCGGCTCGCTCCAGGAAGGCGGCCGCATCCTCGTTGCCCCGCCGCACAGGCGCAATCGCGTCGCCGGTCAATGCGTGCCAGGCCTTGGCGCCTGGGTGCGCCGGACTGAGCATGGCCTGCGTAGTCGCCTGGATCAGCGGGGTACGGTTGTACGGTCGCCGATTGGGGTTCAGAAAGGCCGGATCTTGCAGCGTCTCCGGCGTCACCGGCGTTAGCAGGTTGGTGCGAGCCAGCGCGCGCTGCGCCTGCACGCTCAGTAAAAAGCGCGCGAATTCCCAGGCTGCGTCGGGTTCCGGACTGGCCGCAGGCACGGCAACGCAGAGTTCCTCGGCTTCGGTCAGGACCTTGCGGTCATCCCAGGCCGGCAAGGGCGCGACGGCCCAGGGCACGCTGGCGCGTATCCAGCGGCCGACATCCGTGCGATCAATGTGCATGGACGCCAGGCCACCGCTGAACGGCGCTACGAATCGAAAGGAGATTGGAAGTTCGATGGCCAGCGTGGTTTGCCAGGTGGTCAGGCGCTGCAGACGAGCCTGGCGCTGCGGGGTGGCCATTGTGGAGGCGCGCTGCTCGGCGTCCAGGAAACTCCCGTCGCCGCCCGCGGCCAATACGGGGCGCGCGTAGGCAGGAATGGCGGTGAGACCGAATCGTTCAACACGATCGCCGTCCGCGACCACGAGCCGACGGGCCGTTTCCTCAAACTCCGCGACGGACCAGGTTCGGTTCCAGGCGATAGGCGCCTCAACGCCTGCATCTTCGAGGTGATCCTCGTTGTAGAACACGCACTGATGCGCGGCCCCGAGGTTGAGCGCGGTTCGCTCACCCCCGGCCCCGGTCCGTGACGCGGCGGCAGCCGGCGGAAGCTCCCGCAGCTCGGTATCGGCATCGACCCGTGCACCCAGGCCGTGCAAAAGGCCCGCGGCCGTGAAGTCAAAAACATCCTCGGGCGCGACGAGGGAGACGTCCGGACCCTCACCCATCCGCAGGCGGGTGCGCAGTCTGTCGGAGTTCAGCGCGTTATCAAGCCGGGACTGGACGTCGATCCACGGGGCTTGCCGCCGAAACTCCCGCTCGATCCCGGGAAAGGCCTCCAGCAGCACGCGTGGCCCCCAGGATTCAAAGTGGATCGTGGCGGCGGCGGCGCGCGGTGCGCCGACCGACGCCGGCATCGCCGCGGCCGCCGCCGCAAAGTTATCCGGCGTGGGCGTCGGAAGCGGCGGCGGCTGAACCACGGCTGCCGGAGGCTGCGTAACCGGCGGAAGTTCTCGGTCCCCTCGATCCAAGGTGCAGGCTGCCAGTAACCCGCTGGCCCCGGCGAGCGCGACGCGCAGCAGGTCTCGTCGCGAGCGTGCCGCCGATCTGGCTGCCAAGCGCTGCCGGCGACCCTCGCGCGGGGCCTTGGACTCACAGATGATTGGCAAACCCTGGTCGAATGTTCCTCACTGGCTATTCTGACCTCAGTTCTGTTACGACTCGCGAACTCGAAAGGCGTCGCGCCATCGACCTGTTGCTCTGGGCTGGCGCCTTGGCGGTGTTGTCCATTCTCGGGGTGCCGTGGGCGTTTGTGCTGTGTCGCAGTCTGCCCTCGCGTGGTGTGCTGCTGGCTGCGCCGCTTGGACTGTTCCTTGCCCATTATCTCGCCTGGGCGGGACTCTCAACGGGCCTGTTTCCGAATGGACGCGGATACGCAGCCGCCGCGCTGTTGACGTTCGCGGCCCTTAGCGCCGCCGTTGGCTGGCTGCTGCGTGCCCGTCTGTCCGAAATGCGTGACCGCCGGTTGCTGTGGCTGGTGGGCGGCATCTCGTTGCTGGCGCTGTTTGTCATTGGCGCTGGACTTCGCTGGCTCAATCCCGAGATCAGCGGAACGGAGAAGCCCATGGACCTGGCGCTGCTCAACGCCACCGCCCATGCCACGTCCTTTCCTCCGCCCGATCCGTGGTTTGCCGGCGAGACCATCAACTACTACTACCTCGGGTATTCGATGGCCGCGTTTGGCCTGCATCTCAGCGGCGCCGAGCCGGCCGTCGGCTACAACCTGGCGCTGGCCGCGCTCTTCGCGCTGGGCGCCGTGGCCGCCGCTTCCGCCGGGTATGACCTGGCCGTGCTGACGGGCGCCGGGAAGCGAGCCCGCAAGGCGGCGGCGGCGCTGGCACTCATTCTCACCATGCTGGCCGGCAACCTGGCCGTGTTGCGGGACATTTTCTCGGAGAGCACGGACGCGCCCACGGGCTTCTGGCGGGGGATTGGCTGGAATGCATCGCGCACGATTCAGCGCAAAGAGGCCGGCCAGGTGACCGACTACACGATAAACGAGTTTCCGGCCTTTTCCTTCATCCTGGGCGATCTGCATCCGCACGTGATGGCGCTGCCGATTACGCTGGTGGCGGTTTCACTGGCTGTGCAGTGGGTGGTTGCGGGGTCGCAGCCGAAACCCGATTCGCTGGTTGAGCGACTGGCGCGCGGCGCGCTGACCGGGCTGGTGCTGGGCGGTCTGTATGCGCTGAATGCGTGGGACGCACCGACGTTTGCGGGCCTGGTACTGGCGGGAGGCGTGGTGATGGCCTGGCGTCAGCGGTCGCGACTGACGGACTTGGCGCCCTCGATCTATGCGGCGCTGTTCGTGGCGGCGATCGCCTGGCTGCCCTATACCCTGAACTATGCGCCCGGGAGCCGTGGGATCGGCATTGTGACGGTCAGAAGCGAAGCGGTCGACTACTTCCAGGTCTTCGGTCTGCTGTTGGGCGCAGCGGCCGTCACGCTGGCCGTCCTGCTCTGGGATGTGCGGCCGGACGGCCGCCTCTTTCTGCTCATCCTGCTCGCGGCTGGCGGCGGGGCTACGCTCATCGCAGGCGGGGAGGTGGCGGTCGCGCTTGCCGCGCTGCTCATTCTCAGCCTCTATGCACTCTGGTCGCACCGCAGCGATCCCGGTTTGGCAGGGCTGCTTTGGCTGCTTGTCGCCGGTCTGGGGCTGCTGACCGCGGTCGAGACTTTTTACGTGGACGACTTCTTCGGCCCGCCGAATGAACGCATGAACACGGTGTTCAAGCTGCACTACCAAGCCTGGAGCCTGCTGGCCATTGCGGCCGGACCGGGCATAGTGCTGGTCTGGGGACGTCTCGCCCGGCCAGGAGGCTTGCGTCTGAAGCTGACGCGGACGGCGGCCGTATCCGCGTTTGTGCTGCTGGCCGTGCCCGCGCTGGCTTATCCGATCGTTGCCACCAAGGCCAAGACCGAGGCGAGCTCGGTGTCGGGATCGCTGGACGGGCTGGCCGCCGCCCGGCTCGGCCGCCCCTCGGAGGTTGCGGCGGCCGAGTGGTTGCGCAGGCACGCGCCGGGCGGCGCCGTGCTGCTGGAGGCGCCGGGCCGCGCCTACTCCGGCGACTCGCGCATGTCCACCTGGACGGGCATCCCGAGCGTGATCGGCTGGACCCAACACGAAGAACTCTGGAGGGAATCGGATCCTCGGATCGCCGCTCGGACGGCTGATATCGATACCGCATATCGAACCGACGACTCGGCGCTGCGGCGCGCGGTGCTGGACCGCTACGGCGTCACGCACGTGGTGGTTGGCGACAGCGAGCGTGACCGTTACGGGCAGGAGGTCGTGGACCGCCTGCGACACGACCTGACCGTGGCCTTTGCCTCCGGCGGCACCACGATATTCGGGGTTGGAGCGACCCCGTGAGCGCCGACACGCACGCGGTCCGGGGTTGGCTGGCTGGCCCGGCCTGGTTTGGCTGGTCGCGTGGCGAGTGGCTGCTCTACGTCGCAATCCTGACTGTGGCGGCCGGGCTGCGGTTCTTCGATCTGGGTGAGCGGGTCTACCACCACGACGAAGCGATTCACGCCAAAGAGTCAAACGACATGATCAACGGCAAGCAGTTCCGGTACGACCCGGCGTACCACGGGCCGCTGCTCTATTTCGGCAATGTAATCGTGTTTCTGGCCGGCGGGGTCACCGATGCCCTGGGGCGAGTGATCCCGGCGCTGTTCGGTGTGGCTTCGGTGGGCGCGCTGCTGATCTTCCGCCCGGAGTTGGGCCGAACCGGCACGCCATTGGCGATGGCGGCCATGACCATCTCGACATCGTTCCTCTACTACTCCCGGTTCCTGCGCATGGACATATACGTGGCGCTGTTCACCCTGCTGCTGATCGGCTCGGTCATGCGCTACCTGGAAGAACCGCGGCGACGCTGGATTTACCTGGCCTGGGCGATGCTGGGACTCTCGCTGGCGACGAAGGAGAACACCTTCATCCACGGCTTTGCGCTGCTGATGGTGCTGATTGCCGTGGGAGGCCTGGCGTTTCGGGCCTGGCGACGCGGACCGGGCGCGTCCCCGCTGGGCGACCAGGCGCTCAATGCCTTTCGGTCGTTGGGATTCGACGTGGAGCACGTGGTCTACGGCGCCTTGACGTTCGTGCTGATCGTGTTTGTGTTCTATACGTCGTTCCTCACACACCTTCCGGGGTTTCGCGCCGCGTTTACCAGTTCTATCGAGTACTGGACGAGCGTTCATGAGTCCGAGCGGGTCAACCAGCCGTGGTTCTACTACGCGATGTTCCTGGGTCTGTACGAGCCCTTTGCGTTGCTGTTTGGCGCGGTGGCCCTGGTGCGCGGGCGCAGTGCCCGGCACCTGCTGCCGTTTGTGCTGGGCATCTGGATCGTCGTCACCTGGATCGTCTATTCGGCGGCCGGCGAGAAGGCGCCGTGGCTGGTGCTGCACCTGCTGTGGCCGCCGATGCTGCTGGCGTGCTGGTGGGTGGGCCGCTGGTTCGATGAGCCGCGCCCCCGCAATCCCCGGTTCGCGGTCGGGCTATTGAGCGTCGCCCTGCTGTTCTGGACGGCGTGGTTCGCCATTCCGATCACGTATGAGCGGGGCAGTGTGCCGAACGACCTGGTGGTGTACGTGCAGACGACGGACGACGTGAAGGACGTTGCGGCGGTTGTGGCCGAAGCCGCGAGGCGGACCGGCCAGGGCGACAAGCTGTCCATTCTCATCGACAACAACTACGCGTGGCCAACGGTCTGGTACCTGCGTGATTACGCGGACGCGCTGTATACGAAGGACATGAATCTTGAGGACGCGCAGGCGGCGCAGGTTGTGCTGATGTCCCCGTCGAGCGCCGATACGTTAGGCATCCAGCTTCCCGAGTTCGTGGGCCGGCGGATGAAGCTGCGGTGGTGGTTCCCCGAGCACAGCTACAAGAGTTGGGACCTGGGATTCCTGGACGAGTTCCTGGCGGATCCGGAGGCGCGGCGTACGTTCCTACACTGGTTGGTGACGCGCGAGGAGCCGCCAGTTCCCAA
The DNA here is from genome assembly GCA_022824495.1 of Chloroflexota bacterium. GTDB lineage: Bacteria > Chloroflexota > UBA11872 > UBA11872 > UBA11872 > UBA11872. The sequence continues at coordinate 345,713 of JAJDZU010000024.1, read as the reverse complement.
GGGCTCATATGACTTCATGCTGTACGTAAGGACCGACTTGCTGAACGAGGGACCGCTGGGACCGTTCCGGCTGTGAAGGTCGTCATTGTTGGGGCCGGGATTACCGGGCTGGCGCTGGCGCATGAGCTGCTGAAGCTTGGTCACGAGGTGACGCTGGTGGAGGCGGCGCCGCGGCCTGGGGGTGAGTTGGCGACGGTTGAGGTGGGCGGGGAGCCGGTGGAGCGGTTCTATCACCACCTGTTCACGCACGACAGCTTCATGATCGGCCTGGCCGAGGAATTGGGCGTTGGCGACCGGCTGGAGTGGCCGGAGCCGGAGATGGGCTACTTCCTGGGTGGGCGGCTCTACCCGTTTACCTCGCCGCTGGATCTGCTGCGGTTTGGGGCGCTGAGCCCGTGGGCGCGGCTGCGGCTGGGCTTAGGGTCGCTGCTGCTACAGCGGAGGACGGACTACCACCCATTTGAAGACCGGACGGCGGCCGAAGTGCTGCCGGGATACGTCGGCCGGGAAGCGTTCGAGGCGATTTTTGCGTCAATGCTGCGGGCCAAGTTCGCGGGGCACTGGGAATCGGTGTCGATGGCGTGGATGTGGGCGCGGCTGATGGCGCGGGCGCGCACGCGCACGCCGGACAAGCGGCGTGAGCGGCTGGGGTATTTCCGGGGCAGTTTCCGGGTGATCGTGGACGCGCTGGCGGACTCGGTACGGGAGCGCGGGGCCGAATTGCGGCTGGCGTCGCCGGTGCAGGAGATCACGATCGGGGAGCCGGGCGCGCCGGCGCTGCGGGTGAACGACGAGCCATTGGAGGCCGACGCGGTGGTGGCGACGGTGGGGTTGCCGATCATTCGCCGGTTGCTGCCGGCATCGCGGCGCGGGTTCACGGAGTCGCTGGCGGCTACGGCGTATGTGGGGGCGTGCGTGGCGCTGATCCAGATTCGGGAGCAGTTGTCGCGTTACTACTGGACGAACATCGGGGATCGGGATCTGCCGTTCGCGGGGTTGATCGAGCACACGAATTACGTGGACCGGGAGCGGTATGGGGGAAAGCGGTTGCTGTATGTGAGCAACTACCTGCCGCCGGAGCATGAGTTCTTCCAGCTGGATGACGATGTGCTGATCGAGCGGTTCGTGGATCCGATCGCCAAGGTGTTCCCGACGTTTCGGCGAGAGCACATCGAGGAGGCGTGGGTGTCGCGGGATCCGGTGGCGCAGCCGGTGATCGAGGCCGGGTATCAACGGCGGAAGCCGCCGTATGCGTCGCCCATTCCCGGGTTCTACATCTGCAACACGGCGCAGATCTACCCGGAGGATCGGGGGACGAATTACAACGTGCGGATTGCGAAGGAGTGCGCGGCGCAGCTTGAAGCGGATGCGCCGAAGCTGGTTGTGCGGCGGAGCGCGGACACCTAGGCACCACGCCAGACCTGGACGCGGCCGCGGTCGCCGACTTCCGGGACTACATCCGAGCGGTCGACCTGGGCGCAGTAGGTCACGTCCTCCCAGAGGCCGACGGGCTTCAGCGCCTGACCGCTGTGGGAGGCGGCGAGGGCTTCCTGGGCGGACGGGTAGGCGCCAGCCACGTGGACGGCGGTGAGGGCGGATTCGTCCAGAATGATGTCCGGCGATTTCTCCAGCAGCCGCTGGACGATGACGCCGGCGGTGTAGAGGTCGTCGAGGGCCAGGGCGCCCGAGCGGCCGGCGCAGGCGATGGTGATGGTTGGGACGTCGGGGTCGCCGAGCAGGCATTCGGCGACGGCGCCGGCGTTGCGGAGAGCCGCGATAACGGTGCGGCGGGAGTGGCCCCAGCGTTCGATGGCGTAGGCGCCGTTGGTGGTGGAGAGGACGGCACGGCGGTCGGTCAGGTCGATCTCCTGGAACTCGCGGGGGGAGTTGCCGTGGTCGAAGCCCGAGGGCGGGAGGCCGCCGCGTTCGCCGCAGAGGAGGGTCTCGGGGCCGAGTTGGCTTGCGGCCTGGCGGGCTGTTGCCACGTCTCCGGCGATCCAGACTTCGGGGTCGCCGGCCTCGGCCATGGCGACGAGGGTGGTGGTGGCGCGGATGACATCGACGACGGCGCAGACGCCCCGCGGGGCGGGTTCGAGGGTTCCCGGCAGAAGCTCGACGCGAACCTGGCTCATAGGCGAATAGTCTTCCAGCGGCCGGACGCGAAGCGGACGAGGGAGGCGATGGCGATGGTGACGTAGTTGACGCCGGCGCCGATCCACATGCCGGTCAGGCCGAAGCCGAGGACGATACCCAGGCCCAGGGCCAGGGGCACGCGGATGATCCAGAGGGCCAGCAGGGAGATCAGGAGCATGGCGCGGGTGTCCCCGGCGCCGCGAAGGGCGCCCAGCATGGTGGTGGCGATACCAACGAGCGGCATGAAAAGGGCGACGGTGCGTACGGGGAGCTCAGCGGCGTCGAGCACGGCGGGGTCGGTGGTGAAGGTGGATAGCAGGGCGCGCGGAAACAGGAACATGAACACGCCGACGGCGGTGGACACCAGGGTGGCGCCGATGGCGGCCTCGCGGCCGTAGCGGTGGGCCAGCTCCGGATCGCGGGCGCCGAGGCTCTGGCCGACCGCCGTTGAGGCGGCGATGCCGAGGCCCAGGGACGGCATGTAGGCCAGCGAAATTATGGGACCGACGACGTTCTGGGCCGCGAAGGAAACGGTGCCCAACTGCAGACCGATGATGCTGAAGGCCATGATGCCGCCGACGGAGATGAACATCTCGCCGACGGCGGGGCCGGAGACCTTCATCAAGCGGCGCTGCATGATCCAGTCGGGGCGATAGGAACCGATTGCTCCGGCGCGGTGCGGTGAGCGGTAGATGGTGGCGAGCATGAAAACGGCCGTGGCCAGGCGCGCGACGCCCATGGCTACGGCGATGCCCAACAGGCCGTAGCCGCCGTTCACCAGGAGAAGGCCGATTGCTAGGTCGACGGCGGCCATCAGCACCGAGCCGAGCATGGGGGTGCGGGTGTCGCCGACGCCGCGCTGGACCGCGCCGACCATGACCACAATGGTCTGCAGCGGGGCGCTGATGGCGCTGATAGCCAGGTATGGAGCGGCCATCGCGACGAGGTCGTCGGAGCCGCCGACGAGGCGCAGAATTGGGTCGGCCAGGAAGACCAGGACGAAGACGGAGATGAAGGAGGCGGCGACGGCGGTGAGCATGCCCTGGCGGCCGGCGGCGTGGGCGGCGGTCAAATCGCGGGCGCCGTAGGAGCGGGCGACGAGGGCGAGGGCGCCGATGCTCATGCCGAAGAACAGCGAGAAGGTGAAGAACATCAGGAAGTTGGAGATGCCGGCGGCGGCCAGGGCCTCGGCGCCCAGGCGGCCGGCGAGCGCGGTGTTGATCATGAACAGCGCGCTCTGCATCAGGTTCTCGAGCATGGCGGGCCAGCCGAGCGTGAAGAGGCGGCGGCGAATCTGACGGAGGGTCAGTTGGGGCGGACCCGCGGCGGGGGACGGCGTGACCGGACGCGCGGACGGCAACCGGCTTCCCCCGAGCTTTGAGGTGGTAGAGGCGACCCTTGCGGATTCTACGCCGGGGAGGGGTGTTTGGGGCCACCTTGGTGTGTGGTTTGTCGCGGAGAGATGGGAGGCGAAGTGGGGACTTGCGCGTAATGCGAGCCTTCCCAAATGGACTCTTGACGCCGCGCGGGGTTGCTATGGACCGGGGTTGGGGGAGATGAAGAGTGGCAGAGGAGAGAAGTGAGTGAGAGGCGAGAGGCGGTGGGAGTCGATGCGGCGAGATTCCTTTCGAGAGGCTCCGGGCAGGCTCCCGGGGGACCGCCGGTAGGACCGGACAAGAGGACGGCGGGCTCCCTCGGAGGATCACGGACTGCCAGTGGGGGCGGGTGATTCAGGCGTTGGTGGTGAGTCGGTGGGGGGTGAATGGGTGGAGGGGGTAGGCGGGGTCCTGGCTGGTGAGGAGGCGGGCGATGATTTGGGCGGTGTGCCAGCTCATGGTGACGCCGTGGGTGTGGTGGCCGGTGGCGAGGTAGCAGCCGCTGCGAGGGTCATGGCCGATGAGGGGGAGACCGTCTTCGGGTTCGGGGCGGAAGCCGGTCCAAATGGCATCGAGAGGGCAGTCCTTTAGATCCGGCAGGGTGGCGAGGGCGCGGTTGAGCATTTCCTGGACGGCGCCGGCGCGGAGGCGTCGATCAAAGCCGGCGCGTTCCTTGGTGGCGCCAAACACCACGCGTCCGTCGGACCTCTGGGCGAGGCTGCCGCCGGGGACATGGAGGATGTGGCGGAGGTCCAGGTTGGGGGCCTGGAAGGCGAGCATGTGGCCGCGGGACGGGACGACGGGGACCCAGGGCAGGAGATGGCGTATCCAGGCGCCGGCGGCTATGACGATGTGCTGGGCGCTGATGGTTCCGCGGACGGTCTGGACGGTGGGGTTGGGGCCGTCCGAGACGGCGGTGACGTCGGTTCCCTCATGGACGTGGACGCCGGCGGCGCGCAAGGCGCGATGGACGATGGGGGGCCAACGCTGGGTGTTGACCTGGCCATCGGGGTAGAGGGCGGCGCCGGTGAGGTCGGGGGGAAGCAGGGGTTCGCGGCGGCGGGCTTGGTCGGGTTCGAGGAAGTCGGCCTGGAGTCCGGCTTGGCGTTGCCAGGCGACGCGGTGGATGAGGTCCTGGCGCTGCTGGTGGGTGCGGGCGAGGCCGATGGTGGGTCCGGCGGAGTAGCCGACATCAAGGCCGGTGAGTTCTTGGAGAAGTTGGGCGAATTCGGGGAAGGCGTCGCGGCCGGCCACGCGCAGGCGGAAGAGGGGGGTGTCGTGGTCGGCGTCGTATTGGGCGCAGATGAGGCCGCCGGCGGCGGATGAGGCTTCGCCGCAGATGCGTCCGCGCTCGAGGAGGGCGACGGAGAGGCCGGCGCGGCGGGCGGCGAGGGCGATGGCGCAGCCGATGATGCCGCCGCCGACGACGGCGACGTCGGCGCTCTTCAGGTCGCTCACGCCGGACAGCCGCCAGGGCGCAGGGACGAGGGCCACGTGTTGATCGGTCGAGTCATGGCAGCCACGGTAGGGCTTCTGCGTTGTGGGGGCCACTGGGGGCAGGTCTGACGGTCGGGTCAAAGATGCCGCCCCTCCACCCGGCTCATCCCTGACGGATTGGGCTTACCATGAGTAATCCCGTCTGCCGAGAGTTCCTTGTATGTCTGCGCGCCGTGTTGTGCTGTGGCTTGGGATGGCTACTTTGGCGGCGGTTGGGGGTGCGGCGGTGGTTCGGCGGCCAGTGCCGGAAGGGCTGGTTGATTGGGGGTTGGCGGGTCGGACGGCGCGTCGACTGGCGGGTGAGCCGGAGGCGTGGCGGCCGGATCCGGAACTGACGGCGCATTACGACGCGATTGTTCGGCGGAGTTTCGAGGCGGTCTCGGAGCACACAGGGTTGCCGCTGGAGCTGGGGTCGGACGAGATTCGGGTGCTGGGTCGGGCGGATTGGATCGATGCGAACCTGGTCAACTTTGAGCGGCTGCTGGCGCCATTGGCTGTGGCGTACCAACACACACGCACGGGTTCCGGGGCGCTGGGTCGGGTGGCGGCGCACGGGACGCGGTTTACGGTGACGGGGCAGATTGCGCTGCTGTTGGGGTACCTGGGACGGCGGGTGCTGGGTCAGTACGACATTCCGATATTGGACGCGGAGGCGAGTTCGGCGGGTATCTATTTCGTGGAACCGAATTTGGCGCGGGTGGCGGCAAAGGCGGGGGTAGACCTGGAGGCGCTGCGGCTCTGGGTGGCGTTGCATGAGTCGACGCACGCATACCAGTTCCGGGTCGGCGATCCGCCGTGGTTGCGGGGGTATACGGCGGGGCTGATCCAGGAATACCTGGCGGAAGCGATCCGAGCGCTGGAGTCGGGGGAACGCCTGGGGCAGCGGCTGCGGGATATGTGGCGGCGGTTCGACCGGGACGATCCGGCAGGCACGGGGCTGATGCGGCTGGCGCTGACGGATGCGCAAGCCGAATCGTTGGGACGCATCCAGGCGCTGATGACGGTGATGGAGGGGTATAGCAATCACGTGATGCGGGCGACGGGTCGCGAGGTGATTCCGGGATATGAGGTGCTGGAACGGCGGATGAAGGCGCGGGAGGAGGCGCGCGGGGCTTCTTCGCGGGTGCTGAACCGGTTGCTGGGACTGGATTTGAAGCTGGAGCAGTACAAGATTGGTGAGGCGTTTGTTGAGACGGTGGTGGAGGCGCGAGGACTTGGGTTTATCAATGGTGTGTGGAAGGGACCGGAGCTGCTGCCGACGTTGGAAGAGACTCGGGATGCGGAGATGTGGATTGCGAGAGTCGAGGAGCGAGGGGAGAGGGAATAGGAGCGAAATGAGGACGGGGAGAGGTTATAGGCGAGAGATGTGAGAGGGGGAAGGGACGAGAGCAACTTAACGCGGCGCCGGGTGCTGGGTGTGTCGCTGGCGGCGGGAGTTGGGATGGTGGCGGCGGCGTGCGGGGAGCCGGAGACGGTGACGATTGAGCCGCCGGTTTTGCCGAGTGATCGGCGGACGGTGACGGCGGCGTCGATTGCGGTGTCAGAGCGAGCGCCGAGCGGGGAGGGCGGGTTGCCACCGGCGGGGGCGGAGCACCCGATCTCGGTGGCGCTGCCGACGTTTGGCGGGTCGAACGTGGGAGTGGAGCAGATTCTGATCTCGGCACGGTCGGGCGTGCGCGCCGAAACTCAGAACCGATACCGATATTCGGACGTTCCGCTGCAATCGATTCTCGGATACCGCTGGAACTACACGGAGTTCCTGGACGACGGGTCGGGCGCGGCGCGGGCGGACCTGGTGGTGCTGGAGGGCTGGGATCTGGAAAACCTGGTGTCCAACGCGCTGCTGGAACCGCTGGACGATCACCTAACGAGCGACGCGAGGTTCGAGCCGGACGATTACTGGCCGGGGATCCTGGAGGCGGGCCAGGTGGACGGCGTGCAGTACGCGCTGCCGGTGGCGGTGGCGCCGTGGGTGACGGTGGTGAACCTGGACCTGGCGGAGGCGGCGGGATTCGCCGTGCCGCCGCGCGAGGCCTGGGACGGCGAGGCCTTTGTGCGGGGCGCGGCGGCGATGCATCAGACGCCGAACGTGGAAGGACCGAGGCCGACGGTTGGGGTAGGGATTGACGTTGAACCGCTGTGGATGGCGCCGGATCAGCTTTGGAACGACGCGCCGAGCTTTGTTTTCTTGCAGTCGAAGCTGGGGGCGCTGCCGGATGGGCAGGGGTCGTTTGACGCGCTGCGGTCGGCGGAGGCGCGGGCGACGCTGGAGACGTTCCAGGAGCTGGCGACGGGGTATGGCATCTCGCCGGACCAGCGGCGGCGGAACGTGGACGCCTACGACCTGCTGGATGACGGGCTGCTTGGCATGACGGTGTTTGGGCTGTCGGGCCGGTGGTTCGGGAACCTGATCGGCAGTTTTCTGCCCAGCAACAACGTGCTGTATCCGTTTCCAAACTTTGGGGACGGGCGGACACCCGCGTTTCTATGGCTGATGCTGGGCATGGGCGCGGGCAGGGCCAATTCACGGGTTGCCTACGACGCGCTGCGAGCGCTGGAACGGCACGCGGCGGCGGGGGCCAATGTGCCGGGGTGGCGAACCTCGGCGGAGGATCTGCAGCAACGGTTCCCGTCGTATCGGGACGACGAGGCGCAGATGGTGGTGGACCTGATGCACAACGCCTCGTACGTGAGGCTGAGCCGGCCGGAATGGGGGGCGTTTATTGCGGAGGTGGATGCCGGGATCATCCTGGAGGGACTGAGCGCGCAGGAGGCACTGGACGGGGTGACACGGCGGCTGGAGGAACTGGGAGCGCGCGTGTAGCAGCGGCAGTTACGAACGGACCGGGTGCGTCGGCCATCGGTCGCGGCCTCCCGGATTCCCGCGATTGCGCCACCGCCTGGCTGGTGCATAATGGACGCATACCGGACAACGGCGTTGGGCCGTGTATTCCGAAACGCTGAGGGGGTGATACATATGGGTGATGCCAATCGTGGCTTTTCGAGCGCTGCCGTATGTGAGGTGAGCGCCCGGTAACGTCGCGTGACACCCGGGTACGGTTTTAGCCGCGCCCGAAAACGCTACGAAAAACGAGCGGTCCATTAGGTGGGCCGCTCGTTGAATTTAATGGGTCGAGGACGGCTTTTCCCTTGCGCTTGTCCGAGGTGGGCCAGGACGTGGGTGACGGGCCGGAGTTAATCAGAGCTTCCCAACATGCGCCACAATGCGCCCAACTCGGATTCCCAGAGGCAAACCGACCCATGACCACAACCGCCCGTCCGATTGAGATTGACTTTGACCGCTTGCTGGACACGTTTGTCGCCTTGCTGAGCGTGGACAGCTATTACGGCGACGAGGAGCGGGTGGTGGCGGTGATCAAGCCGCGGATGGAGGGGTTGGGGATTGCGTGGCGATCCGATCCGCATGGGAACCTGATTGGGGAGTGGCCGGCGCGGGGGAGAGACGGCGAGCCGATCATTCTGAACGCGCACATGGACACGGTGCGGCCGACGCCGGAGATGACGCCGGTGGTGAAGGACGACGGGGTGTATTCGGACGGCTCGTCGGTGTTGGGGGCGGACGACAAGGCGGGGGTGGCCGCCATCATGGAAGCGGTGCGGGCCTACCACGAGTCGGGGGAGCCGCACGGGCCGGTTGAACTGCTGTTTACGACCGGGGAAGACGTGGGGCACATCGGCTCGAAGGCGTTTGACGCCAATGACGTGGTTGGACGCCGCTGCTACGTGTTGGACGCGGGCGGGCCGGTGGGCAACGTGGTGATGCGGGCGCCGGGTCAGCGACGCTTCAACTTCACGTTCCGGGGCAAGGCGGCGCATGCGGGGGTGGAGCCGGAGCTTGGGGTGAGCGCGATCGGCATGGCGGCGCGGGCGATCGACCGGATGCCGCTGGGACGGGTGGACGAGATCACGACGGCCAACGTGGGGATCATCTCCGGCGGTGAGGCCTACAACATCGTGGCGCCGGAGGCCGAGGTGACGGTGGAGACCCGCAGCCTTTCGGAGGAACGGCTGGAGGCGCAGGTGGCGGACATCGTGGGCGCGGCGGAGCAGGCGGCCTCCGACTTTGGCGGCGAAGTGGATATCGAGACGCACACGTTCTATACGGCCTACGAACTGGACGACGGGGATCCGGCGGTGAAACTGGCGGACGCCGCGATTGCGGCCGCCGGGATTGAGCCGCAACACGTGAGCACGGGCGGCGGCAGCGACGCCCATGAGTTCAATGAGAAGGGCATCAGGTCGGTGTGCCTGGGCATGGGCTATATCGACGTGCACTCGGTGCGCGAGTACATGCCGCACGACCAGCTGCAGGCGATCACGCAGGTCACAACGGAGTTGATCCGGCTGGCCTGACCCGTCTAGCCCTAGGAAGGCCGTTCCGCCGCGCGTCGGCTTAGGCCGCCGCCTCGGTTGGAGACGGGCCGTTACGCATGCCGACGATCAGGCCTTCGAGCACGCCCTCGAGATGGGCCTGCCCACGCTCGACGGATGCCAAGCGGTGTTCGACCGCAGCGCTCTGGGCCTGCAACTCTCCGACTTGGGATTGCAGCGCGACGATCTGGGATTCAACGACTGAGAGGCGCGAGTCCAGGGACGCGAACTGCGCCTGCATGTCCTGAAACTGTGCCTTCATGTCCCCGAACTGTGCCTGCAATGCGGCGAACCGTGCTTCCAACCTGGCAATTCGCGCTTCAAAAGCGGCCTGACGGTCGTAAAGCCGATCCATGCGGCCACTGAGCCGTATCGCCACACCGACTATCAGCGCTGCCAGCGCCACACCCACGCTAACGGTCCCGATCAAATCCGACGTCACGCGAACGACTCCCGTTCCCGCCCGACTATGAACGATGGACCACCAAGTCAATTCTAGCCGGATGGCCTGCGGTTATCAGCTTGCGCTGCTCGTCCCGTTCTCCAGCAGGGCGTATTCGTAGCTGTCCTTCAGGGCGAGCCAGGAGGCTTCGATGATGTTGGTGGAACTGCCCACGGTGCCCCATTCGCGTGTGCCGTCGGTGGATTGGATGAGCACGCGCACGCTGGCATCGGTGGCCGAGGCGGAGTCGAGGATGCGGACTTTGTAGTCGGCGAGGTGCATCTCCTGCAGCGCCGGAAAGAAGCGTTCCAGCGCCTTGCGGGCGGCGTGGTCCAGCGCGCTGACCGGGCCGTTGCCTTCGGCGGCGGTATGAAAGATCTCCTCGCCGACGCGGATCTTGACCATCGCCTCGGACAGCATCTCGCGGCCGCCACGGGTTTCGGCCAGCACCAGGAAGTCGACGAATTCGAACGGCGAGCGGTAATCGGCGCGCAGGCGGCGCAGCAGCAGCTCGAACGAGGCCTCGGCGCCCTCGAATTGGTAGCCGCGTTCTTCGAGATCCTTGACCGCGGCCAGCGCCTGGCTGACGCCGGCATCGTCGGTGTTCAGGCCGAGGCCGCGCGCACGCTCGGCGATGTTGCTGCGGCCGGCCAGTTCCGAGATCAGGATGCGGCGCTCGTTGCCGACGGTGGCCGGGTCGATGTGCTGGTAGGCCTGCGCGTGCTTGCGCATGCCGCTGCCGTGATAGCCGGCCTTGTGGGCAAAAGCGCTGTGGCCGACGTAGGGCATGAAGGCGCTGGGCGGGGTGTTGGCCAATTCGCCCACGTAGCGCGATAGCTCGGTGGTCTGGCGAAGCTGATCGGGGGTCACGCATTGGTGGCCGAGCTTGATCTGAAGGGTCGGAATGAGCGTTGTGAGGTTGGCGTTGCCGCAGCGCTCGCCGAAGCCGTTGACGGTGCCCTGAATCTGCAGGGCGCCCGCCGCCACGCCGGCCAGCGTATTGGCCGCGGCCAGGTCGGCGTCGTTGTGCATGTGGACGCCGATGGGGACGGTCGTCCACGCTCGGGCCGCTCGCGTCGCTTCACTAACCTCGGCCGGCAAGGCTCCGCCGTTGGTGTCGCAGCAGATGATCCAATCGGCACCCGCCCCCGCAGCGGCCTCGACGCAGGCGTGCGAGTAGATCGGATCCTGCTTGAAACCGTCGTAGAAGTGCTCGGCGTCGACGATCACCTCGCGGCCGGCGGCCTTCAGGTGGGCAACCGTGTCGCGGATCATCGCCAGGTTCTCGTCGGTGCTGGTTTCCAACACCGTCTCGACCTGGAATCGGGAGAACTTGGCCACGATCGTGACGGCGGGGGTGTCGCAGGCCAGGAGCGCGGCGACGGTGGGATCGTCGGCTACGTCGCGATCCTTGTAGCGCGTGGCCCCGAAGGCGCAGATGCGGGCCTGCTTCCAGGAGACTTCGGCGGCGCGTCGGAAGAACTCGCGGTCCTTGGGATTCGAGCCGGGGAAGCCGCCCTCGATGTAGTGGACGCCGTAGGCGTCCAGCCGCTGGGCGATGCGCAGCTTGTCCTCGGTCGAGAAGGAGATGCCTTCCGTCTGCGCGCCGTCGCGCAGGGTCGTGTCATAGAGCGAGAGTTGCATGGGAATCGGTCAAGCCTCGGCGGGAAAGAGATCGGTCACGCGCGAGTCGACTCGCCGGCTTCCCGCGAGACGTTGAAACGCCTGTCAGCCGGCGGCGGGCCCCTTGATCCGGGCAATGACCGCCGCGGTCATGGACGTGGTGTCCACGAGGCGCGCATCCTCCTCGCCGATATCGGGCGTTCGGAACCCGTCGTTGAGTGTGTGTTCGACGGCCGTCTCGATTGCCGCGGCCGCCTGTGGCTGGTCGAACGTGTGGCGAAAGAGCATCGCCACGCTGAGGATTGTACCCAACGGGTTGGCAATCCCCTGACCGGCGATGTCCGGCGCGCTGCCGTGTACCGGCTCATACAGCGCCCGTCCTTCGTCGCCCAAACTGGCCGAGGGCAACATGCCCAGCGAGCCGGTGAAGACGCCGGCCTCGTCGCTGAGCAGGTCTCCGAAGGTGTTTTCGGTCACGATGACGTCGTATTCGGTCGGCTGGCGAACCAGAGCCGCGGCGCACGCGTCCGCCAGCATCGTGTCGTACTCAATGTCGGGGTGTTGCGCCGCAATGTCGTTCGCGATGTCGCGCCAGAAGCGACCGGTGACCAGCACGTTGAACTTGTCCACCGACAGCACTTTGCGCCGGCGACCGGCGGCCCACTCGAAGGCGCGCTCGACGATCCGGCGGATCTCGCTCTCGCGGTAGGCCAGGGTGTCCACGGCGCCGCGCTCGCCGCCGATGAAGCGCATTTCCTTGGGCTGGCCGAAATACAAGCCGCCCGTCAGCTCGCGCAGGATGACCATGTCGGTCCCGCGCACGACCTCCGGGCGCAACGGCGACTGGTCGACCAGGGCGTCATAGACCCGCACGGGTCGCACGTTGGCGTAGAGCTCCAAGCCCTTGCGCAGCCGCAGCACTCCTTCCTCCGGAGTGAACTCGGCATGCGGGTCGTCCCACTTGGGACCGCCGACGGCCGCAAGAAACACAGCGTCGGCGTCCAGCGCGTCCTGCAGAACCTCGTCCGTGCAGGGCTCGCCGAAGCGGTCGATGCTGTTGCCGCCGAGCGGCCGCTCGACCTGGGTGACACCGACTCCGAATTGGGAGGCGGTGTGGTCCAGTACCTCCGCTCCCGCCGCCATCACCTCAGGGCCGATGCCGTCGCCCGGGGTGACGACGATGCGCCAGTCCTTCACCGAGCAGGCCAGCCGGTGATGTAGGGCAACCGGTCGTGGACGGCGCCGATGGCGTCGTCGGATTCGAGCAGTGAAGACAATGCGTCCCACTCCCCGCTGACAAAGGCCTTCCGGACCGATGCCGGCAACTCGGCCTGGTAGGCGGCCTGCCCGGCCGTGATCGTTCCGCTACCGACATCAATCTCCAGCGCCGTCTCCGGCGCCTCCTCGATCAGGCTCTGCAGCGACTCGATCTGGGTGGCGGGAAGGGTCAGGCAGGGAATGCCGATGGTTGTGCAGTTGCCGAAGAAGATCTCGGCGAAGCTCTCGCCGACGATGGCCTTGATGCCTCCACGCATCAGGGCCTGCGGGGCGTGCTCGCGGCTGGAGCCCGAGCCGAAGTTGCGGTTGACCACGAGAACGCTGGCGCCCGTAAACCGCGCGTCGTCGAACGGGTGCTTGCCGTTGAGTTGCTTGCGGTCGTCCTCGAAGGCGTGCGGACCAAGCGTCTCGAACGTGATCTCGCGCAGGTAGCGTGCCGGGATGATCCGGTCCGTGTCGATGTCGTTGCCGCGCACCGGGACTCCGGTTCCGGCGACATTGGTGATGCGTCCGTCGTCAGACATCGTCCGCCCCCTTAGCCCGCGGCCAGCGCGCGCACGTCGGTCACCTCACCGGCGACCGCGGCGGCGGCCACCATGGCCGGGCTCATCAGCAGGGTCCGGCCCAGCGGGCTGCCCTGGCGGCCCTTGAAGTTGCGGTTGCTGGACGAGGCGCAGACCTGGTCGTTCACCAGCTTGTCCGGGTTCATGGCCAGGCACATGGAGCATCCCGCGTCGCGCCACTCGAAGCCAGCGGCGCGGAAGACGTCGTCCAGCCCCTCGGCCTCGGCCTCGGTCTTCACCTGCTGCGATCCCGGCACTACCAGCGCCTTCACGTGCGCCGGGACACGCCCGCCCTCGGCCACGCGCGCGGCTTCGCGAAGGTCGGAGATACGGCTGTTGGTGCAGGAGCCAACGAAGGCCACGTCGATCGGCGTGCCGGCAATCGGTGCTCCCGGCGCGAGCTTCATGTGGTCCAGGGCGTCCTGGATCGAGCGACGGTCCAGCCCTTCCACGTCATCGGGCGACGGGATGAGGTCATCCACGCCCACGACCTGTCCGGGGTTGACTCCCCAGGTGACCATCGGCGCGATCGACTCGCCTTCGATGTGGACCTCGTCGTCGAAGGCGGCATCCTCGTCCGAGGCCACGTCGCTCCACCATTGGCGGGCGCTGTCGAACTCCTCCCCCTTGGGCGAGTATTCGCGTCCCTGGAGGTAGGTGTAGGCGGTTTCGTCGGGATTGACGTAGCCGACGCGCGCGCCGCCCTCGATGGACATGTTGCAGACGGTCATGCGCTCGTCCATGGACATCGCGTCGAAGACGTCGCCGGCGTACTCGTAGGCGTAGCCGACGCCGCCCTGCACGCCAAGCCGACCGATGATGGCCAGGATTACGTCCTTGGCGAACACGCCATCGGCGAGCTTGCCGTCGACGGTGATGCGCCGGCACTGGGGTTTGGCCACGGAAATGGTCTGGGTGGCCAGCACGTCGCGCACCTGCGATGTGCCGATGCCGAAGGCAATGGCACCGAAGGCACCGTGCGTGCTGGTGTGGCTGTCGCCGCAGGCGATGGTCATTCCCGGCTGGGTCAGGCCCAGTTCCGGCCCGATCACGTGCACGATGCCCTGGCGGCCGGTGGAGCGGTTGAAGAACGGAATTCCGGTCTGTTCGACGTTCTGCTCAATGGCCACGAACATCTGCTCGGCCATCCCGTCCACGTAGGGCCGCGTCGACCCATCGGTCGGAATGATGTGGTCCACGGTGGCGAAGGTGCGGTCGGGGTAGCGGACCGAAAGTCCGCGCTCGGCCAGCATCTGGAAGGCCTGGGGGCTCGTGACTTCATGCACGAGATGCAGACCAATGAACAACTGGGTCTGCCCATTCGGCAGCTCACGCACCGAGTGCGCATCCCAGACCTTGTCGAGCAGCGTTTGACCCATGTCGTCTCCTAGATTCCGGGAACGCCGGAGGCGTCGGCCAGCAACGTGGCTTCGGGCGTCGTGGACCAGCCCCTGCCAAGCCCGGCCATCAGGCGGTTCAACGCGTTGACGTAGGCCTGGGCGCTGGCCACCAGGATGTCGGTGTCGGCGCCGTGCCCGCTGAAGGTCTTGGCGTTGCTCTCGATGCGGATCGTTACCTCGCCGATGGCGTCGATGCCCTCGGTCACGGAGTTGATCGAAAACTCGGTGAGCTGGTTCGGCACCTTCACCAGGCGGTTGATCGCCTTATAGATCGCATCCACCGGACCCGTGCCGATGGAGGCGTCGACATGCTCCTCGCCGTCGTCCGAGCGCAGCCGCACGGTGGCAGTCGGCATGGCGCCGGTGCCGGTGCTGACCTGCACGTGCAGCAGCTCGAACGTCTGATGGAAGGCACGGCGCTGCTCGTTCTGAACGATGGCCTCGAGGTCGCGATCGGTGATCGTCTTCTTGCGGTCGGCGATCTCCTTGAAGGCCTGGAAGGCGGCCTGGAACTCGTCGTCGGCCAGCCGGTATCCCATGCGCTTCAGGCGGTCGCGGAACGCGTGCCGGCCCGAGGTCTTGCCCAGGACAATGCTGCTCTCGTCCAGGCCGACGTCCGACGGATTCATGATTTCGTAGGTCGTGCGCTCCTTCAGCATCCCGTCCTGGTGCAGGCCGGAGGCGTGGGCGAAGGCGTTGGCGCCGATGACGGCCTTGTTGGGCGGCACCACCATGCCCATGTAGTTGGAGACCAGGCGGCTGCTGCGCGCCAGTTCGGTGCTGACCAGCCGCGTGTCGGCCTCGTAGTAGTCGCTGCGGGTGCGCAGCGCCATCACGATCTCTTCCAGCGAGGCGTTGCCGGCCCGCTCGCCCACGCCGTTGATCGTGCATTCCACCTGCGCCGCGCCATTCTTGACGGCGGACAGCGAGTTGGCCACGGCCTGGCCCAGATCGTCGTGGCAATGGACCGACAGCACCACGTCCTCGATGCCGCGCGTCTGGTCCATCACGTACCGGACCATCGCCGCGAACTCCGCAGGTTGGGCGTAGCCCACGGTGTCGGGAAAGTTCACGACGGTCGCGCCGGACTCGATGGCGGCGCTGAACACCTCGCTCACGAAGTCCAGGTCGGACCGCGTGGCGTCCATGGCCGAAAACTCGATGTGGTCGGTCAGCGTGCGCGCGTGGCCCACGGAGTCGCGGGTCAGGTCGAGCACGACCTCGCGGCGCTCTCGGAGTTGATGCTGCAAATGGATGTCGCTGGTGGAAATGACGATGTGCAGCAGCGGGCGCGCGGCGGCCTTCAGCGCGTCCCAGGTGGTATCGATCTGCTCGCGCTTGAAGCCGCTCAGCCCGGCGATTTCAACGTTACGCAGTTCGCGGGCCAGCAGGTCCACGGCCCTGAAGTCGCCGGGCGACGTAAACGGAAACCCGGCCTCAATGACGTCAACATTCAAGCGGGCCAGTTGACGCCCGATTTCCAGCTTTTCGTCGATGGTCAGCGCGCCGCCGGCAGCTTGCTCGCCGTCGCGCAGGGTGGTGTCGAAGATGCGGACGTTCCGCATGGTGACAGCTTCCTCAGCTAGGTCATGGGCGGCCGCGGAGGCGGCCGCGGGATATCCCGGGGTTCCCCTCCGCTAGTGGGAGGGGCCGGGAAGCGCGAGCCGAGAGGTCACCAGGAACATTCGCATCGGTCGTGCGTCACCTGCGGTTCATTCGCGCGTCTTGGGGAGCCAGTCCATCATGCTGCGGAGCTCGCGACCAACCACCTCAACGGGGTGTTCGAGGTCGCGGTTCCGAAGCGCATTATACGCGGGCCGACCGGCCTGGTTCTCGAGAATCCAGCGGCGGGCAAACTCGCCGTTCTGCACGTCTTCCAGGATGCCCTGCATGGCTTCGCGCGAATTGTCGTTGACCACGCGCGGACCGGAGACGAGGTCGCCGAACTCGGCCGTGTCGCTGATGGAGTAGCGCATGTAGCTGATGCCGCCCTGGTAGATCAGGTCCACGATCAGCTTGAGTTCGTGCAGGCACTCGAAGTAGGCGAGGCGCGGGTCGTAGCCGGCGTCCACCAGGGTTTCGAACGCGTTCTTGATCAGCGCGGTGGTGCCGCCGCACAGGACAGCCTGCTCGCCGAAGAGGTCGGTCTCGGTCTCGTCCTTGAAGGTGGTCTCGATCAGGCCGGCCTTGGCGCAGCCGATGCCCTTGGCGTACGAGAGCGCGACGTCGCGGGCGCGGCCGGTGGCGTCCTGGTGGACCGCTACCAATCCCGGAACGCCCACACCCTCGACAAACAGGTCGCGCAGGACATGCCCCGGACCCTTGGGCGCCACCATCGCCACGTCCACATTGTCCGGCGGACTGATCTGCCCGTAGTGAATGTTGAAACCGTGAGCGAAGAGAATCATGTGGCCGGACCGCAGCACCGGCGCGATCTGCTCCTCGTACACCTGCGGCTGGTCCTGATCCGGCAGGGCCAGCATGACCGCTTCGGAGGCGTCCACGGCTTCGGATACGTCGAGGACCAGCAGGTCCTCGGCCTCTGCGCGGGCGCGCGAGGGACTGCCCGGGCGCAGCCCGACGACCACGTCGGCGTCGGAGTCGCGCAGGTTCAGCGCGTGCGCATGCCCCTGGCTGCCATAACCCAGGACCGCAACCCGCTTGCCCTGCAACTCGTCGGCCGTGATGTCGGCCTCGTATAGAACCTTGCTATCCACGCGCACGTCCATTCCGGGGGCCGACGTCGTCGCGAGCGATGGCGATGACGCCGGTTCGGGAAATCTCTTCGATCGGGTACTCGGTAATCACGTCCAGGAACCGGTCGATCTTGGACTGCGCGCCGGTCATCTGCACGATCATCGACGTCTTGCTCACGTCCACGATCTCGCCGCGGAAGATGTCGGTGATCTCGGCCAGGCCAAGCCGTTCGTTGGACTTGACGCGCACCTTGATCATGGCCAGTTCGCGCGTAACCGCCGGCGCGCCGGTCAGGTTCCGCACCGAGACGACCTCGACCAGCTTATAGAGCTGCTTCTCGCACTGCTTGACTTCCTCCGCCGAACCTTCGACGGCGATGGTCATGCGCGAATAGCCCGGCTCCTCGGAATGCCCAACGGCCAGGCTGGCGATGTTGAAGCCGCGGCGGCGAAACAGGCTGGCCACCCGGGTCAGAACACCGGGATGGTCGGCCACTGTGGCCACCAGCATGTGGGTCTCGGGTGCCTCGTTCATCGCGGGTCCTCGATCACGCTGTTCACGCCGGTGCCCGGAACGATCATCGGGTAGACGTTCTCCACGCGGTCCACGTGCAGGTCCAGCACCACTGGCCCGTCGTATTCGTGGGCCATGGCGATGGCGTCGTGCATCTCATCGCGCGAGCTGGTGCCCACGCCGTGCAGTCCAAAGGCCTGCGCGACCTTGGCGAAGTCGGGGTTGTCCAGGAAGGCACCCATGTAGCGGCCTTCGTAGAAGAACTCCTGCCACTGGCGAATCATGCCCAGGTGCGCGTTGTTGAGCACGGCGACCTTCACGTTGATGCCCTCGGCCGCCAGCGTGTTGAACTCCTGGATGTTGATCAGCAGGCCACCGTCGCCGGTGACGCACCAGACGTCCTGTTTCTCGTCCGCCAGCTTGACGCCCATGGCCGCCGGCAGCGCGTAGCCCATGGGGCCCAGCCCGCCGGCGCTGAAGAACATGCGCGGGCGCTCGTACCAGTAGTGCTGCGCCGCCCACATCTGGTTCTGGCCCACGTCGGCGATGACGCGGGCTTCGCCGCCGGAGATGTCGTAGATGGCCCGCACGACTTCTTGCGGCAGCACGGAGTCGGGGCTGTCGGGGATCTTGAGCGAGGGATGGTCGCGCCGCCAGCCGTTCATCTGGTCCAGCCAGGACGTGCGGTCGCGGTCTTCGATCAGGGGCAGCAGCTTCTGCAGGGTGAGCTTCAGGTCGCCCACGATCGGCACGTCGGTCTCCAGGACCTTGCCGATCTCGGCCGGATCAATGTCAATGTGCACGACCTTGGCGCCCGGCCCGAACTCGTCCTCCTTGCCCACGGCGCGGTCGTCGAAGCGCGTGCCGAGGCCGATGATGCAGTCGGTCTGCCGCATGGAGAAATTCGCGTAGGCCAGCCCGTGCATGCCCAGCATTCCGAAGGACAGCGGGTGCGTTTCGGGGAAAGTGCCGACGCCGTGGAGCGTGCTGACGACCGGGATGTTGCCGCGCGTGGCCAACTGCAACAGTTCCTCGGCGGCCCCGGAGATGTCGATGCCGTGGCCGGCCATGATGATCGGCCGCTCGGAGGCGTTGATGACCTCAGCCGCCTTGCGAACCATGCGGGCGTTGCCGACCTTGGACGGCCGATAGCCCCGCAGGTTCACCTGGTCCGGCGCGGTCTCGGTGGTGGTTTCCAGGAATACGTCCTTGGGAATGTCCACGTGCACCGGACCGGGGCGGCCGGTGGAGGCCAGGTGGAAGGCTTCCGACATCACGCGCGGCAGGTCGTCCACGTCCATCACCAGGTAGCTGTGCTTGGTGATCGGAATGGAGATGCCGGTGACGTCGGCTTCCTGGAAGGCGTCGGAGCCGATGGCCGGACGCGCCACCTGGCCAGTGATGTAAACCACGCCGACCGAGTCCATGATGTCGTTGGCCATGCACGTCACCAGGTTGGTGGCGCCCGGCCCCGACGTACTGGTGGCTACGCCGACCTTGCCCGTGGCCCGCGCATAGCCGTTGGCGGCGAAGCCGGCCGCCTGCTCATGCCGGATCAGGACGTGGCGGATGCGGTCCTGGTACATGTAGAGCGAGTCGTAGAACGGCAGCGAAGCGCCGCCCGGCATCCCGAAGATGACGTCCACGCCCGCAGCGAGCATGGCGTCGCACACCACCTCGCCGCCGGTACGCGGCGTCTTGGGAGCGGCGGTGGAACCGTTGCTGGAGCGGCCGTTGATTGCGGACATGTCGTGGGTCTCCTGGAGAGTCGTGGAAAGCGGTGTTGTGGAGTCTTGTGGGGGAAACGCGGAGACGGCGGCTAGGCGGCGTCTCCGTCGGGTACCGCGACCGAGTGAACCTGAGCGCGCGCAAGCTCACGCATCTGCGTGCTGCGTCTCATCGCTCCGTGTCCTTCACCTCGGTCAGCCGTACGGCAACAAAAAACCCGTCCCTCACAGGGACGGGTCGTAACCCGCGGTACCACCCCGCTTGCCCGGTCGGCTGACCGAACCGCTTCGTTACCCAATAACGGCGGGCACCGGACCGGCCTACCAGGAAAACCCTTCAACCGGTCGGCTCGGGGGCGACCTTCGGCCCGGAGAACCCGCCGGCTCACACCACTTCCGGCTCGCTCGGAGTTCTCGGGAGGCCTACTCCTCCCCGTCAACGCCTTTGCGTCGTGCACATTGTGCCTCGGCCCCGTGACAGACACAGGCAGCCGACCGCGCAATGCGCACAAGGCAACCGTAACAACGCCCAGCGCCAGCGGCAAGGGAATTCGGACGTGGGTCGTGTTGAGTTGCGGAGCAGCTTGCGCCACGGTCCAAATCGAGCTGGTTTAGGCCGGTATCGACACCTGGACGGTATCTGGCACCGGGATTGGAAGGCCGTCCTCACGCAGGCCTTCAAGATGAAATTCGAGGGCCTCTTGCAGATTGCGGCGACATTCTTCCGCCGTGGCGCCGGTGGCTGCACAGCCGGGCACGGCGGGTGCATACCCTGAGAAATTTCGAGGGCCACGCTCAATGATGACCTCGTATTGCATCGTCACCTCTCCAACCCTGCCTGTCTTCGGATGGATGCCCACGTCTTTGGATTCAGTTCGTCGCTCATCTTTCCGGGAATCGTCACTCGCCCGGGGCGGTGCGGATGCTTGAATTGCCGATGGCTGCCACGTGTCGCGATGTGGACCCACCCCGCGGTCCGCACGCGACGCTCGGCTTCGCGAACCGTTACGGGCATTGATTCGGCGTCGCTACCCGCGCATTCGCTGCCAGCGCGCCGCCTCGCGTTGGAAGGCAACCGCGGAGCGTGGCGATCCCCTTTCCTCTGTGGCGCCCGACTATACAGGGCCGCGCCTGCAAGTCCGGTAGCGTTCCTTCCGTTGCGCCACGACTGGCCCTTCCGCGGAAAAGCCTGCGCATAATGCGCAATGCGCGCACGGCCTGATCCATCTTCAGCCGACGGCCGCTATGTCGTCTTCGACCTGGAGACGCTGTACCTGAGCCATGAGGTGCGCGGCGGTTGGCGCAACATCCGGGACTTCGGGCTGGCCGTTGGGGTCACCATTGACGAACACGGCCAGCAACACGTCTGGCATGAGCCCGACGCGCAAGACCTGATCGACTACCTGGCCGAGCATCCGCGCGTGGTCGGGTTCAACTCGCGGCGATTCGACCTGACCGTTCTATCCGCTTACGGCGACGTGTCGGTCCTGCGAGAGCGGTCGTTCGACGTGCTGCTGGAACTGCAATCAGTGACGGGCCGTCGCAAGGGCATGCGACTGCAGGACATTGCGGGCGCGATGTTTGGCGAGGCCAAGTCGCTGAGCGACGGCACGGAGGCCGTGCACCTGTGGCGCACCGGTCGACCGGATGATCGCCGGCGCGTGATCGACTACTGCGCCCAGGACGTGCACCTGACCAAGCGCATCCTGGAGTTTGGCGTCGACAACGGGTACGTGCTGGTGCCGGTGCCGAACCTGGCAAGGGGCCGCGACGCCGTGCCGGCGGAGATTCCCGTCGACTGGGCCGCGGACGACGCCTTTTCCCGCTGAACTCGCAGCGACTACATGAACTCGAGAATCGCCTCGATCTCCACCGGCATGCCGCCCGGTAGCTGCGCCATCCCGACGGCAGAGCGCGCGTGGCGCCCGTTCTCACCCCATAGCTCGACGAACAGCTCCGAGTAACCGTTAATCACCGTCGGCTGGTCGGTGTAGTCGTCCGTGCAGTTCACCATGCCGAGCACCTTGACCACCTGGAGAATCCGGTCCAGGTCTCCCAGCGCCTCCTTGAGCGCGCCGAGATGGGCCACGGCGATCGAGCGCGCGAACTCGGTTGCCTCGGCCGTGTCGAAATCGCGCCCGACCTTGCCCACCGGCGTTGCGCCCGTGGCATCCACCGGGCCCGCTCCCGACAGGTACACCAGGTTGCCGCTGATGTTCCACGGCTTCAGCGGGGCCGTGGGCGGGATTGTTGGGGACGGAAGCTCGATGCCGAGATCCGCCAGCTTGCCTTCGATCTTCATGCGTTCGAAGTTCCTTTCACGCTCAGTTGTCGAAGAGACCTTCAGCGGCCACGGCCCCAATCGCCGCGTCGAAGGCCGCCACGGTTTGCTCGACGTCCGCCTCCGTGTGCGCCGCGCTCGTAAACCCACCGCCGGAAATCAGGTGCACGCCCTCGTTCAGAAGAGCCTGGCCCAGCGCGTCGCCCGCAGCCCCGCCAAGGCCGCTTTTGGCCGGCTGGCCGCTGAGGCTGATGTGGAAATACGACGTCTCGCCGTACACCAGCGCGCCCACGTCGTGGCGGTCGAACGTCTCCTGCAGGCCCTGCCGCAACTGCTCGCACAGCGCGTCGATGTGCGCGTGCACGGCGCCGCCGGCCAGGAAGTCCAGCACCGCCGATCCCGCCGCGGCCGAGACCGGGTTGGCGTTATAGGTTCCGGGGTGGGCAATGCGCTGGCCGCGGTCCCAGGCCGGGTCGCCGCGCTTCTCCAGCCTGTCCATAATCTCGGCACGCCCGCCCACGGCTGCACCCGGCAGGCCGCCGGCCACAACCTTCGCCATGGTCGTCAGATCCGGCGTTATGCCGGCCATCACCTGGAAGCCGCCCGGCGACATGCGGAATCCGGTCACGACCTCGTCCAGGATCAGGACGGCGTCGTGCTCGGTCGTCAGGTCTCGCAGGCCCTCGATAAAGGCCGGAGCGATGGGAAGCGCGCCCCAGCCGGCGCCGCTGGGTTCCACGATCACGGCGGCGACGTCGCCCTTGGACAATTCCTCGCGTACGAGGTCCAGGTCCGTCGGCAGCGCGGTGATGGTCCCCTGGGTGGCCGCCGGCACGCCAGCGGAGGTCGGGATGTCGTACGGCTCTTCCACGCCCACGGTCGCGTAGTCGTGCCAGCCGTGAAAGTGGCCCTGGAATTTGACGATGCGGTCGCGGCCCGTGTGTGCGCGCGCCAAGCGCATGGCCATGTGCGTGGCTTCGGTTCCCGAGGAGTGGAAGCGCACGCGCTCGATGCTGGGCTTGAGCCGCTTGATCTGCTCGGCCCAGCCAATCTCGAGTTCGTGGCCGGCCCCGTAATGGGTGCCGATCTCCAGTTGCTCCCGCGCGGCGTCCACGGCCACCGGGTGCCCGTGCCCCAGGATCAGCGCGCCGTGGCCCATGGTGTAGTCCACGATCTCGTTGCCGTCCACGTCCCATTTGCGCGCCCCCGTGGCGCGGGCCGTCATGACCGGGAAGGGCGCCTGGATGCGGGTATCGTGCGCCACGCCGCCGGCCAGCGCCTGGCATGCCCGCGCGCGCAGCGCCGCCGAGCCGGCGTGCCGGGTAGCGAACGACTGCTCGATCGCGCCGTTGTCGGAGTCGGCGCCCATATCGAACCTCCAGTAAGAAAAGACGGAGCCCGCGGTGGCGCGGGCGTTCAGGCTGGCCAACAGGATTGAGTGTGCCAGTCCGCCGTGTCAACGTGCTGAGGCTCGCGCTGTTGGCCGCGAGCCGGAAGCGTCCGTAGGCTGAAGACGTGCTCTTTGTCTTCCTTGGCGGGCGCGACCCGCGCTTGCGAAACGCGGTTGAGGCGGTGCTGGGACATCCGGCGCCGGATGACCTGGCGTACACCCACCTGGACGGGGCGCGGGCGGGGCCTGACGAGCTAAGCGCCGCCTGCGGCGCGGTGTCGATGTTCGGCGAGCGGCGCAGGATTTTCCTGGACGGCGCCCCGCCCAGCGGGCCGCAGGCCCGAAAGCTCATCCAGTGGCTGGCGGCGTTTGGCGATGCCCGAAAGAACGACCCGGCCGCCGACACCTGCGACCTGGCTGTTTCGGTGTACTTGGACCTGGGCGACCGGCGCACTGCATCACGAGTAAAGGCTTTCAACGCGCTCACGCAGAACGGCGCGCGCGTTCAACAGTTCGGACCGTTGCGGGACGCCGAAGCCGTGCGATTCGTGCGCGCCGAGGCACGACGTGTGGGCGTGGGCATCTCCGAGGACGCGGCCGCACGGCTGGTGGAACTCATGACGGCTGACGCTGGATTGTTGACCAGCGAGATCGAGAAGCTGGCGGCCTACGTGGGGTTCAACGGCGCAATCAGCGAGCGAGATGTCAACAACGCCTGCGCCACCATCGGCGAGCACGCCCGCTGGGACTACGTAAATGCCCTGGCCGACCGGCGCGGCGCCGAGGCGCTGGGGGTGCTGCACGACATGCTGGCGCTGCGTACGCCGCACGAGATGATCCTGGCCGATATCACCCGCTCGCTGCGGCAACTGGCCGCCGCCCGCCAGGTGGTCGCGGACGGTGGCACCTACCAGCAGGTGGCGCGCGCCGCCGGCGCGCCGCCCGGTCGCGGGCGTTACCTGGCCCAGCAGGCCCGGCGCATGTCCGACCGGCTGATCGCGCGTATGTATGCCGAAGTCGTGCGCACGGACGCGGCGCTCA
The DNA here is from genome assembly GCA_022824495.1 of Chloroflexota bacterium. Taxonomy (GTDB): domain Bacteria; phylum Chloroflexota; class UBA11872; order UBA11872; family UBA11872; genus UBA11872. The sequence continues at coordinate 321,360 of JAJDZU010000024.1, read as the reverse complement.
AGTCAACCGGCGGCGACAAGGACGCGCTGCTGGAGATCCTGACCGCGCGGCTGGCCACGCGGCCGGCCGAGGCTCGCGCTTAGGCGGCTTGCGCCGCTCGCAGTTGCCGCACCAGGCGCGACATGCTGCGCGCCGCCTTGCGGCGGTGAATGATGCCCTTGCGCGCGGCGCTGTCCAGACGGCTCTGCGCTTCGCGAATGGCGGCTTCCGCCGCCTCGGAGTCGCCGGACTCGATCGCTGCGCGGGCATGCCTGACGAACGTTCGCACCGCGGAGCGTGTGCTCACGTTACGGGCGCGCAGGAATCGCTGCCGGCGCACTTCCTTGGCGCGGCGTTGGTGACGGACGAGTTCTTTAGGTGATGGCACGAGACAGGCGTACCCAGGGACGCAATCTCACAGAGGTAGGTCACTACTATACCAACCAGGCCGCCCGGTTCGGTCAGCCGCCAGACTAGGGAAATCTTATGCCGGATATCGCGCTGGCAGGCGATTTTGAGGCCGGGGTCGAGGCCGCCTTCGCCGCCGCCGTCGGCCGGCACGTTGTCGCTGCGCCGCAGGGACGGCTCGGAGTCCAGACCGGGGCCATGTCCCTGCCGGACCCGCGCCTTCACGACCTCCAGGCGGTCTTTCGCGCGGCCCAGACAGTTCCCGTTTCGTTCACCCTCTGGCACGCGCCGGGCCACGCGCTGGCGGCAGGCGAGCCACCCAACGCCGAATGGATCGGTCGACTCCGCACGGCCGAGGCTCTGCTTCTGGTCGTCTCGGGCGAGGGTGGCTTGCAGGCCGCCGCCGAGCGCGTCGACTCGCTGCGCACGGAAATGGCCGTGCTGGACCTGGCGATCCTCGAACCGGCCCAGCAGCGCCTGCAGGAGCGCCTGACCAGCGGTCCGCGCGTCGAACGACGTGAGGCCGGCGAGCAACTCGCCATCGTCACCCGCGCTCGCGAGGCGCTCGAAGCCGACCGTCCAATGCTGGAAGGGCTCACATCCCAGGAGGTCGTCAGCCTGCGCGGTTTCGGCCTGCTGTGCGCCAAGCCTTGCGCCGTGGCCTGCAACGCCCCGGACGATGACGCCGCGGACACGGACACCCGGCGCGCCGCGTTGGGCCGCGACGACTGGTGCGTGGTCGCCGCCGCGACCGAAGCCGAACTGGATGATCTCTCGGACGATGACGCCGCCGCCTTCCGCGAAGACCTTGGCCTTCCCGGCCTGGCCGCTCACCGCGTGGGCCGGGCGCTGCGCATGGCGCTTGACCAGATCACGTTCTACACCGGTAACACCCGGTCGGTTAACGCGTGGCTGTTGCCGCGCGGCGCTACCGCCCTGGATGCCGCCGGCGCCGTTCACACCGATCTGGCGACAGGCTTTATTCGAGCCGACGCCGTGGCGGCCGACGAACTCATCGCCGCCGGTTCAATGGCGGCCCTGCGCGAACGCGGGCGCCTGCGCCGCGTCGGGCGCGACTACGAGGTCTCAGACGGCGACGTGATCCAGGTCCACTTCAGCCGGTGATTCGTCCGCTCGAGCCAGCCCAACGACATCGGAGATCGATCCGAATCCTGTAATCGACAGGTATCGTCGCAGCCCAGAAGCGATGTCCTGAATTACGTTAGGGTCGTTGAACCGGGCAGTACCTACCTGCACGGCGGAAGCGCCGGCCATCAGAAACTGCAGCGCGTCATCTGCTGACTCTACTCCGCCCATTCCAATGACCGGGATCGAAACTACATCGGCGACCTCATATACGAAGCGAAGGGCGATTGGGCGAATGGCCGGTCCCGAGAGGCCACCAGTCCCGGCACCCAAGTAGGGTCGGCCCGATTCAGTGTCAATCACTAGCCCCCGCACAGTGTTAATCATGGAAAGCGCGTGCGCACCAGCGTCCTCTGCCGCCAACGCGATTGGCCGAATGTCGGTAACGTTCGGCGAGAGTTTTGCGATCACCGGCAGGGAGGTTCCTCGGCGGACAGCCTTCACAGTTTCGTGCGTCACTTTTGGATGAATCGACGCGTCTAGCCCACCAGCCACATTTGGGCACGACAGGTTGGCCTCGATCGCTGCAACGTTTTCAAGACCATCGAAACGGGAAGCTAGCGTCGTCCAGCTCGCAGGATGGTGCGCCGCAATGCTCACGACGACAGGGCAGAGCCAACTTGCCCAGTTGGGAGCCTGATAGCGCAACACCGCTTCAGCGCCAGGGTTTCGGAGGCCCATCGAATTCAGCCACCCAGACGGCGTGCGAACTAAACGCGGACTCGGGTTGCCTTCGCGCTCGTCAAGCGTAACGGTCTTGGTGACGAGTGCACCGCAGTCCGTCAGAGACCCTCGCACCGGCTTTCCGTCCTCGTCGCACACAGGTGCTCCGAGAACTGGCGAAGACATTCGGAGTCCGCGCGCGGAGTTCGGCGCTAGGTCAATCTGGAGGGACGGCCCCACAGCAGCTTGACGCTCAGGGGCCATTACCCCCACTCGCTACCCTTCCCATGGTCCACAGCAACACAAAGCACGGGCATACTGGCCCGACGAGCCGGAAGAGTATCACATTTACATAAGATGAACTGCTGTAAACTTAGATTGACTATTGGAGCGAGGGATGTGCCAGCCAGATAATTTTATGTTGACCAGTTGAGCCTGTCTAGCTACGCTTCGCAGAAGATCGTCGCCGTGGGGGCCGGTGGGCGACGCTTCCGTGGAGGCTCCCCATGGCCGTGACTATCGCCATCGCCAACCAGAAGGGCGGCGTTGGCAAGACCACTACCACGTCAAACCTCGCGTCTACCCTTGCGCGCGCCGGCTCCCGGCTGCTCGTCATCGACTGCGATCCGCAGTCCAACCTCACAAGCTCGTTCGGCGTCGAGCGCGTGATGGACGCCACCCTGGCGGACGCCCTGCTGAATCGAGACGTCGAGCTGCCCCGCTACCGGGTCAACGATCCTTCCGGTGGCATCGTGGACGTCGTGCCGGCCTCGCCGGAGCTTGCCCGCGTGGAGACCACCCTGCAGACCAAGCTGGGACGCGAACTGCGCCTCCGCGAACACGTCCTTCGAGTGGACAAGGACTACGACTACATCCTCTTCGACACGCCGCCGTCACTCGGCGTGCTCACCATCAACGCCCTGGTCGCGGCCGAGTGGGTGATCATTCCCACCGAAGCCCGCTTCTTCTCGCTGCAAGGCTTGCAGATGCTGAATGAGAGCATCGAGGAAGTCACCTTCCTGAATCCACGCCTCAAGGTTCTGGGCATTGTGCTCAGCAAGTTCGATCGGCGGCTGCGAGAAGAGAAGACCGTGGCGGAATACCTGCGCGAACGCTGGGGCGCCGGTGTCTTCGAATCCGACATTCCCACCAACAGCAAGATCCTGGAAGCCGCCAGCACCGGCGTCTCGATCTTTGCGGCGGGCAGTGCCAATCGCGGCGCGCGGCGCGCCGTCAAGGCCTACGAGACTTTGGCCGAGGAGGTGCGTTCCCGTGCCGCCTAGTGACCGCGGCGGGTTTAACCCCGACCGCCTGGACGATTTGCGCCGGCCGGACAACCTGGTGCCACGCATCTTGCGTCAGGATCCGGAACCCGGGTCGAGGAATGCCGTGCCGGGCCTGACGGACATTCGAGTCATTGGCGTCGGCGGTGCCGGCAACAATGCCGTCAACCGAATGGTCGCCGCTGAGCTCGACGGCGTGGAGTTCATTGCCGTCAACACCGATGCCCAGGACTTGTCGGCATCCAACGCCCACCGTCGCCTCCTGATTGGCAGCCGAGCCACCGACCACCTCGGGTCGGGCGGCGATCCGCGCCTCGGCGAGCGCGCGGCCACCGAGAGCAGCGACGAACTGGCCGACCTGGTGGACGGCGCCGACATGGTGTTCATCACCGCCGGCATGGGCGGCGGGACGGGTACCGGCGCCACGCCGGTCCTGGCTGACCGCGCCATGGAGGCCGGCGCGCTCACCGTCGCGGTCGTCACCGTGCCGTTCACTTTCGAAGGCTCGCGGCGCGTTCAGGTCGCCAGTCACGGCCTCGCCGATCTGGAAACCCGCGTGGACGCCCTGATCACGCTGCACAACAACAAGCTGCTGGAACACGCCGGCGCCGGTACGGCGTTCGCCGACGCCTTTCTGATGGCGGACGAAATGCTGCATCGCGGGGTGCAGGGCGTGACCGACCTGATTACCGCCACCGGCCTGGTAAACGTGGACTTTGCCGACGTGCGCTCGGTCATGCGCGACTCCGGCACGGCCATGATGGGCGTGGGCGAAGCCGCCGGCGAAGAGCGGGCGCTGCGCGCCGTGCGCGAGGCGATGGAGAGCCCGCTGCTCGAAACCTCAATTGATGACGCCCGCGGGGTTCTCATCAACATCACCGCCTCGGACGATGTGGCCATCGCGGAAATCAACGCCGCCGCGGAACATGTCACCGCCGTCGCCGCGCCCGATGCCAACATCATCTTCGGCACGGTGGTCGATCCACGCATGGGCCAGGCAATCCGGGTCACGCTGATTGCCACGGGGTTCGAGACCTCGCGTTCAGCGGATGCCTCACGGTCCGTGGGTGGCCGACGCCAAGGCACCCGTGTCACGCGGTCCGTGCCTCGTGAGGGCATGGCGGACGACGAGGTTGACGTGCCGGCATTTCTGCGTCGCCGCTCGCCGTCCTAAGCTCTTCAGGCACGCGTGCCGCGGACTGACCGCGGAAGTCGGAAAGTCTGAGGCGTGACCCTGATTCAAGACGGGACTGAGCAGGGCCGGCAATTCGCCCGCTGGCTGGCGGACCAGGCCGACGCCGGGCTGGACGTCTCCATGTTGGACGCCGGCAGGCTCCTCCTGCAGTTGCGGGCCAACCGCGCCTTCCTCCGTCACATCGAAAGCGTCGGCACCACGGTGGCCGAGCGCGGAGGCACCCTCTCGGGCCTGCTGGCCACTGCCCTCGAACGCATGGGCGCGCTGGGCGCCGCGGTGTTGCGCGACGCGCCGCCATCGCAGCACGAGGCGGTCGTCGATCAACTCGTCCAGCTGCAGACGACCGCCGTCCAGGCTCTCGTCCGCGGCTACGACGCCATCGTTCCCATCAACGCGACGCCCACTGAGCGCGAACGTCTGCTCGACAACACGGTGCGAGCACTGGACCGGATCAACAGCGTCATCAACTCGTCCCTGGAGTTGGATGAGGTCCTGGTGGCCACCGTCGAGTCCGTCTCAGATCACCTGGGCGTCTCCGAGGTCACCATCTACCTGTACGACGAGGCCATCGACCGCCTGACACTCAGCGCCACCCGCGCCTTCAATCCGGAAGCCGTGGGCCAAACCACCCTGGCCCTGGGCGAAGGCATCATCGGCTGGGCGGCCCAGGTGGGTCAGCCCGTGGCCGTGCGCGACGCCTGGAGCGATCCCCGCTTCAAGTACGTCCCGGGCCTCGGCGAGGAAGACCTGCGCAGCTTCCTCGTGGTTCCCATCGTGCTCTTCACGGTCGAACGCCTCATCGGTGTCCTCAGCATGGCCAGCCCCGAGTTTCGCGACTTCACGGACGAGGAGGTCAGGTTCGCCGAAATCGCCGCCGGGCAACTGGCCATCGCTGTCGAAAATGCCCGTCTGCACGGCCAGACCGACGATGCCCTGCACGGCAAGATCGAGCAGCTCACCACGGTCCAAAACCTCGCCCGCACGCTGACCTCAGACCTGGAACCGGCATCGGTGCTGGCCCAGATCGCGCAATCCGCGGCCAACCTCATTGGCGTCGACAAGGCCGCTATCTGGCAACTGGACGAGGATGGCAAGCGCATGCGCATCGTGGCGTCCTTCAACCTCGGCGACGCCTACCGCCGGCACAGCCTGGGCATCGGCGACGGCGTGGTGGGACGCGCCGTCTCAACGCGCGCACCGGTGGTTGTCAACGACGCGCTCAATGACGCGCGTCTGGTCGCCACGCGTGAACTGATCGCGACCGAGGGGTACGGCGCGCTCTTCAGCGTGCCGCTGATCCTGCGTGACCGGGCGGTCGGCGCCATCAGCCTCTACAGCCCGGCGCCGCACGAATACACCCGGGAGCAGGTGGACCTGGCCTTCACGTTCGCCAACCACGCGGCCATTGCGATCGAAAACTCCCGTCTGTTCGAAGAGGTGCGGCAGGGGTTGGAGACCAAGTCCATCCTCCTCCAGGAAATGCACCACCGCGTCAAGAACAACATGCAGACCATCGCCTCGCTCCTGGAGATGCAGGCGCGGCGCACCGAGACTCAGGAAGCCGCCACCCTGCTCAAGCTCAGCGCCGGCCGCATCGGCGGCATGGCCCGCGTTCACGACCTGCTCTCGCAGGACGCCATCGGGCAGACCACCGTGCACCAGATCATCGACTCGATGGCTGACATGCTGCGCGGCGACCTGAACGCCAGCGGCCGTCGCATCGAGATCACCGTTGAAGCGCGGCCCGGCCGCATCCAGTCCGAAAAGGCCACCGTGTTTGCCCTGGTCATCAATGAACTGCTCTGGAACGCCGTGGAGCACGGCATGGCCGGACGAACCACCGGCCGCATTCACGTTGACGCCACCGCCAACAACGGTCGCGTCGACATCTCGATTACCGACGATGGCGTTGGACTTCCGGACGGCTTCAGCCTCATGCGCGACCAGGGGTTGGGTCTGACCATCGTTCGCAACCTGGTGGAGCGAAATCTCGATGGCGACTTCGACATCGCCGCGCGCGATGACGCGCCCGGCGCCGTGGCGACGCTGCGTTTTCGTCCCTAGCCGCCGGCCGCCTCGCGCGCACGTCGCCCGAACAGAACCACCGTAATTACCCCGGCCAGCGCCAGCAGCGCGCCGAGCAGCGCACTGAGACCCGGAATCTCGCCGTAGAGCAGGGCCGCCAAGATCACGCCGCCCGTGACCTCCTGCGTCGTTATCACGTTGGGAATCGTCGCCGTTGCCCTCCGCAGCGCGGCGTTGAGCAGCGTGTGGCCGAGACCCAATGGAACGATCCCCAGAATGACGAGCACAAGGATTCGCCCACCGTCGTATGCCCCCGCGTCAAACGAAATGACCGCATACGGAAGCGCCAGCAGCGCCGCCCACCCGTACACCGCGAAGACATAGGCCGGTAGCGGCATCGCGCCCCGGTAATAACGCCCGGCGAGCACATACGCCGCCAGTGCCGCGCCGGATCCGACGGCGGCCACGTCCCCGCCCAGCGTCGCCCCGCTCTCGGCCGGCTCGAACCCGACCAGGATGGCGATGCCGGCCACGGCGGCCAGCACGCCGACGATCTGCAAGGCTCGCGGCGGCTCCCGCAGGATCACCGCCGACCCCAGCGCCACCAGCGCCGGTGAGCCGTACACGAGGGCCAAGGTGTGCGCCGTGGTCGTCGTCTGCGCCGCCAGCGTGAACAGCAGGAAATGCGCGTAGAGCGTCGCGCCCAGGATGGCTGTTCGCCGCTCGCGAATGTGGGCCAGCGAGACGCCGGACACCCGGGCCAGCCCAAAAGCCACCAGCGTCGCCAGTCCCAGCCGCCACAGCGTCACTTCCGCGGCGCTCACCGGCGCTCCCAAGGAAAACGCCACCGCCGCCGCCGCGCTCAACACAACCGCGCGGCGCGTGCTCGACGTCAGTGCGTCGGCCCCTCGTCCAGCCAGCGGGCGGCCTCGGGGGCCCAGTAGGTGATGATGATGTCCGCGCCGGCCCGAGACACCGCCGTCAACGCTTCCAGCGCCGCCGCGCGTTCGTCCAGCCAGCCCCGGTCAGCCGCCGCCTTGACCGCCGCGAATTCGCCGCTCACCAAGTAAGCCGCCAGCGGCGCGTCGTATTCGGCCCGCACTCGCGCAATTACGTCCAGGTACGTCAGCGCCGGCTTAACCATCACAATGTCCGCGCCCTCCTCCAGGTCCAGGCCAACCTCGCGCAGCGCCTCGCGCGCGTTGCCGGGATCCATCTGGTAGCCGCGCCGGTCGCCGAAGGATGGGGCCGAGCCGGAGGCTTCCCTGAACGGTCCGTAGAACGCGCTGGCGTACTTGGCGGCGTAGGCCATGATCGCCGTCTCGCTGAATCCCTCCGCGTCCAGCACCGACCGGATCGCGCCCACGCGCCCATCCATCATGTCCGAGGGCGCCACTACGTCGGCCCCAGCCTGTGCATGCGAGAGCGCCACCTGCGCGATGCGCTCCACCGAGGCGTCGTTGTCGATGGTCTGGCCGCTCAGCACCCCGCAGTGGCCGTGATCGGTGTACGCACACAGGCAGACGTCCGTGAACACAACCAACTCCGGCGCGGCCGCTTTGATTTCTCCAATCGCCCGCTGCACCGCCCCGTCAGACGCCGAAGCCTCATCGCCTACCGGCGACTTCACCGCCGCCTGCCCGAACAGCAGTACGCCCTGAATCCCTGCGTCCGCCACCTCACCTGCCGCCGCGCCGATCCGGTCCACCGATCGCTGCATCTGCCCCGGCAACGAGCCAATTTCCATCTCCACGCCCGCGCCCGGCACAACGAACATCGGATACAGCAACCGATCCACCGACAGCCGCGTCTCCCGCACCATCCGCCGCAAACCAGCCGACCGCCGCAACCGCCGCGGCCGCCAACGATCACGCGTGACATGTTTCTGCATACGGATACAGAGCCTACTCCGCCATACGGCCAAGCGCATAGGTGCCACAATTCAGTGGAAAGTTCCCGCTAGATCATCTCTAGCGCCTTCTAATCCCTCACAACTCACACGTTGACGGACAGCCGAGCTGTTGCTTTCAAAGACAATCAGACACACGTCACGTGAAAACAGTAGACTTCCCAGTGCCTCACGAACGAATGTGGGCGGTATGTCAACGAGAGGCAGTCTAGATGGACATTGACCGGTTGCTATCTGACCTGACAGATTTTGATGCTTTACGCAGTGGAGACCGAGTTGAGAGTGGATCTGTCGATCGCATTAAGCCTCAATATGTCGAAAGTTGGCCGGTAGGAGTACATTCAAGCATTCGAAATGCGTTGATAGACATGGGTATCACGAGACCATATCTGCACCAGGATAAAGCAATACGCTTGGCTCTTAACGGCAGAAACGTAGTAATGGAGGCCCCGACGGCGAGTGGCAAGACTCTGGCTTTCGCTGTCCCGATGCTCAACCGACTCGTGAAAGACTATCGCGCGCATGCACTATTGATCTACCCCATGAAAGCCCTTGCATTCGATCAGCGAGCACAAATATACGACTTATGCAGGGGTATCTCTGGTCCGCGTGAAATTCAGTCGTGGCCATACGACGGCAACGAGTCACAGGAAAACAGGAACGCGCTACGCAGCAGTCCGCCACCTATACTAATGACGAACCCAGAGTATTTGAATATGTCATTTCTCGCATATAGAGAGCAATGGGAGACCTTCTTGAGAAACTTGAAATATATAGTCATTGATGAAATGCACGAATACCGAGGTTTCTTTGGTAGCAATGTCGCCTTGCTATTGCGCCGATTCCTACTGCACTTGAAGCGCCTCGGAGTTTCGCCGCAAGTCTTCATGGCAACGGCCACCTGCGCCAATCCCAAAGAACACGCCAAAGCCCTAACTGGTCTAGATATGGAACTAGTGCAAGCTAGGCAAGTTTTCAGTCCGACGCGGCAGTTTGTATTTGTTGATCCAAGCATTCCTGACTTTCGATACCGTGACATCCTTCGCCTGCGTGTCGAGCAGGCCGCGCTGGCCTGCCTCTCGCAAGGACTGCAGGCCCTGATCTTCTGCCCGACCAAGAGGTTTCTAGAAGACGCTTTCCGCCATACTCGACAGAAAGCACTGGATCAGGAGATGGACACGGACAGTATTTCGCTGTTCCATGCAGATCTCATCCCCGACAAGCGGCGCGAGATACAAGAGCGAGTCAAGTCTGGCGATATCCGAATTGTCTTTTCGACTAACGCACTGGAGCTTGGCCTCGACATAGGTGGCCTTGACGGTGTCATCCTTGCCGGCTTTCCCTCGAATCTAATGTCTGCGTGGCAACAGATCGGACGTGCCGGCCGGAGCTGGGAGAAAGATGCCTTTGTCCTCTTCTACTCCATGAACGATCCTATTGATCGATTCTTCGTAAGTAATCTATCTGCATTCCTCAACAAGCCCTACGATCAGCTTGTTGTGGATCCCAATAATGAGGAGCTAATCGAGAGACATCTACCGTCACTAATCGAAGAGACATCTGGACGCCTTCGGCCTGCTGACCTGTTGACCCTGGGACAGGGTCTTTACGAGGCTGCCAGAACCTCAGGCGGGACTCCGGTCAGCGGCTTCAAGCCCCAGCGAGGCTTGGATCTCAGGGGAGGTATTGGTCAATCGTTGAAGCTTGTGTCAGGCAGACAGGAAATCGGCCAGATTTCCGAGACTCGAAAGTTTCGGGAGGCATATATCGGAGCGATCTTCCCGTTCATGGGAATGAAATACCAAGTCCAATCACATGAAGAAGACAAGGTCGTCCTCGTTGGCGCAGAGCCTCACATGAGAACTGATCCTGGCTTCTTCACAGCATCATATATAACCAAGGTGTTTGACGGGCAGGTATTCACCGGAGAAGCTGAGGTCTACTACGGTCAAATCGATATTTCAACGAACTTTACTGGATATAAACTGGTTGATGAGAGAAGCGGCGATGAAATACGTTCAGGTGGCACTTCTAACGCGCTGAATCATCGGAATCTACATGCTTTCTGGATAGAAGTTCTTGAGCAGACGGACGCGGCCACTGAAGGTCTTGTGGCATTAGAGCACTTATTGCGAGTCGGCTCAATGTTCGTCATTCCTGCTGACCGATTTGACGCGAGCACCTTATCAAAGAAAAGTGATATGAAGGCATTCTACTATGAGAACTATACAGGCGGAATTGGCGTAGCCAAACAACTATTCAGTGTATGGCAGGCGGCACTCGGACAAGGGATCAAAGTCGCGGAGGGTTGTTTGTGTGCACATGGATGCGCCAACTGTATAGAGCCTCCAAAGTCGTATCGCAACACGGATGACAGGATTGACAAGCGACTCGGAATCGCACTAGCCCGAAGGCTGATCGATGCCGCGAAGAATGGGCCAGATCGGGAATTCCGCGATGGAATGATGATGCCAGTGCAAAGGCGTTGAACGACACTGGCGTGGGAGTAGATTCCTGATGTCGATTCGCCCAGAGCGGTGTGGCAAAGCTGCCTAGCCGATGTCACTTTGTGGACCGACATGCGTGCGGCTCCCTAGACACGCAACGACTGCATCCGCTAGCGCCTCCGCAGTCGAATCTTCAGCCACGATGTCCGGCGCACGTCCCGCGCGTTCACAAGCTGCGGCGGTTGTTGGGCCTATTGCGGCAATTGCAGAATCCGAAGGAACCGCGGCCAACCCGCCCAACGCAACCGCAAAACTGACCGCGCTGGACGGACTTGCAAACGCCAGCGCGTCGACGTCGCCGTTCCGGACGGCGGCCACGACCTCCCGTGGCACGGCTGCCGGCCGCGTCCGGTAGGCCGGGATGCGCGTAACCGTCAGCCCGGCGGCGCGCAGTTGATTGGCGGGCTCCGCACGACCGTCTTCCGCCTGAACGAGTGCGACGGGGCTGCCGGATGACGCCAAGGCAGAAACGGTGTTCGCGAGATCAACCCCTGTGCGCCCTTCCGAGCGCACGGCAACGGCCAACCCGGCCCGTTCAGCCACCGCGGCAGTTGCCGAGCCGACCACGCCCACCTGCACGCCTGAGGGCACTGGCGTACCGCCACGCCGCAGCCGTCGCGCGCGCTGCACGTAGTAGCGCACCGCGTTGCGACTCATGAAGAGCAGGTAGTCGTACCGGCCCGCCGCGCGAACCAGCCTGTCCAGCGCCTCGTAGCTGCGCGGCGGGCCGATTCGGATGGCCGGCGCCGCCACGACCTCGCAGCCCAACTCCTGTAGACGTTCCGTCAGCCGATCGGGCCCATTCGCCGGCCGCGTCACCACGACTCGTGGCCGCTTCACGTGGTCTCGCTGTCGTTCAGCACCGCCGCAACAGGTCCCGCGACGATCACCGCCGGGGCCTTCAGTCCAGCCTCCTGCGCAAGCTGTTGGACGGTTGCCAGCGTTCCCGAAATCACGCGCTGCCCCGGCAACGTGGCGCGCTCCACCACCCGCACCGGCTCGTCGGGCGACCGTCCACCCTCGATCAGCTTCCCGGTAATCGCTCCCAGGTTCCCGACGCCCATCAACACCACGATGGACCCCGGTGTGCCCGCAATCCGTCCCCAATCCACCCCGGCATCGCCCGCCGACCGTGCGTCGTGCCCGGTAACTACCGTGAAGCTTGACTCCACCCCCCGATGCGTCACGGGCACGTCCGCCGCGGTCGGCCCGGCCAGCGCCGAGGAGATTCCCGGCACCACAACCACCGGGATCCCGGCCGCTCGCGCCGCCAGCACTTCCTCGCCGCCGCGGCCGAACACGAATGGATCCCCGCCCTTCAACCGGCACACCGAAAGCCCCTCACGGGCCAATTCGACAAGCAAGTCGTTGATTTCTTCCTGGCTTCGCGAAGCCCGGCCCGGCGTCTTGCCGGCGTCCTCAATCCGGGCATCGGCGCGCGCCAGCTTCAGAAGGTCCGGCGAAACCAGCCGGTCGTGAACCACTGCGTCCGCCGACTCCAGCACTTCCCGGCCATGCACCGTAATCAGCTTCGGATCGCCCGGACCCGCGCCGACCAGGTAAATCGTCCCGGCCTGGGCTTTCACTGCGTCGCCCGTCCCCGCGCCGCCAGCACCCTGGCCGCTGCCCGGCGACCCAAGGCGTCGGCATCGCTCACGCTTCCGCGCTGCGTTACGGGTAGACCTTCTCCCTCACCGAAGAGCCCTGCCGTCATCGTCAATTCGCCACCGTCCACCCTTGCCAGCGCCCCCGCCGGCGCATTGCAACCACCTCGCAGGTCACGGAGGAAGGCCCGCTCCGCCGTCACCGCCGCGCGTGACTCCGCGTCATCAATTCGCTTCACCAGCCCCTCGACGTCCGGCCCATCGGCTCGAACCTCCACCGCCAGCGCGCCCTGCGCCGGCGCCGGCAGAAACGACGGCGGCTCCAACACCTCGGCTATTGCGTCGGCCAACCCAGCACGCTTCAGACCCGCCACCGCCAGCACCGCCGCATCCAGTTCCCCGTCCTGCACCTTGGCCACCCGCGTTCCCACGTTCCCACGCAGCGGCCTGACACGCAGGTCCGGACGGACGGCGAGAACCTGCGCCGAGCGACGGGCGCTACCCGTGCCCACGCTGGCGCCCGCCGGCAGGTCAGCCAGCACTGCTCCGCTTCGGCTCACCAGCGCATCCCGCGGATCGGCCCGCAGCGGTACTGCGGCGATACGCAATCCAGCCAGCGGCTCCGTCGGCAGGTCCTTATAGCTGTGCACCGCAATGTCGGCCCGCCCGTCCAGCAGCGCCGCCTGCACGCCTCGTGAAAAGACACCGCGCTCCCCGAGTTCCTCGATCGGCTTCGATCGGTCCCGGTCGCCCGACGTAACCACATGCACGAATTCAACCCGCAAGCCCGGATTGGCAGCCACCAGCAAATCAGCCACCAACGCCGCCTGCGCCCGTGCCAGCGGCGAACGGCGTGTCGCGATGCGAGCCTTCACCGCCGTACCTCGGTCCCGCCGCTTGCCTCAGCCGCTAAAGCCTACGCCCCGTCGCTCAGCCCTGGGCATAGGCCGCCGCCAACACCTCCGCCACCTCCGGACGCGTGAACTCCGCCGGCGGTCGCTGGCCTTCACTCAGCATCCCCCGCAGCCGCGTGCCGCTCAGGAACACGTGATTGGCCCCGTCGTGCGGGCAGGTCTTGGCCGAGCCCATCGCGGCGCAGGCCGTGCACCAGAAGGCGTGCTCGAAGAACAGCGGCGTGATGCCCAGTTCACCGGCATCGAATTCGTGGAAGATGTGCTGCGCGTCGTGCGGGCCGTAGTAATCGCCCACGCCCGCGTGGTCGCGTCCCACGATGAAGTGCGTGCAGCCGTAGTTGCGCCGCACCAGCGCGTGGAACACCGCCTCGCGCGGCCCCGCGTAGCGCATCGCCGCCGGCAGTGCCGCCAGCACCACCCGGTCGCGCGGGAAGTACCCGTCCAGCAGCACCTCGTAGCAGCGCCAGCGCACCTCCGCCGGCACGTCGTCTTCCTTGGTCACGCCCACCAGCGGATGCACCAGCAGCCCGTCAACAATCTCCAGCGCGGCCTTCTGGATGTACTCGTGCGCGCGGTGGATCGGATTGCGCGTCTGGAACCCGACGACCGTTCGCCAGCCCAGCGCATCGAACCGCTCGCGCAATTGCGACGGCGTCAGGTGCCGCGGATCCTCGGCCCGATCCGGCGATGCCCCGAAGCACCGCACCGGCCCGCCCAGCAGCACCTCGCCCTGCGCGTATAGCGCCGCCACGCCCGGATGCTTCGCGTCGGTCGTGCGATACACCGCCTGCGCCTCGGCCTCCTTGTCGTAGTTAAATCGCTGGCGAACCTCCAGCTCGCCGCGCGGCCGGCCCGCGCCGTCCAGCAGGTCCAGCCGGTCCCCCTCGCGCACCAGCGCCGCCGTCTCGGCGTCCACCGCCAGCGTGATCGGCAGCGGCCAGGGCTGGCCGTCCGGCAGGTGCATGTCCTTCAGCACCGCTGCGTATTCCGCTTCGGTCATGAACCCGGTCAGCGGGCGGTAGCCCCCGACTCGGAATAGCTCAAGATCCGCCAGTTGCCGCGGTGAAAGCTCGATCGCCGCCGGCGCTGCCACGGCGCCCATCAGGCCGCCGCCACGCAGTCGGATACCGGCGCCAGGTATCCCAGGCATTCCAGCCTGGAGATGATCTTGGCCGCGCTCTCCTCAACCGACTCCATGTCCGTCTCCACCACAATCTCCGGACTAACCGGTTCCTCGTACGGATCGCTGACCCCGGTGAAATTCTCGATCTCACCCGCCAGCGCCTTTGCGTACAGCCCCTTGGGGTCGCGCTCGATCAGCTGATCGAGCGAACACTTCACGTAGACCTCCACGAACTCGCCGATTTGATCGCGCGCTTCGCGGCGTCCTTCGTTGTAGGGGGAAATCGCCGACACCAGCATCGTCGCGCCGTGCCGCGTCCCCAGCGCCGCCACCCAGGCAATTCGCCGGATGTTCTCGTCGCGGTCCTCGCGCGTGAATCCCAGGCCCTTGCTCAGGTGCGTGCGCACCACGTCGCCGTCCAGCGACTCCACGCGGTGGCCGCGGCGTTGCAGTTCCGGCGTCAGCCGCTCCGCCAGCGTGGTTTTGCCCGCCCCCGAAAGCCCCGTCAGCCAGATCGTGACCCCGGCCGGTTCCTGCCGCCCGTAGGCGGCAAACCCATTGCAGTCCATTGACTTGACCATCTCCTAAGTGTTTCCGTGCAGACCGCACTCGGTCTTTGACAGTCCGCGCCAGCGGCCACTCCGTAGCGACTCACCGGGCAGCGGACGCGTCGTACAGCGCGTGTCGCAGCCCAGGCTTGGATAGCCCTCGTCGTGCAGCCGGTTGTACGGCACGTCGTGATGGCGGATGTAGTCCCAGATCTCGGTTTCGGACCAGCCGCTCAGAGGGGCGACCTTCACCAGCCCGAATCTCGCGTTCCACTCAATCACCGGCGTTGCCGCCCGCTGCGCCGACTGGTCGCGCCGCACGCCCGTGATCCAGGCCCGCTTGTCCGCCAGCGCCCGTGCGTTCGGCCCGACCTTGCGGATCCCGCAGCAGGTGTCCGGGTCGCGGTCCCACAACGACACGCCATGGAGCGCGGCCTGATCCGAAAGCGACAACTCCGGGTGATATGCCGTGGCCTCGAACCCGTACTGCGCTTCGATGCGCTCGCGGACCTCGTGCGTGGCCTGGAAGAGCAGGCCGGTGTCCAGGTAATACACCTCGACGTCATCCAGCAGGTCCTGTTGCGCCAGCATGTCCACCAGCACCATCCCGCTGGGGCCGCCGAAGGAACACGACAGCGCCACGTCCGGGGCATAGGCGCGCACGACTTCGCGCAGCACCTCCTCGGCGGGCAGGCCCTGCAGCCGCGGGCCTTCGCGCCGCAGATCAGGTTCAGCAAGTTGCACATTCACGATTGAGAGAAAACCTCCGATGGCATGGGGCAAAGAGCGCCCCTCGCTTGATTTCAGATGCTCGACGCCGTTCTAGGGCGTGGTCAGGTGGGATTGATCACGCGGCCGGGGCGCGAACGCGCGGCCGGCGTCGAGAAGTGCCTGGCGTGACCAGGACTTTGCGGGCGTGAGAGGCCTAGACCACCACGCCCCGTATACAGGCGCAGGTGCAGTCGCAAGAACAACACGTGCAGCCGCTGGGGTGCTCTCGTGAAGCGCTAGCCGCCGACGCAAGCGGCCGCTGGCCGCTCGGCGTGGGCGATGGACTGGACGGTTTGTCTGGGGTCAGACCGCGCATTCGCCCTCGCCGCGTTCCAGCACGTACAGCCGGTCGCGGTCCCAGTCCACGAAGTGCTCGGGCTCGTCGTCGTATTCGGGCGGCAGCGCCAGGTCCTTCAGGAGTCCGTCAAAGTAGAGCCGGTCGTAGCGGTCCACGTACTCGTTGAAAGACTCGTCGTCCGTCTCTCGCTTCTCTTCGTAATCCAGGATCAACCGTTCCACCACCATCGGCGCGCGCTTGGCCGGCACCCGCGTGCGCAGCAGCAGGCCCAGCCGCATCGGCGAGCCGTAGCGGCGGTTTCCGCCGATGAAGGTGTGGTACGCCGGAACCTGGCGTCCGCCGGTCTTGATGGCCGCGCCGTGGAACCCGATGTTCCCCACGTGGTGCATGCCGCACGAGTTCGGGCAGCCGCTCATGTTGATCAGGATCTGCCGCGTCAGCGGATCCTGGATGTGCATTTCCTCGACCTTGGCCTGGATGGCCTTGTTGAGGCCCATCGAGGAGGTGATTCCCAGCTTGCAACTGTCCGTGCCCGGGCAGGACACCACGTCGTTGATCTCGTACGCGCCCGGATTGCCCAGCCCCAGCGCGCGCAGTTCGCGCCAGACGGGGTAGACGCTGTTGTCCGGAATCCAGCGCAGCACGATGTTCTGCCAGTGCGTGGTTCGCGCCCGGCTGGCGCCGTAGTCACGCAGGATCTGCGCCAGGCCGCGGAACTGCTCGGGACTCAGGTCGCCCTGGTTCACCTTGACTTCCATCGTCGAGTAGCCGGCCTGAACCTGCGGCGCCACGTTCGTCGAGCAGAAGCGCTCGAACAGGTCGGCGTCCTCTTCCGCGATCACCGGCGCCTCGGCCGGCATCGCGGGAGCTTCCGCCTCTTCGTTGTCGATGAAGACCAGGTCGTCCAGGTCGTAGTCGCGCTCGGCCCAGGCGCCGGTCAACTCGGCCTCCACCATCTCGCGGAACTTCTCGATTCCGACCCGGTGGACGAGGAACTTGATGCGGGCCTTGGCCCGGTTGCGTCGCAGTTCGTCCGACCGGTTGAAGATTCGCAGCACGGCCTCGGACACCCGCAGGTAGTCGCTGAGCGGCACGAAGTCGTACAACTCGAAGGCGTGCTTGGGCATGATCGAGAGCCCGCCGCCGGTCAGGATGCGGAACCCGCGCTCCTCCTTGCCGTCCACCATCTTGATGGTCGAGAAGAACGCCAGGTCGTGGATTTCCCCGATCGTTCTGTCGGTGTCCGATCCACTGAACGAAACTTTGAACTTCCGCGGCAGCAACTGCGTCAGCGGGTTGCGCACGAAGTAGCGCACGAAGGCGCCCGCATACGGCGTCGCATCGAACGTCTCGTCGTCGGCCACGCCCGCCCAGGGGTCGCCGGTCACGTTACGGACCGTGTTGCCGCAGGCTTCGCGCGTCGAGAGTCCCGCGCGACCCAGCACCCGCAACGCATCCCAGGCCAGCGGCAGCGGAATGTGATGGATCTGGATGTTCTCGCGGGTGGTGATGTGGCCCTTCTTGAGCGGGGCAAACCGCTCGGTCACCTCGGCGAAGGCGTCCAACTGGTCCGACGTGACGCCGCCCATCGGCAGCTTCACGCGCAGCATCTGCACGTTGGGCTGCCGCTGGCCGTAGACTCCCTGCTTCAGCCGGTAGCCGATGAACTTTTCTTCGACGCGCTGGCCGGCCAGGTAGGCCCGGGCCTCCGTGGTGAAGTCCTCGAATTCCTCATCGAGGATCTCGATCACGTGCCCAGCCGTTTCTCGTCGTTCAGTTACTGCCATGCCTGGCCTCCACGCGCCGCCCGTCGCGGCCGGGTGATGAGCCTACCTGTTATTCCCCGCGCAGGTAGGTGGGCTGATTCTATGAAGTATGGGCCGCCGGGCGCCACTCGAATCAGACGCGATCGGCCGACCACTCATGAAATGCCAGCGGCAACCCCGAGTCTTTCACCCCCGGCGGCCGCTCGGGGCCGAACAGCAGTTTAACTGCGTCGTTGCGGCTCAGACGCACGCGCTGGCCGCCGAGCATCATTGAGATCGTGTCGCCCTCGTCCACCGGTTCCAGGTCCTGGCGCCCGTAGGCGCGGACCAGTCCCACCGGGTCCTCGATGCGGATCATGCCGATGTAGTCGGTCGACTGCATGACTCCGACCGAGTCCAGGACCTCCGTCACGTCGTCCGTCCGCGCCGGCGCCATCAGGGTGGCATGCACCGTCGGGCTCTGGCTGGCTTGGCGCTCGGCGACCGACTGCGTTGACGTCTTGACCGACGGGTCGTCCCACTGCTCCAAGAGCCGCGCGATCATCGGCACCACAAGGTGCGCTGGTCCGCCGTATTCCGCCATCGCCGTACCGCGCGCGAATATGTAGGCTCCCGCCCGGCCTTGCCGCTCGGCCACCCACACCGTTGAGTTCCGCCGCTTGAGCATCGCCCGCATGTGGTCGGGCGGACGCACAGCACCCCAGGCCCGCGCCTCGTTGATCTCGGACAGCGCCTCAAAGTCCCCATCCGTCGCCGGCCGGATTTCAGGCACCGGCTCGCTGGGCAGAAACGACCGGTTTCCCCGGTCGAAGCGATAGATCCGCACCGTCCCGCCGTACTCCCACCCCTGTTTGCGATACCAGCTGGGCACGCCCGTCGACAGCAGGCTGACGTGGGAGCCCAGTTCGGCCATGCGCTCGATGCAGGCGTCCAGCACCCGCGTGGCGTAGCCGCGTCGCCGGTACGGCACGTCGGTCGAGACGCCGTTGATGCCGCCGATCCGCAACTCCACGTCGCCCAGCCGCGTGTCGTGCGGATAGATCGCCGTGGAGGCCACGATCTGGTCGTCCTCCCGGACCACAAAGATGTTCGGCACGTTCTCCGGCTGATGCACGTGCGGCCAGTCCTCGCCGTAGGTGGGATCGCTGCCCACCTCCTGGCGCATGACGCGATTGACGTGGTCGATCAGGTCCTGCCGCTCATCCAGCCGCATCACCCGCGGCCCATCCGCGCTCATCGCAGACCCTCGTGTCTCATCGTGGATTCCCCGCGCGGCGTCTTGCCCCAGCCTGTATCCCCGGCGTCAACCCGTCCAGCCAAGGCGCACCAGCGGTCACAATAGACGGCCGCCTCCCATCCACCGCAACTCGAGCACCCCTGTGAACGAATACACCGCCGCCAACCGCGATGCCTGGGACGCCATCGCCGACCTGCGGCAGGACATCTGGCCCTCCGCCGAGTTCTTCGCGAAGGGAGGATCGCTGCTGCGCGAGCATGAACTCGAGGCCGCCGGCGATGTCCGCGGCCTGCGCCTCTGCCACCTCCAGTGCGGCAGCGGCGAGGAGACCCTCTCCTGGGCCAACGCCGGCGCCCATGCCACTGGTGTTGACATCAGCCCCAGGCAGATCGAACTGGCGACCCGCAAGGCGAACGACGCCGGCATCTCCGCCGAGTTCCTGGCCGCCGACGTCAGCGCCCAACCTGTGGAACTGGTTCCTGAGTCCTTCGACATCGTCTACACCGGCGGCGGCGCCCTCGGCTGGCTCCCGGACCTCGATAGCTGGGCTGCCTCGATCCACCAGTTGCTTAAACCCTCAGGCCGCCTGATTCTCAACGAAGAACACCCGCAACTGGGCAACCTCGAGGTCCGCGATGGCTCAATCGACATCGTCGGCGACTACTTCGACCGCCAACCCCACCGAACCACCGGCTGGCGCCATTTCGCCGGCGCCGAAGACGCACCCGAACCCAGGTGGGAGTTCCACCGGACCCTCGGCGACATCGTCACCAGCGTCGCCCGCGCCGGCCTCCGTATCGAAAGCCTCCAGGAGTTCCCCAGCACCGCAACCTGGCGCTTCGGCGACGACCTCCCCACCATCCGCCGCCTCCTCGGCTCCTTCCTCCTCATCGCCCGCAAGCCGTGCTCCTAGGGTTGCCGCCAATCACGAGAGGGATCACCCGGTCGGCCAGTCTGGCAATCAGGCATCGTCCGGTCAGCTAGCTCGACTTGCGCGCCGGGATGATGACCGGGGCGCGGCCACCTGCGGAATGCACTACGCGCCCAAGGGTGCGCGCCTAGGCAAGCGACGAGGGCGCCGCTTCTCGATACAGACTGAGAGGGCCGTCACCCGGTATCCGGGTGCGGGCCCTCTCAGACCGTCGGTTTGGGCGGGAGCGCCGCCTTGGCGGCTAGGCCTCCGCTGGCCCTTCCTCCGCGTCCGCGGACGCGTCGCACAGCGGCAACCCAAGCTCGAGGGCGTCGCTCCTCGGGGCCGCCGCCAGCACCGGCGGCACGCACCCGGTGAATTCGTTCCCCGCCAGGTAGACCCTGACCAAGCTTGAAAGACCAGCCAGTTCGGCCGGGATCTCTCCGCTTAGCCGGTTCTGCTCGAGGCCCAACACCGTCAAGCTGCTGAGGTTGCCCAGCTCGGCCGGGATCGGGCCGCTCAACTGGTTATGCCTGAGCCAGAGTTCTTCCAGATTGACGAGGTTGCCCAACTCGGCCGGAAGCGGGCCGCTCAGGCGGTTGTGATCGATGTCCAGCTGCGTCAGGCCGGTGAGATTGCCCAATTCCGCCGGAATTGGACCGCTCAACTGGTTGGACCAGAGCCCAATCCAAACGACATCGGGGAGATTGCCCAACTCGGCGGGGATCGGACCGCTGAGTTGGTTCAACGTGAAGTCCATGTGGGTGAGGGTGGTGAGGTTGCCCAGTTCGGGCGGAATCGCCCCGGTGAGCTCGTTGATCCCGAGCGCCACCCACTCCAGGCTCTCCATGTCGCCCAATTCGGCGGGAATGGACCCGCTCAGTTGATTGGCCCAGAGGGAGAGACGGGTCACCTTGTCCAGGTTGCCGATCGTGGCCGGGATCTCGCCCGTGAGCTGGTTCCCAAAGAGGTCCAGATTGGTCAGACCGGTAAGCAGGCCGATTTCCGACGGAATCTGGCCGCTCAACTGGTTCTGCGAGAGGTCCAGCTCGCTCACGCGGCCAGCCCCGACGGTGACGCCGTACCACTGGCGCAGCGGTGCGTTGCTGAGCCAGTGGTCGTTGAGATTCCAGTTCGGGCCGTCGAGGGCGTGGTAGAGCGCAATGAGCACGTCGCGGTCGGCGTAGTACTGCGCAATCCGCGCGCCAACGCCCGAGACTTCCTCGACGACAAGCTCCTGGCCATCCTCCAATGGCTTCGCGGAGCGGAAGCTCTCGAACGCCTGATGGATATCGAACGGGTAGCTCGCGTCGCGGGCGGCGTCGCCCAGGAAGCGCAGATGCACCAACTCGGGGTTGTCCGGCCGGTGTTCGAGGACCGCGGCCTGGAAGTACTGGCGGATGACGCCGGGAGCGGCGCTCCCGAGATTGAAGACGGCGCCGGACGCATCGTCCGGGCGAGCCTCGGACTTGGGGTGGCCGAAGGCCTGCAGACCGCCCAGGGCATTGAAGAAGTCCAGGAAGCCGGTCGACGTGCCGTCGACGGCGAGGTTGGACACGCGGTGCCCCCACGGCCCCAGCGGCAGGCCGGGCTGCTCGCTCAACAGGTCCGGCTCCCCGCCCAGACCGCCAAGGTCGTCCCAGACCAGTCGGCGCTCCATGTGCCAGCCGCCGTCGCGCTCCTGGCAGTCCACGATGCCGCGTTGGTAGTACTGGGTGAGGCTGCCGGCGCGTTCGGCGATGACCTCGGAGGTGGCGTAGCCCCAACGATCGACATCGCCGGTGGCCCGGTAAAAGGTCAGGAAGCCGCAGGCTACCGAGGCATCGCCGACCGACAGCGACAGGTCGGGAATGTTGTGGCCCAGGGTTGCGTCGGGCTGTGTGAAGGCGGAACGCTCCACCACGGCGGAGGGCCCACTGGTCGCCATTTCGTCCGCGTCGTGCTGATCCGCCACGACGGGCGCCGCAAACGCCACAAAGGCCAGCAGCGACATGACGGCAATCGCCGCGATTCGGCGTGGATGTCCACTCAGCCTTCCAGCCCGGGAACGCCCAAAAACCAGACTCTTCATAGCTCTTGCGAATCCTCCCGTGATTGCACAGCCGCCCGTAATCGTCCCTGCAAGCTTAGGACTCGCGTTGGACCGGCGCGAGACGATACCGCCGGAAGCCAAGCACTCCGGGACCGGCGGCGCCGAACGCCGAGATGGTTCTCGCGCGGAGGCAATTCAGGCGGTGCGCGCCGGGCCGTACGCCTCCATGGTCTGCAAGGCGATACGGTCCCAGCCCAGTTCGTCGGCAACGGTGTGGGCCGCCCGGGTTCGCTCGGCGAGACTCCAGTCCTGGGCATCGCGCATCGCGGCACGCAGGGCCGGGATATTGGCCGGTGGCACCAGGACGCCGGCGCCGGTGTCGTCGAGTAGCTCGGGGATGCAGCCGACGCGGGTGGCGATGATGGGACAGCCGAAGCCGAGGGCGGTGATGATGGCGCCGCTGGTCAGGGCATCGCGATACGGGAACACGGCCACGTCGCCGGCGTGGAAGTAGACCTGCAGCTTGTCGATGGGGACCTTGCCCTCGTGCATGACGACGCGAGGATCGCCCGCGGGCTCGTTGCCCACGACGCCGTCGTAAAACCGGTGACGCTGCCCGGCGACGACTAGACGCAGGTGGTCGCCTTCCAGACCCTTGAAGGCTTCCAGCATGTCGTCGTGTCCCTTGTAGCCGCGGATATTGCCGAAGGATGTGTAGACGAAGGCGTCCTCGGGGATTCCGAGTTCGCGCCGCGCCTCCTGCCGGGAAATGTCGGCGGGGTAGGCGTTGCGAAAGTCGCCGTGGGGAATCACGAAGAGGTTGCGGCGACGGATGAAACGGCGGGTGTAGGCGCGTGCCGCGTACTCGCAGTGGCAGATGATGGAGTTGGCCAGCAGGGCCATGACGTAGCGGCCGACGACGTAGACGCCCCAGTGCGGCCGTTCGTGGGGCAACATGTTGTGGAGCGTCCAGACGACGCGGTAGCCGAGGATGCGGGCCAGCAGGAGCGACAGGGCAAAGAGGCCCATCCGCACCCAGGCCTGGGTGGCGGTGGGGGTGTTGGTGACGCCCATCAGCCAGTGCAGGTGGATGCCGTGGACGCGGCCGCGGTTCTGCCATACCCAGCGCAGGTTGACGCTGGGCGTGTCGGCGGTGGGGTAGAGGCTGATGAGTTCAAACGAGTAGCCGTGGCGCTGCAGGGCCTCGACGAGCAGGCCGCCGTAGGGATTGCCGAGCATGTTGCGGTAGTTGAAGAGGCTTGGATCCCAGCTGAATGCGACGCGCATGGTCAGTTGCTCTCCTGAAGTGGACGCGGCGTGTACCTAGGCATGCGCGGCATGGATGAGACTGTCCAACTCGGCGTATTCGTGCCTGGCGGCGGCTACGGACGTTTCCCAGTCGGGCCAGGCGCACTCGGATTCGTTGGCGATCCAGCCCGCGTAGCCGCCGGCGGCAAGCTGGCGCAGGGTTTCGCCGTTGCCCACGTCGCCCTCGCCCAGCGGTACGTGGACGTAATAGCGGCCGTCAACTTCCAGGGTGTGACCGTCGGCGTTTGGCAGGGCGCGCATGTCCTTGACGTGGACATCGAAGATTCGCGAACCGAGTTTGGCGACATCGTCCGCGCCGACGGACTCGGCGGCGGCGTGCAGGTTGCCGGTGTCCAGGGCGGCGCCCAGGTTGGGGTGGTCGATGGCGTCGACCAGCCGGCAGGTCGCGGCGGTGCTGGAGGCCAGCCCCTGGGCGTGGACCTCGATGGTGACGCGGACACCGGCGGCGGCGGCCAGGGTCGCGGCCTGGGCGTACCAATCCGCCGCGGCGGCCAGTTCATCGGGGTTGTCGACCGACATGCCGTCGGCTCCGCCCCAGAGGCGGAGCAAGCCGGCGCCAAGGATGTTGGCGGCCTCGAGGGCGCGGCGAACACCATCCAGTTCGGTCCGGGCGGGTGCGCCGGTGAAGGACTCGGGGCGGCCGAGGCCGGAGGCGAGCCCGACGACCCGGAGGCCGGCGTCGGTCAGGATTCGCGAGCCCGCGCGGGCGGAGGGGCCGGGGTTGTCAAGATCGAGGTGCGGCGGGCGGCACATCAGGGCGACGCCGGTGTAGCCGATCTCGCGGGCGGCGGGCGCCACGCGCTCAAGGGGGTAGCCGCCGAACATCAGGGTGTGAAGCGCCGCTCGCATGGCCGGGCCTCCGGGCCGCACGCGGCGTAAGCGTAGCGCGTTGGACCGGATTCAGCGGCTGGCGGCCGACGCGGTGCGCACGGATTCCGGTTAGACATCGAGAGCGGGCTCGGCGGTAGGGCGCGCTAACGGAAGGGGGCTTGGTGGCGCGGGGGGAAGGCGGCGCGTTACATTGACGGCTCGAAGCCAGCAACCAACGGCCAACCCTGGGGGACGGAGCATGAAGATTTCGCTGCGCCGCGGATTGATCGGCGCTCTGGCGGTCGCGCTTGTCGCGCTCGCCGTGCTTGCTGCGTGTGAACCTCCGGGGATCACCGAGTTTCCCGAACCCGCCTGCGTTGCCGCGGGCAACTGCCCGCCGAACCCCTGCCCCGACAACGAGGCCGTATTGGCCGAGGGTGAGCAGATTTACCTGACGACCTGCGCCACCTGCCACGGCTATGCGGCGGACGGCTTTGGCCCGCAGTACCAGCTCTATTCGCCGCGGCCGGCGAGCTTCAAGACCGAGGAATTCCAAGCCGAGCTCAGCGGCAACCCGGGCGCGGTCTTCCTGAAGGCCTGGCACGGCAACACCGAGATCGGCGAGGACGATGTTGGCGACGTGCCGCACAGCCTGCCGCAACAGCTGGGCACCCAGCACACCGAGTTCAAGGTCGCGACGCAGACTCGCGAGAACCTTCGCGAGCAGTGCATTGCCGATTCGCCGCGACCGACGGACACCAGCGGCATGACCGAAGAAGAACTCTGGAAGGTCGTGCGCTTCCTGCGCACCGCGCCGACCCGCTAGCTCGTCACACGGCAGCCCACATCGCGGGGCGTCGGGGTCCACCCGGCGCCCCGCGGGCTTTAAGGGAATGGTCCCTCCGTGATACAGGTTCCGAAGGGTTCGCGGCTTGACGAGACGCGACGTTTGTGTACAGTGAAGGTGCTGACAACGGCGTCAGCCCGAAGACCGGATCGTGGAGATCTGGCGGAAGTTCCCACTACGAGGAGGGAACGATGACTCACTACGTCGGCCCACGGGCCACCTACACCGCGACCAGCGGACACGAAGCTTGCGCCCGCTGCGGTGGGCGCGGTTCGCTCCGTTACGCCCCCACCGGTCGCCACGTCAGCCGCGCCTACTACGGCGAGACGGCATTTTGGCGCACCTGTTCCCGCTGCCGGGGCACGGGGCACATCCAGGAGTAGGACACCGCTCCAGCAGTAGTCCCGTGGACGCACGGTGATGAACGGAACCCCCGCCGCGGCGGGGGTTCCAGTTTTTTGCGGACGTGCCGGTGTGGCCGGCGCGCGGCCCTAAAGCCCGCAGCCGCTGTCCATCACCAGCACCTCGCCGGTCATGATGGGGTTCTCGACCAGCAGGAGTACGCCGGCGGCAATGTCCTCGGGCGTGGCCGCGCGATTGACGGGACTGCGGTCGATGGCCTGCTGCAAAAAGCCCTCGTGTCCGATCATCCAGCGCGTGTCAATGGGGCCGGGAGCCACGCTGTTGACGCGAATCTCGGGGGCCAACGCGCGTGCCAGCGACTTCGTCATCGTGTTTAAGGCGCCCTTGGAGGCCGCGTAGGCGATACAGGAGCCGGTGCCCGTGATGCCGGCGAGCGACGACACATGGACGATCACGCCTGCGTCGCTGGCTCGCAGGTGCGTTGCCGCCGCCCGGCTCACGAAGAAGGGGCCCTTGAGGTTGACCGCGAGGATGCGGTCCCAATACTCATCCTTCATACCGTCAAGGTCGTCGTGATCGACAAAGTAGGTGGTGCCGGCGCTGTTGACCACGATGTCCAGGCGGCCGAAGGCCGCGGCAGCCTGTTCGACCAGGGCCTTGGCGGCGGCATCTGAGGCGACATCAGCCTGGATGGCCAGACCCTCCACGCCGTGCGCCTGGATGTCGTTGGCCGTCTGGGCGGCTTCGTCGGCCGAGCGCGAGTAGTTCACGGCCACGTTGGCGCCGCGTTCCGCCAGCATCAGCGCCGTGGCGCGGCCCACGCCGGTACCTCCGCCGGTCACCAGTGCGGCCTTGCCCTTTAACGACATACGTCCTGCTCCTTCATTCACGTGTCAGAGCGGCTATTGTGGCACCAACGAAGGCGCACCCGGAGATCAGACGGCATGGAGAAGGTTTTCGCGCTGCCCAACGGCGAGGAACTGGTGGCGAGCGTCCTGGGGCCGGGCGAGGGACGCGGCACAACCGCGGTTCAGCACGAGGTGTACAGCTTTCTGACCCGGCCGTTCGACCCCTGGATGGTCCCGACCGAGGGCGGATTCCTGGCCGAGTTCCTGGCCGGGACGGACGACCCGTCGCTGGCCGACACGATGCTGGTCGGGCGAATCGATGGGACGGTCGTGGGCACGGCCTGGCACGGGACCGACCACGACCTGCCGGAAATGGGCGGCTACGGGTTCGTCTTCACCGAACCGGAGCAGCGCGGCAAGGGCATCGCGCAGCGGCTAACCGAGCTATCGATCAGCGGCTTCTGGGCGGTCGGCGGGCAGGTGAGCTACCTGGGCACCATGAACCCGGTGGCGCAGCACATTTACGAGAAGAACGACTACCGGCACTACAACGGGCTGACGTTCCGAGCGCTGCGGCCGGGGACGGACGCGGACACATTCGACGAGACCTTCTTTGGCCGAGCGGGTGACGGAGAGGTCCGTGACATCCGGCTGGGGGACATCGGGGCTTACACGGGCCTGGTCATGCTGCTGGAGCCGCGCGAATGGCTCGTGCGCGACTACACCGAGGCCATGTTCTACGCGCCGCCGGCGGTGCAGGCCAGCGGCTGCCTGCGGCCGTTCTTCAACTCGATGACGCGCCACACCGCGAGTCCGGCCAACGCCTGGAAGGTGCTGATCAACGACCGCGGACGGCTGGTGGCCTCGGCCAACCTGTGGGCGCCCACACACGCGCCGGTAGCCGCCAACGCGACGATGGAGTTCCAGGCCGCGCCGGCCTATGTCGACCGTGCGAGCGCGGTGATCGAGGCCGCCCTGGAGGACGCCGCCGCGAACGACGTGCGAGCTGTCCGGGCCTGCGCGGTCGGGGAAGCGCGCCTGGCGGTGCTGCGCGAGGCGGGCTTCGTCGAGGAAGTCGTGCAACCGGCTGCCCTTGACCTGGGCGACCAACGCGTGGACGTGACGGTGATGCGGCGTGACCTCGGCTGACGAACCGGAATTCAAACCCGTAGGTCCGGAGTCGCTGCTGCCGCCGCCGGGCCGGCTGTCGTCGGTGTTCCTGGACAAGGCCGAGATCGTGATAGCCAACGTGGACGGCCGCTACCACGCCCTGGACGGACTCTGCGAGCACGCGGGCTACCCGCTGGCCTCCGGCCAACTGGTCGGCTGCGAGCTCACCTGCCCGCTGCACGGCTGGATCTACGACGTCACCGACGGCTGGGTCATCAACCCACCCTTCGGCCACCGAACCCGCAGCTACAAGGTGCGGGTGACGGATGGGACGGTGGAGATCGCGCTGGCGGAGTAGGCGCGTGTCCGAGGAGGAGCAGGGTGGATGCGTCGGCAGGCGGGTTGTTGAGCGCTTGGCAGACTGTGTCGCGTGACGGCTCTCGTTTCAGTATGCAATGAGGAAATATATGGCTGAGGAGTCAGAGGTCCACTCGGCGCCACCTATCCTTCTTAGGGATATATGGGCGATTGAGAATGTCAGGGATTACAAGGTCCACTTCGCACGTTGGAATAGCAGCGACCAGCCTCTTGATCAGTGGGTGAAAGACAGATCGCTTTGGGTAGGGTGGCAGGAGTTTCGGCCTACAAGGAATGAATTTAGTCGACCCTACATATTCTCTTTGATGAACTTTCATCCCGATGGACTACAGACGTGGCTGTTCGGCGGCGTCTTCAAAGTGCTGGAGCGTCGCTCCGACCGCTATAAGGTCGAACTCACGGCCCTGGGGAAATCGTTCATTGGTCGGCTAAAGCTGTGGTCGGCGTATAGGAGCCGGGCAACAAGAGTCAACTTCGAGAATCACTACGCTGGTCGCTATCCGCTGCATGTGGCCGAGGTTCTTCGCGAGCCCTTCTCAGGTCGAGCCTTCTCTGGCTACGAGAACATCAATCTGTCCTTCTCGGAACTGGAGGTGCTCGTTCGGAACGACAGACCCGACTGGAAGACGGCCCTCGAGCATGTGAAAGGCGTCTACTTGATTACGGATTCGAGTTCAAGGACACATCGACACTATGTCGGCTCGGCCTACGGTGGCGATGGGATTTGGTCGCGGTGGCGAAGCTACGTTGACACGGTGCATGGCGGCAATGCGGAGCTCAGGCAGTTGGCGGAAGAGAAGGGTCTCGCCCACTGCCGGGCAAACTTCCGCTTCGCGCTTCTCGAATACCTGCCAGCCTATGCGCTGGACGAGACGGTTCTGGCTCGGGAGACCCATTGGAAACAGGTTCTGATGAGCCGCGAGTTCGGACTCAACCAGAACTGACGGTCGTCACAAGGATCGGGCGCTGCTCGCGTCGACAGCCGTCCAACACTGAGCACGAGGTCTCGGCTCTCCGGTGACACTGACCGCCACTCGCTAGAATCCTCTACGGGCGGCGTGACGACACTTCAACCTTCAACTGGAGAAACGTCCGAATGTCCGACCCGAGCAACAGCGCGGCTGCGCTGACACGCATTGAGCTTCGTGAGGAACTGGACCGCAGCCTCGCGCAGTTCGCTTCGAAAGCGGACTACGCTGACCTGCGTGGCGAGTTGAAGACCGAGATAGCCAATCTGCGGGCCGATCTGATCATGTGGATCACTGGCCTCATGCTGGCCTCGGTGACGACGGCCGTCGCAATCGCGGCTGCCGCGGACCGCTTATTTGGTTAGCTCGCCGGAACCCCAGCGACTCGGCAACGACGGTCGTGAGTACAACCGTCGCCAGCCAAGATTCTTCCCAGGGCGTCGAGGCAGCACTTCTACAAGGGAGACGTCCGAATGGCCGACCCGGGCATTGGCGTGGCTGCGCTGACCCGCGATGACCTACGCGAGGAGTTGGGCCGGAGCTTTGCGCGCATCGCGACTAAGGAAGACCTCGCCGATCAGCGCGCTGACCTTGTGACCGAGATCGCCAAATTGCGCGGCGAAGTGAAGGCGGAAATCGCCAATCTGAGGGCCGATCTGATCAAGTGGATGATTGGCTTGATGCTTGGTTCAGTGACCACGGCCGTCGCCATCGCGGTCGCCGTTGACCGGTTCGCCGGTTAGGTCGCCGGAACCTCAGTCACTCGGCGGCGACGGTCGGTCCGCACTCAGCTTCGGGCCAGGCTCACCCTTATGGGAACACCGTTCAGGGTAGGGGCAGCCGCGGCGGCACGGTCCGGTGGCGCGCCTTCGTTGACCTCCACGGCCAGGACCTCGGCGGCGATCTCGAACTCGTGCGCGGCCAGGGTTTCGTGCAGCGCCGCCGGGCCGTCGAGCCAGAGCTTTATCCGGTCTGAGACTTCCAGACCGGCGTCGCGGCGGAGGCCCTGGGTGGCGTGGACGAGCTCGCGGGCCAGGCCTTCGCGGGCCAGTTCGTCGTCGATGTCGGTGGCGATGGCCACGATGACGCCGTCCTGCTCGGCCACGCCGAAGCCTTCCTTGGGTGTGCGGCGAACGTCCAGATCGCCGGGTTCCAGCGTCTCGTTCACTCCGTCAACCTCGATGTGGAGCGAACCGAGGTCATCCAACTCGCGCACGGCGGCCGGCGCGTCCAGCGCGGCCAGCGCGGCGGCGACCTGGCGGACCTGGCGGCCGAAGCGCGGGCCGAGTGCGCGGTAGTTGGGGCGCACCTGGTAGTCCACCAGTTCGTGCTCGGAGGTCATGCGACGCAGTTCCTTGACGTTGAGTTCGTCGAGGACGTGGGCTCGGAGGGCCGTCACGGCGTCCCAGTCGGCGTCGGCGGCAACCCGAACCAGGGCCGAGCGCAGCGGCTGGCGGAGCTTGACGTTGGCGCTGTTGCGGGCGGCGCGGCCGGCGCGCACGACCTGCTGGGCCAGGGCCATGGCCGCGTCCAGAGTGGGGTCGCGGAGCGCGTTGTCGGCCTGGGGCCAGTCGGTGAGGTGGACGCTGGCGGGGGCGTTGGGATCGGCGCGGCGGACGAGGTTCTGGTAGATGTCGTCGGTCCAGAAGGGCATGACCGGGGCCAGCAGGCGCACCAGGCTCGTGAGCAGTTCGTAGAGGGTCTGGTAGGCGGCCTGCTTGTCGTCGTCGGAGTCCGACTTCCAGTACCGGCGGCGTCCGCGGCGCACGTACCAGTTGGACAACTCCTCGATGAACTCCTGCGCGGCCTGCACCCCGCGGTAGACGAGGTAGTCGTCCAGCGAGGCGGTCATGGTGTCGATAAGGCCTTGCAGGCGGGAGAGCGCCCAGCGGTCCAGGTCGGGGCGTTTGGCCACGGGGATGCGCGGCGCGGTGGGGTCGAAGCCGTCCAGGCGCGCGTAGGTCACGAAGAAGGAGTAGACGTTCCAGAGCGTAAGCATGCGGCGCTTGACTTCGGTGGCGGGGCCGTAGCCGAAGTTGATGTTGTAGAGCGGGTTGTGCCCCGCGTACAGCCAGCGCATCACGTCCGCGCCCATGCGCTCGGCGGCCTCGCCGAAGTCGATGGCGTTGCCCCAGCTCTTGTGCATCGCGCGGCCGGTCTCGTCGTTGAGCTTCTCGTAGACGAAGACCGACTGGTAAGGCGACTGGTTCCGGATAGTGACGCTCATGAAGAGCATGGAGTAGAACCACAGCCGGATCTGCTCGCGCATCTCGGCAATGAAGTCCGCCGGGTACCAGTGCTCGAACTCCTTGCTGTTCTCCAGGTAGCCGAGGGTTGAGAAGGGCACGATGCCGGCGTCCAGCCAGGCGTCGCCCACGGCGTCGATACGGCTGGTGGGGGCCTCGCAGGACTCGCAGCGGATCGTCACGCGGTCAATCCAGGGGCGGTGCAGCTCGCGCAACTGGTCCATGCCCTCGATTGCCCGTTCTTCCAGGTGCGCCTTGGATCCGATGACCGTCAGGTGCCCGCAGGACTGGCAGGGGTAGAAAGGCAGCGGCAGGCCCCAGTAGCGGCGGCGGGAGATATTCCAGTCGCCCATATTGCGCAGCCAGTCGGCCATACGCGCGCCGGCGTACTCGGGCGTCCAGTTCACGGTAGCCGCGGCATCGAGCATGGGCTGGCGGACTTCGTCGGCGCGGATGAACCACTCGTCGTCCACCCGGAACACCAGTTCTTCCTGGCAGCGCCAGCAGTGGGGGTAGCGGTGGGTGTAGGTGTGGTGGCGGTGGAGCAGGCCGCGTTTGCGCAGGTCGGCCACCACGTCGTCGGCGACCTCGCGGGCGTCGCGGCCGGTCAGCCAGTCGTAGCCGGCGGTGTAGGCGCCGTTCTCGTCAATGGGCACCAGGACCTCGAGGCCCAGGTCCTGGCCGAGGCGGAAGTCCTCCTCACCGGCCCCCGGCGCGATGTGCACCACGCCCGTGCCCTCGTCCGCGCCAACGTCGGTCCAGGGGATGACGCGGTGTGTCACGCCATGCACGGCCGGCAGGTCGTCGAAGGGTCCGTCGTAGGTCAGGTCCAGCAGGTCGGCGCCCTTGTGCCTGGCAACGACTTCGGCGTCGTCTCCAAAGACCTCGGACATCGCGGCTTCCGCCAGCAGGTAACGCCCGTCGTCCGCCGCCACCTCGACGTAGGTCAGGTCGGGATGGACGGCCGCCGCCACGTTGGCGGCCAGGGTCCAGGGCGTGGTGGTCCAGATCAGCAGCCAGGTGTCGGGGCGACCGTGGATGGGCAGGCGCACGTAGACGGCGTCGTGCTCGACTTCCTCGTAGGTGTCGATCAGTTCGTGCTGCGAGAGGGCGGTGCCGCAGCGGGCGCACCAGGGCATGGCGCGCTGTGCCGCCGCGATCCAGCCGCGCTCGTTGCAGCGCCGCAGGAAGTGCCAGATGTGTTCGATGTTGGTGTCGGAGTGAGTGAAGTAGGAGTCGTCCCAGTCCATCCACTGGCCGAGGCGGATGGACTGGTTGGTCTGCACGCCCGAGAACTTCTCCACGCGCTCGCGGCAGGCGTCGGCGAAGGCTTCAAGGCCGAATGCCTCGATGTCGCGTTTGGAGTTGAAGCCCAGGTCCTTTTCGACCTCCACTTCCAGCCACAGCCCCTGGCAGTCGAAGCCGTTCTGGTAGCGCTGGTGGTAACCGCGCATGGCCCGGTACCGCTGGTAGACGTCCTTGTAGGTGCGGCCCCAGGCGTGGTGCACGCCCATCGGGTTGTTGGCGGTGATCGGTCCGTCAAAGAACGACCAGCGGGGGCCGTCGGCATTCTTGTCCCGTAAGCGATTGAACGTGTCCTCCGCGGCCCAGAGCTCCAGCATCCGCCGTTCCATGGACGGGAAATCCAGTTCGTCCGGCAACGGCTCGAAGGCGGACGTCGGCTTCGCTGAGTTCGCGGTGTCGTCACTCATGGGTTTCGTCCGTCAGGGCAATTTCGAGGCGGCGGTTGATGCGCCCCTTGTTGGCGGCGTTGATGATGGCGACGCGGCCGACCTCGCTGGTGTTGGCGACGTGCGTGCCGCCGTCGGCCTGGCGGTCCAGCCCCTCGATCTCCACGATGCGGATGTTGGCGATGTGGGCCGGCACCAGGTTGACGTGGGTGCGGATCAGGTCGGGCAGTTCCAGCGCCTCGGCGCGGGGCAATTCGTAGGCGCGCACGGGTCGGGCGGCGGCCAGTTCGGCGTTCAGGCGCTCCCCGATCTCGTCGCGCACGTCGTTGATGCGAATCCCCTCCAGCGAGAAGTCCATGCGCGCCTTGCCGCCATCGTCGTAGATGTGGCTGCCGGTCACGTCCGCCTGCCAGCCGGTCCAGACCACGCCGGAAAGGGCGTGCAGGGCGGTGTGCAGGCGCATGAAGGCGTAGCGCAGATCCCAGTCCAGGTGACCGGTCACTTTGGTTCCGACTGGCGGCGGTTCGCCTTCCAGCCGGTGGACGATGTCCCCGCCCCGGCGGCGCACGGCCGTCACCGGCCAGACCTGCCCGTGGGCCCGCAGTTCGCCAACGTCGGTGGGCTGCCCGCCGCCGTGCGGATAGAAGGCCGTACGGTCCAGCGCGACCCCGTCCGGCCGAACGGCCGTGACCGTGGCCTCGAAGTCGCGGAGATAGCTGTCGGCGTAGAAGAGTGCCTCGGTTGCCATGTCGCTCCAACAACGAAAAAACCCGTCCCCAACGGGACGGGTCGAAAAACCCGCGGTACCACCCGCGTTGCCCGGCCGCCAGGACCGCGCCGCTCGCCCGGCACGCGCCGCGAGGCGGATGCCGTTGCGCCGATCACGGAGCGCAACTCCGTCCGGTTCTACCGGCCCGTGCGGGCCTTCGACCGGCGGCTCGGGAAGGATGTTCCAGCGGGACCCTGACCGCCCGGCTCTCACCGTCCCGGGCTCGCTGCGGCGGGCCGCCCGCCAAACGCGTTTCCGTCAACGCCTTTACTACAGGGATGGAGTGTCGCCGCCGACCCCACGACGGTCAAGACTTTGAGCAGTGGCTGGTGGTCAGTGGCTAGTGAAGCGGCTGGCCGCCGATCACCAGCCACTGACTACCGGTCGCCAGCTACTCGCCCTTCGCCCCGGCGATATCGCGGCGCTGGAAGATCCAGAAGGACAGGCCGCTGAGGATCACGATATAGGCCAGTGAGACCAGGAAGCCGTGCAAGGCTTCAGGTTGCATGGCGAGGACCGCGGCTTCGCCAAACGACTCGTCTCCGCCGCCGGCGAAGAGCGCGCCGCCGGTTGTGCCCAGCCAGCCGCCGACCGCCTGCCCGAGGATGTAGCCGGAGAAGCGCTCGAACCAGTCGAAGTTGGCCAGGATGCTGATAACGATGCCCTCGGCCACGGCGTAGCCGAGCGACAGCCCGATGGCCGTGCCGGAGGAGGTGGTCAGCACGGCGAAGAACACGCCTAGCGCAACGTAGGGCAGCAATCCAAAGATGGCCTTTCCGAAGATTCGCGCCACTTCAGCCCAGTCAGCCGATTCGGCGAGCCAGGCGCCACCCTCCAAGGTCAGCGAGGCGATGAAGCTGCTCAGCGCCATGCTGAGGGCCCCGACGATCAGCGCGCCAACGCCCAGGAGCGCAACCAGCAGCAGCTTGGAGGCCAGCAGTTGCCAGCGTCCGGCGCCGCGCGTCAGCACCGTGCGCACCGTGCCCCAGCCGTATTCGGTGCCAGTCAGCGAAGCGGCCAGGATCATGATGAGGATGATGCTGAACCCGTGCGAGATTGCGAGCCCGATTACCGCGTTGTTTGGAAAGGCCAGGAGCCCCAGGAAGTCTCCGCTGACGCTGGCGGTGCCGCCGTCGCCCAGCGTCACCTCGTCGCCGACGCGGAACAAGGCGTAGGCGCTCCAGAACGTGATTTGCAGCAGCAGCACGCTGACGAACAGCAGGATCCAGGGCATCCGGCGGCGGCGCAGCTTGAACCACTCCCAGCGGGTGAGCGAAAGGACCTCGGTAGTCATCTGGAATGTTCCTCGCTTTTCCCGGCTGCCGAACGGCCGTGCGGCGACCGAAGACTCGGCATCGTCGTAGTTTCGTGCATCGGTCGCTACTCGCCCTTGGCCCCGGCCACTTCGCGGCGCTGGAACAGCCAGAAGGCGGCGCCGGACAGGACGACCATATAGCCCGTCAGGACGAAGAACGATTGCGTCGCGTCCGGCAGCGAGGCCTGGCCGAACGACATGCCGCCGGCCGAGCTTTCCATCCAGCCGCTGACGGCCTGACCCAGGATGAAGACGTCGATGCGCTCGAACCAGTCGAACTGCATCAGCACGCCGAGCAGGATCGATTCGGCGAAGTAGTAGCCCAGCGAAATGCCGATGGCGGCGCCCGTGGATGAGGTCACGACCGCCGCGAACACGGCCAGCGCAACGTACGGCAGCATGCCGTAGACGGCTTTGCCGAACCCGATGCCGAGGCCGGTCCAATCGGCGGAGGCCGCGACCCAGTTGGAGTCCAGCGTCGTGAGGGCGATCACGCTGCTGACGCCCAGCGCGGCGGTGGCGACGATCAGCGCGCCGGCGCTCACCCCGGTCAGCAGCAACAGCTTGGAGGCCAGCAGCCGCCAGCGGCCCGTGCCCTTGGTCAGCACGGTGCGCAGGGCGCCCCAGCCGTATTCGCTTCCGATCAGGGACGCGGCCAGGATCATCACCAGGATGGCTCCAAACCCGCGCCCGGCGATGAGGCCGTTGGCGAGGCTGGTCGGAAAGGCGAACATCTCGAGGAACTGGTCGCTGGTCGAAACGGTGACGTCGCTGGACCCTCCGCCTTCACCCACCGACACCTCGCTTCCGTTGCGGAACAAGGTGTAGGTGACCCAGAAGTTGACCTGTACCAGGGCCGCGGTGATGGCCAGGAGAATCCAGGGCATCCAGCGGTGACGGAGCTTGAACCACTCCCAGCGGGTGAGGGACAGCACATCGGCGATCATTCGGACCGTTCTCCGTTCTCGCCGGTGATGTCCAGGAAGTACTGCTCCAGCGAGACCTGCAGCGGTGCGATTTCCGTGACGTAGACCTCGGACTTGCTCAACAGCGCGGTCAGTTCAGACGAGCGTTCGTGCGCGATCGTCACAACCAGCGCGTCGTCTTCGGCGGTGGCCGCCTCTACCTCAGCCGATGCCGTCAGGATCGCCAGGGCCTTGGCGTCGTCGGTGGTGCGCAGCCGCACCTGCTCCTGCGGACGCAGCAGCTCGGCCACGTCGCCCTGCACCACCAGGCGCCCCTTGGCAATGATGGCCACGCTGTCGCAGACCTGCTCGACTTCGTTGAGCAGGTGGCTGGAGAGCAGGATCGTGCGGCCTTCGCGCCCGAGATCGCGAATCAGGTCGCGAACTTCGGCCATGCCGGCGGGATCCATGCCGTTGGTGGGCTCGTCCAGCAGCAGCAGTTCGGGATCGCCCAGCAGGGCGTAGGCCAGACCCAGCCGCTGCTTCATGCCCAGCGAGTAGGTCTTGAAGGCGTCATTGGCGCGCCCGGCCAGCCCCACGAGTTCCAGCAATCGGTCCAGTTCGCGCGGATCTTTGCGACCCATCACGCCCTGGAAGTAGGCCAGATTGCGGCGGCCGGAGAGGTAGGGATAGAACGCCGGCGTTTCCACGATCGCGCCGATGCGGCGCAGCGCATCCCTGCCGCCGCCGTTAGTTCCCAGCAGGCTGCAGCTGCCGGACGTGGGTCGAACCAGCCCGAGCAACATGCCCATCACGGTGGTCTTGCCCGCGCCGTTGGGGCCGAGCAGGCCGAATACGTGGCCGCGCGGCACCTGGAGGGAAAGCCGGTCCACGGCCAGCACGCGGCCGTAGCGCTTGGTGAGCGCCTTGGTTTCAATCACGGTGTCGGTCATGGCCGAGGTCTCCTGGGCAAGCTGTGCATTTGGCGCTCCTGGTGCGGCGTTCACGAGGCTCACTGTAGGCGGGGCCGCGCCATGCGCCATCGCCCGAACGGCGTAATTTCGGGCCCGCGGGTCGGCCGAAAGGACTACGAACGTTCGGTCGGCGGCCGCTGAATCTAGCCGTAGGCGCCATCGATGATGGCGAGAAGGTCGCCGGAATCCGGCCAGTCGCGTTGGTGGGATCCGACACTGATGAAACGGATACGGCCCCCAGGGTCGACCAGGAACACGCTGGGACGGGCGATGTTCCAGGACTCGAAGTTGGCGCGGACGTAGACGCCGTAGCGGCGGATGGCGGCGCGGTCGGGATCGGCCAGGAGCGGGAACGGCAGCGTCAGACCTCGCGCGAAGCGCCGCACGCCTTCTGGCCCCTGCCCGTACACCCCCGCAATACTCACCTTGCGTCG
Source organism: Chloroflexota bacterium (assembly GCA_022824495.1). GTDB lineage: Bacteria > Chloroflexota > UBA11872 > UBA11872 > UBA11872 > UBA11872. The sequence goes on along the minus strand of JAJDZU010000024.1, from coordinate 284,055 downwards.
CTCCCATTCCTCCAGCTCGCCCGCGAGCTGCGCCAGATACCTCCGGCAGTTCGGTCACCAGGTGTGGCGGAGGAATATCAGCAACTGCCACTGGCGGCGGGCCGGAATCTCACAGAGCTGTTCGGGATCCGAAGCCAGCGGCAGGGTGAAACGGGGCGCGGGGTCCCCGAGGTCGAGCGTTTCCGAACCCTCGGCACGCGGCAAGACAGGACTTTCGTGGGTTTTCGGACGAGTGACGCAAACCTGAGTATCGCAATGCCGCGCGTCCGCGGCAGCCTGAAGTCAGGCGACGATATCGCGACGCCGGAAGATGGCGAGCGAGAGGATTGCCGTAACGACCGCGGTAACGCCTAGCACCAGGGTGTCTCGCCAAATGAAGTCGCCGGGCCCGAGCTGATCTACCGGGTTCCAGTAACCGAAGATGCTGATCTTCTCCAGCCACTCCAGGTTGGACGCGATATCAGCCACGATCAGCAACACGAACATGATCACGATGATGCCGGCGGCCAGACCATAGGTTCGACCGGGCTGTAGGATCAGCGTGGCCAGCAGGAGCCCGCCGCCGGCGATGGCCAGCGTGAAGACCAGCATCTGCAGGTGGACCAGCAGCAACTCGAGCGCACCCAACTCAACCTCGCTGGCCCAGATGGCCGCGCCGATCATGATGGAAACGTAGGAAGCGGCCATGACGACGGTCGTGAGGATCAGCAGGGCCGCGATGCGCGATAGCAGGAAGCGCGTGCGGCTGATCGGCGCGGACAGAAGCACATCCAGCGTGCCGGACCCGAAGTCGCGCGTAATCAGCCCGGCTCCAAACCAAACGCCGAAATAGGCCAGCACCAGCATGAGAGTGCTGGTGTACTGCGAGCTGAAGTAGCTGTAGAAGGTGTTCTGCTGCGCCGTCGCCCCCGCGACCTGGGTGCCGCCAAAGACCTCGCTGCCACCCATGGCCTGGGTCAGGTCATCCCAGTTTTCGGCAAACAGCGGCCACAGGCCCATGATCAGCAGGCCCAACGCGAATATCCCGAAGTCAAACCATATGGTCGCGAGCCGCCGGGTGCGCAGGGTCACGCGGATGATGCTGAGGTTCATGCACCACCCTCGCTTTCGTAGTGCTGCAGGAACGATTCCTCGAAGCTGGGCTCGTCGGTCTCCAGGTCGACGACGGTGTACCGTGCCAGCGCCTTGATAACCGGATCGATCGAGCCGCTGACTTCGAAGCGCGCCGTGCCGTCTTCGACGCTGATGTCCCCGACACCGGGGAGCATCAGATCGGCGGGGGCCTCGCCGTCGAAAGTGACGGTGACACGCCGGACGCGCGCGACACTGAGGTCGGCAACGGTGTCTACCTGTACCAGCCGCCCCAGGCGCAAGATGCCGACGCGGTCGCAGAGAGCCTCGGCCTCGGAAAGCACGTGGGTGGAGAGCAGCACGGTGCGGCCCTCGTCGCGCAACTCGCTGATGATCTTGCCGAACTCCTGCTGCACCAGCGGATCGAGGCCGCGCGTGGGCTCGTCTACCACGTACACGGGCACGTCCTCCTGAAGCGCCCGCACCACGACGACCTTCTGGCGGTTGCCCATCGAGAGGTCGCCGATCTTGCGGGACGTGTCCAGTTCCAGCCGCTCGGTCAACTCGTCGCGCCGCTTCCGTGGCGCATTGGACAGGCCGCCAAAGGCGTCCAGGTATTGGCCGACCTTCATGAACTCATACAAGCTGCTGTCGCTGGGAAGGAAGCTCATGACGTTGCGGGCGGCGGGACCGTCGCGGTGGACGTCAAGGCCCAGTACCTCGGCGCGTCCGCGCGTGGGACGCATCAGGCCCATCAGCAGGCGGATGGTGGTCGTCTTGCCGGCGCCGTTGGGCCCCAGGTAGCCAAAGATCTCACCGGTACGGACTTCCAGGTTCAGGTCGGTGAGGGCCTCAACGTCGCCGTAGTGCTTGGTCAAGCCCCAAGTCTGGATGGCGCTGTCGCTCATGTCGGCCCGGAAGCCTCCGCGCCCGCCCTCGGGCGACTGTCCGGTGGGTTCTCGTGGTCAGGGCGCCTCAATGTATCAGCCAAAACCACACCGGCTATGTGGCAAACCTTACGGCCGCCGCCCACCGCCTAGACTGCCGCATGCAGCTTGACCTGTTCCCGCTCAATACCGTCCTGTTCCCCGGCATGCGCCTGCCGCTGCACATTTTCGAGCCGCGCTACCGGGCGATGCTGGGGCGCTGCATTGAAACCGAAGGCGTCTTCGGAGTCGTGCTGATCGCCGAGGGCGAGGAGGTCGGGCCTGCCGCCATCCCGTACAAGATTGGCACGACCGCACGCGTTGAGAAGGTGGAATACCTGCCCGACGGCCGTTTCAACCTGCTGGCATTGGGCGAGACGCGGTTTCGGATTGACCGCATCGTGGCCGAGGAGCCGCACGTCGTTGGCGAGGTGGAGCTGGCGCCGATGCCGACTGACGCTGACGTCACCACGCTGCAAGCCGTCGAGGACGTGCGCGAACGCTTCGAGCGGTTGGTCACGCTGATGATCGAGATCCAGGCCGGCTACATGCCCGAGTTCGAACTGCCGGACGACCCCGTGCAGTTGGCCTATCTGATCGCGGCCGGCATTCCCACCGGTCCGGGCAGCGCGCAGCGCCTGCTTGAAGCCGATTCGCTGGCCGATCTGCTGTCGTTGGAGCGCGAGCTGCTGGACCTGCGCATGGAACAAGCGCTGCGTCGACTGCAGGAGAAGCTGGACGCGCGGCGGAACTGAGGTCGAGGCTCCTTGTGCGCCGCGCGGGCCGCCACGGGCACGTAGGACCGGTGGCGCCTCCCGGATTTGGGGTAAGCGCGCGGCGCTCGAAGGACATCCTGGTTCATGCGTCAGCCGTCTCGGCTAGAGTCAAGTACACGTGAGCCAGGAACTGGGTGGACTGATGGACGACTACCCGTTCGATGTTGTTGCCGAGTACCCGGAGCGAACCTCGCGCCTGCTGGCGCTGGCGGCGTTGCTTGCCGGCGTGATCAAAGCCCTGCTACTGCTTCCGCACATTGTGGTGCTTTCGATCCTCGGGTTCGTTGCCAGCATCGCGGCCGTGATTGGCTGGATCGCTGTGCTGTTCATGGGTTCCTATCCGCGCGCCCTCTTTGACTTTCAGGTGGGGATCCTGCGCTGGAACCTGCGAGTGAACGCCTACTTCCTGAGCCTGACCGACCGCTATCCGCCGTTCCGTCTGGAGCCCTGAACCGCGCACCTGCGTTTCGGGATCCCGAGCCGCCGGGCGCTGCCAGCGCGTCCTGGCGGCGCTCGGTTGCGTCTGCTGACCTAACTGGGTGACCTGCTCCGTCGGCAACCGTGGACAATGATGGCCGGAGCATGAACGTCGCCGACTCCCAGACCATGGAACTGCTGGAGCTGCCAGCGGTTCTTGAACGTATAGCCCATTTCGCCTCGTTCTCGGCCGCGCGGGCCGGCGTGCTGGCGCTGCGCCCGGACGCCGATCGCGCAAGGGTTCGAGACCGCCTGGAACTGACGTCGCAGGGTCGTCAGTTCCTCGAGGTCAGCCCCTCGTTCAGCGTGGGCGCCGCGCGGGACGTGCGCGACCGCGCGGAGCGGGCGGCCCGCGGCTCGCGCCTGGATCCCGCCGACCTGCTGGACGTGCATGACCACCTGCGCGCCACGCGCCTCGCCGTGGCGGCCGTGGGCCGGCAGGCGGCCGAGCTTCCCGCGCTCTGGTCACTGGTGGAGGTCGCCAGCGATCCGCCGGATCTGGAAGGTCGAATCTCGGCCGCCATTGATGAAGAAGCCAATGTTCGTGACGAGGCCTCGCCGGAGCTCGCGCGCCTGCGACGCCTGCTGGCGCGGGCGCGCGGGCGCCTGACGCGCTTGTTGGAACGCATGATTCAGCAGGTCTCGTCGGACGTACTACGCGAACGCCTGGTTACCGAGCGCCGCGGACGGCTGACCGTGCCGGTACGGCGCGAACGCCAGCGCGACTTTCCGGGCGTAGTGCACGACGTCTCGGCCAGCGGCGCCACCGTCTTCATGGAGCCGCTGGCGGCCATTGAGGCCGGGAATGAAATCCGGTCGCTGGAAGTGGCCGAGCAACGCGAGGTCGAGCGCATCCTGCTCGAACTGTCGGCGGCCGTCGGCGCGGAGCGGCAGGCCCTCAACGCCGCCGTGCAGGCCCTGGCCGACCTGGACCGGACCCTGGCGGTGGCCCGCTATGCAATCGCTACGCACGCCATTTCGCCGGCAGTGAGCGACGACACGTCGTTCGACTTGCAAGCCGCGCGCCACCCGCTGCTCGATCAGCCGGTTCCCATTGACGTCCATCTGGACGGCGTCGAGGCGCGAGCGCTGGTAATCACCGGCGCGAACACTGGCGGCAAAACCGTGGCGCTCAAGACGGTCGGCCTGTTGCACCTGATGGCGGCCTGCGGGCTGCATGTCCCCGCCAGGGCCGGATCTCAGGTGGCCGTGTTCGAGCGGGTCGTGGCCGACATCGGCGACGCGCAGAGCATTGAGCACAGTCTCAGTACGTTCGCCTCGCATGTGCGTAACCTGCGGGCCATGGTCGAGGCCGCCGGGACGGGTGCCCTGGCGCTGGCGGACGAAATCGGCGCCGGCACCGACCCGGACGAAGGCGCGGCGCTGGGCCAGGCCGTCATTCACGCCCTGCTCGACCGCGGCGCGACCGTGGTGGCCACCACGCATCACCCGGCCCTCAAGGCCTTCGCCGCGGCGCACCCGGCGGCACGCAACGCCAGCGTGGAATTCGATCACGCCACCCTGCGCCCCACCTACCGCCTGCGCCTGGGCATTCCGGGGTCTAGCAATGCCCTGGAAATCGCCGATCGGCTCGGCATTGACGCCGCGATCGTCGACGACGCCCGCGCGCGCATGTCGAAAGGGGCGCTGGACCTGGAACGCGCCATTGTCGATGCAGAAAACGAGCGAGCCGCTGCCGAACGCGAGCGCACCGCCAGCGCGCAGGCGCGCAGCGCCGCCGAACGCTCGCGCCGTGAGTTCGACAAGCAAATGGACGAACTGGACAGCGAACGCGAGACACTCCTGCGTGACGCGCGGCGGGAGGCGCGCGGACTGCTGCGCGGCGCACGCCAGGCGCTCCAGGACGCGCGGCGTGCGGCTCGCACCGGGCAGGCTGCCGCCCGGCGCACGGCGCGGACCAGCCTGGCCACGACGGAGAAGCGACTGGCCCCGGCGTCGTCTCCGCCAGAGCAACCCGCCCAGCGCGACCCGCTTGAGGTGCGCGTCGGAGACGAGGTGGAGGCGGACGGGTTCTCCGGCCGCGCCCTGGTGTTGAGCATCACGGATCGGTCAGTAGAGGTCGCGATTGGCAGTGCTCGCGCCACCTTTGACCGCGCCCGCCTTCAGCGTGTGTTCCCGGCGTCACCCCGTCCAAAACGCCGTCGCCGCCGCCCGCCGAGCGGCGGCGGAACTCAGGAAACGGACATTCGCGGCATGCGGGCCGAAGAGGCGGTCGAAATGGCGGAACGCAGCGTTGACGAGGCGCTGCGCCAGGGCGCCGCCGCGCTGCGCATCATCCACGGCAAGGGCACGGGCGCCCTGCGCGCGGTGGTGGCCGAGGTTCTGACCGGACACCCCTCGGTTCGGAATCACGCGCCCGCGCCGCTGAACGAAGGCGGCGACGGGGTAACAGTCGCCGCACTCCGCACCTGATTCCGCGCCGACTGTCGCCTCCAGGCGCGCGGAACCGCGGTTACTGGTGGAGCGACTCGAAGTCTACGCCGGGCTCGACACCAAAAGCCTTGCGGGCGACTTCACGCCGAAAGTTGGCGGTGTGCTCAGACGTCAGGACGTACGCGGTCGCAACGCCGGCGGCAAAGCCGGCGGGAAAAGCCAGCGCCACACCCAGCAGTAGCATCTTCAATCCACGCATCGTCAGTCCTACTGGACCCGCAACACCACGGGCGCTTCCGTCCAGAACTCTTCCAATTGATAGTACGCCCGCCCGTCCTCGGAAAATACGTGAACGACGACATCGCCAAAGTCGGCCAGCACCCAGGCGTCCGACGCCTCGCCTTCGATGAGCGGTCGCCGTCCAGCCACGGACTTCAACTCGCGATCCAGCAGATCGCGTACGGCGCGCATCTGCGGGGTGCTGGAGGTCGTGGTAACGACGAAGTAATCCGCCAGAACGCTCAGGCCGCGGATGTCTAGGAGCAGCGTATCCGCGGCGCCGCGCGCGGACACCGCATCCACGATATGGCGCGCGAGTTCGATCGGGCTCAGAGGCAAACCTGGATCAGGGCAGGCGCCTGAATCATATCGCCCCGGGCTGCTCGGTTCCCCTGTCGGCGTACAGCTGGTGAGCGGCAATGTAGTCGGCCACGGCTCGCGGCACCCAGGCATCGACTGGCGCGCCGCGCGCGCACGCCGCCCGGATCCGCGAGGCGGCGATGTCCACCGGCGACATCGGGTGGACCAGGATCCGCTGCTCGGCATCCGGATGCAGGTCCAGCACCTCACGTGGAATCTCCGTGGAGTGTCCGGGCCGCGGCACGGCGATAATCCGCGCCACCGTCAGAATCCGGACGGCATCGCGCCAGGCCGGAAGTTCACGAATGGCATCGGCGCCAAGAATCAGGAATAAGGCGGCCGGCGGACGCCGGGCTGCCAGACTTTCCAGCGTGTCGATCATGTACGACGGACCCGGCCGCTTGATGTCGATGGCCGAGACCTCGAAGCCCGGTGTGCCGTCAATAGCCCGGCGGACCATGGCCAATCGGTGCTGCGCCGAGGCTAGCGGCGGGGTTCGCAGCGGCGACTGGCGCGCCGGGATGAAGAGAATGCGACTCAGGGCAAACGCCTCGCGCACGCTCTGCGCCACGGCCAGGTGCCCGCGATGCACGGGATCGAACGTCCCGCCATAGATTCCAAGGCGGGCCATGTCAGGCGGCGTGCAGCGTCTGCGTGCGGCCGGACGCGGCGCCGGCCAGCACCGCACGGGTCAGCGCCACGGCCCGAACGCCGTCGGATAGATCCGGGACTGGCGTATCGCTCCCGCCGGGGCACACAAAGGCCTGCACAAGGGCGCGAAGCGATTGGCATTCGACCCCGACTCGCGCCAGCCAGGTCGGCCCGTCACGCTCCAGCGTGATGCCCGGCAGCCGCGGTGGGTCCACGGATCGATCCCCAACAGGCTGGATCTCCGCGGCCGTCCAGTTGGAATGGATTCGCACTCGTGTTACGCCGTCGGTCAGATCTACGACCACCGGTCCAAGCTCCGGGTCGGCATCGCCGCCGGCAACCGTGAGCGACGCATGGTGCTCGCGGTCGAAGTAGAAGTCGGCCACCAGGGCGTCCGCGCGTGGCGGCACGCTAACGGTTGCGCGTGCGTTCTGACCGGTTGACAGCGGGCCGCCGTCGGCCACAATCTCCGCCGGTGCGGCGCCAAACAGGTGCACTAACAGGTCCAGCGCGTGGTGGGGTGTGGCCCAGAAGGTCTCCTGAACGGACGCCGGGGCCCGGGGCCCGCCAGGATCGACAACCGCGATCGCGTGAGCGAACCGCGGCGCCGGCACGACCTCGCGCAGCAATTGCACCAGCGGCTCAAATCGCCACGCAAAGGCCACGCCGATGCGACTCGGCGCGTCCGCGACCGAGCGAGCCATCCGCCGGGCATCGACGACTCCCCGGGCCAGCGGCGGATCCACCAGCACCGGCATACCCGCCTGCGCGGCAGCCAACAGACGGTCGGAATCGAACGGCGGCTGCGTCATGATGAGCGCGTCAAGCGTCTGGCCGGTCCAGTCAGCGGCCGCCTTGCCGCCATGCGCGCCGGCGCAAGCGGCGGCCGCTTCCGGGTCTTCGTCGATGCAAAGCACCAAGTCCGCGGCGTCCAGTGACGCGACCGCCGCCGCAAACGCACGGCCGCGCAAGCCGCAGCCCATGATCCCGATGCGGTGCGTGCGCATGGAATGAATCTGCGCAGGCGCGCGCGCCGCGTCAACCCATCGCGCGGGTTAGGATGCCGAAAGTCCGACGCGCGGAGAGACCTGATGGCAGAACCGAACCCTCAGCTGAGCGGCTGGGCCCTGGTGCTTGGCGCATCGAGCGGATTCGGGGCCGCAACGGCCCGCTATCTGGCCACCTGCGGGATGGACATCGTGGGCGTGCACTTCGACCGGCGCAACACCCAGCATCTGGCGGACGAGGTCAAGCAGGACATCGAGGCGCAGGGCCGCCAGGCGCGTTTCTTCAACGTCAACGCCGGCAGCCCCGCCGCACGAGCCAAGGTGCTGGACGCGATTACGGACGACGTGCAAGGCAACGAGCCGCAGGTCCGCGTGCTGCTGCACTCCATCGCGTTCGGAACCACCGTGCCCTACGTGGGAAGCGACGACATGCCCGGCGTCACCCCCAAGCAGATGGACATGACGCTGGACCTGATGGCCCACACGCTCGTCTACTGGTCGCAGGACCTGGTTGAGCGCGGCCTCATGAGCCAGGGATCGCGTATCTACGCCATGACCAGCGCCGGGACCTCGACGATCTGGCCCAGCTACGGCCCCGTCGGCGCCGCCAAAGCCAGCCTGGAGCAGCACATCCGGCAACTGGCGGTTGAGCTGGCTCCTCAGGGCATCTCGGCAAATGCGATCAGGGCCGGCGTCACCGACACCCCCGCCCTGCGCAAGATCCCCGGCAACGACGCCATGATCGACCAGGCCCGGCGCTTGAACCCGGCCAATCGAATAACCACCACCGACGACGTGGCCCGCGCCATCGCCGCCCTCACCGTCGCCGACGCCGCCTGGATCACCGGCAACGTGATCGGCGTGGACGGCGGCGAAAACCTGGTGATGTAGCCGAACTCGTCGCGGGCAAGGTTAGGTTCGATCCGCGTCGCGATCGCGCAAGATTTCGGACGGGCTGACGCGAGTCTGTGTACGTGCCTTGCGATTCCGCACAACTTCCAGCCACGTGGAAATCGTGGGTCGCGAGGCTTTTCGCTCCAGTTCGCCGCGCAGAAATTCCTCCAGCGACTGGCCACGTAAGGCGGCACGTGCGGCGAGCTCATCGCGCACGGCCTGCGGAACGCCTCGAATCGTGATTTCGACGGGCATAGCGTCAGGGTTCTGCCATCGCGGGCAAGTGGGCGGTCAGTTTAGTTCGTGAGCGCCTCGTGCCGTTGCGGTCTCGTTGGACTCGGAATCGGTAAACCGTGGCGCGATTGGTCAGACCCCAGGCAGCGGAGTTTCACAGTTCTGACGCTCGCGCGTTACGCTTGTCCAGCTTCCGCCAACCCGAATCAAACGAGCCAGCCTATGTAACGTCCAGAGCGCGGGGATCGAGGATGAATCCCCGCGGGGCGCGCGCCCTCAACGTGCCGCCACGGCAGGTGCGGCGCAGGCGCCCGAAGACGACACGTGGCGATGGGTGATTCCCGGCGATGACGCGCGGGCACGGAATCCCAACCCTTTTTCTCTTTAACAGGAGACACGCAACGATGTCGCTTCTCTGGACGCGCGACGCGCCCCGCTGGGCGTTAACTGTTCGCGCGGCAACGGTCGTGATGCTGGCGCTCACGGCCTTCATGCTGATTCGCAGCCTCGTCTTCGCCCAGGCCGATCCGTCGGGCGAGGCCACGCTGGAGGCCGATCCGACCGTCGGCCTCACGTTCGTCTGGACGCTGCTCTCCGGCGCCCTGGTGTTCTTCATGCAGGCCGGCTTTGCCTTCCTGGGCGCCGGTCTCATCCGCGCGAAGAACACGGTCAACTACCTGACCAAGAACATCCTGGACTTCGCGGCGGGAGGCCTCTCGTTCTGGGCCTTCGGCTACGCCTTCATGTTCGGCGGGTCGGGAGCTTTCCCCGGACTTGACCAGGGCAACGCGTTCATTGGCTATTCCGGATTCTTCCTGGTCAACCAGGCTTACGACGTGTCGACGGCGATGTTCTGGTTCTTCCAGATGGTGTTCGCCGCCACCACCGCCACCATCGTGGCCGGCGCCGTGGCCGAGCGAACCAAGGTCACCGCCTACCTGGCCTACAGCTTCCTCGTCACCGCCCTGGTGTACCCGATCTACGGGCACTGGATGTGGGGCGGCGGCTGGCTGGGCGGCGAGCAGCTGGAAAGCTGGATCGGCGCCGCAGCCGTGGACTTCGCCGGTTCAGGCGTGGTTCACACCATCGGAGGCGTGCTGGCGCTGGCCGGCGCCTACACCGTGGGCGCCCGCATGGGCAAATACGGACCCAACGGCGAAGTGCGCGACCTCAAGGGCCACAACATGGTGTACGTGGTCATTGGGACATTCATCCTGTTCTTCGGCTGGTTCGGCTTCAACGCCGGCAGCACCGTCAACGGCAACGACCCGCGCATCGCGGTCATCATCGCCAACACCTTCCTGGCCGGTGCCAGCGGCGCGGTCATGGCTGCCTACATCCGGCTGGTGCAGCGCGGCAAGATCAGCGCCGCCGACACGGCTAATGGCGCACTGGCTGGCCTCGTGGCCGTCACCGCGCCCTGCGCCTTCATCGCGCCCTGGGCCGCGGTGGTGGTTGGCGCGATTGGCGCCATCGTCATGCTGGCCGGCGTCTGGTTCATCGACACCAAGCTGAAGATCGACGACCCAATTGGCGCGTCGTCGGTGCACGGCGTGGCCGGGGTCTGGGGCCTGCTGGCGGTCGGCATCTTTGCCGACGGCACCTACGGCGTCAGCGGCTTTATTGCCGGCAACGGCGTCCAGTTCGTCGCGCAGTTGATCGCCGCCGTGGTGGCGGTCCTCTGGGCGCTGGGTACCGGCCTCCTGCTCTTCAACGCGCTGAAGCTCACCATGGGCCTGCGCGCGTCGCCCGAGGAGGAGATGAGCGGTCTCGACATGCCGGAACACGGCGAAGAGACCTACCCGGTCGAGGCTTCGTAAAGCCACCCTGCCCACTCACACCGGGCAAATCGAGGGGCCGCGGCGGTCGTCGCGGCCCCTCGGCTCTTTAAGACTGACCTACCGGCGCGCTTCCACTGGCTCGGCCGGCCACATGGCGCCCGGGTTCATGATGTTGTCGGGATCGAAGGCGCGCTTGATTCGTCGCATGGCTGCAAGCGTGGCCGCGTCGTAGGCGCGGTCGACGAAGGGTTGCTTCACTCGTCCCAGGCCGTGCTCGCCCGACAGGATGCCGCCGGCGGCCAGCCCGGCGTCCGCCACGATCGGCAGCAAGCTGAGGGCGCGCTCACGCTCGTCGCTGTCAGATGGGTCGTAGAGCAGGTTGGGGTGGAGCGTGCCGTCGGCCGCGTGGCCGAATATGGCCACCACCACGTCGGCGTCATCCGCGGCTTGCTTGATGGCGGCGAACGTGGGGGCCAGTTGCGAATACGGCACGCAAATGTCCTCGCCGATCTTGGCCGGACGGATCTTCGCCAACGAGGCCGTGATCCCACGCCGCGCCTCCCACCAGCGCTCGGCGCGGACGGGATCCACGCTGTCCATTCCGCCGCCCGCGGATCTGAGTAGCGTGTCCAGCGCGGCGCTCTCGTCTCGAACCTCCACTTCGTCGCCGTCCAGTTCGATCAGCAATAGCCCTCCAGCGTCGCGCGGGAACCCCCAGGGACGGGATCGCTCCAGCGATTCGACGGTGATGTCGTCCAGGAACTCCAGCTTGGCCGGGGTGATCCCACTCGACATGATCTGCGCCACGACCTGAAGCGCGGCTTCGCCATCGGGAAAGCTGGCCGCCCGCACGGTGCGATGCACGGGCATCGGACGCAGCTGGAGCGTTATCTCCGTCACGATTCCCAGGGTTCCCTCGGATCCAATGATCAGGTCGATCACGCCATCGTCCGCGCCGCGCCTCAGGCACAGCAGGCCGTGGCGGGGCGTGACCACGCGCAAGCCGACGACGGCGTCGCGGGTGACTCCATATTTGAAGGCATAGGGACCGCCGGCATTCGTGGCCACATTGCCGCCGATCGTGGCGGCCGCTTCGGACGACGGGTCGGGCGCGTAGAAAAGGCCGCGCTGAGCTGCGTGGTCACGAAAGTCGCGCGTGACCACGCCGGGCTCGACCGTGGCGCGACGCCGTTCGGCGTCAAAGTCCGTGATCCGGCGCATTCGATTGGTGTCGATCACCAGGGCCCCATCGGGGGGTACCGCCGACGCCGACAAGCTGGTGGCTCCGCCGCGTGCCAGGCAAGGAACGCCGTGTTCGCTGGCTGCCGCCAGCGCCTCGACGATCTGGGCTTCCGTCTCCGCCATCACCACCGCGGCCGGCGCTCCCCGGTACCCCATGGTCGCGTCGTAGCCATAGGCCACCAGCTCGTCGGGATCCAGCAGCACGTGCGGCGCGCCGTCAATACGACGGAGTTGGGCCAGCAGCACCGGATTCATGGAAAGGGCTGTCCGCCTGGGGTCTGGATTGGTTCGGGGTCTATGCGGGCATGGTAGGCGGAGGGGCCGACGGACGGCGGGCGATCGGATTGCGACGGACTGGCCTGGACGCACACGTTCGCTTTTTGTACGGTATTTCCTACGATGCGCCGCCGGACGCTGCTAGAGATTCAGATGGCTGCCGCGCTGCTACGGCAACGGGGCGGGCTGCCGGCCTCCGCTCCGATCCCGAACGCGGTCGATCTGGCGCGAACCGCAACGTCGTTGCGTGTTTACGAGCGGCCGCTTCCCCTTGGAATCCGCGGACTGCTGGCCTGCGTGGGCGGCAGCCGTCCGGCCCTGGTCGTGAACGCGCGACTTCCCGGCGTGGACCGCAACGTCAGCGCGGCTCACGAACTTGGGCATTGGGTGCTGCACGCGGGCGGAACGTCAAACGACGCCGGACGGGCAGAGCGCCGGCGTCGGGAATGGGAGGCGGATCGGTTTGCGCTGGAATTGCTGCTGCCGGGGGCACTGGTCCGGCGGGTGCTTGCTGAGCGCCGTTGCTCAGTGGGAACTGCGGCAGCGCGGCTGGGTGTGCGTGGAACCTACCTGTCCCGTCGGATTCGCGAGCTGAGGCGGACCGATCAGCCCTTCTTCAGAAGAGGAAGCCCGGTGCGCGGGTTTTCCGACACCACGTAACCCTCGGGCATCTCGTCAACCGCCCCTTCGCCCACCGTCTTGGCGAAGTAGTAGATGCGCTGCTGGCGGCCACCACGCAGCGTCACGACCCGCGAGTGCAGGTGATACGTGTGTCCGGACTTCTTGCTGATCACACTGTACGCCACAGTCTGTCCTCCCAAATGCACCCTGAATGGCGCGATAGTTGAGCGCGAAGCATACCGTCATACAGGCGGAGCACAAAGCAACATCGCCAGGCCCGGACGGGCGGTGCCGAGTCACTGCGATTTGTTGCCTGCGACAAGCATCGGTGTTAAACGCTGGAATCTTGGTGATGCCAGCGGGTGGCTTGGCCTTTCGCCACAACGAGGGGTCGGTAAGACTGAACGCGGCGCCGCGCAGCACTGAGGCCCATTGACACACGCCCCGATTCCCCGGACGCCGCTGCGCGCGTCGGTGATCCAGGCCCGGCTGCGGGCGGAAGGCGTTGACGCGCCGGTGACGGTGGCGGACGAAACCGGCTCGACGCAGGACGACGCGCTGGCGGGACTGCGGTTGGGGGCTCCGCACGGCGCCGTCTACGCGGCCGAGCGCCAGACGCGGGGGCGCGGGCGGCGTGGGCGGCGCTGGCTGACGACGCCCGGCGGGCTGCTGTTCTCGGTGATCGTGCGTGGGATCACAACACATCCCGGCTCGACCGGACGCCTGACCATCGCGGCCGCTGTGGGCATGGTGCGGGCCATTCAGGCGTACACGGGCGCCTCGGCTTCCATCAAATGGCCGAACGACCTGGTGTTCGGTCAGGCCAAGGCCGGCGGCGTGCTCGTGGAAACGCATGGGACCGCCGTGGTGGTGGGCGTGGGGCTGAACGCCGACAGTGGCGCGGGGATGGCCGCAGGCCAGGCCACCACAGCCGTGGCCGCTTTTGCGACCCGTCCCTTCGACCGCAGCGAACTGCTGGCGGCCTGCGTGACCGAGATGCTGGATTGCCTCGCGGCCGAGGGTCCGGCCTGGGCCGCGGTCCATGCGGCGTGGGTCCGTCGGTCGGTGCTGCTGGGACGTGAGGTCGAGGTGAGCGGCGCTCTGCGTGCGCGCGGCTTGGTTGAAGGGTTCGATCCCGACGGCGCGCTGCGCCTGCGGGACCCGACCGGCACCCTGCGGCGCATCAGCAGCGGCGACGTCTCCTTGCGGCTCGTAGCGGACGAAGAGTCCTGAGGCGCACAGGCAGCTGCATGACCGACGGACCGTCGCTGGTGGTGCCGGTGCTGCGCCGAGTCGCTCGACTAACGACATCCGCGTTCGCCCTTCAGGCGGCCGCGGTTGCCGCTGTCTTCGTCGTCGGCGCGGCCCTGCGGTTGCTTGGCCTGGACTGGGACCACGGCCAGCACCAGCACCCCGACGAGCGCTTCCTCAGCATGGTGCTGCTACAGATCCAGCCGGCGCCGGACCTGTGGACCTACTTCGATCCAGGCCGTTCGCCGCTGAACCCGTTCAACCACGACGTGTCGTTCTTCGTCTACGGGACCTTCCCGCTATTCCTCGTCGAGTCCCTGGCACGCGCGCTGGGCCGCACCGCGTACGACGAGGCCTACCTGATCGGCCGATGGCTCTCGGCCCTGCTCGACCTCGGGACCGTGGTGCTGGTCTACCTGTTGGGTCGGCGGCTGCTGGGACCGTGGCCGGCGCTTGTCGCGGCGGCCCTGATGGCCCTGGCCGTTCACTCCATCCAGATCGCGCACTTCTTCGCGGTCGATACGTTCGCCACCTTTTTTGCCACGCTGACCCTCTGGCTGCTGGTTCGCTACTCGAAGTCCCGAGATGCGCGCAACCTGGGATTGGCGGGTATCGCCGCCGGATTGGCGATGGCCAGCAAGCTGAGCGCAGGTCTCCTGCTCCCATTGTTCGCGGGCTGGTGGGTGCTGACCGGCGTGCGCGAACGTGTGCCCGGCGACGCTTGGGCGCGCCGCGGGGCGTGGCTGACCCACTTGTTTGCGTACGGTGTATTCGCCGCGCTGAGCTTCCGGCTTTTTCAGCCCTACGCCTTTGCCGAGGCGTGGCCCTGGGACTGGCGCCTTGCGCCCGCCTTCACCAGCGCGCTGGCCCAGCAGCAGGCCATCCAGTCGGGCACGTTGGACTGGCCGCCCGGCATCCAGTGGGCGGGCACGGCCGCCTGGCTCTATCCGCTGGAGCAGATGGTGCGCTGGGGTACCGGTCCAGCGTTCGGCCTGGCGGCCCTTGCGGCCCTCTGCCTGGCGGCCGCGGTGTGGTGGCGCCGACAGGCGCACCCGTTGGCGCTGCCGCTGGCCTGGGGCGGACTGAACTTCCTTGTCTTTGGCGCGTTTGTCCTCAAGACCATGCGGTACTTCCATCCGGTCTATCCGGTACTCGCGCTGGTCACCGCCTGGATGCTTGCCTGGGGCTGGCGACATCGCGCGCGGCTCCGGGGCCTGGCGGGCTGGGCCGTCGGCGGGGCGACGGCGGTCGTGCTGAGCGCGACGTTGCTGTGGGCGCTGGCCTTCGCGCAGATCTACGGCCGCGACCACACCCGGGTTGCGGCGTCCGACTTCATCTACGAAAGCGCCGCGCCTGGATCTACGATTGCCGTGGAGCACTGGGACGACGCGCTGCCCCTGCCGCTGGAGGGGCGGAACCCGGCGCTGTTTGAGCGCGTGCAGTTGCGGGTCTATGACCCGGACCGCGAAACGAAGCGGGCGCACCTGATCGAGACCTTGAGCCGGACAGACCTGGTGGTCCTGGCCAGTGACCGGGGCGCGGCCACCATTCCCCGGATGCCGCAGCGCTATCCGCTGACCGGGCGGTATTACGCGGCCCTGGATGACGGCTCGCTGGGCTTCGACCTGCTGGCGCGGTTCGAGTCGCGTCCCTCGCTGGGTCCCTGGACCATCGACGACCGGGCGGCCGAAGAGGCCTTCAGCGTCTACGACCACCCCACGGTCTCGATCTACGCAAGGCGAGGCCCCGAGACATCGGCCACCATCCAGCGCGAACTCGGCACCGTCGATCTGCGCGGCGTGATGCAGGTGCTGCCCAAGGATGCCGTTACCCGCCGCACCGACCTCACGGCGGCCGAGGCCGCCCGCGTTGAAGCGGAAGCCGTCTGGCCAGCCCAGTTCCAGGAGCGGCCGTTGCCCGGCGCCGGTGCGGTCGTGGCCTGGTTCGCGGCCGTCTGGCTGTCGGGACTCTTGGCCTGGCCCCTCATCTGGCTGGCGCTGCGGCAATTGCCCGACCGCGGCTATGCGGCGGCGCGGGTCCTGGGTCCGGCCGTAGTGGTCGTTCCAACCTGGTGGCTGGCCAGCGCGGGCGCCATGCGCTTCGACGTGCCGGCGATTCTGACCGGCGTGGGTCTCCTGGCCGCGGCCTCAGGCGCCGTCGCCTGGCGCTATCGGGCGGAAGTGCGTCGCTCGTTGGCTGGGGCCGTGACGCCGATCCTGGCAACCGAGGCCCTGATCCTCCTGGCCTTCGGCGCCATGCTGCTGCTGCGGATGCGCAACCCGGACCTCTGGCATCCGGTGTTCGGCGGCGAAAAGCCCATGGACTTCGCGCACCTCAACGCGGTCATCCGCAGCCCGGAGTTCCCACCGCACGATCCCTGGCACGCGGGCAGCCGGCTCAACTACTACTACCTGGGCCACCTGCCCACGGCCGCGCTGGCCAGGACGCTGGGCGTGGTTCCGGCCACGGCCTACAACCTGGCGGTGGCTGGCGCCTTCGCGGCCGCCGTTGCCGCGATCTTCGGCGTGGCCTCGGGTTTCTGGTCCGTGCTGGGGCGGCGCTGGAGCGAGGCCGTGGCCGTCGGCCTCGCGGCCGTGGCGCTGGTGTTGCTGGCCGGCAACCTGCATGTGGCGTTGCAACTCGTGGTGTTCGCGCAGCAAGCGGCCGGTGAATCCGGGATTGCCGCACTTGAGGCGCCAGGGCTGATCCTCGGCGGCGGGCTGGCCGAGTCATTTGATTTCTGGGCCGCGACGCGCGTCATCCCCAGGACGGTCAACGAGTTTCCCTGGTTCACCTTCATGTACGGCGATCTGCACCCGCACCTGATGAACTTCGCCAACACCGGGGCGGCGCTGATCGGGGCGGCGGCCATCGTGGGTCTGGGCGAGGCGACAAGACGGCGGCACTCGACCGGATGGCGTCCGTGGGCCGCCGTCCTGGCATTCCAGACTTTCGTGCTCTCGCTACACCGGGTAGTCAACCCATGGGACTACCCGACCTACACGGTCATCACGCTCGCCACGCTCGCCTACGCGCTCTGGCGCAGCCGGCAACTCGGGGCGCGCGACCTGGCCGCGACCGTCCTTGGCGTCGGCGCCGGCCTGACGGTGGCGTCACAGCTGCTCTTCCAGCCGTTTCACGCCGCCTACGTCGACTTCTACGGAGGCCTGAACCCCACGCCGGGAACCACGCCGGCGGCGCAATGGCTGCTCATCTTCGGGCTCCCGATCGCCGTGCTCGCCTCCTACGCGGCGCTACGACTGGTCGAAAGCCTGCGGGTACGGCCGCGGCCGATCGCCATGCAAGCCGCCGGCCTGGCGGCCGGAACGCTCCTGCTGGCGGGCCTTCTCGGCGCCGGCGCGGACTGGTCGACTCGCGCGCTCATCGTCGGTCTGCTCATCCTCGGCGCCGGCGCGGCGTGGACAACACGCGCCGAGCCAAGGGCGCTGGCGCCCCTCGCCCTGCTGTTGGCGGGTGTCGGGCTGACCGCGGCGCCCGAGTTCATCGTGGTCCGCGACGACATCGGCCGGCTCAACACCATCTTCAAGTCCTACCTGCAAGCCTGGACTCTGCTGGGTCTCGGCGCGGCGCTGGCCCTGCCATATCTGGTTCGCGTGCTGACGCCCCTGCGCGGACGACGATTCAATGGGGCGCGCATGGCCTGGATCGCCGGACTCGCGCTGCTGGCGGTCACCGCGCTGTCGTACCCGCTCCTGGCCACGCCGCACAAGCTGGATCTGCGCATTCAGCCGCTGCCCGCGACGCTGGACGGCGAAGCCTTCATGGACGGCGGCGTCATCTACGACCAGGGTGTGCCCGTTGCCCTGAGCGCCGACCAGCGCGCCATCCAATGGCTGCGGGCAAACGTGCCGGGAGCCCCCGTGGTGGCGGAAACGCCAACCACCATTTATCGCTGGGGTGGACGGATCTCGGTCTACACCGGCCTGCCCACCGTCATGGCCTGGGACTGGCACGCCAAGCAACAGCATTGGGGCTACGTGCACGAAGTCGAGGCCAGGTTCGACGACGCCCGCGAACTCTTTGCGACCAGGGACGTGCGTCGCGCCCGCGCGCTGCTCTCAAGGTTTAACGTGGGCCTGGTCTACGTTGGCGAGCTTGAGCGGAGCATCTACCCGGCGGAAGCGCTGGCTAAGTTCGACCGCATGGCGGCGTTGGGCGTACGCCAGATCTACCGCGACGGTGCTACGGTGATCTATCGCGTAGATCCCAGCAGCCAGCCGGCGCCGGCCGGATGACGCAAGCGTTGGCGACACCGAGGGCAGGCGTGAGATGGCGACCCAACTCTTGAGCCGCGTGGTCCTACAGCAGGTGACGCAGCAGGTGCTGCCGCGGGTGCTTCAGCAGTTGCCGGAACTCATGGCGCGAACTCAGCCCGGCTCTCCCCAGCAGGCCCCAATGGGGGACCTCCCGCGGATGAACGCGCTGGCGATCGGCGAACTGCGTGCTGAAGCTGGCCAGGCCCAGGCCCGCGCCGAGCGCGACGCCGCTCGCTTGGATCGCATGGGACGTCGCATGGAGCGCCTTGAGCAGCAAATCAGGTGGCGGCGCACTGTGCTGACGTTCGCTACGGCCGTCGCCGCCTATGGCATTGGCCTCGGCACGGCCGTCCTGCTCGTGTTGCTGGGCGCATTTGGCTAGGCCCAGAGTTGCCATGCGTTGCTCAGTCCACGGACTCCGCCAACGGCGAGCGGCCTCGCTGACGGAACCAGGTCATGCCCGCTGACCTGTCCCGCGCATTTACGCGCGTTACCGACGAACTGGGAGACGACCCAAACCTGATCACCACGCTTGAGGTGGTCGACACGCTGAACGTCATGGTTGAAGGCGCGCATC
Source organism: Chloroflexota bacterium (assembly GCA_022824495.1). Classification (GTDB taxonomy): domain Bacteria; phylum Chloroflexota; class UBA11872; order UBA11872; family UBA11872; genus UBA11872. The sequence goes on along the minus strand of JAJDZU010000024.1, from coordinate 264,961 downwards.
CCATCCTTCGCTGTCCCAGCGGCTGCGCCCGCTGCTGTCATCAGCAGGTCTATATCAGCGAAGAGGAATGGGCCCTCCTGCTGCCGTCGCTCCACCGGGACTCCACGGCCGACGAGCGGCGCCGAATCGTCCGACGCGCCCGCCGGCTGCTGGACCGCAAGCGCGGTCCCTTTCGACGGGCCTTGCGCGCGCGCAACATGGAGGACCTGAGCCGGCTGATGCAGAGCGTCGACCGGCGGCGCGTCCAGCGCTGCGTGCTGCTGACCAACGACAACCGCTGCGCCGGCTACGAAGGGCGACCCATGATCTGCCGCGCCTTCGGGCGCGTGGCGCACACGGTCAATCTCCCGATGCTGTGCAAGATCTTTTTTGACCGGCTGCGCGAGACGGATGTAGCGCACGAGTCCCTGCAACTGGCGGACTTTGCCCCGGTGCGCCGGGCATATTTGCAGGGTGGCGCTGAAGACCTGCGCTGGAGTCTGCTGCCGGTCTTTGTGGTCCTTCACGCGGACGCCGATGGCGACCTGGTGCGCGAGCCCCAGCCGCTGCCCCGCGACGGCTCCTGGCCGACGATGACCCGCGAAGACATGGAACACTTTTGATCAGGTCCGCCGACGCGCTGGCCCCCATGACGGTGGGCACGGCGGGTCATGTGGACCACGGCAAGTCCACCCTGGTTGAAGCGCTTACCTCGATATTTCCGGATCGGCTGGCGGAAGAGCGCGAACGCGGCCTGACCATCGACCTGGGTTTCGCTTGGTTCACTCTGCCCAGCGGGCGCGAGGTGTCGATGGTCGACGTGCCGGGGCACGAGCGCTTCGTCTCCAACATGCTGGCCGGCGTCGGTGGGATCGACGCGGTCCTGCTGGTCATTGCGGCTGACGAAGGCGTCATGCCCCAGACGCGCGAGCATCTGGACATCATCGACCTGCTCGAAATCGACGCCGGCGTCGTCGCCCTGACCAAGGCCGACCTGGTCGACGACGAGTGGGCGGAACTGGTCGAGGAAGACGTGCGCGATGCCCTGCAGGGAAGTGCGCTGGCTGCCGCGCCAATGGTTCACGTATCGGCCGAGGCTCGGACCGGGATGGATGATCTGGTCGAGACGCTGGACGACGTTCTTGCTCGGCGCCCGCCACGGCTGGACCGCGGCGGCGCCCGCATCCCGATCGACCGCGTGTTCACCATGCCGGGCTTCGGCACCGTCATCACCGGCACTCTCTCGGGTGGACCTCTGAACGTAGGTGATCAGCCCGGTCTGTATCCGGGTGGACGCGGCGTTCGGGTCCGTGGCTTGCAATCACACCAGACGACCATTGACACCGCGCAGCCGGGGCGACGGGTGGCGGTGAATCTGGGCGGCGCCAACCCATCGCAGACGCGCCGTGGCGACGTCCTGGCGGTGGAAGGCGCGGTGTTCGAGACCCGCCGCATTGATGCCCGGCTGCGGATGCTGCCGTTGGCCCCTCGGGCCCTGAAGCCTGGCGAGGACGTGTCATTGCACATCGGAGCGGCGTCGCGCGTCGCGCGGCTCCGGCTGCTGGAGAGCGACCCGATTCCACCCGGCGGGTCGGGCTGGGTTCAATGGCGCCTGGACGCCCCTATTGCGGCTCGTCGCGGCGACCGCTACGTGATTCGGCGACTCTCGCCGGCGACCACGATTGGCGGCGGCCACGTGGCCCGCGCCCTGGCGCGCCACGCGCCGCGCGGCGACACGGCGGTGCTGGAGGCCCTGGCGCGAGCCGCCGCCGGCGACCCTGCCGCGCTCGTCCGCGACGCCCTGGCCGCCGGTCTGGTGACAATGGGTCAACTGGCGCGACGCACCGAACTGGACAGCGCCACGACGGAACAGACCGTCGCCGAACTCACCGCGGCCGGCGACGTGCGGACACTCCGCAGCTACCTGGGCAGTGTGCCGGTGATCGAACAGCTAACCGCGGATCTACTGAGTGCGCTGCGGACGCACCACGAGTCCGACCCGGGAGCGGTCGGTCTCCGGACGTCCGACCTTGCCCGGACGCTGGACGCGCCTGCCGACGCAATTAGTGAGCTCGCAGCCGCGGCGGCGTCCGAAGGCTTGGTTCGCCTGGAGGGGCCCCGCGTGGCGTTGGCCGGTCACAAAGTCGAACTGAGCGCCGCTGAAGAACGCGCGGCGTTTCGGGTGCTTACGCACCTTGACGAAGGCGGCTTAACGCCGCCACCGCTCACCGAAGCCCTGGCGGCTGGCGGCGGAACCCGGCGGCTGGCAACCGCGCTGGCGCAGGACGGGCGGCTGGTGCTGCTGGCGCCCGACATCGCGCTATCGCGTCGGACCTATAACGACTGGCTAGGCGCTGTGCGCAGCCTGTTTGAGTCCTCGCCCTCCGTGACCGTGCGCGAAGTGCGGGACGCCCTGGGGACCAGCCGAAAGTACGCGCTGGCGCTGCTCGAGTACCTGGACAGTCGGGCGATCACCCGCCGCGTAGGCGATGCGCGCTTGTGGCTGGGCGAGGACTCCGAGCCAGCGTAGATTCAGGCGTCGGGCAAGGCGGCAAGTCCGGGCAGTTCGCGGCCCTCCAGGAACTCAAGCGTTGCGCCGCCGCCGGTGCTCAGGTGGCCCATGCGATCCGCCACGCCGGCGTCCTGCACCGCGGCCAGCGCGTCGCCGCCAGCGATCACCACGAAGGCGGAGGACTCGGCCAGCCCACGCGCAACGGCCAGCGTGCCCTGGGCGAATGGCTCGTGTTCATACACGCCCAGGGGACCGTTCCAAACGACGGTACGGGCACTCGCCAGCTCGTCCAGGTAAGCGGCCGTTGTGGCGGGACCGATGTCCAGAGCCATGTGGTCCTCCGGAACCCGATCCGCGGGAGCGACCGTCGTGACGGCGGCTGGATCGACTTCCGATGCCGCGACCGCGTCCACCGGCAGCAGGACTTGACAGCCGGAAGCCTCGGCAGCCGCCCGCACGGCGGCGACAACCTCGGACTGTCCTGGCTCCACCAGCGAACGCCCCAGTGCGCCCCCGGTGTTGGCTAGAAACGTGTTCGCAATGCCGCCGCCCAGCAGCAATGCGTCCACCTGCGTCGCCAGGCGCCGAAGCACGCCAATCTTGTCGGAGACCTTCGCCCCGCCCAGGACGGCCACGAAGGGACGGGCCGGATCGCGCGTCACGCGGTCCAGCGCCCGGATCTCGGCGTGCATCAGGGGCCCGGCAGCCGCTGGCAACAGCTGCGCGACACCCACCGTGCTGGCGTGCGCCCGGTGAGCCGTACCGAAGGCGTCGTTGATGTACACGTCGGCCAGCCTCGCCAGGGCGGCGGCATGGGCGGGATCGTTCTGTTCCTCGCCGGGATGGAAGCGCAGGTTCTCCAGGAGCAGCACTTCGCCGTCCGCCAGGCTGCGGGTCTGGGCTTCCACGGCGGGGCCAACGCTGTCCGGAGCGAGCGACACCGCGCAGCTCAGCAACTCGCCCAGGCGCGCGGCCACTGGCGCCAGGGATAGCGCCGGATCCACCTGTCCCTTCGGACGGCCCAGGTGCGATGCCACAACCAGACGCGCGCCCCGTGCCTGCAGACCGGCCAGCGTCGGCACGATGGCGCGCAGGCGCGTGTCGTCGCGGATCCTGTCGCCATCCAGCGGCACATTGGCGTCCACGCGCAGGAATACACGCCGGCCGCGGACGTCCAGCGCCTGGCTGCCGCGTTTCACGGCGCACGTCCCGGAGAGACTTCGCTGCACGACGGACTCGCACGTCGGCCCGGCGAAAGCCAGGCAGCGGACCGCCACCGATGTTTCACGTGAAACACTGGCCGCGGCCGATCCGCTCAGACCTGGGCGGGCGCTCCGACACGCTCGCCGATGGCCATGGCCACATCGCCGATCCGGCAGGCGTAGCCCCACTCGTTGTCGTACCAGGCCGCGACCTTCACCAGGTCGCCGCCGATCACCATGGTCGAGCCGGCGTCCACGATGGATGATCGCGTGTCGCCCTTGAGATCGATCGAGACCAGCGGCTCGTCCGACACGCCCAGAATGCCGTCCAACCGGCCGGCCGCCGCGGCGCGCAGCGCGTCGGTGACCTCACCTTCGTCGACCGAACGCTCCAGGTGCGCGACGAATTCGACGATGGAAACCGTCGATACCGGCACCCGGTAGGCCGCGCCGTGCATTCGCCCGTCGAGTTCGGGAATCGCCAATCCAATCGCACGGGCAGCGCCGGTGCTGGCCGGAACGATGCTCATTGCGCTAGCCCTGGCTTCGCGCAGATCGCCGATGGCGGTGTCGACCAGGCTCTGCGAGGACGTGTAGGCGTGGATAGTGGACATCAGCCCTTTGCGAACGCCGAACTCGCGGTGCACCACGTCCAGCGCCGGCGCCAGGCCGTTGGTGGTGCATGAGGCGTTGCTGACAACGTAGTGCGAGGCGGGATCGAACTGTTCGTCGTTGACGCCCAGGACCACCGTGAGATCGGCGTCGCCCGACGGCGCCGAGATCAGCACGCGACCGCCCCCGGCCTCCAGGTGCGCCGCAGCTCTTGCGCGTTCCGTTCCCACACCGGTGGATTCGATCACCAGGTCGGCGCCCAGGTCGCCCCAGGGCAGCGCGGTCCAGTCGCGGACGGAGTAGTACGGGATCGACGTCCCGCCAATGACCAGCCCGCCGGCCGTGGCTTCCACGCTTTGTCCAAATCGGCCGTAGTTGCTGTCGTACTGCAGCAGGTGCGCGGAGGCGCGCAACTCGGCCAAGTCGTTGATGCCGACGACTTCGGCCTGGGGATGGCGCTCCAGCAGCGCCCGCAAAGCCAGGCGGCCGATCCGTCCAAATCCGTTGATTCCAATTCGCACGATGGCTCTCCTCGGTGTCAAAGCGCAGGGATTGACTGGCCGTCATGGCCGGCCCGGCCGCATCCGGTCACCGTCGGATTCGCGGCGTTGGCGGTGGCCGCAACGGCCACCGACGCTCGCGGGCGGCGTATCGAGACTACGCAGCCGGGCGCTGATCTTACGCGACGGGGCGGTGAAATGAGCGATCGGTCCTATCTTCGAGTCAGCTGGTTCGCCCTTACACGAATAGCGGCATGGCTGCGTGGCCTAAACTCCCACCGGACCGGTCGGCGATGGCTGCTGCTGGAACCATGGACTGGAGCGCCTGCCTGATGAACGCCCCGACGCCCGCGCCCGTCCCGACCTGAGTTGATGACCACCACATCCCCTCCCAAGTCCGTTCCATCGCTGGCCGCGGTCATGCAGCGCGCGGGCGGAGAGAATTTCCCGGTGGCGTCGCGGCTGCTGCCCCGTGAGTTGCGGCGGCACCTGCACAACATCTACGGCTTCGCCCGCCTGACCGATCAACTGGGGGACTACGCCGAAGGCGACCGGCTGGCCTTGCTGGACTGGCTGGACGGTGAAGTCGACGCCGTCTACAACGGCGGCTTGCCCAGCCACGACGTGATGCGGCGCATCGTTCCGACTGTGGCCCGCTATTCGATACCCGAAGCCCCGTTCCGGGCGCTGATCAACGCCAACCGACAGGATCAGACGGTCAAGCGCTATGCGACGTATGAGGAGTTGGCGGCCTACTGCGACCTGTCCGCCAACCCCGTGGGCCACTTGGTGCTGTACGTCTTCGAGGCGGCCACGCCGGAGCGGATCTGGCTCTCGGACATGATCTGCACGGGCCTGCAACTGGCCGAGCACTGGCAGGACGTGGCCGAGGACTTCCAGATGGATCGGGTGTACGTGCCGCAGGAGGACCTGGACTGCTTCGACTGCTCGCTCGACGCCATTGCCCAGCGACAGCCCACCCGCGAGTTTCGGGAGCTCATGCGATTCGAGGTGGACCGGGCGTGGGAGCTGTTCGACAGGGGCGCCACCCTGGTGCGGACCCTGCCCGGGGTGCGCGGCATGGCCATCGCGGCGTTCATTGAGGGTGGGCGAGCGGCCCTTGACGCGATTCGCGAGGCGGACTACGACGTCCTGACGCAGTCGCCGCGGCCAACCGCCCGAGCCAAGGCCCGGGCGGCGCTGCGGGTCCTGCGATTGGCCCTGGACTGGTAGCGGATGGACGCGGCCGCGGCCTACGCCCACTGCGAGCACATCACCCGCACGGAGGCCGGAAACTTCTACTGGGGCATCCGCTTGTTGCCCGGGCCGAAACGGCGAGCGCTCTGCGCGGTCTACGCGCTGGCGCGCGAGATCGACGACATCGGTGACGGCGACCTTCCCACTGAGACCAAGGCGAGGGCGCTGGTCGAGGCGCGAGAACGGCTGGCGGACATCGGTCCGGATGCGGACCAACCAGTGCTGGCCGCGCTGGGACACGCGTCGCACCAATTGCCGATTCCGCTGGGAGCCTTCAGCGAGCTGATCGACGGCGTGGAGATGGACGTGCGCGGCACGGACTACGAGACCTTCGACGACCTGGTGGTGTACTGCCGCCGGGTGGCGGGAACCATCGGCCGACTGTCGCTAGGCGTGTTCGGCGCCGAAAACATGGAGCGCGCGACCCCGCTGGCCGACGCCCTGGGCGTGGCGCTGCAGCTGACCAACATCCTGCGCGACGTGCGGGAGGACCTTCAGAACGGCCGGACATACCTGCCTCAGGAAGACCTGCGCCGGTTCGATTGCACCCTGGATCCGGACGCTCCTCCAAGTCCGAACTTCGGCGAAATGATCCGGTTTCAGACCGAGCGCGCCGGCCAGTGGTTCGACGAGGGTCTGCGGCTGCGTCCGATGCTGGACCCGCGCAGCTCGGCCTGCGCGGGGGCCATGGCGGGCATTTATCGACGCCTGCTGCGGCGCATCGAGCGCGATCCGGCCGCCGTGTTGCAGGGGCGCGTGTCGCTGCCGGCCTGGGAGAAGGCACTGGTTGCGGCGCAAAGTCTGGCGGGCGGGTGAGCGACGCAGCGGTTGTGGTGGCCGGCGGCGGGCTGGCCGGCATCAGCGCGGCCCTGGCGCTGGCGGACGCGGGCCTGCGAGTCACGTTGCTGGAAGCGCGCGGACGCCTGGGCGGGGCTACCTACTCGTTTCAGCGCGACGGGCTCTGGCTCGACAACGGCCAGCACGTCTTCCTGCGCTGCTGCACGGCCTACCGCGAGTTCATCGAGCGCATCGGCTCGGGCGACCTGGTGACGATGCAGCAGCGGCTCGACATCCCGGTGATCCATCCCGAACGCGGCGTCAGCCGTCTGACTCGCTCAGCCCTGCCGGCGCCGCTGCACCTGGGACCGAGCCTGGCGGCCTACCGGCATCTTGGCCGGCTGGACAAGCTGCGGGTCGTGCGCTCGGCGGCGGCGCTGGCGCGGTTGGATCTGGGCGACCGCAGTCTCGACGAGCAGACGTTTGGCCGATGGCTGCGCGACCAGGGCGTTTCAGCGCGGGCGCTCGAATCGTTCTGGGACCTGATTGTGCTGCCGACGTTGAATCTTCCCTCCGACGAGGCCTCGCTGTGGCAGAGCGCCATGGTGTTTCAAGTCGGGCTGCTGACCGACGGGCCGGCCGCGGACCTGGGATACGCAACGGTCCCGCTGGGCGAGGCGCACGGCGCGCGGGCGGCGTCCGCGCTGGCCACCACCGGGGTCGACGTGCGCCTGAACTCCGCGGTATCTGAGATCGAACGGCCGGCTACGGACGCCGTGTACCTGCGCGTGGGCGGTCAGCGCATCGCGGCGTCGGCCCTGGTTCTGGCCGTACCGCACGAGCAGGCGGCCAGGTTGGTCCCGGCGGCGGTGCATGCCAACGCCGAGAGCTTCGCCGACCTGGGGCACAGCCCGATCGTGAACCTGCACGTGATCTACGACCGGCGCGTCATGGACCATGCCTTCGCCGCCGGCGTTGGGTCGCCGGTGCAATGGGTGTTTGACCGGAGCGCCGCAGCGGGCTTGACTATAGGCCAGTGTCTGGCCGTTTCGCTTTCGGGCGCCACGGCTTACGCCGAGCGCCCGACCGAGGAGTTGCGCGCGATGTTCGTCCCCGAACTCGCCCGACTGTTCCCGCGGGCCGCCGAAGCTCGTGTGACCGCGTTCTACGTCACTCGGGAGCACCGCGCCACCTTCCGTCCGTCCCCCGGCACGCTGCGGCTGCGGCCGCGCGCGACCACCGCCGATCCGCGCGTCGCGCTGGCCGGGGCGTGGACCGATACCGGCTGGCCGGCCACGATGGAAGGCGCCGTTCGCAGCGGCCGCCAGGCGGCCCGCAGTGTCCTGCTGGCCCTCGGCCGCGAACGGAATCTGCCTACCGCCGCATGAGTGTCGAAGTTTCCGCGCGGCCCAACGCGCTTTCCAACGCCATCGAACGGGCGCGCCGGTATGTGCTGGGCTTGCAGGATCCCGACGGCTGGTGGAAAGGCGAGCTGGAAAGCAACGTCACCATCGAGGCCGAGGACCTGTTCCTGCGTCGCTACCTGGGCATCCTGGATGCCGGCACCACCGAACGAACGGCCCGCTGGATTCGCTCGCGCCGCCAGCCGGACGGGACCTGGGCCAACTTCCACGGCGGCCCGCCCGACCTGCACACCACCACCGAGGCCTACGTGGCGCTGCGGCTGGCCGGCGACCAGCCGGACGACGCTCCCATGCAGCAGACGGCGGCCTGGATCCGCGAGCAGGGCGGCGTGGAAGCGACCCGGACCTTCACGCGCTTCTGGCTGGCGCTGAACGGCTGGTGGTCGTGGGACGACGTGCCGGCCATGCCGCCGGAGGTCATGCTGCTGCCGCCCTGGTGGCCGCTCAACATCTACGACTTCGCCTGCTGGGCGCGCCAGACCTACGTGGCGTTGACGATCGTTCGTTCCCATGAGCCCGTGTGCCCCGCGCCGTTTCCGATTGACGAACTACGCACGCATCGCGTGCCGCCGATGGACCAATCGCTCCTGACCTGGACGGGGGTCTTCAACCACGTCGACCGACTGCTTCGCTGGTACCAGAAGCGTCCAATCCGGTGGTTGCGCAAGGCGGCGCTGAGCCGCGCCGAAGCCTGGATCGTGCGGCGACAGGAGCGTGACGGATCCTGGGGCGGCATCCAGCCGGCGTGGGTCAACTCAATCCTGGCGCTGACGCTGCGCGGCTATCCGCTGGACCACCCGATGATCGCGCAGGCCCTGGACGGACTTGACACGTTCAGCATCGACGACGGACACACGCGTCGTCTGGAAGCCTGCCAGTCGCCCGTGTGGGACACCGCCATGGCCATCGAGGCGCTTACCGACTCCGGCACGCCCGGCGATGATCCGCGACTCGTTCAAGCGGCGGACTGGCTGCTGGACCAGGAAGTCCGCGTGAAGGGCGACTGGAGCGTCCGGCGGCCCCAGCTCGCGCCCGGAGGCTGGGCTTTCGAGTTCGCCAACGACAACTATCCCGACGTCGACGACACCGCCGAAGTCGGGCTGGCGCTGCGGCGGGTCGACCATCCCGATCCCGACCGTGTCGACGCCGCGCTGGTCCGCGCACGCGGCTGGATTGAAGGCATGCAGTCGCGCAATGGCGGCTGGGGCGCGTTCGACGCCGATAACACCAACACGCTGTGCCGTCGGCCGTCGTTCCGCGACTTCGGCGAGGTCATCGACCCGCCGGCGGCGGATGTGTCCGCGCGTGCGCTGCACTTCCTGGCGCAGGAAGAGGCGCTGGGCACCGAAACGGCGCGACGAGGTCTGGCCTGGCTGCGCGCCGAGCAGGAAACCGACGGCTCCTGGTTCGGCCGCTGGGGCGCCAATCACGTCTACGGGCTGAGTGTGGTGGTGCCGGCGCTGGTCGCCGCGGGGACGCCGACGAGCGATCCCGCGCTGCGTCGCGCCGTGGCCTGGCTGGAAGCTCACCAGAACGCCGACGGGGGCTGGGGCGAAGACCTGCGGTCCTACGACGACCCCGCCTGGATAGGCCGCGGCGCCAGCACCGCCTCCCAAACGGCCTGGGCTCTGATAGCCCTGTTGGAGGCGAACGCGGATTCGCCGGCGGTTCAACCCGGCGTTGAGTTTCTGATTCGCACCCAGCGCGACGACGGCAACTGGGACGAAGACCACTACACCGGCACCGGCTTCCCCGGCGCTTTCTACATCAACTATCACTTCTATCGACTGATATTTCCGTTGATGGCGCTGGGGCGGTACGCCAGGAAAGTGGGGCGGGACGAGGACGACCTGTGACAGCGTCAGGTCGCAGCAGGTCAAACCGGGATATCTAGCTGGAGTTGCGAAGCGTTCGTAAGCTCATGGCATGAGCAATGTTCAATCCCTACACACGACGTGGCTGCGCGATCCCGCCTACCGAGAGGCTTATGACGAACTCGCCCCAGGGTTCCGGCTGGCCCGGGTCCTGATCGAGGCGCGTTCGAACGCCGGGCTCACGCAGGCACAACTGGCCGAACGCATGCAAACCACCCAGTCGGTCGTGGCCCGCCTCGAAAGCGGACGCGCCCACCCCTCCACCCGCACGCTCGAGAAATTCGCCCAGGCCGCCGGGATACGGCTCAAGATCAGCTTCGAGCCCGACGAGGATTCGCCCTGACGCGGCGGCAGTTGCTCTCGGCGACTTGCCAAGCCTCCAGCACAGTAGCTTGTGTCGAAAGCGCCTGGCAGGCAGGTGGCGGTCCATGCGTGCTACGGTTTTTTCATCAGTCGTGAAGGGTGTCTGACCGTCGCTGTTTCGCCGTTGAAAGCTCGCGGGGCTTTCTATACGCCTCCGCAGATCGCGAACTTTCTAGCGGAATGGGCCATCCGCGGATCACGTGACACGGTCGTCGAACCCTCTTGCGGAGAAGGAGCTTTTCTGGCCGCGGCCTCGCAGCGGCTAAAGGACCTGAGCGATCTCGGAGAGCAGCCGGCTGCCTCAATCTTGGGCTTCGAACTTGACGCGGTCGCCAGCGAAATCGCGCGTTCAACCATTGCGTCGCTACACGCCAATACGCGAGTTGAGACAGCCGACTTCTTTGACATACGGCCGACGCCGACGGCCGACGCCGTGATCGGAAACCCACCGTTTGTGCGGTACCAGTCGTTCGCTGGCAACGCCAGGGCGAAGGCGCAACGCGCCGCGGCTGCGGGAGGCGTTCAGCTTGATGGCCTAGCTAATTCCTGGGCGGCATTTGTTGTGCACGCCTCTCAATTCCTCAATAGGGACGGGCGCTTGGCACTGGTTCTTCCCGCCGAGCTTCTACATGTCAGGTACGCCGCCCCCGTCCGCCGATACCTGATGTGCCAGTTTGCCCGGGTCACACTGGTGACATTCGATACGCGAGTGTTTCCCGGTGTGATCAGCGAGATTGTTCTGCTGCTCGCCGAAGGACGAGGCTCCACCGATTCCATCGAACTCGTGCAGGCAAAAGACCTGGAGAGTTTGCAACGTCACCAGGTCACGCGCAGGAACTGGACTCCGGCCCCGGAGGAGACGAAATGGACGTCGGCGTTGGTCGCTGGAGAATCTTTCGACTTCTACAGAGAGTTGCTTGATTCACAGGACTTCGTGCCCCTGTCTCGGTGGGGCACAGTTCACCTCGGCGCTGTAACTGGGAACAACACGTACTTTCGAATGTCAAAGGCTCAAGCGAACCGGTTGAATCTTGGTCCGAGCGATCTCATCGATGTGCTTCCGCCAGGATCAGGTGCTCTCAAGAACCTTGCGTACTCGCGCGACGTTCATCGTGAGCTCACGGAACGAAACTCCAAAACGCAACTCTTCTATCCGGGCGACGACCTGCGATCCCCAGCTGCCCGCACGTACGTAGAAATCGGTGAGCAGCAGAAAGTCCATCAGGCCTACAAGTGTCGGGTTCGTCGTCCCTGGTGGAGCGTTCCACTGCCGAAGCTCCCCGACATGTTCGTCACTTATATGAGCCACGACTCTCCACGCCTGATTGCCAACGCGGCCAGAGTTCATGCCCTGAACTCAGTACATGGACTGCGCCTCCACGCACCGTTTCGACGCGACTGGGAACTGCTGCCTCTTGCGGCGCTCAATTCCGTTACCGCTCTCGGCGCCGAAATTGCTGGCCGCTCATACGGCGGCGGGGTTTTGAAAATGGAGCCTCGTGAAGCAGCACAGCTACCTGTCCCATCGCCTCGGACTATTGAGCGTTGCGCGCGTGAATTGCGGTCCATGGAAGCATCCACGGGACGTCTGCTTCGCTCTGCGGCGCATGACGACATCCGGGCCAGGGTCGACGAAGTACTGCTCGGTCAGCAACGTGCATCGAACGCCGTCCTCTTATCGCAGGTAAGAAAGACGCGGGACATACTCCGCTCGCGCAGGTTCGCGCGGACTCGCTCGCAATGAGCACCGATCATCAGCGACTGCTCAATGTGCTGTGTGGGCTCGAGCCGAAACCATCCCTTAAGGCACGCGCCAGCGACAAGAAGCGCTATTCGGAGTTGATGTCGGCCGCCATTGCCCAAGTGGTCGCCGAGTGTCTGCGACAGCGCGGATTATCTGGCGCACGCCCTGTTGCCAGCGGCAACCGCGTTTCTGGAGCCGAGCGCCGGATGGCTGGAGGGATTGGTGATAAGCGAGTCGACGTGACCTGGGCGACCGAAGAGGCCGGCTTACTTCTTGCGTTCTCGGTCAAGTGCATCAGCTTCCCCGACCTGCGAACGAAGAACTACCAGAAGAACTTCACTAACCGGCGAGGTGACATGCTGTTCGAGGCCGTCACGCTTCACCGTCGCTTCCCATACGCCACGCTGGTTGGACTCTTCGTATTTGACGAAGGTGCCCGCCACGACGGAACGAGCCGCCGCTCTCCGACAATTGAGAATGCTCACCGTGGCCTCAGGCTGTTTACGGGCCGCCAAGACCCAGCAGGCCGCGACGAGCAATTTGAGAGCTTCTACCTCGGGCTTGTATCAGCCAGCCCGGAACAGTCCACGATTCCGTTCGCCAGAGTGGGCCAGCCGGACTCGGAGTTCGAGCTGGACCGTGTCATCACGGATGCGCTAAGGGTCGTGGCCGAGCGCAACAGCGACGCATATGACTTCGATGGGCACAGCCTGAAGCCGCGCTGATCGCGCTGAATCGATGCATCGCGCCGAAGCTACCGTGCACGAACAGCATGGGGTGAACGGAGGTTAATTCCTATCCTGGGTCCATCACGGTGCCAATGCACGTTCGCATGGTCCCACCGGCACCTACAGCTATCTGATGGGCCCAAAGCTGGTGACAACCTTGCCGCGGACGCGACATCAGGGGTCAGACTGAGGTATGATCTCGGTATGAAAACGGCAATCTCGCTTCCCGATGATCTGTTCCAGGCGGCCGACGAGTTGGCCAGGGAACTGGGCGTAACTCGCAGCAAGCTCTACGCCACCGCCGTTTCCGAATACCTCGCGAGGCGCCGCGACGAGCACATCACGGCACTGCTGGACGAGGTCTATCGCGAGCAGCCGAGTCAGTTGGCGCCCGAACTGCGCCGCATGCAAGGGCGGAGTCTCGCGGCTGACGAGTGGTAGTCGAGCGGGGCCACATTTGCTGGGCCGACCTGGACGAGCCGCGAGGATCCGAACCTGGGTTTCGACGACCCGTGCTCATCGTGCAGGCGGACGCCTTCAACCGTAGCCGGCTTCGGACGGTCCTAGGGCTGGCGCTGACAACAAACCTGCGGCTGGCCGCCGCTCCCGGCAATATCGTTATGTCGGCGTCGGAAGCCGGGCTCGCTCGACCATCGGTGGTCAACGTGACGCAACTGGTGACCGTTGACCGAGCCTATCTCTCGGAACCGGTTGGGCAGGCGCCGCCCCAGGTGATGGCGCGCATTGACGATAGCCTTCGTCTGGTCCTCGGCCTGTAGGACTCTGGACGCTCGCGCGCTCCCGTCGTAGGTTTGGCGGCAGCCTCGCGACGGTGAATGGTTCTTCATGGGCGTTCCACTGCGTCAGAGCCTGGCGGTGGGGTGGTATCTCTTTCGCCAGCGGCTGCGGGGGCGTGAGAAGTTTCCGCTGATCGTGGAACTCGAGCCGCTCTACGCCTGCAACCTGGCCTGCGAGGGCTGCGGCAAGATCCAGCATCCCACCGAGACCCTGCGGCGGCGCATGCCGGTGGAGCAGGCGCTGGCGGCAATCGAGGAAAGCGGCGCGCCGATGGTCTCCATCGCCGGCGGCGAGCCGCTGATCCATCCCGAGATCGACCGCATCACCGACGAACTCGTGCGCCGGCGCAAGTTCGTGTACCTGTGCACCAACGCCATCATGCTGGAGCAGAAGCTGCACCTGTTCACGCCTTCGCCCTACTTCGCGTTCGCCATTCACCTGGACGGTTTGAAGGAGCGGCACGACCAGTCCGTGGCGCGCGACGGCGTCTTCGAGGTGGCCGTCGACGCCATCAAGGCGGCGCAGAAGGCCGGCTTCCGCGTCACGACCAACACAACCTTCTTCACCCAGGATTCCGTGCAGGACGTTCGGGCGGTACTGGACTTCTTAAACGACGAGTTGAACGTGGACAGCATGATGATCTCGCCGGGCTACGCCTACGAGAAGGCGCCCGACCAGGAGCACTTCCTGCCCGTTGACCATGCCCGAGCGGTCTTCAGCGAGGCCTTTGCCGAGGGTCGGCGCGATCGCTGGCGCCTGAACCACAGCCCGCGCTTCCTTGATTTCCTCGAAGGCAAAGTCGACTACCAGTGCACCGCCTGGGGAATCCCCAGCTACTCCATCTTCGGCTGGCAGCGGCCCTGCTACCTGATGGCCGACGGTTACGCGGAGTCTTACGCCGAGCTGCTGGAAACCACCGATTGGGACGCCTACGGCCGCGGGAAGGATCCGCGCTGCGCCAACTGCATGGCGCATTGCGGGTACGAGCCGACGGCGGTGCTGGATACCGCCTCGTCGGCCAAGGAATCAGTTCGCGCCCTGGCCAGCGCGCTGCGCTAGGTCGCCTGCCTAGCCAAACCAACGCTCCAGTCGTCCGTAGAGGCTGGGCAGCGTGGCTTGCATCCAGATTGGAATCCGCAGCCAGCCTGGTATGACGACTTCGGATTGATCGCGTCCAATGGCGCGAACAATCGCCCGCGCCACGCGTGCGGGCGGTAGCGGCCGCGGCCAGCGACGGTCGTAGGGCGCGCCGCGCCGTTCGAAGAAGGCCGTCCGCACCACACCCGGAATAGCGACTGTCACCCCCACGCCTGTTCCCGCCAGCTCCGCATCCAGGGCCCGGCTGAACACGGCCAGCGCGCCCTTGGACGCGCTATAGACCGTCTCGTTTGGCACGCCTAGGCGGCCCGCTATCGAGGCGACATTCACAACACGACCGCAACCTCGCTGCCGCATGCCGGGCAGCACGGCCTTTGTAAGCAAAATTGGGACGCGGACGTTCACGTCCAGCAGCCGGTCAATGTCCTCGGTACTGTGCTCGGCCAATGGCCCGTAGCGTCCGGATCCGGCGCAGTTGACCAGGATGTCGACCGGCGGAAGTTCGGGCAGCGACTGTTCCACGAATCGCTGGAGTTCGCCGGCAGATTCAAAGTTCACGTGTCGCACGGTCACGCCGCCGGTTTCCGCGAGCGAGCGGAGGGCTCGCCGGTCGCGCCCAAGTCCGACTACTTGGGCGCCGGCCTTCGCCAGGCCGATGGCGACGGCGCGTCCGATCCCGCTGCTGGCGCCCGTCACGAGGGCGGTGGAGCCGGCGATATCCATGCCAGATAGACGTCGGGCACCTCGTGGGACGGGGGCATTAGTATTGCGTGAATCCCCGTTCAGCGGGCAGTATCGAACAGCGCCCGCGGCTCGGGTGCTTGTAGAAGGGGGAGCGTGATGGACCGCATACTCGACCGGATTGCGGATCCATCGGATCTGCGTGCAATGACGGACGCGGAGCTCGACCGCCTGGCCGGCGAGATTCGCCAGCTCATCGTAGATACCGTCGATGCCAACGGCGGGCACCTGGCCAGCAATCTGGGTGTGGTTGAGATCACCCTGGCACTGCACCGCGTGCTCGAGAGTCCCAGCGACAAGATTGTCTGGGACACCAGCAATCAGACATATCCGCACAAATTGGTGACCGGCCGCGCCGCTGATTTCCCCACGCTGCGACAGCCCGACGGATTGTCCGGCTTCGCCGCGCGCGAAGAGAGCCCGCACGACGTGATGGGGGCGGGGCATGCCGGCACTGGCGTGTCGGCTGGCGTAGGGATTGCGGTGGCCGCCCAATTGCGAGACGAGTCATCGGCCACCGTCGCCGTCATCGGCGACGGATCGTTTACGTCTGGCGTGGTCTTCGAAGCTCTCAACCAGGCCGGCGACCTGGGTCTGCCCTTTGTGGTGCTGTTGAACGACAACGGCATGTCGATTTCGCCGAACGTGGGTGCGTTGAGCCGCAACATGGGGCGCGGACGCGAGACCTGGAAGCCGGACGACCCGGAAGCCCAGGCGCGCTTTACCGAGACCCAGATGGCCACGCAGCCGACGGAACCCTACGGTGATGCGGCCGACTTTTGCGCGGCATTTGGCTTCGAATACGTGGGTCCGGTGGACGGCCATGACCGACCGGAGCTCGAGAATGTCATTCGAGCCGCCGTCGAACGCCGGCGGCCCGTGCTGATCCACGCCTTTACGCGCAAGGGCAAGGGACTGCCGGCGGCCGAAGCCGATCCGGTGACGCTGCACCAACCCGGAACCGCGCAGGCGGTTGGGGCCGCCAACGCCACCAGCTACAGCAAGGTATTGGCCCGTACGCTGACCGATCTGGCCCGCGAGGATGACCGTATCGTGACCATCAGCGCGGCGATGTGCGAGGGCACCGCGCTGGCCGACATGCAACGCGAGCTGCCGGACCGGGTCTTTGATGTCGGCATCGCCGAGGGCCACGCGGTGGCCATGGCCGCCGGGCTGGCCACGCAGGGGCTGCGGCCCGTGGTCTGTATCTACAGCACCTTCCTGCAGCGCGCCTTCGACCAGATCGTGCACGACGTTGCGATCCAGAACCTGCCGGTGATCCTGGGCGTGGACCGCGCCGGAATCGTTGGCGACGACGGACGGACGCACCATGGGGTGCTGGACCTGGCCTATCTGCGGGCGATCCCCAACTTCGTTGTGGCGGCGCCCAAGGACGAGGACGAGTTGCGCCACCTTTTCCGGACGGCGCTGGCCAGCAATCGGCCGTTCGCGGTCCGCTATTCGCGAGGCTCGGGCGTCGGAGTCCCGCTGTCAGGTCCCCCACGCGTATTGCCGATCGGCCGATCCGAGATGCTGCGCGACGGGTCGGACCTCGCGATCATTGCCCTGGGGTGGGGCGTTGCCCCTGCGCTGGAAGCCGCCGAGCGGCTCGAGCGGCTGGGCGTCCAGGCCGCGGTGGTCAATGCACGCTTCGTCAAGCCGCTGGACCGAGAGTTGATCTGCGAACTTGCCGCGCGCACCCGCTGCGTCGTCACGGTCGAAGATCACAACCTCATGGGCGGCTTTGGCAGCGCCGTGGTGGAGTTGCTGGCCGACAACGACCTGGGCGACGTCCAGGTCCGTCGTGTCGCCATGCCCGACATGTTTCACGAGCACGGACCGGCCGACAGCATTCGAGCCGCGCACGGCCTTAGCGCGTCCGGAATCGTGGACGCCGCCTGCGCCCTCACCGACCACGCGGTCGCGGTTCGGATCGACGCGGGACGACTGATCGTCGGATCCTGAGGCGGGACCGCTGAGCACCCGGCCGTCGGCGACGATTCCGGCACCAGAGGTTCTCGAACGCTATCGCGAGCGTATCGACGCGGAACTCCACTGTGCCGTCGAAGGGCCCGACCTGCCCCTGTACACCATGGCCCGCTACCAGCTCGGACAGGTCAACGCGGACGGGTCGCCCGCATCCGCCGACCGCGGAAAGGCCGTTCGGCCCACGCTCTGCCTGTTGATGTGCGAGGCGCTCGGCGGCGACCTGAAGGCCGCGCTCCCGGCGGCGGCCGGCCTGGAACTCCTGCACAACTTCACGTTGGTTCATGACGACGTGATGGATGACGACGAAACGCGCCGCCACCGGCCCACCGTGTGGGTCATTTGGGGACGCGCCCAGGCCATTGATGCCGGCGACCTGCTTCACGTGCTGGCGACGCTCAGCGTGCTGCGGAGCGGCGGAAACGGCCCCTCCGCATCGTTGGCCAGGGACGCCGTTGAAGTGCTGACGGAAGGATGCCGGCTGGTAACCGAAGGTCAGCACCTGGACATCGCGTTTGAGACCGCCGCGAGCGTCGGCGTGGCTGACTACCT
Source organism: Chloroflexota bacterium (assembly GCA_022824495.1). GTDB lineage: Bacteria > Chloroflexota > UBA11872 > UBA11872 > UBA11872 > UBA11872. The sequence goes on along the minus strand of JAJDZU010000024.1, from coordinate 246,814 downwards.
GGACATGATTGCCCGCAAGTCGGCGGCCTTGCTGGCGGTGGCCTTTGAACTCGGCGCCATATTCGCCAGCAATGACCCGGCCACGCGCGCCGCCTGCCGCGCTTACGGTCGGGAACTGGGCATCGTCTTCCAAATCCGGGACGACATGCTGGGCATCTGGGGCGATCCGGCGGTGACTGGGAAACCGGTGGGCGCCGACATCCAGAAGCGAAAGAAGACCCTGCCCATCATTCACGCGCTGGAGACCGCCGACGGGGCCGACCGGGCACGCCTGCGCTCGATGTTCAGCAACGACAGCGCGCCGCCCGACACCGATTCAACCATGACGATTCTGGAACGGGCCGGGTCTCGAAGCTTCACCGAGGAGCAGATTCGCAAACACGGGAACCTGGCCAGCCAGGCGCTGGCGCGGCTTCCCGTGAACGCATGGGGGCGCCGCAACCTAGAGGCGGTGGCAACCTACATCGCGACGCGCGACCGTTAGGTCGAACGCCCGACAGGCGTGGGGGGACTGGCGCGCTAGCGCGTCGCCCCAACAGCCAGCGGCGTCGGCGTCTCTTGCGACGCTTCCTCGTACAGTTCCATCAAGGCGGCGGCAAGCGTTACTGAGTCGTGGTGGCGCGGGTCGTTGTGGTCAACCACGTCAGCCATTACGGCCTGTACGCCCGTTTCCAACAACTCGACCTGGACCGCCGGGTCGCATTCGACAATCCGTGATCCGCTGCCTGGCTGCACGCCGAGGCTGGTGTTGTTGTTGACCAGGGTGTACTGAAAGAGGCCCGGCCCGATGTTTGAGGTAAGCGACGTCACGTGGTCGGCCAGGCTGTAGCCGTCGGTCTCACCAGGTTCGGTAGCGACGTTGCAGACGTACACTTTGACCGCGTTTGAGGCACGCACCGCCGTGGCGATATCGCCGACGAGCAGATTGGGCAGCACGCTGGTGTGCACACTTCCCGGGCCCAGCACGATCATGTCGGCTGCGAGTAACTCTTTGACCGCTTCGTCGTTGGCCGCGACATAGCGCGGCTCGATCAGCACCCGGCGGATTGGCTTACCGGCGGAGCGGATGCGCGATTCACCGCGCACAATGGACCCGTCGGTCATTTGAGCCGCCAACCGAACATCGGTCAGGGTGGAGGGCAGGATGCGCCCGCGCACCCGAAGAACCTCGCTCAAGTCGTTGACGCCGCGCTCAAAGTTGCCCTGGTTCAGGTCGGCCATGGCGGCTATCAGCAGGTTCCCCAGGCTATGCCCCTGCAACCCCTGCCCGCGGCTGAAGCGGTATTCCATGACGTCCTGCATCAGCGACTCGGAATCGGCCAGCGCGGCCAGGCACTGGCGGATGTCGCCGGGCGGCATCAGGCCCAGCTCTTCCCGCAGGCGTCCAGAGCTGCCGCCGTCGTCGGCCACCGTGACGACGGCGGTAATGTTATTGGTGTACGCCTTCAGACCGCGCAGCAACACACCCAGACCGGTTCCGCCGCCGATGGCCACGACGCGCGGCCCGCGTTGCAGGCGCCTGTTCTGATAGAGAATCTCGGCGAGGTCGTCCTTGGGATCCACCACGACCGAAAGGACGCTGCGACCGAGCAGGAACGCACCCGAGGCCGCGATGATCAGGCCCAGCGCGCCCACGGTCAGTTCGCGAACGGGGTGGGCCAGGAACTGAAGGGTGAGGTAATAGACAACGGTCCCCGCCGGTCCCGGGATATCGATCGTGCGATACACGAAGGCCAGGAACATGGCCATGGCCAGCGCCAGGACCACCGTGCCCAGGAAAATGAGCAACAGGTAGCGCTTTACGCCGATTCCAAGCGTCAGCCAGCGGCGAGAACGCATCTAATGGCCTTCTACAACAGCATCCGTGCCAATATTGGCCCGCTGTGCACCGGGTACAAAGGACAAGCCAGACGCGTGTGCGACGCTACACGGCATTGGCCTGAAGTATATCGCCATGGCGCTTGACGGGAACAGTTCGCGCGCCATGACTGAGCCTGCCCGGATTCGCATCATTGCCATGGATCTGGATGGAACCCTGGTGAAGGGCGAGCTCGGAATCACGTCGCGCGTTCGCCGGGCGATCGACGACGCACGGGCCGCGGGCCTTGGGGTCACGATCGCCACCGGACGAATGTTCCGGTCGGCCCGTCGTTTTGCCGAGGACCTGCAGGTCACGCTGCCGATCATTTGTTACCAGGGATCGCTGGTTCGCGATCCGGTGACCGGCGTGACGTACCAGCACGAGGTGCTGCCGTCGGAGCCGGCGCAGGCGGCCGTTGAATTCGCCCGCGAGCGCGGGCTGCATGTCAACGCCTATATCGACGATGAGCTGTACATGGAAGCCGATACGCCCGAGGGCCGGTTCTACGCCGCCAGTTCCAACGTCCCTATCACGTTCGTCGACGACCTGGCCGCGGCGGTAACGGCCGGCAGCACCAAGCTGGTTTTCGTTATGGACGAGATCCGGGTCCTTGACGCGATTGCGGAGATGGACGGCCGGTTTGGCCCGACCGTGCAAGCCACGCGCTCGCACCCCCGCTTCGCCGAAATCGTCCGGCGCGACGTCAACAAGGGACGTGCGCTTGCGCGCGTGGCCGCCGTGGCGCAGGTATCGCTGGAGGGGACCATGGGTATTGGCGACAACCTGAACGACTTGGACCTGGTACGTGCGGCGGGAATCGGCGTGGCCATGGGCGACGGCGATCCGCGCGTGCTGGCGGCGGCCGACTGGATTACCGGCAGTTACGAGGAGGACGGCGTGGCGCAGGCGATCGAGCGGCTGCTCAACGGCCGAACCCGCCGCCCGGGCTAGAGGCCGGGGCCAGACCCGCTCAGGCCGACGGCGTCAGCAGCGAGTCGGCTTCCTGTTCGGCGGTGTCCGACGGCGGCACCAGCGGCAGGTCGATGATCATCTCGGTGCCCTCACCTTCCTCAACCTCGACCCTGATGTGGCCGCCGTGCTGGCGCACGATGTCGCTGCACATCGCCAAGCCCAGCCCGGTGCCCTGACCGGTGGGCTTGGTCGTAAAGAACGGGTTGAAGATTTTCTCGACAACCTCCTCCGGCATGCCGCCGCCGTTGTCCCGTATGCGGACTTCCACCTGATCCTCATGCTTCCGGGTGGTTAACCAGACCACCGGCATGAACGGCCCCTCGCCATCGTCCGCCCGCGACTCCTGCCGTCGTTCGTCGGTCGCGTAGCAGGAATTGGCCACCATGTTCAGGAACACACGACCCAGATCCTGCGACACCACGTTGAGCTCGCCAACGGCGTCGTCAAAGTCCCGCTCGATACTGAGCTGAAAGTTCTGGTCCATGCCCCGCGCACTGTGGTAGGCCAGACGCGCGTATTCGTCCACCAACTGGTTGATGTCGGTCGGCGACCGGTCTCCGGAACCGCGACCCATCGAGAGCATGTCCTGCACGATCCGGTTGGCGCGGTCGCCGTGCGATCGAATACGTGCGAGGTTGTCGGTGAGGTCTTGTGACACCTCTTCGATGATCTCGCGGTCAGCCTCCGGGAGACTGTCGCCGCTTTCCTCCAGGACCTCCTGGAACTCCTCCAGCAATTCTTCGGAAGCCTCGGCGAAGTTCTTCACAAAGTTCAGCGGATTACGAATCTCGTGGGCCACGCCGGCGGTCAGTTCGCCCAGCGCGGCCAGTTTTTCGCGCATGACAATCTGGTCCTGCGCCTTCTGCAGGTCGCCCAGCACACTCTCCAATTGCTCGTTCTTGTCCTGCAGTTCATCGGCCAGCTTTTCCACCAGGTTCAGCCGCTGCACCTCGAGCGCGTGACGACGGAAGACCTCCAGGGCCGCGGCCATATCCGCCACTTCGTCGCGTCCGCTCATCTCGACTCGCGTCTCGAGATCGCCGCCGGCCATGCGGACCATCCAGTCGGACAGCATTTGCAGCCGGCGCAGCAGGAAGCGGCCGACAAAGAGCCAGGCAATCAGCAGGGCGCCGCCAACGCTGACCGCTCCGATGACCAGCAGTAGGAATCGGCCCGTGGCGATGGTGTCGGTCGAACTCTGGGTGGCTTCGTCCGCGCTGGCGCGCGCCGCGTTCACTAGGCCGTCAACTTCGTCCAGCAGCTCAATCGCCTGGGCACGGTTGTTCGCCAGCAGATCCTGTTGACGCTCCAGCAGCGTGAGTTCCTGTTCCAGCACGTCGAAGCCGCTCGGCTCACCCGTGCCAACCTCGAAGAGCCGATCGAACAGCGGGACCAGGTCGGCGTGGAACGGCGACCCGGCCAGTGCATTGAGATTCCGCTCGATTCGGCGGGCGGAGGCCTCGAAACGCTCGCGCAATGGCTCGATCAGCGCCGGGCTGGACAGGGTGAACGCGCTGGCCAGCAACTGGGTTGCGATATTGACGTCCGACTGCAGCTCAGCCAGGCGCCGGTAGCGGTTGAGTTCGGGCTCGGAGAAGTACACCTGGCGAATCGGCGGAATCTCCTCCAACGTTCGATATCCGGTCATCGTGTAGAACAGTTGGTCGTCCAGGGCGGGAACAATCACGCCCTCCAGGCTGGAGCGCAGATCGGCAAGTTCCGTGCGCAGCGCCTGCCGCTGATCGTTGAACTCGAAGAGGTCGAAGCGCTCGCGTCGGATCGTGTCAATGTTGGAGAGCAGCGTATCGGCGTGCCGACGCAGGCGCAGCGTCCGTTCCGCATCGCCGCCGCGATTCAGCACGGCAAAGAGCACTTCAAGCTCCTGGCGCGAACTCTCAATGCTCTGCGCGATCTCATTCACCGCTTCGGCATTGGCAGCCGCCGCCAGGCGCGGCGCGGCCGCCACCAGCGTGCTGCTGTAATCGGCCACCCCAAACGCGGCCGCCAGTTCAGGCACGCTGCCCTCGTTGACCCGGCGTTGCGCCTCGCCGACCTGCGTAAACGATGCCAGGCCAACGAAACTGGCAGCTATGGTCAGCGCAACGGCGCCGCCAATGCCGAAATACAACTGCGTGGACAGGCGATAGCGGGCTTCCAGCAGGCGATGCAATCGGCCCAACATGCTCACGTACCCGCCAGGCTGCTGACGGCGCGGTAGCGGCCGTCCGGACCAATCACCGTCAGGAACACCGAGTCCGATCCCTGGTTGTCGGCGTCGCCGTAGTGAAGGCTGAATCCATCGATTTCCTCGGCGCTGCGCAGGCTGTTCACGAAGCAGTCACGGCTCAGTTCGGGTCCGCACCGCTCCAGCCCCAGGACAGTCAGGCGGCCGGCCAGGTAGCCCTCGAAGGAGACGAAACCCGGAACGGCCTCGGGATCGTGGGCGGCCAGCGCGCGATGGTAGGCCTGAACCACCGGCAGCGATGTGTCCGTGGGAAAGGGCACCACCTGGGTGACGAAAACGCCGGCGCCTTCCGGCCCGAGTTCCTGGGCAAGGGCATTGCTGCCGACAAAGGAAATAGTCATGAACACCGGGATGAAGCCCAGGTGCCGCGACCACGCAACCAGGGCGGCCACCGGTTCATAGGCGCCGACCATGATCACCGCTTCGGGCTGTCCCTCGCGCAGATCCAGCATCGCGGTCTTCACCGCCGTGGTGTTCCGCGGATACACGCCAACGGCGGCCAGGCTCATGCCCCGCCGCTCCAGGGCGGCCTGCACGCCGTTGTACCCGGCGCGCCCGTAGGAGTCATCCTGGTACAGCAAGGCAATCCGGGAGACGCCCAGGTCGTTCGTCAGGCGCGCCACCATCTCCTCGGTCTCCTGGTTGTATGAAGCCCGCAGATTGATGACGACGTCATGGAGGTCTTCGCCGCGCAGAAACGCCGCGCCGGTGAAGGGCGCCAGGTACGGCGTATTGGCCTCAACGGCAACGGGCACCGCCGAGCGCGAAGTCGGCGTGCCCACCGCGCCAATCAGCGCAAATACGTTCTCCTGGTCGATCAACTGCTTGGTGTTGGTAATGGCGGCCTCGGGTTCGTAGGCGTCGTCAAGCGTCGTCAGTTCCAGGCGCCGGCCATGCACGCCACCATTCGCGTTCGCCTCCTCGAACGCCGCCTGGATACCAAGCCGCATGTTCAGACCCAACTCGCTGGCGGGTCCGCTGAACGCGGCCGACTGGCCAAACAGCACCCGCTCATCCGACACACCGGGCGCGGGTGCGGCTGCTCCGTCTTGCGGGGAAGCCGTCGCGTCCACGGCGACCGTCGGGGTTGCCTGCCCTGGCTCAGTCGCTCCCGTCGCTCCGCCCACCGCCAGCACTGCCCACACGGCAATGGCGATGGCGGCAAGGCCCCCGATCCCAAGCGCTACGAGCAGCCAGGCCCTGGGCATCTGGGCAATCCGATTCATTCAGCTCGATAGGCGACGAGCGTCAGGTGGTTGCGGCCTTCTTCCCGCCGGTAGCTCAATTCGTCCATCAGCTTGCGAACCAGGAAAACGCCCAGCCCCCCGATCGGCCGTTCGTGCATCGGCGCATTGACGTCCGGGACAGGCGCGTCGGTCAAGGGGTCGAATGGTCTACCGTCGTCCACCATTTCGATGGTCAACGCATCCTCGGTGGAGCTAAAGGTAAACGCGATCTCGTGCAGGCCGCCATCGTGGCCGTGATTGATCGTATTGATCGCCAACTCTTCCAGCACCAGGTTGACTTTGCCCACCAGCCCTGGCGACCAACTGTCCTCCTCGCCAAGGTTCTCCACGGCCTCCGTGAGCCGGTTCAACTCGTCCAGCCGCGTCTCAATGGTCAGGGTGCGCGTGAGAGCCATCAGCCGCTCACCGTGCGGCGAAACGTCAGGCAGGTAATGTCATCCGAGGGCGGGTTGTCGCCCACGAAATCGCTCACCGCTTCAAAGACCGCTTCGTTGGCCGCTTCGGCATCTTCGCCGGGGTCCGCGGCCACCGCGTCGCGCAAGCGTTCCAGGCCAAACTGCTCTTCGTCACTCGTCATGGCTTCGCTTACGCCGTCGGTGTACAGCACGATGGTCTCGCCCGGCTCCAGGATGACGCTGTTCTGCCGGTAGTCCAGGTCGGGCAACAGCCCCAGCGCAATGCCGCCGGTCAGCGGAAGCGACGTTGAACTTCCATCTGGTCGTACCAGCAACGGCGGGTCGTGCCCGCCGCTGGCGTAGACAAACTCGCCCGTCGCCGGGTTGTACTCCGCGTAGAGCACCGTCACGAACATCTCGGTTTCGTTGTCTTCGAACAGCAGGTTGTTGACCTCGCGCAGCACATCACCGGGCCCGGCCGATCCGATGGCCGCCCCCTTGATCAGGGTGCGCGTCGACATCATGAACAGGGCGGCCGGCACACCCTTGTCCGATACATCCGCGACTGTCATGCCAATGCGCTCGTTCTCCAGCGTCACGACGTCGAAGAAGTCACCACCGACGCTGCGCGCCGGCTCCATGTTGGCGAAAAGCTGGTAGCCGGGGTGGTCCGGGAAGTGCGTCGGGAGAATCGATTGCTGCATCTTGCTCGCAACGGTCAACTCGTTCTGCAGAGCCACCAACTGATCGCGCGAGGCCAGCGCTTCCCGCCACTCCATCAGGTGTTGCAGGGTCCGATCGATCGTCACTCGAAGGTCTCGAAAGTCAATCGGCTTGGTCACGAAGTCGAAGGCCCCCCGGTTCATGGCCGTCCGGATGTTCTCCATGTCGCCGTAGGCGGAGACAATGATGGACCTGATGTTGGGATCGACCTTGGGGATCTGCTGAAGCAGCGTCAGCCCATCCATCTCCGGCATATTGATGTCCGACACCACCATGTCGATGTCGTCTTCTTGATGTAACCGATCCAGGGCCTGGACCCCATTGCGGGCAAAGACGAAGTTGTACTGGCCACGTCGGATATTTCGCCGCATGCGCTGCAGCATCAGCGGCTCAAGGTCCGGCTCGTCGTCAACAACCAGGATCTTGTACGGGGGTTTGACTACCACGATGTCACCCTCAGGATCCCCGTGCCGTGGCCCGGGCGGATAGGCCCCCAGTGGGGCGCGCGAAGTTCAGCTTGCGCATGCGGTCAGTGCCTCGGCCTGGGTGTCGCATACGGGAATGATCTGATCGAAGCCGCTCACATTGAAGACGCGACGAACCGGTTCCGTGACCGAGCAAAGCGCCAGCTCGGCGCCTTTCTGCCGCAGGGACTTGGCCAGCCCCAGCACCACGCGCAGCCCCGCACTGCTCACGTAGTCCAGGTTTCGACAGTCCAGAATCATCGCTGATTCGCAGGCCTTGCTTACCACCTCCAGGGCGCGGTCGAAACGCTGGATGGTGTTAGCGTCCACGCGACCTTCCAGGGCAACCACCATGACGCCGTCGGGCGTCGCGTTGATTACGGCTAGCTTCACTTGGCTCTGCGCCGGCGCCCTCACGCCCTCAGCATCGTCGGCATACATGCCATCCGGCTCCATGTGGATCAACACCGGCCCCTCCACGGCCGCGCCGTCGGATTCCCCACGGCCGGGCCCGGATTCCGCACCGGCATCGTCACCCGAGGGTGCCGTTCTGCGGAAGAGCTCGCGGTGTTCCAGCGCGCGCTCGATGGTGGCACGCAAGTCCCGAAAATCGATCGGCTTGGTGATGAAGTCAAATGCCCCGCGGTTCATGGCCGACCTGATGTTGTCAATGTCCCCGTAGGCCGTCACGATCACCGATCGAACGTCCGGGTCCACATCCGGAATCTGCTGGAGCAAGGTCAGCCCGTCCATCTCCGGCATGTTGATGTCCGAGAGAACGATGTCGATTTGGTTCTCGCGCAGCGCCTCCAGCGCCTCTACGCCGTTGCGCGCGAAGACAAATTCGAAGCGGCCGCTTCGGATGCTGCGACGCATCCGCTGCCGCAGCAGGACCTCAAGGTCGGCCTCGTCGTCCACGACCAGGATCTTGGAGGGCGAATCCACAGCCACCGTCATGCCCACGGGCTCGCAAGACTCTCACCCAGACCGGGCGACGCTGTGAATTCAATGACGTCGTCTAGCGTGAACATGCTGCCAGGGCCTCCGCCTGGGAGTCGTGCACGGGAATGATCTGATCGAAGCCGCTGATTTCCAGGATCTTGCGAAGGGCATCCGGCACGGAGCAGACAGCGAGCATCCCGCCGCGCCGTGCCTGGGCCTTGGTAACTTCCAGCAGGACCCCAAGCGCCGCGCTACTGATAAACCTGAGATTCTCCAGGTCCAGAACGAGGCCCTTCGTGCCGGCATCCGCCACCCCGCCGAGCACACGCCGAAACTTCGGAGCGGTTGAGCTATCGACCCGGCCCTCAATCGCGACGACCATCACGCCGTTCTCGGTGACGTTCACCACGGTGAGCTTCACTTGGTGTCCGACTTCCTTGTGGCACTAGTCGAGAACTTCCGCGCAACACTCCTCTGGACCCCCATCCGGCCGCTCGCGGATCGGCCACGTCGCCGACCGCCCCGCACGCCGGGGCTCAGCTCTTGCGGGCGGCGAGCGCTTCGGCCTGGGTGGCGTGAATTGGAATGATCTGGTCGAAGCCGCTGACGCTGAAGATCTCGCGGATCGGATCCGACAGCGAGCATATGGAGAGCGAGGCGTCCTTACGTTGGAGGGACTTGGCCGCCAGCAGGATGACCCGCAGCCCGGCGCTACTGATGTACGTAAGGCGCTCCATGTCCAGGATCACCGCCTGGTCGCTGGCCTCGATCACGGCCTCCAGGGCGCTCTGGAAGTCGCGGGCGTTGGTCCCGTCCACGCGGCCATCTGCCGTGACCACGATGGCGTTGTCGTTCCACGCCCACTCGGTGCTAACGCTCATGGGGTTCGTCTCCTTGCCGGTCCTTGCAGTCTCCCATGCTCGGGGGCCGGATTCACAATCTCACTGGTCAGCGCGTTGCCGGCCCAAGGCGTCCAGAGCTCCAGGTCACCACGGCCCGCTGGCCCGCTGACTGCCTCAACACTCAACATGTCACCCGTAGAGAACTGTATCTCAACTCTCGACATGAGCGTGGTCGGCAGACCGGCTTGGCCTCGTGCGGACGGCAGCACCGCCAACGTGCATCTAGGCCCGCGTAGCCTAGCAGAAACCAGTGGGTATGGTTCGTAGCAACCGCGACGACCCAAAACCCCGGAGTCGTCTTCCGGATGGCACGTATGCGCATGTCCTCGTCTAGCTCGAACACTCACTCCACCCGGCGCCCACGCGAATTCAATGGCTGGCGCCCGGCAGCCGGCGCTTCGCTATCACGAAACGTTCGCCGAGGCCCGACCTTGCCCGAACGGCTCACCGCGTACTGCCACCGGCAGGCTGGCTGACGGGATGCGGCGCAAGCCGGACGTGGCTCAATGCGCCCGCCTCCTGGCGGCGGGAGGCATTGCCGCGATCCCTACGGACACGCTGTACGGACTTGCGGCAAGTATCCGCAAACCCGACGCCGTGGCTCGGGTGCTGCAGATCAAGGGCCGCAACCCGGGCAGCGGTGTACCCATCCTGGTCGCCGATATGACGCAGGCCCGCGAGATCGCCGGCATTTCGCCTGACGCTGAACGCCTAGCGGGGGCGTTTTGGCCTGGGGCGGTCACGCTGGTCCTGCCTGCCAGGCTCGGCGTCGACGAACGGTTGCTCGGCCCAAACCGGACCGTGGGCGTGCGAGTTCCGGCTGCCGGCATCGTGCGGGACCTGATACGTCGCGTCGGCGCGCCGCTTACCGGAACCAGCGCGAACCTGCACAACGAGCCGCCGCCCATGACCGCTCACGCCGCCGCCGCCGCGGTCGGAAGCCTTGTGGACCTGGTCCTGGACGGCGGATCCGGCGCCGGCGCCCCCTCCACCGTGATCAACCTGGCGCAAGATCCCCCGCTCATCCTGCGCGCCGGCGCCGTGGACGCGCCGACCATTCAGGCCATAGTCCCCGCCGTCCGCCCGCCCGTCGACGCTGGCTGATGCACAGCACGTCGGTCGAACTGGTCGGCGACTTCGACAGCGCCGAGGCCCGCTTCCTGCGCAGGCAGTTCGATGACTGCCGGATCGAACTGATTGCCCGCTCGCTCCTCGAAGGGCGCACCGCCCTGCTGCGCTGGCAGCCCGCCGCGGATGTGCCTCCACGGGCCATCGAAACCACATCGCCACGCGTCACCGACCGCCGCCGCCGCCCGCTCGTCGCCTGGTACGTCCTTGAACACGAACCGGATCTTCGCCTCACGCCCATCGCCACCAGCGCCGACCTGGAGGAGCGTTTCCCCGGCCACTTCCCGTCGGACATCGTCCCCCACCAACCTGCTCGCAAAGGCTGCCTGCCCTTCGGCGGATGGTTATGGCCGTGGTAGCAGCAGTCGCCCTGGCTTCGGCCGTTAGCCAGGGCGACTGCTCGAGACTCGGGCGTGCGGCGTGGCTGCGCCGTCCGCCGGGTTGGCCTACGCCGCCAGCCGGCCTTTAATCTGGCCCAGCGAATCTGCAATCGAGGCTTGGTAGCGCGTCATTTCGGTGTGATGCGTCGCCAGGCCCCGGTCAATGTTCTCCAGCAGTTGTAACGCGCGGGTTTCGGTGTCGGTGCCGCGGGCGCGGCTGCGCCAACGCACCATCTCGTTGCGCACCACGCGCGCGATGTACACGGTCACGGCCGTGATGATGCCAATGGTTTCTGGTTCCAAGGCGTTTGCCTCCTTTGTGGGGTTGATGGAAAGGCCGGGGTATGCGTCGGCCGGCACGTCGAGCGGATTCGGCTCCATTGAGTTGGGCTGGTCGGCGATTCCCATTACACCGCTCCAATCGCCAGCCAATAGACCAGGCCCGGCGTGGTGCTGCTGAAAGTGCGCGCGTCCGCGGTGGCGGCCTGCAGGGTGAAGCCGGCGACGCGCAGGTTGGTGCAGCGCGCAATCGCGCGGCGGCCGCCAATATCCTCGCGCGGCGTGGCCAGAGCCGCGTAGACCGTGCGGAAGGCCGTCTCGAACGTCACGTCAAGGTCTGACCAGTTCTGCGCGGTCACGCCCGCCACCGAGGCCACGCCAACCTCCGCCCGCCACTGCCCCCGGTCCACGTGGTTGGCGGGCGTACTGTCCTGGAAGTTGGTGAGGCGCAGCGCCTCGTCCGTCGGGTTTGGAGCGAACGCGGGCGCAAGCGTGCCCTCGGCGACCTGCAGCCCGTCGAACCAGGCCGAGGTGTCGCCCTGCTTGAGCTTGCAGAGCGCCAGCAGCGCCGGCGCCGCGCTATCCGCGACGATCGTCGCGGTCAGCCATTCCCAGGCCGAGCTGCCCGAGTGGTAAGCCGAGATTGACGTGGTCACGCCGTCGCCCAATTCCAGCCGCGCTCGATTGGGAACTGTCGCGTAGACCCAACCGCCCAGGGTGAACGTCCGCCCCCGCAGATACGGCAGCCCGCCCAGATCGTCGGCCAGGCCGCGGCGCAGATCGCAGTCGACGCCCCGCCGCGTCAGCGAGGCCGCATAACGTCCGTGCTTCACGACCGACGTGGAACGCGCAACCTGGGCATTAGCACCCGACAGCGTCCAGCCGTCCGGCGCACCCGTCCCGCCGCCTGACCACGACTCGAAACCAGCATTGGGCAGCGCGTTGTGAAACTGTTCGGCGTGAAAGCTGTCCGGCGCCAGCTTGTCGGTCGTCACCGCGCCAGCGGCCAGCGCCGCCGCCGTCAGTTGCGGGCCTTCGCCCGCCCTGCCGGAGTGACCGTGCCCGGTCAAGGCGTGGAAGACGGCGTCGATCAGATCGGCGTTGTTGTTGAACACGTTGATGTCGTATCGCTCGGCGCCCAGCGGCTTGGTCAGCCGCAGGTTTGCCGTGGTTGTTGCCATGTCGCGCCCTCCTAGAGCCTGGCGAGTTGGCTATGCAGATAGGCGGCCTGGGCCTGGTGGGCATAGGCCGCCAGTCGGTTGTGCGTGCCCGTGCCGGCGGTCGGCCGGTTTTCGGTGGCTGTCACGGGCATCAGCCATTCCAGGTCGCGACCGGCCTCGCTGCGTCGGGCCTGGGCTTCGGCGCCGCGTACCAACGCCTCCACGTGCTCGCCGTCCGGGCTGACCAGCACCACGGGCTCGCGCGTGGCCGCGGCAGCCGCGATCGCGAGCTTGACTTCGCGACCCGACCGCCGGTCGCGTCGCCCGTCCCGCAGCGGTGTCTGGTCCGCAATCCGAACCACGAAATCAAACACCCGTTTGAAGTCCGCGCGCACCGCGTAAGCCAGGGATGCGGCGTGAATTACCGGCGACGTTGTCGGGTCGTCCGTGTGCAGCGTCAGACGAAGGTCGATGGCCGTCGCCGCGGCTTCCGGTCCAAACTCAATGCGCTGGCCATCGGCGGCGAAGCGTCCGAGTTGCCGGAACGATGCGCCGTCGCCGTGTCGGTAGAACGCGTCCACCCACGTCGACGACGTCAGGCGCTCGCCGCTCAGGGCCAGCGCCAGGAACGCCTTCGGCTGGGCTGCGAAGCCCGCGTCGAACCGCGAGAGCGTCAGTTCCGCGGTGCTGGCATACCGGCAATTCGGGTCGTGCAGCGGATTGGCGGAAGCACGCGGCAGCACCATGGCCGCCAGCGATCCGTCAATCGCGATATAGAGCCGCGGATTGGGGCCCGGCCGGTCCGAGACCCACATGTGGCGACACTCCACCCGCCCCAGGCGCGCCAGTGGGTGCCAGCTATCCGCGTCCGGGTTGAGCGCCAGCAGCGTGACGTGGCCGGTCTCCTCTCGCAGCGCCGCGTAGAGAAAGTTGGCGTCGCCCGCGCAGGCCGTCACGCGTCCGCGGATCGGCGAACTGCTTGCGCGCAGGCGCTCCGGACCCGACGGCGTCAACTCGCCGGGCCGGTACCGGAAGAGTCCGTGCGGCAGCGGCAACCACAGGTGGCCGCGCCAAACCGAGGCCCCGCGCCCGTTATAGGGGCTGTCCTCTCGCACCGGCAACGACCACGCGTGATCCACGACCGCGCCGGTGTCGGCGCCCGGGCGCAGCGCGTATAGGCCATCCGCTTTCACCAGAAAAGCCGTATGGCCCAGGCTCTGTAGCGCGGTGATGCCAGATGCTCCGTCACCTACGGGGATGCCATCCGTCCAGGTGGAATCCACACCGCCGTCCACCGAGGTCGACAGCATGGGCGCGCCGCTCTCGCTGCTCACCCGCGCTAATTCCGAACCGACCACCCGGAAGGCCTCGGCCTTGCGGACCTCGTGAACGGCGAGTTCGTTGACGCGAGTCGACGAGTCCAGCGCCGAGGCCACGGTTAACCGCAGCCAAAACGCCTCGACGTCGTTTATGGCCGTGAGCTGCCAGTCGGTCGGCTCGCGAAAGCTCACGTCACCGTCACGAGCCAGGGTCTTGCCATCCTGGGCCGTGCCGTCACGCAGTCCGCGGACGGTTGTCCAGGCCAAACCGTTCCAGTACTCCGCCGTAACCTCGGCGGCGTTGCTGTTGGCGGCGACGTTCATCTCGACGGCCATGGACGCGAACGGCGCCTTGCCGCCAATCAGCAGCCAGGCGCCGTCGGTCACCGCTCCGAGCGAGTCCAGGTGCCCGTAGGTGCCTGGGTCTCCGTCGCTCACGGCGGCCGTCAGATCGGCGTACGTCAGGCCGCCGTCGCCGGTTCGCAAGACCGCCGCGGGTCGTTCGCGCTGGCCCGGGTGCTGCGCCCAGGTTGAGCCGTCAAAGGTCCAGAAGGGCTCGTCGGCCCCTGTGCCGCCGACGGCCACGAAGGCCATCGGCCGGTCCGCGCGCCCTTTGAAGACCGCCGCCGAGCGAGCCGTGACGCCGGGTTCAAAGGCCTTGGCCAGGGTCCACGTCCGGCCGTCCCGCGATCGGTACACGGCCGGACCCGCCAGCACGTAGGTGGTGTCGCCCAGTTCAAAGTGGTCGGTAATGGTCCCTGACGCGGTGATTGGCGTGGTCAGGATTTCGGGTGGCAGCGTGACCTGATGCGGGATGCGCGTATCGGCCACGCCGTCGGCGTACGCGTTCGATCCGCCGCGCGGCACGACCCGCTGGCCGTATCCGCCCGAAAAGTCGTCCACGGCCCAGGTCGTTTCGTCTTCCGGCGGGAACTGCGCATAGGACTGGTCCGTCTGACTGACGCGCGGCGCGAAGAAATCCAGCTTGCGTTCGCGCCAGGCGATCTCCGCACCCGAGCGTTGGCTCAGCATCAGGCCGACGCCGGCCACGCTGCAGTCGTAGGGATAGGGAGGGCGGGTGCCGCGTGGCATTTACCAGCCTCCCCCCAGCATCACCCGCCGGGTGGACCGTGGGCGATACAGACGCGACAGGTGCTGGAATTCCAGCGCCGCGTCACGCTGCAGCGCCGCGTAGCGCGCCACGTCCCCCGCCGGCGCATCCCGATTCAGGTGGCGGTACACCTCAACCAGCGCCCCTTGGGCAACCCAGTCCACCGGCGCATCGGTGGCGGCGGCGTCGCCGGGCAGCGGCTGGTAGGCCCGCAAGCCTTCGATTAGCAGCGTCTCCCCGTGGCTGGGTGCTGGCTCCGTCTCCAGCCATAGCTCGGACCCTGCCGGGCCCGGGTTGGCCGTGGTTCGCCACCAATTCACCGCGGTCATCACGCGCTGCGGGTGGTCTGCCGCCCGACGCCAGACCTCGACGACCTGCTGCCGCTGCGTGACCCAGGCCGGCAAGGGAAACCGCCGGCGGTTCGCCGCCAGCACCACCACCTGGGACCACCGCGTAATCGCGTCGGCCTCGGCAGCGCCCAGCCGCACCTCAATGGCCTCACAGTCGTCGGGCACGACGAATGTCAGGCGCACGCGTCGCCAGGCAAGGCCCGCGGCCGCCACCCTGTCCAACTCGACGTCGGACGACACGTTGCGCACCGAAAGTCGCGCCGAGAACCCGCCGGGCGCCACAGTCGCCTCCAGCGTGAAAGGCTGCCCCGGCAGCACGATCAGGCTGGTCGACGCTGCATAGCCGTGCGCCGCGCTATTGCGGACTTCCAGGCTGGCGGTGCCGCCGGACGCGTCCGCGGAGGCCGCAATCCGGGCCACGGTGGCGTTCCAGGCACGCCAGGCTCGCGTGTCCGGGTTCTCCATGTCGCCGTCGGGCAGCACTGTCAGCGGCGCCAGGGTCTGAAACCAGCAGCGGGACAGCGTGGTATCGATGGCGGCGTTGATCACCTCGGGCGAAACTAGACGTAGAAGCTCATAGGACGCGCCCGCCGTCCCGTGCGGGAACGCCCGGCTGACGGTGATTGATCCGGCCGCCGCGTCGTACGCCGCCACCCGCCGCGTTTCGCCCGCGTCTGGACCACTGAGCAGGTGGACCCAACTATCGGCCCATAGGTCGGCGGATGCCGTTGAGTCCTGGAGCCGAGCCGGATCGACCAGCGTCACCGTGGATCCGCTTTCCGCCGTTCCGGTCAGAAACGGCGCCAGCCGCCGGGCGATACGTTGGCGCAAGGCGCGCCTCGTCACGCTCATCGGCCGGCCTCCGAGGGCTCGGCGCCGCGCCGACCCCAGCCCGATCGCTGCGAGTCCAGCGCCTCTAAGTCTGCTGTGCCGTGGTCGTGCAGCCGCGCTGCCTGGCGCTCGCGCATGGCCAGCGCGGTTTCCTGCGCTTCCTGGCGATCGGGCGAAATCACCAGAATCTGGCGTCCGCCCGCGACGCCAGGAAAACGGTGGATCAGGCGCCGCCTGGGGCGGCGCCTGATCCAGATGATGGGAGCGTGCATGTGCCGCTGCCTCCTCCTGGAATCGCCCAGCCTTAGCTGGACGGGGTGGACGCGTCGAAGTACATCTCCACGCCCCAGGCGTCCGCGTATTCGCCCAGGCCGTAGTCCGCCACGACATTCAGTTCCCAGGCCCGCAGCGAGGCGTCGCGCTCGCGCTCCACCGCCCAGTCCTTGAACATCACCAGCACCAGCGCCTCTTTCGAGAACACCGCGCCCTTGGCGTCGTCGCTGCTGTCCACCGCCAGGTTTCCGGCCTGGAAGACATCCACGCCGAACGCGCGCGCCACCCAGTGGTTTTCCAGCACCGTCTGCGAGATGCCGGCCGGCACCGGGTAGGTGCCCGTGGGCGAAATGTCCGCCGCCAGGTCGTGCGCCTGATACGGGTGCAGCACCGCGTGGAACGGCTGCGGGGCCGGCTCGGTCGCTCCATGCAACCGCGACACCGCGGCTCGCAAATGCCCCATCGAAATGTTCTGGCCAGCCCCGCCCAGCGACGCGCTGAAACTGTCCAGCAGGCCAAGCAGGTCCGCATCCAGCTTGCGGGCGATCGCGTCGCCCAGCACCCGCCCGGCCGCCCGGGCCATGTCTTCCTTGGCCGTGCGCAGCGCCCGGTCGGTCAGTACGATTTGCGCGCCCACCTCGGCCGGCGTAATCGTGACCTTGCTGGTGGTCAGCGTTTGCGGGTTGGTCATGTCCACGCCCTCGGTCAGAGCGGCCGCCGACACCGTGCCGAACTTGGGAATCTCCAGGCGGTCGCCGGCCCCGCGCGGCACCCGATAGGTCCGCACCAGCGGTTCCATCACCGTGCGGTGCATCTGCGTGCGACGGGCTTCCGCAATCACGGTGTCCACCACGTCGCCGATTGAATCGCTCTTCGTTATCGCCACTGCGTCTCCTCCGGAGCGCCTGCCAATGCGCGGCGCTCGTGACGTCTGGTCAGCTGTAGGACGCCCCGTGTGGGCGCTCGGTCGGCGAAACCGCGCTTCGCCGGCACTCGGTCTCGTGGAGCTCCGGAGTCGAACTTCCGGCCTCCGGGGGCGGCGGCTGCGCACCGAACCCGATGTCCTATCGGGCGATGTGCGAATCCGCCGCCCCCTGCTCCACGCAAGCGCGCTGGGCTGCGATGACGCGGTTGCCGGGGTTGTCGAGGTCCCGCCCGCGGGTGGGCAATGAACCATTGCCTCACGCCGCTTGGCGAAATCGAATTACCCAACCTGCGCCGCCGTAGCCCCGCTTCGACTGACCGCGGCTCTTCCGGCTGAATCGATCAGCTTCGAAGCGCTACAGACCTATTGTACACATATCGCGCACACCCCGCAACCTTAATCGCCCGGCCTGCCTCAGAGCTCGTTCTCACCCCATGTGCTTCACATGCCGTCCGTCTGCGGCTACGATGCCTATGACTTCCGGGCAGTCCACGGAGGCGGCGGATGCCGGCTATGCACGCATTCCTCGGCCACATCACGTTCCGCGCAATTCTTGCCGTCGCGGCCCTGGCCGCAGCTTTGGCGCTGGTGTTCACCGCCGCGCCGGCCCTGGCTCAATGGCCCACAAGCTGTGTGGAGCTCAACGACATTGTCGAGGCCCACTTGGGCAACAACCAAAACGTCGGCATCTACCAGCGCGTCTTCGGCGACCAGGCCGAGCAGGCCTGCCAACGCGAGCACCGTTCCGATGTCCAGGGCACCTTCGCGTGGGCCATCCCGACGCCAGTCCCAGCTCCGGCGCCAGCTCCTGCTCCGGCACCGGCGCCTGCACCGGCGCCGATGCCCGGTTCGGCGCCCATCGGCGAGATTTCGGTTGTCGCGGCGTCGCCGCTTGTCTTCCAGGACAACACCATCTGGCTGGGAACCACCACCGGTGGCGTCCTCCGATCGGGAGACGCCGGAAGAAGTTTCACGCAGTCGACGATCGGGCTTCCAAACCTGACGATCAATGCCATCGCACCATCGCCCGCGGTGTCGGCCGACGGCGTGGTGCTGGCCGCCACGAACCTTGGGATCGGCCGTTCGGGCGACCGCGGAGCGACCTGGTCAACCGCTGCAGGCCTGCCGGCGGTTCGGTTCGGTGCTATCGCGGCATCGCCGCGATTTGCATCCGACCGGACCTTCTACGCCCTTGCAGACACGGGAACACTATTCCAGTCAACGGATGGTGGCGCGAATTGGTCGACCATATCCACGACCCCGGCAAATGGCCAACCCGCGTCGACCTACCTCGGTCTGGTCGCGGTTCAGGGACGCGGCGACAGGATCCACATTTTCTCGTGGACCGTTGACAACGTCTTCGTAAGCGATAACCGTGGGCGGAACTTCCGGTCAATACTGGGCAATAACGCGCTGCCACGGCATCTCAAGATCACAGCCCTCGCAGTGCATCCCGAATGGAACTACGACCGCGTCGTCTGGCTGGGTACCGAATCGCTGGGCATCTATCGTTCGGAAGACGGCGGTGCTCACTTTGAGAACGTGCTTCACAATCCACGGGGCCGGGACAATGAGCTAGGCCGAATCAACGTGATCACCCTCTCGCCCAACGTCACCCGCGATGGGACCATTGCAGCGGGCACCCAGCTTCGTGGCTTCTACATGAGCAAGCGCAGTCAGCGTCTGGGAACCGTGGACGACATCGGAGCGCCGGGAAGTTGGAGCCACCTCAGTGCAAGCCTGGCGATGCGCAATGTCCGCGGGATCGGCTTCAGCAATGGCTTTGCCGGTGACGCCACGATTTACGCCGGAGGCGAAGTGCAGTTCGCGTTTACCGGAAACGGGGCGAATAACTGGCTCACGTACCCCAACCCGGTTGGGCCCACCGGCTAGCGCCTTGTAGCACGTCGTCGGATGTCGGAGGGCGACGGGTACCCGTCGCCCTCCGGGTTCCGTACTCCTCCCGCGCCATTACCCCGTAGCCGATGTCCACCGTCGGATAGGCTCATTGCCTCACGCAGCCGAGGCGTGATGCCGCGCCCCACTCGATTCCGGAGACAACGTGGAACCCAAGAACCTCCTGGTTCTCATGTCCGACGAGCACAACCCCCGCATGCTGGGCTGCGCCGGACACCCGCTGGTGCAAACCCCGAATCTGGACGCCCTGGCCGCGGCCGGCGCCTCATTCGCCACCGCCTACTGCAACTCCCCCATCTGCGTTCCCTCGCGCGCCAGCTTCGCCACCGGCCGCTATGTCCATCAGATACGCGCCTGGGATAACGCCGCGCCGTACACCGGCAGCGCCGCCTCCGGCTGGGGGCACCGGCTCACGGAGAACGGTCACCCCGTCACCACCATCGGCAAGCTCCACCACCGCAACACCACCGACGACATTGGCTTTCCCGACCAGCGCATCCCCATGCACGTCATGCATGGCATTGGGGATATCTTCGGCTGCATTCGCTCCAACATGCCCCAGACCCGCTATCAGCTCGGCCACGTCGACCACGCCGGCGACACCGACTCCGAGTACATCCGCTACGACACCGCCATCGCCGCCGAAGCCGTCCGCTGGCTCCAGACCGAGGCGCAAACGCACGAGAAACCCTGGTGCCTGTTCGTGTCCTTCACCCTGCCCCACTTTCCCTTCGCCGCCCCGGAACACCACCAGCGCCGTTATCGGCTTGACGACATCGACATGCCCATCGCCTGGTCGCCCGACCAGTGGCCCATGCACCCGCCCCTGGCCGCATTCCGCAAGGCGCGCATACAAACGGTTGAGGACGTTCGCTCGGAAGAGGCCATCCGCCGCGCTCGTCTCGTCTACTACGCCATGTGCTCATTCGTCGATGAGCTGATCGGGGACGTGCTTGGCGCGCTGAACAATGCAGGCCTGGCCGACGACACCCGCATCGTCTACACCAGCGACCACGGCGAAACCCTCGGCGACTACGGCCTCTGGGGCAAGAGCGTCATGTACGACAGCGCCGCCGCCGTCCCCCTCATCCTGGCCGGGCCCGACGTGCCATCCGGCCGATCAATCGACTGCCCCGTGTCGCTCGTCGACCTCGCGCCCACCATCATGGCCGGCACCGGCGTCGCACCGGCCGCTGCGGACGCAGACCTGCCGGGTTCTGACCTCTGGTCGATAGCGTCGGGCGAAGAGCCCGCCGATCGCACCGTCTTCAGCGAGTACCACGCCACCGGCTCCGCCTCCGCCACCTACCTGCTGCGCGACCGCCGCTGGAAATACGTCCACTTCGTCGGCCACGACCCGCAACTCTTTGACATGCAGACCGATCCCAACGAGCTCACAAACCTGGCGGCCCGACCGGCTCACCGGCCGCGCGTTGCTGACTTCCAGCGCCGCCTGGCCGCCATCTGCGACCCTGACGCCACCGACGCCGCCGCCAAAGCCGACCAGGCTCGTTGCGTCCAGGCCAACGGCGGCAAAGCCGCCGTCCTTGCCGCCGGCCAGCAAATCAACTTCACCCGCGCCCCCGAACAGTTCCGCCTCGCCTGAGCCCAAAAAAGGGCGCGGTGCTACGCTCCCGAATAAGCGGAAATCGGATAGATCATCGTCATCTGACTCGGAGTGGCCAGATGGATCAGGTTCGTCGCGTCGTCGCCGTTGCCCTCATCGTTCTCGCCGTCGCCGTCGGACTCAACCTCATGCTCACTCCCGTCTACCACGACGGCGGCGAAACCTATCCCGTCTGGCAGGTGATGAATTGGTTCATGGCCGTGGCCGTGGTCATTGCGCTCCTCATCAGCTTCCACCGCGTCCGCAGCCTCAACGGCGGCCCCAACGACCCCGTCACCCGCGAGTACCTGGGCGCCACCGCCCTCTTCCTCGGAGCCACGGGCCTCATCATCATCTTCTACTGGAACTGGCTCTGGACGCTGTTCCCGGAGACTGAAACCGGCATGGCCGCCCAGTCCCACCTCAACCACTTTCCCTGGATGGACGTGCTGTTTACCTGGGTTGCCGGCAGCGCCGGCCTCTACCTCTGGCGCGCCGTCGGCGAAAAGATGAGCCGCGACTAGCGGCCGAGAACTCGGCGCTCGCGCCCCGGGCTTGGGCAGCCTTGAGACCATGGAGGACCGACCAGTGCGGTCAGCCGAACCCAGCGCCGACGCCCCCGGGACCGCGGCTCCCGCGGCCGACACCACCCAACGCCTCACCGAAATCCGCGACATCCTCGCCCGCATCGAAGCCAGGCAATAGCCTCCGCACCGGCAGCAGCCCGGAATCCTGCCAGCGCTCGGTCGGGACTTAGCCCCCGACCTGAGCCACTCGACGCGTCATCCACTCCACATAGCGCTTGCGAGACATGCCGCGCCGCTCCGCCTCGGATCTGATGACGTCGGCGATCGCAGCGTCCAGTGTGAGATTGAGACGAACACTGCGTCGCGTCGGAGCAGCACGGACCAGGAGGATCGACGACAGGGCGCTTCCGGACGGCACGTCCACATCCTCCAGGGCGCTGGGAAGATTCAGCGCGATACCATCCCGCTCGGCCTCGAGCGCGGCATCCTGAAGCGCCGCTTCAGCGTTCAGCATCGCCTCCTCCACCGTGGCGCCCATGGCCACGATGCCGGGGAGGTCGGGGAACACAACCCCGTACGCGCCCTTCGTCCCGTCGATCAGTGCTGGATACCTGGCCATCCCTACCTACTCCTCCCACCCAGCCTGCTTGGCGATGGAACGAGCCACTCCGGGAGAAACCGTGCGGTGTCGCGGCACCACGATAATGCCGGTCACACGCGGATGGCGATAAGTGTCGTGGCTCGATCCATGCCGCTGCAAATACCAGCCCTCCCGCTCCAGCCGCCGTCTGATCCGCCGAACTGACAGCTCCATGTACGTGTAGTTTGCCAACACGCCTGAGTGTCGAAAAAATGCACCGAATAGCACGTAGATCGGCTATGTCGTCCGGACTATCCCTCTGCCGCTCGCCGCAATCCCTCAATCTCGATCTTCGACATCCCCAGCAGCACCTCCATCACCGCCTGGGGCGCCGGCTCCATGATCTCCGAGAGTCCGGCCGGTAAGACCTGCCACGAGAGGCCGAACTGGTCCACAAGCCAGCCGCACGGCTGCGTCCGCCCACCGTCCGACAGCCGCTCCCAGTAGTAGTCGATCTCGTCCTGCGTCTCGCACTCCACCACAAACGAGACTGCCGGCGTGAAGCTGTACATCGGCCCGCCGTCAACCCCGCCGAATCGCTGACCCTCCAGCTCAAACTCCACGATCGCCCCGCCCTCGGCCGGCCCCGTCGAGATCTCTTCCACGTGCACGACCCTCGAGTTCGGGAAGATCGACACGTAGAACCTCGCCGCTTCCTCGGCCCGACCATCGAACCACAGAAACGGGTGAATTCTGGAAACCGATGACATCAGTGTTCACCCTTCCCCTTCTGAGACTAGGCCGCCGTCAAGCTTTCGGCACGGGTATCGCGTCGCGGCCAGCGCCCGGCTGCCGGGCGGCCAACCCGTTGTCGACTCACGATAGTCGCTCGGCTACGGGCAGCGCCTCCAAATGTGGCCGCACCTGAATACGCACACCGGCCCGGCGCTTCGGCGCCGGGCCGGTGTGCGTGGCCAAAGCGGGCAGCCAGGAACCTGCTACGTCAACCCGCGTCGCCGCCGGGCTGTCTCATAGGTCTCCAAATCAACCTCGCCACGGGCGAACCCGGCCTCGATCTGCTGAAACGCGTCCGCTGGCGCCCCCCGGCTCGGAAACAGGTCGGGCGCGGGGTCCAGGCTGCGCCGTTCCGCTAGGCGTTCCCGCGCCTCGGCCTCGCGCTCCAGGTCCGGCGCCGGCGAGGCAGCCTCCGTCTCCCCGGCGTCGCCTTGCTCGTCCTCCTGGTCCCCAGCCTCCTCAGGTACCGCGTCGGATCCGGCATCCACGGATCCTGGCTGCGAGTCCTCGGTCTCTACGTCTGATCCCGCGGCCGCGTCGGACGTTTCCTTCGACGCGGCGGGGACTGCCTGGTTCTCCTGCGCGGCCTTCGATACCGGCGCCTCTGATGCTTGACCCGTCGTCAGCCCCGCCTTCAGCCAGTCGCCCACCTCCTGCGAGTCCGCCTGCGCTATCCAGGCCAGCAGGTCCGGGTCGATAGCCTGGCCGGCCTCCGACTCCCAGCGCCGCCGCGCGCGGTTCAACTCGCGGTCCTTGCGCGACTGCCAGCGGCGTTCCACCGCCTCGATCCGCCGCGCCACTTCCGCGTCCAGCGCCGTCTGAAACGCCTCCGTCGAATCCGTGCCGTCCATCCGTTCGCCGGCGCTCATGGCTTCCGGTCCGTCCGTCCCGATCAGCGTTGCCGCCTCGGGGGAATCGCTGCTCATACCTACTCCTTCGCGGGTGCGCCCATTGACTGCACCTGGGCGCTGGTCAGGGCCGATGTCAGATCGGCCTCCGGTGTCGAATCGGGTCCTGCGTGTATCCGGGTTCCCAGCCTGGCTGCCAGGTCCAGCATTTCCGTCGCGCGCACGGCGTGAATCTCGTCGGCTTCGTCGGCCCAGCGCGTCAGTCGACGCGCCAGACCCGGGCGGCACGCGCGCAGCAGCGACGTGAGGTCGAACCGAAGGCGGCGCAGACGGGCCGCATGAACTTGCGCGCCAATCCGCTCGTAGCCTTCGCTCACCATCAGCGTCAGCAGTTCGTCGGCCGAGGCGGCCCGGCATACGTCCCAATGCGCCAGGCGTTCCGGCGCAGGCTCGTCACACGCAACGCGCAGGCAGCCTGCGGTCCACTGGCTGCCCGGCGCGCCGCAGCGCGGGCAATGCCAGTGCGCTCGCAGCAGCCGTCCGCGCCGGACGGCTTCCTCGTCGAGACGCTGGCTCACGTAGCGTCGGAGAGCCGGCGAGACTTCCGTCCCACGGGACAAATCGGCCACGGCTTTGGTCCAGGCGCGTTCAAATCGGTCGGCATCGGTCTCGCGCAGGGCCTGGGCCACCGCGTCTCGCGCCGCCTCGAGATCGGCGCTCGCGAACCCGTGCGTCGCCGCGTCGTCATGGCCCGGCGTCCGGGCCAGAAGCATCAGGCGCCCGTCATGGCGCTCAATTGTCAGCACGTCAACCTTTCTGTGTGACGGGGGCGTCAACGCCGGGGATTCCGCCCAGGCCAGCGATGTCTGATTCATCATTCCCCGGCGTCAACGCCCTCTGTACTTATACAGAGTACGGACTCGTTGGCAGGTTGTCAACCCCATGGGTACAATGAGGGCAACATGAGCGAACCGCGGCAGGGGATACGGTTCGCGGCCGTGCTGAACAGCACCCGCCGCGCGGCTGGCTTGTCATATCGGCAGTTGGCCCAGGCCAGCGGCATATCGCACTCCTTCCTCAGCCACGTGGAAAAAGGCGAACGCCGCGCCCCGCCCGCCAAGGCCATCCTTGAGTTGGCCGACGCTCTCGAAGCCGACCGCCTGACCTTTGCGCTGGCCGCCATCGCCGATCGCGCCGGCAGCGACGTCGCCACCACCATGGTCGCGGCCCTTCGGCGCGGCCCCGTGGGACGCAACATCGACCCAACCGCCGGCGGCGTCCTGATCGAGTCCGGCCCCGCCGACACCGAAGCCGAGCTTGCCGACCTCGCAGACCACGACGACGCGGTCGACGAACTCGCCAGCCGCCTGGCCTTTGTGGACCTGCAATTGGGCGACGACGGCTCCATGCGCCTGGGCATTAGCGTCGCCGGCGACGACGACCCCATCGTCCTGCTCGTCAGCGCCCACGCCAACGCGGACTCGCCGAGCGACTAAACCCCGACTTAGCCGCGGCTCGGCCTGATCTCCGCTACCAAGTAATCCGAAACGGAATACTCTGGCGCGGCGGCCGCTCAATGGCTCCAAAGCGGTCGAACAGCCAGTACGTCAGCGCCTTGATCGCGTGATTGTCGCGGTCGATCGGAATCTCCGAGATCGGTTCCAGGTCCGACGCCTCGTGGTAGCGGTAAAGCCCAAACTCCTCAATCAGATTCGTGCACTCGGGCGCCACGATCAGGCGCGCGTCCCCACTGACCGGGTCCCGCAGGAACGTCCGTAAGCGGTCGATCCCCGAACGCAACGGTACCGAGTGCGAGCGCAGCCGCACGCCCGCCAGCGAGGCCCAAACTTCTATCTGGCTCGGTGCGGCATGGTGCTGCCGGCCGGCCACGTCGATCACCCCACCACGCACTCGAGGCCACCACGGTCGCTTCCGACAGGCCGCGATTACGTCTCCCGCCACCGTCCGCCGCAGATACACCTCGTCGATGACCGCTACCTCGGACCCACGTTGCTCAATGGCCAGCACCGCATAGGCCCCCGCGTATCCCGGGTCGACCGCCAGTTCCACCGGTGCGCCGCTACCCCGCGCTTTGATGTCCACGTGTTCGCGCGTATCGAACTCTCGAAAGACCAGCGTGGACGGCGGACACGGCACACCGCCAAAGCGCTCCATGAAGAGATCGGGAGGGAACAGATCCTCCAACTCCGCGATCTCGGGATCGTCGCGGCCGCCCGGATAAAGCGCCCGGTTCTCCCACGAGGGGATCGAAAATGACCGGGCATCCCCGCGCGCGGCCGGCTGCCAGGCGCGGAATCGGTCCGCGTACCAGCCGCGCGAACCTTCGAAGGTTCCGCTCAGCCACAGCCAGCCGCGCCGTTCCGCGATTCGTCCCCGCAAGCGCAGAAACACGGATGGCGGAAGCTGGGCGGCCTCGCAGCCCAGGATTCCGTCCGGTGCCTCGCCCGCCAGCCGTTCCGGCTCACGCGCGCTTCGCGTGACAATCCGCGCCCCGGTGCGCGTAATCAGTTCACACCGGCTGCTGCCCGGATACCGAACCGAGGCCACGGCGCCAATCCGCCGACAGGCGTCCAGCAAGTACTCGAACTCCGGCCGGCAAAGATCGTACTCGGGACCCACCAGCCAGTAGAGCCGCCCCTCGATCAGCCGGCCGAAGAGCTCCATGGCGGCGCTTCGACTCTTGCCGGCCCGCTCGCCCCCGGCAATCAGGCGAATCCGTGCTGGACAGTCGTGCGCCGCGCGCTGGGCCGCCGACGGGTCGTAGCCCACCCGCGCCCACAGCAGATCACGCGTCGCGCGCCGTGCGTTCACGAATCTCCTCCAGCAACGTCTGTAACGTGTCCTCGCTGTCGACATGGCGCGCGAAGACGTTTCGCACAACCAACTCCACTGCCCAGCGCTCGCCGGACCGCGCCTTGGCCATGATCGTCTGGCACAGGGACTCACATTCCGCGTTCGCAGCGGCAGTCAGACGCTCGGCGAACACGCTGCTTGCGTCCCGCCTAGCGTCAGGCATGGGTCCGGCTCCCTCGACGCGTGTTTCGATCTCGAGCCCGTTCGCCACCGACTCGCCCGTTGCCGCCCGCCCACATTCGGCGCAGGAGAGCGTGCAGCGCGGGATGCCGAATCCGACCGACTAGCTGCGCCTCCGCCCGACGATGAACGCGAGAAACCTGATCGCCGGCCTCTGTCGTCGCGGGCGCGGAGGTGTTGCCGCCGACTAGGCGACGCGACCGGATTCGATGGGCCAGCCCCAGGACCAGGCGCTGAACTCGCAGTTGAATCGCCCCAGGTCGATCCAACCGGTCACGCTTGGACATCTGCCGCCTCCCCTGTGGGTGAGGGTTGTAATCCGGCCTGGCCGAGGGCTTCGCGGGCGATGGCGGAGCGGATTTCGGGGGCGTCGATGAGTTCGTCGAGGAGGATTTCGTCTTCGACGGCTTCGGCGTCTTCGATGCCCAGCTTTTCGCGCATGGCCCAGCGGCGGGAGGCGAGGCGGGCGCCGACGAGGCTGGCGGCCAGGGTGCCCTGGGCCACGTCGTCGGCGGGACCGAGCGGGTCGAGTCGCACGCGGACGGCGTGGTAGCCATCGATGTCCTGCGGGCCCAGGCCGATCCAGCCGTGGTCGTCCTCGGCCTCGAAGACGAAGACGGTTTCGCCGATGCGAGTTTCCACCAACCGCCACATCAGGCGCACGATCCGCTCCAGCGCCTGCTCGGCGTGCCGGGCGACCTGCTGGAACGAGACGCGCGCGGTGTTGATGAGCTGGTTGAGCAGGTAGCCGCTGGTGTTGCCGTCGGGCGGGACGCCAAAGAGCACGCTGGGGGCGCCGGCCTGGTCGATCATGGCGCGGGTCTGGGCGATCAGTTCGTCCAGGTCGGGCGGGGTGCCCTGCCATTGCAGGAAGGTGAGGTCCTCGCCCTGGTAGAGCGGCAGGATTTCGCCGGGGCGAAAGTCCAGCGCGCGCGGGCGGCCGTCGTTGCTGAGGCTGGGGTCGATGGGCGAGAAGTTGGTGATCTTGGGCGTGGGGTAGGCGTAGAGGAACAGCGCGTTCTGCTTCATGGTCAGCAGCTGATCCAACAGCGGGATCAGGTATTCCATGGAGGCCAGCATGGAGACGCCGGCCTTGGCGGGATCGCGGCTGGGCGTCTGGTCGCCGTAGGCGTGGACGTAGGGGATGGCCCCGTAGCCGTGCCGGCCGCGGCGCACCAGGTGACCGTCCACCAGGTAGGCGAAGTATTCGTGGTCCCAGTACTCGACGACGCGGGCGGTGGCGCGAGGCTCGGCATTGGGCGCATCCGGCTGCGCGCCAGGTGTGTCCAGGGCCCGGATGTCGCCGCCGGGCGGGACCAGGCGTCCGCTGCGCTTGTCGGTGATCAGGCCGTAGCGCCGTTGCACCAGGTGGCGCGGACGCTCGGCAATCTCCAGGCAGGCTTCCAGCCCGTCCTCGCCTTCGAGCGGGTAGAAGGTGGTGACGTCGACATCGCGCCAGGCCAGCGGGAAGCGGGCGGATTTCTTGAAGCGCTCGGCGCGGCGCAGAAAGCCTTCCGCCGATTCGTCAGGTTGGGCGGAGCGCCGTGGATAGCCCGCCCAGCGGTCCGGCGCGTAGAGCAGCTTCAGCACCCCGGCGCCATCCGCCACCATGGCGTCGATCAACATGCCGAACACGTCGCGCGCGGCCTCGCTGTCCATGCGGCGCAACGCGGAGTTCGTCCAGCGCGCCCGCAGGTCCGCGCCGGCGCGGGCGGCCTCGGTTGGTTCGGCCGGCGGCACGTGCACCAGGGGGCGATTGGCCGTCAGGCTGCCGATGACCCGTTTCAGTTGCTCGCGCGCCAGCGGCGTGCGCACCTCGCGGGCGCTGGTTCGATAGGCCGGTGGGATGTCCACCGGCAGTTCCATGTGCCGCAGGCGGCGCAGGCGTTCGATACGGGCGTTGCGCTCGCCGAACTCGGCGAGCAGTTGTTCCTCAAGCTCACGCAAATACGCCTCGCTCGGCGGCGGGCGCTGCGCGTCTGACTCTGGCATAGGTCCCATTCCAGGTCCGACAGGCCGGACCGACGGGACATCGCTGGCAAGCTGGGGCGATTATACTCTATACGAGTACGCGCGGCAAGTCAGACAGAGGCGAGTTGATTCAAGGTCAGACGCACAACCTGAGATGCACCAGGTCCGTCAAGGCCCTTCCCGTGACCAGGTCTTCCAGCTGATTCGGGTCAGCGGCTCGCTAGGCGCCGTCCAATGGAAGTTGCTGTTCCTGTGGTGCCTGGCGTCTTCGTCTCGCGGATCGTGATCCAGGTTTTCGAGGTTCTACTGGAGTATTGATTTGGCGCAATGTAGCTGGCGATGGCTTGAAGATCTCTTGCCGGTCCCACAACTTGGGATTAGCGTTCTTGTCGAGTGTTGCCACTGCCGTGTCGTTTCTACGAAAAAACTCCTGCCATGCGTCGTAGTGAATCAGGATCTTGCCTGCTGCCTCAATGGGGTGCTGTTCAGGCCCGCGAGAAATCTGGATAACGTGGCCGCCACGCCGTTCAAGCTCTTCGGACCAAGCGTATTTGGTCTTCGCATCCTCATGCTTGTCGAACGAAACAAGCACGCGACGCCGACGTCGCGCTTCGCGCAATACGTCCCAGTCCGGCGCGTCTTGCGGCATTCTCTTCCTAAGATCTGGATCGTTGACGCTAAGGCATGTGAATCCGACGCACTCGAGGATTTCGCGCAAGGGTGGCGTTATATCGGCATCAAGAAACAGGCTGTGGAATTTACGCGGCCGACTTAACGCCATCTAGGAACTGCTCGTATTCCACGGCCTTGGCCACGGACTCTCTGCCCATGAAGGGATACATTCGAGCAATCTGAGGCACCGTGTACTGTTGGCTGACTAGTGCGGCGAGGACGGAAGTGGGCACGCGAGTTCCACGCACAACCGGCTGACCGCCCATCACATCCGGATGGATGGCCACAAACGCTCGAAATTGTGTTGGGATGAGAATAGACCCTCCCTCGTCAGCACGCAGCTCCTCGAAGAGATCGCCCATGAGCCTCGTCTCGACGGACTGGCCCTGCAGAGTCGCTTCCGTCACTCCCCACTCGTCGGAACCGTCGGCGAAGATCTTGCTCTCCCACACATGCACGCGCTTATCGGGCCAGTTCTCAGGCAGGCCGAACCGCCGGTAGAGATAGTCGAGCGCCTTCGCCGCAGTCTCAAGGTCATAGCGCCCGTCACGGACTGCGCGGACGATCTTTAGCAGCGTAAGTCGGTAGTACGAGTATCCCTGAACATATCGACCGTCGCTGTCCGTAATCGCCAGATCGCGTTGAACGACTCCTCGAAGATGCCAGTCCCGCAGTGTTCGACCCGGGATTCCGGTCAGGCGGGAGGCTAGCCCAACGGAGTAGAAACCCTGCGACCGAGGCCTACCAGCCATTCTCGGTGTCACTTTCGCAATGGTCCGTCGCCGAGCCAACTGATCCTTCGCCAAACTCCCGGCCGAGATCAACATCCATGTACCGACGGTAGCAAAACGCTCGCCCCCAAGGCCGCCAATAGACTCCGGGTTCCCGCCCGCTCCCGGAATCGCGTGTCTCTTGTCGTCGCGGATTCCGGTATGCCTTTAAACATGGCAGCGACCGCCCGCGGGCGGTCGCTATCCCAGCCGCCGAAGAGACTGGGGGGGGTACGGAGCAGTTGCCACATGCTCCCCGCAACTACACGTTCTCACCGACCCGGGACATCGTCAATACTCAAGTCGGGCCCGCCTGCTCGCTGCTAGGCTTGCGCCCACCGGTCCAGTGTCGGCTTTCCCAAAGAAGATGCGGGGCATGACCCAGGTGACCGACCGCTGGCTCACCCCCGGCCCGCAGCCCAACGGCCTGCAGGCGGCTGACGACGGCCTGTGGGTGATCGATCAGGACGACTGTCACCTCTACAAGCTGGACTACGCGGACGGTTCGGTGTTGGCGCGCGTACCGACCGAGACCAGCCACGCCAGCGGCGTCACCATTGGCGGCGGTTACCTGTGGGTGTCCTCAACCATCGGGTCTCGCATCTACAAGCTGTACGACGACGGGACGACCGTGGCCCACTACGACACCCCCGGCAAGGGCGTTGTCGCCTTCGTCGACCCCACCAACGCCCAGGTCACCGGCGCGCACGGCCTGCAGTGGGTGGACGATCGCCATTTGTGGATGGCCGTGCCGCCGGCCCAGCAACTGTTCCTGGTTGACCCACGCGACATGTCGGTACATCGCTCGATCCCCACGCCCAGCCACCGCCCGCACGGCGTCTTCGTCGCCGACGGCCACGTCTGGTGCTCCGACGTGGGACTGCGCCAGATCCATAAGCTCGACCCGGCCACCGGTGCCATCAAGGCCTCGATCGACATGCCCGACCCCGAAGTCCACGGCATGACCCTGCACCAGGACCAGATCTGGTTCTGCTGCGCCGTCACCCGCCGCGTCTGCACGGTCCCGTTGCCCGACGGGAGCTAGCCCCTGCTCAGCCCGTGAAGTGCACCTCCACGGAGGTGCTGACGATCAGGGCGCCGTCGATGACGCTTTCGTCGCGGACTTCGATGCGGAGGGGGCCGGGTGGAGTTGTGGTTGGAATGTTGATCGACTTGGTAAACGTGCCCGGGCCGCCGTAGTCGCCTTCCACCGAGATCCAACTCTGGTCGATGACGGTTCCGGCCTGGCTGTAGATGCGATAGGTGAGGTTTTTCTCGAAAGGCATGGCGCTGATGCGGCCGCGAAGCTGCACAGTGGATCCGACGGTGGCGCCGCTGAGGGGCGATTCCAGGATGAGCTCGGGGGTGGGTTCGCGGCTGGTGCGTCCGTCGGTTATGGGTGCGGCCTGGAGGTTGACGGGGACTGACGTTCGAGCCGATGCCGAACCGTTGACCGTGTCTGTGTCGACGATTTCGATGCGGCCGGGTCCGTCCGCGCCAGCGATGAAATCGACCGGCGCGGCGAAGGTTGCCGGTTGTTCTCCATATCCATCGACAGGAAGGTTGCCCATGCCGATAACGCCGCCGCGGGCGTCATAGACGGAGTAGGCAAGGGTTCCGGCGGATGGGTAGATGCTGGCAGTGCCTCGGACCTCGACGCCGCTGGCCACCGTTTCGCCGGGCAGGGGCGACTCGATGACCAGGGCCTGGCGCGGGACGAGCCGGTTGCCCTGCAGCGTGAATGCGCGGGTGATTTGAAGCGATGGGCAGCAGAGGCCGTCGCTGGGGCGGTGGACAACCGTCTCGGCCACGACATTTCCGCCGGTGACGGCCAGGCTGCGTACCGGCACCCGGTCGCCCAGGAATGCCAGGGCGGCCTGCGCCGGCTGGCCGTCTCGATCAAGGACGGCGACCAGGTGGATGAACGTGCCGCTGCCGCCGCCGGAGATGTAGACGATTACGGCGGCGTCGGCGATGCCGTCGCCGTTGAGGTCTCCGAAAGCGACGGTGTCGTTGACGATTCCGGCGGAGACCCGCTCCGTCGCCCCTTCGCCAAAGGCGATGTGGCCCGCGCCGTCGGTGAATTGGATGGGGATGTTCTCGTCACCGAGAAGCGGGAGGTGGTATTGGGCGTTGCGTAGCTGATCCAGCGTCAGGCGCGGCGACTCCATGCCTGGCTCAAGTCTGTCTCCGCGCAGCACAAAGGCCCGGGTGTCGATGACCGAGGGGCAGCACAGGGGGTCGTCGGGACCGTGGGCAAGCGATTCCACCCGGATTTCGCCGCCCTGGATGGCGAGGCTCTGTGGCCGTACCCGGTCCCCCAGGAAGGCGTGCGCCGCCTGGACGGGCGCGCCGTCGCGGTCGAGGACGGCAATCAGGTAGATGAACGTGCCGCTGCCGCCCGAGTTGAGGTAGGCGACGACCGCGGCATCGGCGATTCCATCGGCATCGAGATCGCCGAAGGCAACCCGGTCGTCGACCAGGCCCACCTGCACGCGCTCGGTCGCACCCTCGCCGTAGACAAGGGTGCCCATGCCATCGACGAGGTGAATCGCGGTGTCCTCGTCACCGAGGAGCGGGAGGTGGTATTCGGCGTTGCGTAGCTGGTCCAGCGTCAGGCGCTGCGTGACCGCCGCTTCCCAGGGAAACTGTTCGCTATTCAGCCGCTGCTGTAGCCCCTCGGGGCCGTTGACCCAGGTGCGCCGGCCGTCGGTGAACCCGGTCCAGTTGTCGGCTTTGCGCCAGGTGAGCTGGCCGTTGGTGGTGGATTGCTGCGTGATTCCTGTTGCCGGGTTGTGTTGCTCGTCATCAAGGCAGTCGCCGACTACGTCAGGGATCAGATCGTGGAGGGCCTTAAAGCCCAGTTGGAAGGTGCAGTCCTGGGCAAGGAGGGGCTGGAACGAGAAGACGAGTCCCACCATCGCGGCCAAGAGCGCAAGCCTTGTCTTCATCGAGCATCCCACCTGTCCAGACCCAAGCCAGCTAAGCATAGAGACGTCGCGAAGTCGGGATCGCCGGTGAAGTCCGGATCGCGCGAGCAGGCCAGCGCTCCGGTTCACCTAGTATCCGCGAGGCAAGAGAGCAGTGTTACATTGTGTGACAGCGGCATACGGGCAAGGCGACTAAAGCGATGAGCCGGCATCTTTCGGTGCGCGTGGGGGAGGATCTGTTTGAGCAGTTGGAGGCGCAGAGCCGGAGGAGCGGGCAGTCGCGGTCGGCGGTCGCCAAGCGACTGCTGGAAGAGGGGCTGCGCATGGAGCAGCATCCCGGGATCGTGTTTCGGTCGGGTCCCGGCGGGCGGCGCGCCGGGCTGATCGGCGGTCCGGACGTGTGGGAAGTCGTGGGTGCCATCCGCGGTGGGGATGATGGCGATGCCGACAGTCTTGATCGTATTGGTGAGCGGACGGGACTGACGGCCGATCAGGTGGGAGCCGCCCTGCGCTACTACGCCGACCACACGGACGAGGTCGCTGACTGGATCCGTCGCGTCGACGAAGAAGCTGAACGAGCCGAGACCCGCTGGCGACGTGAGCAGACGCTGCTGGGCCGGTGAAGTTGCTGCTGGACGAGATGTGGGCGCCGGCAATTGCGGAGGCGCTGCGGAACCGCGGCCATGAGGTCGTGGCGGTGGCCGAACGGCCCGACCTGCGAGGGTTGCCTGACGAAGCGATCTTCGCTGCGGCCGAGGCGGAAGGTCGGGTGATCGTGACCGAGAACGTGGTCGACTATCGACCACTGGCGGCCGACGCCATGCGGGCCGGGCGCTCGCATCCGGCGCTGATCTTCACGAGCAACCGCACCTTTCCGCGAGCCAACCGGCGGACCGCCGGAAGGCTGGTGGCGGCCCTGGACGCCTTGCTCACCACACGCGAAACAATCGAGAGCGAGCACTGGTTCGACTAGCCAGCGGTCGAGCCGCTGCGACGTATTCGCGACGTCTCGGCTTGGCGACACTCGCAACGGAGATGAAAGGCTCAGTACAGGCGTCTTCGGGCTCCGACAAGTCCGGTAGATGCTTGGCTGTAAGCCTCCGGCGCGACTCAAGACACTCCGGGGGCTTCTCTTTCGCTACGCGCCGATCTTTGTTTGCCGCAGCCAATCCACGAGCGCTCCCAGGTCGTGCGCCCAGAACAGGGCTAGACCCCGGTTCTGCGCATCTACGAGGTTGTGGAGCTTATAGACGCCGCTCAGAACAGCCGCCGGCACTATCTGTACCGTGCCAAAGTCCTGCCGCCACACTTCGGCTTTGACCGCCGCGTCATTGTTGAGGCGTTTCACGGAGTTGGTCGAGGAATTGGACACCTTGCATTCAAGCGGCAGTGTGCGTCCGTCATACAGACCAATGACGAAATCGGCCTTTCTGTTTCCGAGTGGCGACTCACGGCAGAATTGGCCGGCTGCCGGTGCATCGGAGAGCGTTCTAATCGTTCTGGTTGGGATTAGATCGAACTCGGCGTCCTGCAGTTGCTCAGCGACAAGTGCTTCTTGCCGCCTCTTTGCCACGTTGCGGCGAAGTGTTTCGAGCCGTCGCATGGCCAGCAAGGCTGCAGTGGCGAGCACCGCAGCATGCCGATCATGCACCGCAGGCTTCGACTGCTCACCGAGCCACGGGAATCGCCGGCGGTCATGCCAGTCGTGGAAGAACGTGACAATACGGTCCAGGAGCGCGCTGTCGACTCGCAACCGTGCCGCACTGAGCGACTGCGCTTGTAGTAGAACACGCAGATCATCCTCTGAGACTGGTGGCCCGGATAGGTAGCGAAAGACTTCTCGCTTCCGTGCGTCGCTAAGTAGGTCTAACACTTTGACATCGACGTCCGTGAGGTCGGCTGTTTCTTGCAACACCACCTCGACGATCCCGCGGTACTCGTCAAAGAGCTTGAGGTAGTCCGCGCGAGGCTCGGTGTAGCGGCTCTGTCGAAAGTGTTCCTCTGCTTGCGTGCGGGCTCGATCGAGGTCGTCGCCTGACCAAGCTGGAGGGTCAATCACAGCCGCGCGGCATCCAAGGTTGCTGGTTCCGGAACCGGAATGCGCTCCATTTCCCGCGGCTCGAACTTCGTAAGCCCACCGGCATAGACGCGCCCTCCGCGAATCGAAGCCGACTGACGGAGGTGCGTTACTAATGCCGCGAGCGTCTCGCGAGTAAGCTGCTCGCGCGGATACAGACCGTGCGCGATGTTCAGGTGCCTCGCGCCCGCATCGTTGAGGACGAATGCCGGCGGGCGACGGGCCATGTAGGTGGCCAGAATCGGCGCCGGCTCCCGTAGCCTGACCGACCACCAAGCCTTGCGATGGGTCGCCACGTAGCTCTCGGACGCGCCCATCGACCGCGCCCATTCCAAGAACCGGTCGATCGCAGCACGCGTCTCGTCGGAGAACACGGAGAGATCGACCGGAAGGTCGATCACACGCCTGAGCGATGCGGCGTTCGTCAGCGCGGGACCGGACTGGATCAATTCCCTTGCCCGCGTAACCGTGGGAAACAACACGCTCTCAGGCAACGCCTCGCTCTCCGGTCCGGCGATCCACACCCGATTCGCACCCGTCACCTGGCCACGGTGCACGCGGCACAGTTCTCCCAGTTCGACATAGCCGGCGGGGGTATCAGTCGGCGTGCGCGTAAAGTGCGACCATCGGGTTTCGGCGGCCAATTGCTTTCGACTAATCGGCCGGCCGTCGGCGAGATTGCCAAGCTTGTTTAGATTCGATACCCGTATGAACCGTGCCGTCGCAGGGGCCGCGTTCACGGTGAACGTGGTGATGGCGCCGGTGGTTGCCGTGCCGGGGAAGGGTTCGGCACGCGGCTCCACCACAACCACGCTCTGTCCGCCGAGCCGGTTCAGGAACAGATCGCGTACAAGCTGGCCGTAGTTCACGTCCAGCCACTCGGCAGCGGAGATCAGCGCCCCGTAGTCACCGGCCTTCGCCCACCGCGCAATCGCCAGGAAAAAATAGACATGGAGACCGGCCAGGGCGCTTGCTTTCAGCCCCAGCTGCCGCGCCTGCCGCTTGAGCCAATCCTTCCATTGAGGTTCGATCAGATGATGCCTGACGTATGGCGGATTCCCGATGTAGAGAGTGCGTCCGTCGATCACCGCGAGCTTTGCGTTTCTGAAGTCCGCCAGCATGACGCGCGACTGCTCGCCTTTGCCGAGCACGGCCAGATTGGCTCGGGCCATCAGCGATGCCAATGGGTCGTTCTCTACCGCGACAAGCTCAGCCTGCGGAAACCGACGCGCCGCTTCCATGAGAAAGCGTCCTGACCCGGCGCCTGGCTCGACGACCCGCGCCGGCGCTCCAGCGCTGGCCGCCCAGTCGACCATGGCGGTCACAATCGCCTTCGGCGTGTAGACGGCGCCGCTCGCCCGCCGCGTGGGCGCCGTTCGGATCGCGCAGAAGGCATCCCCCAAGGGGTCCTCCCGAGCCCGAATGCGATCATTAACTTCATCCACGAGGACGTGCGGCACGGCAGGAGCGCTGGCAAGAAGGCGCAACTCGTCGTTCTTGAGTCCACCGACGGACTCCGCTCCAAGCGCGCCCGCAAGCGCCGCAAGCTCGGCCTCCGTCCGAATCAGACCATCGAGCGAGGCCGGGACGCCAGACGCGCCATTCAGTGGATGCTCGTAACTGTCAAGGACGGTCTGGACAGCGCCCTCAAAAGCTCGTGGCGGAATGTTCCGTGAACCGTGTATTGCCATATCTCAAGTCAGCGGCGGCACACGAACGCTTGTCCTCCAAGCTAGCCCATTCGATCATAGGGCCGTAGCAGCCCACAAGCGACGCGGCTAGCCGACGACGAGGTTGATGAGGCGGCCTTCGCGGTAGATGACTTTGCGGACCTGCTTGCCGTCGGTGTGGGTCTGGACGCGGGGGCTGGCCAGGGCGAGCGACTGGGCGGCGGCTTCGTCGGTGGCGACGGGGGCCTCGATACGGTCGCGGACGCGGCCGTTGACCTGAACGACCAGGGTGAAGGTCTCGTCGGCGGCCAGGGCTTCGTCCCACTCCGGCCAGGGCTGGAGGTGGATGCTCTCGGAGTGGCCGGTGCGCTCCCATAGTTCCTCGACCATGAAGACGGCGCTGGGGGCCAGCAGGACCAGGAAGGTGTCGATGGTTTGCTTCCAGGCCGGGGTGGCGCGCAGGTCGTCGTCGCCGACTTCGATCAGGAAGTTGGTGAACTCCATCAGGGCGGCGACCATGGTGTTGAATTTCAGCGCGTCGATGTCGTTGCTGACGCGGCGGATGGTCTGGTGCAGTTGGCGTTGCAGTTCGACCTGGACGTCGGCGTAGTCGGCGCGGCGGCGGCGGGTGCCGCCCATTTCCTGGCCCAGCACGATGTTCCAGACCCGGCTCAGCCAGCGGGAGACGCCGGCCAGTCCCTGATCGCTCCAGGGCAGGGTGCGGTCGAAGGGGCCCATGAAGAGGATGTAGCAGCGCAGGGCGTCGCCGCCGGCGGTGGCGGCCACCTCGTCGGGCGTCACGACGTTGCGCCAGGACTTGGACATCCCGGTGGCGCGGAACTCGACCAGGGCCTGGCCGTTGCGCTGGGCGCGCTGGCCGGTGAGCTCGAAGCGGGCTTCCAGGGGATATCGGCGGAAGGGTTGGGCGGCCTCGGGGCTGTCGAAGGCATCGGCGCCGTCGGGCGCATCCACGCGAGCGCGGCCCTGGCTGTCGACCCGCAGGATGGACTCATCCACCCAGCCGGGCTGCGCCAGCATCAGGCCCTGGTGGCGCAGGGCATGGAAGGGTTCGGTCAGGTCCAGCACGCCGGCGTCGCGCATGGCCTTGGTCCAGAAGCGGGCGTAGAGCAGGTGCATGACGCTGTGCTCGGCGCCGCCGACGTACAGGTCCACGGGCATCCAGCGGCGAACGGTGTCGGGGTCAAAGGCCTGGTCGTCCCGGTCGGGGCTGCAGAAGCGCAGGAAATACCAGCTGGAGCAGGCGAAGCCGCCCAGGGTGTCGGTTTCGCGCCGGGCGGGCTTGCCGCAGGTAGGACAAGGGACGTTGACCCAGTCCTCGACGGCGTCCAGGGGGGAGCGTCCGCCTGACTGCTGCGGGTCGATTTGCTTGACGTAGGGCAGCAGGACGGGTAGCTGGTCCTCCGGCACGGGAACTTCGCCGCAGGCCTGGCAGTGGACGATGGGGATGGGGGTGCCCCAGTAGCGCTGGCGGGAGATCAGCCAGTCGCGCAGCTTGTAGTTGACGGCGAAGTCGCCCCTGCCCTGGTCGCGCAGCCATTCGGTGACGGCGCGCACGCCGTCCTTGACCGACAGGCCGTCGAATTGGCCGGAGTTGACCATGGGGCCGTCGCCGACGAAGGCCTCGGACAGCGCTTCGCCGTCCCAGTCGGGCGGGGCGATGACGGTGCGGATTTCGATGCCGTAGCGGGTGGCGAAGTCGAAGTCACGCTCGTCGTGGGCCGGGACGGCCATGATGGCGCCGGAGCCGTAGGACATCAGGACGTAGTCGGCGATCCAGATGGGCAGGCGCTCGTTGTTGACCGGGTTGACGGCGTAGCCGCCGGTGAAGACGCCGGTCTTGTCGTCGTCTAGCGCCACGCGATCCAACTCGGCCTTGCGGGCGGCGGCGGCCACGTAGGCCTGGACCTCGTCGGCGCGGTCCGGCGTAGTGATCCGGTCGACCAGCGGGTGCTCCGGCGCCAGCACCATGAAGGTGGCGCCGAAGAGGGTGTCGGGGCGGGTGGTGAAGACGGGGATTTCGTCGCCGGTTTCGGCCGTGAAGGTGACGTCGGCGCCCTCGCTGCGGCCGATCCAGTTGACCTGGGCCGCGCGGGTTTCCTCCGGCCAGTCCAGGCCCTCCAGGTCTTCGATCAGCTGGTCGGCGTAGTCGGTGATCTTGAAGAACCACTGGGTCAGCTCGCGCTGGGTGACGTCGGGGTGGTCGCGCCAGCAGGTGCCGTCGGCGTTGACTTCCTCGTTGGCCAGGGCGCCGCAGATGGGGCACCACCACTGCAAGCCGGAGGCCCGGTAGGCCAGGCCGCGCTCGTAGAGCTTCAGGAACATCCACTGGGTCCAGCGGTAGTACTCGGGGTGCGTGGAGTTGATCTCGCGATTCCAGTCAAACGACCCGCCGGCCAGGTTCAACTGCCGCTTGTAGTTGGCGCTCCACTCGCGGGTCAGGTCGGCCGGGTGGCGGCCGGTCTCGATGGCGGCGTTTTCGGTGGGCAGGCCGAAGGCGTCCCAGCCCATGGGATGCAGCACGTCGTAGCCGCGCATGCGCATGACGCGGGAAATCACGTCGGTGGGCACGTAGTTGCGCAGGTGACCGACGCTTAGCCCGTCGCCCGACGGGTAGGGGAAGAAGTCGAGGCAGTAGAAGGTGGGGCGGTCGGAGGGCTCGGGCGTGCGGTACAGGTCCTGCTCAGCCCAGCGGGCACGCCACTTGGGATCGATTTCGGTGGGATGGAAGTCAGTGCTCATGGGAATACAGCAGACGGGCCAGGGGACTGGGATGTGGAGTAATTCTAGGGCAGACGCGGGGGTGTTCCGGCGGGTGTTGGCGATGGGTGGGGGTTGG
Source organism: Chloroflexota bacterium (assembly GCA_022824495.1). GTDB lineage: Bacteria > Chloroflexota > UBA11872 > UBA11872 > UBA11872 > UBA11872. The sequence goes on along the minus strand of JAJDZU010000024.1, from coordinate 207,033 downwards.
CTATTGGATTCCTGAGTTTGCGCCTATCCACTGCCGGCCGAAGTTGGCGCCTTCGGCGAGCACCTGGGTTCCTGCGAGGATGGCTGCGCGGCAGGCGGTGGTGTCGGCGAATCCGGAGAGGAAGTAGTCCCAGCCGGCCAGGTAGAACGCGGTGTAGGCGTCCGCGAGGTCGTGCAGCGCCAGGTCCCGCAGTGCGGCTGTGACTCGGGTTCGGTTCAAGGTCCAGGCGTGCTCGGTGTCGAGGCCGGAGAGGTGCAGCGCGAGTGGGCCGACGGGTGAGATCCGCCAGGTCAGCTGACTCAGCAGGTCGCGCGAATAGGTCCAGAGCCGGTCGACGGCTAGCAGCGGTACTCGTTGCACGAACTCGGCTCGGTCCACCAGGTCCGCTGCGTTGTGGCGCCGGATGGTGTCGGGATCGCTGTAGTCGTCTTGCGGATAGGCCTCGCCGTGGAGCACGACGACGGTGGACTGCGGGGAGTAGACGAAGCCCGGACGCTCGGCCATGAGCTTGTTCAGGACGAGGAGTTGCGGCCGGGGTCGGTGCAGGGCCCGCGGGCAACGATTCTCGAAGCAGGCCTCGATTGCCGCTTGCATTTCCAGGGCGCGCGGCACGGTGTCCAGATGCTGACGCCAGGCGCTGTCATCGCGGAACGACACGTGGATGTCGACGTCGCTGACTTCGGGCACGTAGTCCAGCGGGGAGTCCCAGGGCTTGACCGCTGAGCCGGTGAGATAGATGCCGCGAATCTGGTCCTCGGGAAACAGTGCCAGCAGTTGGTCCCGAACGCATTCGGCCAGGCCGCGGGTCTCAGCCCGCAATTGATCACGGTCGGGGTGGCGGGCTCTCCACTGCGGAGGCTCGTGGCTCACGGCGATTCGGATCCCGGAATCGATAGCAACCGACGAGGCTAGCTTCCCGGTTCCACGGTTGGAGCCGGGATGGCCGCCGGTGGTGCAACGCGCACACTATGGGCGAGAGAGAAGGCGTGGAAGCACGAGGAGTCGAGAGTCATGGCGCGTGAGGAGATGGCCGAAGGGCTGACGCGGGAGAATCTGCATGGGATCTGGATTGCGCTGACGACGCCGTTTACGGCTGACAACAGGATCGATACGGGCATCGTGCGCGAGAACGTGCGTCGCTGCCATGCCGCGGGGCTGCACGGGGCGTATACGACGGATAGCGACGGGGAGTTCTACGCCGTCGAGTTGGATGACTTCCGCACCCTGGTGGAGGCGTTTGGTGACGAGTGCCGGAAAGTGGGCATGCCCTCGCAGGCGGGGGTGACCTGGCTGAACACGCAGGGCACGGTTGACCGGCTACGCATCGCGGCGGACAGCGGGGTAATGGGCGCGCACGTGGGGCACCCGGTGTTTATGCCGATGACGCCGGACTCGTTCGACCAGTTCTGGGAGGACGTATCGGACGCCGTGCCCGACGACTTCGGCCTGATCCAATACAACACGCCGCGGCAGCCGCACGTGCTGGGGGGCGACGAATACCGGGCGCTGGCTGAGCGCTTTCCCAAGCTGATCGGGGCCAAGTACGTGCAGGCCGGGGTGGACGGCTTCATGGACGTGCGGCGGCAGGCGCCGGAGTTGAGTTGCTTCGCCGGCGAGCACGTGCTGACGGCCTTCGCCATGCACGGGGCGCGCGGCAACTACTCGTGGATGGCCGGCTACAACCCGACCTTCATGCTGGACTGGTGGGACGAGATCGAGCGCGGCGACTGGGACCTGGCGGCGCGTCGCAACGAGCGGCTGCAGGCCTTCGGCGCCTTGGTCAAACGCCATCTGGTGGAGGACGGCAACCTGCACGGCATCGTGGGCAAGGCCATGTCGGCGGCCTCGCCGTTCCTGGTGGAAACCACCTGGGAGACGCGGCGGCCGTACCTGCCGGTGTCACGAAATGGCTGGGAGGCGTTCGTGCAGACGGCGGCGGAGGAGTTTCCTGACCTGGCCTATCAGCCCTGAGCGCTTAGCGCGTGAAGACGGTGCCGCGGACGTAGTCGGCTTCGTCGGAGGCAAGGAAGGCGAGGACGCGGGCGACGCCGGCCGGGTCGCCGAGTTCGGCCTGGCGGCGGCGGATTTCGTCATCGGAGACGCCGGCGGCCTGGCCGACATCCACCACGTTCTGCAGCTTGAGGGCGGTGGCGATGCTGCCGGGGGCCACGGTGTTGACTCGGATGGGGTCATAGCCCATTCGTCCTTGCATGACCAGGCCCAGGCCATGCACCGCACCCTTGCTGGTTCCATACGCGAACGACGAACTACCGCTGGTGACGCCGGCGCCCGAGGCCAGCAGCAGGATCACGCCGCCGGCTTCGCCCATGGCGCGTACCGCGTGCTTGGCGCAAAGGAACATGCCGCGGGCGTTGATGCCGAGAACGCGGTCGAAGGTTTCGGTCTCGAAGTCCTGGATCGGCACGGTGGCGCCATGGAGGATGCCGGCGCAGGCGATCAGGACGTTGAGGCGGCCAAGCTCCGACGTGGCGGCCAGCAGGTTTTCCACCTGATCCTCGTCGGCAACGTCGCAGGCGACGAAGCGAACGGTGCGGCCCTCGGCGGTCAGGCTGTCGGCAATGGCCGCGCCCTCACTCTGTGCAAGGTCGGCCAGCACCACATGGGCGCCGCGCCGGGCGCAGACCTCGACGGTGGCGCGGCCGATGCCGGAGGCGCCGCCGGTGACGATGATGACGCGGTTCTGTAGGGAGTCGGTGGTCATCGGTCAGCGTCCTCGTGAAGGCTGCGATGTTTCACGTGAAACATTGGCGCCATTCGTGGTGAGCCGTCTGCGGGTCAACTCGGTCTGTGGGCGGAATCTACGGGATTCGCTGCGACCGCTACAATAGATGCAGGGCGGGGATCCGATCGTACTTGCACGAAGGGGGACTCGCCTGGCTACGCCAACGATGGATGTTCGTGTCGCTCGTCTTGAGCGGCGCGCGGAATCGGACGACACCACGCTTCAGAGCATTCTGCTGATTCTGGAACGGGTGGATCAGCGGCTCGCTGCCCACGACAGAGAATTCGCCACACTCAAGCTCGACATCGGGACCCTCAGGTCCGACGTCGGAACCCTCAAGTCTGACGTTGGAACCCTCAAGTCCGACATGGAGACCCTAAAGGGGGATGTAGGAGCTCTCAGGCAAGACTTGGTTGCCGTCAAGGAGGATGTCGAAACGCTTACGACGGTCGCCGATGTCCTAAGTCTGAAAGTCGCAACCATTGAATCCACGACTGCAGACACCAACAGGCGTGTCCAGGTGCGCGGCTTCAGCGGGTAGAGGCACTGGATTTCGGCGACTCTCGGCCGAGGGCGTCTGCTCGGCCTGGCCCGTTGCGACGGTCTATCGAGCCTCGGTTCAGACTTAGGCGGGATCCCAGGTGAGGCCCGCCTGGGCCATGGCCGCGTCGAGGACGCGTTTGGCTTCGGGGATGAGTTCGGGGGGCAGGTGTTCGATGAGGACCCAGGCGCGGGGGGCGGTTTCGTTGAGGGCCGTGAGCCAGGCGGCGTGGTCGATGACGCCCTGGCCGAGGGGGACTTCCTCGATGTGCAGGACCAAGCGGTCCTCGAGCGTGTAGTCCTTCCAGTGGGCGGCCGGGATGCGCCCCCGGGCGGCCTCCAGCAGGCGGGCATAGACGGGGTCGGGGTTCCAGGCGTCCCAGATGCTGCCGATGAAGTTGACGGGGTCCAGGTTGAAGCCGAGGGCCTGGGTGGGGATGCGGCGGAGCAGTTCGGCGATGCGTTCGGGCCGGTCCAGCACGGAGAGGACGTGGCCCTCGACGGTCAGCGTTATGCCTTCGGCCTCAGCGGCCTCGGCAATGGCGGCGATGCTCTCGACGGCGCGCTCGAAGGCGGCGTCGTGGTGATGGTCGGGATGGGGATACCAGGGACCGACGGGGTTGAGGCCGCCGGGGCGGACGTAGAGGGTTTCGGCCCGCAGCGCGTGCGCGGCCTGCATGTGCCGCTGCATGCCGTCGATTCCGGCTTGCCGGACGGCCGGATCGAGCGAGATGAGCGAGGGGTACTGGCCGTTGGCCTGGGCGACGGTCAGGCCTTCCGCGGCCAGCAGGTCGCCGACGCGGCGAAACTCGTCCGGCGAGTAGGTGTCCGGCTGTCCGAGTTGGACGCTGCTACCGGTGAAGCCGAGTTCAAGGGCGCGTCGCACGTCGGCCGTCGTGATTGACGGGGGATCGGACGGCAGCAGGCCAACGACTCCGCTACGCATGCGCCGTCTCCGTTCGCGAAGGGCCGAGCGATGGTAGTACGACCATGCCGCGTCAGTGCTCGGAGGGGTCGACCGCGGCTTCGGCGTCGAGGGTCCAGAGCTCGCGGCCCCAAACCATGATGAAGAGCACGACGGCGACGCTGAGGCCGCCGCCCAGGACCATGGCGGTCGGCATGCCGCGGGTTTCGGCCACGATCGAGATGGGCATCAGGCCCAGCGGTGTGAGGCCCCAGCCGAGCATCCAGATGGACATGACGCGTCCGCGCAGCCGACTGGGGGCCAGCAGTTGAATCATGGTCTGGTTGTTGGCCATGTACACCGCCGAAAAGAAGCCGGCGACCGCCATGACGATGCCGGCCGCCAAGGGGGTGCGGGTCAGGCCGAGCACGACAATCGCCAGGCCAAAGGCGGCGGCGCTGAGCATGACGACCGGGCCCTTGCGCCGGCTACCGGAGTAGGCGACCACGCCAACCGACCCGATGACCGCTCCGATGCCCTGGGCCGCGAGGACGAGGCCCAATTCCTCCGAGCCGGCCTTCAGGTCCTGCTTCACGAAGATCGGCAGGATCATGACCATGGGCATGCTGAAGAGGGAGGGCGAGAGGCCCAGCAGCAGCAGCGCGGCCAGCGGACGAGTGCTGAAGGCGAAGGTAAACCCGTCGCGCAGCGCTGCAAACGGCGATCCGCGAGTCCTGGGGTGCTGATCGCCGCCGCGGACGGACAGGACGTTGGCCATGCCCCACAGGTAGCCGCCGGTCTGCACGAAGTAGGTGCCGGCGATGCCGATGACGCCGATCAGCCAGCCGGCCAGCGCCGGACCGACGATGCGCGAGGCGTTCATGGTGGTGCTGGTGAGCGCGATGGCGTTGCTGACGTGGCGGCGCGGCACCAGGTCGGACACCAGGGCGTTGCGCGACGGCACGCTGATAGCGAACGACGTGCCCGCCATGACGCTGGAGATCGCCAGGTGCCAGACCTCGATTCGGCCGGTGGCGACCAGCACGCCGATGGAAAGGCCGGCCACGGTGAAGATCATCTGAGAGGCGATCAGCAGCTTGGTGCGGCTGACCCGGTCGGCCAGCAAGCCGCCGAAGGGCGAGAGGACCAGCATGGGGATGGCGCGAACCATGGCCAGGGTGCCCAGGATCAGCGGGGACTCGGTGATGACCGCGACCAGCCAGCCCTGGGCGACGTTCTGCATCCAGAACGCCATCATGGTCCCCAGGTTGGCGCGCCAAAGCCGGACGAAATCGCTGTGGGCGAACGCGGGCGCCAGGCGATCGCGGTGGCGGGCCAGGCGCGAGCGCCGGCCGGTGGGAGGCTCAAGCGGCGAGGGCGGGGCTGCCGGACTATCGCTGGTCATGGGTCGAGCCTGCGCGGGTCCTCCCGGCGAAAACCCGAGATCAGGTCCCGCCTGTCCGCATGATTGACGATTGGCGCGCGCGCGCCAACTGGCGGATCAGATTTCGGCGAAAGCGGAGCCGGCGTCGGCCGCCCGGCGGGCGGCGTCGATGATGTCGACGACCCTTGCAGCTTCCCGTGCGGAGACGGACATGGGGCGGCCTTCGCGAATGGCGGCGACGAACTCGCTCAACTCGTCGTCCCAGGGGTCTCCGTCGGGAATCAGCAGCATCCGTGGCCCGTCGGCGTCGCTGACGCCGATGTGATCGGCGGCCTCGCTGAAGTCGACCACGCCCTGCCGGCAGATGACTTTGCGGCCCGATTCGGCATCACCGTCGAAGCCGCGACGGTAGGTAATGGTCGCCAGGCCGCCGTCCTGGAAGCGGAGGTTGACGACCGCCACGGCACGGTCGAACACGTGGCCTTCCGGCTCGATGGCGGCGGCTGCGGCGATGTGGGTGATCGGCCCGCGGCCGTAGATCGCGGGGTAGCCCAGCAGGATGGCGTAGACGAGGGGATGGCCGCTGATGCGCTGGTCGAACCCGGCGTCGCGGCCGGCACGGAGGTCATGCGGAAAGTGGATCACCAGGTCGTCGTGCAGCGCGCCGCCCAGGGCGGCGACCTGCTGGCGAACCAGGCGCGGACCCGGTCGGAGCGGGCTGGTGTGGCCGACGCGAATGACCAACCCCCGCTGGTCGGCTTCTCGTAACAGACGCGAGGCGTCCAGCGGCGCGAGCGCCAGCGGCGACTCGCTGAAGAGGTGCTTGCCGGCCGCCAGGGCGGCCGCGCCCATTGGGGCGTGCGTGTCGGGGTGGGTGGTGACGATGACCGCGTCCACGTCCGCACGCGCAACGGTGGATTCCCAGTCCTGCGTGTGCTCGACTCCAAAGCGCGCGGCCAATGCGGCGCAGGTGTCAGGATTGCGGCCGGCAATGACCACCAGCTCCATGTCGGAGCGCGCGGACATGCGCTCGGCGCGAGCCGCAGCCATACCGCCGCTGCCGACGATGGCGACGCGCAGTGGGGCGGACGTCGGATCAGTCATGCGGCCCTCTCACGCGCTCTTGGACAGATCGGTCGGTCCGAACGCCGTTCTTCGCCTTGAACTTGCCATTGCAGACATTCTGGACGGTTGGCGAGCGGTACGCGAACCGGCGCGGGGCGTGCCATGATGCCGCGGCAGGGATTCCCCGATTCAGGAACTTACATGTCGAATGGCAGCCTCGGAATCGGCATCGTCGGCGCGGGCGACATCGTGCGCACGCGGCACATGCCGAACCTGGCGGATGTAGACGACATTGCCTTCGTGGCGGTGACGAACCGGCGTCGTGAAACAGCCGAAGCGTTCGCCGCCGACCACAGCGTGCCGAACGTCCTGGACAACTGGCGCGAGGTGGTGGAGCACCCCGACGTGGACGTCGTTTGGATCGGGGCCACGCCGTACTTGCACGCACTGGTGTCGGTGGCTGCTCTTGATGCCGGCAAGCACGTCTTTTGCCAGGCGCGCATGGCGCGCAACCTGGCCGAGGCGCGCGAGATGCTGGGGGCCGCCGAGCGAAATCCGGGACTGGTGGCGGCCGTCTGTCCGCCGGGAATTGGGGTGGCCGGCGACCGCACGATGCTCCGTCTGCTGAAGGTGGATCGTTTCGTTGGCACGCTGCGCCAGGCGCGGATGTCGTCGTTTGGGGACACCGCCGTCACCAACGACATCCTGCACTGGCGGCACGACTTCGACATCAGCGGCTACAACGTGATGAACGTCGGAATCATGGTGGAGGCCCTGCAGCGCTGGGTGGGGCCGGAACGCGACGTTCAGGCGATGACCAAGGTCCACATCAAGGAGCGCCGCAACGCGGAGACCGACGCCTTCGAGGCCGTGCGGGTTCCGGACTCCTTCACCGCGATGGGCGAGTTGGTATCCGGGGCGGACTACGTGTACCAGTGGTCGGGCCTGGCGCATCACGAACCGGCCACCGAGGTCTGGCTCTACGGCGACGAGGGCACCCTGGTCTACGACTTCGACCACGACACCATCGCCGGCGCCAAGGCGGGCGAGGATGAGTTGTCGCCGATCGACATCCCGGCCGACGAGCATTACGACCCGAACGTCGAGACGGATTTCATCGACGCCATCCGCAGCGGCAGCCACGACACGGGGCTGGCGCCCAGCTTCGCCCGCGCGTTCAAGTACATGGAGTTCATGGAGGCGGCCACGCGGTCCGCGCGGGAGGGGCGGCGGGTCAGTATTCCGCTTGAGTAGGCACCCGCCGGCCACGGTGGCCCAGAGGGTCGTGCCGCTGCCCCGGTTATGACGTCCCTCGTCGGCTGGGCGCAACTGGCCGGGACCCTGCGCCTGGCCCTGCTCGGGGTTTTCCTTGCGCTGGCGGCAACCACGGCGTCCGGCGTTCAGTCGTCCGAGCAAGCCGCCCCGGTCACGGACGCCGCCTTCTTCGCGACCGAAGCGCCGGACCGGGGATTCGCGGTGACCGATTTCGAAGACGTACGCCTCTGGTCGTCGTGGCGGGACCTGGGGGGCGAACTAACGTTTGGCGCCCCGGTGTCGCGACGTTTCCCGTACCAGGGGCAGGTTGCCCAGCTATTTGAGCGCGGCATGTTGCGCTGGGAACCCGACCGCGGCGTCTCCGTGACCAACGTCATGGACCTGCTCTCATCAAGCGGCTACGACGCTCAACTCCTCAGCGATTTCGGAATACCGGCGTCCGCCGACTGGTCGGCCAACTCCGGTCTGGCCTGGCCTGACGTCCAGCGGCGGCACCTGGCACTGCTGGAAGGGACAGAGCCCTGGCGCAACGCGCTGCGCCAGGCGTTCTATACGGCGGGCGCGGTCCTGGGCAACGACGCCGCCGCCATCCTCGTTCACGGCCTTCCCCTGGCCCTGGCCCAGACTGATGGCGTCTACGCGTTACGGGCCCAGCGAGCAGCCTGGGTCTACGCGCCCGACGTGGACGACGCCCCGCGTCGCGTGGACATTTCCGAATTCCTGAAAGGCACGTCGCTCATCCCGCGGCGCGCTACCGTCCCGCACGACCCGGACTACCGACTGCCGCCACGCCCGGTCAGCGTGGTGCAGTTTTTTGACTGGTGGGACCACGACTATCTGCCGACCGAGTACTTCACCCACCAGTTGTCCTGGGAACGGATTGGCATCACCCGTGAGCAGGTCGGGTCGCCCGCGTACTACGACGCCAACTTCCGGCTGATCCGCGACCTGGGCGTGGACGGCGTGATGTGGGAGTGGTACCTGACCGGCGACAGCCTGACCCCCACCGAAGTGGTGTTGGACTCGCTGCGCCGCCACGACCTACGGATCGGGCTGTTCTACGACTGGGAGCTGCTGCACGCGGGCGGCCAGGCCGTGTTAAGCGACCGCGCCTATATCGCGGCTGATGAGGAAAGCCTCACCAAAATTTCGGACGAAGTCATCGCCTTCTACCAGGGGATTCCGCGAGACCTCTGGCTCTACGATGCCGATGGCCAGCTGCCAGTGATCGTCTACGCCTACGGCTTTCCGGACGATTTGGAGGACACCGAGGCCTGGACGTGGTTCTTTACCGAGCTCGTGCAGCGCGTCGAGGCCGCCCTGGACGTGGACGTGATCTTCGACTGGTCGGCCTCGTCACGCGTCCAGGAGTTGGCGTTCGAGCGCTGGCCGGACGACTACGCGCCGTTCAACTTCGTGGTGGACACGCCGCAGTGGCAGTTCGGGCATCACGTGGTGACCTGGAACTACATCTTCGATAACCGCGGCGTCGCCGCGCGCGACGGGCTGCAACGCGTGGTCCGGGACGACAACCGGTACCTGCAGGAAACCGCCTGGCTGGCCGCGCACACCAGGCCAAGCCTTGTATTCATCTATAGCTGGAACGAGTTCTGGGAAGGTTCGCATCTCTTTCCCGACGACACGTACCAATGGCGCCGCTACGAACTGGCGCAGGCGCAGCTGGCGGAGCTCGCCGAGAAACGGGCCGACGACCTGCCGCGGGCCGTCATTATCGGAGACCCGGCTGACGCCTTTGCGGCGCACACCGACGGGCTGTTCGAAAGCCAGCGACTGCACATTCGCCACACGCTGCGGCGTTATGTGCCGCAGGCCGACTTCATGACCCCGGAACAGGTCACGGCCGACGCGCTGGCCCCCTATGAGCTCGTGGTCAGCATGGCTACCGACCGCACCGTTGACCCGGTGTTAGCCGGGCTTCCCGACGAGGTGCAGATCGTGTACTGGAACGCGACGGACAGGGATAGCGAAATGCTGCAGCGCTTTGCCCAGGTTGCGGTGGAATGGATGCGGCCGGAGGGCGACCTGGGGCTTCTCGACAGTGCGGGTCAGCCGACGGACGACACGGTCAACTTCGGCGGCGACGCCTGGTTGGCAACGGCCGCGGAGGGCACGACGACCACGTTGGCGTTCATGTACAACGACCAGCCCCACCCGCTGGTGGTGCAGGCCGGCAACGACATTTGGATCAACGTCTACGGTCCCAGCGAGCCGGTGCTGGCCGCGGCGTTCGAGTCCGTGTACGACCGGGAGCTCGAACAGGCGATCACCTTCGCGCTGGGCGACCGCAGTCAGCGGCTGGAGATCTACCCGGACGGGCGGGTGGTGCAGAACACGTTCAACGCGCCTGCGGTATTCGTTCACGAACCGCTGGCGATACCGGACTTTGCGCCGGTTCCTCCGAGCGGTGTCTAAGTCAGGCTGTCCGCGACGCCGATGAGTGACCTGCGCCAGGTCGCCAATGGTTCGCCCAGCGATTCCGACCGACATGGTTCCCTGACTCGATACGAGCGCGGCGTACCAACATGAGCCCACGGCGGACTTCACGGGCCGCGCGACCGACGCCTGCGTGGCTTCAATGGCCGCGGCTGGGCGTGCTTGGACACCGCAACTTTGCGCTGTTCTGGTTCAGCCTGGTGATCTCGCATTCGGGAACCTGGATGCAGATCATGGTGGTCGGGTGGCTGACCGACGAGATGACCCAGTCGGCCCTTTGGGTCGGCATTGTGGCCGCGGCTCGCGGCGTGCCCATGGTGGTGCTGCCGTTCTTTGGCGGCGTCGTTGCCGACCGCATGGACCGCCGCGCACTGTTGTGGATCACTCAGGTCAGCCAGGCGCTCCTGGGCCTGATCCTGGCGATCGTGGTGGCCGCCGACGTGGCGCAGGTGTGGCACTTCGCCCTGATCGCCATGCTGGCCTCCGTCGCCGGAGCGTTCGACCAACCGACCCGCCAGGCCATCGTGCCCGCGCTGGTTCCACGAGAAGACCTGCGCAAGGCCATCGCCCTCAACGCCGTGGTCTTTACGGGCGGCGCGCTTATCGGACCGTCGATCGCCGGCTTGCTGGTGCCGGTGATCGGCGCCGCGGGCGTCCTCTTCATCAACGCCGCCACGACCCTGCCGGTCTTCGCGGCCCTGGCGCTGATGCGGCTGCCGCGGTTCAGGCCGCGCCCGCCCGAGGCTGTCCTCAATACTGTCCGCGACGGCCTGCGGTTTGCGTTCAGCCGCGAACTGATCGTGCTGGTGCTGCTGGTGTCGGCCGTCGCCAGCCTGTTCGGCCGCTCGTTCCAGCAGCTGGCGCCGGTCTTCGCAAGGGAAGTGCTATTCGCGGACGTCACCGGCCTGGGCTGGCTGGTTGCCGCGCCCGGATTGGGCGCGGTGATGGGGGCCTTTTTGGTGGCCAGCGGCAACTGGCTACCGGCCAACGGACGCCTGGCCGGAATATCCGTCGCGGGATACCTGGCGGCCCTGGCCGGCTTCGCGGCCTCGACGTCCTTTGGCCTGTCGCTGGTGCTGCTGGTGCTCGTGGGGATGCTGAATACCGTCTTCTCAGCCAGCGTGCGCACGATGCTGCAACTGGAAGCCACCGAGGACTACTACGGCCGCGTGATGAGCCTGAACACCATCACCTTCATCGGCCTGTCGCCAATCGGCGCGCTGATCATCGGCGCCATCGCCGAATCGGCCGGCATCCAGGCCGCCACCCTCCTCGGCGTGGTCGTAGTCACCGCCGTGTTTAGCGGCGTCTGGCTCACCCGTCCGACCCTGCGACGAGCCGCGTAGACTGCGGCGGGAATGCAGGGAACACGACCTACCCGCAGGATTCCGGCCACAGATGGCGTAGTTGCAGGTTGCCACAACCCCTTGAACGCCTCCCGTACACATGCCAGACCGCCATCGCACGTCACGCTGGCCGACTTTCGACTGCCCGTCGAATGCGACAATGGGCTGTGCCGTCTTCCATCCAGCTTGCCCCGTTGAACTGAAACCGAGGGAGGGTGTAACGTACGTGTCGTAGTCGCCACCTCCGCCGTGACGAGAGGCACGTGGACGTACCGCTCGCTCAGACATCTGCCCTTGGAAGGGCTTCAACTGCTGTTTCTCTTACTCCGTCCCAATTACTCACAATTAACATGTATGCGCCTATTTGTTACAAAACATCCACGCGCTATGTAGTCTCCCGTTCCGACTTCAATCGCATGAGTAGTTAGCCCTCAGTGGCGCATAACACTATCGCTATTGTAGCCGACTGCGACGGCACGCTTGCTCCCGACACAACGAACCAACTTCTTGAGTATTTCAACTTGAAGCCTGACGAGTTCTGGCCTAACGAAGTAGAGCCGCTCGTGAAAGCGGGCTGGGATGAACACCTAGCATACATGCAGAAGCTAATTGAGTTTTCAGCCGAAGGAGGTCCACTTGAAGGTCTCACCAAGACCAAGCTTGTTGAAATCGCCTCCAGTCTGCAATTCTATCCAGGCATTCCGGACGGACTAATCTCCCTTCGCGAAGAAATCCAAGGAGTTGCCAAGTTCCGAGACGTTGGCATCAGGATTGAGTTTTACGTTATATCGGCAGGGATTGGCGACATGTTGCGGGCTAGCGTCCTGTCAGATTTCGCTCATCGTATCTGGGCTTGCGACTTTGCATATGACCGCAAAGGAAGGCTCTCGCATCTTAAGAATGTGATTTCATTCACTGACAAAACTCGATTCCTCTATATGGTCAATAAGGGGAAAGTTGGGGCGGAGTACTTCAACCGACAATACGTCGTCAACGAGCCCATGGAACCTGAAGAGCGCCCTGTGCCTTTCGAGAACATGATATACATTGGCGACGGTCCAACGGATATCCCGTGCATGTCGCTCGTCACTTCGTCAGACGGATATGTTCTTGGGATCCTTGGAAAGGACAAGCCAAACAAGGCTTGAGCACTCGGCTACGGTCGCCGCGTCAACGCAACCGTTCCGCCTGAATTTGCCGAAGGCGGCTATGCTTATGAACACTTGAAGGAGACAGTCACCCAAATGGCCGACAGCATCCGGGGCCAGCTAAGTTCGTCCGGCCCTCTCCCAAGTCACTAATGGCCGTGAGTAGCACCAGCAGCCGAAAGGAGGCATGGACATGGCGCTGCTAATCGAGTCACCTATGACAGAATCGTTGTCGCGGGCGGCTGCCGAAGATGTGGTGCGGAGGTATCCGGTCGATATCGGTGGAAACCGAACCGCCGACCTTGTCGTCCTTCGGAAGCGTATCAATGTCTACCTGGAGTCCAGCGAGGAGCCGGTAGCGGTACTGCGATTTGGTGGTCCGAACTCCGGCGCTCTTTGGCTCAAAGGCGATCTCATCGCAGAGTTCCAGAAGGAACCTGCAGGTTCTTTTGAAGTGATTGAGATCAAAGATGGGTTCAAGAGGCCGGGACCAAGAGAGGGCGTTGATCCCATCGCATATCTGTTGGAACGCGTGTGACTCTGCCAATCCCATGGCTACGGCGTCCCAACCAGCAAGGAAATGGTGTCCGCCGTCGTAGCTCGCCATGGAGGATTCTCACGAACTCAGCGCGGGAGGGACCATAGATGGCGCATATCGGTGTGTTCTACAGCGAAGGCTTTGATCCCGGGGCGTACACGGTGGCGCTGTATCACGCGCAACTCGAGGCCGCGCGCGGCGGGCATGGGCTGAGCATTCACCAGTTTCCGGAAGGCTCGCTGGCGGCCGCGGCCGAGCGCGCGCCGGAGGTTGACGGCTTGCTGGCGTTCGCCACGGGGGCGGCGGATCTGGAGTTCCTGCGCGGGCACTCGCGACCGTCGGTCGTATGCGAGCGCGTCGCGCCCGGCTGTTCGTGGGTGGCTCCGGACAATCACGACATTGGGGGCACGGCGGCCCGGCATCTGCTGGACCTGGGACACGAGCGGCTGGCGGTGGTGCTGCCTGGCGACCCTGCAAACCTGGACAGCTATCACGGCTCCCGCTTCGCCGGGGTTCGGGACGCGGCGGCGGCCGCCGGTCATCCGCTGGACGACGCGGACATCTATTTCGGAGCAAAGGTCGCGACGACCGGCCAGGATGCGGCCGAGGCCATTCTGGCGCGCGGCGACCTGCCGGACGCCATCTACGTGCAGAACCTGCCCATGGCGCTGGCAGCGCTGCGGACGCTGACCGAGGCGGGCGTGGCTGTTCCGGACGACGTTTCAGTCCTTGGGACCACGTTCGTGCAACTCAACGCTCCGGCGGCTACCGAGCACACCACGCCGCCAATGACGGCGGTGACCTTTGAGAAAGAGGAGATGGGCCGGCAGGGCGTGGCCTACCTGGCCGCCGCCGCCGAAGGCCGGACGAGCGAGCGCCTGGAAGTGCTGTTGCCCGGCGTAATGGTTCCGGGCAAGTCAACGAGCAGAGCGCGCGCCGGGGTGCGTGTGGGCTAGGCGGCGCGGATCGGCCCCACAGAGCCGAGGCTGCGCGCAGCCTCGGCCACGATTGGGATCAGAGGCTTAGTCGGCGGGTTGGCGCTGAAGAACGGGGCGGCGGAGGGACTGGGGGAGGGGCGGGCCGACGAAGCCTTCTTCTTCCAGCCGGTGCCCGAGCTTGAGGGCCAGCGAGCGGCCGATGCCGAGTTCACGCGCCAGCTGATCGGGCGTGACGCTGTCGTGGCGCATCACCAGCTCGGTGGCTTCCACGAAGATCTGGTCCTCCTCGTCTTCCTCTGACTGCTGGAGTTCCTGCCTGGACACCTGGGCGGGTTCGCCCTGTTCGCGCCAGTGTTGGACGACCGCGCGAACTTCCTCGTCGGTGACGCGCGCGCCCTGAATGCGCTGCGCTTTGCCGCCCTCCGGCGGTGCGTAGAGCATGTCGCCGCGGCCGATCAGACGCTCGGCGCCGGCGCTGTCCAGCACGGTGCGCGAGTCGGCCTGGCTGCTGACCATGAACGAGATACGGGTGGGGAAGTTGGCCTTGATCAGGCCGGTAATCACGTCGACCGAGGGGCGCTGGGTGGCGATAACCAGGTGGATGCCGGTGGCGCGCGCCATCTGCGCCAGGCGCGCCAGCAGCCGCTCCACGTCGCCGGGGGCCGTCATCATCAGATCAGCCAGCTCGTCGATCACGACGACGATGTTGGGCAGCGGGCCTTCCGCGTCCTCGGGCAGCGCCGCGTTGTACGCCGCCAGGTTGCGCACGCCGACCTTGCTGAAGGTGCGGTAGCGACGGGCCATCTCGTTACTGACCCAGGTCAGCACGTCAACCACCTCATTCACGTCGGTGATTACGGGCATGCGCAGGTGGGGAATGCCGTCGAAGGCCACCAGTTCGACCATCTTGGGGTCGATGAGCACCAACTGCGTCTGGTCGGGCGTCTTGGTGAACATGATGCCGGTGATGAACGAGGTGAGGCAGACCGACTTGCCGGACCCGGTGGCGCCGGCGATCAGGACGTGCGGCATCTTGGCCAGGTCGGCCACCTGTACGTTGCCGGCGACGTCCTGGCCAAGCGCGACCTTGATGTCGGAGTCGGACGCGGCCCAGGCCTGGCTTTCCATGACCTCCCGCAGCGTGACCACCGCCGGGTTGTCGTTGGGCGTTTCGAGCCCCACAAAGGGCTGTCCGGGCACCGGGGCTTCGATGCGCACGCTGCGGGCGGCCAGCTTGAGGGCGAGGTCGTTGGCCAGCGCGGTAATGCGCGCGACCTTGACGCCCGGTCCCGGCTCCAACAGGTACTGCGTCACGACCGGGCCGGGAACGGCTTCGGCAACCCTGACCTGAACCTTGAAGGACTCCAGGGTTTCTTCGATCGAGGCGGCCTTGCCGACAATCTCGTCTTCCGGAACTTCGCCGGAATCCTCGGCGGGCAGCAATAGCTCCATGCCTGGCAGCTGCCAGCGGCCGTCCTGCTGCGGGGCCGCGGCGGCGGCCGGCATCCGGTCGGCCACGCGAATGAGCGGCTGCTGGCCCCAGGCGGGCCCTTCGTCGCCGTCTTCTTCTACCGGAGCATCCTCAGCGTCCGGCCGCGCCGGGTCAGCCTTCTCGTGAGCATCCGCTTGCTGAGCCGGCGAAAACCATGGCCGCGCGCGGGCATTGGCGGCGGCAATCACCGACATCAGACCGACGCCCAGGTAGCGGGTGGCCTGGATGACGACGCGTCCGGGTCGCATCACGGTTTCGGTGCCCCACGGAGACGCGGCCATGCCGTAGGCGAGAGCCAGTACAGCGGCCGTGGCCAGAACCAGGAACGCGGGAACGTCGCCAATTGCCGCTCGAACGGCCGACCCGATGAGCCCGCCAATGGCGCCGCCGCCTTCAGGCTGTCCCTGGTTGACGACGGCGGCGGCCAGGTCGGACATGGCCGCCAACGCCACGACAAACACGCCTGCCGCGACGAAGTGGGTGATGTCGATGATGGCCCGTCGACGCGCGCCGGCAACCAACACGGCCACACCAATCAGCGCGCCCGCCAATGCGCCCAACGGCGCGGCACGGCCCACGCCGGCGGCCATGGTTGCGGCGGCGCCCGTCACGACCAATGCGTCGTCAACGACCAGGCCAACGAACGAAAGCAGGCCGAAGGCGGCCACGATGAAGCCGCCAAAACCCGCAATGTCCCAATGTTCGGGCCGCGTCGCGCGCGCTGGCAGCGCGGCGGCCTTTCGGCTCGTGGCCACGGGAGGCCCTCCTCAGGTGCGAACTGTCGTCCGCCCCTTAGCTAGACCTCGGTGACGATCGGCAAAATGACCGGTCGCCGCCGGGTCTCCCGGAACAAACGCCTCCCGAGTGCGTTCCGGATCTTCCTCTGTAGATGTTCAGGGGATACGTCCGCATGGTCGCCGGTGTCCACCACCGACCGCACGGTGTCGCGAGCACGCGTTAGCAACTCATCCTGAGCGTCCGACGCGTACACAAATCCCCTTGTGATGATATCCGGGTCTGTCAAGCATTGACCAGTGTGACGGTCGATGTTGACGACAGTAACGACCAAACCGCCTTCCGCAAGGTGCTGACGGTCGCGAATGGTGGCGTCGCTCTCCTCGCCGACGGTGAGTCCGTCGACGTAGACGTTGCTGACGTCGGTCTGGCCAACCACGTTGATGTCGTCCGCGGATAGCTCGACGATGTTCCCGGACTCGGCCACCAGCACGTGCTCGGCATCAACACCGACACGCTCAGCCAGGCGCCGGTGCTCCTCCAGGTGCCGGAACTCGCCGTGGACTGGCATGAAGAACTTGGGCTGAAGGGTGCTGAGCATGTACTTGAGATCTTCCTGGCCGGCGTGCCCCGAGACATGCACGGGCAGCAGGCGCTCGTAGAGCACGCGGGCGCCCTGCCGCGCCAGCCGGTCAATGGTCTGGTTCACGGCTTCTTCATTGCCGGGTATGGCCGAGGCCGACACCACCACCGTGTCGTCCGGCAGCAGGTCGATAAAGCGATGGTCCCGGTTGGCCATCCGCACCAGCGCGGAACGCGGCTCGCCCTGAGAGCCGGTGCAGATGACGGCCAGTTCATCTCCCGGGTAGTCCCGCAGATCGCGCGGGTCGACTTCCATGGCGTCGTCGGGCACGTGCAAGTAGCCAAGGTCGCGGGCCACCCGCACGTTGCGCTCCATGCTGCGGCCCACGAACGCAACACGGCGCCCGTAGGCATAGGCGGCGTCGATGACCTGCTGCACCCGCGAGATCAGCGACGAGAAGGTGGCGACGATAATGCGGCCTGGCGCGTCGTTGAACACCCGGTCGAAGGACTCGGCAATGACCGCCTCGGACGGCGTGTGGCCGGGTTGATCGGCATAGGTGCTGTCGGACATCAACAGCAGCACGCCTTCGTCCCCCAGGCGGCCCAGGGTCTGGAAGTCAGGGGGGATCCCGTCCACCGGCGTGTGGTCGATCTTGAAGTCGCCGGTGTGCACGATGGTCCCGACGGGCGTGTGGATGGCGATGCCCATGGCGTCCGGAATGCTGTGGCAGACGTGAAAGAACTGGCAGCGGAATGGTCCGATGGTGACGGTCTCGCGCGCTTTGACCACGCGCAGGTCCGTCTGGTCGCGCAGGCCCGGCTCTTCCAGCTTCACCCCGACAAGGCCGAGCGTGAGCTTGGAGCCGTAGATCGGCAGATCAAACTCGCGCAGGGCGAAGGGCAGCGCGCCGATGTGGTCCTCGTGCCCGTGGGTGATCACGAAGGCACGCAGCTTGTGGCGGATCTCGCGCAGGTAGCTGAAGTTCGGGAGCACCAGATCCACACCGAGCATCCCGGCGTCGGGAAAGGTGATGCCACAGTCGAGCACGATGGCGTCGTCGCCGTACTCGATCACGGTGCAGTTCCTGCCGATTTCGCCAATGCCGCCGATTGAGACGACGCGCACGGCTTGGGCTGAAGATTCGTTGGTCATGTGAGTGGTTCCGGGGTTTGGTTCGCTAAGCGAAGAATGAGAGTTGCTGCGTATCGGGCGGTGGCGGCGGGTCGGGTTCGACCTCGGTCGCGTCGGCCAGCAGCTTGGGAATCATCTGGAAGTCTTGCGACAGGATGTCGCGCAGCCGCAGTTGGCGCAGCGCCGCCGCTGGATGGTAGACGGGTAGGTAGACCCGGCCGTGCTGCCGCCGCGCCACGCCGCGGGCGCGCGAGATTCGCGCCTCCGGAAAGAACGCGTTCAAGGCGTGACGACCCAGGAGCACGATCAAGTCGGGATTGATCAACTCCAATTGCTGCTCCAGGTAGGGACGGCAGGCTTCGGCTTCATCCGGCAGCGGGTCGCGGTTGTTGGGTGGGCGGCATTTCAAGACGTTGGCGATGAACACGTCGGCCCGGCGCATGTCGATGCCCTGGATCAGCTCGTCCAGCAGCTGCCCGGCCTGGCCCACGAACGGCCTGCCCAGCCGGTCCTCGTGAAAGCCCGGACCTTCGCCGATGAAGACGACGCGGGCGGTGGGCGAGCCTTCGCCGGGGACCGCGTTGTTTCGGCCGCGGTGCAAGCCGCACCGCTCACAGGTCCGAACGACAGACGCGAGGCTGTCGAGGTCGGGAAAAGTCGGAAGGCCGATCACGCGCTACGCATGCACCGCGGTGGGCTGAAGGAAAGCGTCGAGTTCGTAGAGGTCGAGCACCGATTTCAGGTCGTCCTGCATGTCGGCGGGGAACTCGATCAACGGTGAGCGTGGGACGCCCACGGAGAAACCGCTCAGATTCACGGCGGCCTTGACCGCGATCGGGTTGGGCCAGCCGGCCGGGAACAGCGCGCGAGCGATCGGCAACAGGTGCAGGTGCTTGCGGCGCGCCGTCTCGAGGTCGCCTTCGACAAAAGCGTCGATCATGTCGCGGGTCTCGCCGCTTACCACGTGCGACTGCACGCTCACGACGCCCACGCCGCCAAGGGCCATGAGCAGGTAGGTGTCGCTGTCGTTGCCGCTGTAGATGTCGAAGCCATCCTCGGCGGTGCGGGCAATCTCGGCGATCTGGTCGAAATCTCCGCTGGCCTCCTTGACGGCGACGATGTTGTCCACGGCGCTCAGGCGCGCCACGGTGTCGGCGGTCATGTTGAGGCTGGTGCGGGCCGGCACGTTGTAGAGCATGTTGGGCAGCGGGGTGGCCTCCGCAATGGTCTCGAAGTGGAGCACCAGCCCGTCCTGGGGCGGCTTGTTGTAGTAGGGCGTGACCTGCAAGAGCCCGTGCACGCCGATGTCGGCGGCCTCGCGCGACAGGTGCACGCTCTCGGCGGTGTTGTAGCCGCCAGTGCCCGCGATTACCTGGGCGCGGTCACCGACAGCCGACAGCGCCTCGCGATATAGCTGGAAGCGTTCGTCGTCGCTGAGCACCGGGGATTCACCGGTCGTGCCGGTGACGACGACCGCGTCGTTGCCGGCATCGACGAGTCCTGAGACGAGGCGTCCGAACGTGTCGTAATCCACCGAGCCGTCATCGGCGAACGGGGTGATCACCGCGGTAATGAGCCGGCCAAAAGTCAACATGCGACAGCCTCCGCCCGCGACCGTACGAGTGGCCGCGATACGCCTTGCTGTAAGGGCTGATTGTACCTAGCGAACGCGGGCGCCCTTTCCGCGTAGGGCTGGCGCCTTTCGGATGGCGGCAGTCGGAAGTGCTAAGCGGGTGTCTGTGTGGTCGCCGTCACGGACTGTCGGGGATGGTCGGCCGGTTCGTCGCCTGTCTCGAGAGGTGTTGGCTGGGCAGGCAGATTGCCGGTCGGTCGGGTGCGCTCTTCAATGCGGGACAGGGTGGCCAGCATGGCCTGCTGGGTAGCTTCCAGTCGCGCGACGGTTTGAGCAATTTCGTACTGACGCGCCTCAAAGGTGTCCATGCGGGCGTCCATACGGTCCATACGAGCATCCATACCGTCCATGCGGGCACTCAGACGCTCTTCCATAGCGTCCATGCGATCACCTGAACGGCTATCAAGCCGCAACATCAGGCCGACAACCGCGCCGGCGGTGGCCAGGCCGCCCACCAGTAGCGTCGCGCCAACGCTCAGGATGCCGACCAACTCGGCGCTCATGGCGAGAGGTCGTTCGTTCCCGTGCGCGATTCAACGGGGCGACTCTAGCACGACGTCATACGCCCTCCGTTTGACGGTGCGAGAGCCGGCGCGGTCAACGGCGCGCTGAGCCGCGGGGACCGCCCTACCAGTTAACCCGGCGGCTGAAGTAGCGGTGCCAGCGGCGCCAGACGCCCTTGCCGTAAAAGGCTTCTTCCTGGCGCTCAATGATGACGGCCTCCGTGGTAAGAATCTGCGAGGCCAAGCCGGCGGCGTTGTAAGGGCTCAGCGACTTGAGGATGTCGGGGAAGGCGGAGCGCCACAGGGAGCGGAACAGCAAGAGCCCCAGGGCCAACAGGAACAGCACCGGCACGGCGCTGGACTCGCGAAGATAGGGAGTCAGCGCCAATAGCAGCGGGGCAAGCATGGCGATCCACAGGAGGATTTCGACCTGCGCGTTGACTCGCCGCATGCGGCGACGGTGGGCAAAGGAATAGGGCGCGCGCTGCCGCTCGAACCGTGCCCGCTCCAGCAGGGCCAATCCCGCGCCCATGACGCCGAATACGGCCGATATGGCCAGGCCGGCGGCAATGAGAACGCCGCCTGGCGTTCCGACGGGCGGCCCTTCGCGCTCTCGCGGAATCTGCTCTTCGGCAACGGCCCGGCTGCCCTTACCTTCGGGGTCAATCAGTAGCTCGACCACACCCGTCGCGACAATCATGAAGATAAAGAGGGCCAACGCCGCCAGCACGACTCCCATGCCGGCCAGGAATCCGGACTTCAGGAGGTCGAACGTCGGCGTCCGAGCCGCGCGAATCTCCTCCAGGTAGATATCCAGCTCTTCCTGGGATGCCTCCGGCGACATGCCGGCCCGCACCAGCGCCTGCTGGGCCTGACGGTAGTCGTCGCGCCGGTCCGCCGGACGCCGAACCTCGCGCCACCACGATTGAATCGAGTACACCAGCGCCATGGCCCCATCCTAGCCGGGGCGGCGCCAACGCTTGGCCAGCGACTGGCCTCCAGGGAAGCGTCGGGTTTAGACGAGCCCCTGTTCGATCATCGACTCGGCGATCTGGAGGGAGTTGGTGGCCGCGCCCTTGCGCAGGTTGTCGGACACGACCCAGAACACCAGGCCGTTGGGATGCGACATGTCCTGCCGCAGGCGGCCGACCCAGGTGGTGTCGTTGCCTTCGGCGGTCGTGGGCATCGGGTAGACCTCGGCGGCCAGGTCGTCCACGATTTCGACGCCGGGCACGTCTTCCAGCAGCGAGCGGGCGAGATCGGCGTCAATCGGATCGCTGAACTCGGCGTGAACGGCCGCTGAATGCGCCCGGAACACCGGCACGCGCACGCAGGTCGCGGACACGGCCAGATCGGGAATGTGCATGATCTTGCGCGTCTCCGCCGAGACCTTCCACTCCTCCTTGGAGTAGCCGTCGTCGCGCGGATCGTCGATGGAGGGGATCAGGTTGGACGCGATCTGGTGCGGAAACACGTCAGGCGTCGACTCGGCGCCGTTGGACATGGCGGCGCTCTGCTCGGCCAATTCCTCCATCGCCATGCCGCCGGCGCCGGAGACCGACTGGTAGGTGTCGGCAATCACGCGCCGCACGGGGCTGTGCTCGTGCAGCGGCGCCAGCACCTGGACGATCGGCGTCGTGGAACAGTTGGGGATCGCCACGATGCCCTTGTGCTCCTTGAGGTCCGCCGCGTTCACCTCGGGAACTACCAGCGGCACGTCGTCGTCGTAGCGGAAGGCGGAACTGTCGTCGATGGCGATGACGCCAGCGGCGGCGACCCGCGGCGCCACGGCGCGGCTGATCGAGCCGGACGCCGAAATCAGCACGAAATCCAGGCCCGAGAAGTCGCTATCGTCATCCAGCACCATGACGGTGTGGGACTCGCCGTTGAATTCGATCTGCTTGCCGCGACTGCGCTCCGAGGCCCACAGGCGCAACTCGCCAACCGGGAAGTCGCGCTCTTCCATCACGCTCAGGAACTCGCGGCCCACGGCGCCCGTGGCGCCAACAACCCCGATACCAAAACTGCGGCTCATGCGTCGTCTCTTTCCTCGAAGAGCAGGTGCTCAAGGCCTATGACCAGGCCGGGCAAGTCTCGCACCCGGCGGGCTGCCATCAACACGCCGGGCATAAACGAATCACGGCTCGTGGAGTCATGTCGGATCGTGAGGGTCTGACCAAGGGCGCCGAAGATGACCTCCTGGTGCGCCACAAACCCCGGCAGGCGCACGCTGTGGACGCGCACGCCGTGGTTCACGCCGCCGCGAACTCCCGGCAGCGTGAAGCGCTCGGTGGGCGCGTCGATGGCCGGCCGGCCGTCGCGCGCCTGGGCGATCAACTCGGCCGTATGGGCGGCCGTGCCCGAGGGCGCGTCGATCTTCTGGTCGTGGTGAAGCTCGATCACCTCAACGTGGTCCAGGTGGGGCGCGGCCAGTTGCGCCATGGCCATCATCAGGACGGCGCCAATCGCGAAGTTGGGCGCGATAAAGGCGCCCACGCCTTCGCTCTCGGCGGCCGAGCGAATCGCCTCAATCTGGTCAGGGGACATCCCCGTGGTTCCGATAACGGGCGATACGCCGGCCGCAATGGCCATAGGCGCGTTCTCCGATACCGCGTCGGCCACGGTGAAATCAATAGCGACGTCAGGCCGCGTCTCGCGGACGGCAGATGCCGCGTCGGTAAACCAGGGGAAGTCGGTCGACTGGTCCACCTGGTCCACGCCAGCCACGAGTTCCATGTCGGGAGCGCCCTTGACGGCGTCCACGACGGTTAGCCCCACGCGGCCTGAGGCCCCGAAAACGGCGACTCGCAACGGCGTTCCCATCACAGGGCTCCTCTAGTCCCGGTAGCGGCCTCGTCGTGGTCCCCGACCGCCGCCGCCGCCGCCGCGTCCGCCCCGATCGTTCCGGTCAAAGCGACCGCGCCCACCACGACCGCCGCGGCCATCGCGACCGCCGCCATCACGGCGTGGGCCGCCGCGTCCGCCGCCGCGCGGGGCGGGGGCGGCGGTAGCCAGCGTTTCTTCGGGTGAAAGACCCATCAGCACGGCCCGCCGCGACAGGTTGACGCGGCCCTGGTCGTCGGTCTCGATGACCATCACCATGATGTCGTCGCCGACGTTGACCACGTCTTCGATCATGCCGGGCGGCTCCTCGGCCAGTTCGTGGCGCGGGACCAGGCCCTCGCGACCGGGCATGAACTCGACCATGGCGCCAAACCCGAAGATGCGGGTCACCTTGCCAAGCATGGTGCGCCCGGCGTCGATTTCACCGGTCATGTCCCGGATCATCTGGACAGCCTGCTCGGCGCCTTCGCTCGACGGCGAGCCGACCATGATGGTTCCGTCTTCCTGGATGTCGATCGACGCGCCGGTGTCGGCCTCGAGTTGGCGAATCATGCGGCCGCCGGGGCCGATGACGCTGCCAATGTTCTCGGGGTTGATCTGGGTGCGCATGATCTTGGGCGCGAACTCGCCCACCTCCGGGCGCGGAGCGGCCAGGGCGCCGTTCATGACTTCCAGGATCTTCATTCGGGCATCGCGTCCGCGCCGGACCGCCAGTTCCACGATCTCCGGCGTCAGGTACTTGACCTTGATGTCGAGCTGAATGGCGGTGATGCCCTTCTCGGTGCCGGCCACCTTGAAGTCCATGTCGCCGAAGTGGTCTTCCGCGCCCTGGATGTCGGTCAGCACCTTGAAGGCCCCGTTGTCCGAGGTGACCAGGCCCATGGAGATCCCCGCCACCGAGGCGCTGATCGGCACGCCGGCGTCCAGCAGCGCCAGCGTGCTGCCGCAGGTGGAGGCCATGGAGGTGGAGCCGTTGGACGATAGGACCTCGGAAACCACGCGCATGGCGTAGGGGAAGTCCTCGTAGCTCGGGATCACGGGCAGAAGCGCGCGTTCGGCCAGGGCTCCGTGCCCAATCTCGCGCCGGCGCGGCGAGCCGAGCCGCCCGGCCTCGCCGGAGGCGAAGGGCGGCATGTTGTAGTGGTGCATGTAGCGCTTGGGCTGGGCCAGTTCTTCAAGGTCGCGGAGGCCGATCTTCTGCTCGTCGCGCTGAGTGCCCAGCGTCACGATCGAGAGCACCTGGGTCTCACCGCGCTCGAACAGGCCGGTGCCATGCGTGCGCGGGAGGATTCCCACGTCGGCGGATAGGTTCCGCAGCGCGTCGTCCGAGCGTCCATCCGGCCGGATGCCCTCGTCCACGATGGCTCGGCGCGTGTAGGCGCTCTCCAGGTCGTGGAAGGCCTCGCCGATGTCGCGTCCGTCGTGCTCGCCGTCGAAGGCTTCCTTGGCCTCGCCCTCGATCGCGGACAGTTTCTCGACTCGGGCTGCGCGTTCGGTGATACGCGCGGCCTCGGCGATAGCGTCGCCGAAGCGGGCGTCCACCGCCTCCAACACGCCGTCGTCCAGCTTTTCGATCTTCACTTCGCGCGGCGAGGGATTGACCAGGTCGCGGAGCTCAAGCTGCAGGTCAATGGCGGCCTGCAGTTGCTCCTGGCCCCAGGCGATGGCGCGGATCATGGTGTCGTCGTCGACTTCGCTGGCGCCGGCTTCAAGCATCACGACGCCGTCTTGAGTCCCCGACACCACCAGGTCGAGCTCGCCGTTGGCGTTCTCCTCGATGCTGGGGTTGAGCGCGAAGTCACCGTCGCGCAGACCTACGCGAACGGCACCGACCGGGCCCTCGAAGGGTATGCCGGAGATCATCAACGCGGCCGACGCGGCAATGGTGCCGATGACGTCGGTCTCGGCCGTGCGGTCGTGTGAGAGCACGGTCAGGATGATCTGCACCTCGTTGCGCATGCCCTTGGGGAAGAGCGGCCGCAACGGGCGGTCGGTGAGCCGGGACGCCAGGATTCCCGCCAGCGGCGGCCGGCCCTCGCGCCGGAACACGCTGCCCGGGATCTTGCCGATGGAATAGCTGCGCTCTTCGTAGTCCACGGAGAGCGGGAAGTAGTCAATCCCCTCGCGCAGGCGGTCGGACATCACCACGGTGCCCAGAATCACGGCGTCGCCGTAGGTCACCACAACGGCGCCATCCGCCTGCTGGGCCAGGCGGCCGGTCTCGAACGCGAGCCGGCGCCCCCCGAATTGGGTCTCAACGGTATGCATACAGGTCACTCCTCGCCGGCGGTCTGGACGAAGAGCGAAGAAGCGAGCCCGCAACCTCCGTTGCGCCCTCGGTTCTTGGCTCTTCCGTCAGATCCTGTCGACGTTCTGATCCGAAGCCGTCTACAACAAGGAAAAGCGGTCCGGCTTCGGAGTGGACCGCTCATCAATCCGTGCTGGCTCGCCGCGCCTGATGCGGCGGGCCGCGTATCGCCAGGAATTCACGCGCGTCAGCGCCGCGCTCGAATCTGAAGCTTGTCAATCACCTGCCGGTAGCGCTCGGGGTCGCGATCCTGCAGATACTTGAGGAGCCGACGGCGGCGGCCGACCATCTTGAGCAGCCCATAGCGGGAATGCTTGTCCTTCCGGTGCTCTTTCAGATGTTCGGTGAGCTCTTCAATTCGGGCGCTGAGCAGCGCAATCTGCACCGGCGCCGAGCCGGTGTCGTCGGGATTCAGGCGAAGCTCGTCGATGAGTTCGCGCTTGGGTGAGGTCACAACCATAGGTGGGTATTTGAAGTCGCCGACCCTGCATGGGCCTGAGCGTCGCGGAAGGAAGGCGTCCAACGAGCCCCCCAGATTCCGCAAGTGTAGCGCACGGCACCGGCTCGTGGACCTCATTATTGAGCCGCCATGGGCGGCAGAGTTGCGCGGCGGGCTTTAGTGGCATAAACTAGTTTGCGCTACAAACCGAGAGTTGACCGACTACCAGCACGCAACTTGGAGGCACCTAATGCCGAACGCAGAACAGAAGGCCTCGGCGCTTCAGCCCGAGGAAAGCTGGAACGCCATCCACGACACCATGGACCGGGCGCGGAGCTCCATGTACGTCGCCGGCATGGAGTCAATCTTGCTCCTGTGGGGCGCCATTGTGGCCATGGGCCTGCTTGGCCAATACGCCATCGCGACGCTTTCCCCCGATTTTGCTTCAGGAAGTCCATGGTTTCCTGCGCTGCTGTGGGGCGTGTTGACCGCAGCGGGGTTTGCCGCGAGCGCCATTCTGGGGCACCGCGCGAGCGTCACGAACGCGACGGGCTCAGCATCGCAGCGCGCGGGACTTCGCGTGTTCTTCTTCTGGATGACAGTGGCCGGCGCGTCGTTTGCCATTCCCGCGGCGGCCGGCCTGTGGAACGCCGATGTGGAGGGAATCGCGATCGCGCGAGTCTCCATCGGCATCGCGGCCCTGGGCTACATCCTGTTCGGCATCATGCACCGCCCGGTGCTTGTGGCCGTGGGCCTGGGCTTTGCCACGCCCTTCTACCTGTCCAGCCACTTCGCCGGCGAAGCCGCCATGCTCATCTCGGCAGCCGCAACGCTGCTCGTGGTCGCGTTGAGCGCGGCCTGGATCCGCTGGAGCGACAGCCGTTGACCGACGAGGCCATCGTCCTCAACGAGACCATCCACCAGTCCACGCGACTGCGGATCATGACGATGCTGGTGAGTCAGGCCGCTGCGGACCGCGTGGCGTACGGCTTCATCCAGGAAACTCTGCGGCTTACGGGCGGCAACCTCACCACGCATCTGCGAAAGCTGGAGGACGCGGGTTACCTGGTCATCGCCAAGGAGTTCCAGGGCGTCAAGCCGCGCACCTGGCTGCATGCCACACCGGCCGGCCGCCGCGCCTTCGCCGAGTACCTGGACAACCTGGAACGAGCGTTGAACTGGCGGCCGGGCGCATAGGACGCCCGAGGCGGCACAGGACCGGTGACTTCGTCTCGCGAGCCTAGCGGCGCGTGACCCGGTAGATGTGCTTCCCGACGTGGTCGCTGATGACCACTGCGCCATCCGGGGCGATGACCACGTCCGTCGGCCGGTCGAGGCCGGTCACAAACGGGTAGACCTCGCCGACATACGTCTCGCCTTGCGGCTCCAGGCGTACGCGCAGCACGTTGTGGGTGTAGGAGCTGCGGCCCAGCCCCGGGCCCCAGGTCGCGATCAGGGCGTCACCCTCGAATTCCTGCGCCTGTGGGCCGGTGAAGAACGTGATTCCCGTGGCCGCCGCATGCGCCGGCAGCGCGGCCACCGGACCCTGGACGGAAGGATCTTCGGGCGGATAGTCCCAGGCATGCGGATGCCCGTAGTCGCGGCCTTCGATTACGTGGTTGAGCTCGTCCGGCGCGTCGTCGGCCGCGCGCACCGGCACATCCGGGGCGTTGTCGGTACAGAAAAGTTCGCCGTCCGGCGCAAAGGCAAGGTCGAAGGGATTCCTGAGTCCGCGCGCCATCACCTCCACGCGCGACCCGTCCGGGGCAATGCGGAGGATCGTGCCTGAGAGTTCCGTATCGGGCTCCTCGCCCAGGTTGCTGGTGCTGCCGACCGCCACGTAGAGCAACCCATCGGGCCCGGCGACAAGGCCGTTGTTTCGATGGAGCAACTCGGCTCGTTCCGGCAGCCCGGTCACGATCTCCACGGACTCGTCGGCCGTGCCCGTCCCACTCGTGTCGCGCAGTCGAATGATCTTCTGACGCACCGAGACGTACACCGCGTCGCCCAGGAAGGCGATACCGCGCGGTTCGTCCACGCCCAGCGGATCCAATCCCTGGGCAAACACGACCGGAGCGTCGGCGCCCGGCATGCCGGCATGCGTGAAAATGGCGTTGTTGGACATCGCCATGTACAGGCGGACGTCAGGCCCGAAGGCCAGAGCGACAGGCAGGCCCAGATCCGCGGTGTCAAGCAGACGCGCGATGGCAAAGCCCGCCGGAGCCCGCGGCGCGCCCGTGGCGGTTACGCCCAGGCCGCGTTGAAGCGGTTCCAGTTCGATCGCGTCGCCGACCTGCCACCGACTGGCTGATCGAAAGCTGCGAATCAGCGTCCAGAGACCCGCGGGGTAGACACGATTGCGCACCGCATCGCCGCTGAGCCGCAGGCGAACCGTTTCGGTGCGACCGGGGGCGAACTCCAGCACGCCCGCTTGAAAGTACTGCCGGATGACGCCCGGTTCGGCCGTTGGGTCAATCACGGTGCCCGCATCGCCGGTGTCGAGGCGAGCTTCGGTCTTGGGAAATCCAAGGCCCGCGGCGCCGCCGAACGCCTGGAACGCGTCCAGGAATCCGATGGCCTCCCCCTCGACGGAGGTGTTGGACACCACGTGACCGAATGGCCCAATGGCCGTACCGCCGTGGGGATTCACGGTGCCGGCTTCCGTGCCGAGATCGGGGCTCCCTTCCAGGCCGCCGCCGATAAAGTCCCAGACCGGACGCGGCGTCGGCGCGGCATCGGTCGTTTCGCCGGACCACTCCATGACACCGCGCTGAAAGTACTGAGCCAGCACGCCGTTTTCGATCACCGGCTCGGAGACCGCGTGACCCCAGCGCCGCAGCCCGCCGGAGGCGATGTAGTGACTCAGCAGCGAAGCGGCGTGCGCGACACCGTCCAGACGCACGGTCAGATCGGCAATGTTGTGACCCAGGGCCGAATCGAAGGTCACGCGGCGCACCGTGACGCCGCCGAGCCCGGGCAGGCCGCCGGCCGTAGGCGCCAGCAACGCCGGCAGGCCGAATGCCGCGGCGGCCAGGACGGCTCGGCGGCCGATCCGGCGACCGGCTGAGGCTAGACGCGGGCTTAGAGGATTCACGCGGCAATATCCAGGGGCGCGCGAACGCGCAATAGTAACCAGACCGACGGCCGCTTTCCCTATACTCGCGGCACCCCATTCGCAGGTGAAGCCCCATGGCATCGCGCCGCCGACGTCGCACCCGCCGCCAGACCGGCGGAGGTCAACGCAGCCCCGCACGCGACGCCAGCCGCGCATCCGGGACGAATAAGGCTGAGAAACGCGACCAGCGCAAGGGCAGGCAGGGCGGCCAGCAAAAGGGCGGACTGGGACGCGGGTTCTGGCTCTACATGATCGCGGTCATGGCCCTGTTCATTCCGCTCAACCTGTACTGCTTGAACCAGGCCAGTCCACCCGGTCCCGGCGAGGAGACGGACCAGCAGGCAGCCACGATTCTCAATTCGGTCACCGATCCACACGAGCCCTACGCCACCGATCCGCCCACCTCGGGACCGCACGTGACCCAACTGGCCCCGCACGGATTCCGGACGGACACCCTGCCCGACGAGATTCAAGTCGCCAACCTGTCGCGCGGATATGTAATCGTCCACTTCGGCGACGCGGGCTTGAGCAACGAAATGCGGCAGCTGGCCGCCGAGTTCGAAGGGCACGATGTCATCGTGCAGCCAGACGTCAACCTGCCTGCCGAGACGGCCGTGGCGCTTACGGCCTGGGGCCGCATCGAGCGCCTGGACACCTTCGACAAGGGCCGCGTCTATAACTTCGTACGCAACTACGCGGGCCTTGGGCAGCCCGTGGCAGCGCCCGGCGCCGGAGGCGGCGGCTAACTCACGCGCAACTGCACCGGGCCGAGCAGTCCGGAAACCAGCGACTCGGCCTCGATGTTGTCCTCGTGCCAGTAGCGGTGCCAGGCATTCCCCATCTTCGTGTCGTCCCGCTTCCAGCGCATTTCGTTGGCATAGAGATTGCTCACCCGAACCCGCAGGCTGTTGGATCCGGACTGCACAAGGCCGCTGAGATCGAACCGGTACGGCGGCCAGAGCCGCACGCCCACGAGCCGGTTGTTCACAAGGACTTCGGCGTGATAGCGCACCTCGCCCAGATCCAGCGACACCGCCGAATTCGCCTGCTCCGCCGTAAGCTCGAAGCTGCGCTCATAAATGGCGGTGCCGGAAAACCAGCCGTAGCCAAAGTTCGCCCACGGCTGGAGGGCAATGGTTGTTGGCCGCGTGAAGAGCTCCAGCGGCGCCAGGATGCCGTTGGAAAAGTCGGCCGCCTCGATCTCAACCGTGAGCGTCCGGCCTGTCGTGATGTTGTAGATGCCCTGAATGTCCGGCGTACGTTCGCGTACGTCCACGTACACCTTGTGCGTACCCTTGATGTTGGGGATGCCAATGCCAACGCAGCCGACCGGCAGGCGCTGGCGGTACACCACCGTGCGGGGGAAGGCCACCGGCTCGCCCAGCAGCGGGATGTGGCGCCACGGCTCAACCGGCGGACGGCCGCGTTCCCAGGTCACCAGCGGCGTGTCGCGCTCGTACGACAGACCGGACCATACCTCGGTCGGCGGCGCCTGCACCTCCCATGACTCGTCGGACACAATGACGATGGAACCGCCCGAGCGCAGGTCGATTTGCCCCTCGAACAGGAACGAAATCGGCGCGTCGGACATGCACTCCACGTCGGCGACGATCGTGTTCTGGCCCGGCCGCAGGTAGGGCATGATGTTGTAGGTCACGGGGCTGGACCAGTCCTCGGACTCGCCCAATTGCGTGCCGTTCATATACACGGCGACGCGGTCCACCCCCACAAAGGTGGCCCAGGCCTTGATCGGCGGCTCGGTCAGGTCGATCGTACGGCGGAATCGCAGGCGCCGGTGCTGATCGCTTGTGCGCGTGACCGCCCATCCGCCGTACTTGCGGACACCCGTAATCCAGCTGGCTCGCCAGTTGCCCACGGTGTCGGCCCCGGCCCGGGCCAGCCAGGTCTCCGGCCATTCCGAGTCGTCAAACGCCGGGTCGCGCAATTGCTCCAGGCGGCCGGCGCCGAGCGAGAAGCTGGCGACGCGCATCACCGGCAGTTCGAAACGGCGAATCGATCCCTGGCCGGTCGGAATCCCGCCGTCCATCGCAAAGGTCCAGTCCGTCTTGAAATCCAGGTCCTTCTGCGGTGGCGGCTGGCCCACGGGAACACGATGGCGGGCGGCCCGAACCGACGTATCGAAGACCACCACGCGGGCCGCGTGCGGCGGCAGTTCAAGCCTGAAACGCCGCTGCCCATGCCGGCCGCTGATCGACAGGGCTTCGGCCGTCCCGGACTCGGGGCTCCACACTTCCGGCCGACCGGGCACATCCGTTGTCACCGTCGCGGTCGTGCCCTCGGCCGAGCGGTTGACCACCATCAGGATCTCGGCGCCGTCCAGCCGCCGGGGAACGACGATCACGTCCTCCGCACTATCCACGGTGGTTCCGGGCGACAGGATCTCCGTCACGCGCTCCAGCGCCTCCGGCAGCGCTTCCGGCACCTGATAGGTGCGGCCCTTGCCAACCAGGGCGCCCGCCGCCGAGGCGGAGTCGTCGCTAAACAGGGTGCCCACGGCTCGCGTTATCGGGCGGTGCCGCCAACCGCCCTCGTTGCTTCCCGAGGGCCGCTCGCCCATCACGATCAGGTTGCCGCCCGAGCGCACAAATGCGCCCAGGCGCCGCATGGCTTGGGGACTGATCACGGGCGTTGGCGGGAGTATCAGCGTCGTAATCGTCAGCGCACCCTGCCGCAACCGTCCGTTCTCGAGCCGCGCCTGACCATGGCTGATGAACTGCTCGTCCACGATGTGGACGTCAATGCTGGCATCCGACAAACCGTCAATCAGCCCTTCATAGGCGTCGGCGATGGCGCGCGCCCGTGCGTTGGGACGCCCGTCGGCGGTATTGGCGGCCACGCTGGTCCACGGATACAGCACGCCCACCGTGGTTGCGGCCCTGGAGTGCCCCACCACCGCAGACAAGCGGGCCACGTATTCGGACAACTCCTTGAAATGCGTCCAATACGGGTTGTGGTGGCCGAAACTCGGCGGCCAATCGTCGGCGGCCTCGGCGGTGGCCATGGAATAGAACAGCCCATGGAGCACCTGCATGTTGATGCCGTAGGCGGCCAGCAGGTTGGTGCCGTGCCGAATCTCGTCCAGCGTCACGCCCCAACCGGCGCCGCCGAAGGCCTCGGCCATCACGCGCGGTCGACCCGCCATGGCCGCGACCGAGACGGCCGGCTTGACCTCCGCGGCCTGCACCGTTCGCGGTCGGGCGTAGCGGAACCCGTGATGATCCGTGCCCGGAATCGTGAGGTGGCGCAGACCTTGGAAGTAATTGCCTTGCCGGGTGGGATGGGTGGCCACATGCTCTTCCGTGTGACCCGTCCATTCCAGGCCGTGGCGCTGACACCACCCACTGATCTGGGCGAACCAGGCTTCCTCGTACAGCGTGGCCACCGTGTCGTAGAAGTCGCAGCGAACCTTCACGGTGTCGTTCCCGCCACGCAGCACCAGCAGCGGGAGTGACGTCAGCAAGTCGTAGCCCTTGTCCTTTTCGAACCGGGCCGGCAAGTCGTCGGTCCACGGCAGCGGTTCCGCCGTGATGTACGGCTCGTCAAAAAAGACGCCGGGAATCCCATCGCCAAACGCGGCCTTGTGGCGCTCCGCGTAACTCTCATAAGCCGAATCAAGAAAGGCCTTCACCGTGGCGGCGCGCAGGTAGTCGATCCGGTCGTCGATGGTGCGGACCGAAAAACTCAGAACCCGCCACGTGCCCTCCGGGCACTCCCAGGTGTTCGGCTTGGTCACGTCCGTCAGCGTCTCGGGATCCAGGTCCCCATTCGCGTCAAGCCGCGCCGCAACCTGGCCAAGGGGCGTCCCGGTCGGATAGCGGCCTTCCAGCCCGACCTCGGCCGGACCCTCGACCTCGTGAATCATCCGTGTCAGGGTCTTGGCGTAGTGTTCGCTGCCCTGGGTCAGAACCGCGGACTCGGTCTGCCCATTGCGGCCGCCGGGCGAACCCGCGGGGCCGCTGGGCCAGGCGTATTCGTCGTAGATCCAGGTCTTCAGGCCGGCGTCGCGGCCCTTGCGGACGGCAAAGTCCACGGCGTCCCACCACCGCTCGCCGCAATAGGGCGTCTGCAGGCTCTCGCGCGCGTGCATGAATACGCCGCTGATGCCCTTGTCCGCGATCTCTTTGATCTGTCGATCAAGTTCGGCTTCGTGCAGCCGGCCATTCCAAAACCAGAGCGCCAGCGGCGCAAATTCGGGATCGGGCTGGCCAAAGGACGTTCGCAGACGATCAAGTGCTCGGCTCACGGTAGTTCAGTCCTGACGAGGGAGCGCGGACGGCGCGCTTCAGCGGGTCATCGTCAGCGCGGGTGCGTGTTGGGAGGCGCGACGAGTGGGTTAAAAATGCGAAGAAAGATCGCGCCGGAGCGGCACGCAAGGCCCATTATAAGGGCCAGCCCAAAATTACACCAAATTGCTTGACATAACCTCAACTTTGACGCACGTCAGGCCCATCGTTTGCGTCCGCCGCCGGCCCCCGCAACCTGTGCCCGGGACCGGCGGCGACGAGTTGTTCTATTCCACCGGCCAGCCGTCAGGCGTCTCGTTGGCGTCCAGGGCGGACTGAATGGCGGTGGCCGCGTCAGCCGTAACCCAGCCGGTCCAGATCCCGGGATTGCTCTTGAGCCACCAGAGAGCGGCGTCGTTTGTGCTGGCGTCTTCGTTCTCACGCTGCCACTGCGCAATGGCGCTATAGACCTGGATGTTGAGGCCCCAGGCCCTGAGCATGTCCACCACGTCAGGCGCACCGGTCAGCACATCGGGATGCACCGCGATCAGGATCGTGGCGTCTTCATACGCGCACGCCTTGGTGGTAAACCAGCATTCGTCGGTGTATTCCGGCTCCTTCAGCCGCACCAGGTCCAGCACCAGCGATGGGTCATTGGTCCCCCACTGGTACCCCAGCCACGGTTCGCGCCGCTCGTACGCGCCGTAAAGGTCCGCGTTCGCGGCCGCGCCATCCCCGGGATTGACGATGTGGACGTGATCGGTGAGACCGTAAGCCTCGATCTGGGCGGCGTTCACCTCTTCACAGGCCCAACCGATGACGCACGAAACAAGGCGCGCCTTGTCGCCGGACTCTGTGGTTTGAAACAGCGCCTTGTACTGCTCGTCCTTCAGATCCTCCACGCTGTCCAGGTCCGGATACTCTTCCTGCAGGTAGGCCGGAATCACGAATGCCGACTGCCAGTCCTTGCCCAGGCTCTCGCCAATCGAAACCACCTCGCCGGCCGTCTGCGCCTCTGCCCAGGCTTCATCCTGGTTTGGCAGCCAGATTTCCATGGTGATATGGCTGTCGCCGCGACGCAGGCCCTGGAACAACGGCAGCGTAGTGCCGAACACGACGTCGGTGGGATACCCGTAGCCCTTTTCGACGATGTACTGGGCGATTCGGTTCTGTATCTGGGCGCTTGTCCAGTTCAGGTCGCTAAAGACGAGGGTCTGCTTCTCTCCGGGCGGCGCCTCGACCATCTTTTCGACGACCTTTTCGACAACCACTTCCCGAGTAACGACCTTCTCGACTGGTACTTCCTTTTCAACGATCTTCTCGACCTCGACCTGTTGCGTCACAATTTTCTCGACAACCTGCGTTTCGCCGCAGGCGGCTGCGACAACGGAACCGGCAAAGCCTATGGTCCCTAGTCGCAACATCCGTCGTCTGCTGATGTGTTTCATCATAGATTCTCCACTCCTTGCGGGCCGACCTGGGTGGTCAGCGGCCACTCTAAGGCCACCGCAATTGCGCCTTAATTGATCTAGGCTTCTGCTATGCACAAAAACACTTTGTGCAGCCTGCGGACAGCCGACTTACATGTAATACTATACTTGGCGCAATCATGGCTGTCAAATCAACTCTTGGCGTGGCTATAGAATTGCCCACATATGTCACATTATTTTCTCAATTACAGCAACTATTCAGCGGCAATTAACCTACCGATCTCAGCATTTCCTCCCGGCCGCGCGACACGGCTTGTGTGAGGCGATCAATGATGATGGCCAGGAACACAATGGCCAGCCCGGCAATGGCCCCGTTGCCCGGCTGGTTCTTTTGCAGCGCCCGCAGCACGTTGTCGCCCAATCCGCCGGCGGCCACCATGCTGGCGATGGTCACCATGGACAGGGCCATCAGCGTCGTCTGATTGATCCCCGCCATGATCGTCGGCAGGGCCATCGGAATCTGGACTTTCGCCAGGATTTGCAGCGGCGATGCACCGAACGATCGCACAGCCTCGATCGTCTCGCTCGGGACCTGGCGGATTCCCAGGTTCGTCAAGCGGATGACGGGAGGCACGGCGTAAATGATCGTGGCGAAAATGCCGGCCGGCTTTCCCAGCCCGAAGGCCAGAATGCCCGGCAGGAGATACACGAAACTGGGCATGGTCTGCATGGCGTCGAGGATGGGACGCATCAGGTTGTCGGCCAGTTGGTTTCGCGAGGCCAACACGCCCAGCGGCAGGCCGATCAACACCGCAATAGCCACCGCCACGACCATCAGCGCAATCGTGTCGATCATGTTTTCCCAGAGATCCATGAAGCCGACGAATAGCAACGCCGCCGCCGTGAACGCCAGCAGCCGCCACCCGCCGACGGCAAACGAGAGCAGGGCAAGACCGATCACAATCGCCGGCCAGGGCAGCCACTTCAGGCCGTTTTCAATCTGCACGAGCACAATGTCCACGGCCGTGCTCAGCCCGTCGAACAGCCAGCTGCCATCATTCGTAATCCGTGTCACCGCGTCGTCAATGGCCCCGCTGGTGACTTCGCGCACGGTGCGGTCCAGCGTGATGGATCCGCCCCCTGTGGTCGGAACCTCGGAACTGGATACGGTCGTCGGAAACTCCATTTCCGGGCCCCACACCAGCAAGCTGACCAGCAGCGCCAGGCCGACGATGCCAAGTCCGGCCAGCCACCGAGCGTGAAGTCGGATGACGTCCAGCGGCTGGTCTCCCGATGTCGCGACCTGGCCGGGCGATGCCCTGTCAGCTCGAGCCATGCCTAAGCCTCCTGCTTTCCGTCAACCATGCCGGCCAGCAGCGCCCCGCGGCGGATCTCGCCCAGGAGGGCTCCCGTTTCGCCCACTACGGCAATCGGGTGCCAGGTCTCAGCGGACATGGGGATGATGTCGTCGATCAGCGCATCCGGGGTCGTCGTCGTCGCCGGATCGACCTCCGCGCCTTCCAGGGCGCGCCGGCCCTCATCGATCAGCGCCCGAACCCGGTCCTTCGTCAACACGCCCCGCAGCGTGAAGTCGCGCCCAATCAGAAACACCGCCTCGAGATTGTGGCTGTTCATGATGTGCAACGCCGCGCGTGGACCCTGCCGTTCGTAGACGACCGCGTCCGACTCCTGCATGATCGCCTGGGCTTGTAAGACTTTGGATCTGGAGACATCCTGTACGAATTCCGTCACATACTCATCCGATGGCAGCGTGACGATCTCTTCCGGCGAACCCTCCTGGATAATCTCCCCATCCCGCATGACGGCAATGCGATCACCGATCTTCAGGGCCTCGTTTAAATCGTGGGTAATAAATACGATGGTCTTGTTCACCCTGGATTGCAGAGACATTAGTTCGTCTTGCAACTCCCGCCGTATGAGCGGATCAAGCCCGCTGAACGGCTCGTCCATCAGCAGCATATCCGGGTTGACCGCGAGCGCGCGCGCAAGGCCCACGCGCTGCTGCATCCCGCCGCTCATCTCTCGCGGCCGATAATCTTCCCAGCCGCCAAGCCCCACGGTTTCAATGCTCTCCGAAGCCATTCGATAGCGCGTGTCCTTGTCGAGTCCCCGGATCTCAAGCCCAAGGGCCACGTTGTCGAGCACCGAACGATGTGGAAGCAGCCCGTAGTTCTGAAACACCATGGCGATCTTCTGCCGGCGGAACTGCATCAACTGCTTCGGGGAGAAGGACAGCACGTCTTCGCCATCGATAGACACGCTGCCGCGCGTCGGTTCCACCAGCCGGATCAGCGTGCGCACCAGGGTTGACTTGCCGCTGCCTGAGAGCCCCATGACGACGAAGATCTGTCCCCGCTCCACGCTGAACGACACGTCGCGCAGCGCCACGACAAGTCCAAGTTCGTCCTGAATCTCGCTTCGAGACTTCGAGCTACAGCCCGGATCCAGGGCGCGGTCCGGGCGGTCGCCAAAGACCTTCCAAAGTCCCTGTACGTCGATGTGCGGCGCCGGCTCTTGCATCGTGGCGAATTCCCTTGGTTTCCCTTCCGGCTACGTGTCCCGGGAGGCCGGCAGCGTCTGGTGGACCGCTGCGTACTGGAAGCGCCGGACCGTCAGAAGCCGCGTGGGGTTGCCAGGCTGCAACTGAATCCGGTGTGCCTTCCAATCGTTCGGTTACGGCTTCTGCCCAATGGACCGCCAGACGTTACCACTACTGCCCGAACCGGCCGCGCATTTCATGGATTGGCCGCCGGCGCCGTCCGCAGGCAGGCCGCGTGACAGAATCCGGTCCTGCGCTCAAGCACCAAACGCAAACGATATGACGACACGTCGACGCCGCGCACGATGACGACCGGGCGGGAACTTCGGCCCGACGACCGGGCCGTGCGGGCCATGGTGGACATGCTCGCCGACGATGATCCGGCCATTCGCGCGCGAGTCGTCGCACACCTGGTGCAAGCCGGCGGTCGTGCCGCGACCGCGCTCAAGGCGGCCCGCCGCGAGTCCTGGCATCCGGATCGCATTGACGAGGCGCTGGCGGCCATCGAGCGCGAAGACCTGCTGAGGGAACTCGAGAATTTTCGTTCGATCGAGCCGGCCGGCGCGCCCGAAACGGGCGCACTGCTGGTCGCGCGCGTGTTGGATCCGCACATCGACACGAACGAGGTATGTCGCGTCCTCGATGAGCTTGCTGAAGACGCCCCGGCTCCAGCGCGTGACGCGGACCCTGATCAGGCGCTGCGGTCGCTTGCCGTCTTTATGCACGCCACGCGCGGGTTTGACGGCGCGCGCACCGACTATCCAAACCCGGCCAACAGCCTGCTGGACCAGGTGCTGAGGCGCCGCCTCGGGCTGCCGATCACGCTGTCCGTCGTCTACCTGGCCGTGGCCCAGCGCGTTGGCATGCCCCTTCAAGGCGTGGGCCTGCCCGCACACTTTGTGCTGCGCCATCCCGGTGCGTCGGATCGGCCGTACCTCGACCCATTCAATCGAGGCCGCCTGCTCGACGAGGCCGCCTGCAAAGAGATTGTCCGGGACCACGGTTTCACGCTGCAGCGCGATCACCTGGCAACGGTCAGCCCGCAGGAGATCGCCGCCCGCATCTGTCGAAACCTCATCCTGGCCTATCGGCGGCAGCACGACGAAACGCGTGAGAACCTCGCCCGCGAAGCGCATCGCCGGCTGCGCCCTGGCCAGGACATGCTGACGGTATGAGGCCGTCGCCCGCCGGTCGCGCCGCGGCGTTCGCGAGAGTCCCCTGAACGATCGGCCGCCGGCCCGCGTCGGCTTTTACGACTGGCAGCTTGGCTTGATCGACGTCCAGCGCGTGTACGCAGCCCTGGACGTGGGCTGCGGCGAAGGGCGGATGACCGCGGCTCTGCGCGCGCGAACCGCACCCGGCGCCTGGCTTGTGGCCCTGGACGTGCAGCCGGACGCGGTGGCCCTCGCGCGGACGTGGCACCAGGCGGACGGCGTGCGGGCCAGCATCGAGTCACTGCCGCTGCACGCTGCACAGTTCGAACTCGTAACCGCCGGGCACGTGCTGCCGTCCGCGGCGAACATCCCGCGCGCCGTGCGCGAGTTGCGCCGCATCCTGGCCCCGGGAGGCGTCCTGCTGGCCAGCGCCGACAGCGAATCTTCCGGCCGGCGCCTGCTCGACTGGCACGTGGAGGCCTGCCGGCGGGCCGGCCTGGCCGATCAAGCCAAGCGCGCCGCCGCGCCGTCGGCTCGCGGCCGGTTCACGTTGGAAAACGGCGCAAAGATCCTGTCGCGCATCTTCAATGCCGTGGAAGTCCATGCCCGCGACGAAGCGCTGACGTTCCCTTCGGTGGACGCGCTGCTGCCGCTCTATGGCAGCGGGCTGCACCTGCGCGGCGCGCCGGCCTTGAACGATCCCGGTGACGCTGTCGCGCTGGCGAACAAACTGCAACCACACCTGCGAGACATCGCGTCCGCTGCCGCCGAACCGGATGGACGTGTCATCGTGCCGCGCCGCTCCGGATGTTTCCTCGCTCGAGCTGGGTAGTTTGAATTGCGAAGTACCGCCCGAGTAGAGTCACCGAAAGGGAGGCTCAAATCATGTCAGCCACGGCCAAGACCGGAATAGGCAACGCCTTCCGAGGGCTGGCCGGCCTTGCCACCCTGGCCACCCTGCTCGCCGCCCTCATCGTCACCGTCCTGGGAATAGTTGACGTCGTCGACATGGACTGGGTCGTGGCGGATCAGACGATTTCCCTCGCCTACCTGGTTGGGCTTGGCACCGTCGCGCTCAGCCCGCTCGTCGCGGTTGGAATCTTCGCCATCGGCGTTGGCAATGCCATCGGCATCGTTGCTGTCAGCGCCGGCTATGCCGGCGGCATCATCGCCATCTCGGGGGATCACGCCAGCGGCGTCATTGCCATCAGCGCCGGCGGCCGGGCCAACGGCATGCTGGTCGGCATTGGCGACGAGGCGCGCGGCTTCATCGCCATCGCCTACTCCGGGCGTACCGCCAGGGCCTTCGGTAGCTGGCCGCCATGGCCGGGCGGCGAGTCGTCGTCCGCCTGAGTCGAGGGAGCACCAGGGCGGCTCGTAGCCAGCCGCGCGCCCCGTACGGCCTTCAACGCAACCTGAGTTGAGGCGCGGCCGCCCAGCGCCGAGTCGCGAAGCGACTACAATCCAGCGGACGCCGGGGCGTCGAACGCACGCCGTCCGGAACGCGTGCGACGGCGGGCACTGGTTTCGGTATGCCCTGGGATCCTGGGGGGCCCGCAAGCAGCACTTATGTCCACCAGCCGCGCGCTCACGATCGCCGCCATCGTCGGCACCATTCTGCTGATCCCGGTGCTCATAATCCTGGCGCTCGGCCTCTACGGCTCGTCTATTACCGGCGACTTTCCGCTGGCCGAGGATCACGGACCGGAGCTTCAAATCGATCCCCCCAGCGGGGTGGCCGGCTCCGACATCACCATCCGTGGTGTCGATTGGATCCCGCGCACGCTGATCCGCCTGGAAATGATCGTGGCGTCGGGGCGGCCGTCCCTCACGGCCGACGGCCGGATTGACACCCAGCGGGCCTCGTCCCCGGCCGTCTATGTGGGCGAGGTCATTGCCTCGCGCGCCGGCACATTTACTGTCGAAACCCAGTTGCCCTCCACCTTGCCCCTCACGGCCCAGTCCACCATCAGCTTCCGCGCGGAGGCCAGCTATCGCGGCGGCGAATTTGCGGGCCAGTCTGAAACGGATTTCGATGTCATCGCCGGGCCGGGCGTCATTGAAGTCTCGGTCGCCGACGAAGCCAGCGGTGAGCCGCTGACGCAAGGATTCGTGGATCTGCTTGGCATTCGAGGCGACCCACTGGCCATCCTGCCGATCGCGGCCGACGGCACCGCGGCCTTTATCGGCTTGGCCCCGGGTCAGGGATACGACGTCCAGGCCCGCGTGCCGGGGTACCGCGTGTTGCGGTCACGCGGGGTCGCGGTCGTGGAGTCCGAGCCATCGACCGTTCGATTCGAAATGCCGGCTGGCCCGCCGGGCCGGATTGTGGCCGGCGGCGTCCCCATGGTAGGCGCGACAGTCGACTCCACCATGGCCGTGATCGATCTCCCCTCGCTCACGCCGCTGCCGCCGTCCGCCGCTGGCATCCTGCCGCCGGCCTGGGCCATTGCGTCGGATCCCGGGCGCGGACGGGCTTTCGCCGTCGATGAGGTCGCCAAGCACGTTGAGGTGATCGATGCGGGCTCAGGCGTCCTGGGGCTGCCGATCCCCCTGACCTTCACGCTTGAAGTGCGCGTTGTCGATCCCGACGAAGAGCCGATCGCCGACGCCTACGTCCGGCTCTTCTGGAACGTCCGAGGAATCCGGGTCTTCGTCAAATCCGCGCGGACCGATGCCGAAGGCCGGGTCCGGGTTCCCGACCTCATCAGCGGCAGCCAGTATCAAGTGCTCGTGACCGCCAGCGACCACTTTCAACCGCTCGGCGAGCGAACCTCCGTCACCATCAAGCCAAACGTGATTTCGACCGCAACCGTGGTGATGCGACGCGAGCCCGGAGCCGAGCGAAGCCTCTGGTCCGGCGAACCCGGCGACCCTAGCGCCTTCGGCCAATTTCGGTTAGCGGCGCTGCCCGGCGCCGACCGCGCGCCCGCCACGGCCCTCGTAGCCGCCGACATTGCCATCGAACCTGCCAATGGCCGCGTCTATGTTTCCGGGTCTGACATCGATCGAGGGCACCTGTTCGTCCTGGACCCGGCCTCCCGCCAGGTCATCCACGACTGGAAAGTTCCCGCCGGAGTCGGCGACATCGTGCCGGCCGGCGACGGGACGACGGTCTTCCTGGCCAACCGGCCGTTCTCGACTGTTTCGCGTTTCAACGTGGAAACCGGCGAAGTGGAGGCGAAGGCCTTCGTTCCATCGTGGCCGGAAGCCCTCATCGGCGACGCGGCCGGCCGGCTGTTCGTGGGCAGCCTGCGCGACGGCAGCGTCAGCCGGCTCGACCCCGCCACACTCGAGGTGCAGCAAACTCGCCGCCTGGAGGAGGGCATTAATCGGCTGGCCCTGGACGAACGCACATCCACACTCTTTGCCACCAACCTCTGGACCGACACGGTCACCGGTCTCGATACCGAGTCCCTCGGCACTCGCTTTCTGTTGCCGGTCGCAAAGTCGCCGCGCGCCATTACATTGGACGCCGCCAGCGGATTCCTGATCGTTGGCAGCGCCGATCGGGGCACGGTGGCCATATACAGCCCTGAGACCTTTGAATTGGAGCAGACGCTGCACCTGCAGATCCCAATTAACGACATCGTGTCCGTCGCAACCATCGAGGCCTGATGGATTGGGGCTTCGTCGGCAACGCCCACGCGGTACGCGCAATCCGCGGCTCGCTGCGCGCGGGTCGGGCCGCCCAGACCTACCTCATCACCGGTCCGCCCGGGGTTGGCCGTCGCACGTTCGCCATCCGACTGGCGCAGGAAATCTGGTGCGCGGAGTTACCCCAGCCGGTTGAGTCCTCCGAACCCTTCCGGTTTCTGGACGACGCCAACGCCATGTGGCGCACCGCCGTGCGGCGCGGCCACCCCGACGAAGAGCCGGACCCTGACAAGCTGACCACCGCCGATGGACGCCGCCAGGACCTGCGCTTTGTCCTCACGGCCTACAACGATCTGCACGTGCTGCGTCGCGCGGACGGCGCCCGCGACATCGTGATCGACGGCGTACGCGAATGGGGCGCCGGCCTGTACCGCACACCCGCAACCCAGCCCATGCGCATCGGCCTCATTGATGCGGCGCACGAGATCAACACGCTGGCCGCCAACGCGCTGTTGAAAACCCTTGAAGAGCCGGGCAAGCACGCCATCCTGATCCTCATTGCGCCCCGTGCTGCCGACGTTCTGCCGACCATCGTGTCCCGCTGCCGCGTCATTGAACTCGGGCCCGTCCCGGTGGCCGCGATCCTGGCGCATCTGTCGGCCAGCTTCTCGCTACCGGCCGACACCGTGGGCCAAATCGCGCGCGCGGCCCGTGGGCGACCCGGCTGGGCAATCCGAATGGCGCGCGACCCCGAGGCCTGGGATGCGTATCGGGAATCCCGCGAAGCGGCGGGCGAGTTCGAGAAGGCGCCAACACCCGTCCGCTTCCGCGCCGTGGACGGCCTGCTGCCGCGTGGCCGCATGGTGGCGCAAACCAATGCGGCGCTCGCCTGGTTGGCCACGGTCGAGGAGGAACAGTCGCATACACTGCGCACCGCAATGCGGAGCAGCTCGACTGGCGCTCCCCCGGAACGCCGGGCGGCCCTCGCCGGCGCCGTGGGCCGGCTGGCCAGGCTGCGCCAGACGCAGCGGGCGCTGATCGCCAACGTCTCGCCGCGGCTTGCGCTTGAGGACTTCGCCCTGCGACCGGAACTCGGCCCGGGCGACACACAAGGAGGTGGTCGTGGTCACCGCTGACGCGCCCACCACCCTGGCCCGCGCCATTGGCGTTCGCTTTCGTCGCGCCGGCCGGCTCTACTACTACGATCCGCGCGACGACGACCTTGCCGTGGGCGACTACGCAATCGTCGAGACGCCTCGCGGTCTGACCGCCGCCCGCGTGGTCATGCCGGCCACCGAGTTGGACCTGGACGACCTGCGCGGCGAACTGAAGCCGATCGTCAGGCGCGCCACCGACGACGACCTGTCAAGCATGACGAACTACCGGGAGCAGGAGGTCGAGGCGGAGCGCGCCTTTGCCCGGGCCATCATGGCCAAGCGCCTGCCCATGCAAGCCGTGAAAGCCGAGTACACCTTCGACGGCGCAACGTTGACCCTGCACTTCTCGTCCCGCGAGGCCAGGCTCGAACTGGGTGATCTGGTGGCCGAGATGGCGTCGCGATTCCGCACGCGTGTCGAATTACGCCAGGTCGGCCCCCGCGAGCGGGCCGCCATGCGTACCGGCATGGGACGCTGCGGCCGCGAACTGTGTTGCGCCACCTTCCTGTCGGAACTGGACACCGTGTCGCTGCGCATGGCCAAGGACCAGAACCTGCCGCTAAACCCCGACAAGATCTCCGGCGCCTGTGGCCGTCTGCTCTGCTGCCTGCAATACGAGCACGACGGCTACGTGCAGGACAAGCTGGAGGCCGAGCAGGCGCAGGGCGGCGGCGG
This sequence comes from Chloroflexota bacterium, assembly GCA_022824495.1. Lineage (GTDB taxonomy): Bacteria > Chloroflexota > UBA11872 > UBA11872 > UBA11872 > UBA11872. Next base: position 163,095 of record JAJDZU010000024.1, on the reverse strand, counting down.
CTGCGCTACCAGCGGCGCCTGCGATAGCTGCGGGGTGCACGAACTGAAAGATGTGCTGGGACAGGCGGTCGCCCCCGGCTACGAAGCCGAGCCGCCTACCGAGCCGCCCGAACAATCACAAGCTCAAGCGCCGGAAGGCGCCGAATCCGAGTCGCAGCGTCCTCGGCGCAGCCGCGGCACCCGGACCTCTTCGCCCCAGAAAGCCGACGCCGCCGCCGGCCAGGAGGCCAAGGCCTCAGACGCAAAGCCGCGGCGCCGCCGCCGGCGCCGGAGACGCGGGCGGACCCGCCAGCGGCCGCAGGCCGGTTAAACCCCGCGGCCCCCGTTGCCGGGGGCCGCAAGCGTTGAAACTGAGGCTCGACGCTACGCGTCGTAGTAGAGCATGAACTCGTACGGGTGCGGCCGCAGGTTGACCTCGTCGGCCTCGCGCGTGCGCTTGTATTCCAGCCACGTGTCAATGACGTCCTGGGTGAACACGTCGCCGACCAGCAGGAATTCGTGGTCGGCTTCCAGCGCGTCCAGTACCTCGTAGAGGGAGCCCGGAACCGACTGGATCTTGGCCGCTTCCTCGGGCTCCAGCTCGTACAGGTCCATGTCGGCCGGCGGGGGCGGCTCGATCTTGTTGCGAATCCCGTCCAGCCCGGCCATCAGCAAGGCCGCGAACGCCAGATACGGGTTCGCCGTCGGGTCGGGCGGGCGGAACTCCACGCGCCGCGCCGCCGGGCTGCTGGAGTACGTCGGAATGCGAATGCAGGCGCTGCGGTTTCGCATGGAGTAGACCAGGTTCACCGGCGCCTCGAATCCCGGCACCAGGCGCCGGTACGAGTTGGTGGTCGGCGCCGCGAAGGCCAGCAACGCCGGCGCGTGCCGCAGCAGGCCGCCGATGTAGTGGCGCGCCGTCTCGCTAAGCATCGCGTAGCCGCTCTCGTCGTAAAACAGCGGCGTGCCGTCCTTCCAGAGACTCTGGTGGACGTGCATGCCCGACCCGTTGTCGCCGAAGATCGGCTTCGGCATGAAGGTCACGGTGTACCCGGCCTTCTGCGCCACGTTCTTGACGATGTACTTGTACAGCATGATCCCGTCGGCCGACTTGACCAACGGCGCGTACACCAGGTCGATCTCGGCTTGGCCGGCGGTGGCGACCTCGTGGTGGTGAACCTCCACGTCTAGGCCGACTTCGCCCAGCGCCAGCACCATCTGCGTGCGCAGGTCCTGCAGCTTGTCATTTGGCGGGACGGGGAAGTAGCCCATCTTGTGCCGCGGACGGTGGCCCAGGTTGGCCATGTGCATGTCGTCGGCGCCGGTGTTCCAGACGCCTTCCTCGCTGTCGATGAAGAAGTAGCCGGCGTTGGCCGTCTGGTCGTAGCGGATGCTGTTGAAAATGAAAAACTCAGCCTCGGGACCCCAGTAACTGGTGTCGGCGATGCCGCTGTCGATCAGGTGCTGCTCGGCCTTCTTGGCGATGTTGCGCGGGTCACGGGTGTAGGACTCACCGGTGATCGGGTCGCGGATGTCGCAGGACATCACCAGTGTCGGGACTTCAGGAATCGGGTCCACGAACGCGGTGGCCGGGTCCGGCACCACCAGCATGTCGCTTTCTTGGATCTGCTGGAAGCCGCGGACGCTCGAACCGTCGAAGCCGAGGCCGTCGTCGAAGAGATCTTCTTCGAGCTTGTCGATCGGCAGCGAGAAATGCTGCCAGGTGCCCGGCAGGTCCGTGAACCGGAGGTCGAAAATCCGGCAGTCGGCGTCGCGCGCCTTGCGCATGACGCTTTGGATGAGATCGTCTCGAGAGGGCTCAGACATCGCTATGCCGCTCCTCGCGTTGGCAGCCCGCCCGCCTCCTGCGACATGGTCTGCCCGCTAGATAAAAAAACGCCCCGCGGCAGTCGCTGCCGTAGGGGCGGGAGGATCAACGTCCCAACGCTCCCACACTGGAGCGCGGTCAGCCGACACGAACTGCCGACATGACGCAATTGTAGGGGCGGGGCGGCGGGATTGTCTACGGAACGCCGCGGTTGCCGGCGGCGTGCGATACCGTGACCTGCCAATGTTGCACCCGCGGAACGAGCCGTGACTTTCTGGGACCGCTGGGCTCGCGAAAGTCCGCTGGCCCTGGCCATCGGCCTGCTGGGCTCGCTGGCGGTACCGCTGGTGGGCATCGTGATCCTGCGCTTCCTGCTGTCCGGCCCCGAAGTGGCGGCGGTGGCGCCCCCGCCGCCGGCACCGCCGCGCCCGGCCGCCGAAGTCGGCGTCACCAGTCCCGGCGCCGTGCCCACGGTGCTGGCGCCCGCGCCTCCAACCACGCCAACGCCCGATGTCCCTGCGGCAACACCCACTCCCGCGCCCACCCCTACTCCGACGCCGTCTCGCACTGGCGAGGTCAACGCCACCGATGGCCTGAATGTGCGTACCGAACCCACCACCCAGGGCCGCGTGCTGCGCATCCTGCCGTTTGAAGCCCAGGTCGAACTCACCGGCCGCACCCGCCTGTCCGAAGGCCTCACCTGGGTCGAACTGGAAGACGGCGGCTGGGTCCAGGAACGCTACCTCGACCGCCGCTAAACACACCTCCCGGGCCGAACGAGCCCTGCCATGACACGCCACTTGGTGTCGTGATGCTATGATGCTGCCATGCGGACCACCCTGACCATTGACGACGACGTGCTGGCCGTTGCCCGAGCACTGGCGGCTCAGTCGGGCCGCAGCTTGGGTAGCGCCATTTCGGAGCTGGCCCGCCGCGGGTTTAGAACCTCCCCGATGTCTCCAACGGACGGTGACCGTTCCGTGTTTGACGTGGCGAAGGACGCTGCTCCGATAACCAGCGAGGACGTGTATCGGTCGCTGGACGAGTGGCCGTAGCCGCGCTGCTGGACGTTAATGTCCTGATCGCCCTGGCCTGGCCAAACCACGTGCATCACGGGGCCGCCCGGGCCTGGTTTGAGGAACACCGCGACGACGGCTGGGCAACGTGCACCCTGACCGAGGCGGGCTTTCTTCGAGTGTCCTGCAACCCGTCCGTGGTGGGGCACACGATCACGCCGCTGGACGCCATCGAAGTCCTGGACAACCTCAGGCGGCTGGGAACCCATGCGTTTTGGCCTCTGGATCGTTCAGTCGTCGACCTTCCAGCGACCATCCGGGAGAGACTTCAGGGCTATCGACAGATCAGCGACGCCGTCCTGTTGGCCGCCGCCATCCAACACGACGGGCAACTGGCGACGCTGGATGTGGGCCTGCAGCGGCTGGTTGCGCCAAGCCAGCGGTCGGCCATCTCGGTGATCCGGGTGTAGCGAGGGTCCCGTGGCCGCCCCCGGGGAGCGCCGCGATACGCCTAGCAGCCGAAGCCGAGGGTGAAGATGCAGATCATGCCCTCGATGAAGTTGTCGATGTTGGCGAGGGCGTTCAAGCCGAGTTCGGCCAGGGTCAACAGGGCTTCCGCGGTGAGCGCGCCGGCTTCGAGCAGCGCGAGCAGGTCGGCGTTGCCGGATCGCTGGACGAGCTCCGCGATCCCGGGGCCGTTGGGGTCGGCGCCGGCGTCCAGCAGCAACCGCGCGACCTCGGTGTGGCCGCGATCGACGGCAATGGCCAGGACGGACAGGTTCTCATGCGCCAGGCTGTTTGGATCGGACCCGGCGTCGAGCAGCAGCTTCACAACTTCGGCCCTATCCGCGATGGCGGCGGTGGCCAACACGGGGATGCCTCCTGCATCCCGGCTGTTGGGATCGGCGCCGGCGTCCAGCAGCCGCCCCACGACTCGGGGGTCGCCTCGCCCGACTGCCGCGGCCATGACCGGGGCGCCTTCCGCGTCCCGGCCATTGGCGTCGGCGCCGGCGTCCAGGAGCAGCGACACGATTTCCGAGTTGCCATGCCCGACGGCGACCGGCAGAGCGGAGCGGCCGTCGTCGTCTCGGTAGTTGGGATCGGCGCCGGCCCAAAGCGAGAGCTCGACGAGCGTCGTCCGGCGCTCAGACACGTGGTCCAGCAGCAGCGGGTCGTGGCTGAGGATCAGCCGCGCCAGGAAAAACGCCAGCACCGGCCCGACAAGCACCAGGGCCACGGCAGCGAACAGGACGTACCGAACGCGGGCTGTCACGGTGCCATTCTCTCCAATACGAATCGGGCGAGGCAGGCTGCAATTGGAAATCGAACCGGTCGTACCAGCGCAAGGCGCGCGAAGGGTAGCCCCAGCGGCATCGGGACCACCCTTCGATCACTCCCTACCCTGGTCAGGCCTCCGGACACATCAGTTGAATGCCCAGGCGAAGACGCCGCGCACGTCCTCGCGGTGGTCGCCGCGGCAGCCGGCCTCCGCCTGGTCGCCGAAGACTGCCTGATAGATGCTGACGTTTTGGCTGTTCCCGAGGTGCCGCTCAACGATGTCGTTGAGGTCGACGCAGGTTGTGGGCCACCCGAGTTCGGCTTCGGCCGCCGGCGCCGCCAGCAGGATCTGCACAATCTCGGGGTGGTCGTAGAACTGCGCTCGGCTCAGGGCCGACCGGCCTCCGGCGTCCGGCGCACTCACGTCAACCCCGGCGTTGACGCGGGGGGCAGCCAAGCGCCCTGATGCTCCAGCGATCTTCGATGACACCTCAGTCGAGCTTGCGGGAGAGGCGGCGGCTGTCGGGCAAGTAGCCGAGCTTGGTGTAGAGCCGTAGCGCGGGTTGGTTGAAGTCGTAGACGGTGAGCTGGATCTCGGTAAGGCCGCGGTCGCGGGCCCAGCGGTGGGCTTCGGTCATCAGGCGGGTGCCGATGCCGTGTCGTTGACGGGCCTGGGCGACGACGAGTTCCTACACCACGGCGTAGCGTCGCGGTGTGAGCGCGGGCACGTCGGCTATTTCAGGCCGCTCAAAGGCCTGCACCCGCACAAGCCCCGCGACGACGCCCCCCGTTTCAGCGACGAACAGTGCCTGCTCGGTGTCGGTAAGGTGCCCGTCAAATAAGCTCCGCGAGCGCGCCGGTTGGTCGGTGGGTCGAAAACGGTCAGGCCGCTCCCGGGCATGGAGGGCGTCGGCCTCGGCGTAGAGCCGGCAGGCGGCGTGATAGTCGGCGGATCGGGCGCGGCGGACTCGGATGCACATGAGGCGCTCAGGATATGCAGGCTCGAAGGTGGCAGGGGGTAGGGGGCCTGGGTTGCGAAGCAATCGAGGGATGCGGTTCGACTCGACCCCCCTTCGACAGGCTCAGGGCACGCTCTCCAAATGACGACGGGCCGGCTCAACACGAACAGCGTTGGGCCTCGGGCGACCGGGGGTGGATCTCAGGCTTGCCATTACGAGGAGTTTGAGCCCTGGTGCGGATGAAATGGGGTCGGCGTTGGTGGTTGGAGAAGATACAGTCGTCGGAGTGGATAGCGGAGAGCGCTATCGGCGCCCTCGCTCTGCGAGGGCGCATTCAGTGTTCAATGGGCCCGAAGCGCTCGCGGTGGGTCGCCTTCAGGTTCCTCCATTGCCCGTTCAGCCGCACGTTGGTCGGTCGCGTGATCACGTTAGACTTGACTAGACTGGCGCCAAGGGGCCGACGAGCGTGGAGACTTCGTTGAACGAAATCGTCGGGCTCACGCTCATCGTGCTCGGCCTGGTCCTCTTCGGCGTATCTCTGGCTGGCATGTTGGGATTCGTGCCTCCGCCACCCTGGGGGCGGGACGCTGGCCCTACCCACGGCGATCACTCCTAGCGCCACGACGTTCCCATGAACCGTCGGGAAGTGCCGGCGAGCTGGGTGTTCATTGGCCTGTTCGCCCTTGTGGTCATCGGCATCGGCATCATGGCCTGGCTTGCCGACGTACCCGCCGACAGTTTCAACCCAGCGCAACGCAGCCTCCTGACCGTTGCCGACTGGATGGTCAAGGCGTCGATCGGCGCGATCCTGGGCTTTGCCGGCGCTCGAGCAGGATCCAGCCATTCCGTGCCCGAATCCAGCTAGCCAGCGGCTTCACACACCGCGAGGCCTTGCAGATCAACCGTAGGCTGACGGCGCGATCCGAAGCGGACCTTAGCGAGCAGCAGCCGGTGCCTGCTCCAATTCCGAGTCCAGCCGATCCGTCACAAACATGTGCCCCGGCGCGTGGGTGATCATCAGCGCCGGGCGGCTGGCCTGGGCGACGGCCTGGGGGGTGACGCCGCAGCCCCAGAACACGGGGACTTCGCCGGGGCGGATTTCCACGGGCTCGCCCCAATCGGGCCGGTTGATGTCACTGATGCCGATGGTGAGCGGGTCGCCGGCGTGAACGGGCGCGCCGTGGACGCTCGGGTAGCGGGCGGTGATCTCGCAGACCTCGGGCACCCGGTTGGCCTGCACGGGGCGCATGCTGACGACCATGGGTCCGGCAAACGCGCCGGCCGGGCGGCAGGCCATGGTGGTCCGGTACATAGGGACGTTGACGTCCTGGGTCTGATGACGGAGCTCGAAGCCGGCGCGAGCCATAGCGCCCTCGAAAGTGAAGCTACAGCCGAGCAGGAACCCGACCATGTCGTCCCGGACCTGCTCCAGCACGTCGGTGGGTTCGCCGGGGTCCTGGACGCCCTCGCGGTAAACGCGGTAGCGCGGGGCGTCGGTCCGCAGGTCGGCGCCGGGGGCGAATTGGGTGGGTTCGAAGTTGCCGGGTTCCGTGCGCTCCAGCAGCGGACAGGGGATCGGGTTGGCCTCGCAAAAGGCCTGGAAGTCATCCGCGGCGTCGGCCGGCAGCATGACCAGGTTGGCCTGCACGTGGCCGTCGGCCATGCCGTGCGTGGGCCGGTCCCACTCGCCTGAGCGGCAGGCGGCGCGGACCTGGGCGCCGGTGGCCTGGTTCCAGGGTTGGCTCATGCGGGCACTCGGCCGTTGGTCCGGGCGTAGGCCTCGCAAACATCGGCCAGGCGGTGCAGGACGCTGGCGGTGCGGTCGTAGTGGAAGGTGTCCACGGTGGGTTCACAGCGGGCGGTGACGCCGTCCACGGCGCCGGCTTCCACGATCGCGCGCATCCAGAGTCGATCGTCGGTCTCGGTCGGCAGCAGCGGCCGCCCCGCCAGCATCTCCAGCATGGCCGTAAACCCGTAGGCGCCCCAGTTGCTGACCGACGCCAGCAGCACGTGCCGGGCGCGAGTGACGCAGGGGGCCGGCGAGATGCGGCGCCGGCGCATGAAGCTGGCAAGCGACCCGAGGCCCAGCTCATTGCCGCCATCGCCCACGCCAATGCTGATCGGCACGCGCAGCAGGCCGTCCATGGGGACGGGCGAGGGGTCCAGGGTCTCGCCGCGCATATTGGCCAGGCGGCCATCCGCGGTCAGGCCCGGGCGCTCGATGGCTATGGCGGCATGCGGGCGAATCCGGTCCAGCAGACGCCCGGTGGCCGCTTCGGCCTGCGGGACACCATCGGCGTCGATTTCCTCGATTTCGCCAAGGTCGCGGCCGAGGGCTTCGATGACGGGGCGGGTCATGGGGTCAACGACCGTGATGACGTGCCAACTCAGAGCCTGCAACGCCCGCCCCACGGCGGCGGCGCCTGGCGGGCCGTCGGTCTCGGCGATGCCCTTGATGGGAAATCCGGTGATCAGCAGGGCCACGCCGGGGCGGCGGTCCAGTAACTCCTGGGCGGCGCGGGCGTACGAATCGGCGGGCACACGGGCCAGCGCGGGGCGGACGCCGCGGTAGTCGTATGGAAACACGGCGTCGGCCACGTCAACGGCGGCGGTTTGCGCAGGATCAGGCGAAGGCCACACGGGCCGCCCAGCCCAACAAGGCTCGGAAAAGGGAGCGCCATCATACGGGGTGGCAAAGCCACTCTTGCTGGGACGGCGAGCGGAGGGGTTGTGCATTGCACCGCGAGCTGACCGAGGCGCTCCGCGCTTGGATCCCTGGAATGGTGGCAGAGCCACTTGTGCTGGCGGCGCGGCCGCTCGTGCTGATGGGACGAGGCTGGGACGAGACTCCGGTTCGTTTCGAACGCCGGCGGCGGGCCGGATATCCGGGCGTCGGCCAGAATGTGTCCAACATGCCTCCGAACACCTGTCCGCCGCCGCTCGAGACCGGACAATGGCGCCGGCGGTCAAGGCGAAAGCAGCGATGACGGTGTCACATCGATCAGCGACGGATAAGGCGGGCCGCGATGTTCTTTGAGCCGTATCCACCGTCGGAGGTAGCGGACGGGGTCTGGGTTGGGGGACGGCCCAGTCCGGCGTCGCTGGGCGCGCTGCAGGCGGCCGGGGTGACGCACGTGCTGAACGTGAGCACGGACCCGCATGGCGCTCAGGTGCGGCGGGACTTCAGGGCGACCTGGGTGCCGGTGGTGGATGACCTGGAGCCGAAGCCGGCGTCGTGGTTCCAGCGGGGACTATCGTTCGCGCGGCGGGCACTGGCGGACCGGGATGCGCAACTCTACGTGCACTGCCGCGAGGGGATGCACCGCGGCCCGCTGATGACCTATGTGATTCTGCGCGCGCTCCGGGGGTTGTCACCGACCGAAGCAAAGCGAGCCATCACCGGCAAACGTCCCGTGGCCGGTTTTCCACAGGTGTACCTGGACTCCGCCGAAGCGTTTCTCCGCGAGGAGTCCGCCCGGAACGAGACCGAAACCTAGCGCCGGACGCCTGGCCTGGCTGCGGCCCTACGTCAGGACGACGGCGTCGGCGTGGCGTCGTACAGCGAGCCCGGGGCCTGCTGGTAGTTGACGCCCTGGCCGCGGCCGCTGCCGCTGGGCTTGAACTCGAACTCGCCGCCGCAGCCGGCAAACAGCGTGGCCGCGACGGCACTGGCGACCAGGAGCATGGCGGCGGTGCGCCACTTACGGATCGACACGGGTAAGCCTTCTCTCTCCATGCCCCGAAGCGAGGACGGGCCTGTCGGCGTTTGGGGGCACATTGTAAGGCGAATTCCCAAGGGCACAGGGGCGCGACTTCGCCACGCGCCCTAGACTCGGCGCAATCGCGGGGCGGAGAACCCAGCCATGTACGACCCGAACCTGCACCTCTTCGTGGATGACCTCGAGGTGGACGCCTCGTGGAACGTCACGCCGACCATCGGTCGCCCCGAACGGCGCTCGCACGACCCCATCATGACCGCCGACCGGCCCTGGGAAGGCGGCGGCGTGGGGATGGACCTGTCCATCCTGAAGGACGACGCCACCGGCGGCTTTCGCATGTGGTACCGGAGCTTCGATTACGACAGCCCCACCGGCGACCAGGTGCTGCTCAACTACGCCGAGTCGGACGACGGCATCAACTGGACCAAGCCCAATCTGGGCGTGATCGAGTTTGGCGGCAACACCAACAACAACATCTTTCACCGACCCTCCCTGATTCCGGGCTGCCGGGGAATGGAGTCTCACGGATTGATCGTGGACGACGTCGGCGGGCCGGAACGGCGCTACAAGATTCCGGTGCATCACGTGTTTCGGGACCGCGTGGGCGATGGGCTATACGCCATGTTCAGCCCGGACGGGATTCGCTGGACGTTGCACCCGGACCCCATCTACGCGCAGGCCGGGGACCGGCATTCCGCCATCAAGGACCCCGCAACCGGAGAATACTGGCTGTTCCTGCGGCCGCCGCGCTACCTCCCCGGCCGGTTGCCCGGGGCGACGGCGGACCCGCTGCCGCACAAGCGGATCGTGGCGCGCGCCGCGAGCCCGGACTTTCTCAACTGGTCGGACTACGCGACGGTGCTGACTAACGACGCCTTCGATACCCGCGGCACCGAGTTCTACAACATCGCCCCCATCGTCTACGGCAACCGCTACCTGGCCTTCGTGAACCTCTACGACACCGACGTGGAACGCATGTGGGTCACGCTGGCCAGCAGCCTCGACGGCCTCCACTGGCAGCGACCGTTCCGGCGCGACCGGTTCATGGACCTGGGCGCCGAAGGCGGCTGGGACGACTCCTGGGTCAACATGTCCGACAGCCCGCCGGTGCGCGAGGGCGACCGCATGCGCTTCTGGTTCCACGGCCGCGAAGAGGCCCACGGGCTGAACTACCGCTCGGGCGGCATTGGCACCTTTGTCCTGGGCCTGGACCGCTTTGCCGGGCTGTCGGCCGGGCGCGAAGCGGGCTGGATCGTGACCGACCGCGTGCTGGCCGGCGGCCAACGCCTGTTCCTCAACGCCAACGTCCGCAACGGCTCCGCCAGGGTCGAGGTCCGCACCGGCAGCGGCGCCCCCATCCCCGGCCTGCTGCTCGACGACTGCGACGAAATCCGCGGCGACTCCGTGGAGCACCCGGTCACCTGGAACGGCTCGCCGGATCTGGGCCCCGCCGCCGGCGAACAGGTGCGCATCCACATCGAATTCAGCTACGGCCAGGTCTTCGCCTACCGGTTTGGGGACGAGGTGCGAGACCTGAGCTAACGCAGGTCGCTCCCCAGCCCAATTTGGGGGCGGCCCGAACGCCTTACGGGTTGCCCTGGCGCCCCGCAACCTGCACAAATTGAAAGTACTACTTGCAATTTGTGCAGGTTGTCCCTAGCGTGACGAGCATGATCGAGCGTGAAATCGCCCCGTACCTGACGCGGCTGTTCCAGCAATATCCCTTCGTCACCGTCACCGGACCGCGGCAGTCCGGCAAGACCACCCTCTGCCGGGCGGCGTTTCCCAATCTGGCCTACGCCAACCTGGAGGCGCCAGATCAGCGCCAGTTCGCCGAATCGGACCCGCGGGGATTTTTGGCGCAACTCGGTGAGGGCGCCATCATCGATGAAATCCAGCACGTCCCCGATCTCCTGTCGTACCTGCAGGTGCTGGCGGACGAGCGGCGGCGTAACAGCCTCTTCGTGCTGACCGGCAGCGAGCAGTTTCAACTCTCCAGCGCCATCAGCCAGTCGCTGGCCGGACGCACGGCACTGCTGCGCCTGCTGCCCTTCTCGCTTGCGGAGCGCGAGCGCATTGGCGCCAGTCTCGCAATCGACGAGATGCTGTTCTCAGGCTTCTACCCGCGGATCCTGGATCAACGGCTGGAGCCGCGGCAGGCCCTGGGCGACTACTTCGAGACCTACGTCGAGCGCGACGTGCGCCGTATCGGCGAGATTCGCAACCTGACCAGCTTCCGGCGCTTCGTGCGCCTCTGCGCGGGACGCGTGGGCCAGTTGGTCAACCTCAGCGCCCTGGGCTCCGACGCCGGCGTCTCGCACACCACCGCGCGCGAGTGGCTGACGGTGTTGGAAGCCAGCTACATCGTCTTTCAGTTGCCGCCCTATCACGCCAATATCCGCAAGCGCCTGGTCAAATCGCCCAAGCTCTACTTCTATGACGTGGGCTTGGCCAGCTTCCTCATCGGCATCGAGCACGCGGACCAGGTCGTCACCCATCCCCTGCGCGGCCCGCTGTTCGAGAACCTGGTCGTGGCCGAGACCCTCAAGTACCGCTTCAACCGAGGCCTCCAGCCCAATCTGTCTTTCTTCCGGGACTCACGCGGCCTCGAATGCGACCTCTTCTACGAGACCGGCCGCGGCATCGGCGCCATCGAAATCAAGTCCGGCGCCACCATCGCCAGCGACTACTTCACCTCCCTGCACCGCGTCGCCGCCCTGATCCCCGACATCTCAGCCAAGGCTGTCGTGTATGGCGGCGCCACCTCCCAATCCCGCACCGACGCTCAGGCAGTCCCGCTGCAAGGCCTGCGCGAGGTGCTGGACCGGATCGAATCAGGCGAACTCTCGACGCAGTCGTAGGCCGGCTGCCTGTGGTCGTCGACCCTAGTCGGAATTGAGCCCCGAAAGATCCACCGCCTCCCACTGCCGTGATTCGGCGCTGCGGTAGGCGGCGTCGATGACGGCGTTGGAGATGTAGCCGTCTTCGAAGTCTTCGGCGGCGGGCGTGCCGTCTTCCAGGCAGCGGACGAAGTGGTACATCTGGCCGTGATAGCCGTATTGCCAGGCTTCGTCGGACTGCGGAAAGGTCCAGCCGGTGTCGGAGTCGGCCTTTTCCTGCACGTAGCCCATGGAGTGCAGGCTGAAAGCCTTGATCGGCACGCCGTGGGTGGCGTCGATGTGGATCAGGCCGTCCTCGCCGTAAATCTCGGTGCGGACGTCCATGCCGCCGTGATTGCTCCAGCCGGCCTCGATCTGGCCGAGCGAGCGGTTCTCGAAGCGCACCAAAGCCACGGCGTTGTCCTCAAACGGCACGTCGTGCTCCAGCGTGTCGGCCCAGCACATAACCTCCTGCGGCATCACATCCTTGCCGATGAAGAGTCGGCAGGCGGCCACCGCGTGCACGCCCATCCCCAGCAACGGTCCGCCGCCGCTCGTGGACGAGTCCCAGGCGTAGCTGGCGTGGGATCCGGTGTGGGCCTCGCGCGCGCGCACGATCAGCACCTTGCCGATGGCCCCGTCGTCAACGGCCTGCTTGGCGCGCAGGACGTCGGGCATGAAGGCTTCGGTCTCCAGGTAGCCGTTGAAGACGCCGTGCTGGCGGACGGCGTGCAGGATTTCGGCGGCCTCCGGCGCATTGCGGCCAAGCGGCTTGGTGCAGACCACGGCCTTGCCGGCCTCGGCGGCGGCGATGCAGGCGTCGCGGTGGACGAAATTGGGCAGCCCCACCACCACCAGGTCCACGTCGTCGCGTTCGATGGCGGCCTGCATGTCGGTCGTGGATTCGGGCACCTTCCAGCGCTGGGCAAAGTCCTGGGCCTTGGCCTCGGTCTTCGAGAAATTCACCACCACGCGCTGATCGGGCACGTAGCGCAGGGCGTTCATATAGAAGTCGCAGACGAAGCCGCTGCCGAGCATTGCTATTCGAACCACCGGAACCGGCCTTTCCTGGATCAGTTGGTCGCGGGTATTAGGGGAAGGCTACCGAACGTGGTTAGGCCTCGTGGGAAGTCGGGAGTCCTGCCGGCCGACGACCAAAGAATCAGTCGTGCTCGGGATCAGTCAGACGCCGGTGGAACCAGCCGCTCGAGCCGGGCGATCAGGTCCGGTACTTCCTCACGCACTGTCCGTCAGAGCACATCGAGATTGATGCGGTAGTAGTCGTGGACGATCCGGTGGCGCATGTTGATGATGAGGCGCCACGGAACGTCCGGCGCTGATTCCCGGGTTGTTTCGCTCACCCGGTTGGCGGCTTCGCCGATGATCTGGATGGCATGAGACAGCGCGAGTACGAGCTGTCGGTCCCGGTCCAGGTCTTCGCGCGTCCGGCCTTCCGCAATCGACACCACGTCGCGCGCTGAATCGCGCATGTGCAGCAGACGGATGTCATCCTTCCCGTACGTACTGCACCTCTGCTTCTGCGAGTACCGCGGCGCGGAAATAGCGGCTCAGATCCTCAGGCGTTCGCAGATCGACCTTGCGTCCGTTCAAGAGGTCTGACAGTTCCAGTTCCATGCCCGAGATCCCAAGCAACCCGGGGATGCGGTCCGGATCGAATTCGACGAGCAGGTCGATATCGCTGTCGGTCCCGAAGTCCGATCGCAGCGCTGAGCCAAAGACGGCCATCCGGCGAATGCCGTGCGCTCGGCAGAACGCCGCCAGTTGATCGTTAGGAATGGGTAGCTGCGTACTCAAGGTGCGACGTTCTCACCACGCGGCATGAAGCGTCTGGGCCGCTACCAGCATAGAGAAAGATGCGGGTCTCGGATCCGGGACATGCAGGGAGCCGGGGCCAGGGAATCAGCCGGCGAAGAGCAACGACAGGAGGAAGAAGCTACCTGCAAGGGTGAGGAGGCCGAGGGGCAGGCCCATGCGGACGAAGTCGCCGAAGCGGTAGTTGGCGGGACCCATGACGAGCAGGTTGCCGGGGTGGGCGTAAGGGGTGGCGAAGCCGGAAGTGGCGGCCAGGGCGACGCCCAGCGCGAACATGCGCGGATCGGCGCCCATGCGCACCGCCGCGTCGATGGCCAGCGGCGCCATCAGCACCGCCGTGACGTGGTTGCCCATGATGTGGGTGAAGAAAAACGTCAGCAGCAGCACGCCGGCCAGGACGGGCAGCGCGCCGAACGCACCCAGGCTCTCGGTGGAACGCTCGGCCAGGAACGCGGCGGTGCCGGTGGTTTGCATGGCCTCCGCCAGGGGAAGCATGGCGGCGATCAGCAGGATGGCGCGCCACTCGACGGCGCTGCGCGCGTCGTCCATGGTCACGCATCCGGTCAGGACCATCACGGCCGCGGCGGCCACGCCCATGATCGCCACCGGCGCCACGTTCAGCACCAGGCCCAGGACGAAGAGCACGAGGATCGCGACTGCCAGGGGCGCGCGGCGGGCGCGCGGCGCGGTCTCGGCATCCTCGGTGAGGACAACGAAATCGGGCGAGTCGCGCAGTTGCCGCAGGGCCAGGGGCGGGCCGTGGACGAGCAAGGCGTCGCCGCCCTCCAGGGCCAGCTTGGCCAGGCGGGTCCGCCGCGGCGCGCCGTCGCGCCAGATGCCCAGAACGGTGGAACCGAAGCGGTCGCGGAAGTCGACGTCCTCCAGGGTCTGCCCGACCAGCTCCGAGCGCGGACGGAGGACGAGTTCGGTCATGCTCAGCGAGCCCGCCCGTAGCGCGTCGGCGCCCAGGCGCACGCGGTCCTGCACCTGCAGGGCGTGCACCTGGCGGAGGCGGTCGATGTCGGCCTCGCGGGCGCCCAGCAGCAGGTAGTCGCCGGCCAGCAGCACTTCACTGGGCGCGGGAGCGGCGGCAATGTTGCCCTCGCGCTCAATGGCGAGGACGGCGATGCCGAAGGCTTCGCCAATGCCGGCGGCCAGCAGGCTCTGGCCGACCAGCTGGCTGTCGGCGGGGACCACGGCCTCGAAGAGCCGCTCGTCCAGCCGATAGGCCTGGTGCTCCACGCCGGGCGGGGCGGCCTGGGCGCCACCGCTGCGCACGGGGAGCAAGCGGCTGCGGGTGAGCAGAATGAAGCCGATGCCAAGCAGCAGGGCCAGCGCGCCGAACGGGGTGAATTCGAACAGGCCAAACGGCTCGTAGCCCGACTGTTCCAGGACCCCGCTGGCAAGGATGTTGGACGGGGTGCCGACGAGCGTCAGCATGGCGCCCAACAACGACCCGAAGGCCAGGGGCATCAGCACGCGCGACACCGGGGTGTTCATCTCGCGGGCGGCGGCCACCACGGCCGGCAGCAAGACGGCGCAGGCCCCCACCGAATTCATGAACGCCGAGAGCACCGCCACGCTGGCAATGGTGAGGGCGATCAGCCGGACTTCGCTGTGAGCGGCCACGCGGCGAATCCAGGCGCCCAGGTGCGCGGCCACGCCGGTGGAGGTGAGGCCGGCGCTGATGACCAGGATGGCGCCAACGGCAATAACGGCCTGGTTGGAGAAGCCGCTGAGGGCCTGCTCCACCGTGATGACCCGTCCGAAGAACAGGATCAGCAGCACACCGAAGGCAATCAGGTCCGGCGGAATGCGCCCCAACGCCAGCAGCACCAGGGCCACCAGCGTGACGACCAGGACGAAGGCGATTTCGACGGTCACGGGCGGCTCCGTCGGCGGGAGCTACGCATCCTCGTCCTCGTCGGCGAGCAGACTTTCCACGCCTTCCACGTAGGTCGGGTAGGCCAGCTCGACCCCAAGCTCGTTGCGAAGCTTGTAGTTGGAGCAGGCGTAGTTGCCGGTGACCAGGGCGTAAAGGTTGTGCCCAAGCGGAGCGTGCCCCTTGGTTAGCTTCGACGTGAGTCCGAATCCCGAGATCATGGCCCGCGCCAGCCATTTCGGCGTCGACCCCGGCGCCGGCACGTGGGCCCGGTCGGCCAGGTGGTCGAAATATTCCGCCATGCTGATTGGATGGTCGTCCACCGCCAGGTAGACCTCGCCCGAGCGCCCGCGCTCGGCCGTAGCCGTCAGCACCGTCGCCAGGTCGTCCACGTGGATACGGCTGGACAGATTCTCCCCGCCACCCAGCATGCGCAGACGCTTGTTGCGCAGGGCGTCGACCGTTCGCCGGCCCGGACCGTAAATCGTTCCGGCGCGCACAAAGCGGGCCGGGAACCCTCGCTTGCGCAGGGCGTCCCGCAGGTGTTGCTCGGCCAGCAGGCTTATCCGGCCCAACTGGGAGTTCGGCTGCGTGGGGGTGTCTTCCGTGATCGTCTCGTCCGAGCCTCGGCCATAGACGGCCAGCGTCTGCACCAGCACGAATGAGGCGACGCCGGCGTCGGCCAGCGCGGCCTCCGCGTTAACCACGCCGTCCAGCCCTACCCGCTCCGTCCAGTCCGGGTGGCCGCTGATGCTGCCCACCAGGTAAAAGACGTGGTCGTCGGGTCGTCCCAGGCTCTCGAGCTCCTCGGGCTCGCCCACGTCGGCAATCTCGACGTCAACGCCAAGGTGTTCCAGGTCGTCGGCCGCCGACTCACTGCGCCCGATCCCGCGCACGCGCCAGCCGCGACTGACGAGGTGCCGGGCCAGCGCGCTGCCGGCGTAACCCGTAATTCCAAAGATCAGCGCCTGTGGCATTCGCCGCCTGCCGGCCTGCC
This sequence comes from Chloroflexota bacterium, assembly GCA_022824495.1. Lineage (GTDB taxonomy): Bacteria > Chloroflexota > UBA11872 > UBA11872 > UBA11872 > UBA11872. Next base: position 146,725 of record JAJDZU010000024.1, on the reverse strand, counting down.
GTTGCCGCCTCATAGTGAACGGCTTCGGGCAGCCGCCGCAAGCCCTGACCTCGCGGACTGCTACGCTGAGAGCGTGGGCGCCGAAACTTTAGCCAGCATTGACACGGCCTCGCTGGCTTCACGCATCGTTGACGCGGCGTACCTGGAAGGCGATTTCGTCCTTCGTTCCGGCCGACGCAGCCGCTACTACCTGGACAAGTACCGCTTCACGACCGATCCGTCCCTCTTGCGCGACATCGGTCAGGCGCTGGCTGCGCGTCTACCCGCCGATACGCAGCGAGTCGCGGGTCCTGAATTGGGCGCGGTGCCGCTGGCCACGGCAGTTTCGCTTGCGACCGGCCTGCCCAGCGTGCTGGTGCGGGGCGAATCGAAGTCCTATGGAACCGAGCAGCGGTTCGAGGGGATTCTGCATCCCGGCGAAAACGTGGTCTTGATCGAAGACGTGGTTACGACTGGCGGCCAGGCCATCGAGTCCGCGATCGCCCTGCGTGACAGCGGCGCGAACGTGCCGCTCGTGCTGGTCGTGATCGACCGGGAGGAGGGCGCCGCTGCGTCCATGGCCGAGGCGGGATTCCAATTCGAGGCGCTGTTTAGCACCACGACACTGGGATTGAAGACCTGATGGCCGAGCGAAAACTGCGGGTAGGCGTGCTCTTTGGCGGCCGCTCCGGCGAGCACGAGGTGTCCCTCCGGTCGGCGCGCTTTGTGCTGGAGTCGCTGGACCCCGAGAAGTACGACGTCCGGCCGATCGGCATCACCAAGACCGGCGAGTGGCTGCTGGACGACGATCCACTGCCGCTCCTGGAAGGCGCCGTGAAACCCAAGACTCAGCCCGCCCGGGCGCCGGTCAGCCTGCCCACGCGTATGCCCGATCGTCCCGCCGGCTCGCTCGATTCGCCGTTGGACGTCGTCTTCCCGGTGCTGCACGGCACCTACGGTGAGGACGGCACGATCCAGGGGCTGCTGGATCTCGCCGACGTGGCCTACGTAGGCGCCGGCGTCACCGGCTCCGCGGTTGGCATGGACAAGGACATCCAGAAGCGCGTCCTGCACGCCCACGGCATCCCGGTGTCGCCGTCCCGCGTCTTTACGCGCCGTGCCTGGCGGGCCGATCCTGACGCCATCCGGGCCGAAATCGAGTCGGAGCTGGGCTATCCCGTCTTCACCAAGCCCTGCAACCTGGGTAGCAGCGTCGGCATCAGCAAGGCGCACAACGCGGACGAACTGGGCCCGGCCATGGACCTGGCGGCGAAGTTCGACCGCCGGCTGATCGTGGAGGCCGGCATCCCACACGCCCGCGAGATCGAGGTCAGCGTGCTTGGCAACGACGAGCCGGAAGCCTCCGTCTGCGGCGAGATCATCCCGGGCAATGAGTTCTACGACTACAACGCCAAGTACCTGGACGACACGTCACAGGAGTGCATTCCGGCTGACATTCCGGACGAATTGGCCGCGCGCATCCGGCGGATGGCGGTCGAGGCCTACCGCGCTATCGACTGCGCCGGCTTCGCCCGCGTGGACTTCCTGGTCAACGGCGAAACCTATGACGTGGTGCTGAACGAGATCAACACCATCCCCGGGTTCACCGAGATCAGCCAGTTCCCGAAGCTGTGGCGAGCCAGCGGCCTCGGTTCCCGCGAGCTGTTGGACCGCCTGATTGCCCTGGCCCTGGAGCGGCACGCCGACCGGCGCGAGACCAGCACCAGCTACGACTGACGGCGGCGGGCCAGGACGCTCGCCACGTAGATAGGCGTTTGAGTCTCGCGCCGCAGTGTCGTTACAAGAGATTTTATTGTTGACTTGTGTAAAGAACGGTGTACTATGACAACCCTGAGCCATGCGTGGGCGTCGAAGTTTCCTCAGGCACAGCCTGAGGCTGCTGGCGGGAGGCACGGCAGGCACAGCACTAGGGGGGCTGGCCACCGCTGTGCACGCCGCCGGGTCGGATGCAACACCCGTTGATCCTCACCCCGGTCAACCCGATATCGCCGACGCGCAGCCGCCGTTTCAGGTCCCTAGGGCCCCGACCCTCGACGAGTTGGACCTTCCGGTCACGCCCTTCACGGATGCGCCACGTTCAATCGTCAAGTCGTCGCCTGTCATCACGGTTTACGGCCGCAGCTTCGGCGTGGCGCCCATCCTGGGGCTGCTGGGCGACCTCAATTCGTTCGACGAACTCGAACGCAGCATCGCGCCCTGGGTCCAGGCCACCGAAGAGTTGGCCCAGGCCCCCGCGACGGTCGCGCCGCATCTGATCTACGCCCTCGCGCGTCCCTGCCAGGGCGCGGACGACTCGTGCCTGATCTTCCTGGACGGCTCCGGCGTCGACCTTGTCAACGACTACATCTTGCCGGCCCAGGAGCGCGGCATGGGGGTCGTGCTGGACGCACAAATGGGCCGGCTGTCGCCGTCGTTCTTCGTGCGCCGCATGATCGACAAGGGCTACATGGCCTACCCCAACGTGCACATCGCGCTCGATCCGGAGTTCGCCACAAAGCCGGGTCAGAACATGCCCGGGCATCCCATCGGATGGCTGTCGGCCAATGCCATCAACGAGGCGCAGCGCATTCTGGCCGAGTACGTGCGCAGCGAGAATCTGTCGCACAAGAAGATCATGATCATCCACCAGTTCGTGGATGAGGTGTCGGACTCCTGGTCGATGGTCTATGGCAAGCGGAATCTGGAAGTCTTCCCGGAAGTCGACCTGGTGCTGGACGCCGACGGCTTTGGCAGTCCTGACGCCAAGATTCTCAAGTACAACGCCATCACCAGTCCCGAGGCGTATCCGCACCTGCAGTGGCGGGGCATCAAGATCTTTCAGCACAACAAGTACGCGCCGCGGTTCTCGGACTCGCCGGTGCTGACCCCGCGCCAACTGTTTGGGCTTGACTCCACGCGGGCCGGCTGGCGCATGTGGGCGCCGCCGCACCTGATTGTGCTGGCCTGAGCGACCGCGTCACCCTTAGCCGAACGGCGCCAGGGCCAGGTTGCTAAACGATTGAGCCGCTGACCCCAATCGTCGGATCGCGGCGGCCACCGGCTCGGTCGCGTCGCTGAGTTCAATCTCGACCAGGGCGCCGTCCTCCAGCCCCGCCCACACGTCGTCCTCTCGGGCCTCCGGCGGGACCTGAACGCGGACGCCGTTGAGCGTGAGCGCCTCCTCGCCGAGTTCCCGCACAAAACCCTGCCAGCGCGTGACGGCCGGGTCCTCCGGCGGCGGCACCGGCGCCACCTCGTGCGCCACCAGGACGTAGGACGAGGCCGCGCGCAGCCCTTCAAACGTCACCAGCACCACGTCGCCCGGCGCCACCTGGCCGCGCAGCACCAGCGGCGTATCCAGCGGCCGACTGAAAACAATGCCGCCGGCGCGAACGCTGAATGAATCGATCGCCACCAGGACGCCCTGCAGCGTCGGGGGCGCCGGCGCGGCTGGCTCCTCGGCGATCGGCGCGCTCGCAGGCGGTGCCGTCGGCTGGCCTTCCACGGGCGTCGGCTCGGGCGTGGGCGTCTCCGGCGCCGCGGTCGGCGCCCCTTCGGTTGGCGTCGGCGACGGCGGAACTTCCGTGGGCGTCGGCTCGGGCGTCGGCTCGGGCGTCGACGTTGGCTCGCCGTCCGCCGGCGTCGATGTAGCGTCCGGCTCCGGCGTGGCCTGTGACTCGCCCGACGGCGTCGGCGTGCCATCCGCGGCCGTCGCTTCCGGACTGGGCGTCGCCTCGGGCGTCGGACTCGGCGTTCCGTCCGCAACGGTCGGCGTCGGTGAGACGTCGGATGGCTGCTGCGTTTGCGCGGGTTCCGTGGGCGGCGTGGTCGCCGGGGCCGCGGTCGGCGCGCCTTCGGTAGCCGTTGGCGTGGGCGAGGTTTCGGGCGTCGGCGACTCGGTGACAGTCGCTTCCGGAGTGGCCGTGGTCTCGCCCTCGGCCGCAGTCGGCGCGGGCGAGGCGTCGGGGGCCGGTGTGCTCTCACTCGCCGTCGGCTCCGCCGTGGGCGAGGCGTCGGGCGTCACCGTCGACTCAACTTCGGCAGGAGTTGCGGTCGCCGTGGCTTCCGGCGTCGCCGTTCCGTCCGTCGGGGTGGGGCCCGGGCTCGGCGTGGAGTCGGGCGCCGCGGTGGGCTGGCGGTCCGCCTCGGCCTCGGCTGGCGCGATGGCCAGGCCAACCAGCTTCAGGCTGCCGTCGCCTTCAACCTGCGCTTCGGCCCGAACGCGCGCCGCCAGGGGCACGGCCTCCACCGCCGCCACGTCGCCCCGCGTGATCGTTATACCCGCGACGACTACCGCGCCGTCGTTCACGGAAATCAGGTCGCCCGTCACGACCACGGCGCTGCCCGTCACGTCGATGGCCGGCACGGGCGTGGCCGTGGGCGCGGGCGCGACTTCTGGCGTTGGAGTCGGAGTCGGTGTCGCGGGTGCGGGCGTCGGCGCGGGTGATACCGGCGGCGTGGGAACCGCGGTGGGCGCGGGGCTCGGAACGGAAAGCGTCGCCGGCACGGTCACCGTGGGCGTCAGGCCGGGATCGGGCGCCGCGGTAGGCGCGGCGGCGAGGATCGGCCCGCTATGTACGTCCTGCAGGCCGGCCTGCGCCAGCGACTGCGCCCGTGTAATTGGAGCGCGCTGCGCCTCCGCGGCCGCGTGCGTGAGCGAGTTGAACCTCGTGTCGTGCTCGGCCAGGCGCCGGCGGTAGTTGGCGGCCACGTCCTCGGTGCGCTCGGCGCCCGGCTCCGTGTCGCGGGCCACGGCGCCCAGCACGTCCACACCCTTGCGCACAACCTCCTCGTACGCGGTGCTGGCGCGGGCCACCGCAACGGAGTCGCCGGCGCCGGCTGCCGATTCGATTTCGCGCAACCGCTGTTCGGCCGTGTCCAGGTACAAGTACGCCTTCTCCTCGTTCGAGGCGAAGCCGATTCGCAATTCCTCCAGGGTGAGTCGGTAGCCGTATAGGGCGCTATCCGGCCCGCTGTTTACGGCCGCCAGCGTCACGCCGCCGTAGGCGACCAGTGCGATAGCGAAGGCCGCGGCCAGACCGGCCATGCGGACCGGCATGAAGCGCGGGAACCACCAGGTGAGACGCGCCCAGACGCTGGCGGGCTCAGGCTGCCGATCGAGCCGCGCCCGCAGGTGCTGGAGCTCCTCGTCGATCAGGCGCGCGCCCCGTTCCACCGCCTGTCGATCGAGCGGCAGCGGCGTCAGCGCCTGCAGATCGAGCGCGACAACCAGCATGTCGCGCAGACGCGCCTGGTGTTCCGGGTAGTCCGCGACGCACGCGTCCAGCGTCGCTTCGCCGCGCAGCAGGCGGTCGAGCGACGAATGGAAGGCCGTCTCGATATCCGTGCTCACCGGGCGTCCTCGGCCATAACCTTGCGAAGGGCGGCAACCGCCCTGAATTGCAACGCGCGGATGGCCGGTTCGTTACGGTCCATGATCTGGGCGATCTCGCGGTGGCTCATGTCCAGGGCAAACCGGTAGCTCAGAACCTGGCGCTGATCTTCGGTCAGCGACTGCATCGCCTCGCGTAGCTCCTCGCGCCGGGCCAGCGACTCGAAGTGCGCGTCCAGCGTCTCGCGGCGCTCGGCCACCAGCGCCTCATCCAGCGGCACCGTGCTGCGCGTGGCGCGCCAGTTGTCCACCACCACGTTCTTGGCAATGCGGTAAATCCAGCCGTTGAACTCGGGAATCGAGCGGTGTTGATAGCGCCCGATCGCCTGCATGGCGCGCAGGAAAACCTGGTTGGTCAGGTCTTCGGCCAATACCCGGTCGCTCACCTGGTACGCGATGTAGCGGTGAATCCGGCCGACATACAGCCGATAGAGTTCCCCGTAGGCCTCGCGGTCCAGCGTGGCGGCGCGTCGGATGACGTCATTCAGTTGCTCTTCGCTTGGTTCAGCGTCCAATAGCACGGCAACGGTGGTCCTGGCGCTCTCTGAACGCCGGTTGGTGGGTGTCTGTTACGGGGCGGCGCGGCGGCGGGCCGCTGCCAGTCAGCGATCGGCCAGTTGAGCAAACCAGGCACGCGTGCGCGCCAGGCCTTCGGGCAGAGTCACCCGAGGGCGCCAGTCCAGCAGCTCTCGGGCGCGCGCCGCGTTTCCAAGGTAGCGCTCCACTTCCGCCTGCGGGTGCGGATGGGGCACCTGGCGGACGTATCCGGCGCCATCGTCGATCAGCGCTGCCAGCTCGCGAATACTGGTTTCGCGTCCGGTCGCCAGGTTGAGCGTGCGCCCGACGGCCGTCTCCGCTGCCGCGTCCACAACGCCGCGGGCCGCGTCGTCCACGAACAGGAAGTCGCGCGTCTGCGCCCCGTCGCCGTGCACCTGCAGTGCCCGGCCGGCCAGCGCGGCCTGCAGAAAGCGCGCCACCACGCCGCCTTCCAGGTCCCCGCGCTGCCAGGGTCCATAGACGTTAAACGGCCGGACGATGGTCTGGCGGAGCCCAAAGGCCCGCCGATAGCCCGCGGCCAGGTCGTCGGCGGCCAGCTTGGACGCGGCGTATGGCGACGCCGGGGCGGTGACGGCGTGTTCGTCCAGCGGTTGACTGGCCGAGGCGTAGACGTGACACGTGCTGACGAGCACCAAGCGCAGACCGGTGGTCCGCGCGGCTTCCAGCACATTCAGGGTGCCCAGCACATTGGCCCGGACCACCTGTGCCGGGCCATGCACGCTGGCCCCCACATCCACCGCGGCCGCCAAGTGGTACACGGTGTCCACGCCCATGAGCCCGTCCCGCAGCGCCGCCGGATCGGCCACGTCTCCCTGCGTCAGCCCCAGGTAGCCGGGCCGCCCGCTAAACGCGTCCAGCGATCCCGACCGCGCGCGCGAGAGGTCATCCAGCACGCGCACCGCCACGCCGCGGTCCAGCAGTTCCCCCACCACGTGCCGGCCGATGAACCCCGCGCCGCCCGTGACAAGTGCGCTCATTCGTCTACGGCGCGCAGCCAGTCCACCGTGCGCCGCATGCCCTCCTCGAACGGCGTCACCGGGTTCCAGCCGGTCGCCTGGCGAATGCGCGTGGCGTCGGCGCGCAAGGCCGGCAGATCGGTGCGCCGGCCCGGCGTTTCCACGATCTCACTGTCGGATCCGGTCAGCGCCAGCACCGTCCGGGCAACCTCGCGGATCGCTGTCTCACGCCCCGTGCCGATGTTGAACACGGAGCCGGCCAGCGCCGCGCCCCGGTCGATGACCCGCGCGTAAGCATCCACCGCGTCGTCGATGAACATGAAGTCCCGCGTCTGCCGCCCGCCGTTCTCCAGCGGCAGTGGCTCGCCCCGCAGCGCGCGCCGCGCAAAGGCAACCGTGACCGCCGGATACCCCTGGATGTTCTGGTGCGGGCCGAACGTGTTGAAGTTCCGAATCACCACCACCGGGTGGCCCCACCAGCGGTTCAGCGCCAGGCAATGCAACTCGCACGCCGCCTTGCTGACCGCATATACGGTGACCGGGCGCAGCGGGTGGTCCTCATCCATGGGCACGCGCAGCGGTGCACCGTAGACCTCGGGCGAGGAGGCGTAGATCAGCAGCGGCGGCCGCGTCATGTCGGCGATGGCGTGGGCGAACCGGAAGGTCCCAGCCTCGTTGTTCGCGAAATAGGCGTGCGGCCGCTCCATGGACTCGGGCACCGAAATGCGCGCGGCAAAGTGCACGATTACGTCCGGCGCCCAGTGATTCAATTCATCCGTTGTCAGGTCGGCGTAGTCGCGGCGCACGATCTCGATGGGCGGTCCGGTCTCGGCCAGCGGGGTGAGCGGCTCGCCGCCCGGAAAGTGGCGCGAGAAGTCGTCCACGGCCACCACCGAGGCGCCGGGATCGTCTCCCAGCAGCCGCCGGGTCAGGTTGAATCCGTACATGCCCGCGGCGCCCGTGATCAATGCACGCATGAAGGTCCGTCTCGAATGTGGGTGGCTCGCAGGGCCGGGGAGTGGAACATTGGGCCTACGAGGCGCAGATTATAGAGGCGCTCGATAGGGAGATTCTCATGGCACTACTGGCGGACGACGACATCCAGGCGCGGTTGGCCGAGCGATCCGGCTGGACCTGCGAAGGCGGCGCCCTGGTCAAACAGTTCGAGCTGGAAGATTTCATGGCCGTGGTGAACCTGGTCAACGCCGTGGCCCCCGAGGCCGAGGCCGCCGACCATCACCCCGACATGTTCATCAACTACCGGCGCATCACCTTCACCCTCTCCACCCACAGCGAAGGCGGCGTAACCGAAAAGGACTTCGCCCTGCTGGACGAAATCGAGCGGCTGGCGGGTTAGTAATCTGGAGCCAGACACAGGTGCCTCTGCGGGCGGTCAGAGCCCAATGTTTCACGTGAAACATTTGCCTGCCTTCTGATCAGGTGCAGGCGCCCACGGAAGTGACCCGTGGGAAGGAGGGACCATGGCCACGACGGAAGAGCGGGTGAGCCAGCTCGAGGGCGGATTCGAGCATCTGGCAACCAGGGCCGACATCGTGAACCTCAAAGCCTGGATCATGGGGCTGCTTCTGACCGTCGTGGTCTCCGTGTTCCTTTCCGCCGCGACTCTGGTGATTCAGCTGCTTTCCTAGCCGGGAGTATTCGCTGTCACCCGGCCGCGGGCGCCGATGAAGAAGTGGTCGGTCTGGATGACTTCGACGTCGGTGCAGACGAGGCCTAGCAGGGAGCGCAGTTCCTCGGGCGACCAGTAGATCTTCCAGATGGTGAATTCGCGGCCGTCGTTCAGGCGCCGGTGCTGCCGCTGCACGCGGTCGCCTTTGACGTACTGGTCGGACGCGCCGGAGTGTTCCGCCTGCTTCGAGTCCACGAGGACGATCCAACCGTCGGGCCGCACGATTCGCGCGGCCTCGCGGATGAATTCGGCCGAGCGCGCGACCGGCACGTGGCTCAACCAGAACCCGAACATGCAGGCATCCACCGAGTTATCGCCGGCGGGCAACCGGTACGCGTCGGCCCGGCAGCGGCCGAGCGGCAGATGATCCTCGTCCCGCCGGCGGGCCTCATCGAGCATTTCAGGCGCATAGTCGGAGGCGATCACCCGGTTGCGGCGGGCGAGCAGGCGCGTCCACCAGCCGGTGCCCGCAGCGATCTCAAAGACGCTGGCATCGGTCAGCGACCCGACGAACTGTTGCATCTCGGCCATTTCCCGATGCCAGGCGGCGTCGGCCTCGGGGCCATGCGCATAGCGGCCCTCGCGCAGGATCCACTGCTCAAACTCCGGCGCGCGCGCGCGGTAGTAGTCCCTGGTGTCGGCTTCGACCTCAGCCTCGCTGGGTATCGCCATCGGACGGCTCCTTTTCGGTCGGTTCGTCATCGTCTTCTTCGGGGAGATCGACCAGTTCGGCCTCGTGCAGCCAGTCCAGGGTGGCGTTGAGGCCGTCGTCAAGCGCGGTATACGTGAGGCCGAGTTCGCGTTCGGCTTTCGACCCATCGAGCTGGCTGCCGTGCAGCGCAATCTGCACCGCCGCCCGCGAGATCACCGGACGCTGGCGCCTGATCCAGGCCGGCAGGCTGTAAATCAGGCCGAAGGCCTGCCAGGCCAGCGGTGAGGCCGGTTTGATCTGGTACTCGAGGTCGGCCAGTTCCACCGCGCGCTGCAGAAAGGCGAGCCGCGACAGGTTGTGGCTGGCCAGGATGTAGCGCTCGCCGGGCCGCCCGCGCACCAGGGCCAGCGCAATCCCGCGCGCGATGTCCTTCACGTAGATCCAGGCCACGGGCTCGTCAACAGACACGCCCAGGCGGCCACTCAACGCCCCAATCAGCGCCTGGCCCGTGCCCGAGGCGTCGCCGGGGCCAAAGACGGTTCCAGGATTCACGACGACCACATCGAGTGGCGACCGGTCCTCCAGCAGGGCGGCTTCCGCCTCGACCTTGGAGCGTTCGTAATCGCTGAGCGCGTAGTCCCGCCGCTCGGTGGTCTCGGTCCCGACCTCGCCTTCCTCCTCGCCGATCGTGGACCCGCTGCTGACGAACACCAGGCGGTGGGCCCCGGCCTCGCGGGCGGCGTCCCGCACGTTGCAGGCCCCATCCACGTTCAGCTCGAAGAAGTCCTGCGCGCGCGGGGCCCAGGAGTCGTGCAGGCCGGCCAGGTGGATCACAGCGGCCATGCCATCCACCGCCGCGCCCAACGTTTCCGGCTTCAAAATGTCGCCTTCCACGGTCGCCACCCGGTTGGCGTTGAGCCAGGATCGGTCGCTGGATTCGCGAACGAGGGCGCGAACCTCGTGGCCATCGTGGCGCAGCGCCTGGATCACAAAGGGACCGAGATTCCCGGTCGCGCCGGTGACCAGGACGCGCACGTCAGCCGCCGCCGGCGGCGGCGCAGTCGTGGATGATCTCGGCCGCCCGCTGGATGTCGTCCGTTGAGACTTGGTGGTACGTCACCGCCCGGCAGCGGCCGGTTTCATCGAACCCGACAACCCGCACACCCGCCGCATCCAGCCGGGCCTCGAACTCCGTCGGAAGGCCCAACTCGGGCGCGATGTCGAAGAAAACCAGATTGGTTGCCACCGCGTCCGGGTCAACGGTCAGCCCGGGGGTGTCGCTCAGCAGTTCGGCCAGCAGGCGCGCGTTGGCGTGGTCCTGGGGCAAGCGCTGGGGAGTCTCGTCCAGCGCCACGTGCCCGGCCGCGGCCAGAACGCCGGCCTGGCGCATGCCGCCCCCGACCATCTTGCGGACGCGCCGCGCCTCGTGAATGTATTCGTGCGATCCCAATAGCAAGGATCCAACCGGCGCGCCCAGGCCCTTGGAGAGACAGAACTGCACGCTGTCGGCGCCTTGCATGAGGTCGGCAACCGGGCACTCCAGCGCCGCCGCCGCGTTGAAGATACGGGCGCCGTCCACGTGCACCCGCAGACCCAGTCCGTGGGCGGTCTGAACCAGTTCGGCCATTCGGTCCGGCGGGGTGCAAGTACCGCCCGCCGTGTTGTGCGTGTTCTCGATCCAGACCAGGTGCGTGTCCACCAGGTGGACGTTCGGCGCCTTGACCGCGCCGCGAATCAGATCCGAGGTCAGGATGCCGTTGGGCGCATCGACCGCGGCCATGGTGACCCCAACCAGCGAGGCCCAACCGCCGACTTCCCAGGTCACGACGTGGCAGCCGCGCTCGGCGATGACTTCCTGACGAGGACGGCAGTGGGTGAGCAGCGAACAGAGATTCCCCTGGGTGCCGCTGGCCACAAGCAACCCGGCGTCCATCCCAAACATCTCGGCGCAGCGCTCCTCGAGCGACTGCACGGTGGGGTCCTCGCCAAAGACGTCATCGCCAACCTCGGCCTCCGCCATGGCTCGGCGCATGGCGGGCGTGGGAGTCGTGAGGGTGTCGCTGCGGAGATCGATAACCGAGTTAGACAAGGCGGCGCCAGCGCGGAGTCGGACTGGTGAATGGTACCGACGCGTCAGACCGATTCCAGGAAACGCGCCAGTTCGTCGCGCTCGACCGCGGGGATGGGGACTTCGCGGCCGCCTACCGTCCAACGCTTGCCTTCGGCTGCCGCGGTGACTTCGCCGATGACGGAGGCCGTCGAGCCGGCCGTTCGAAGTGCCGTCAGCGCCGTGGAAGCCTGACTGGCCGGCAGGCTGGCCAGCAGGGCGCCGGAGGCCAGCAGCGCATAGGGGTCGAGCCCCAGCGCGCGACAGATACGCCGGCACTCCGGCAGTACGGGCACTGCGTCCCGATCGACCGCGAGTCCGACCTTGGCCGCCTCGGCCATTTCGTGCAGCGCACTGGCCAGCCCACCTTCCGTGGGGTCGTGCATGGAACGGACGTCAGCCATGCCCCGCAGGACGGCGGCCGCCGGACGTACGGAGATGCCCGGCGTGGCGAGCCGTGCGGCGCCCGTCCGGATGTCGGCCTCGCTGACCCCGGCACGCCGCAGCGCATCCGCGTGGTCGCCTGCCAGGATGGCCGTGCCCTCGATTGCGATGTCGCCAACCAGCAACAGCGCGTCGCCCGGGCGCGCGCCGGAGGTGCGAATGAGTGCGTCGCGGTGGACCGTGCCGAGCAGTGTTCCCGCAACAATCGGCGAGGTCACGCTGTCGGTGATCTCGGTGTGCCCGCCCACCAGGGCCACGCCGGCCGCGGAACAGGCCTCGGCCACATCGGCCAGCAGGGCTTGAATCTGGTTGGCCGAGGTACCCGCCGGGACCAGCACCGTGGCCAGGAGCCATCGCGGTTCGGCGCCCATTACGGCCAGGTCGTTACCGTTGACGGCCAGCAGATAGGTTCCGATGTCGGCGGCCGCGAAGGTGATCGGGTCGGCGGCGGCGACCAGGAGTTCCGGACCGCCGACATCAATCACGGCGGCGTCCTCGCCCGGTTCCGCTCCCACGAGCACCGCCGGGTCGCGGCGCGGGACCCGGCCCAGCGCCTGGCGCAGCAGCGGCAGCGGAAGCTTGCCGGTCGGCAGACTCATGGGGCCGACCCGGCCCGATCTTTCACGTGAAACATCCGGAGAATCGGCGGCGTCTGCCGGGGCGGCGCTAGGATGAGCGGCCCCATTCCGCGCCCGGTTTCGCGGCGTCCGTTCATGTCACACGTCTCCCTGTCCGATACGCGCGCCGGCGACATCGTGCCCAGTATTCACGCGAACGGACAGGCAGGCCGCGTGCTGCGAATCGCCGGGTTGCCGCCGCTGCGCCTGCTGACCGACGGATTTCGAGACCTGCCGGGCCTGGCTGTGCTGGAGGGCGGATCGGACACGTCGGGCGAAGGCCGCTGGTCCTACCTGGCAGCCGATCCGGTCGACATAGTGCGCTGGACGGCCAGGGGCGTTGTCTCCGAGGTCAGCGGCAAGCTCCCGGGTAATGGCTTTTCGGCTCTGGAGACAATCGTCCCGCGCGGCGAGCCGACATCCCACGAATCGATTCCTCCATTTGCCGGCGGGGCCATTGGGTACATCGCCTACGACGCCGCTTACGCGCTTGAAGACCTGCCGGGGCGCTGTCCGGGACCGTTGCCCACCGACCTGATGTGGTTTGGCGTGTACGACTGGGTGCTGGCGCGCGACGCCCGAAGCGGCGATGGCTGGATCATCGCGACCTCGCTAGGCGGGCGCGACCCCGACCACCTTTGCGCTCGGGTGCAGTCACGCCTGCGCGTGCGCGAGACGTCGACCCCACCACCCGCGCCGCGAACCGCCCGCACGAACGCGGACCGCCGCCGGTTCGGGCGCTGGGTGACGGCGGTGAAGGACTACATCGCCGCCGGCGATTGCTACCAGGTGAACCTGGCGAGGCGGATTGAGTTCCACGCGCCGGAGCCGGGGCTGGAGCTCTTTCAGCGCCTGGCGGCGGCGCATCCCGCGCCCTTCGGCGCTTACCTGGAAGCCGATGGCGTCGACCTGGCCAGCGCGTCGCCGGAGTTATTCCTGCGTGTGGACCCGCGTGGCCGGGCGCGAACGCGACCGATCAAGGGCACCGCTCCGCGCGGCCGAACTCCGGCCCTGGACGCCGCCGCCGAAGCCCGGCTGCGGGCCAGTCCCAAGGACCGGGCGGAAAACGTGATGATCGTGGACGTGCTGCGTAACGACTTCGGTCGGGTGTGCCGCCCGGGCTCGATCAGCGTGCCGGAACTCTGGCAGACCGAGGCGCTGCCGACGGTGTGGCAGCTGGTCTCCGAAGTGCGCGGCGAACTGGGATCCGGCGAGTCAGCCGCCAGGCTGCTCGAGGCCTGTTGGCCGGGAGGTTCAATTACGGGCGCGCCGAAGATCCGAGCCTCCCAGATCATCGACGAGCTGGAGCCGGTGCGTCGCGGCGCCTACTGCGGGAGTGTCTTCGCGCTGGGCTTCAACGGCGGGCTGACGGCCAACCTGGCAATCCGCACTGTGCAACGCCGGGACGGAGTCGGCCACCTGCACGTGGGAGCCGGGATCGTCGCCGAGTCGGACGCGGACCTGGAATACGCCGAAACCCAGCACAAGGCGCGGGGCGTACTGGAGGCGTTGGGCGTCTTGGAGGATTCGGACGCTTAAGTCGGCGCCTCGCCGCCCCAGCGGCGGTCCACGAGCAGCGCGGCGATGAGCAGGCCGGCGGCAATGGCGAGGCCAAGCGGGGGTACGAGCAACGCGATCATGGCGACGATGCCGCTACCGAAATCGCCGTAAGCCCCGAAGACGATCCGGCCGAAGCCGAGCATGCGCCACTGCACACGGCGGCGGGTACGCAGGCGCAAGGCATGCGTGGCCAGCGCCGCGACGGCGCCAAGCGCCACCCCCAGGATCACGCCGGGTCCAGCAACGGCCATGGCCGCGCCGCCGACGATCCCGCCGGCGACCGGCCGCAGCACCCAGCCCACGCGGTCCATGAGGCCGCCGCTGCCCGGGAATTTGTCCGCGAAGATGTCGATGGGCAGCAGCAGCAGCGCGCCAACGAACATCCCGGTCGAGGCCACGAAGGCGAACGCGGGGGCCGGCGTCAGCAGGTCGGAACGGGCGGCGACGACCGAGGTGATCGCCACCGTCACATAGGGGTTGAGCCCGCTGGAGATGCCGAGCGCGAGGGCCAGGACGACGCTCATGACTCCGAGGACCCTCTAGCCGCGGGCAGGGCCGGTGTCACCCGCCGAATTCGGCCTGGGCGCGCGCGTACTCGTCGGGGCTGCCAATGTCGATCCAGCGACCCGAGAACACCTGCCCCAGTACGCGCTCGTGGGTATGCAGCCATGCAATCAACTCGCCGGACTTGTCCGGGTCGCCGCCCGCGTCCATGAAGGCCTGTACGGCGCCGAGGTGCTCGCGGGGTATGCCGTAGATGGCGGCCGAGGCCAGCGTGCTGCGCGGACGCTCGGGCTTTTCGACGAAGCTGGTCACCACGTCCGCATCGTCGATTTCGACCACGCCGTAGCGGGTAGCGAGTTCGAGCGACCCGACATCGTAGAGCCCGACGACCAGATTGCGGCGGGCCGTTCGCGCCAGCGGCACGAGGTCGAAATCGAAAAGGTTGTCGCCGGCGACCACCACAAGGTCGTCGTCGATGCCCGACTCCCGGATGAAGTAGGCCATGTCCCCGACGGCTCCGAGCCGCGTATCCAACGAGTCTGTGCCGTCGCTCATGACGGTTACAGGCGTCTGGCCCTGCCGCTCGGCCGCCCAATCCACGAAGCGTTGGAAGAACACGTCGTGGGTGATGACCGTGACCTGCTCGACCTCGGGAACCGCGCCGAGGCGGTCCACCACGAAATCAATGACCGTGCGAGAGCCAATGGGCAGCAAGTGCTTCGGCCCGCCGCCGGTAATGGATCCCAGCCGCGTGGCCCAGCCCGCCGCCAGTACAAGCGCGTGCATCCACGCATGGTACGTCCGCGTCCGCCGTCGCGTGCCTATACTCGCGCTGTGTCGGCCAGCCGCATGAAGGGTTTTACACCCGGAAGCGCCGGAGGTGAGTGGGGCTGGACAGTTCGCGCCGCGAGTTGGTCCTGGGAGTGCTCGGGCTGCTGATCCTGGGCGCTGTGGCGTACGTCCTGTACACGCAGGCGACGGAGGGCGGCGGCATAGGCCTCCAGACCGAGACGGCCACGGCCACGCCCGAGACGGCCGAGACTCCGACGCCCAGCCCGACACCCACGCCTGAGGCGACCCCCACGCCCACGCCAGCCCCGCAGACGTACACCGTGCAGCCGGGCGACACGCTGCTCGCCATTGCCGAGCGATTCGGGATCACGGTCGAAGACCTGCAGGGCAAGAATCAACTGGCCGATCCCAATAGCATTTTCGCGGGGCAGAAGCTCGAGTTGCCGCAACCCGGCGAGCGCGTCCAGCCGGAGACGCCGATTGCCGGCGGGGGCGACGCCTCCGACGTGTACACCGTGAAGGCGGGCGACACGCTGTACGCGATCTCGCAGGAACTGGACGTCACGGTGGAGGACCTGGCCGAAATCAACGAGATCACCGATCCGTCACAGCTATTTGTCGGGCGTCGCCTGCTGATTCCGGAACGCCGGATCACGCCGCCGACGGTGAGGCCCACGCCGGCTGCCGGTCAGGGCGGCGCGTCGACCTGAGTGCGGGGGCCGGCGCGCCCCCGGCCATATACTTGACGACCTGAACTGCAAGACGGGTCGCGGTACGCCGTGAACATTACGCAGGTGACCGCGCAGCGAGCCTTGCGCGACGCCCCGGTTCAGGCCTTCACGCTGGTGGAGCGCCTGGTGAAACGCCCGCTCTTCGGCTGCCAGATGTGCGGGCACTGCATCCTGCAGGACACGGCCTTCATCTGCCCGATGGCCTGCCCCAAGGGGCTGAGAGACGGGCCGTGCGGGGGGACCGACGTCTACGGCATGTGCGAGACCGACCCGACCTTGCCCTGCGTCTGGCTGCGCATCTATGAGCGGGCCGAGCGGCTGGGCCGCATGGACCGGCTGATGAAACTGCAGGACGACCTGGACTGGCGCGGCCACGGCTCGTCGAGTTGGCTGACCCTGATCAAGCGGGTCGTCGGCCGCAACGGACGCCTGAGCGAGGCTGAGCGAACGACGCCCTAGGGCGGTGGCGGCGAGGAATCGCCGTCGCGGCCGAGCTTGCGTATCCGGACCTGTCTGAACAGGCGCCGACGAAACCGGAACGCCACCAGGCCGCCGACAACGACGACCGCGGCCAGCACGATGCCGAACCCAACGCGGGGATCGGCTTCAACCGCTGACGCCACCCGTTCGTACTGATCGCCCAGACCCCAGCCGATGCCCATGTAAATGACCGCCCAGATCAGCGCCGACAGGGCGGCCGACGGCAGGAACTTCCAGAAACTGGCACGCGCCGCGCCGGCCACGACCGTGATGACGATCCGAAAGCCGGGTATGAGCCGACCGATGACAACCGCCGGCACCTCATAGCGGTGAATCCAACGCTCGACGCGCTCACGCCGCTCGGGCGTGATGTGGAGCGCCCGTCCAAAGCGGTCGATGAGGCGCGGACCGATCAGCCGGGCCAGCCAATAGAGCACGGACGCGCCGGCCGTGGCCGAGACCACGACGGTGGCCACCACGGCGACGGGATTGGCCACGCCGCGGTAGACCTGATATCCCATCAGCACGATGGCGGTGTCGGCCGGCACGGGGAACGGAACGCCGGCCTCTTCCACGCCGACGTAGATGGCCAGCGCCAGGTACTGGTTGGCTTCCAGGAACTCCAGCAGGAATTCGCGCGTGGCGGTGATCAGGTCGCCCATGGCGGTTAGGCCGTGCCGCCGGTCGTGGCGGCCAGGGATGGGTGGCGGGCAGGACGCACTGGCTGGCCCTAGTCGGGTCGTCCCGGCGGGCCGTAGCGGCCGTTGAGGAAGCGCCAGCGGATTCGCGCCAGGTCACGCGTCATGCGCAGCGTGTCCACCGTCAGACGCAGCCGCGAGTCGGGGTCATTCGTCCATTCAACGGGGAGCTGATGAACGGTGTAGTTCCGGTGCCGCGCCAGCCGAAGGATCTCAAGGTCGAACATCCAACGTTCGACCACGGTTGAGCCAAAGAGATCATGCGCCACGGAGCCGCGAAAAAACTTGAACCCGCACTGCGAGTCGGGCGTACCGGGCAGACCACCGACCTGACGAGCCAGCTCGCGGAAAATCCGTGCGCCGGCCCGTCGATAGGCCGGCTGCCGCATGACGGTCTCGCTGCGGCGCAGCGCTCTAGAACCAATGACGACATCGGCGCCGTTTTGGATAGCAGCCACAGCCTCCGGCACGTGCTGAAGGTCGGTTGACAGGTCGGCGTCCATGAAGCCGACGATCTCCGTCGAGGCCGCTAGCAATCCTGCCCGCACCGCGGCGCCCTTGCCGCTCTGCTGTGACAGCGTGATCAGATCCAGGTTCGGGTGGGCTGGCATCTGTGCGCGCACGGCGTCGCCTGTGGCGTCGGTGCTGCCGTCGTCGACGACCAGAACTCGCCCGCCTTCGGGAAACGTCGACAGCCAGGCGAGGATCTGCGGCAGCGTCCGTCCAAGGCGCTCGGCCTCGTTGTAGGCCGGCACCACAATGGTTAGAAGCATGGAGGCCATTTCGATTGCGTGACGGCGCACTTCAACCTTTGACGGGTCTACGACCGCGGGGCCCTACCAATCAACGGCCACGCCACGCCGTCAGCGCCACGAACTTGCGCAGTTTAGGCGAGCGTTGGCCGTCCATTGCGGACCGCGGGCGCCCTCGTCACACTCGCGGGTCATGATGTGGCTCAGTCTGACCGCGCTGATCTTGTGTCTGGCCGCCGCCGGCGCGCTGGGATATCGCGTGGCCGCCAGCGTGTTGGCGGCGCCCACGCGGCTGAGTCGCGCCGCCCTGGGCAGCGGGGTCGGGCTGGTGGCGCTGGGGCTGCCGCTGCTCTGGCTGCCGCGAGTCATGCCCGTGGGCAGCGCGCTCCTGGTGGCGGGTGTCTTGTGCGCGCTTGGCGCGCTGGTCCTGCGGCGGTTGCCCGCGCCCGAACCGCGTCGGGACCGCCGCCTCACGATCGCCGGCGTTTCGGTCGCCGGGTTGCTGGCCTATCTCTCTGCTCTCGCCTTCTGGGCCGAGGGAACCGTGGGACGCGCGGATGCGGGCACGCTGTACATGCACAGCGGGCTGGTGGCCGGCATCGCGCGCGGCAACTTCCCGGTGGTCAATCCGTTCGAGCCGGAATACGCGCTCCAGTACCGCGTCACGCTGCACACGCTGGGCGCGGGCGCGGTGGACCTGCTGGACGTGCTGACGCCGGCCGTGATGCCTCACCTGGTGGCGTCAACCGCCGTCGTCCTGGTGCTGACGCTGTACGGGGCGCTGGCCGGCCGGATTGGTCCGGGATGGGCGCTGGGCGGCGCGGCCGTGGCCTATGCCTGGGGGCCGCTGTATTGGCTACTGACGCCCGCGGCCATCCGGGAGCGGGGGCTGGGCGACGTGCTGGGCGTAATCGTGGGAGCGCCCGAGACGATCGCGTGGAGCGGACTGTTCCTGGGCGGTCCCTTTGCCATGGCCACGCACAACGTCACCGCGCTGCATGGCTTGATTCCGGCGGTTGTCGCCATCGCAGCCGTCACGCGGATCTGGCGGGGGTATTCGCTCGCGACGTGGGCGGTCGCGGCGGCGGCGCTCGTCTACCTGGCGCCCAGCAATGAGTTCCTGATGCTGACGGTGCCGACCGGGCTGGGCCTGTGGTTCTGGGTGCGGCGTCCTTCGCGGCCTCGGCAGGCGATGGCCGCCTCGGCCGTGCTGGCGGCCGTCACTGTTCTGGCTCTGCTGCTGGCCCAGACCACCAGCGGCGTCCTGGCCGGGACATTCGGCGACGACCCCGACCTGGGGCGTCTTGAACTGGCGCCAAACAGCGCGCATTTCGGCAGCCTGCCCAGTTGGGGGTTCAATAGCTCGGGCCCCTGGGTGACGTGGCCTCAGCAGGGACGGCATGACACCCCCATCCTGAGCGCGGAGTTCCTGGTCGACGGGGGGCTGGTGTTTTGGCTGCTGGCCCTCGCGCTTGGGTGGATTGCCTATCGGCGCGGGGCAAGCGACGCCACTCCCTGGCTGCTGATCGCCGCGATAAACGTGGCCGTGGTGATCGCCCTGAGGGCCGAAGAGTCCGCGCCGAATCTGAACCGCCTGGCACAGACCGGGTTCACCCTGACCGTCCCCGCGCTGGCCATCCTGGGCGCCGAGGGGCTTCCGGCAGCCGGCCTGCGCCGGAGGTTGGCCTGGGGCGCCGCGCTGTTGGCGGCGAGCCTTCTGTGCGGGGCGTTCGTGTTATCGGCCATGGCCTGGCCGCGCATGGTGGGGCAGCCACCCGTGACGGTGGACCGGCTACCGCCGGGCGCACGTGACTTCCTCTTGCGGGAAACCGCGGTGCACGAGCGACTGCTGGCCGTGCACGGCGCGCAGACCACCGTGGACTTGTTTAACCGCGGTGCGCCCGGGATCACGCTTGATATCTCAGCCCAGACCGGCCAGTTCACCCCGTACGGGTACCACTCGCTCTCGCAGGTCGACCAGTACCGGCACGCTTATTGGCG
This sequence comes from Chloroflexota bacterium, assembly GCA_022824495.1. Classification (GTDB taxonomy): domain Bacteria; phylum Chloroflexota; class UBA11872; order UBA11872; family UBA11872; genus UBA11872. The sequence goes on along the minus strand of JAJDZU010000024.1, from coordinate 126,812 downwards.
CGCACAGCAGGAGTTAAGTGACCGCGCTTTGAAGGAACTCGACGTGCGCTACGTGCTGATCGATCCGGCCCAGCTGACCGAGGCCCAGGCAGCCGCGATTGAGGAGAAGCTGGCGGACGGGCGCTTCGAGGAAGCCCTTCGGGATCCGTCCGGCGCAGCCGTGATCTACCGGGTTCGCACCTCGACGTAGCCGAGCCTCCTCAGGCCGGCACGACGTCCCAGGCGTGGATGCGGGCCACTGGCCCGAGGACCGGGTCGACCGGCTGGAGCAGGCGGCTGATGCGGGTGAGGGTCTGGCCGGCGAGCTTGACTTTGCGGCCCTTGCGACCCGCGCGGAACTCGATTTCGTCGCCCGGGGGAATGGCGAAGAAGTGGCGGCGGTCGCGCACCCGCCAGCCGGTGGCCTGAAGGTCGGCCCGGATTTCGCCGGGCGTGGCGGCCTTGAAGGGACCGAGGCTGGGGTCCGGCGCCAGGGCGTATTCGACGCCGGAGTGGCCGATGCGGCCGCGCATCCAGCGCAAGGGGCGGTGGTAGGAGCGGCGGTTGACGAAGGCCAGGAAGAGCTGGCCGTCGTCGTTGATGCGGCGGCGCATGGTGGTGAGGAACTGGCGCCGCTCGTCACGCGGGTAGCCCTCGAGGCGAAAGACCAGGGACATCACGTCGTAGCCCTCTGGGCCCTCGTGGAAGGCGTCGGGGTAGAGCTCGTGGCGGAGGGTTCGCGGGGCGCGGTCCTGGACGAATTCGAAGACCTGGTCGGTCATCTCGGCGAAGGTGAGGTCGACTTTGGGGTATCTGGACGCGATCTCTTCGGTGTAGAGGCCGGTGAGCGGCAGGACGTCCAGCCAGCGGCCTTCCTGCACGTCGACGAAGTCTTCGAGCGCTTCCAGGACGGCGTCGCGTTCGGAGGGCACGGGTTTGTTGTAGCGGGCGCCGTTGCGGATCTTGGCCATCTGGAAGTCGCGGATTTGTTCCAGTGTCCATTCCTCGGGGTCGTCGCTGCTGGGCCAGTTGAGACGGCCCTTGTACTTGTCGTAGTGCAGCAGGATGTCGATGGCGCGGCGGCGGGGGGCCTTGGGGATGAGTTCGGGGTAGCCGAAGAGGACCAGGGCCAGGATTTCGCGCTCGGCCGGGAGCCCCAGAATGCGGCGAATGCGGTCCACATCGCCCAGGGTGTCGACCCAGCAGCTGGCCACGCCCAGGCTGTGGGCCATGAGCATCATGTTCTGGATGGCGGCGGCGGCGCTCTGGACCCAGGCGTAGTTCTCGCGGGTGTAGTTGTTGCCGTAGGAGACGAAGAGCGAGACCGGGGCCAGGTGGACGTAGCGGGTTTCTTCGGCGACTTCGGCCTTGGTCTCGGGGTCGTTGACGAGCACGAAGTCCCAGAGCTGCAGGTTGCAGGAGCTGGGCGCGTAGCGCGCGGCGTCGATGATCTTGGTGAGGGTCTCCGGCGACACCGGGTCCTTCCGAAACTTGCGGCAGGTCCGGCGCGTGAAGATCGCCTCGTCGACGGACATGAGGGTGTCGAGCATGGGGCTGAGGGATTCAGGGAGTCTCGTCAAGAGTCATGGTAACGGTGCAGGGGTTGGCGTGAGCGCGCCTGCGCTCTCCGCGGCCAATTGACCCGGTGTGCGAACCGTGGCGGGTTTCCGGGGTGCGAGTGGGGGATGAAAGGGGGAACCCTCCCTCGCCTTTTCGGCCGAATGTGTCCACTTTGGCGGGGGCGGTGTCCAGTTGCGGCCGACGCGCGCCTTCCCGGAAAGGTCGTCCGCGAGAGGAAGAGCGTTCTCGCTGCGTTCGGAGCATCTGTGGTAGCCGTCAAGGGATTCTCAGGCCACGGGCGCCGACTCGTCGGTAGTCGGCGAGCCTGGGCTGGGAATGTGGCGGAGGGCTAGGTCTGGAGGACGAAGTCGGCGATCTGTTGGGCTTGGCGGATGGCTTCCTGGGCCGCCTGGAGGTCGACCTCTTCAGCGTCTTCGGATGGGTAACGGCCGGTCGCAATGTAGGCGTTCAGGATTTCGGCGGCCGGGGTGAGGCTCTCAAAGGCCGGGTTGAGGGGCGCGCACAGCTGGATGAGGTAGTCCAGATCGTGCACAAGGCGGAACGGCACGTCGTGAGCGACCAGGTAGCCCTTCAGGTACTTTTCGGCGCATTGCTGGGCGTGGTAGCAGGCCATGGCCGGCAGCGGGCGGCCCGGGCCGAGGGCGCGACGGGCTAGTTCCAGGTCGTCGTCGGCTTTGGCGAACCAGACCTGCTCAGGCGGCCTGGCGGTCATAGAGCACCACGGAGTGTTCCAGCATGCGGCTGAGCGTGGAGTTGGGATTGGGGCGGTAGGCGGCGAACGTCTCGTAGGACCGAATCAGGAGGTCGACCGGGAGGACGAAGCGTTCGGCGATGGCGCGACGGATGGGGTTGCCGCGGTGGGGCGGGTCGACGCCGGGGCGGAGGACGACCATCAGGTCCAGGTCGCTATTGTCGTCCTCTTCGCCGCGGGCGACGCTGCCGAAGAGGATGATTTGCTCGGGCTGGAAGCGCTCGACGATGAGCTGGGTGATGGCATCGATGGTTTCGCGGTTGAGGGGGTCTTCGACGACGCGCAGCGGTCCTCGATCGCCACTGGGTTCGGAGTCGCCGGGTGCGGGGACGTTCATGCAGGCAAGGATAAGGGCTTGGGTGCGGTCGCGGCCGAAGGCGGCCCTTCGGCAATCGGTCGGGCCGCCGGGGACGGCGCCCCGGCTCACCACGAACGGGGCCGGTCGAGTTTTGTCAGGACCGCTGCCGCCGGCGCGTCCCTCGCACCCGAAATGATTCCTTACGAGGAATATCATGCGCCCATGCCCTGGGAGGCTGAGTGCACGGACGAGTTTGGGGATTGGTGGCGGCGACAAGACGGGGAATGACGGGTTTTAAGAGGCGTTTGTGCCGCTGGCGGATGGCCTCTACGACGAGCATTTGGAGGAACTGCGAAGGGAGCGATTGATCGAGTGAGTGGACGCCATCCGTTTAGCGAACTGATAAAGGACTTCACGCCGGAGCGCCGACGGCGCGTGGACGACATGAAGCGGGTGCTGCTGGCCGAAATGCCGCTGCATGGGCTTCGCCGGGCGCAGGCGCATGATGGGGGCCGTCGCGGGTTGGGGAGTTGGGAAGCGTTTCGACCGGAAGACCCCTCACCCCAAGGGGAAGAAGTTAGGGGAGAGAAGTGAGTAATGAGAAAAGACGAGGAGCGAGCAGGTAGGTGGTGCGGGGCGTTGTGCAAAGATCCCGCAATGGAGGATATTGTGGATGCAACGACGAAAGATACCGCACGGAAGGCCAGTTCCGACTGCTTGAGTTGCGGGGTATTTCGACTCGAACGCGCTGAGCATGTTGGCGGCAAGTCAACGGAGGTAGCAAACGATGGCCGAGGCTCAATCTCTTCTTAGTCTGATTGCGCGAGGATATGCCGCGGGGCGCGAGGATGCGGCTACGGAGGCTTTGTGTTTCATCTTGTCGCGGTCGGATTCGGCCAGAGACGAGTTTGCCAAGTTTGTTGGGGGCAACGGCCAGCCGCTGCCCATCGCTCGCTTTAGCACACAGCAGTTGGTGAATCGTGCGTATCCTGACATGGCCTGCTTTGACGATGACGACAATCACGTTGCATTTGTCGAGTCCAAATTCTGGGCGTCGCTCACCCGCCGCCAACCCGTCGACTATTGGGAAGCGCTGCCGGACGACAGATCGGCCACACTACTGTTCCTGGCACCGGCCTCTCGCATTGTTGGTATCGACGAAGACTCGTTGTGGGGCGTACTCGTAGAGCGCCTGCGCAACGCGGATTACTCCCTGGGCCCTGTGAATCAGGGCAAGGGCTTCGTAACGGCGAAATCCACAGACGGCAAACACCGCCTGATGCTGACCAGTTGGGACGCGTTGCTCGACAGGCTGGCGCACAGGATCGAGAAGGATGGAGACGGTCAGGCGTGCTTCGAATTAGCCGAACTGCGGGGACTTGCCTGCGACGCCATCAAGGATGACGACCCTATCTCAGACGCCAACCTGAAAAAGCTGATTGCCGACGCGGTCAAGCAATTGAAGGAATCGGGTTGGGCCAACACCGAAGGGTTGGCCGTGGGAGGGACAGTAGGCGAGCACTACGCAAGGTTCTTTTGTTTAGGCGGAGCAATAACTGGCCTTCGAATCGACTACCGAGCCGTGAAGCAAACGGGCAAGCGGCTTTGGCTGTGGTTCTGGAATAGCAGCAACCCCCGTAGTTCAGTGGGCTTGGAGGAAGTACGCGACAAGTTGGGCGCATTGGCCGAGCCGGGATTGGAATGGCTTCCCAAGGATGTCTGTGTACCCATCGACTTGCCAGTGGGTGCCGGCCATAAGGCACGCTTAGACGCCCTAGTCGCCGAGTTGGAACGTATCGCCAAGATCATTGATCCCCATGTTCCGACGTATCGTCGTGCTTCGACGACCGACTAATTGTGTCACTGAGCATTGTCAACTGGAATGTTCAGTATGCTACGCCGAGGTCGTGGCGAACGCCTGAAATCCTGAGCCGTATTGATCGACGTGAGCCTGAGATCGTCTGTCTGACCGAGACGCATGACGAGTTGCTTGCTCGGGGTGGATATGCGATTTGCTCGCGGGAGGACTATGGGTACGGGGTACAGAAGTACCGGCGTAAGGTGTTGCTCTGGTCTAGGGAACCGTGGGAGCAGGTCGATGACCTGGGGATGGACTCGATGCCGCCGGGACGGTTTGTTTCGGGCGTTACGCAGACGTCGGTGGGCGAGGTGGCGGTTGTTGGGATCTGCATTCCGTGGTCCGGATCGCGGGCCGAGGCTCGGCGGGGGGCGGAGCGGAGGAGGCGGTGGCAGGACCATGAGGAGTACCTGGCGGGTCTGAGCGAGATTCTCGGGCGGGTGGAAGCGAGGCGTCTGATTGTGATGGGGGATTTCAACCAGAGAATTGGTCAAGGAAGCCGGGCACCTCGGGCGCTTCGATTGGCACTCCAAGAGGCCTTTGAGCCGAACCTGCGGATCGTGACGGCAGATCTTGCCTTCCAGGGACGGAAGAGCATCGATCACATTGCGCTGAGCGGGGACTGGGCGGTCGACTCCGTGGATGCGATCAGCAACATTCATGGGGACCGGAAGCTCTCAGACCATTTCGGCGTGGCTGCCGATGTGTCTGTCAGGCAGTTGGGGTAGCGTCCTGCCAGTCCCAAGGCACTAGCGACGACTTCAGGATCTTTGGAGGATGTGATGGGCGTATCGGTCGTCAGTTGGAACATCGCCACGAGGATCGAGCCGTGGCGGGAATTGGTTGAGATGGGCGCCGATGTGGCGCTCTTGCAGGAGGCCAGGCGGCCGCCGGCGGAGATTGCCGACCGCCTTGAGATTGGTCCAGAGGAGTCGTGGGACTCGCATTCGTGGAACTCCGAATGGTGGCGCGAGCGGGGCTGGCCGGCACTCTATGACCGCTGGCCGATGGTGGTGCGGCTCTCCGATCGAGTCGAAGTCGAGTGGTTCACGCAGGTCAGCCCGGACGGGTGGCCGACGGAGAACAAGATCTCCGTCAGCGGCATTGGGACGATAACGGCGGCACGCGTGACACCAAAGGACGGCTCGACTGAGCCGTTCATCGTCGCCTCCATGTATGGCCGCTGGGCAGGGCCGCACCCGAGCATTGAGGCGTCCTGGGAGATCTATGCCGACGCTTCGGTCCACCGCATCATCTCGGACCTCTCGGTCTTCATCGGACACGCGAATTCACGGACGCATCGGATACTCGCCGCAGGGGACCTCAACATCACCTACGGCTATGGTCATGGCAGCGGGCCGTACTGGGATCGGCGCTACGAGACCGTGTTCGAGAGGATGGAATCCATAGGCCTTGAATTCCTGGGGCCGCAGCGGCCGAATGGGCGGCAAGCGGAGACGCTGGCGACGGGCGAGCCCGAGGACTCCGAGAACGTCGTCACCTATCACCTCCCCAATAGGACCCCCGCGACGGCGAGCAACAATCAGTTCGATTTCGCTTTTGCGTCGCGCGGCTTCCACGAAGGCATTGAGGTCCGAGCGATGAATGGGGTGGACGAGTGGGGGTCAAGCGATCATTGCCGGCTGTTCATCGAGGTCACAAAGTAGCTCTGCAGTTGTTTCCTCACGAGTTGCCGTTTCACGGCATGGGCTTGCGAGCGCATTGAGACCGGGCATTCCGTTCTGTTGATTCTTGGCGGCCTTCCCGGGGTTGGGAAAACGGCCGTCGCCGCGGGGGTGGCGCCGGAGATTGGGGCGGTGCATTTGCGGATTGATTCGATTGAGCAGGCGCTGCGCAACTCGAATGTAGAGATATCCGGGCCCGAGGGGTATGAGGTGGCTTACGCGATTGCCGAGGACAACCTGAGGCTGGGACGCACCCGTGGTGTTTTCGTCTCACCGTCCTTGAGCACCGCTACCGAGAGGACTCTGGGAGGGCATCCGCGGACCGCCTCGACAGGCGCCTGACTTCCCTGCAACAGCGAAGCCGTGCCTTTGATGCTGGGGTGCGACCCGTTGAAATCGACGACCGGCTACGACCGATGGCGACTGGTGCGGCTGGTCACGATCGTTAGGGTTGGGGTTTCTGCTCCTGGATCTGGATCAGGTTGCCGCAGGTATCGTCGAGTACCGCAGTGATGACGGGGCCGAGGTCGGTTGGGGGCTGTACGAATCGCACGCCTTGTGCCTGGAGACGCTGGTATTCGGCTTGCACGTCGTCGACCGCGAAGGAGGTGCTGGGGATCCCGTCCTCGACAAGCGCCTGCACGAACGGACGGACCGCGGGATGGGCGTCAGGCTCGAGCAGGAACTCCGTCCCCTCAGGGTCTTCCGGGGATACCAAGGTGATCCAGGCGTACTCGCCCAAGGGAATGTTGTGCTTGAGCTGGAAGCCAAGCGTTTCGGTGTAAAAGCGAAGCGCCTTTTGTTGGTCGTCCACGAAGACGCCGGCGAGGTGGATTCTCATCGTTCAGGTGTCCCTTTCATCTGTTGCGATTGGCCAACGCTCGGCGATGGCCTTGAGCGGGCCGCCCTGGAACCAATGGAGCTTGGACCTGCCCTGGCGCCGGGTGCGAATCAGCCCGGCGGCCTCCAGGACGCCCAGGTGTTGGGTGATCGCCTGCCGCGAGGAGTTGATGCCGTGCTTCATGGTCAGGCGTGCGCAGATTTCGAAGAGCGATTGACCTGACCGATCGACGAGTTCATCCAGGATGGCCCGCCTGGTTGGGTCAGCGATCGCCCGATATACGTCCACACGACCAGTCTAAGGCAAGTGTCCGCTTGCATGTCAGGGCCAACGATATGCAAGTGCGTGCTTGCCTGTCAACTGTTCGCCTTCACACTCCCCGGTCTTTGGACTCCGGATCACGCCCGCATATCGCTCACTCGTCGCTCGGCAAACGGCACATCCCGGTCTTCGATCTCAGCGCTGGATGTGTTCACCATGTGTCCGGTCTGGACACCCTGCCAGGGAGAGGGAATAAGACGGCGGCTCCTCTGAGGGGGAGGGGCGTTGTGCAAAGGTCTCCGGGGCGCGGTCGGGCCGGAGGTTGGGGGCGCTATGACGTGTCGGGCTTGAGCCTCAGGTCGCGTCGTAGATGCGGGTTGGGTCGACCACGCAGTGTTCGCCCCTGTCTGAATTGACCGTGTGGCCATAGGTCAGTTTGGTGACGGCGTGGCCCTGCTGGAGGAAGCCGTTTGGGTCCTGGCGGGTGAGTTCGCGGGCTGCTGCACGAAAGTCTTGGGCGTCGAGCAGACGGGCGATGGCGTTGCCTACGGGGCCGAGCCTGACCAGGCCGGCGTCTTCCATGCGCTGGCCGAGGCGGTTGTAGTCGCTGCCTGGGTGGCCGGGCAGGGGCAGGGTGCCGATGTTGACCAGGGGCGTGGTGGAGCCGTCGGGATGACGCATGCGGCCTTCCGAGATTCGGGGCTTTCGGTAAGGCAGTTCGAGCCACACCTCGCAGAGGTGCATGGCGGTGAGGTTCTGGTAGGGGACGCCGAGCAGCAGGTAGCGGCCGTTGCGATCGAATACCTGACGCATGGGGCTGTCGGCGTCCCAGCCCGAGGCGCCGCCGGAGGTTGCGATGGTCTCGGCCAGCGGTCCGATGGCGGCGATGCTGTGGGCGAGGTGGATGCTGCGGCGGGCTTCAGGTCGCTGCCGCGCCGCCTCGGAGATCGCGCCCATCTGCGAGGGCGTGTGGACCGGATCGAAAACGAACATGGGATCCCCGGCCGTCGGGTAGGTGAACGTGGGGACGACCAGGGTGCCCCGGGGCCCGAGGGCTTGCAGGAGGGCATCGACTACGGTTTCCGGTCCGCCCTCGACGAGTCCGAGGCTACGGAGGGAGCTGTGGACCATGAGGAGGTCGCCGGGGCGGACGCCGAGGCTGCTCAGATCGCGTACAAGGTCGGGAAGGCGCAGCGGTGCGCAGGCTCCGCCTGTTTTGCTGTCCGGGGCCCGTGGCACTGGCCGCTCCCGCTGCATGTGAACCGACCCGGCTGGCACGCTGACTCGTGAGACCGGTCGCGCGTGGGCCATGGTGGCCTTCACGCGCGGATACATCAACGATGTCTGCGGGAACCAGGCCTGGTCGCGGATCTCCGACGTGCTCGCAGACAGCCCCCGGCCTCGTACCTGGACGAACTGCCTGGGCTAGACTCAGGCGCCCGGGGCGGCGATGGTCCGTAGGAGCAATCGTGGGGGCCACCCGCCGCTCGCCATGCGCAGGGGACGGATCGATGCGGGGAAGACGTGATCCGAAACTCGGCCGTCGCCGTCTGCTCGCGGTTTCTGTTCTGATCCTCGGAGTCGCGGTGGCGTCGACCGTTGGGGCCTGTGCCGATAGCGACGAGTTCGATTTCAAGCCGCGTGGCACGAGGACGCCAGTCAGGGACGGCGGCTAGGGCCCGATTCCCAGCCACGTGCGTGACGTGGCCGGCGCATCCCCGTCAACAGCGCCAAATGCACGAGTGGCCCATACCGCGAGAGGTGGCATAAGGCGCAGCGTCGTCTGATCTGGCCGGTGGGCATGACCCGAGAGGATGCCCTTGAAGACGTGAGCAGGCTGCTTCGCAGCTTCGAGGTTCTTGAGGATGGGCCGCGGGTTACCGAGTGGCTGGTGGGCCTGTGCCGCGAAGTGCCCGTTGGCGGGCGGCAGATTCACGACGCCAATATCGTGGCGACGATGCTCGCCCACGGTGAACGCCGGTTGCTGACGTTCAACGACGCGGACTTTCGCCGGTACGGTGATCGCATCGAGCTAGTGGTCACCTAGCCGAGTGCGAGGCAACGTAGTTTCGAACGCTGTCCGGGTCGCCTAGCGGCAGGAGTGGTGTCGATGAAGAAGCTGCTCTTTTTTGCCTATCGGGAGCTGGAGTACGTGGAGGGGTTTGCGCGGGGGGTGGAGTCGGCGGTGAAGGATACGGGGGCGCCGTTGCTGCGGCCGGAGTTGCCGTGGGAGCAGGGCAACAACCGGCTGTTGGGCAGCGTGGTCCTGGCGGCGAAGTGGAGTCACTAACTCACTACCATACACTTGGCCGCGCGGATTCCCTCCGGGCAGGCCAACCGAGAGCAGGATTCACATGGTCGTGGACCGAGGCGACAAGTACCGCAAGATGGTGGAACGAGGCAAGTACCAGCGGTTGTACGCCTACCTGCACAGTCTTCAGGCCCAGGAGTGGAGGACCTCTTTCGGCGAGATCGAGGCAGTCGTTGGATTCCAACTGCCGCCGTCCGCGCGGCTACACCGCCCCTGGTGGGGAAACCAGAAGCGCAGTAACGGACACAGCCACGCGCTGGCGTGGAGCGTCGCGGGATGGGAGACGGCGGAGGTCGATATGGATGCGGAGACGCTGCTGTTCAGGCGAAGGCACCCCAAGCCTGAAGCCAGGCCTTCGCTCGACGAGGTATGGCCGGTCCACCCCACGGCGGTGTGGCCCGAAGGCCTGAGCCTCAGGCGAGAGGATCTCTACGAGGAGCGGGTCTAGCCGCCGCCATGTTTGTTAATACCAACGTGCTGGTGAATTCCCGAATTCCTGGCGCGCCAGACCACGACGCCGCTCGGGCAAGCCTGGAGCGTGCGTTTCGAGACCCTGAGCCGCTGAGAATCAGCCGGCAGGTCATACGCGAGTACCTGTCCGTCGTCACACGTCCGCAGCCCTGGCCGGTGGGCATAACCCGAGACGACGCCCGTGATGACGTCAGCAGACTGCTTCGCGGCTTCGAGATTCTTGAGGACGGCTCCCTGGTTACCGAGTCGCTGTTAGACCTGTGCCGGGAATTCCCCGTTGGTGGACGGCAGATTCACGACGCAAACATCGTGGCGACGATGCTCGCCCACGGCGAACGCCGGCTGCTGACGTTCAATGGAGCGGACTTCCGCCGGTACGGTGACCGGATCGAATTGGTGGACGCTTAGGCGCGCGAGGAGCCGTAGGCTCGAACTCTATCGGTGTTGCCAGGCGGCAGGAGTGGTTCCGATGAAGAAGTTGCTGTTTTTTGACTATTGGGAACTGGAGTACGTGGAGGGTTTCCGGCGGGCGGTTGAGCAGCCGGCGAAGCATGCGGATGCGCCGCTGATGAGGCCGGACCTGCCGTGGGAGCACGGGAACATGCAGCTGTTCGGGAGCGTGCTGCGGGCGGCGGATGGGCGGTTTCGGGCCTGGTACGAGGTCATCGAAGCGCCTTGGACGGAACAGCTGGCCTACGCCGAGAGCGACGACGGGCTGCACTGGCGCAAGCCGGAACTGGACGTGTACACGGACGGCGGTCGACCGACCAATATCGTGTTCGCCGCCGGGCAAACCGGCCCCGCGATACTCGAGGACCTGCAGGACCCTCGGCCGGCCTGGCGGTACAAGCTGCTGACGGGCGCCGAGCCGTCGGGATGCGTGTCCGCGTTTCACAGCGCGGACGGGATTCACTGGGAACCGGCGCGGACGTTTGCCGGTCGGATCCAGCCGGCCGTTGCCACGATGCCCGACTGCCCCATGGGCTTTCTGCGAGCGCCGGATGGGCGGTTCGCGGCCTACCACCGCATGGCGGGATACGGGCGACGGGTGTTTCGGAGCGAGTCGTGGGACTTTTTGCACTGGTCCGGCGAGCCGCAGATGGTGCTGGAACCGGACCCCGGCGACCCGCCGCAGACGCAGTTCTACGGGTTGGGCGCCTGCGCCTACGGGCCGTATGAAGTGGGCACGCTCTGGATCTACGCCACCGACCGCGACGACCTTGGACCGAACAAGATGGATGGTCTGCAGACGCCGGAGTTGGCCTATGCGCGGACCGGTACGGCCTGGCACCGGGCCGAGCAGGGCACGGCGTTCATTCCGAACGGGGCCGCGGACGAGTGGGACTCGGGCAATTTGCAGCCGGCCTCGCAACCGATCTTCCTGGACGACGAGATTCGCTACTACTACGCGGGCACGAACGAACGGCACTCCAGCCGCTGGGAAGTGAATCCACAGGAGGCCGGCCTGGGCCTGGCGCGGCTGAAGCCGGACCGGTTCGTGGCGCTGCGGGCGGGCGAGGCGGCGGCGGAGCTGGGGACGATCATTTTCGTTCCGCCGTCGGTTGACGTGTTCGTCAACGCGCGCACGGCTGACGATGGCGAGGTCCGGGTGGAGCTGCAGGACGCGGAAGCGCGGCCGTTGCCGGGATTCACGGCGGCGGACTGCCGGCCGATCAGGGGCGATTCCACGGCTCATCGCGTGGAGTGGCGCGGCGTGGGGCAGGCGGAAGCGCCAATTGGCCAGCCGACGCGCATCCGGCTGACGGCGCGGCAGGCCAGCGTGTACTCGGTGTTTATGACCGAGCCGGGCGAGACGCCGGTGTACCACCAGTTCGAGGCGCTGCGGGCCGGCAGTTAGCCCTGTCGCGCAGGCCGAAGACCCTGACGGTTTTCGGTCGAGCCCTGACCGCTTTCGGGGCGGCGCCGCAGGTGGGGCAGCGTCTATCGTGGTGAGTGACGTTGTGTCCTCGGCGAGCGTATCGCCGGACGGACGCTCCCAGGAGATCCAAGCATGGCCCTGCGAATGATCCAGGTTGGGACCGGCGGGATGGGGGCGACTTGGTGTCGGGACTTCCTGCCACCGCACGTTGAGGCGGGGCTGATCGAGGTCGTGGCCGCGGTGGATACGAACCCCGCGGTGCTGGCGAATGCCCGGGAGCATCTTGGGCTAGGTGAGGCGCAGTGCTACACGGACATCCAGCGTGCGTTCGACGAGAACCCGGCTGATTTCTGCACCGTGGTCGTGCCGCCGTACTCGCACGAGGAGATCGTTGACCAGGCGGTGGCCCACGACCTGCACATCCTTTCGGAGAAGCCGATCGCGGACACGCTGGTGGGGTCGGTGCGGATTGCCGACAAGGTGACGAAGGCCGGCAAGAAGATGGCGGTGACGATGAGCCATCGCTTCAACCAGTACAAGACGACGATGCGCGAGAGCCTGCGGTCGGCACGCTACGGAGACTTGAACTACCTGGTGTTCCGGTTCACACAGGAGGCGCGGCAGCTGGGGGCGTGGGGGCTCGGCTTCCGGTACCAGATGGACGATCCGCTGCTGGTGGAGGGGTCGGTGCACCACCTGGACATCCTGGCCGATCTGGCCGGCGCGAAGTGCGACACCATCTACGCCCGGACCTGGAATCCCGCCTGGAGCGAATTCGCCGGCGACGCCCAGGCGCTGGTGACGATGGAGTTCGAGAACGGCGTGCGGGCCACCTACGAGGGCTCCAAGGTGAACGCCGTGGGTCTGGACGGCTGGGGCCGCGAGTACACCCGCGCCGAGTGTGAAGGGGCGACGCTGATCCTGGGGCAGGACCGGCTGGAGTGCTTTCCGTTCGACCCGACGCGCAATGCTCGCATCAAGGCCGAAGGCGACAGCCACACCGTTCCCTGGCTGGAGCAGCCGTTCTGGGGCCACGTGTGGTTGATCGAGAAGTTCGCGCACTGGCTAGAGGGCGGGGAGCCGATGGAGACGAACGTGATCGACAACCTGCAGTCGGTGGCGCTGGTGACCGCCGCGATCGAAAGCAGCCGGACGGGGCTGCCGGTGAAGGTGCAGGAGCATTTGGCGGAGGCGTGGCGGGAGGTCGAAGCGTCCTAGACTCCCAAGAGGAATTGCTCTGAACACAACACCAACACATCCGTGGGAGGCAGCGGATCACCTGGAAAGCAACGAGGACATCGTTGCCTACCTTGAGGCGGCCTTCGAGGACGGCGATCCGGCGCTCATCGCGACCGTCCTTGGCGACGTTGCCAGAGCACGAGGCATGACCAAGGTCGCCACGGACGCCGGCCTGGGGCGGGAGAGCCTCTACAAGGCGCTGTCACCCAATGGCAACCCGGAACTCGCCACCGTGCTCAAGGTCATGCAGGCGTTGGGACTAGGGCTAAGGGTGGCGGCTGTGAAGGCCCGGTAGCACCGCTCAAGTCGCTATCGGTGGCGGGTTTCACGTGTTCCCTGGCGGGACGCAGCAACCATCTCTGCGCTAAACGGTCGCTATCCGACCGCGCTGACGTCTCGTGATCACTGCCCGGTGTATCATTTTTGATACCTTTGGCCGCTGAACTGAATCTTCCCAGGAGTCGCGAACGCGGCTGGGAGGCCGCACGATGACGAAGGCATCCAATCCTCAGCTGGGATCGACGCTCGATAGCCTGCTTGAAGCGGACGGGACGTTGGCGGAGGTCGAGGCGGCGGCGGTGAAGCGCGTCCTGGCGTGGCAGATCAGCCAGACGATGGCCGACGCGCAGCTGAGCAAAGCCGAGATGGCGCGGCGCATGCACACCAGCCGGGCCGCGCTCGATCGTCTGCTCGATCCCGACAACCCGTCGGTCACCCTGCTCACGCTGCAGAAGGCGGCCGCAGCGCTGGGTAAGCGGCTCAAGGTGGAATTGGTTGGGGCCGCATCTTGACGACGGTTGACGTCGAAGCCGGCGATGGAAGGCTGAAGCCAGAAGTGGTCTTGGAGATCGACGAGGACGGTTGGGTAGTGGCGAGTTGTCCGACGCTGCCGGGGTGTCACAGCCAGGGGCGGACGAAGGACGAGGCGCTGGCAAATATCCGGGAGGCCGCTGAAGGCTATCTGGCGAGCACGGGCCCTCACGGAAGTGTGGGCATTGCCCGGCGGTTCCGTCTACGACTGCTCCCTTAACGAGAGCTCAGAACAGCCTGTCCAGGGCATCCTGCGGTGACACAGCCGGAATCGGTGAGCGTCTGAAGTCCCTGAGGTTCCGGGTGACGATGTACTGGGCACCGCAGGCATGGGCGGCGGCGACCTGCATGGCGTCCTCGAAGTCGCTGAGCGGTAAGGACGCCGCGTATCGAAGTGCATTGGCGTCGGCTGGCGCAATCGCCACGAACCACGTCAGTTCGCGGATGAAGTCCCTGGCAGCTCCACTGCTGCGCCCAGCCGACACCAAGTAGTAGAAGTTCGACACGGTGTGCCATGCGACGTACGCGCTCCGGCCACCCCGCTCAATGCGATCGATGAGTTCCGCGGCCGGCGCGGCGAATGGCTGACGGTCAAGCGCGACGTCGATCAGGACGTCGGTGTCGAGCAGGATCAGAGGTACTTTCTGGCAAGCGCCTCATAACGCGGGTCATCACGCTCGGCCGGCCGAAACTTCCCCCTCCACCGCTCGGCAAACGTCGGAGTCTCGCCCGCCACGGTTTCCCTCAGGAACTCCTCAACCAGCGACGACAGAGATCTCCCGTTCGCGTAGGCGTAGCTCTTGGCTTTAGGGATCAACGCTTCGTCGACGGTGAGCGTCAGTTTCTTTCTCATCTGTTGCAGACTCCGCCTGCACGTATACGTATGCGGCAACACCACTATACGTATAGCTTGGCGAATCTCCAAGCCCTTCCGGCCGAAACCACTAGCCCACTTCGACTGCGCTGGCCTGGGTGGTGTGGGTGACTCGGATGATGTTGTCGATGTGGCGTTCGAAGGTGTCGTCGTGGGAGATGACGACGAGCTGGCTGAAGCCGCGGACGGCGAGGATTTGCTGGGCCAGGTTCTCGCGGCGTTCGGCGTCCAGGTGCTGGGTGGGTTCGTCGAAGAAGGCGATATCCAGGTTTAGCAGGTCGCGGAGCAGGGCCAGGCGCACGGCCAGGGCGGCGGCCATCTGTTCGCCGCCGGACAGCTGGCCGAAGCGGCGTTCCAGGCCGCCGCGGCCGAGCACGATGTCGTAGTCGGCCGCCCAGCGCAGGCGTCCGCCGGGGGCGCCCATGATGTCGCTGTAGATCTCGTCGGCGCTGTCGGAGACGCTGGCCAGCAGGACTTCGGTGACCAGGGGCCCGGCGTCGCGCAGCAGGCGGCGGATGAATTCGGTGCGGTCCTCAAACCGCGTGACGCGGACGATGCCGGCCTGCGCGGATTCCAGGTCCGCGCGCACCTGGCGGAGGGCTTCCACGTCGGCGGTGAGGCGTTCCACGTCGGCCCGCATGCGGGCCGCACGTTCAGCCAGTTGGCGGGCGAGGCCGAGCGCGGCGTCGCGGGCCTGGCGAGCTTTCAGTAGCGCCTTCGGGTCGAACTCGGCGCGGGCCGCCGCCAATTCAGCTTCCGCGGCGGCCTCAAGTTTCTGGGCCTGCGCGGCGGCTTGCCGGGCCGATTCAAGCTCGGCGGTTCGGGTCTGCAGCTGCCCGGCCAGGACCTGGTGCTGAAGGAAGCGGGTGTGCCCCTCGGCGTTGTCGTCCAGGGCAGATCGCGCGTCAGCCAGGGTCTTCAGGTCGTCGCGGAGGGCCTCTAGCTCGGCCTCAGTCTGTCGTAGCGCACTCGCGGATGCGGCCGCGCGGTGGTGGGCGACGGCCAAGAGTTCGGTACCGGCGGCGCTTGACGCCGGCTCCCTGGCGGACGCCAGTTCAGCCAGCGCATTCGCGGCGCGCCGAGCCGACTGCGCCAGCACTTCCCGCGCACTCGATGCGTGCAATTGACCGTCTGCCAACGCGGCGAGTTCGCCCACATTTCGAGTGTCCAGCGCGTCCAGCAGCGCGGTGGCGGCGGCGATATCGACGTCGGCCGAATCCAGGTTGCGGCGCAGCACGGCCTGGCGTTCGCGGGCGACGGCGGCGTGGCGGGCCTCGGTTTCAGCCTGCTCTGCCGCGGCGACTGCACGTTCCGCTTCCGCGATGGCTGCCTGAAGATCCACAAGCGTGCGTTCGCGTTCGGTCGCCTGCCGGCGGAAGACGCCGGCCACGTCGGGGATGGTCTCCAGGTTGCGGCAGAGGTCCGTGAAGAAGGGACAGGTTCGGGTATCGGTGAGCAGACGCTGGGCGTGGCGGTCGGCTTCCAGCAGGGCTTCAACGGTGGCGCGCTCCTGACGTCGCTGATCCAGGAGCATTCGGCGGTCGGGCAGTTCGGCGGCGACCTCGGCGCGAGCCTCCAATTGCCTGAGGCGCCGGCGTCCCTGGTCGAAGGCCTGAACGACGGATTCGCGTTCGCGCATCCAGCGGGAGTGCAGTGCACGCGTGTCTTCCCGGGCCTGGCGGAAGGACGTATCGGCACTGGCCTTTCGCTCCCTTGCCTCCTCGACCGCCTGCCGGAATGCGGTCCGCACCTGGCGAAACCGCGCTTCAGGATCTCCGTCGGGCTCGATCTCGATCAGGGACACATGCTTTCCGACCTCCCGGCGAGTTTCCGCCAGGTCATCCCGGGCCCGGTCCAGGTGGGCGGCCCGGCGAGCGCGTTCCAGGTTGAGGTCGCGCGCCCGGTTTTCGACGGGCTGGAGTTCCGCGACCCGCGCCTGCGCGGCCTGGTAGGCCGCGTGCGCCGCGCGGGTCTCGTCCAGAACATCCGCGGCGCGTCGGGCCTCGTGCACCGCGGCCTTGGCGCGCTCGACCTGCGCGGCCGCCTGCTGGCGCCGTTCGACGGCGGCGGCCAGGGTTCGTTCAGCCGCTTGAAAGGCCTCGCGGCCGGCGTCTTGCGACGACAGGTGAGCGTTCGCCGCTTCCAGGTCGGCGGCGGCTTGTCGCTCCGCCGCCCGGGTCTGTTCCAGCGCATGCCGCGCCGCGGAACGGCGGGCCAGCAACTCCGGTTCGGCGGCGAGCCGGCCTTCCAGGTTGGATGCCGTGACCTGTAGGTCGTGCCGCGCCTCCGAATAGTGCTGCGTGAGGCGGCGCAGCAGATCGGCGGCCTGTTGGTACTCGGCGGTGCGCAGGATGGGGTCGAAGCGGGCCTTGCGCAGGCGGGGCGAGTCCAGGAAATCAGCCGTGAGGCGGCCCTGCGGCACGCCGACCACGTGTTCGAAGACGTCGGCCGGGCTGCTCAGGCCCTCCACGCCCAACTGGCCGGCCAGCCAGGCTTCGAGTTCGGCCGCCGGCTGGTCGATGGAGCGGTTCAACTCGACGTCAAAGAGGGAGACGGTCGTGGCTGCGTTGTCGGCCAGCTTGCCGCTGGCGCGCGACCGGGGACGGCGCATGGTGCGCTCCACGCGGTAGACGCGGCCGTCGCGTGGCGAGGTGAACTCCACCTGGACCGCTGCTTCCGTCGTGCCGTGCCGCATAAAACGCACCTGCGGCCGGTGCGGCATGAAGCCGAAGAGGCCGTAGCCGATGGCTTCCAGCAGGGTGGTCTTGCCGGCGCCGTTGGGACCGACGACGGCGGTGAGGCCGGGCTGAAACCTGACCGTGGCTTCAACGAAGCTCTTGACGTTGCGCAGCGCGACTTCGTGGACGAACACGTCAGCCCAGCCGCCGTTCCAGGTGTTGGGCCAGCGCCTCGGGCGATTGACCTTCCAGGGCGGCGGCCTTCAGGTCCAGCGCGGCGGCGGTGAGCGCCGGGGCCTCGTCGGCGTGCGGCGACTCCCCGATTAGTTGCTCCAGCACCTCGCGTTCGATGGCGCGCACGTTGGTTCCGTAGCGGGCGGCGGCGCTTCGGCGCCGGTCACCGGCCAGCTGCAGGGTCACGCGCACGTGCAGCGGCTGGAGCGTCGCGCGCACGATCTCGGCCAGCCGCTCGGTGTCCAGGTGGATGCGCTCGAAGCGCAGGCGGCCGGTGAGCCGCAGCTCGATTACCGGCGGTTCGTTGAAGAGTTCGAGGCGTCCGGATACGGCCTGGTCGACGTGCGTGCACAGTTGATCGAAGTCGGCGGCCTCGCCGACGTCGACGCTCCAGCGCCGGAAGGGGCGTCGGGCGATGACGTCGTCCCTGAAGCGAGCGTCGATCTCGGCCGGTCGGCCGGGGTGAACGGTCACGTCGTAGAGGCCCCTGACCCGGCCTTCGCCTTCGCTGGGCTCGCCCATCAGGCCTTCCAGGATGTTGTGCGCTTCGAGTGCGCCGGGGTTGAAGATCCAGGGATTGCGCTCGGGCAGGCGGTATTCGTAGTGCACGTGGCCCAGGGCCAGGTAGTCGGTGAAGGCGCGAATCGGGGCGAGGTCATCGAGCGTCACTCCGCCGACGCCCAAGTGGACAGCTTCGTCCACGCCGGTGTGCAGGAGGCCAATCACCGCGCGCTGGCCGCCAGCGGGCACGGCGGAAAGAGAAGCGCCGATTTCAGGGAGATGCGCCGCCAGGCGGGCGCCCAGGTACTCCACGCCGAAGACGCGGGCGGCGCCGATGTCGGTGTAGGCGCCGAAGCCGCGCTCGCTGGTCCAGGGCCTGGCCTGCAACTCGCCGCTGAGTGGATCGAATTGCCGCAGCAGGCGCAGGCGGCCGTGGCGGCTCAGCTGCCAGAGCCAAGAGCGCTCGCCGCGCCGGAACCAGCGCTCGTGGTTGCCCTCGTTGGCGACGACCGGGATGCCGGCCCGCGCCAGCCGCTCCAGGGCGATGTCGGCGGCGGCGTAGGTGGACGGTTCGATCGACTTGGAGTCGAAGAGATCGCCGGCGATCACCACGAAGTCGGGCGCGACCCGCAGGCAGTAGTCCACCGCGTCGTCAAAGGCGCGGACGAAGTCGGCGGCGCGCTCGGACAGCCCGTACTGGCGGAAGCCCAGGTGGACATCCGCGAGGTGGACGAAGCGGATCGGGGCGTCGCTCATGGTCCGGGTGCAGTCCGTCTGGATTGGGCTCTCGTTATACCATACAAAAAGCGAACAGCTCTGCAAGCGTATGCTCGGCTGAATCGAGTTCGAGGATCCGTCCCATGCAACTGACGCTGCGCTACCAGGCGATGCACAGCACCGGCCCCGCCGACAACGTGGAGGCCAACATCGTCCCCACGGAACTGCAGGCCGACCTGGATCCGGCGGAGACGGCCCTGGTCCTGGTGGATACCTGGGGCGAGCATCCGATCGCGACCCATCGCGCGCGTACCAGCGACATCACCGTGCAGCGTATCCGGCCGGTGCTGGACGCCGCGCGGGCAGTCGGCGTGACTCCCATATTTGCGCCCTCGCCGGCAATTGCGGCCACCTATCCGCAGTGGACGCGCTGGGCCAGCGTGGAAGATCTGCATCCGTCGCCCGAGCCCGCCGACGGCTGGCCGCCGCCGGCCTATCGCGCGCTGGCCGGGCCGTACGCCTCGCTGCAACGCGCGCCGGGCGAACTGCCGCCGGACAGCGCGGGCAAGCCGCCGGAGCGTTGGCATCGTTTCCGCACCATTCACCAGGCTGTCGCACCCGAGGCTGACGACATCGTGATCGCCACCGGCGACCAGATGCAGCGGGCGCTGCGCGATCTCCGGTTGGTTCACCTGGTGTACGTGGGTTTCGCCACGAACATCTGCGTGCGCTTCCGCGACTACGGGATGCACGCGATGCGCGACCGCGGCTACGCGCCCATCCTGCTGCGCGACTGCACCAGCGGGATCGAGACGCGCGAGACCTACGACGGCCTGCGGATAACCAGCGCCGTGCTGCACGACCTGGAACGCTGGGTGTTCACGGCCGACTCGCAGGACTTTATCGCGGCCTGTCGGAGAGTCTGACTCGCAGTCTCTGCTCATACGTGCTGAGAGGCCCGTAGCGCAGCCGTAACGCCGGTGCAAAAACCTATGCACCTGCCGAGGCTGGAGGTGCGGGGCGCTAAGCGCAGCGTCACTTACTTCATGCGGGGTAGTGGATCACCTAGATTCCGCAACTCCCACGAAATCGGGAACCCATGCTCGCTCCGCAACCGAGCTTGACCCTCATGGATACGCCGGTCACAGGGCTCGAGACCGCACGCAGCCGCAAAGCGACCACTATCCCATGTGGTGCTAAACACACCGATGGCCGTTCTGGGCTAAAGTGCCCGCGCTACAAAGGCGCGCGGCGCGAACGTGTCACAAACGCAGCGGGCATCAGCCCGCGGCCATAGGTAGGGCGCTGGATTCGCCTCAGTCGCAATGAATGTGGTTCAGCGACCTGTTCAGGGTCGCTACTGTAAAGGGTAGGGCATGCAGTTAATAAGAGTTCTACTGGCTGCGGTACTCATATTCTCCGTCTCTGCATGTGGCCCAGAACCCGAGAGAGCTATATCAGGTTCAGAAAGCGTTTATACAGCAAGTATAGCACCGACTAGTACGCCGTCGACAACGGCTGCTCCTACGCTAACAGTGGTGCCAATACCAGCTACACCTACTACAGTGGCACGCGTTACAACGGCCACGGTAACTCCCAGGAATACACCGTCGTCAACTCCAACGCTGGAACCCACTCCGACTTCTGCTTCTGAACCATACGTCGTCCTTAGCACGTCTTTCGACATCAGAGAGCTTACGCAACTAGAGACCCTTGAGAGGTTTCCAATCCTTGACGCGACGGCCGATGCCGTGGAGCAGGCTAATGCTGGCAATGGCGCACAGGCGATCAGCATCATTAACGCATCTTTCGATACGTATCCAGACGACTACGAGCTTTACATTTGGCGGGCCGCTGTTTACCTCCGTGCCTTTGGCGACTATGAACTTGCGCTTGATGACTTGGCGCAAGTGTCGGTAGAAGCTATGAATGAGTCCAATGCATACCAGTTTTTCAAGATAGCGATGGAGTCGTTTCTATTGCTTGAAGATCCGACGTCAACAATTCGACTTGGTCAAGACCTCGATAGATTGAGCATGCACCAAGCACCACTTCGCGTGATGCTAGGCATTGCATATAACAGGATTGGCGAATATGAAAACGCACTTGAGCAATTTGACATCGCCATTGAAGACTCGTCCGTCTATGCCCCGGCTTATGAAATGCGGGCTATTACGTACGATCGCCTTGGTGAGCGCGAATTGGCGCGAGACGATCGGGAGCGTGCAAGTCGTCTGAGTCAAAGCGGTGGGGATGTCTACGTTCGGAGGGCAACGGCCCGCCCTCCCACACCGACAGCTGTCGCCGTAGCCTCATCCCAGACCGAGCCAACGCCCACTCCATCCGTCACTCAGACGCCCCAGGCTCCCCCTACAGCAGTTCCAACCCCTACACCCACACCGGAACCCACACCTTGGACGATGGGGCCACAGAGCGTGCAGACAGTTGCTTCGCTGTATGATCAGGAGTTTGAGTTAGTTGTAGCCGATTTCATTGTCGGCGACGCTGCGTTCAGCTTTCTCAAGAAGTATGATAAATATGACATCTTCTATGACGAGGCTGCATCCGGTGAAGAGTACGTGCTGGTTCGAGTTGATGTGTCCTTTGTCGGGGGCGGACCTCCCGGTACGCCATTCATCGTTGACCAATTCGATTTTGAGCTTGTTCAGCTCGACGGACACGGGCTTGGGTTTGTCTACATACCGGAAGAGATTGAGATAGACGTTCACCTTCAGCGTGGCGAGTCAAAGCAAGGATGGGTCGGTGGTATCAGGATCAAGGATGCCCCGCTATTGCTAGGGTATCGACATACTGATCTAGATGATTATACGGTATTCAGCTTCAATTGCGTGGACACGCAAGACGAAGGCTTGCGTTGGCCTGCAATCGACCTGTGCTTTGCTGTTGATGACCAAGCCGAGCCGCCCAAGTCTGATTCAATAACACCTGGACCGACACCTGTTGCCGATTCACCTGAATTCAAGGCGCTTGGGATAATTGTGAACCAGGAGTTTGGAGTCATCACGCAACAATTGGCCGCAACCACTCGTTCCATTCTGAACAGTCAAATTGCGCAGGCGACTGAGGCTATGGATATTGCGACAGACAGTTGCCTGGTCGCTCTCGACGCGATTGGCGGCATGGACGAATTGTCGCCTGAACCAGTCTGGTCGGTGATTTATGTTCATGTGTTGACGTATTGCGACGAGCTTAATCGCGTATACGGACATCTGGTGGATGGCAACGTTGAACAGGCCGATCTCGCAATGGGTCGTGCGAATACGGCGTTGCAACAAGCTATGCCATTGGTGCCGCCTGGGAGTTGGTAGGCCAATCATCTGGCCGTCGGGCCCCTCGACTTGGGGTTGGATCCGCGCTCCATCCCTGCTGCTCCACCCTCGCGGAGCGGGTCAATGTCGCCTCGAGGCCTGCAGATCACCAGCGCCGTGCTGCACGACCTGGAACGGTGGGTGTTCACGGCCGACTCGGGGAGCTTCATGGCGGCCTGTCAGAGCGTCTGACCTGGACTCGCCGTCCAATGCTCACGCTCATGGTCGGCGCCTAGAACGGGAGCCGCGTTTCCTCGCGCTCGCAGGTCACCCGCCGCTCGTCGGGGTACTCGGCGTTGATCAGCACGCGATGCACGTAGTCGTTCACGCAGGAATTGCTGGGGTAGACGCCGTGCGTGGCGTGGTCGACCTCCACCAGGTACCCGTTGGTGAGTTGCTCGGTGATCAACTCCTCGGACTCGATGAACGGCGTAAACGGGTCGCCGTGGTTGCCGATCACCAGGATTGGCGCCCCACCGCCGTCGAGCGGTCCCTCAAGAGGATCCGGTGCGAACTGGTCGTAGAACGGACAGGCGGAGGCCAGTGGGTCGCCCAGCAGCGCCAGCAGCGGAAACTCCTCGTCCTGGGCGGCCTGATAGACCTCGCCGTCGGCCAGCCGGGATGCTCGATCCTGATCAGGATGCAGGACCCAGTCGTCCAGGCAGCCGATGTGCTCGGGCATCCGGGCGACGCGGGGGCCGCCGGCTTCCCACTGGAACTCGGCGATCTGCAGGAAAACGGACGGGTCGTCGAGCTCGTTGAGTTGGAAGAGAGCCTCCCAGAGGATCGGCCACAGGAATTCGGCATACAGGGGTGAGATCACCGCGTAAGCGGCGGCGTCGGGATGGTTGCTGGCCGCTTCGTTGACCAGGTGGAACTTCTCGGCCGCCTCTCGGTAGTAGCCGATCGGGTCGCCGTCGTTGTAGATCGGGCACTCGGGACTGTCGCAGGCGGTCAGGGCCCTTTCGAGAAGAATGGCGATTGGGGCCGTCTCCTCCAGGGCGTCGGCGACGCGTTCCGCCTGGCCGGTCGCCGCATCGACGGGGTTGTCGGCACCGTCGATAACCATGGCGCGGACCGAGTCGGGGAAGAGCGTGGCGTACCAGACGCCCACGGAGGAGCCGTAGGAGAAGCCCAGGTACGAGACCTGCTCGACGCCCAGGGCTTTGCGAATCTCGTCCATATCCCTGACGACGTATTCGGTGTGCAGCAGGGCGCCGACCGTCCCCATGGATTCGATGCAGAGGTTGGCGGCGGCCTCACCGGCGGCGATTTCCTCGGGCGTGTCGACGGGTGCGTCGATAGAGCGACGCAGGTCCAGCTGTTCGCCAGGGGCGCCGCACGCGAAGTGCGGGTCTGAGGCCCCGACGCCGCGCGGGTCGAAGCCGACGATGTCGAAGCGTTCGACGAGATCCCTGGCGAATGCGGGGAATCCGGACCTGATGGATTCGACCAGGTCCAGACCGCTGCCGCCGGGCCCGCCGGGGTTGACGAGCAGATAGCCGACGCGTTCGTTGGGCTGCGTGGCCCGGTGCACGTTGACCGCGATGCCGAGGCTGCCGGCGTCGGAATCCCGGTAGTCCGCCGGGACTTCAACGACGGCGCACTCAAATCTGCTGCCCGGTCGGCACGGGCTCCAGTCGATACTCCCATCCGCCTGGACCACCTCCAGAGTTGGTGTAGGGGTCGGCGTCGGGGTGGGCTCCGGCGTTGGCGTGGCGGTTGGCGTGGGGGTCGCGGGCGGTGTGGCGGTAGGCGTGGGCGTCGGTGGAATGGCCGGCGTTGCGGTCGGCGGTGGCGTGCTGGGCGCCTGGGTGACGGCTGTGGGCGTGGGCACCGGGGCAGTCGCGGATTCGCCGCAGGCCAAGCTTGCAATGAGGACCAACGTCAGAGTGCCGACAGCGACCATCCGCTTGATTATTTGACCGAAAATTCTCAAGGCGCTTCCTTCCGTTCCGCCCCAGACGGAGTTGCTATTGAACGCGTAACCGTGACCGGCGATTGAGTTATGCCCTGTCGTGCGTCACCGAGCCCACTGAAACGCGGACTCGACCGCACCAGTCACCCTAAACCACAGTAGTCAGGTCCAAGCCGCACGTTCGTGAAATGTCCAACCGAGCGCGCGACCGCCAAGGCTCGACTCAACCTACGGCGCGCTGACGAACTCGCGCTCCAGATCGCCGTAGGCGGGTACGCCGATGATGTCCTTGAACTCCTCCAGTCCGGCCATTGGTCCGGCGTCGGCGGTGGTCCCGTCGGCTACCAGCGCCGCGTACGTGCGCTGCAGCGCGGCCGTGGCCGCGAACAAGCCCGAGAGCGGGTAGACCACCATCATGTAACCCAGGTCCTGAAGCTCGGACGCCGAGAGGAAGGGCGTGACGCCGTCCTCGATCATGTTGGCGAAGAGGGGAATCTTGGGGTCGAAGGCCGCGCGCACGGCGCGTAGTTCGTCGAGCGAGCGCGGGGCTTCGATGAAGACCACGTCGGCGCCGGCTTCCACGTTGGCGTGGCTGCGGGCGATGGCGTCGTCCAGCCCGTTGACGGCTCGAGCGTCGGTGCGGGCGATGATGACCAGGTCGTCGTCGCCGCGGGCGTGGACGGCCGCTCGCAGCTTCTGCACGTGATCATCGGCGGGCACCACGCGCTTGCCTTCCAGGTGACCGCAGCGCTTGGGCCACTCCTGGTCTTCCAGGATGATCCCGGCGATGCCGGCCTGAACGCACTCGCGGACGGTGCGAATCACGTTGATCGGGTTGCCGTAGCCGGTGTCCATGTCGGCCACCAGTGGGATGTCCACCGTGTGCGCGATTCGGCGGGCGCGGTCCAGCGTCTCGGTCTGCGTCAACAGGCCGATGTCCGGCTCGCCCAGGGTGCTGGCGGCCAGCCCGAAGCCGGTGGTGAAGAACTGCGTGAAGCCAGCCTGCTCGATCAGCTTGGCCGACAAGGCGTCGTAGGCGCCCGGCAGCACGATGATCTCGTCGCCGGCCAGGCGCTGACGGAGGATGGTCGATTTGGTCATGAATTTGAGTCCAGCGAGTCGGAGTCGCCGCGATTGTGCCCAATGGACCGTCGCCGGGCAGGTTGCCGCTGCGGGACGGCTGGGTGAGCATGGCGCGGTTGGTGGGCAGGGAGGCGGGTTGATGGCAAGCAAGTACCGGGTCGCGATTATCGGAACGGGCCGCATGGGCGGGTTGATCGAGGACGAGATTCCGCTCGGGGACCCGAACCTCCCCTACGGCCATTTCTCGGGCTATCAGTACATCGAGGAGACCGAGGTCGTGGCGGTGGCCAACCGCGGGGCCGAGCGCCTGCAGCGCTTCAGCGAGCGGTTCGGGATCAGCAACACCTATCTCGACTACCGCGAGATGATCGACAAGGAACAGCCCGACATCGTCAGCGTCACCACGCCCTCGTTCGCGCGGGCCGAGCCGCTGATCTATTGCGCGGAGAACGGCGTGCGGGCCATATACAGCGAGAAGGGCCTGTGCGCCTCATTGGCCGAGGCCGACCGAATCCGGGATGCCATGAAGCGCAATGGCGTGGCGTTCAACTGGGGCGCCATGCGCCGCCACAACGTGGGCTTTCGATTGCTGGCGGAGGCTATCGCCGCGGGCGAGATCGGCGAACCCGAGGCCGTGCTGATGCTCACCTACACCGACCTCATCAAGCACCACCCGCATACGCTGGACCTGGTCTCAATGCTGCTGGGCGACCCGCAGCCGCAGTGGGTGAGCGGCCGCCTGATCGAAGCCGGCGATCCCTTCGATCCCGAGCCGCGACGCGCGCACCCGGAATACGACGCCGAGAACCACCGCTACCTGCCCTCGCCGGGCTGGGAGGTCGCGGACCCGTATGTGGGCCATTTCCAGGTCGGCTACGCCAACGGGGCCGTGGGCTACTTCATCCCACACCGCGGGTTCCTGGACGTGCACGTGCTGGGCAGCGAAGGCCGCGCCTACGCGCTGGACAACGGCCTGACGTTCGAAATCCGCCACAGCCTGGGCTCAAACCCCGACGACGTCACCACGCGCAAGATCTACGCGCAGGGCGAACCGCCGACCGTGAACACCATCCGCGACCTGATCAACTCGCTGGAAACCGGCGAGCCGACGCGCGGGAACATTGACGTGACGATGCAGTCGGTGGAAGTCCAATTCGCCGTTGCCCACTCCCACCTGGCCGGCGGGGCGCGGGTGGACGTGCCGGTGGCGGACCGGAGCCTGTACATCCCGGGGGGCTGAGCCGTCCGGAAGTCGCTCTCGAGCGTCGTAAGTTCGCACTGTGCTGGCATGCTGTCACCGGTGGTTTCACTGAACCTGAAGGCATGGGGCACACGCGAATCCAGCCGGACGAGCGACTGTACGAATTGACCAGGCAACGTGCGTCGGCGGAGGACACGTCCACCGCGGCGGTCGTCCGCAAGGCCGCAGTGCGGTCCGTGGCGTCACCCGTGCAGCGGCCGGTCTCGATGGAGGAATTCACCTTCATCGGCTCGGGCAGGTCGCAGCCTGTAGGCCCTCAGCCTTTGTCGGTGCGCCATGACGACGCGCTGGCCGAGGACTTTCAAGGCTAGGGCTTCCACGCCGGCGGTTCATTCACGCCGGCGCGCCTTCAATGCAAGGCGCTCGTAGGCTTACTGGGAGCTTTAGCGTTCCAGCAGCTCGATTTCGTAGCCGTCGGGGTCGTCGATGAAGGCCATTTTGCGGCCGGTGGGGAAGGTTTCGCGCCAGTCGCCGGGCCAGATTTCCAGGCCCTTGCCTTCCAGCTCGTCGCAGAAGGCGATCAGGTCGGGCACGCCGATGGCGAAGTGCATCAGGTCCTCGGGCACGTTGAGCTCGTAGTCGGCCGACCAGGTGAGCTCGATGGTGTGGTCGTTGCCCGGAAGCTCCAGGTGGACGATCTGGTTGCCGGCGGGCGAGCGGTCGGAGCGGCTGAGGAGCTTGAACCCCAGGTTGTCTTCGTAGAAGCGGATTGACTGGTCCAGGTCGCTGACGCGGATGCGGGTGTGCAGGAGCTTGTACATGGGAGCCTCGGGTGGACGATGGGCGCGTCATCGTCGCACGTTACGCCCTGAGCGGGCCGCCCGCAGGTCAATCCCGAAGCCCTCTCTGGCGCGGGCGCCGGCGCGTGGTACGTTGAAACTAGCCGCCTGTCCCGTCGTCGGAGCGCCATCCGCTGAGCAGCGAAGCCTGGGCCATCATCGGAACGACTCTCGGCACAGGGGCGGTGGTGCTTGGCGGGGTGATTGGCCTCATGCTCAAACTCTGGAGCGACACCAACCGACGCCTGGAACATCTGGAGGTCAGCCTGCGGGGTGAAATCCGCGCGGTGCGCGAGGAGTTGAAGGGCGACCTTGCCGCCGTGCGCGAGGAGTTGAAGGGCGACCTTGTGGCGGTGCGCGACGAGTTACATCGTGAAATCGGTGCCGTGCGAACCGACACCACTGCCAGCATCGAGCGGCTGAGCGACCGCCAGCACGCCGACGCCAACGCCGTGAATGCGCGGCTGGACGTCCTGCTGCTGGCCCGCGGTTCGCTGCCGGGGACGCCCGACGCCGCTCCGGTTGCAGGTGAGCAACAGCCCGCTACCGCGGCCGAGTCCGCCCCCGAGTACCGGGTTCCGCCGCGCGACGCCGGCGACTCCGACCGAGCCTAGGCGCCGGGCTCACCGCCCAACCCGTCAGGCCTCTTTAGCGAACGGGTTGGTCCAGAACGGAACGATGGAACGTCCGGCCCGGCGGGCCAGCGCGACGTAGAGGGCGGGACCGCCAAACGCCACGGCCCATGGGATCACGTGCTCGAACCAGAGGCTGGGCGTCAGGAAGTCGTGCAGGAGCTTGTCGTCCACGATCAGCACCACGGCGATGCGGAAGATGAGCGCGCTGCCGATGTAGATGATGATCGGCGCCTTTTCGGTGGCCAGCGCGATCAGG
Organism: Chloroflexota bacterium; assembly: GCA_022824495.1. GTDB lineage: Bacteria > Chloroflexota > UBA11872 > UBA11872 > UBA11872 > UBA11872. The sequence goes on along the minus strand of JAJDZU010000024.1, from coordinate 98,583 downwards.
CCGGCGCCGACGAACAGCAGCGGGATCGACAGCGCCAGTCCGAAGACCAACAGCGGAATGTTGCCGTGGGCCGTGCCCGCGACGGTCAGCACGTTGTCCAGGCTCATGACCACGTCGGCCAGGATGATCAGGCGAAGGGCCTCCGGGAAGGAGGTGGCGGCCTCGTGCTCTTCGTCGCCTTCCGGCTTGAGCAACCGCCAGGCGACCCAGAACAGGGCCAGGCCCCCGATCAACGAAATGGCCGGCGCCTGCAGGAGGAGGGTGGCGATGGAGGCCAGCGCGATGCGCAACACCACGGCGCCGCCGGCCCCGATGATGATGGCCCAGCGCCGTTGACGCCCCTGCAACCGGCTGGCGACGACCCCGATGACCACCGCGTTGTCGCCGCTGAGGATCAGGTCGAAGAGGATGATCTGGCCGAGCGCGGCCGGATCCTTCACGATGTCCTGGACGATCTGTCCGAGGTCCATCAGGCCGGTCTCGTCTGCTTGTGCTGCAACGGAGCCTCACGCGGTCTGGGAGCCGGGCCGCAACCGGCAGCCGGCGGAATCCGCGGCTAGTTTACGTGGACCATCGGGATCGGGTGCCGGGCGCCGTTCCCTTGAAGCCTTTTACTGGAGCCGGGCGCGGCTGGCGCGGAGCTCGTGGGCGCCGCTGGCCGTGGATGTCTCGTAGACGTAGAACAGGCTGTCGCCCAGCACGGCGTAGTCCATATAGCGCAGGCAGCGGGTACCGGCGTGACCCTGCAGCAGCGGACCGTCATTGGAGTGGCGCACGGTGGTGCTGAGGTCCTGCGAGAAGACCATGCCGGTGCGGTCTTCGTACACGTCGCCTTCGGTCGTGCGGCCGTCGTAGAAAATCAGGAATCCCGCGTCCGTGGGCATGACGGTGCTGACGCGGGTGACGTTGGCGTCCCAGCCATCACCGGGCGTGACGATGTCGCGCTCGAAGCCGAAGCGGCGGCCGTCGGCCGAGACCCAGAGGCCTGTGGGGTGTTCCACCAGCCCGGTGGTGAAGACGTTGCCGGTGCCGTGTAGCTGTTCGGGCGCGGCGCCGTCCGCCACCCGATCGCGCGGGCCATAGCCGGCAAACAGGTAGAACAGGCCGTCCAGCAGCAGCACCACGGGGTCCTTGACGCCCTCCGAAAACGTGTTGGCGGCGTCCAGCACGGGGATGCGCTGGGCGGGGTCGAGGGCGGTGAGTTCGTCGGCTTCCAGCAGGTCGATGCGCCAGCGGCGGTCGGCGGGGTCGAGGTAGCTGACGTAGTAGCGCCAGGCGCCGCCGGGAATGCGGACGAGGGCCGAGCGTTCGATGGACTCTGTGTCGAATTGGTCGGCGGTGCAGGCCCAGACGGGCTCCAGCGTGGCGATGTCGCGCAGCCGGTAGATCTCGGACTTCCAACCGCGACCGCCGTCCAGCGGACGCCGCCAGCGGACGCTCAGGTAGAGCGCGTCATCATCCAGCCAGAGCGCGGGCGCGCCGACCCAGTAGCCGGGGGCGTCGACCTCAGGGCTGAGGAGCGTGACGCCTTCGGCCGAATCGAAGAGTGGCACCCCGCCAATTGGCGCGCGCGGCGGCATGGGCATTCCAGCGGGAGGCGTGGGCGGGCAGTCTCCCACAGGTCAGCGCCCGGGATTCGACATGACCGGCGGTCGCCGCCATAGTCCTAGGGGACAACCCGCACGCGAGCGCGACATGGAATACCTGCCACTCGGACGAACGACGACACAGATTCCCAAGATCGGGTTTGGCGCCTGGCAGTACCAGGGCGGTGCGGGTGTGCTGCGCCGGGCGCACGAACTGGGCGCGGCCTTCGTGGACACGGCCGAGGCCTACGGCACGGAAGCGCAGGTGGCGCAAGACATCGGCGACTTGCGGGACGAGTACTTCATCGCCACCAAGGTCTCGCCGGCGAACCTGGCCTATGACGACGTGCTGTCCCACGCCGACGCCAGCCTGGAGCGGCTATCGACGGACCGGATCGACCTGTACCAGGTCCACCACCCCAACCCCGACATCCCCATTCCGGAGACGATGCGGGCGATGCGGCAGCTTGTCGCCGACGGCAAGGTGCGCTTTGTGGGCGTGAGCAACTACTCGGTCGATGACATGAAGGAAGCGCAGGACGCGCTGGGCGACGTCCCCCTGGTCGCCAACCAGGTGCGCTACAGCGTGGCCGCCCGCCAGATCGAGGACGCCGTGTTGCCCTATTGCCAGGAGCACGGCGTGACGGTGATCGGCTTCAGCCCGCTGGTGAAGGGGGAGTTTGGAGACCCGGCCCTTGGGCGACTGGACGAGGTGGCGGCTGAGGTCGGCAAGACTCCGGCCCAGGTGCTGCTGAACTGGGTGATCGATCGGCCGGGAGTGATGGCGATTCCCAAGACCGATCGGGTAGAGCGGGTGGACGAGGCCGTGGGCGCGGTGGGCTGGTCGCTTACCGCGGATCAGCGGCGGAAGCTGACGGGGGACTAGCCACCGCAGCTTGCAGTTCGGCGCATTGTTCCGCGGTGAGCACGCGGGCCGCGCCCGGCGGAAGGCCTCCCAGGCGCACGGTGGCAATGCGCAGGCGGCGAAGGGTCACGACTTTGACCCCAACTGCAGAGAGCATGCGTCGAATCTGGCGGTAGCGGCCTTCGCGCAGGACCAGGCGGAGCGTGGCGCCGCCGCGGTGCTGGCGCAGATTGCGGACCTCCGCGCGGGCCGGACGCGGGTCGCCGATGGAGATGCCTTCGGCGAAGCGCTTCGCCAGGTCGCGGGGCGGGTTGCCGCGCACCTCCGCCGCGTACTCGCGCTCGTGGCCGTAGCGTGGGTGCATCAGGCGTTCGGCTAGGTCGCCGTCGTTGGTGAGGAGCACCAGGCCCGTGGAGGGCGCGTCCAGGCGTCCGACCGGGTAGAGCCGCACCTCCCGCAGGTCCGCCGGCAGCAGGTCCAGGACGGTGGGACGTCCCTCGGGATCGCGCGCCGTTGAAATGACGCCGGGCGGTTTGTGGACAGCGACCACGAGGCGGCATTCGGACGAAGAGCCGACGGGCTGACTGTCCAGGCGCACCTCGGCGTGCGCAGGATCGATCCGCGTGCCGAGCGTCGTCACGACCTGGCCGTCAACCTGGACGCGACCCGCGATGATGGCGGCTTCCATCGCGCGGCGCGATCCGGCTCCGGCGCGGGCCAGGAACACGTGCAGGCGCACCGACTCGGCTCGGTGCGCCGATTGGCCGTTGGGCCCGTCGGGTCCGGTCCTCGCGCCCGATTCGACGGCCTGCCGATCTCGGCCTTGGGGCGATGGCGACCGCCGTTTCACGGAGTGACGCAGGCTCGCGGTGGGACCCCAACCAGAGAGTCGCCGCGCCAGAATCCGGCGCCTGGCGCGGCGCAGGACGTAGCCACGCCCACCGGTGTGGCAGGGAATATAGGGACGTACGTCAACATCAGGTCCCGCATTGTCCAACTCCCCTCTGGGTTCTCGGCTGCCGCCCGGTCGGCAGGGTCCGTATCCTGATCGGCGCTCCAACCCTGCACAGCCAGTGCTACTGGCTAAGGTAAGCGACTTCACAGCCGAAACCCTGGAGCGGTGGGCGTCACGCTGACCCTCAACCCGGGCGGGCGATTCAGGAGGGCCGGATGAAGGAGCGAGCACAGCGCAACGGCTTTGCTCTGCTAGGCAGCCTGCTTCTTGTTGGTGTCTTTGTGCTGCTCTGGAATTTCGACGTCCTGCCCGACGGCTTCTGGGAGGAGTTCTTCCTCCTGTGGCCCCTGTGGCTGGCAGCCGCCGTCGTCAACATGCTCCTGTCGCGCTGGCACCCCTGGGCGGGCTCGCTGGCGGCGATGGCCATCGTCGCGGTCACCCTGGGCGCGGCCTGGTGGCAAGCGGCCGACGAGAACCGGCCACCGCTCCTGCCGAGGACCTACGAGTCGATCTCGGTGCCGCTGGACGGCGTCGACACGGTTGAGGTGAACCTGACCACGTCCGGCGGCGTTCTCGCGCTTGGCGGCAATGCACCGGACGGGCAGTTGGTGGCCGGCGACTTCCAGGGCATGGCCATCCCGGCGGCCCAGTTCTCGGCGGGCATACGTACCGCGGGCAACCGGCGCACGCTGGATGTCAGCCTGCTGGGCTCTTGGGAGATTCCATTCCCACCGCGTCGCCACATCTCGTCGGGACATTGGAATCTACGCCTCGCCAACGGGGTGTCGACCGACCTCCGGGTGGCCGGCGGCGCGACCACCCTTGATCTCAACCTCCGGGCGTTGAACGTGAGAACCCTGCAGGTAGCTCTGGGCGCAGCCGACATCGAGGTCACGCTGCCGGCCGCTGCCGGACGCACCAGCGTCGAGTTCGAGGGCACCGCGACCAGCCTGCACATCACGGTTCCGGCGGGTGTGGCGGCCCGGATCGACTTCGAAGGCGGCGCGCCGGGCGCCGACATCGACACGTCGCGCTTTTTGGTGCAGGGCGACGGCCGCTACGTTTCGTCCGACTTCGACACTGCCGCCAACCGCGTGATGATCACCATCCACGCGGGCGCCGGCGACGTCACCGTCCGCTAGTCCCCAACCTCCGGCTGTAGCCGGCCGGCCTGGCGGGCCTAGTCCTTTTGGCCGATCCGACGGGCCGAAAATTACGGCCTTGGGGCGATGGCGAGGCGCCGCTCACGGCATACCGTGACTATGCACGACTCACACAACCGCGGAAAGGCCCTTCATGGACAACCGGCTGACCCGCAGCCACTCGGATCGAATGCTCACGGGCGTGGCCGGCGGGATGGCGGAGTACTTCGACATCGACCCGGTCATCATGCGCCTGCTCTGGGTCCTGGGCGCCGTCTTCACGGGCGGCGTGCTGCTCGTCGTTTACTTCGTGATGGCGATCATCATGCCCTCGCCGCCGGACGGCGAGGAGGAGTACGACGACGAGGAGGACTACGAGGACGAAGACCTCGACGAGGAGGACGAAGCCACGTCCGCCGAAGCCGCGCCTGACGGCCAGGAGGCCAGCGAGGCCGACGACAAGGCCGTGGCCGCGGCGGACGAAGAGGCCGAGCCCAAGACCGACGGCGGTGCGACCGCAGCCGCGGCCGCAACGAGCGCGGCCACGTCCGACGCGCCCCTGGCCGAAGCCCAGCGCGGGCGCAGGCGCGAGGCTCGTCGGGAGCGCCGGAACTCGCGGCGACGCGCCCGGCGGCGGCGTGCGGCGGCGCGGCGGCGCGGCCAGGGCGCGTTCGTCATCGGGGCCATCCTGATCGTCATCGGCGGGCTGGCCCTGGTGGACCAGTTCAGCCTGTTCAGCTTCTGGCAGTTCTGGCCCCTCATTCTCATCGGGATCGGCGGCGCGCTGATCCTCGGCCGCTTTCGATAGGAGGTCGTGATGGCTGGAAACGACACCAATCGCGATTCAGCCCCGGCCCGCAAGCGCCGGCGGCGGGATGACGGAGGCCTCGTGGCGGGAACCATCCTCATCCTGATCGGTTCCATCTTCCTCGTGGACCAATTCGGCTGGGCCGACTTTGGCGACCTGTGGCCGCTGATTCTGATCGGGATCGGCCTGGTCATGATCGTCAGGTACCTCGCCGACGCCAGGAGGTCGTGATGAGCGACTCAAGATCCCTGGCCCGGCAGTCCGGCTTCGGATTCGCGGGCGCGCTGATCCTGCTCGGCCTGTTCGGGCTGCTCTGGAACTTCAACGTGCTGCCCGACGGCTTCTGGGGCGAGTTCTGGACCCTCTGGCCGCTGCTGCTGGTGGCGATCGGCGCGAACCTGATCTTGTCCCGGCAGCGCGCCTGGATTGGCTCGCTGGCCGCGCTGGCCGTGGTCACGGGCTCGCTGGCCGCGGCCTGGGTGCTGGCGGTGGCCAACCCCTCGACCTCGCACAGCTTGTCCATCACCAGCGAATCAATCTCGGTGAAGAGCGAAGGCGCGCAGTCGGCGCGCCTGAACCTGACGGTGGCCGCCGGCGACCTCACGCTGACGGGCGGCGCCCCGTCGGGTCTCTTGCTCTCCGGCGGATCCCAGGGGACCGTCGCCGAAGTGTCGGAGCAGCGTGTGAGCGTGATCAGATCGGGAGGCCGGAGCACGATGGACGTGCGCCTCAACACCGACTGGAACTTCCAGTTCCCGCCGCGTCGGGGCAGTTCGTCTTCGCCGCGCTGGATCTTGCGTCACGCCGAGGGCATTCCAACCGATATCCGTATAGAGACGGGAGCATCGGACCTTGATCTCGACCTGCGGGAGTTGAACGTGCAGAGACTGAACGTCGACGGGGGCGCCGCGGACATTGACGTGGTGCTGCCGGCCAGCGCCGGGCGTACGACCGCCGAGTTCAGCATTGGCGCGGCGGACCTGGACATCACGGTTCCGGACGGCGTCGCGGCGCAGATCGACTTCGACGGCGGAATCTCGAGTCTCAACATCGACGAGTCGCGGTTCCCCAAGCAGGGCGACCGCTACGTCTCGCCCGACTTCGAGAGCGCCGCCAACCGGGTCTCGATCAAGATCGAGGCCGGTGTGAGCGACATCACCATCAGCTAATCCACATCCCCCTCCCTCCCCCAGCGGGCCGGGTCGCCACGAGCGGCCCGGCCCGTCAGGTTTAAGCGCGGAGGTCGAATCCGGGGTCGTAGCGCAGGTCGCGCTCGCCGGCCAGGGCGCGGCCGGCCAGTTGCGCGAGGTGTGTGGCGAAGGGACCGAGGCCTGGGGTCATCTCGGCGTGCGTGATGACGGCGGACGACACACTTCGGGTCGTAGCGTCCAGGCGCCGGGCCGGGGTGCGTGACGCGGGTAGCTGCAGGTCGGGTACGACGGCCAGTTCGAGGCTGAGCAGGGCCTCGAGCTCGACGGGCTGCGGGCACAAGTCCTCAAGCGAGAGCGGCGCCAGCCAGAGCCACAGGTCCTGCAATTCCCGATCCACCAGGCCTTCGCGTGGATGGGCGCCCTCGACGCGCCGGGTGCCAAGCTGGATGAGCGGTCCGTCGGTGGGCCGCACGCCCAGCTCTTCCTCCAGTTCGCGCCACGGGTCCGGGTCGTCGGGCGCCAGGTGACCGGCGCTGCTGACATCCAGCAGGCCGCCCCAGGTGTCCTTGGTGAAGCCGCGTTGCTGGAGCAGCAGGCCGGGGCCGTTCGGCTCGCCGGTCAGGACCACCCAGACGGTGCGCGTGCGATGCCAGTGGCCCTCGCGGTGAATCCGGATGCGCGGCAGCAGGCGCCCGGTGGACCGGCCGTCGGGGGTGACGACCTCCAGCAGTTCGCTTTGATCGTCGTAGGTCATGCGCTGGTCGCGCCGGGTTTGGGCGGGCGCTCGCGTACCATGCCCGGCAGCCTGGCCTGAGAATGGATACGCGCCCTATGCGATTCGGCTGCTGCGGACCTATCGAGAACATGCCGGCCATGCGCGCGGCCGGTTACGACTACGCCGAACTGCGCGTCGTGGACCTGCGGCCCGACGACGACGAGACCGTCTACGCCCCGATCAAGCGCCAGATCGAGGATGCCGGCCTGCCGCCGGAAGCCCTGAACGTATTCATCCCGCCGCATCACCCCGTGGTGGGCCCCGACCGCGACCTGGAGGGCCTGCGCACCTACGTCACGACGGCAATGGGCCGCATGCGCGACCTGGGAACCCGGCTGGTGGTATTCGGCAGCGGCGGCGCCCGCTCCACGCCGCCTGGGTTCGACCATCACCTGGTACCTGGGCAGCTCCAGGACTTCCTGCTGCTGGCCGGCGGCATCGCGGCCGATCACGACATGGACCTGGTCATCGAACCCCTCTGGCGCGACGTGTGCGACACCATCAACACCATCGTCGAAGGCTTCGTGGCCGCCCGCCAGAGCGGGCATCCGCGGGTGTGGACGCTGGCCGACTGGTTCCACGTCTTCCACAACGACGAGCCGCTGGCAACCCTGGCCGAAGTCGCGCCGCGCCTGCGTCACATTCACGTACCCGTGCCTCCCATTCCCGGCGCGCCGGAGCAGCCGACGGATCCGGGCTTCGACGACTTCCTGGACGCCCTGCTGGCCACAGGCTATGACCTGCGCATGAGCGTGGAGGACAACGGCAAGCGCTTCACCGACTTTGCCTCGCAGGCCGGGCCGGCGTTGGACTACCTGCGGGCGCGCGTTCCGGCGTCATGACGGCGGCGGACCTGCCCGCGTACGCCTTCGACGGCTTCATCAACAACACTGATGACGCCCGGGAACCATCGCTGGCCTTTCATCCGGGCATGGACTTCACCGCCTGGCATGCCGCGCTGCTCGAGCGAGTTGAGTCGCTGTTGGGCCACCTGCCCGCGTTGACCGGGGCCGAGCCGGAGATCCTGGAGTCCACGGACTGCGGCGCCTACGTCCAGCACAAGCTCGTGTACGAGACCATTCCCGATGTCTGGGTTCCGGCCTGGTTGCTGGTTCCCGCCACGGCCTCACGTGAGCGGCCCGCGGCCGGAATCCTGGCGCTGCACGGCCACGGCGACGGCAAGGACCAATTGGTGGCGCGCGACGACGATCCCGGCAACGTCTACCGCAGCTTCGCCCGGCGCTACGCCGAGCGCGGCCACGTGGTGCTGGCGCCGGACGCGATCGGCTTTGGCGAACGCGCCGAGGAGTTCCGCCGCTACGGGCAGCGCGACGGCTGCAACGTCAACTTCATGCGCGCGCTGCTGTTCGGCATCAACCTGATGGCGCTGAACATCCAGGACGACCGGCGCGGCCTGGACATCCTGGCCGGGCGGCCGGAGGTGGACGCCGGTCGGCTGGGCTGCGCCGGGCTTTCGTTCGGCGGTACGCGCACCATGTACCTGGGCGCCCTGGACACGCGGATCCGAGCGGCGGTCGTGAGCGGCTATCTCACCACCTTCCGCGCCTACGCCCTCGACACCGGGAACTTCTGCGGCTCGCAGTTCCTGCCGGGCATCTACGCCTACGCGGACGTGCCTGACGTGCACGGCCTGATCGCGCCGCGGCCGCTGCTGATCGAGGCCGGTCGCGCGGATCGCGGATTTCCCATCGAGGCCTCACGCCAGGCACACGCGCGCGTGGCCGCGATCTACGCGGCGGCCGGCGTCCCCGAGCGCCTGGAACGCGACGAGTTCGACGGCGGGCACGAGTACCGCGCGGATGCCTCGCTCGGCTTCATGGATCGCTGGTTGGCGCCGGGCGGCCCGGCAGTTTCCTAGAGACCCTGCAAAAAGGGGCGCTCCCGTGGGAGCGCCCCTTTTTTTATCAGCGGCTGTCCGGCTAGCCGAACTTCAGGAACTGCCCCTGGACCCAGTTGCCGTCGGTCACCTGCCACCAGGTAACGCCGTTGACGACCTGGGTTTCACCGGTGAGTTCCACTTCCGACGCGCCCGGCGCGACGTAGGCGACCGACGAGTTGGGGTCGGCGGCCACGCGCACGTTGAGGCCGGCGGTTGGCACCACGGTGGCGCGCACGGTTTCGCCCGCGGGCGGCGGAGTCGCCGCAGGAGCGGCCGTGGCCGCGGGCGCGGGCGCCGCCGTAGCTGCGGGCGCCGCCGTCTCGACCGGGGCCGGCGCCGGTGCGGCCCGCACGCCGATCTCCAGGTACTGGGCCTGCACCCAGTTGCCATCGTCAACCTCGCGCCACTCGATGCCGTCGATGACTTCGATTACGCCGGATAGCGCCAGTTCCGTGCCGCCGGGCGCCACGTACTGGATGTCGCCGGTCTCGGTGCTCGGCGCCGCGCGCACATTCAGCCCGTCGCTGGGCACCACCACGGCGGTTGTGGCCACCGGCCGCGACTCACGCCGCTCGATGACCTGGGCCGGGTCCGTGGGCACCTCGAGCACCTGGCCGACGAAGATGAAGTTCTCGTCGGGAAGATCGTTGAAATCGACCAGGTCGTCCACGCTCACCCCGTAGGCCGAGGCGACGGAGAAGAGCGTGTCGCCCTCCTGGACCGCGTACTCGATCGGACCTTCCGGCGTGGGTGTCGGCGTCGGCACCGGCGCTTCGGTGGGCGTCGGCGTCGGTGGCGGTGGCGTGGGAGTAGGCTCGGGAACCGGCGGCGCGGTTGGTGCGACCGTCAGCGCTGGCGGCGGCGGTTGGCCGATTGACGGCGACGGTGTCAGGCCCCCAACGACCGCGGTCGGCGGCGCGACGGTTGGCGACACCTCGGTTGGCGGTTCCTCGTCCCCTCCGGTCAAGGCCATGACCAGGATTACGATCAGGACAATGGCAAGTACCGGCAGAACCAGAAGCGTCACGAACAGTCGGTACTGTCGCAGGCTTCTCACCGCAGCCCCCTATCCCCGGGGGCGCCAGTCTCTGGTCGCTCCCGGATCAACAACTGCTGGCGGTCTCGCGCCACGGAGCCTCCCCTGTTACGCCTGGGGCCCAAGAACGCGCGCTGCAGACTAAACGTGGCCGCATTGTACACGCGCCCTGTGACGTTTGGCCGCGCCGGCCTCTGTGGGTGCGGCGAGCAACGGCGGGGCCCGACCACCGTCGCCCCACGTCGCGGAGTACGCTGCCGCGACCATCGGCGTTGACGACGGGCGAGCACGCTGGACTACGACGCGATCATCATCGGTTGCGGCCACAACGGTCTGGTCGCGGGGTTCTATCTGGCTCGGACCGGGATGCGGGTGCTCGCGCTCGAGCAGGGCCCCAAGGTTGGCGGCGCGGCCACCACCGATGAGCTCTTTCCCGGGTTCCACTTCTCGACCTGCGCACACAGCTTCGTGCTGTTCCATCCGCAGATCCTGGACGACCTGCAGCTTGTGGAGCGCGGCCTGCGCGTGTTTCGCCGCGATCCGCCGCAGTTTCATCCGTTCGCCGACGACCAATACCTGCTCATGTGGAGCGACGAGGGACGGACACGCGATGCCATTGCACGATTCTCACGTCGCGACGCCGACGCCTACCCCGCGTACATAGCATTCTGGCAGCGCGCGGCGCAGCTGTTTGATCCCTACCTGCTCGAAGCCCCGCCCACCCTCGGTGAGTTTCTACGTGCCACCGAGGGAACGCCCGACGCCGCCATCGCGCATACGCTTGTCACGGGTACCCGTCGCCAGCTGCTCGACGAGTATTTCGAGTCGCCACGCGTCAAGGCGTCCCTGGGCACGACCTTCGACGCCGGCTATACCGACAACGCCGGTGGCCTGCTCTACTTTGCGTTCGCCGCCGCCCTCTCGGCTCGCCTGGGCGAACGGGGGCTGGCCGGTTTCCCCAGGGGCGGCATGGGCGCCGTGACGCAGTTGCTTCGGCAAGCGGCCGAGAGCGCCGGGGCCGAGGTTCGCGTCGATACGCCGGTGGCGGGCATTCAGGTGGACGCCGGCCGGGCCCGAGGCGTTGCGCTGGCCGACGGGACCGTCATCAGCGCGCGGGCCGTGCTCTCAAGCGCGGACCCGCACCTCACGTTCACTCGGCTGGTGGCGGCGGAGCACTTGCCGGCCGCCTTCCGGCGAGCGATCCGTCGTCTGCGCATGAACGCCGGCTACCTGAAGCTGCACTGCGCCACCACCGGCCTGCCGGATTGGCGGGCTCTGCCGGGAGACGGTCCGCAGCATGGCGCCAACGTGCGCATCTGCGAGTCGCTGGACGACATCGACCGGGCCTGGGGCCAGGCGCGCGCCGGCCGGATGCCCGATTCCCCCGTGCTTGGGCTTGTCTGCCCGTCGGTTTACGACGACTCCGTCGCGCCTCCGGGCCATCACACCATCTCGATTTGGGCGGAATACGCTCCCGTGGGGCTGGCGCCCGCGGACTGGGAATCCCGGCGGGATGCGACGACCGACGCGCTGATCGCCCAGGTCGCGCGCTACGCCCCCAATTTCCCGGACATCGTGAGCCAGGCCTACCTGCACGGACCGCCGGAGATCGAGGCTCGGGCCGGGATGACGCGGGGCAACATGCACCACGTGGACATGACCATCGATCAGATGCTGGCCGCCCGGCCGCTGCCCGCGTGCGCGGCCTACCGCACGCCGCTCGACGGGCTGTACCTCTGCGGGTCCGGCTGTCACCCGGGCGGAGGCGTGAGCGGCGTGCCCGGCCACAACGCCGCGCAGACGGTCATCCGCGACCTGGGCATCCCGGAGCCGCGCCCGCTGCGGGCGACCCGAGACAGCGCGCGGCCGGCGCCGACGGTCGTCGGGCCTGCCAGAAGCCTGTGAACCCGACCCCCGGCGTGACCCGGGGCCGCCTGGCTCGCCGGCTGAATTACGCGCACGTTGGTGGCGGCGCCAGGCCGAACCGTCATTCGTCGCCGCGGACCCGAGCGCGACGGCGGAGATGCGCACTCAGGCCCGGCCGGTCGTCAACCCGCCCGAAACGTCACCGGCGCTGACGACGCGGTGTTTCCGGCCCGGTCGGTGGCGATCGCCACCACCTCGTGCTCGCCCGGTTCGCTCGGCCAGGTGACCTGGTAGGGCGCGAAGCGGGCCGTCCCGACAAACGCCCCGTCGACCCGGAACTCCACGCTGGCCACGCCGCCGGCATCCTCGACATTGGCGCCCAGGGGCACGCTGCCGGCGGCCACGTTGGCATCGGCGCCCACGCCCACGACCTCAACCACCGGCGGCGTGTTGTCCACGAGGAATCGCCGAAATGCAATCTCCGCGCTCCCATCGGCCGCCCGAACAGTCAGCCGCAAGGTGTAGGCGCCGTCCGGCAGTTGAATGGTGTCGACCGCCCCGAGCTGTTCATCCACCCGCGGCACGTCCAACGGCGAGCCAATCCGGGTCCAGGCGCCGGGCGCCGGACCTACGCCGTAGTGGAGTTCGGATGCTACGAACCCCCCCAGCGTGGCCGTGCCAAAGATCTCCATGATGGTGCGAACCGCCTGGCCTTCGGCCGGCGCCGTGATCTGCGCATCGAGGCCCGCGGCCGTTGCCACGGCCGACACGCTCCCGCCCGCGAAAGCGTCGGGCGGCAGTCGATACGGCGAGTCGTCGTCCACCCCGCGCTGCCAGGCCTCCGCCTCGGTCGGAAGGACGATGAACACCTGTTCCTCCACTTCATCGAGCGGCGAGTCCGGCGTCGCCAGCAGCCCGGTGGGCACGTGAACGCGGAAGGGCTGGTGCACCACGTCGCGCTGGGTTGGCACGGTGCCGGACGCGAACTCCTCCATGCGCGTCTCCGGCGTGAATGGCGACGGCAGCAGGCCCGACACGATGTCGACCTCCTGCTCGATCACCGTTGGCGGCCGCGTCCAGTCGACGATGTCCAGACCCGCGTGCGCATGGTCCATGAAGCGCTGCCAGATCGGCCCGGCGCCGCGGGCGCCGGTCACGTCGTCCATGGGCGTGCCGTCGGCATTCCCGACCCACACCCCGGTCGCCAGTTGCGGGGTGAAGCCGACGGTCAGGGCGTCGCGCGTGTTTTCGGTGGTCCCCGTCTTGACGGCGGCCGCGCGGTCGGTGAGATCCAACAGTTCGCGAACCTGCCCGAAGCCGGGTTCGCGGGCGGCCCGATCCGCCAGGATCGACGTCATCAGGTAGGCGATCTCCGGGTTCAGCACGCGCTCCGTGGACGCGACCCGTCCCAGCGCCAGCGGCGACGTGTCGTCGGCAAGCGAGCACCCGTCGCCAAGCTGCTCCACGACCAGCCCCCGCGCGTCGCGAATGCAGAGGACGGCCGACGGCGTCACCCGCCGACCCTCATTGGCCACGGTGGCGTAGGCCCCGGTCAGCTCGAGCAGCTGCACCTCGTTGGACCCCAGGGCCAGCGCCGGGCCGATGCGCGAGCGATCGGTCAGCGAGGTGATGCCAAGCCGATCCGCCACGTCCAGCGTGGCGTCGAGCCCCGCGAACAGCTGCGTGCGCACGGCCGGGATGTTCAGCGAACTGCCAAGCGCCGTACGCAGGCTCACGGGGCCGCGAAACTTGCGGTCGTAGTTGCGCGGCCGGTACGGCTCCTGTCCGGCGATCGGCACCGTGGTAGGGATGTCCAGCAGCATGGTGGCGGGGTTGTAGCCGTGTTCCAGGGCGCTGGCGTAGGTAAACAGCTTGAACGCCGAGCCCGGCTGTCGGAGCGACGTCGTGACGTTCACCTGCCCGTCAATGGCTTCGTCGTTGAAGTTCAGGCTGCCGACCATGGCCAGGATTTCCCCGGTGGCCGGACGGATGGCGACCAGCGCCCCGTTCGTGACCTCGCGGTCGGCCAGGGTGGCCACGTGCTCCCGGACCGCCGTGTCGGCCGCAGCCTGCAGGTCCAGGTCGAGCGTGGTCGTGATCTCCCAGCCCTGGCGACTGATCTCGGGGCCGTAGCGCTCCTGCAGGTCGCGTACCACGTAATCCAGGAAGTGCGGGGCCGGCGAGGTCGTCTCGCGCGGCGGCGCAATCTGCACGTCTTCGTCGCGAGCCGCCGCCACCGCGCCGGCCGGCGCCAGGCCGTGCCGCCCTATGGCCGCCAGCACGCGCAGTTGCTCGCGCCTGGCTGCCTGCGGATCGACGTGCGGGTTGTGCAGCGACGGCGCGGGCAGCAGGCCCACCAGCATGGCCGCCTCGGCCAGCGTCACGTCGGCCAGGTCCTTGTCGAAGTAGGTTTCGGCCGCGGCGGCGATCCCGTAGGTGAGGCCGCCGTAGTGATTCTGGTTGAGATACAGCCCCAGGATCTCGTCCTTGGAAAACCGCTGGCTGATCTGCCAGGCCAGCACCGCTTCGCGAATCTTGCGCTCGTACGTCTCCTCCGGCGTCAGCAGCACGTTCTTGACCAGCTGCTGCGTGATGGTGCTGGCGCCGGACACCACCTCGCCGCCACGCCAGTTGTTCCAGAGCGCGCGCGCGATTGCCCGGACCTCCACCCCGGGATTCTCGTAGAAGGTGGCGTCTTCGGCGGCGACCACCGCGGTCTTGACGACCTGGGGGATGTCCTCCGGGGGCACGACGCGGCGGCGGCCCTCGCCCAACAGTTCGCCGAGCGGCCGGCCGCGACGATCATGAATGGTGGTGGTCTGAAAGAGTTGGCCGCCGACGGTGGCGATCTCGTCAACCGGGGGTAATTCCGTCAGGAACGTGGAGGCCACGCTGACGGCTATGGCTATGCCGACGCCGGTGGTGACCACAACGGCAACCAGCGCCGCGCCAAGGCCGACCAGCGCGCCGGCCGCCAGCCCCAGCCACAGCCAGAGGCGGTTGCTACGCTGGCGCGGCTTTGCGATCAGCCGTCTACGCTTGGGCATACCCTTGATCCGTCACGGGCTCGCCGTCCTTGACGTCGTATCCACGCAAGGCTACGCGCTGCGCGGACCTGCGCTCGCTGCTTCCCCCATGACAACTCAGATCCGGCAGGCTGCGTAATGGCCGCGAGTCAAGAGGCCGCGCCGTCGACTCGCCGCTCGCGGTGGCGGCTTGCGGCGCAGATCGTGGCCCTGCTTGGCGTCTTCGCCATCGCGATCCTCGCGGTGGTGTATGGCGAGGTTTTGCGAGACCGGCTGGCGGGCGCCGGGTATGCGGCCGTCTTCGTGCTCACCGCCGTGGGCGCCGCCACCTTGATCCTGCCCGCGCCGGCCGCCGTTAGCGTGGGCGCCTTTGCCGCGGCCCTCGACAACATTTGGGCGGTCGGCCTGGTCGGCGCCACCGGCCAGATGGTCGGCGAACTTGGCGGCTATTACGTGGGCTGGTCCGGCAAGGGCGCCCTGAGCCACGTGAAAGGCTACGCCCGCCTCAGCGGCTGGATGGCCCGCTACGGCGTCCTGACCCTGTTCGTCATGGCCGCGATTCCCAACCCCTTCTTTGACGTGGCGGGCATGATCGCCGGTGCCACCCGCATTGGGCTGCTGCGCTTCGTTCTCGCGTCGTGGCCCGGGCTGGTCATCAAGAACCTCGCCTTCGCCTGGGCCGGCGTGGCCGGCCTCCAGCTGCTGGGCTGGCTGACGCACTAGCCCTGGACCCCGCCCACGACTGCTGATCTCTGTCGGCGGCCAGGCTACTGCCCGTAATACCTCCGCGTGATGATTCCCTCCACCACGCCCCTGACTTCCTCCGTGGCCCCGGTCGTGAACGACTCCCTTACGTGAACCACTGACTCCTTACGTTCAAGTCCGCAAAGACAATAAAAGCCGTCCGCGTCCACCGCTCTCTCCAAGCGCGCAAATCCATCCTTAAACGCCCTGTCGCCCAGTGCGTCGTATAGCTCCAAGAACAGAGAGGCCCCGAGCGACTGATAACACACACCAAAGTCACGCATATCATCCAGGAGATCAACGATCCGTTCAGTCTCACGCCTCGAGTGTACGTCGTACAGTTGTTCGCGACTGGCATGTCCCCCTCGCATCACCAGGAACATGGCGGCTCCCCTGCTTATCCAAGGGTCTGCTCCTGTCCAATAGTAGTCCGACAACAAGTAAGCAAGGTTGGATTTCATGACAGTCGATACACTCGCGCGCGAGAAATGCTCAGCGTCAAACTGCATAAAATATCCGGCGTTATACGCTGACGGTAACAGCACCGTGTCTGGTGGCTGCTCCCAGAGAAGCAGAATGGTATATCTCTTTTTCAGCGGTTCTCCCATGAGCGCCTCGATCCTGCGCGTCTCCTGCTCCAGGACATCCATTGTGGACGGTGACGTCGCGCCCATTCGAAGTGCGCTCAAGAGCATATTCCCGGTATGCGGCAGGCTGACGGTGCGTCTTTCGATGGTGATACCCAGCCGGTTTAAATCGAGAAGCTCACCGAGCCGCTCGGGATGCTCTCTGAAGTCGTCTGGATCAATCGTATTTCGCGGAAACAGCGGATACAGGTATGCCAATACTTGATCGTCCGTAATGCCACCCCTGGGTATCCAGCCGGTTACAGCCTTCTGCAGGTAATCCATGCCCTGTCCGGTTCCGCTCAGTCTGCCTATGATCGACACCTCGTATCCTTCAATCGTCTGCAGAAACGGCATGTCGAGCATTTGCCCCAACAGTACGTCCATCTCCTGGCTTTTTCCGAAATACGACCCGGACCACGGGTTGGTCGGCATTCTTCGAAGCATATAGGCGAACTCGTCGATCAGTTTGAGTTCCTCCCACGACACGCCGTCCCTCGTCCAGGGCTTCTCGAGGATCCGTCGGAACGACCGTGGCCAGTCATCTTCGCCTTCGTTCAGGACCAGTCGGAGCAGGGTGTGGTCCAAGAGTTGCTGCCGCACGGCTGCCGACCAGGGGTGCTCGGCAATGGTCACGAGCAGTTCGGTTGCCCCGAGCGTTCGCTCGGATGGCTGGCCTTCCAACCAGCTCGCGGCCGGCCCGCTCAGCAGGCGCCCATAGATCGCCTGCGACGCCCCTGCGATCCGCTGGAGGTTAGTGACGAGTCGCTGCTCGGAATCCGTCACGCCGTCAGCGGCCCAGGGCAGGGACCTGATCTCGGGCGGGAGCGCCGGCTCGGGCAGCGCTGCCGGCGTCTTGGCAGCGTCCGGGATGATCACGTTGCTTAGCCGTTTGACCTTGTCCGGCACGTTCTGCAGTTGCACGCGGCCAGGTGTCGTTCCCGGCGCCGGCACGTTCCACACTTCGAACACCGTCCGCTGCGTGCGTAGCGCCTGCAGGCCCAGCGGATTCCCGTTGACCGCCCGCTCCTCGTACCGGATTGGCAGCCCGTACAGGTTCAGCCAGTCCGGCTCCGCCAGGAACCGCGCCTTGATCCGGTCGTTCTGCTCCAGGATTGCCAGGTGATTCCGGATCACTTGGGCAAATGCAGCTCCGGTGTCCTCGGCCAGCACGTCGTGGCCCGGTACGTTGGGCAGCGCGACATACGGATAGCGGGTCGCCGGCGCGTCCAGCGTGTTGTAGTAGTTCATCCGCCCGCGCGGCGGATCCCACTGCAGAATCACTTTCTGGAACGCCTGCAGGGTGAACGGTCCGTCCGTCCAGCGCTGGCTGGTGGGATAGCCGATCGCCTGCGGATCCTTGCCCCGGACGAAGTCCCAGAGGGGCACGCCGTCGGCGTTGGTCACGGCGAATCCGTCTGCCGGCTCCGGCGTGTCGGAGCCCGTGATCGTAAAGAGACAGCCGTCGTCCAGCGGGATGCCGGCGGCTGATCCGCAGTCCAGCGCGCGGGCCGGACTCGCGCTCACACCCAGGAGCAGACCAGCATCGCCACCAGCCGAGGCAGCCAAGGACCGTGTGCCTGCCGCCCGGCGCCGCGGTCGCTGCTACCGGCAAGCCTGGCCGGTAATAGTGCGGCGCGCCCGGTCATTGGCGCATCCCCGGCCCGTGCGCGCCGGGACTCAGTTCCGGGAGTCTTCCTCAGGCCGATCTGGCGCGAATTCGTCGCCGACCAATCGGCGCCTGGCTTCGTCGTAGGCAAACACGCCCACTGCCAGCATGATGATCAGCACCACGAGCAGGCCGACCACCGCCAGTGCACCGCTGATAAACCGCATTGCCTTCCATATCCTCTGCGCGAACCGCGCGCGCGTGTAACGCCTGTCTCCCGATTGTACGCCCGCGACCACGCCGATTCGGGCGCTGGCCTATGCACTCTGGTAACTCCAAATTGTCAATGGTGTTGCCGCCTCAGGTTCAGGACCACCGCGTCCATGCCGATGACGAGCACCCTGACTCTACAGTTGGTTAACTTAAACTCATTGCAGCCTCCGTTCCCTTGTCGCGCGTAACGCTGCCGCTCCTCGCCGTGGTGTCAGGTCTTGAAGTAGCCCGGCTGGACAATCCGGGGTGACGCGCCCGCGAGCCTCGCTTCAGGCGATGAACTTCACTAAAGTCAACTCAAGCATCCCGATTGGTCGCGGGCTTACAGGTTTGCTACCGATCACTCCGGATGCGGCCTTTTGCTAGTCTTCTTCTCCCGCACCAAAGGCGCGGTGCGGCTACCGGGGATAGGATGCTGAGCCAACGCACGTGGGAGGCGGCTCTCGGCGCGCTGCAAGTCGAGGTTCCGAAAGCGGATTTTGCGGCATGGTTTCGAGATGCGAAGTTCGTCCGCGCTGGCGGGCGCGAGATTGTCGTAGCGGTCCCGACCGTATTCGCCAAGGAAATCGTAACCCGGCGCTACCGTGAGATGGTCGCACGCGCGGTCTCAAAGGCGCACGGCGGTGATGTCCACGTTACCTTTGTCGTGCAGGCCGAGCAGCCCGCCGGCCCGCCGGCCTGGCTCGCGGATCCGGCCCCGGCGCCAGTCCCGACCCCGGCGGCGACGACGGCCGCCAGCGCCGCTCCCGGCGTACGCCTCAATCCCCGCTACACCTTTGAGCGCTTCGTGGTCGGCTCCTCGAACCGCCTGGCCCACGCCGCCGCGCTTCGAGTCAGCGAACGACCGGGCGACGTGTATAACCCGCTCTTTCTCTATAGCGGGGTGGGCCTGGGCAAGACGCACCTGCTGCATGCCATCGGCCGTGCCGTCCTGGCGCGGCGCCCCGAGACTCGCATGCGGTACGTGCCCTGCGAGACCTTCGTCAACGATCTGTTACATGCGATCCGCACCGAGAGCCGCGGTGACCGGCGTCGCCGCTTCCGCGAGCGCTATCGCACCGTCGATCTGTTGATGGTGGACGACGTCGAGTTCCTCTCTCGAACCGAAGCCTCGCAGGAGGAAATGTTCCATACCTTCAACGCGATTTACGAGGCCGGCGGTCAGATCGTGCTGACCAGTGATCGCCCGCCGCGTGAAATCGCCCGCCTTGAAGCCCGCCTGCGCAGCCGCTTTGAGGTTGGGCTGGTGGCCGACATCCAGGCGCCCGACCTGGACCTGCGGCGCATGATCCTGCACCAGCACGCCGCCGCGTCCGGCGCCAGTGTCTCCGAGGATGTCGTGGATTTCCTGGCTGACCGCATTACGCGCAACGTTCGGGAACTGGAAGGCGCGTTGACCCGCACTCTGATCTACGCCGAGCTGCACGGCCTGGAGTTGCAGCCCGCCGCCGCTGAACAGGCGCTGTCCGGCCTCGGCCGCGCAGCCGCCAGTCGCCCGCCCGCCACTGCCGCCATCCTGGCCGCCACGTCGCGGCACTACGACGTGGCGCAAGACGATCTGCTCGGGAAGCGTCGCGACGCGCGAACGGCAGGCGTGCGCCAGGTCGCCATGTACCTGATGCGCAACGACGGTCGGGAAACCTTTCCAGAAATCGGGCGGGTGCTGGGAGGACGCGACCACACCACGGTGTTGCACGGCTGCAACAAAATCGAGCGCCGGCTAAAGCTTGAGGATCAGCTGAAGGCGGATATCGAAGCCATCCGGGTCCACCTGGCCGACTAGCCTCCGACGACCGGTTTGTGGATAACCGGTCCGATTGTGTGGATAACCCACAGCCGTTGTGGATAGGTGCTGTCCGCTGCGGCCGATCCGGCCCTACCGGCCCGCGGTTGGTGACACCGATCGCACTCGTACGTCTGCCATCCACAGACCGTTCAGGCTCGCAGCCCGGGCCTTACGAATCACGCCACTCCGAGTGCCACCGTCAACCGCAGCGTGTTTTCCCCACGACTCACGGTCCGACTGGGACTTCTACCAGTCTTAATCATTAACCAGATTCCCAAGACGCATTCGATGCTTCTTGCACACACGATGGACGAGACCGCGGTAACCATGTAAGCTGTCCGTATACATCCGGGCACTGAGCAGTCACGGTGAGGCAATTGGGGAAAGGCTCGCGCAAGCAGCCGGACGAGCTTGGGGAGTCGGTGACCGGCGATTGGCGCACCCTCCCCCTGGATCGCATTGAACCCAACCCGCAGCAGCCACGTCGCAGGTTCGTCTCCGAGGATGAGGAAAGCCTGGCCGACTCAATCGGCCGGCACGGTGTACTGCAGCCATTGCTGGTAACCCCCACACCGGATCGGCCCGGACGGTTTCTGCTGGTAGCCGGCGAACGCCGCTGGCGGGCAGCGCGTAACGCGGGCCTGACAGTGGTTCCGGTGACCGTCATCGCGGCCGATGCGCGGCGACGGGTGGAGTTGGCGCTGGTCGAGAATCTCCAGCGCAGGGACCTGGGCCCGCTGGAGAAGGCGC
Organism: Chloroflexota bacterium; assembly: GCA_022824495.1. Classification (GTDB taxonomy): domain Bacteria; phylum Chloroflexota; class UBA11872; order UBA11872; family UBA11872; genus UBA11872. Next base: position 77,685 of record JAJDZU010000024.1, on the reverse strand, counting down.
ACGCCTATCAGGCGCTGATCGATGACTACGGCATGACCCAGGCCCAGGTGGCGGCGGTGGTGGGTACGAGCCGCTCCTCGGTGACCAACACGCTGCGCCTGCAGAAGCTGGACAGCGACATGCGTCAGGCCCTGGCCGAGGGGCGGATCTCGGAAAGCCATGGGCGCACGCTGGTCGGAATTACCGATCACGAGACCCGGCGCCGGCTGTTTCTGCGAATGCTGACCGGCCGTCTCAACCTGCGCCAGGCGGAGCGGGAGGCCCGCCGCCAGCTGAAGGCGCCGCGGCCGCCCGACGTGGAGTTGGAGCACGTCGCCGAGCGCCTGCAGTGGCGGCTGGGCACGCGCGTCCGCTTCGTGGGCAGCCGAAAGCGCGGGCGCATCCAGATCGAATATCGCGATCCGGAGGACCTGGACGCCCTCCTCGGGATTCTGCTGCCGGAGTGAGTAGGTCGAGTGCTGCGCTGGCGCCGTAGCCTCGGGCTACCGAGCCCTGTCGCCGGCGCATTGCTGCTGGCCAACCTGGCGATCTACGGACTCCAGGTCGCGCAGGGACCGGCCGGGCAAGAATGGGCCTGGCGCTTCGGCCTGCTGCCCGCCGTACTCCTTGATAGCCGGGGCTACGCGATCCACGGTTCGCCAACCCCTTACGCGTTGACGCTCTTCACGTCGTCGTTTCTGCACGGCGACCTGGGTCACCTCGCGGTTAACCTGGCATTCATCGCCGTGCTCGGCACGATGGTCGAGCGGGCGATTGGCTCGTGGCGCTTTGGCATCGTCTGGGCGGCGGCCGTCGCGGTTGGCGGAATCTTCCACGCGTTGATGAACAGCGCATCCCTCATCCCCACCATTGGCGCCAGCGCTGGCGTGGCCGGGTTGATCGGCGTCGTAACGGTCGGCGGATGGGCCGGCTTGCTGGCCGGCGGTCTCTGGCTATCGGTGCAGCTCATCGGTGTGCTGACCCAGCCGCCGTCCTTTCTTGACTCGAACATTGCGTGGCAAGCTCACTTGGCGGGCTTCGCAACCGGCATCATGGCGGGGCTGCTGGTGCGCTGGGAGATTCGACGACGGCGCAGCAAGGACACGCACGATAAAGCTGGCATCCGCGCGACCGCGCCACGGCACGGCGACAAGGACCGGCTGGGAGGAATGAATGGCTAACCGTCGGCGGTCGACCCGGCGTCGACGCCGCGCCCCGATCCGCCGCGTGGCCCGTCGGTCCAGGCCTGCGGTCCCAACCGAGGGCCAGACGCCGGCGGCGCCGGAGACGACGCTCCCGCACACCTCGTCGGCGCGTACCGCCGTGCGCCTGCCGACACTGCCGCATCTGCGCCGGGACCTGACCATCAGCCTGGGCTTGGGCATCGGGCTGACGCTGGTCGTGGTCGCTGTTGGGCTGGCGCTGGGCTAGCGGGGCTGGCGCGGCGCGAGGCAATACATATAATCCGGATTGGTTGAGGCGGCGCGGGCGCGGCGTACCGTAGGTCCGGTACGGCAGAGGCGTCACCGTCCCAAGCGACGAAGGAAGGTTCGCGGACCTGACCCGCGTACGCGTCACGCTCGGAATAGCGGCCATCACGCTGCTGGTGGCCCTGACCCTTGGCCCCGCAGCCCTCACCGCGCAGGTCACCTCCGGCTTCGGGCCGATTACGGTCCTCGACAGCACCTTCCTCAGCGCGCCCGGTAACTCGGCGCTTCAGCACAACGTCCCGCGGCTGAGCGTGACGGTGGGCACCGAGACGCTCACGGCCGACTTCCAGGAGTTCTTCGACCGCACCGGCGGGCTTCAGCGCTGGGGCTTCCCGACGTCCGAAGTCCACGTCGAGGAGCCCGGCACGCTCACCCAGTACTTCCAACGCGGCGTCGTTGACTTCCACCGACGCCCCGACCTTGGCGGCATCTATGTGCTTGAGCGCCGGCTCACCTGGGACTACTTCGGCGGCGGCCAGGGAGGCAGCCCCGACCTGGGCGTGGAACCGGGAACCGTCAACAACAACACCGGTGAGCAGCTCGGGCCTTGGAACCACAAGGTCTCCAACTTCTCGGTTGGAGGCGTTTACACCGGCTTCCTTGACTTCTTCAACGACTTTGGCGGCGTACAGGCCTTCGGCTTCCCGAAGACCGAAGCCAGGCTCGACACCAACGCGGCGGGCACCGTGCACATCGCGGCGGCCACCCGCGGATTCGTTCGGCAGTACTTCCAGGCGGCGGTCATGGAGCACCATCCGCAGGACCCGCAAGCCCCGGTCAAGCTCCGGCTGCTGGGCGACGATCTGCGGAACCAGAAGTACCCGGCGGATTCCTGGCAGGCATTCGACGCCTTTAGCGCCGCCGTGCCATTGGCGACGGGGCAGGCCTATACGCCGTCGATCATCGAATTCACCACGCCCCTGGCAACCCCAGCGCCTGGCGCCTCGCCCACGCCAGCGGCCACCCCGAGCGTCAGCCCTGGGACCACGGCCTCACCGGCGCCGCCGCAATCCGCGGGCGAACTCGTCGTGGTCGGTACGAGCGACGGCGGCGTGCTTCTCTACGACGGTGCATCGTGGCAACAGCTCAACAGGGACGGCTCCGCGCTCGGCACCAACCGGGTGCAGTCCGTGCTCGTGGATCGGAACGGCCGGATTTGGGCCGGTACGAACGCCGGTCTCGTCCGAATGAACCGCAACGGGGACGGCGCGGTCTTCGACCGCTCGACCACAAGCAACCAGATCGGTTCCGACGACGTCGCGTCTCTGGCCGGCGGTCAGGCCTCGGACGTCATCTGGATGGTCCACCCGCGGCAGGGCGTCAGCTGGTTCGACGGCGGCAGTTGGGACAGGCTCCGGTCCGACAATTCCAATCTGCCAACCTCAGACGTGAACCGGGTCCACATGATCCCGGGAACCGCGCATGGCCTGATGTTTGCAACCGACCGTGGCGCTGTGCTCTACGACGCGGCCGCAGAGAATTGGTACATCTACGACATCGACAGTTCGGGAATCGCCAGCAACAACGTCACGGCGGTCGCGGTGGGTGCGGACGGCGGCTTGTGGTTCGGCACCGCCAACGCCGGCCTGTCGCGGACTCTCAACCCGTTGCAGTGGGAGCACTTCGGAGTCGGCCAGGGGCTTGGCAGCGGCAACATCCGCGACATCCTGGTTGCCAGCGATGGAACGGTCTGGGTGGCGACCAGCGGCGGCGTGAGTCGGCTCCGGGACGGGGCGTTCTCAACGGATAACGTCCTAAATGCGGGCTTGCCGTCCAACAATGTCCGTGGTCTGGCGGAAGACAGCCTTGGGAACATCTGGATTGCCACCGACGATGGCGTGGGCCGCTTTGACGGATCAACCTGGACGGCATTTTCAACGGCCGACGGCCTGGCCTCGGACAACGCGACCTCAATAGCCGTCGGCGTCGTGGTGGGCAGCTAACGGGCGGCCACACCCGGCCTTCGTAAGTCCGGCAGGCGGACACCCCGGCGAACCGGGCATGCCCGGGACCGACGCGCTAGTCGCCCAGACCCGTGCCCTGGCGGCTGTGACGGTCGCGGATCCGCGCCAGGCGAGCGAATTCCAGCGTCATGCGGCGCGACTCGGTCGACAGGACAATGTCCTCGGCCAGGAACTGGCTCAAGCCAACCTCAAACAGCAGGTCATCAACCTCGGACGTGGTCAGCGAATACCCTCGGGCGACCAACTGCGCAAGGTCGATCGCGGCGGACGGCTCTCGGCCCGCCTCGAGGTCGGTGATCACGCTCACGCGCACGCCGGCCTTTCGCGCGACTTGCCGAGTCGTCAGGCGGTCGGAACGACGACGCGTGCGCAGCCGCTCCGCCAGGAGCCCTCGGTCCACGTGGAGCTGCTCGTCATCGCTGTCGTCGTGGTCGGGATTGAGCGTGGTGCTGACCGTGCGCGAAATCGAGCGGATGGCCGATTCCGCCACGCTGGCTATCGTCTCTTCCGCAAAGCGCCGGCGCGTGTTGGCCATGTCGTCGGGAACGTAGCCGGCCAGCGCCAGCAGTTCCCGCGGGTCCACCTCCAGGCCCCGGGCCAGCGTTACCAGAGTGGCCACGGTTGGACTCTTGTAGTCGCCACTCTCCAGCCGAGAGAGATAGGAAGGCGCCAGCCCACAACGCGCAGCGAGCGCCGCCTTGGTCAGGCGACGCTGCTCGCGGAGTTGTCGGACGGCGTTGGCAAAGCCCATAACAGGGGACAGGCACTATAGCGAGCGAGCCATCGGCCTCCAAACCAGCACCGCTGATTGAGCCGCCAAACCTGTACCGGACGCGTGACCCGCAACCGCTGCGGCGCAGCGGCGTGTGGCACGCAATGCCGGAAGAGGCGACAATCCGCGGCACGAGCAACCGGATCACCTGACGGAAAGGACTGGACATGGCCGACATCGTCCGACGGGCCGACGTCATCTGGCGCGGAGACTTGCTTCAAGGAACGGGGACGTTCGACGCGGGAAGCGGCGCCCTCACGGCGCAGCCGGTCAGCTGGCCCGCCCGCACCGAGGCGCCGGGCGGCAAGACCAGCCCGGAGGAATTGCTGGCTGCCTCACACGCCAGCTGCTACGCCATGGCGTTCTCGCACACGCTCGCCGAGGCCGGGCATCCACCGGAGGAACTGCGCGTGTCGGCGTCGGTCACGTTCGAGCCCTTGCCGGCGGGCGGGTTCAAGGTGGGCAGCAGCTCGCTCAGCGTGGAAGGCGTCGTCCCGGGGCTGGACCAGGCGGGGTTCGCCGACCTGGCCGCGCAGGGCGAGGCCGGGTGCCCGATCTCCAACGCCATCCGCGGCAACGTCGACATCTCCGTCGAGGCCACCCTGGCGGGCTGATTACCGGTGAGCGACGACCGAAGCGAGCTGACGCAGGCGCTGGAGACCCTGCTGCGGGCCATTGGCCCGCCGCCGGCTCCCGCCGCCGAACTCCAGGCCGCGCTGCGCCAGGTGGACGGGCTGACTCAAGCGCTCGGCCCCGACAGCCCGGCCCAGTTACGCCACTTCCTGCAACGCCGCAGCTACGTCAAGGCCCTGGAGTACCTGCAGCAGGGCTGAGGCTGCGTACGGCGAGCAGCGGGACGTGAAGCGCGCGGACCGCCCAGGCGGGCGGGGCTCGGCTCGGGACCGGGGCCGCCGGCACCGTGGATCGTGGCGTCGCTGCTGACCAGGGCGACGTTGACGGCAAGCGCACAAGCGACGAACGGAAGCGCCATCCGGCTGATCGGTGCGGGCTTGACGCGCAATTGACAACCCCGGGCCCGGTGGGTAGAACAGATGGCGGGCTCCGCGGAATGGATGTCCCGTGCCCAAGTTGTCGCAGGCTTGAGTCGAGACGGGCGGTCATCCACGCAAGCTCTCTGATCGGGGAACCGCATGACCGCCGAAGCGCCTGTTGAAACCCTGACGCGCGCCGAGCTGCGTGAGGAGTTGGACCGAAGCCTTGCCCACTACGCATCGAAGGCCGACCTGAAGGACCTTGAGATCAGGTTGACGTCGGCGATTAGCACGGTCCAGATCCGGCTGATGATGTGGACGCTGTTCCTGGTCAGCGTCGCCACCGGTGTCCTGATCGCGGTCGACAAGCTGACCGGTCCCGCGACCGGGGGCTGACTACCGTCGCGAGACTGCGCCGTCGTCGGTCCACTGACCGCTGATTGCGCGGTGCCGTCCCCCGACAGAGTCGCCGCGGCTAGCGCACCTCCGCCGCGATCTGGTCGACGAGGCGCATGGTCTTGGCGGCTTCCGCGAAGTTGGTGAGGGGTTGGGCGCCGGCCTGGATGCTCTCCATGAAATGGCGGCTCTCCGCCAGGAAACCGGAGCGGTGATGGGGGGCGTCGGTGCCGACCAGATCCGCTCCCCGCACGAACTCGGGAGTCCTTGCGTCGGCGCGATAGATCATGCCCTCCTCGCCGTCCTCCCAGTAGGCGGAGACGTCGCCGCCGTGGATCTCAAAGGTGTGGCGGCGGGCGCCGGCGCGGCGGCTGGCCAGCAGCACGCCTGAGCAGCCGGTGGAGAACTCGATCAGCGCGGCGTGCACGTTCATGTAGGGGCGGCCAAGGGCGCGTGTGTGGGCTTGAACCTCCACGACGTCGCCTCCGGCGAGGAAGCGCAGCGAGTCGACGGTGTGAATGATGTCGGAGGTCAGGTGACTGACCGAGCCGCGATAGAAGCCAAACTCCTCGGGCCGCGGGTCAAACTTGTGAAAGCGCGCGGCCACCATGTGAATCGGCCCGGCGGCTTCCACCACCGCCTTGCAGTGGCGCAGCAGGGGAATAAAGCGGCGGTTGAAGCCGGTCATGGTCAGGCAGCCGTGCTGCTCGGCGTACCAGGCGAAGGCTTCCGTCTCGTAGGTCGAGACGCCGGGCGGCTTCTCGATGAAGACGTGCTTCCCGGCCTGCAGGCAGTCGATCACGATGTCGTGCAGCAGGTGCGGCGGCATCACCACGTAAACGGCGTCCAGGTCCTCGCGCTCCAGCATCCGGCGGTAGTCGCTGTAGCGACCGGGCACGTCGTACTGGTCCGCGGTGGCGGTCAGCTTGTCCTCGTCCAGCTCCGAAATCGCCCGCAGCTCCGCCGCGTCGATCTCGTCCAGCGACGGGTAATGCACCTGGTTCGCCACGCTCCCCGCCCCAACAAACCCAACCCTCACCGGATCACTCATGCGTTGCTCCCGGTTGTGTGTCGCCGTTTATCCCACTCATCAGCAACTCGTGCAATAGGCCGAGCCTACGTGTCTTCCGGCCGCAGATCCGCCGGTCCTCGGACCTGAGCGACCTTCGATAGACTTCGATGGGGTCACTTCGGGACTCAGGCGATCCCACAAGGGCGGACCGGGAGAATGGCAGAGGCGGCTTCGAGTTCAAGTCAGACGAGCGACTTGCAGGCCTATGCGGGACAGGGGTTTAACAGGGCTCTTGGGCGGCTTGGCGACGGTCGCCTGGAGAAGCAGACGCTCTCCTTAATCCAGAACCTCTGCCGGGGAGTCGTCACCCCCGGAATGAACGACAGACACCTCTCCTGGGTCGATGGTGTCGGCGGTCTGGAGTCACGCTACGCGCGTGTTACCCAGGGCCAGGGAGCGCCCCGGCTGATCTTCACCCGGGACGATTCCCGAATCGTGGTGCTTTGGGTCGATTATCACGACGACGCCACTGCCTGGGAGCGGCGCAACCGCGCCCGGATACCTGATCACGTCGATGGGGCGGCACCTTTGAGCATCGGGAGAACACCCCCGCCGGTACCACGCACGACACCCGACGAGGAGATTCAACTACCAGCCCCTGACCTGCTGAGGGAACTGCAGTCAGCCAGCTTCGAGGAGTATTTTGCGGCGCTCGATGAGGATCAGCGCTCGCTTGTCTACTACGACATGAGCAACCGCAAGGGCCTGTCCTTTGTCACCGCGGGCGCCGGAACCGGCAAGACCTCAATCGCAATTCGGCGTGCACTGCACCTGGCCGGACGGCCCGAACTTGAAGGCGGGCGCGTGCTGTACCTCTGCTACAACAGAGTGCTCAGGGCGACTGTCGAAAGCGCAATTAAGGAGCTCGGCTCCCCAGAGACGGCCGGGCAGATTGACGTACGCACGTTTCACCAGTGGGCGGGTTGGTACTTGCGGAAGCGCGGGCAACCCATAGAGGTCGACGACAACGCTGGCTGGCTGCGTTGGGCAATTGACGCGGAACTCAAACACTTACCGGCAGAGATGCAGAGGACGCTTCAGCCGCTGTTGGGCGGAGATTCTCGCAGCGATACTTGGCAAGCGAACGAGGTACTTGCTACCGAAATCTTGCACGTCATTAGCCCCAATCAGTTCAAGGAGTTTGAGCCCTACGGGCAAGTGAAGCGGCCCGTGGGGCAGGGACTGAGGCCCCTGAAACTAAGTCAACGTCGGGCGATCTGGGCGCTGCACCGGCGCATCCGCCAGCGCGGCGACCTGCGATACACGTGGGACGATCTGGTTGAGCAGGCGCGCAGCGCCCGTATGAGCGACCCAAGCCCACCACGCTATCGGGGTGTGATAGTGGATGAGGGCCAGGACTGCTCGCGGGCGATGGCCAGGCTTGCCAAGGCGCTAGTGGCGGGAGAGGAACGGCGGCTGCTGGTTCTGGCAGACCCCGTACAAGATATGTATCCCGGCCGATTCGTCTGGGCAAGGAGCGAATTCGGTCCTCGCGGTCGGCAGGCCAAGTACTTGCTGCGGCCGTATCGCTCAACTCGCCAGATTCACGCTCTGGCCGCTTCCCTCTACGCCAAGAGTAGAGAGTCACGGCGCGAGATTGAGGATATGAGCGAGTCGCGACGCGAAGGTCCGCCGCCGAGGCTGGCCAAGTTCACCACGGAGAGTGAAGGCCTTGAGTTCGTGGTCACATCGGTCCGAGAAGAAGTGGCTCGGGGGCGCCCAGCCGGGCAGATCGCCGTGCTGACTGGAAGCAATTCACCAACGAATCCGCGCCGCGACGAGACGGTCGCTGCTCTCGCGGATGCGGGGATCCCGGCGCTGGCATTGGAGCGCGATTGCGCGCCGGACAGCTCGTCGGTCTCGGTATTGACGGTGAATGCAGCAAAGGGACTGGACTTCACCTCCGTCTATCTGTTGGATCCTGGCCTGAGATTTGGATCGCCTGACAGTCGGCGTGCGAGGTTCTATGTGGCGATGACCCGCGCCAGCCGCTCCGTGTGCATCGTCTGCTGCACCGACGCCGGCTCGCCACTGCTGGAAGAGTTAGACCCCAAGTGCTACAGAACCGTGCCTGCGGTCGCCGGCCGACTTCAGGGCGTCAACCAATAGCGGCCTACCTAATGGTCGTGGCCGGGCCCGGACCGTAGGCAGGCCTAGAGTGCCAACAAGGGACGCCCCGTTCGGCTAGCAGACCGTGGGTTAGGGCGTGGTGGCCTGGATGAGGGCGCGGAGGTAGCCGACGCACCAGGCGCGGGCGCGTTCGCGGGCTTCGTTGTCGCCCAGCAGGCCGGGGTAATGGTCGGGCATCACGAAGCCGTCGAACCCGACCTCGTGCAAGGTGCGCATCTGGTCGGCCGCGTTGTAGTCGCCCTCGTCCTGGAAGACTTCCTCGAAGCGCGGGATGACGCCGCGCACGTTGCGGAAGTGGATGGTGAACAGCTTGCCTTGCTCGCCAAACGAGCGCAGCGCGGCCGGCATGTCTTCGCCGGTCTCCTGCATGGTCCCCAGGCAGAACAGCAGCCCGACGTTGGGGCTGTCGTAGCGCTCCAGCAGTTTCTGGAGCCCGGCCGGATTGACGAACGGTTGCTCGACGCCGCGGTAGAGCGGCAGCGGCGGGTCGTTGGGATGGAAGGCCAGGCGTACGCCGGCCGATTCGGCGGCCGGCAGGACGCGCTCCATGAAGCCGTCCATGCGACGCCAGACCTCGTCAATCGGCACGCGCACGGCCGGGTCGCCGGTGTCGACGCCCCAGGTCACCAGGTCGGACTCCTCGACCCAGGCGGCGTCGAAGGTGCGCAGCTCCGTGCCGGCGCGTCCGCCCGGCAGGTCCTTGTAGCCGCGCCAGCCCTGGATGTGTTCGTCGGCATGAGCCACGGCAAAGCCGCAGGTCACCAGTGGGGCGCCTTCGCCGCCGAGGACGCGGATCGTCTCGCAGAGGTCGTCGATCTCGCCGTCGCCCTCGGGATCGCCGCGCAGCACCCCCGCAATTCGAGCGCGGCGCAATTCCATGCCGGCCAGTTCGAGGTCCAGGGCATCAAGGCGCTGCAGCAGGTCGCGCAATCCAGCGGCGTCGACCTGGCCGGTCTCGGCCACGCCCGGCAAATCGTCGGTTCGCAGGGTGCCGCCGTCTACGCCGATCTGCGCCGCGTATTGCAGATGGTCGGACGAGAGGTCGACGAAGCGCAGGCCAATCTTGATCATGCGCGCAGCGTACCCGCGAAGGCATGCGAGCGGCTAGGCGGGGAGGCCCCTATTTTTCACCTGAAACACTCGAGATTCCCACCAGTTAATCGCGGCCGCGTAGCATTGCCCGGCCTATTTCGAAGGATGCGCGCGTGACGGCTTTCATTGACGGTTTGCCGGACTTCACGATCGGGGTCGAAGAGGAGTACCTGATCGTCGATCCCGAGACGCGGGACTTGGTGGCCAACCCGCCGCGAGCCTTGCTGCACGAGTGCGAAGCGGCCGTCCCGTCGGAAGTCGGCAGCGTCAGCCCGGAACTGCTGCGCTCGCAGATCGAGGTCGGCACCAGCGTGTGCGGCTCAGTTGCCGAGGTTCGCGAACGCCTGGCGATGCTGCGGCGCACCCTTGCGAACACCCTGGCGGCGCATGAGTTGCGGATCGTCTCGGCCTCCACCCATCCGTTTGCCCTCTGGTCGCGGCAGTTGCCCACGGACCGGGAGCGCTACAAGGCGCTGACGGAGGACATGCAGACGCTGGCGCAACGCATGGTGATCGGCGGGATGCACGTGCACGTGGGCATCCCGGATCCGCAGGACCGGATCGACGTGCTGAACCAGGTGACGTACTTCCTGCCGCACCTGCTGGCGCTCAGCACCTCGTCGCCCTTCTGGCAGGGCCGAGATACCGGCCTGCGCAGTTACCGCCTGACGATCCTGCACGAGTTGCCGCGCACCGGGTTGCCGGAGCGGTTCGAGAGCGACGGCGAGTACCAGCGCATGATCCAGAGCCTGCTGGACGCCGGCCTGATCGACGATCCGACCAAGGTCTGGTGGGACGCCCGGCCGCACGCGCGGCTGCCGACCCTGGAGATGCGCATCACCGACGCTTGCACCAGCCTGGACGACGCGGTCTGCATCGCCGCGCTGTACGTGTGCACCGTTTCCCTGCTGGCGCGGATGCGCCGGGCCAACCAGAGCTGGCGCACGTATCCGCTGGCGCTGCTGGCTGAGAACTCGTGGCGCGCGCAGCGCTACGGGATCGACAACGGCTTGGTGGACTTCGGCCAGAACCGCATCAAGCCGCTGGACGTGCTGATGGAGGAGTTGCTGGATCTGATCCGCGAGGACGCCGAGCGGCTTGACTGCGTGGCCGAAGTAGAACACGTCCGCACCATCCTGTCCCGCGGCACCAGCGCCCACCGCCAACTCGCCATCTACGAATCCCACCGCCGCACCGGCGCTTCCGAGCAAGAGGCGTTGGACGCGGTCGTCGACTGGCTGATCGAGGAGACTACGGCGGGGACCGGCTAACGGTTGGCCCAGCTCACAGCAACCTGTTGTGGGTGAAGGCTCGTACCCTTAACCTGACAATTGACATTTCGTCGGTCTGCTGTTGGCGTGATACGTTCGAGCAACGGCTTTCGCACTGTCGAAGCGGCCGCTCGGCTCGCGCGTAATCGCGACGGCGCCGCCACACCGCAGAGACAGAGCCTAGTTCGTTGCGCTACACGCTCCCCGTTGGGTCCAGGGAATAGACCGCCAAGGAGCCTAGATCAACATGCGAGCTGCGAGCCATCCTGACGGCCCGATCCGTGCGTTCTCGGCACAACACGTTTGCGAGCTGACCGGCCTATCGGATAGCCAGCTTCGCTATTGGAACAAGACTGGCTTTTTTGGGCCGGAAGCTGGCCCCGTTCGTCGCGGTCCATATACTCGCATCTATTCGTTCAGGGACGTCGTGGGGCTCCGGACGCTTGCCTTGCTTCGTCAGAACGTCTCATTGCAATGGCTGCGAAAAGCAAGTGAGGAACTTCACAAATACTTCGAACACCCTTGGGCAACTCTCAAGTTCTACACCCGAGGGGCGGACGTAGTTTTCGAGTCTGAGAAGGGCGAGTTCATCTCAGCTGGCGACGCGCACCAACGAGCGTTCGACATTCAGTTGCAGAGGGTTACAGACGACATGCTGGCCGCTGTCGAACGTATGCGGGAGCGAAAGAGTGAGGAAATCGGGCGGATTTCTCAGCATCGCTATACCGCGAACAATCGACCGGTTATTGCTGGGACAAGGATTCCCGTCTCAGCCATTTGGGAGTTTCACAAAGCTGGGTATTCGGAGGAGCAGATTCTGGGCGAATACCCGCGCTTGCAACCGGCTGACATTCGGGCGGCAATTGATCTCCACAGGTCAGAGGCCAGTGCGCTAGCCAGATAGTGACCATGCAAGCTGCGTTGTGAGGTATTCTCGATTGCGGCTGTTCATAGACGAATGCGTGCCTGAAGCGACTGCCGAAGCCTTTGAGAGCAGAGGCCATAGGCTCTACTTTGCGCGCGAAGTGTGCCCGGCAGAACCTGATCGGATTGTGTCGTACAACGCAGATCTCTATGATTCGCTCGTGGTCACTTGGAACATCAAGGACTTTCGAAAGAGATCCGACGACCCTGCACCAAGAGAAGGCCAGGGATTAAGCAGGCTTGGATTTATTGGCTTCAAGTGCCCTGAACCGATGGGTGCTCAGCGAGTCGAGCAGCTCGGAGAGTTGATCGAAGCCGCATTCCATTTGCACCAACAGGAACAGTTCTTTAATAAACGGTTTATAGTCAGAGTGACGCGAGACTACATCTCGTTTATGCGATGACCCATGTGCTCGTCTAGATCGTATTTGCCCTTGCGCGAACCGATAGAACGAGGCTAGAAGCCGGATTCTGACTGTAGACGATTCGTGATATCACCTAATCCGATCCGAAACCAACGAGTCGCTCTGCTGCAGCCGTACTCGGTGGCGCAGTTTCACCTGGCATTTGGGCAATAGAGAATATAATGGCATGGTTAGCTGGGGTGGTTTCGGCGGAGGCGGGGGAGCCAGCGGCCGGTGGTTGCCGCGTAGGCCGCGTATTCGTCGCCGAATTGGCGGGCCAGGTGGGGCTCTTCGTGGCGCTGCACGACGAGGGAGTAGAGGGCGAATAGCACGATCCCGTAGGCCGCCAGCACCAGGGCCTGAAAGAGGCTGGCCCAGCCGGCGATGGCGATCAGCACCGCGACGTAGATGGGGTTGCGGGAATAGCGGTAGACGCCGTTGGTGACCAGGCGCTTGGGGGCGTCGATGGGCGCGGGAGTGCCGCCGCCGGACACCGCGAAGTCCCAGACGCAGCGCAGATAGAGCAGCGTTCCAAGGGTGAGGAGGCACACGCCCAGCCAGAGCGTCGCGCCGCCGGCGACCGGCCGGTCCCACTTGATCAATAGCGGAACGAGCACGGCTACCGTGCCCGGCACGACCAGTGTGAAGAGCGCGACCTTGAGGAAGAGCTTCACGCGTCAGCCGAAGAGGGCTGGCAGTTCGTCGAGGGTGGTGACGGTGGCGGTGGGCGGCGGCAGCGACGAGGGATAGGTGTCGCCGTCGCGGTTGAGCCAGATGGCGGACCAGCCGGCCTGGATGGCGCCGGCGGCGTCGTGGGCGGCGGAGTTGCCGATGAAGATTGCGGCCTGGGGCGGGATTCCAAGGCCTGCCAGGGCGGCTTCGAAGATGCGCGGGTCGGGCTTGAAGGCGTCGATGTCGCCGGCGACGATCACGCGGTCCACACGGTCTTCCAGTCTGACGGCGTAGACCTCGCCCCACTGCACGTCGCTGGGGCCGTTGGTGATGATGCCGGTGACCTGGAAGCGTTCGGCCGCCCAGCGGATGGAGGCGTCGGCGTCGGGGTATAGCTCCAGGTTCTGACGGGTTAGCAGGTCGTGGTCGTCCGTCAGTTGCCCGGGATCGGCCAGATCGGGGGCGCCGATGAAGTCGAGCACCTCGGTCCATACCTGGATGCGAGTGCCTCGCAGGTCGCCGTCCTGGGGCATGCCGCTTCCGCGCCGCGTGCGGTCCTCGACGATGCGTGACTGGAGTTCCCGTAGCTGGTCGGGTGACTGGTTGGGGATGCGGGAGGCCAGTTGGCCCGCCAGGGCGATGAGGCCCTTGCGGCGGGCCTTGCCGAAGTCGACCAGGGTGTCGTCGAGGTCAAAGAAGAAGGCCTGAGCGTTCAGCATTTGTTTCTCCAGAAAGCCCGCGTCGTCTAGCCGGCCCGGTGGCGCCAGAGGACGCCGCCGGCGTCGCGGACGATGAGGCGGTCGTCGGTGATTGCGTTGGGAGGCGTGGCGGCGATTTCGGCGGCGACGGCGTCGGGGTCCTCGTAGCCGATGTTCATGAGGGCGCAGGCCTCGGGCGGGATGGCGGTGGCGATGCGCACGTCGATGCGGGGGACTTCACGGTCGCCATCCATGCGGCCCTCGCCTTTCACCAGGGCGCTGCCGTTGAGGGCCAGCGGGGTCGCGCCGGCGCGCTGCCAGGACTCGGGCCGCGACAGGAAGTAGGCGTAAGTGTGGTAGCCGATGGCGCTGATCAGCTCGCCGTGGGCGTCGGAGATGGAATTGATGTTGGGCGCCCAGACCACCAGTTCGCCGCCGTCGGCGACGGCGTCCTCGGTTTTGAGCACACCCTTGGCGCCGGTCCAGAAGTCGGGGTAGAGCCAAGTGCCGTCCTTGCGCTGGGGCAGGGCCGCGACCACGCGGCGGACCCGGCGCGGGACGTAGCGGATGTTGACGGCGGCGCTGAGTTCGGCCGCTTGCTCCACGCACTCGCGCCAGCCGTCCGGCTGCACGAAGGCGCCGTTGATGGCATCGCTGTCGTCGTCGATGACGAGCCCGATGGTGGTGATGGGCACGGGGAGATTCAGCGCCATGTCGTCGATCAGGTCGCGCACGGGGTTGGGCATGACGCCGTGGATGCCGCGATTGGTGCGCAGGCTGCCGATGGCGTGCAGCAGGCTGATCATCTCCGGGCCGGAGACGCCGGGGAATATCTGCTTGGCTCCGCCGGCGAAGCCCGCAACCTCGTGCGGCTGCACGCGGGTGAGCAGCACCAGCCGGTCGTACTCGAGCAGCTTCGCGTTGACGCGGATGCGCATGTCGTCGTCGAAGCCGAGCAGTGAGGCGTACTGGCGGTTTTCGCCGAAACGGTCCAACTGGTCGTCCAGCGGGACCACGCCCAGCGGGGTAAGCGCGTTGGGGTCGTCCCAATCGTGGTCGAAGACGGTGCTGCGGGGATAGACGTGGCCGCCGAAGACCCAGGCGGACTTCTCGGCTTCGGACATGGGTCCGTGGGTGCCCTGGGCGATCATGGCGTCGACGCGGTCGGCGCGACCGTCGACGGCGTCGTGGATGGCGCGGAAGACGTCGGCCACCGGGGCCTTGCGCGTCGAGTCCGGGACCAGAACCAGGAAGCGGCGCTCGCCGGCGGGCGAGCCGCGCAGGGCCTCGTCGACTAGCCCGGCCACGTCCGCCATGTCGATGGCGGGCGAGCCGATGGCCTCCAGAACCCTGGCGGAGAGCATCATGAAGCCTCCTCGGCCATCGCCTCGGCTTCGGTCACGAGGTCGCTCAGGACCTGCACGCCGCCGTCCCAGAACTTCGGGTCGGCCAGGTCGATGCCGAAAGGCTCGAGCAACGCAATCGGGCTGACGGAGCCGCCCTTGGACAGCATTTCGATGTAGCGGGGCTCGAACTCGTCGCCCTGCTCCTGGTAGCGCTGCAAGAGGCCGAGCACCAGCAGGTCGCCGAAGGCGTAGGCGTGGACGTAGAAGGGCGAGCCGATGAAGTGCGGGATGTAGCTCCACCAGATGCGGTAGTCGTCGCGCAGGGTGACCGAGCCGTCGAACATCTCGCCGTTGGCCTGGAACCAGAGCTCGCTGAGGCGGTCCGAGGAGAGTTCGCCCTCTTCGCGGCGGGCCTGGTGGGCGCGGAACTCGAAGTTGTGCATGGCGATCTGGCGGAAGACGGTGGCGAAGTGGTCCTCGATCTTGCTGGCCAGCAGGCCCAGGCGGGCGGCGGCCGAGGGCTGGGCGTCGAGCAGGCGGCGGAAGACGATCATCTCGCCGAACACCGAGGCGGTTTCGGCCGTGGTCAGCGGCGTGTGGGCCTGCAGGTAGCCAACGCCGTAGGACAGGTACTGATGGACGGTGTGACCGAGCTCGTGGGCCAGCGTCATCACGTCGCGGACGGTGTCGGTGTAGCTGGCCAGGATGTAGGGGTGGGTGCTGGGAGTACCGCCCATGCTGAAGGCGCCGCCGCGCTTGGCCGGGCGTAGCTCGGCGTCGATCCAGCGCTCGTCGAAGGCGCGCTGGGCGATGCCGCCGAGGGTCTCCGAGAAGGCGTGGTAGCTCTCCAGCACGACTTCCTTGCCGGTGGCCCAGTCGTATGAGGGCAGGTCGGAACTGAGCGGGGCGTAGCGGTCGTAGTCGAACAGCTCGTCCAGGCCCAGCAGGCGGCGCTTGAGGCGGTAGTAGCGGCCGACGATCGGGAAGCCGCGCACGCAGGCGGCGACCAGGGCGTCCACCGACTCCTGGGTGATCTGGTTGGCGAGGTTGCGGGAGGCCATGGCGGTGGGATAGCTGCGCAGGCGGTCGTCGGTGGCGTGGTCCTGGAGGCGGACGTTGAAGACGTAGGTGAGGGGGTGGAGGCTGTCGCGGAGGGCTTGCGTCATGCCGTCGGCGGCGGACCTCCGGGTGTCGCGGTCGGGGTGGTAGCTGAGGGCCAGGGTTTCGGCTTCGGTGAGCGTGCGGGTCTCGCCCTCAATGGTGACGTCGCAGGTCAGGCGGCTGGTGAGTTCCCCGAAGAGACGGCTCCAGGCGCGGCTGCCGGTGTTGGCCTTCTCGTCCATCAACTGCTCTTCGCCCTCGGACAGCCGGTGGGGCTTGTAGCGGCGTTCGAGGCGCAGCAGGTAGGCGAAGTCCTTCAGGACCGGGTCGGCCAGCAGTTCCTCGGCGCGCTCGTCGTCCACCTCGATCCACTCCAGGTCGAAGAAGATCAGGTGGCGGTTGATGGCGGTGCCGCGTTCCTGGGTGAGGGCCACCAGGCGGCCGTGGGTTGGCTCATCGGTCTTGCCGGCGTGCAGCAGGTGGGCGTAGATGGCCGGGTGGTCCATGGCCTCGTGGAGGTCCTGCAGCTCGGTCACGGCGTCGCGCAGGCCGGCGGCATCCAGCCCGGCCACCTGCCCGCGGTAGCGCTTTTCGAATGCCGTGGCACGCTCCGTCACCGCGTCCAGGTCCGCCACGATCTTGGGGTCGTCGGGGCTGTCGTAGAGGATGCTGAGGTCCCAGGTCACCCCGTCCGCGCTGCTGCTCGGCGCCGTGGCGGTGGTAGTCATTCGTGCTCCCTGGTGGGCGTGCGGTCAGTGTCTGCCTGCATTATCGGCGGTTTGGGACGGGCGCGGGGTCGCAATTTGGTCTGGGGTGAAGGGGGGAACTGTCTCTGGCCAGCCCGACCCCCAAGGGGTCGGGCTGGCCAGAGACAGCTTGGGCCGGATTTTGGGGTGGACGGCGAAGAGATTCGGCGCCGTGAGTGGACGCGCCGCGCGAGCACACCGCGGGGCGCATGGATCGATTGCGGCCAGGCGGGCGGGGTACAGCGGCGGTTGGGGATGGTTTGCAGGCCGGTCATGGCGCGGCTCTGAACGCATCGCGTGCCCATTGAGGCAGGGGATGAGGCAGCACGAGTCCGAGTAGAGCCGTTGACGGTCAGACCTCAGGCCACGCCGCCCGGATGATTTCCTCAGGCTTGCGGTTGC
This sequence comes from Chloroflexota bacterium, assembly GCA_022824495.1. Lineage (GTDB taxonomy): Bacteria > Chloroflexota > UBA11872 > UBA11872 > UBA11872 > UBA11872. Next base: position 60,234 of record JAJDZU010000024.1, on the reverse strand, counting down.
CGGCGGTGGACGTAGGTATAGCCGCAGGGGTGCGGAAGCGCAGTCGGGGCAGCCTTGCCGATCTGCGGACGGTCGGCGTGATCTAGCCGGGCGATACCTGCAACGGCGCCCTCACCTGGACCCCTGGCCGTGGGCCCTAGCGATGCGAGGTGCCGGTGAGCAGCAGGTATTGCGGGGCCCTCCAGATGCCCGTGCACCTCGACGGTCAGGCGCTGAAGGGAGTGGCCTGGGCGATCGCCGTGTTGTCGCAGGCTGACGTCAGCAACGTGGTCTTCGAGGCGGAGGTCGAGTTTGTGGGTCTGACCGTCAGCAGTCCAGCGCGTCCGGATCCGCCAGATTTGTCTGCCGGCGAGGCACTTGAAAGAACGTCTTGGGTGTAGCGAACAAGGTTGCGCTTGACGAAATTACGGTGACACCATGAAGGAGCAGCCTATGAGCGTTCTGGGTGTCACACGCGATGCATGTAGTGGAAGCATGCGGGCATCCGAGGCGGGGAGGCTGCGTTGCCGGAGGTGATGCCGATGGCTGAAGTCGTAGAGCTGGCGACGCTGGACGAGAATATCGAGGCGTACGAGCGTCGGCGAGATGAAATGGAAGCGAAATATCGGGACCAGTGGGTCGTGTTTGTTGACGAAGAATTCGTTGAGGCATTCGATGACTTCCAAGAAGCAGCCATGATGGCCATCCGACGCTGGGGGAGAGGACCGTATCTCATCCGGCTGGTGGGCGAGGAACCGCGAATGATCCCGATGTCGCTCATCAGCAGGTCGTTGGATGCCGCGCGTTAGGTGTGGGTTACCCAATGGCCGGGACTACCTTGCGCGAATCGGTCCCCGCCTGGACGTGCAGGTTGGGTTCGATCCGCGCTTTCACCAACCCGTCGGACGACCGAACATCCCGGATGACCGGCGGGGTGCCCTGATTGATACAGGGGCGTCGACCTCGTGCATCGACGAGGACCTTGCGGAGCGTCTGGGCCTTCCGAGCCACGAGCGCGATTCACTTCGGGGCGTTGTCGGTGAGCCTTACGACTCACGTCGCTTCACGGCGCACCTGTATCTGCCCGATTTCGCGCATGTCTATCACTGGGCGTTCAGCGGCCTCCCGCTCCAAGACCGACTTCGCGATTGCCAGCTTTTGATCGGTCGAGACCTGCTGGTGTTCTACCGTCTCGAGTACGACGGGCCCACCGGGACTGTTCACCTGGAGTCGGTCGGGTGACGAGCGAAAGGGCTGCCCTGACAGGGGCCGACCCTCTGTAGCGTCGAGTTGGCGGTGGTTGAGGGTGGAGTAGGTGGCGTTGATCAGTTGCTGGTCGACCAAGTTGGCGACGTCAGGCGGGCGATTGGAAGGGCGGGCAGCCGCGCCGGCGGCCGCCCAACTTGTCGCAAGAGGCATCCAGGCCCAATCGTCTCAATCACAAGGTCGGCGGCGTCCTGAAAGTCGTCGAAGGCGTTGATGAGCTGTTCGTTGTCGACCACGACCCACTGACCCATATGTTCGGTCTCGAGTTGATCCTGCATGCGCTCGTAGGCCGCGATATTTTGTTCCAGCGTGGCTCGTGGCTTCACGCTGCCCATCGGCCCCTCCTTGCGTGTAGGCCGCGCCGGCCCGGTCCCGTCGCGTCTCTCAAATCATAACGAGACGCTACTCAGCGTCCTCGGCGCGTAGCTGATCGACGATGGCTTGGAGGGCATCTTCGGGGTGTTGGTCGCCGAAGATGATGTTGCCGACGATGCCGTTGGTGATGAGGCCGGCCTGGCGGCGGCTGAGGGTGGAGTAGGTGGCGTTCCTCATGAGTAGCTCGACGAGGTTGGCGCCTTCGGGGGGCAGTTCGGTGGCGCGGGCGGCGACGCCCTCGGCGGAGATGCGGGTGGCCGGGAGGATTGAACTGGCGCGGAGGCCGGCGGTGAGATGGCGCATGGCGTCGTAGGCGAGGTCGGGGTTCGGCGAATCGGCCAGCACGCCGAGCATGGCGTGGACGAAGACGGGGCTGCGGCCGGTGCCCATGTTGGGCAGCGGATAGATATCAATGTTGCTGCCGATAAGCCGGCTTGGCGGGATAAAGGCCAGGATGGTGCCGGCGAAGCCGAACTGGCCGGTGCGCTGAAATGAGCGGGTGGAGCGGCCATCGGTGATGGCCAGGCGGTGGTCGTGCACCCAGGCGCGCAGGAACTCGGCGACCTGGACGGCGGGCGGCGAGGTGAGGGGCGCGAAGTCGTTGTCGGGTCCCCGAAGGTCGCCGACGGCCGACTGCAACAACTCGTATGGCGACGGCGAGGCCGAGTAGTCGCCCTGGCCATCGGGCTCCGGCGTGAAGCGCGAGATGTAGCCCATGCCGCCCAAGCCGCCCGAAGGCGGCGGCTCCACGTGGAGGGCGCGCACGGTGTCGAGGAAGACTTCAGCGTCGAAGGTCTGCGGATCGGGGGCGGGCGGTTCGACCTGTTGCTCGAGCGCCCACTGGCGACTGAACAACAGCACATGGGGCGAGACCGCCACCGGCATCCCGAACTGCACGCCTTCGTGTTTGCCGGTCTCCAGCAGTCCCGGCCAGAAGTCGGCGGCGTTGAAGTCGGGGTCCGAAACGAGAAGGTCGTCCAGCGGCGCCAGCCGGTCGTTGGCCAGCAGGTCGGCCTGGTCGGCCCTAAAGAAGATGACCAGATCCGGCTTTTGGTTCTGCAGGGCGTCCAGTGAGGTACTGATGCTGAAGGTGGAGGCGTTGCGCCCGTAGTCCAGCGACGCCTCCTCGTAGGTGTAACGGTCCTCGCCGCGCTCGCGGGCCGCGGCCAGACCATTGACGAACTGGCCGAACAGGCTGCCGCCGATGCGGTTGGTGGGATACATGGCGACCGTGACGGGATGCTTGGCGCCGGGGGTGGGCAGTTTGACGGCGGACCGGGGCGCGGCGGCGGTGACGTTGCGGGCCTCGGAGCGGGCGCGTTCCAGGTTGCGTTGCAACTCGGCCTGGAGGCCATGCGGCAAAGCCCCGGCGGCCTCTTCGGCCGGCGACTCCCCGCAGGCGGCCAGGGCGAGCGCGCCCAGGGAGGCCGCGCCGGCGGCGAGGGCGCGGCGGCGGTTGAGACGAGGACGAGGGGTGTTCACAGGCGCTCCGAGGGATCCTTGCGTAGCCCGAGTTGGTTGCCGGGAAGATCCCTCAGCCCAACCCTCTCGCCCTGGAGAGACCTTTGCGTAACCCATGATTGGTAGCCCGGAAGACCCTCTCCCCAACCCTCTCCCACGGGGAGAGGGGGCAAGAGCCGCCCCGCGTTCGAGGGCACGAGAGCATTTTGCAACAGTCTCCCAGGAGCGGGAGCAAGAGCGGCGGCACCTTCGAGGGCGAGGGCCCGGCGGCGGTTGAGGCGAGGCGGTGGGGGGCTCACAGACCCTCCACGTAGTTGGTGTAGAACCAGGCGATTCCGAGCCCCACCACGACGCGAAGGGCCAAGCCTGCCAGATTCACTCCGAGCCCATTCGCAAGCGGTTCGAAGTTCATGGGAGCCGTCCGCCGGCCAGCCGTGTGGATGGCCAAGGCAACGACCCAGCGAGTCAGGAACCAGACGGCGAGCGTCGTCCCGCCCGTGAGAAGCGCGCAATCCGAAAGCCGCTGCATCAGGGGACTTCCAGATAGGGGGCGTGTATCCAGGTTAGGCCGACGCCGAGGATCAGGCCCACGCCTAGCCCGGCGAGGTCGGATCCGAGGCCTGCGGACCGGGGCGCCAGGTCCGGGGCGTGGCCCGGTCCGGCCAAATTCCAGCGCGAGTAGGTCTCGTAGGCGGCCACGGCCAGGGAATGCGGGCAGCCGGCGAATACCAGCGCCTGCTGAGCGGCGTGGATGTCGTCGCGGGAGTCGCGTTGGGGGTCGGAGAACCAGGGCATGAAGCCAATCCCCGCCGGTCGGGCCGCCGCGGGCCTCCGTTCGCGGAGCATCGGCGACTCGTTGTGGCGTGGCTACTGTACGACTACCAGACGCTGTCGGCGTGCGGGAAGCCAAGCCGGATACTGGCGCTCAAGGATTCCCAACATACCGGGCGTAGGCCCAAGTGACGCCCGCACCCAGCGCCAGCCCACCCAGCAGAGCAAGCGGGTCTACCCAAGCGGCAAATTCGGAACTAGCTAGAAGCCCAGCATCGGCTACTTCAGCCTTGGTGCGGGTAACAAAGGCTCCGTATCCGGGAATAGGGTGACCGATGACGTGGCCGTATCTTCCGACAGACTCAGGTCTGTAGATCCAGGACAAGATGTGCGGGAGACGCCAGACCGCAAGTGTAATGACGCTCGTGAGCAGGCCGTAGCGGCTCAGGCGCAGCAGCCGGGAACTCCATCCCAGCGACCGCCAGCGACGGGCCGCGCTCCGACGAGCCCTGGACCTATGGGCGGTGCGGGGTCTGGATAATTCGGGGGCGTGCGACGCTCTGCCAGATCGGGGGCGTGATGTGCGGGTCACATGGTTGGCCCAGCGGTAGGCGCTGCGCGAGTAGAGTTCGCGGGCCGCGGCGGCTTGGCGAGCGGCTTCACGCTCGACGATGGGCCGCGCGTGGGCGGCGGCGTTCACCTGAGTCACCCGCGGCAGGATCCAGGCGTGGAGGCCCGGGAACCAAGTCGCGAATGCCAGGGCGCCTAGCGGAATACCCAAGAAGATCAAGGCTTGTGCAAGCGTGCCAATCAGCGGACGCCGAACAACCGCTTGGAGCGTTAGCAACTGCGTCGACTCGCCCACAAGGTCGACGACGATTAGCCACCAGCCAACGAACACGGTCAGGCCAGCCTCCAGGAGCAGGAGTCCGGCTGCGCCTAGCCAGGCAGGTACGGCGATGCGCGATGGGGACGGGCGATCGAAGGTGTTCAGAAGATCCGCACGCCGCCAGCGATGACGGAGGACGAGCGCCGTGCTGGCACCGACCACGCACAGCGCCACCAGGACAAGCAGCGCCTCGGGCATGATGTTGGGTACAAGCGGCGCGCTGGCATAGGCGTATAAGGAGCCGAAGTACCCCCCAAGCTCCCAACGGCGCACGGGCACTTCCAGCGCCAGGATCAGTAAGGCCAGTACAGCCATGGCCATTGCCGCAGCACTTAGCAGCCCCGCCAGGGCGGTGTCGGCCGGATTGGCTAGAGCGCCGCGAATGCGACGTACGTAGCGCGTTAGCGCCCGGTCTGCTTCCGAGGGGCTATAGCCCACGCTGACCAAGGCTTCCCGGGCCGCTTGGATGTCGTGGGGCGAGTCGACGTGTGGGCCCCGCAGCCAGCGGATGAGCGTCGGGCGTCGCGCTTGGTCGGGCAGTGCTGCGTCGCGGAAGATGCGCTGCGCGTCAAAGAGCCGATGCATCTCTTCGCCGCCGATCGGGCCGCGGGCGCCGCGGTCCTGGTGCGCTGGGAACAGTCGTGCCCTGATTACTTTACGACGCTGAGGCTGCGGGGTGCTCCACCGGGAGGATCCGGCTGCCGGAGCGAGGCGCTCGGCCTAGTGTCGGCGTCGGGTGGTGCGGGACTTGTCGAGTCGGGCCAGGACTTCGTCTGCCCAGGCGCCTCGGTCGTCGGGGGCACGGTGGTAGGCGCCGCGCCGGAACGTCTCGCGCTCGGCCTTGATCCGCCGTGCTGACTCAAGCTCGATGATGGGCCGCGCGAAGGCGGCGGCGTCCAGCCGACTGACGCGGGGCAGGAACCACTTGTAGAGGCTGGGAAACACGTAGTCGAACAGGACGGCCAGCAGTGGAACTCCGACAAAGGCCAGCGCGATGACGGCGCCCCCGACCACCTGCTCGCCGCCTTGCACGGCAACAGCCAGCAGCATGAGCGCACCGACCGGGACCCAGACCGCCAGGGCCTGGAGCAGGTAGCTCCGCTGCGTGTCGAGGTCCGTGAAGGTTTCAAGCGCGCCGGCGCGACGCCAGCGGTTGCGCGAGACCAAGGCCAAACCGGCGCCGGCCAAGCCTAGTAGCACCTCGATTGCCGCCGCCGAGACAAGCATGTCGAGCGATGGCCCGCGGTTAGCATCGCCGGGGTCGGTGGCCGGCCTGTCCGCTGCCCCAGGACTTTCCGCTCCGCGCACAACGACGACGCCGCCAGACGTCTGGACCGGGACTCCAGGGCCGATCGCCACCACGATCACTAACGTCGTCACGACCACCACCAGGGCCAGCGCCACGGCGATGGCGGCACCGGCCAGGAAGCCGGCCAGGACGGTGTCGCGCGGCGAGGCCAATGCGACCCGGACACGGTGCAGATGGAGGTCGAGTTCAGCCACGGCCTCGCGGCGTGGATGGCCCGCGTAGACCAGGGCCTGCTGGGTGGCGCGGATGTCCTCGCGCGAGTCGCGGTGGGGGTTGGAGAGCCAAGGCATGAAGGCAATCCCCGCCGGGCGGGCCGCCGTGCCCAACTGTTCCCGGAGGACTGACGGCCCGTTGTGGCGCGGCTACTTTACGACGCCGGGACCGTGGGGCACCTCCCGACGTAGGGTCGTGTCAATCAGAACGCGCGGCTGATGGTGGCCAGCGAGCGTGGAGTCCCCTACACCTTCAGGACTCGCAGACCGGCAGACCAACCTCGGCAAAGTCGTTGCTTTCGATCTGTTGGAGATCCCGGGGTATGCAGCCACTCAGCCGATTCCCTAGGACATACAGATCCGACAGGTACGCGAGATCGGCCAGTTCCGCTGGAATCTCGCCCGACAGCCAGTTCCAGCAGTTCGAGGTTGCTCAGGTGGCCTAACGTGGAGGGTATGGGACCTTCTAGCGAGTTTCCGCCAAGGTCCAGGTACTCAAGGTAGGTGAGTTGACCGAGCTCGGGCGGGATTGGACCGGTCAAGCGGTTGCTCCACAGCGACAGAAACTCAAGCCTGCCGAGGCTGGTGAGCTCCACGGGGATGTCTCCGGTAAGGGAGTTTTCGCTCAACACCAATGTCTCCAGCCTGTAGAGGTCGCCGAGTCCAGGCGGGACCCCGCCGGTCAACCGGTTTTCGTCGAGGTACAGCGAGCGGAGCCTGGTCAGGCGAGCGAACTCCGGGGGAATCGGCCCTTGCAGGCGGTTGACGCTGAGATCGAGCCATTCCAGGCTCGCGATGTGGGTCAGTTCGACCGGGATGGCCCCCTCGAGTCGATTGTCGCTGAGGTCGAGCCACTCCAGCCTGTCGAGACGGCCCAGTTCGGCAGGTATCGGACCTTCGAGCCCGTTGTGGCTCAGGTCGAGCTCAATCACGCGGTTGCGACGGTCAACTATTACGCCGTACCAAGCGCCGATTGACGTGTCACCGAGCCAGCCCGTGTTGTTCACCCATGTCGGGCCGCCGGTTGCCTCGTACAGGGCAACCAGGACGGCTCGGTCGTCGGGCCGTACGTGCGGAGTTGGCGTGGGGCTGGCGGTGGGCGTGGGGGTCGCGGTCGCAGTAGCGGTGGGTGTCGCAGTGGCGGTGGGTGTCGCGGTGGCGGCGAGTGTCAGGGTCGTGGCGGCGACGGGTGTCGGGGTGGGCGTGGATGCCTGGGGGGCGCACGCCGGGACCCCGGAAGCCGCAAACAAGCCAAGGCCCAGGACGACCACGACTGTTCGCACAAGCGCAAGCGACCTGCGCCGGTCGGGCGCGGTGTGGAAGTCGTCGCGGGAGTCGCGTTGGGGGTCGGAGAGCCAGGGCATGAACTCAACTCCCCCGCTACGGGTCGTCCCTGGCCGGAGGTTCGGAGACTTCGAAGGGCATGCGGTGCATTTCGTTGCCGTCGAGGAGGACGTGGGCGGAGTAGGGGCCGTAGTGGTCGAAGGTGAGGTTGTCGAAGTTGACGACCAGGGTGGCGGTGGTTTCGAGGCGGTCGATCGGGTCGGTGAACTCGACGTCGCCCTGGACCGCCGCGGTTTCGGAGCCGTCGGCGTCCATGATGACGACCCGTGCCTGCTTGCAGCCGATTTCAGTCTTGTGCGCGCGGAAACGGGCGACGACGCAGAGGCGGGGATGGCGGGTGGGGAGGCTGGGGGCATGAATCCGGTCGAACCCGATGCCTATGGCCACAACCTTGGAGGTGCTGTCGGCGTAGTCGCAGATGAAGGCGAAGTCGAGCTGCACGAGCTAGCTCTCTCGCCGGGCGAGACGAGAACGGTGGCAAAGCCTTGAGAATCCGCGATGTGGGCTACGCCGCCGCCGGCGATCCCGGGCGCTCACAGGTTTTGGAAGTAGCGGGCGTATATCCAGGTGACGAGGAGGCCCAGGGCCAGGCCGAGGGCGAGGCCGACGGGATCGATCCAGGCGGGCGGCGGCGGTGGGATCTCGAAGCCGGAGGCGATGATGTCGCGGCCGCTGCGGCCCACGATGGCTCCTCCGCCGCTGAGGGGTTTGACGGAGCTGAAGTGGACGAACCAATGCAGCATGCGCCAGCCGATGATGGTGATCAGGGCGGTGAGCAGCCCGTAGATCAGCAGCCGTTGGCCGCGCGGCGCATCGTGGCCGGCGGCGAGGCGATCGACGTCGCGTTCCGCCTGCTGCCGGCGTTCCGCCTCCGCACGGTGACGCTGGGTTCGAGACGGCCGGCTTGGATTTTCGGTGAAGGTTTCCAGCGGATCGGCAAACGGGCGATGCACGCGATCGCGGTCCGCTCGGCGCCTGGAACTCATGGTGACCGGGGTGGCGGTGCCGACCGGGCGATCATAGGCCCTCGAAGTAGCGGGCGTAGAGCCAGGTGAGGCCGAGGCCTATGACGGCGCCGAGGAACAGGGCCAGGACGCCCGCCCCGGGGCCAGGCTCATCTACGAGCATGATCCAGAGGAGCCGGCTGATGAAGAACCACATGGCCAGCGTGGCCACGCCCGTGATCAGGGCGTAGCGCGCGAGCCGGCGTCCGACCGACAGGCCGTACGAATACGACCCGGAACGCTGGGCGATGTCGCGGGCCCTGTCTTCGCGGCGCTGGGCCTCGGCGAAGTAGCCCTGGGATTCCGTCCCCAGGATCTCGTCGGCCCAGCGGTTGCGGTCGTAGGCGGTGCGGTCGTAGCCGCTGGCGCCGTAGAAGTCGCGCTCGGTCTTGATCTGTCGCGCGGCCTCGCGTTCGATGATTGGCCGGGCGGCCGCGGCGGCGTCGACCGGGCTCACCCGCGGCAGGATCCAGGCATAGAGCTTGGGGAACCAGGCGGCGAAGGCGGCCGCGCCGACCGGCACTCCAAAGAAGGCCAGCATCTGCGCCACGGTGGCGCCCAATTCAGGGCCGGCCATGGCCCAGACGATCAGCACGATGAGCCCGGCCACGGCCAGCCAGACGACGGCGGTTTCCAGGAGATATCGGCGGCGCTGGCGCAGGTCGCCGAAGGTTTGCAGGACGCCGGCGCGGCGCCAGCGGTTGCGCGTGACGCGCGACATGCCCGCGCCGGCCAGGCCCAGGACCGGCGCGGCCACCGCCACCGCCGGCAGGACCCCAAGCGGCGATCCGGGGTCCGGGTCGGCTTGCGGGGCTGAGGGCGCGGCGGGTGGGGCGGGAACGAGTTGGCCGGGAGTCCCTGAATCTCCGGTAGCGCCCATCACCAGGCCAAGGCCACCCAGCGCCAGGGTGAGCACCAGAAACGCGCCGAATACCATGGACGCGCCGGTCAGGAATCCGGCAACGGCGGCATGGCGCGGGGCGGCCAGGGCGGCGCGGACGCGATGGAGGTGGGTCGTGACCGCGGCCACGGCATCGCCGTGCGGATAGCCCGCGTACACCAGGGCCTGCTGAGCCGCGCGAATGTCTTCGCGCGAATCGCGTTGCGGATCTCTAATCCACGACATGCCCACGCCCTATCAGCCGCCGCGTCAGGTGGCGGGATCGGGGACATTCTAGGCGCGGGGTGACATCCGGCGAATGGGGCCAGGCCCGCGACTCGGAATGAACTGACGGATGCTCGGTCCAGGCCGCCCCAAGGACGAATCGTTGGCGGACAACGGCCGTGGCTTCGAGTGGAGGGGTGGCCACCCGGGTGCGGCCGGAGTCAGAGCGGCCAGGGTGCGCCGGTGGATTTGACCCGTGGGCGGCGGCGGCTTGACAATCGCGGGCTGCCCGGAGGGTTGCGAGTCGACCCCCGCAGGGTCTGAGAGCACTGATGACCGACGAGACGTCCGGCACGCCGTATTACACGTTCGGCTTCAGTGAGAGCATGCTCCAGCATCTCCGGCGGCACACGGTGCACTCCCACGCCGCGCATCTGCTCCCGCACCTGAAGCCCGGCCTGCGGGTACTTGACCTGGGATGTGGACCGGGCACCCTGTCGGTTGGCTTGGCCGAGGCGATAGCCCCCGGGGCGTTGTACGGCGTAGACATGGAGCCGTCGCAGGTGGACCTGGCGAGGTCGGTCGCTGAAGCGGGCGGGCACGACAACGCGACGTTCCGGGTTGGCGACGTGACCGGGCTCGCGTTCGACGACGACCGATTCGATGTCGTTCACGGCCACGCGATCCTTGCCCATGTTCCCGATACCGAGGCCGTGCTTGCCGAGGCGAAGCGGGTGTTGAAGCCCGGCGGGCTGATTTCCGTGCGGGAGTGGATCCTCGAGAATTCGTTTCTGGCGCCGGACTTCGAAGTCATCAACGACGCGTGGCTCACGCTGGCAGAGCTCATGACCGCCGATGACGGGCACCCCAATATCGGACGGGACCTGAAGCGCCATCTGTTGGACGCGGGGTTCACCGACGTAAGGGCGACGGCTTCGTTCACGTGTTACACAACAGAAGCAGACATTGGCTATTTCTCCCGCGTCATCGAAAACTGGTTCTTCTCGGCCGATGTTCGCTCCTCGGCGACGGCGTACGGCGTGGCGACGCAGCAGCAGCTGGATAACCTGGAGCAGGCGCTGAAGCGGTGGATGAGCCACCCGGGCGCGTTTGGCGCCGTGGCCTACGGCGAGAGCATCGCCTACAAGCCGCAGGGCTGATTCGTACGCTCCGAGCCGCGGCTTGGAAACGGGGGCCGATGTGCAGCCTGATGCCGGTGCCTAGGGGTTGCCTCCGGATGTGCTGATCGGGGGCATCGATACGGGTGCGTCCGGGGTCAAGGCGGCTAGGGCCTCGGCGCGGGCCTCAAGCACGGTGCTGACGATCTGGTCGCGGGGGATGGACTGGCGGTCGCTGGCGGCGCGGGGTTTGAACTCGACGGCGGAGGCGGCCAGGGTGCGGCGGCTGACGGTGCAGCGGAAGGGCAGGCCGATGAGGTCGGCGTCGTTGAACTTGACGCCGGCGCTGTCGCCGCGGTCGTCCAGCAGGACGGAGAGGCCGGCTTCTTCCAGTTCCCCGGCCAGGCGCTCGGCGTCAGCGGCTACGTCACCTTTACCCAGTTGCACGATGTGGACGTCGTAGGGGGCGACGCTGACGGGCCAGACGATGCCGTCACTGTCGTGGTAGCGCTCCACCACCGAGGCGGCGAGGCGACCGATGCCGATACCGTAGGAGCCCATGACGAAGGGGTGGCGGCGGCCGTCGGCGCCCAGGTACTGGGCGTCCAGCTTGTCGCTGTAGAAGGTGCCGAGCTTGAAGGTGTTGCCGATCTCGATGCCGGTCATCAGCTGCAGCGGCTCGTCGCCATCAATGCTGCGGTCGCCGGAGCGCACCTGGGCGATGTCGCCGCGCAGGTCGGCCTGGAAGTCGCGCGGAAAGTTGACGTTGGTGAGGTGGTAGCCGGGCTCGTTGGCCCCGGCGACGAGGTTGGTGGCGGACTCGACGGAGTCGTCGACGACGACGGTGACGTTGGACAGGCCGACGGGTGAGGCGTAGCCGGCGACGAGGCCGGCGGCTTCAAGCTCCTGGTCGGCGGCGAGGCGCAGGTCGGGGGCTTGCAGGAGGGTGCGGAGTTTGGCCTCGTTGACCTGCAGGTCGCCGCGGATGGCGACGAAGGCCAGGGCGTCGCCGGTCCAGTAGAAGACGGCCTTGAGGGTCTGGTGAGTTTCCACGCCCAGGAAGGCGGCCACGTCGTCGATGGTTTCCTGGCCGGGCGTGGCGACCCTTTCGACGGGTTGCGGTTCGCCGTGGTCGAAGACGGGCTTCTGGGCCGTGGCAATCTCGATGTTGGCGGCGTAGTCGCCCGAGGCGCTGACGACCAGCGTGTCTTCGCCGGCCTCGGTGAGGCAGTGGAACTCGTGGGCGCCGGAACCGCGCATGGCGCCGGCGTCGGACTCGACGATGGCCGGTTCGATGCCGCAGCGGCGGAAGGAGCGCAGGTAGGCCTCCATGAAGTCCTGGTAGGTGGCCTCCTGGGTCTCCAGGTCGGTGTCGAAGCTGTAGGCATCTTTCATGGTGAACTCGCGGACTCGCAGCAGGCCGCCGCGGGGGCGCGGTTCGTCGCGGAACTTGGTCTGGAAGTGGTAGATGCAGACGGGCAGCTGGCGGTAGGAGGAGGCGACCCACTGGCCAAGCTCGGTGGCGACCTCCTCGTGGGTCATGGCCAGGACCATGTCGCGGCCCCAGCGGTCCTTGAGGCGGGCCATCTCGGAGCCGACCGTGTGGAACCGGCCGGTGCGCTCCCAGAGGTCCGAAGGGTGGACGACGGGCATCAGCAGTTCCTGGCAGCCGATGCGGTCCATCTCCTCACGCACGATCTGCACCACGCGGCAGTGCACCCGCCAGCCCAGCGGCAACAGGCTGTAGATGCCGGCGCCCAAGGGCCGGATGTAGCCGGCGCGCAGGAGCAGGCGGTGGGAGACGATCGACGCCTCGGCGGGATCGTCGCGAAGCGTGCGGGCAAAGAGCCGCGACATGCGTTGCATGGGGATAGGGCCAGGAGTGGGGGCGAGAGAGACCGCTCAGTGTAGCCGTGGGAGGTAGCGCTTCAGTGGCTGGTGGTTGGTGGCGGCGGATGTTTCACGTGAAACATCCGGCAGTGGTCGTGAGGCGTCGGTCTGTCTCGCTCGCCGGGCCGGGCGGTCGCGGCTAGGCTGCGGACGACCGACGGGGGCTGCGTTGGAGTCTCATGAATCTGTTCGGAGGACCGCGGGAGATTGCTGCGCCTTATGTGGAGGCGTTGAGGGAATCTGGCAACGACCCCGCAAAAGAAACACCAGTTGACGGCCGCATGGGGCTCGCCGTAGGGTCACGTACCACCCCTATCGCTTCGCCGGTAGGGTCGAGACCGTCCTTCGGGGCGGTCTCTGTCATTGCGAGAGACTAGCGGTTGGTCACCAACGTCTACGTTGACGGCTTCAATCTTTACTACCGCGCTCTCAAAGACACACCGTTCAGGTGGCTGGATCTGCGGAAGCTGGCCGAGATTCTCTTTCCGCAGGACTCCATCCATAGAGTCTGCTACTTCACCGCCCGGCTCGTCGCCCGGCCGGGGAATCCCAATCAACCTCGTCGTCAACTCGTGTACTTGAGAGCGCTGGCGACGCTGCCTGGATTGGACACTTACTACGGAAGATTCCGATCCGGGGTCAAGCGGCGTCCGCTGGCGGAGCCCGCGCCGGGCCTGCCGACCCATATGCTGTTCAAGGATTCGGAGGAAAAGGGGTCGGACGTAAATCTGGCCACGCGACTGCTGGTGGACGGATTCAACGGGGAGTACGAACAGGCGGTCGTGGTGTCCAACGACGCCGACTTTGCCGGCGCGATGCAATATGTGCGAGACAACCTGGACCTTCGGGTCGTCCTGGTCAATCCTGACCCCAGTAACACCAGCCCCAGAGAACTAGCGGATGCCGCGACCTACGTGAAGCGGCTCTGGGTCAGCCACCTGCGACGAAGCCAACTCCTCGACACGCTGACAGACGAGACTGGCGTGATCGCCAAACCGCCCGGTTGGTAGCGATCGGATAAGAAGGACGGGCCGTCTTGTGGACAATCTGTTCGGGAGTCGACCGGCGGCTGCGCCGCCTGATTTGGGGGCGTTGCGGCGGCCGTTGCCTGGTGGTGTCGAAGTCGACATGGCGTTCGCCTGGGCGCTGCTGGAGTCGTATGCGGGCGAGGCTGGTACCACGGCTTCGGATTGCGCGTGGAGCGTGTTTGGGCACTACCGGCTGGCAGCCGTAGCGGCGGCGCGGGCGGCCCAGGCCGATCCGGCCACCGCGGAGTTTGACCTGCTGGCGGGGACGGCCCTGCGGCACGTGGCGGACAGCGTCTGGCAAGCGGGCCGCTGGCTGGCCGAAGCGTTTGACCTTCGGCTGTCGCCGCGCGTGCGTCCGGATCCCGGCGGTCGTGAGCTGGTGGGCCGCCTGATGTTCCTGGACCCTGCGCTGGGGTCGGCGCTGCAGGATCGACGGATCTGGCTGGGCGATATTTCGGGTATCGGGAGGCGGGTGAGCCAGTCGCCAGTGACGTTTCGCGAGGGTGAGTCGGATCGAGTGCCGGGGCCGATCGGTCGCGCGCCGGTGGCCGAGGCGTTGCGCGGGCACCTGGAGGAACTGGACGGGTTTCTGCGAGCCGTCGTGGCGGCCATCGAGCGCCACAGCGCCGCCGGCGGCCGCCCGCGCGAGGCGCCGGATGAGGCCTGGTTGAACGACTGAAGAGTTCATTCGGTCCGGGGTTGCTGTGGAGCTAGGAGTGGCGCTTTGCAGGCAGGCGTCGGTTTGGCGCGGCAAGTGTCCGGGCGGTCTCATGGAAGCGCATGGCAGCTTTGTCGATGCGGTTCTTGTTCTTGTAGTAGAAGAGGTCGTCATAAGTAAGTTCGGTGATGCTGAGCGCGAGATCCAGCATGCGGGGCTCGAGGTGCTTGTTCAGATAATCTGCTATGACGGCGCCGCCAGCAATGCCGGCAATACCCCCGACTACGTTTCCGCCGACTGGCGCTATGCTGCCCGCTGCAGCACCGCTGATTCCACCCGCCATTGTTAGTACGCTGCTGACGCCAAACCTAGACATCAGAGTGACAGTGCGTACTACCTGCACTTTATTTGTCGTAGTCCGGTCGGCGGCATTAAACTCCTTCTCCGTTCTTATGACACTCTGCATGAGGCGAGCAGCAGCAATGATGGTTGCGGCGTAAGGTAGGGCCTCCAGAATACCGTCAGGAATGTCGACACCCATGTTGTTGCTGAGGGTGCTGAGGCCGTCTTCGACGTCTCTTACTAAGATATGGTCATGACCTATATCGGTCATTTGATCGAAGTATTCGGGGGAATCAAGGCCGATATTGTTGTATATCTCAGAGCTGAGCATGAATTGCACGTCAGCCTGACCCTCTAGGGACGACTCAACTTGGGGCGCGTAAGTGTCTGAACCAGTCTTGACCTGGAATACGACCGATTCGCCGGAGGGGCCAATGGCGCTAATGTCCCATACCGACTGAGTTGGGTCGTCGGCTATTCGAACGTCAGTGTACCCGTTCTGCTGAAGAATATCTGCGGCGTGAAATTCGGCCATCTTTCCCTTAAGGCCAGAAATAAAGCCCGTCAATGACTCTCCGCCTGCCGTAGTTACTTCTTGATAGTGATCGTATAGGGAGTGATCAGCGGCAAGATTTGGGTACGCTGCTTCGTACGCGTCAAACAGACGGTCATCGACATTTGCCTGTGATACCATAGTCCATAGACTAAAGGCGGCTGCGGCTGATGTTTCCACTGCTTGTAATCTACGATCAGCTTCGACTAAGTCGGCCAGTTGCTGCCGGGTGGAGCTTCGGTGTGGGGGTGAGGAATAGGGCAGCTTGTGCAGTGCCGGTAGCTGATTAAGGGATTTCAATGTTGTAGTCAGCTATACGCCTAGAGAATGCGCACCATTAAGTAGATAATCAAGGCTAAGCTGCCGATGCTGAGAAGTATGTTGATTATGAGGGCGATCTTGAGAATCGGGTTGAGCCGCTTACCTCCTTTGGGGAAGTCTTGGCGGATGTAGGCAATCGCTTGGTGCAACTCTGCTTGGCAGTAGCTACGTAGGTTGGAACTCTCGGTGCTCAGAGCGGCCTGGAGAGTTTGCTGACACTCGCGACTGTTGGAAGCATTGGCCTCTTGATAATAAATGCGCTGCTTCCGAAAGTCGGCCTCCCACCGCTGTTCGGCTGATGCAAGGGCGTCATCGTACTCTCTCCGAAGCTCTCTGGAGGCTCCGGCCAGCGCTCGGTCTACGACTGCTGAGATTTGAGGAACGTCCGGATGATTGTGGAGATGCTGCGCGAGAATCTCGTGCTGTCGGATCATGCGTGGGATGACTTCCTGGTTGATTTTGTCTTGTTCTTCCCAGAATTGGACTCTTTCGGCGATTGATCTCTGTGCCTCCGTGAACTGCTCTTCTTGGGCTTCGCTGGCTTCGTCTTTCTCAGGGGTCGGCTCAGGTCGACGGCCTATGGGCATTTTCGGTCTCTCCTAGTCAGCCGCTTCGATAGCGTCGGCCGGGGCCGCTGGATCAGCCCGCAGCATACTTCGAGCCTATGTGGTTCACCCCTCCTGTCGGTCGCGTCGGGCGATGGTGTGGAGCCAGGGGGTTTGGTTGGGGGCGGGCCAGGTGGTTTGGTGGTGGATGGTGAAGTTGGCGGCGTGGAGGGCGGTGGTGAGGGTTTGGGGTGTGAGGTCGGTGAAATAGCGGGGGAGGGAGCCTTGCCAGGAGGCGGTGCGGACGCCTGAGCCCTGGCGGACGACGATGTAGAGCCAGCCGCCGTTGAGGACGCGACGGAATTCGGCGAGCGCTATGGGTATGGCCGTGGGCGGCAGGTGGCCGAGGGCGGCGAAGCACCAGACGGCGTCGAACGAAGCCGCGCGGAAGGGGAGGCGGCGGAGGTCGCCCTGGCAGACATGGCCGGAGTCGTCCAGCGAACGGGCTTGCCGGAGCATGGCGCGGGCGAGGTCGAGGCCGACGACCTGGGCGCCGGCGAGCCGGAGCAGGGCGGCGTCGCGTCCGGGGCCGCAGCCGGCGTCCAGGACGCGCGGACCTGTCCATTCGGAGGGGGCTGCCAAGTCGACAAAGCGTTCGGCTTCGTCCGCGGCGGCGTAGTCGTCGATGCGGCGGGTGTAGTCGACGGCCATGCGCTCGTAGGTGGCGCGATGGGTGCGGACCCAGGCGTCGGGATCGCCGGGAGGCCGCTCCGGCGGGGGCGAGGCGCCGGTCACGCCTGCGCGTCTCCGTAGAATCGGCCCACAGCGCTTGGACCAGAGGACCGACCTATCCCCAGCCGTCCGCGACCGCCGCGTCCGCGTCGAGACCGGTCATCCAGGACCGAAGCCGACCGGCCGACGGAGGACCCGCCTCCGGTCTCTCGCGAGAGACCGTTGCCTGACCCCGGCTTGGTTGCCCGGAAGACCCTCACCCCAACCCTCTCCCAGGGGGAGACGGAGGAAGAGCGGCCAGAGCTCGGGGGACGCGGGGGTTCTGCCGAGGCCTCTCCTGACCGCGATGCTGAGGTGCGCCCCGGGCAGCCGTCGGAAGAACCGCCCGTCGAACGCGCCGAGGCGGAACCAATGGCGGCAACGGTTCCCGGGCGCGGGTCCGACGCCGAGTCTGGCGAGGACGCCATCGACGAGCCACCGACGGAGTCACCGTCGCTGGTTATCAGGCGTGTGCGGGGGGCGGAGGCGGATGGGGACCGCGACGCAGGCGAGCGTGCCGGACCGATATCGGCTCCGGTTGAGGCGCCGGGGTCGGCCGCTTCAGCCGATCCGTACCGTCCACTGACGCTGCAAGAGACCCTGGACATGATCCAGGACCGCCTGCGGCGCCTGGAGGGGACGTGGCGAGGGACGGGGCTGACGATTCTGGGCGTCGTGGTGATGGGGGCGCTGACCTGGGGGCTGGTTTCGGTGGCGGTGCCATGGTCGGGCGGGATCGTGGAGTCGGTCCAGGCGGCGCTGACGCTGGACGTGGGCTGGCCGGCGATTCCGGCGCCCGACGATCCGCGTGTGCATCGATCGACCAGCCTGGTGGCGGCGGCCTGGGTGGGCGCGCCGCTGGTGCTGGGGGTCTTCTGGTTTACGGCGGCGTATCACCTGGACCGCGCCAGCCGGCGCGCCTTTCGGGTCGTGGACGACGGCCTGGAGCGGCAGACGGTTGGCTATACGGTGATGGCCATCGGGGTGATTTTCCCGCTGATCATCCTGGGCCTGGTGGGCTCGGCCTGGGGGGTGTTTGCCCTGATCACCTGGGCGGCGGAGGGTGAGGCCTGGGGCACGGCCGGCACGCTGATCGGGCTGCTGGTGGCTTTTGCCCTCGTGGTGCGGGCGGCGAACGCGGTGCTGGACCGCCGGTTCGGCGGTTGACGCGAGCGATCCGCTCATGACATCGACCTCGGGTACCCGTGAACCAGGGCCGGGGCTGCAGGCTCGCCTGATCGGGCTGGCGCGCAGCAGCCGGCCGCGGCAGTGGCCGAAGAACCTGCTGGTGCTGGCGGCCGTGCTGTTTTCGGGCGAGTACCACCAGAGTTCCAGCTTGCTGGCGGCCGTGGCGGCGGCGGCCATCTTCACGCTCGCCACCGCGGGCCTGTACCTGCTGAACGACGCTATTGACGCGACGCGCGACCGCGAGCACCCGGTGAAGCGTCATCGTCCAATCGCGGCCGGGCTGGTGCCGGTTGGCCTGGCCGTGGGTGCCGGGATCGTAGTCTCGGCCGCGGCGGTGGCGCTGGCGGCCGTGCTGGCCTGGCCGTTCGGCGTGGCGCTGGCGGTGTACCTGGGCCTACAAGTGGGCTATTCGCTGGTGCTCAAGCACCTGGTGATCCTGGATTTGCTGGCCATCGCGATCGGTTTCGTGATTCGGGCGGTGGCCGGCGCCCTGGTGATCGAGGTGCCGGTTTCGCCCTGGCTCTATACCTGCACCTTCCTGCTGGCGCTGTTCCTGGCCGTGGGGAAGCGGTGGGCCGAGCTAGCCGGTGAAGCGCGGTCTTCCGCGGCCCGACCGGTGCTGGATCGATACACGGCGGAGTTTCTGCACACGCTGGTCGTGATAACGGCCGCGGCGGCCCCGCTCAGCTACGCCCTGTACACGTTTTCGGCACCCAACCTGCCGGCGAACCACCTGATGATGATTACGGTTCCGATCGTGCTGTACGGGATCTTGCGCTACGTCTATCTGTTGCAGAACAACGGATCCGGCGAGGAGCCCGAGCGGGTGCTGCTAGGCGACCCGGGGATCCTGGCGTCGGTGGTTGTGTGGGTCGCCGTGAGTTGGGCGATTCTTCAGTTTGGCGGGGCGTAGGGTCGGAACGGACGGGAACCCGGAGGGTTCGCGGTGGCGGGGCCGCAGCAGGCCCCACGCGTGACGCTGCTACGAGTCCAGGGTTGCCCCGAGCACCAAGCGGTCGTTTTCCGGGTCGTCGACCAGTTCGAAGTCCACCCAGCGGTCCTGGGTGATCATCAAGCGCAGGCGGTCAGGCTGGCGTTCGCAGCCGAGCGCCTCCTCCGGCGTGATGTCCATGCGCCGGCAGGCATCGGCATACAGGTCACTGAGCGATACGCGTCGTCGGGAAGCCAAGTGGTCACCAGTTTCTTGCGGCAAGCGGGCGCTTCTGAAGCGCCGGCGGCCCATTGTCCACAATCCCGCCACGCCCGCGCGACGCCATACGAACCGTTGACGCCCGGCGGGGCGCCTTTCTAGACTCACCGGTAGCGGCGCTGCGTGTCGTTTCCGCGCCGACCCAGAGTTTTATCGCGAGGTCGCGCCGCCGCCCGATCCGAGGAGCAGTCAGCCGTGCCCGAACGTCATCGCCTGGCGGCGGAACCCCGCACCGTCCTGGGCAAGAAAGTGCGACGCCTGCGGCGGGAAGGCGTGATTCCGGCCAACCTGGTGCAGGCGGGGCATGCATCAATTGCCATGCAGGTGTCGGAGCGGGAGCTGGCCGACCTGGTTCGCGCCCAGGCGACCGGCCACCTGGTGGACCTGGAGTCGCCGGATATCAGCGAGCCGGTGCTGATGGATTCGGTGGAGATCGACACCCTGACGAATCGCCTGGTGCATCTGACGCTGCGCAAGGTTGACCTCACAAAGGCGATCAACGTGATGGTGCGGGTGACGCTGGAGGGTCGCGCGCCGGCTAGCGATAACTCGGAGCTGGTGGTAATTCATCACCTGCAAGAGGTGGAGGTCTCAGCCCTTCCTATCGAGATTCCGTCAAGCCTAATCGCCGACGTGTCCGATCTTGTTGACGTGGGCGACGAGGTGGTCGTGGGAGACCTGAGGGCCGAGGACGGCACCTACGAGCCGCTGGACGATCCGGATGTGATCGTTGTTCAGGTGACGGCGGCGCGCACCGTGGAAGAGGACGAGGAAGTGGACGAGCTGGAGGAGATTCCGCTGGAGGAAGGCGCCGAGCCGTCCGAGGAAGCGCCGGAGGGCGCCGTCGAGACCCCGACCGAGGCCGGAAGCTCGTAGAAACTGCGGCCAGTGCCGCGCTACCTCACGACGCCGGTCCTTCGGCGCGCACTGCTCCAATGCGTGTCACATCCGTTGAACCCGGGTGGCGGCTGTTGTTCACGCAGTTGGTGATTGAACTCTCGAGCTGCGGGCTGGCGCAGGCGGCGACAGTCCTGACGTGTGTTCCTGCAGCCGTGCTCAACCCTGGCAGACGGCGTCCAGGGCACAGCGGAGAGCGACGCTGGACTTCACCCGCCCCGATTACCGTGGGCAAGCGTAGGGCGCGATTGAGCCGCGGTTAGCGAACGGGTGGGCGGCGCGCTGCCCCGGGGCTGGCAGGTACGGCGACGCTAGCCGCGGATGGCACCAGTTTGGCCGAGTGCCTCAGTCGTTAGAAGGGACGGGACGAAACAGACCAGGATCAGGGAAGCCCAAAGCAGAGCCAGCAACGAAGGCCAACGCCAGCCCAGTGCAAACAGATGGCCGAGCGCGCGCAGCTTGTCCAACGAGAGTTCAGGGGCACCGTAGGCTACGAATTCGAGGTTCTGGTCCGGCCAAACAGCCTCGCCATTGATCCAGAGCATCCCTTCCCGGTAACGGTCACTGTTCGTGGCGCCGATTCGGAGGTCGGAACCCAACGCCACGTCGGCCACGACCTGAATGGCTAACGAGCGCACGGTCGCATCCGCGATTGGCGGAAAGGTAAGCGAGATTTCACGGGGGATAGTTCCGCCAGGCAACTCCGTTCGCCCCTGGACCACGAAGCGACCGGGACCTTCGGTGCCGACACGTGCTATGCGCCAAATGGCGTGCCCGCGCCCAGCCGGATCATTGCTCGACATGCGCAAGTCAACGCCTCCGAGCGGCGCGGGAAGCACGCCGAGTTCCTGAAGAACGGAACCGTCGTCAGACAGGACCATGTCAAATGCTCCGGCGCGGGAGTTTGGCGGGGACCTGGAGTCGGCCAGCGGAGGCCGAAAGAGAAGCGCTAACGCAAGGCTGCCGAGAAGGGTGACGACGAGCGCCGACAGAAGCAGGGGCTTGCGCCAGCAATCGGCAGCACCACGATCTGCCAGGCGGACTCTTTGTCTCAAGGCCACAACCGCGGCCCATCCAACCAGCAGGGCTCCGCTGAACTCCAAGGTTTCTTCGCAGAGCCAGACCAGATCGGTGGCTGCGCCCTGAGACAGTCCGTAATAGGTCTCATCGAGCACAACGGCGAAAAACCAGGCGAGAAGGCCAACGGCCAGCAGGAACCGAATCGACCGGTCACGCACTCCCTTCCACAGGAACAAGCTCATCCCCAGAACAAACACGAGGATCAGCGGGTAAAAGCCGGCGACCGAGGCGCGTGCTTGCGACGACTCGAACAGGCGCGCTCCGAGCACCTCCAGCTGCAGGCGACCCAGGCCCAGCATGTGGAGGTCCGAGATTTCCGCCCAACTGAGATACAGGACGGTCGCGGCGAGAGTCGCCCAGCCGCCGCGCGCAAAAAGCCCGGCCCGCGGGGTTCCTGGTCGGAGGCAAGCCGCCAGTGACAAGAGAGCCGCGCTGAGCAGGGATGCGGCCAAGACCAGGTCTGCGAGTTGCCCGTCCCAATGAGGGTCAGTCCATGCGGGAATTGCCTCGGGCGGCAGGCGTGCCGGCGCCGCCAGACTGATGAGACGAGGCGCCACGACGCCGCCCCACCAGAAGGTCACAGCGCCGATGAGCAGGCGGCCAGCCCAGCCGGAGCGGTTGAACAGGGACATTGTTTTGCTGCGGAAGATCTTACGGCGGGTTCCAGCCCGCGTCCGGCCAACTTCCGTCGGGGAATCCCGCCGCCCGGTTCGTACGAACGGCTCCAGTCGGGCCATGCAGCCTGGGCCTACGCATCGCAGGAATGGACGCTCGGCCAGCCGGATCCGCGCGTACGGGTGCTAGCGCTAGACGATGGTGGGGGCCGCGAACTGGCGGCCGAGAGCTTCTTCGAACTCGGTCTGAGCGACGAGCACGATCGAGTCACCGGCGTGCAGGCGGGTGGTTGGCGAGGGAAACACGGCCTCGCCACTGCGCAGGATGACGCTGATACGCCCGCCCTGCTCGGGCAGCCGTAA
The DNA here is from genome assembly GCA_022824495.1 of Chloroflexota bacterium. Classification (GTDB taxonomy): domain Bacteria; phylum Chloroflexota; class UBA11872; order UBA11872; family UBA11872; genus UBA11872. The sequence goes on along the minus strand of JAJDZU010000024.1, from coordinate 37,941 downwards.
CTCTTCCGGGGTGGCGCCGTCGGCCGCCGATCCTTCGGCCACGGTCATTTCCACCAGCTCCAGGCCGGCGCTGCGCAGGCGCATGAGGTGGACGACCGGGGCGACACTGACGTCGCGCTCGATCATGGTCATCACCAGGTCGGTGGCGTTGACGATGGCTTCGATGCCGAGGGTGCGGAAGGTGTCGCTGTTCTTGGGGTTGTTGATGCGGGTGATGGTGCGGGCGCGACCCTCGGAGAGAGCCTCGCCGAGTTGGCAGATGACGATGTTGTCCTCGTCGTCGCCGGTGACCGCGATCAGCAAGTCGGCGCGGCCGATGCCGGCATCGATGAGCCAGCGGCCCTCGGAGGCGTCGTGCGGAACGACGGCGTCGCCGATTTCGTCCTGCAGCGCGCGCGCCTTGCCGGGGTTGGATTCCATGACCACGACCTCGTGGCGCTCGGCCATAAGGTCGCGCGCAAGCTGACCGCCAACCTTGCCGCCGCCGGCGATGATGACGAACACGAGGAATTAACTCCCGTTCTCCGGGGAGCCGTTGGGCTGATGCGGCTCCCAGCCCAGGGCCTGCTCGAAGGCGTCGCCAACGATGGTGGTAGAGGGAATGGTCTCGAAGCCCAACCGTTCGAAGGCTGAGGCCCGCACCGAATCCTTGACGCGGGCGATGGCGCGCTGGACGTTGAAGCGCTTGCGGGCCAGTTGGACGGCGATGAGGTTGGAGTTGTCGCCGTAGGTGGTGGCGATCAGGGCGTCGGCTCGCTCGATACCGGCGGAGACGAGGCAGTCCTCGTCAATGGCATGGCCGACGATGGTGGTGCCGGAGAAGCTGTCCGAGAGCCGGTGGAAGGCCGCGCGGTCGCGGTCAATCACCACCACGGAGTGACCCTGCTCGCACATGCGGCTGGCGATTTCGGCGCCGGCGCGCCCGCAGCCGATGACGATGGCGTACACCGCGACCTGACCCTCCGTGCGTTCCTGGCGAAGTGCCGGGCGGCCATAGTACGCAAGCGGCGGGACGGTGGGGCATGCTGCGACGAAGCTCGTTAATCGAGGACGCCAGCCGATGCTTTACGAACTGCGGATCTACGAAATCCTGCCCGGACGGATGGACGCCATCATGGCCCGCTTCTCCCAGCACACGATGCGCATCTTCGAACGCCTGGACATCGAGGTGGTGGGGTTCTGGCAGGAAGTGGTGGGGCGCAGCGACCGGCTGGTCTACATCACGCGCTTCGACAGCCAGGCCGACCGCGAGGCCAAGTGGACGGCGTTCCAGTCCGACCCGGAGTGGCTAGAAGTCCGAGCCGAAACGGAAGCCAGCGGCCAGATCGTGGCGCGGGTGATCAATAGCTATATGACGCCGACGGGGTTTTCGCCGATGCAGTAGGGCCACGCTCTCTGCCTCGTCAGTCGCGGCGTGATTCAGGGTGCACCCTCTTCGGCCCGGGATTCTGTCTGCTCGGCTCTGGCCTCGGCCAGTCGGGCCCGCACATCGCGAGCGACTTCAGCGACCTCCTTCGCGACTTCGGAGGCCTGCCCGAGCTCCTGTTGGAGGGCGGTGATCAGGGGCAGAAGGAGGTGAGCTGCGGGTGAGGCCTGGAGGAGGCCGAGGGCCGTAGACGGTTCAAGGGCGGCAACCAAGGGAGTCAGCGCCTCACTAGTGCCGGGCAGAACGCTGCCGTGCTTGGCCAGGCTCTCAAGTAGCCACGAGAAATCAGTCAGGCTAATCGTATGACCGAATTGATCCAAGACGAGGGCCTTGCTTATCAATATCATTGCTGTCGTGCCGTTCTGCTGAAGTTCCACGTCCATGCCGTATCGTGTCAACGCCTCGTCGAATGTGGCGAGCGCACTGTCAAGCTCACTAAGCCGAACCAAAACCAGTCCCTTGCTATGAAGAAGGCCGGCCAAAATGAAGTTAGGGATCGGAGCATCGAGAGTGTCGACTTGCGCCAACGCGCGATTGAAGGAATCAAGAGCCATGGCAGGACTGTCCACGACGAAAAGTGCCGAACCTTTAACCCAAAGCGCAGATACCGAAAGCACCGCTGAGGACACATCCCGGTCTGTTAGGTACTTGCCCATGACTTCCTCGCAAGTGACGATAGCTTCGTGGCTGCGACCAAGCTGAATGAGAAGCGACGATTTGTTTGTTAGGGCGACACCTACCTGCAGTTCGCTTCCGGCGCGACCAGGTCCAAATCTCTCAATCACTTGGTCGTAGAGCGCGATAGCGTCGTCGTACCTTCCCATCTCCTGAAGTGCATTCGCCTCGTTCAGCAGGGTGCCGGCTATCTCCGGGCCAATCATCTCAGAAAGAACACTGAAGTCATACGATGACTCCAGGAGACTGGCGACTATGTCTCCAATCTCAGATGGCGAATACAGGCACACCATAAACTCGATCAAGGCTTGAACGACACTGTCAGTGCCCGTGCCTCGGCGGAGCAAGTAGTAGATGTTGTAGAGGCGCTCGGTGAGGTAGTACTGGCGTCGGCGGGGAGTGCCGCCTTCGATGGTGACGGCACCACGTTCGACGAGGCGCTTAAGTTGGGCGCTGCAAGTGCTGGTGTTGAGACGGGCGAGATTGGCGATGTCCCTGGTGGTGGAGGGTTTCCAGAGGCGGGCGAGGGCTAGGTAGACACGGCGTTCCTGGGCAGGCAAGGCCTCGAGGTGGCTTTTGAAGTACTCGGTGTGGTCGTCGACGAGGTGAAGGAGGTTTTCCATGAGGTCGCGGAAGGAGCGGTCGGCGCCGATGCGGGCGATGATGGTCAGGAGGCGGGGGTTGCCGCCGGTGAGGATCTCAAGTGGCCGAACTGCCTCGGTGGTGGAGCACCTGCCAGCGATGGATTGCCAAAGAGCGTGGCATTCGGCGGTGTCGAGTGGGTGCAGGGTGATGATGCGGAAGAGGTCGTAGAGGGCGTGGTCGGGGTTGTCGATTTCGTCGAAGCGGCTGGTGGCGCTGCCTAAGAGGATGAAGCGGGGCTCGGTTTGGAGGGGCTGGCGCAGCCGCCAGCCGACATCGGGGTCGCTGATGTCGTTGAAGAGCATGTTGAGGTTTTCAACGAGCAATAACAGGCGCGTCTCATGACGATCCGCGAAGTCAAGCAGGGAGCCGATACAGCGGTCGGCTAATGATTGATCGTCGGTGACGGTGCGAAGCTCGTCATACGTAAGGCGCAAGTTGTCGCGCTCCTCGCTGGGTCCCTGGTCGGCCAGACGGCCCAGGCACTCCAGCCAGAATTCGCCGCAGGTCGTGACCTCGTAGCTTTCTTCGGCAAATGAGACTGGAAAGAGTCCAGAAAGGACAGGGTTACGCCTTACTTCGGCGGCAACCCGAAGCAGCAGGTGGGTCTTGCCGCTGCCGCGGGGTCCAATGACCAGCGAGTGTGGGCTGGAGCTGGCGTCGCATTCGCGCAGGGACTCGACGAGCGTATCGAATTCCGCGGTTCTGACGCAGAACGACGCAACGATCTCGTCGTCGCTCAGGAAGCCGGGATTGTATTTCTTAACTGCTACCGCCATTGCAGCTAATTCCTTCTATATGGGTCGATCCTGGATGGGAGTGAAGAACCGGCCGTGTCGGGCACGCCACCAGTCCTCAAGGAGCCTGGATACGAACCTGTAACCGTCGGGACGGACTTCGAGATAACCGTCGTGTTCCAGCGAGTAGAGCACGACTTCAATGGGAACGGTGTTGTCGGTGCCTGATGAGGCAATTGCGTTGCGGTAGAGGCGGATCGCGTTGTCAGTCAGGAGGCCATCATTGACTGCGGCTTCGGTGAGCAGAGCGAGCGCCGTGGTGTAGCCCTCGACCCCTAACACCATGCGCAGCCGCCCCTCGTAATGCTCGAGGTCGACTTGTCCGCGAACTCCTAGAAAGTCGCGTTCGTACACCAGCCGGATGTCGTCGATCGTCGCCGAGTTCCTGTGGTTCCGGCGGAGATGCTGATGCAGGTAGTCGAAGAACTGCTGGACGTGGTGAGGGACGCAGCAACGCAGCTGTCGGCAGATTTCTGCTCGCGTTTCGTCCGGAAGGTCCAGGCTGTAGGTCTGCGCCAGGGCGGCGAGACATTGGCTTGACGTGTCGTGGCTCCAGGGGTGCAACTCAAGGGGCTGATAGATGTTGGCGTGGGCGCTGAGGTCGGCTTGGAGAAGGACCGGTTCGAGGCCGACGCTCCCGGAGAGGATCAGAACCACCGCATCGCGATGCTCCTGGGCGGTCTTCCGGAGCCAGGCGAGAAACTCGTCCGTTGCGGCTCTCCGCTCCGCGGTCAGGCGGTAGTCAGCACCCTTCAGCAGGCGGTTGACCAGGATGGGGAGTTCGTCGATGGCGAGCACGACCGGCCTTTCGCTCGCCGCCAGGGCTGCGAAGACCTGATCGCCCTGATGCTGCCAGTTTCCGGCGTCAATGCCGGCGCGGAGCCTCACCTTCAGTTCGGACAACGCAACCTCGTCGATGCGGCCGCCGACAGTTCGAAGGTGGTTGGCGAAGAAGGACTGAATTCGTCGCCAGACGGCCTGAACCGGTTTCGCCCGAATCGCAATCTCGGCAATCGCGTCGGCCGGGTCGTTCGCCGCTTCCAGGTCAACGAAAACGGTGGCGTAGTGCCCATCGTCCTCCAATTGACGCAGGAGTTCGCGGACGAGGCTGGTCTTGCCCATGCGACGTTGCGCGGTCAGGAGCGTGTGGGCGCCGTTCTGGACGCGCTCGCGTAGTTCTTCGAGTTCAGCCTCACGGTCAAAGAACCGGTCGCCGTCGACCCAGTTGGCGCCAGCTTTTCTGAGTTGGGTGGTCATGAGTGGACCGTAGCATGCCAACAAGATTGTTGGCAACAGATTTGTTGGCAACGGGGTTGTTGGGAAGAGGTGCGTTGGGAGGGTGCGGCGCGGTTGGGTGAGGCTCTGTGGGAGCGGGGCGCGCGGTTCGAAGGGCTGGGGCGTCCGGGCCGGGAGGTTGAAAATCCCGGCTGCAATCATTGATCTGCCAAGCGATCTTCTGTTGGGGAAGATGCGGGCCATGCGGTCCAGATCAAGGCGCCCCGACATCCAGCGGGAGCTTGGATATCTAGTCGGCACTCTGGCTTCCGCGATGCGAACCGGGCTGGACCGGGAGTTGGCCTCCTTCAATATCTCGTCCGCCCAGTGGGCGATCCTGGATGCATGCCATGAAGGGGAGGCGGATACGCTTACAAGCCTGTCGCGCGTTATTCCTCTCGACGCCGCATCCATCAGCCGACACGTGGACAGGCTGGTACAGGGGGGACTCGTTCAACGACGGCGCAGCACGCGGGATCGACGTCGCGTGCGACTGTCCCTTACAGATGCGGGAAACCGCCTGGTGCCGGAATTGGCCCTGCGAGTTCAGTCCAACAACGCGAAGTTTCTGGCCGGTATTGACGAGCCTGAGCAGGAATCCGTGCTGCAGACGATCCGGCGCATGCTGGAAAACGCAGAAATCGCCGTGTATGCCGAGGACGACTGACCGGCGTGCCACGGGCGGGGGCCAAGGACCCGTGCGCCGGCCGGTTGGTCGCGGGGGCTTTACGCGCTTTCGCCGGACTCGGGAGTCATGGACTCGATGAAGTCGGCGGGTTCGTAGAGAGGGCGGATTTCGACTTCGCTGGGGCCGAGCATGGGATTGGGGCAGCGCTTGATCCACTCGACGGCCTCGTCCATGTCCCTGACCTGCCACAGCCAGAAGCCGGCAACCAACTCGCTGGTGGCGTCGAAGGGTCCGTCGATGACGGTGCGGCTGTCGCCGTCAAAGGCCACGCGCTTGCCCTGGGACGTCGGCTTGAGACCGTCGCCGTCGCGCATGATGCCGGCGTCGATTAGTTCCTGGTTGTAGGCACCCATGGCCTGGATGAGTTCCATGGATGGCATGACGCCGGCTTCGCTGTCCTCGGTTGCCTTGATCAGAACCATTACGCGCATCGTCGTGTCCTACCTGCCTCTCGTGGTTTGCCTGGTCGGCCGGCGCTCATTGTAGGAACGGGGCGTGCCCCCGACCCAAGGGTGAACGGAGGTCCTGTGCTCGCTAGTGTTCGCGCGGGGCTGAGCCAGCGGCGCCGACGGTCGGTGGACCCAATCGGATTCGAACCGACGACCTCCTCAATGCCATTGAGGCGCTCTTCCAGCTGAGCTATGGGCCCGCCGACAGTTTAGGCGATGGGGCGGGATCGCTGGAGGGTTGGGCGGCGGCGTAGTCGGCGGGGGTGTTGAGGTTGAGGACGGCGAGCTGGGAGTCAACGGGGACGGAGCGCAGGCGAGGGCGATGGCGGGTAACGACGGCGCGAAGGCCCTGGGTGGCCTCGGTGACGTGGCTCAGTTCGGGGGCGACGTCGGCGGGGATGATGAGGGGGTGGCCGCCGCTGCCCTTGTAGCTGGGCCGCCAGAGGGCGGCGGGATTGGTGCGCCAGGCGGCGACCAGGGGTTCGAGGAGATTGGCTTCGAGTGGTTGATCGACGTTGGCCACGAGGATGCTGGTTGGGCTGCCCTGGAAGGCGCGAGCGCCGGCGGCGAGGGAGGTGGCGCGGCCTTCGCGGAAGCGGGGATTGACGATGACGCGGGCCGGGGTGTCTTTCAGCGCATCGCTCACTTCGTCCTGAAGGCTTCCGACGACGACCAGGAGTTGATCGATGGCCGGGTGGGCTGTCAGCAGGTCCGCCTGGTGCCGCACCAGGGGCACGCCGCCCCACGGCAGCAGGGCCTTGGGCTGGCCCATGCGGGTGGACTCGCCGGCGGCGAGCAGGATGGCGGCCAGGCGGGGCGGCGGCGCGCTCATGGCTGGCCCGCGCGAAGGGCGCGTGTGGTCGCGGTTGCGATGAGGCCGAGGCCGGCCGCTATGGCCGCCAGGGTGAGCGCGGCGACGGTGCGGGCAGCGCGCAGGTCGCCGACCAGGGCTTCGACATGCGTCCAGAGCGAGCGGCGGTGGAGCACCCGCAGGGCGAGGTCCTGGTCGGCGAACTCTACCTGCCCATCCAGGCGCAAGAAGCCGCCCGGTTGTCGGTCGTCCCGCGTGGCTCCGTAGACGACGCCTCCAGACTGTCCCGCTTCGACCTGCAACCGCACCGCCGCGGGGCCGACGGGCGCGGGGCGGTCGAAGGCCAAGCGTTGGAGTTGGAGCGTCGTGGAGGGGAACACCTGGAGCGTGCGAGTAGCGATAAGGGTGTACTCGGCGAGCAGGTCGGCTTGTACGGTCAGCGGCTGAACGGTGCCCTCGGCGCGGGCCGCGATCTGCAAGCCGATCATGTCGGGGCGCCGCACGGTGACTTCCTGCACGAGCACGCGGTCCGGTCCCAGGGGGCCGAGTTCGAAGTTGGGATCCAGTTCCTGGCCGGTTCCGACTTCGACGGTCCACAGGGTGGCCAGCAGCAGGATGGCGGCCGCGAACACGGCAGCGACCACGATTCCCACGCCTTCGGCCGAGCCGAGGAGGCGACGCGCGGGAGGCCAGGCCTGGGTCAGCCGGAGACCTCCGGGCCCGACCGCCGCAGGTTGGTGACCTCGGCGCAGCCGACAGGGGCCGGAAGGATCTTGTTCGGGTTGAAGAGGGCGTGCGGGTCAAAGACCTGCTGGACGCGGCGCATGGCGTCCAAGTCGTCGGGGCCGTAGACCAGGGGCATGGCGGCTTGTTTCTCCATGCCGATGCCGTGTTCGCCGCTGAGCATGCCGCCGACATCCACGCAGACCTGCAGGATGGCGGTGCCGGCGTCGAGCACGCGGTCCAGTTCGCCGGGCACGCGATTGTCGAAGAGCAGGAGGGGGTGCAGGTTGCCGTCGCCGGCGTGGAAGACGTTGGCGATGGGCAGGTCGAATGTCTTGCTGATGCGGCGGATCTCGTCCAATACGTAGGCAATGGTGGTGCGAGGGATCACGCCGTCCTGCACGTAGTAGTCGGGCGAGATGCGGCCCATGGCGCCGAAGGCGCTCTTGCGGCCGAGCCAGAAGAGGTTGCGCTCGGCATCGTTCTGGGCGACGCGGATGTCGCGGGCCTCGTTGGCGAGGAGCACGCGGCGGATTTCAGCCTCGCGGTCGTTCAGTTCGGCGGGCACGCCGTCGACGTCCAGCAGGAGCACGGCAGCGGCGTCCACCGGCAGGTTGGCTCGCGGGATGAAGGCGGCCACGGCTTCCAGGGCCAGTTGGTCCATCATCTCGACGGCGGCCGGGACGATGCCAGCAGCCACGATGCCGGACACGGCGGCGCTGCAGGCGGCTACCGAGTCGAACGAGGCCAGCAGGGTGCGCACGCCGGCGGGGGTGTGGACCAGTTGGACGACGGCCCGGGTGACGATGCCGAAGGTGCCCTCGCTGCCGCAGAAGAGGCCGGTGAGGTCGTAGCCGGGGCCGTCGGGCAGGGCGCTGGTGGTGACCACGCGGCCGTCCATGGTGACGAACTCGATGCCCAGCACGTGGTTGGTGGTGACGCCGTAGAGCAGGGTGTGGGGCCCGCCGGCGTTGGTGGCGATGTTGCCGCCCAGGGTGCAGGCGTACTGGCTGGAGGGGTCGGGGGCGTAGTGGAAGCCGTAGCGATGGGTGTGGGCGCTGAGATCGGCGTTGACGACACCCGGTTCAACGATGGCGCGGCGGTTGCGGGTGTCGACTTCGAGAATGCGGTTCATGCGCGAGGTGGCGACCACGATTCCGCCGCAACGGGCGATGGCCCCGCCGCTGAGCCCGGTGCCGGCGCCGCGCGCCACAACGGGCACGCCGTGCCGCAACCCGGATTGGACGATGGCCTGGACCTGCTCGGTGGTGTCGGGGAAGACGACGGCGTCTGGCAGGGCGCGGTCGACGGAGCCGTCGTACTCGTAAAGGAGGAGGTCGTCGGGGTCCGACAGGACCCAGGCGTCGCCGACGATGCGGCGCAGATCGGCCAGCAGGGCGGCGGGGGCGGTGGTTTGTGACTCGGTTACTGCGGCCATGACGGTAGGCACGCTACGGCGCGCGACCGGTTACGGCAACTGGGACGAGCGTTCGGCAAAGTTTGCATCCATGAGCTGCGGAAGGACCTGGGCCAGGATGGTGGCGTGGTCGAAGGCGAGGGTGGAGGGGAGGGCGGTGAGGGGGAACCAGCGGGCGGCGGCTGCGTCGTCCCCGGCGGCGGGGAGGGCGGCGTGCTGGAGACGGGCGCCATAGACGACGGAGACGGTGCGGCCGCGGGGGTCGCGGTTGGGATGGCCGAAGGTTGCGAGTTGCTGGAGCTCCCGGGGTTCGAGGCCAGTCTCCTCGAAGAGTTCGCGGCGGGCGGCGTCGATGAGATCCTCGTCGGGTTCGACGAAGCCGCCGGGGATGGCCCAGCCGAGCGGGGGATTGCGGCGGCGGATCAGCAGGACCGAAGGTTCCGGCGATTCGGCAACGACCACCACGTCGGCCGCCACGGCGTAGCGGCTGGGCGCGGGCATGGGGCTAGTCGGACGAGGCGTCGGCCGCCGAGGCGCGCGGGCGCATGACGAAGCGGATGACGACGAAGCCAAGGACCAGGAGCACGACGAAGGCGATGGCGAGGACGTCGAAGTACTCGTCGATGACGGCTTCGACCTGCGTGCCGAAAATCGTCATCAGGATGCCGACCAGGAAGAAGCGCCCGCCGCGTCCGACCAGCGAGGCCAGCATGAAGCGGCGGAAGTTCAGCCTGAAGGCGCCGGCGCCGATGGCGAAGACCTTGTAGGGGATCGGGGTGAAGGCCGCGATGGTGACGGCCCAGACATCGCGGCGCTGGTACTGGCGCTCGACGTAGAGCACGCGCTGCTCGGCGAACAGCCGGTCCAACAGGGGACGGCCGCCGCGCAGGCCGAACCAGTAGCCGAGCATGGCGCCGAGCAAGGATCCGACGGTTGCGATGGCGGAAAAACCCAGCGCGAACTGAAGGTTCCCGGCGGCCAGCGCGATCATCAGGCCGTCCGGCGGGATGGGGAAGAAGCTGGACTCCCAAAAGGCCAGGACGAAGAGTGCCAGGCCGCCCCAGGGCGAATCGCCCCAGGCCAGGACCCAGTGGCCAAGCTCGGAGATCAGGTGCATCGCGGGTTTACCAATCGAGGGTGAATTGTCGTCATCGTAGTGGTGGCCCAGTCTGGCGGGTGGTAAAGCTGGATTCGACGGTGAAGGCTGTGCCGTTGCGAGTTCCGGTGACGCGGACTGTGTAGGTCGTGGCCGGGGTCAGCGGATCGTGCGGGACGATTGACAGGGCGCGCCGCCATTCGCTGGTGGTGCGGGCCGTGGTGACAACCGAATCGTCCGGACCGTAGAGGGCGGCGTCGCCCCAGGCCACCTCGTCGTCCAAGCCGAATTGCAGTGAGACCGGCGGTCCGAAGGGGCGGAGCGCGCCGGGGGCGGGGTTGGGCGACTCCCAGCCGGCCCAACTGAGCGGCACGTCGGTAGCTCCGTTAAGCGGAACCACGGCCGGCAGCGGGGCGTCGGCAGTGTGCTGAGGCGACAGGCCCACGTTGAACACGGTCACCGTGGTGTCGCCAGCAGTCGCGGTCCCATAGCCGACGTGTACCGCCGACGGGTGAATGAACATGTAGCGGTGCCAGACGGTTTCGAGGGCCCAGGCCACCGTGTCGGCGGGATTGAAGAAGGCAAACACTTCGTCAACCCAGCCCAACGGATACCGGGCGGCGCGGGCCCGGTCGCCGATGGTGCGGCCGGTGAAGCCCGCATAGCCGAACACCTGCGTGTGCAGGCCGCCGGAGTTGGGGTCGTCCAGGTGGGCGATGAAGTAGTCGGCGTGACCCTGGGCCGCCTGCATGAGTTCCGGACTTTCGATCAGGGACGGCAGCCCGAGGGCGGCCCGCAGGGCGGTGACGGGGCCGTACATGTCGGGCAGCGGGGGCGGGGCGGCCGTTGGTTGGGGCGTCGCCTGCGGCGATGGTCCGGCGGTTTGCCGGAAAACCAGGGGTTGCAGGACGTCGGCCGGAAAGATGTTTGCGCCGCGGGCCAGATCGCCGCCGTTGGCGACCGTGACCTCGCCGGCCGAGGCCCAGGGCAGATCGACCAGCCAATGGTGCAAGACCGCGCGCTGCAGCCGGATGCTATGGACGTGGTCGTAGGTGACGATCCGCGAGGTTGGCAGTCCGTACCAGCGCAGCGGGTCGTCGACGGCGAAGTAGGCATCGCGCAGCGCCGGGTTGGCGTCCAGCAGCGCCTGCCGGCTCGCGATGATCTGGTCCCAGATGAAGCCGGTTTCCTCGAAGTGCTCCCATGGGGGGATCAGCAGATCTTCCAGGGTGTCGTCGTAGCCCTCGAGACTGAGCCGGTCGAACACGTTTACAAACATGAACGTGCTGTTTTCCGGGCGCCATTGCAGGACCACTTTCTGAAACACCTGGACGGTGAAGCCGTCCCACTCGAAGCGATGCGAGAGCGGGAAACCCAGCGCCTGTACGCCGCCGAGGCGCTGAAACTCGGTCCAGAAGGGGATTCCGCCGGCGTCGGTAACGGCGAAGCCGGCGTCGGGGACGTCGGTTTCGGCGGCCTGGGTGAAGACGCGGCCGCCTTCGGTCGGATAGTCGCCGGTGTCGGCGTCAGCCGTCGCCACGGTCGCGACCGCCAGGAGCGCCAGCACCCCCGCGAGGGACGCGCGCCGCAGCCAGCGCCCGAATGAAGGCCTGGCGCCTGGCGCCCGGGTTCGCGCGGGATCGGACATGCGGCGATCAGGTCCTTCGAGCTCGGGGGCCGTCATGTCAGTGCGTCAGAACTGCACGGCATTTGGGATTACGTCCACGGAATAGTCGCCGGTGGATTCAACATCAATGGCGACGACATCGATACGGTACGCGCCGGACCAGTCCCCGTGCTGGCGCAGATAGGTCTGGGCGAGGCGCTCCAGCTGGCGAGCCTTGGTGTAGGTGAGGGCGGCGCGAGCACCGCCAAAGGCCTGGTCTCGGCGAGTCTTGACCTCCACGAAGACGAACTCGTCGCGGTCGGTGGCGACGATATCGAGCTCGCCACGGCCGACGCGAACGTTGCGGTCGACGATCTTGTATTTGCGCCGCTTGAGTTCGCGCACGGCGATATCTTCGCCCCACCGGCCCAGTTCGGCTCGCTCGGTGGGCGCACGGGGCCTAGACCGCCAGGGCCAGGGAACGCGCGGCATGGGCCTCTCGAACCGGGGCGAAGCTCTGTCGATGGAGGGCGATGGGGCCAAGCGACTGCAGGGCGGTGCGGTGCCGGGCGGTGCCGTAGCCCTTGTTGCGCTGGAAGGCGTAGTCCGGGAAGCGGCGGCCAAGCTGCCGCATCAGGCGGTCGCGGGCGACCTTGGCGCAGATTGAGGCGGCAGCGACGGCCAGGCAGGAGGCGTCGGCGCGGATGACCGCCGTCTGACGGTCGGCGAAGCGGCTGGTGGGATCCAGCGGAAAGGCGTCCACAATCACGTGGTCGGGGTCGAGCCCGAGGCGCCGGAGCGCCCGGTGCATGGTCAGGCGCCCGGCGGCGGCGATGCCGGACTCGTCGATTTCACGCGGGGAGGCGTGCGCCACGCCGACAGCAGCGGCGCGGGCGTGAATCAGGCGGGCCAGGCGTTCGCGGGCGCGGGGCGTCAGCTGCTTGGAGTCGGCAACACCGGCGAACAGCCGGGGGTCGGCGTAAGCCACGGGCGGCAGGATGACGGCCGCCGCGGTCAGCGGGCCCGCCCAGGCGCCGCGTCCGGCTTCGTCCACCCCCGCGATCAGGCGATGCCCCTCCCGCAGCAACCGGCGTTCCCGGTGCGGCGGTGGGAGCCTGAGCGGGAGGGTGGGGACTGGTCTGGCCTCCCGCGCCGGCTAGGCGCGCCGCTCCTTGACGCGCGCCGCGCGGCCGACCCGGTCGCGCAAGTAGTAGAGCTTGGCGCGCCGGACCTTGCCGTAGCGAACGACCTGAATGTCGTCGACGATCGGTGAGTGCAGGAAGAAAGTCCGCTCGACGCCGATGCCGCCGGAGAGGCGCCGGACCGTGAAGTTCTCGTTGACGCCGCCGGCGCGGCGACGAATGACGGTGCCTTCGAAGACCTGGACGCGCTCGCGTTCACCCTCGCGCACCTTCACATTTACGCGCACGGTGTCGCCGACGCTGAAGTCGGGCACGTCGGGCTTGAGGTAGGTTTTTTCGAGTTCCTGGATCAAGGTCGCCATGGGTGATTTGCCGGTGAACGAGCGGCGCGAGGCGCCACGAACATAGGGTCGGTCAAAGGGCCGCCAACCGGTCGGTCGGCAGGGTTGACGATAGCACAGGGGCAAAGGGCGGCCGGTCGCATTTTGCCGGTGATTTCGTAGCGTTTTCTCTTGCGCCGCCTATAGTTGAATCGACGCGGCTACGAGTGTTGGCCGCGCGGACGGCCCGAGTTCCATGCACATCAGCCGACGCACGATCCTGGTGGCTGCCGGGTCGGGCGTACTGGGCAGCGCGGCGGCGGCCGCCGCCGGCGTCACGGCATTCGTGGCGATTGGGGAAGCGCGCTACGCCGACCGGTTTTATCCGGGTGTGCAACTGGACGGCGAAGATGTGGGCGGCCTGACCTGGGCGGAGGCGCAGGCGAGGCTGTCGGCGCGCTGGGACGGGTTCCGCGATTCCCCGGTCATCTTTCGGCTGGATGGGCGAACGTGGAACCCCACTGGACGTGAAGTCGGTATTGAGGTCGACTACACCACCCCGCTTACGCATGCGTACGGCTGGGGACGACGGGGTAGCTGGGAGGCGCGTCTCCGACAACAGCAGCAGACCCTGGAGGCGCCGCTGGACTGGCGAACGACGGTCAGTTTTGATCCGCCCGTCTTTATGGCGTATGTCGAGCGCATTGGCGCCGAGATTTCGCAGGCGCCGACTGACGCCGCACTGCGGATCGAAACTCAGGGCGGCCAACGCCTGGCCCGGGTCTACCCGTCGAGCGAAGGTCGCGAACTGGTACCGGCGGACGTGCTGGCGGTGATGAGCCGACGGTTCGATACGCCGCAGCGGCTGATTGTTGATCTGCAGTCGCGCCCGCTGGCGCCCCAGGTGGCCACGGCCGACGTGACGCCGGCCGCCGAACGCGCACGCGAGTTGATGCAGGGCCACATCGAGCTGGTCGCACCCGGTCAACGATGGTCGATCGCGCGCGAGGACCTGGCCGAGGACATGCGCGTGGTCGGGCCGGCCGACGCTCCCGATGTCGCCGTGGACGTGAGCTATCGGGCGTTTGAACGGGTGGCGCGGGAGATTGCCGAGACGCTGCGGGTTGCGGCCGTGGAGCCGAAGATCAGGGTGGACCGCGAGGGCAACATTGTCCCCCTGGTGCAGGGCACGCCGGGCCGCACGATCGACGCCGAGGGCCTCTGGTCTGGCATTCGGACGGCCTTCGACAACGGGCAGCGGCGGGTGAATGTACCGCTCGTGATCATCCAGCCATCCATTACGCGGCTGAGCGCGAGCGAATTGCAGTTCGACAACCTGATCGCGCAAGGCGTCTCGCGCTTCAGCGGATCCAGCGACAACCGCATCCACAACATCAACAACGGATCGCGGCTGATCGACGGTACGGTGATCCCGCCCGGCGAAACGTTTTCGTTCAACGCCACGGTGGGGCCAATCACCCCGGGCAACGGGTTTGTGGAGGGCCTGGTGATCGCCCCCACGCGGACCGAGCCGGGCATCGGCGGCGGAATCTGCCAAGTGTCGACCACGCTGTTTCGGGCGGCGTTCTGGGCCGGCTTGCCGATCAGCGAGCGCTGGCAACATGCCTACCGCGTCGGGTACTACGAACTTGGCCCCGGCAATCCGCCCGGGTTTGACGCGGCGATCTGGCAGCCGGCCCAGGACCTGGCGTTCACCAACGACACGCCGAGCCACATCCTCATTCGGCGCATCCTCGACCTGCACCGGAATACCCTGTCGTTTCGGTTGTTGGGACCGTCGCTCGAACGCGAGGTCACGTTGGACTCGTGGCGGGGCGAGGAGATCGAGCCGCCGCCGCTGCGGGTGGAGGCCAGTACAGAGCTAGCGCCAGGCGAGATCGAAAAGACCGACAGCGCGATTCCCGGCTTGCGGACCGTCATTACCCGGCACGTCAAGCTGGGCGGGCGGGTGCTGTTCAAGGACCGCTTCCCCTCGGTATTCCTCCCATGGGCCGAGCGCTGGGAAGTCGGGCAGGACGAGGACGGGAACTTTGATCCGACGCTAGTGCCGGGGTACGCGGAGGCGCAGGCCGCGGCGGAGGCCGAGGCACAAGGCGACGGCTCGCCGCCAACCGACGAGCAGCCTCCGGCAGAGGGCTCGTCAGGGTCGGATCAGAGCGCCGGCCAGAGCTAGACGCGCACTGGGGCGCCGGTTCGCGCCGAGCGGTAGGCGGCTTCCATAGCGGCGACCTGGCGCAGGCCGTCGTTGGCCGTCGCCCGCGGCTCGGCGCGCCCAAGGATTACGTCGATGAAATTGGCCGGGGCGCTGCCCATGAACGGCATGGATGTGTTGTCAAAGGTCTCGGCGTCTCGCAACTCACGTTCCAGGGTCAGGTGGTCCCAGCGCATGTGGATGGCGCCGGTCGACCCGTAGAGGTGGAAACCGAAGTCGCGCGGCGTTGGGGTGTCGCCCACACAGGCGAGGCTGCACAGCACGCCGGACTGGAGTTGCAGGTTCAGGGCGGTGTACAGGTCGGCGTGCGGCGAGTCCATCAGCGCGAAGACGGTGGAGGCCGGCGAGTCGGCCAGCCAGAGACAAGCCTCCAGCACGTGCGCGCCGCCATCCGCGAAGAAGCCGCCGCCGTTGGCCGCGGCATCGCTCCGAAAACTGGTTTCGTGGAGCAGCGTGGCCTGGGTGTCCGACACGCCGTCCAGCATGGCGGCGCCCGCGCCGGTGAAGCGACGCTCGGACGGTTGCATCCAGAGGTCCCAGTCGTAGGCCATGTAGGCCTGGATGAGCCGTAAGTCGCCGATGGCGCCGTCGGCCAGCAGGTCCCGCGCCCTGGTGAACGGCGGTTCGTAGTGGCGGTTGAAGGCGACCATCAGCGTCAGGCCACGCTGTTCGGCCAGCGTCATCAGCTCTTGGGCGTGGTCCGTCCGCAGGGTGAGGGGCTTGTCCACCAGCACGTGGAGGCCGCGATCGAGCGCCGCGCGGGCAGCCTGGTAGTGGAGGTTGTGCGGCAGCGAGATTGTGACCGCGTCCAGCGACTCGTCGGCCAGCAGATCCAGGTAGTCGGTATAGCGGCCGGCGACATCAAACGTGTCGGCGGCTTCGGCCAGTCGAACCGGGTTGCGGCGGCAGAGCGCGGCGACTTCGGCGCCCGGATGCTCCAGCAGGGGCGGCAGGTGGGCACGCTGGGCGTAGGCCCCGGCTCCGATTACCCCAACCCGAACGGCCATGGGCGCAAGCTCCTAATTCGGACGGCGAAGTCTAGCCGTCGGCACCGTCAGCCTACGTAGTCAATGGCGATAGCTACGCCGGCCACGATCTCCTCGACATCATCGGCCTCGAGCGCGCCGATTTGGCGAATGAACCGCTCGGTGGACACGCTGCGCACCTGGAGAAAGTCGGCGGCAGATTCCGCGTGCAGCCCGTTACGGTCGTTTGCCGCTATCCGCAGCTTGTTTATTCGGCCTTCGTACTCGTCGCGCCACGTTGTCAGCGGATCAACGATGCGAATGGGTACTGCGTCAAGGGCCGGCAAGCTCATCACGACGGCGGGGCGATCGCGCTGCACCTCGACTCCGACCGCACGAGGCAGACGAACCAGCCAGACCTCGCCCCGAGTCGGTGAATCGTTGGCCAAGGACGGTTCTACGGCTGATGAACCAAGTCAATCAGGGCCGTGTCCCACGCGCGAGTCTCGCCAGGGTCCACGGCGATCTGCGCATCGCGCAGCACACGGTGGCGCTGCTCCAGCGGACACCGTGCCAGGTCACGTAGCGTCGACCGGATCTCGCGTCGCCGTTCGTTCGCTACCCGGACGCTTACCTCTTGAGCTGCCATTTCGATCAAGTCTCCTACGTTCGGGCTGAGCGCCGTGGACGGTCAACACGACCAAACCCCGAGAACGCCCAACGACATGGTAGTAGAGAACAAACACCAGCGGGGTTGGTGGAGACACGGATGGCACGGGCACTCGGCTCCTCGCGTCGGTCGAACGGTCCCACCCGGCGAGCCGCCGACTTCAGGGCATTCGCCGGTGACAGGGGCGGGTGGCGTGGGTATGATCGGGGAGCCGGCGCGCTTGAGGGGTGTAGGGCCCGCCGCCGGTGATCCCCACGAGTTCTCTGGAGTCTTTTCCACATGCTGAAGATTCGACTGACCCGCACCGGACGCAAGAAGCGCCCCAGCTACCGGGTGGTGGTGGCCGAGGCGCGCTGGGCGCGCGACGGCCGGCGCATCGCCGAATTGGGCTATTACGATCCCCTGACCGACCCTTCCACGATCCGGCTGGACGTGGCGGCGACCGAGGACTGGATCCGCAAGGGCGCGCAGCCCACGGAGCGGGTGCGGAAGCTGCTGGAGATCGCCAGGAATATGCCGCAGCCGCCTGCCGCGGCCACCGGGCCCGGCGCGTAGCGTCGCATGGACGAGCTGGTTGAGTTCATCGCTCGCAACCTGGCGACCGAGCCGGACGCGGTACGCGTAAACCGGGTCCAGCGGAATTATCTGAGCATTTACAAGCTTTACGTTCACCCATCGGACATGGGCCGAGTCATCGGCCGACAGGGGCGTGTGGCCCGGGCTATCCGGGCGGTCATGCACGCCGCGCCGGTCGGCGGGGATCGGCGATTGGCGCTCGATATCCAGGAGAGCCGCTGACGGATACGGCCACGGAAATCGTCCTCGCTACTGTGCTGGGGGCGTTTGGGGTTCGTGGTGAAGTGAGAGTACGCCTGGAGACCGACGTGCTGGCCAACCTGGAGGCCGGCCGACGCGTGTACGTCGGCCCGAGCCGAACGCCCACGGCAGTTGTGGCTTTCCACTCGGGCGTGAAACCGCGGCTCAAGCTCCAGGGCATTGAGACGCGCGAGGAGGCGCGAGACATGCGCGGCGCCGAGATTGCGGTGCCGCTGACGGAGGCGGTCCCACTCCCCGACGGCAGCTATTACGAAGCCGAGATGATTGGCGTGCGCGTAGTGGCGCTGACCGGCGAATCAATCGGCATCCTGCGCGAGGTGATCGCCACGGGCAGCAATGACGTCTACGTGGTGCGTGGTCCGGATGGCGAGGTTCTTGTTCCGGCAATTGCCGACGTGGTGCAGGGGTTCGACCCCGAGCGCCGGGAACTGACGGTTGAGCTGATCGAAGGACTGCGCGCGTGACGCCGATCTGGCGGGTGGACGTGATTACGATCTTTCCCGAGAGCTTTGCGGGCTTCCTGGACGTGAGCCTGCTGGGGAAGGCGCGCGCGGCGGGAACCGTTGACGTGCGGGTACACAACCTGCGGGACTGGGCCGACCCGCCGCATCGAGTCACGGACGACTACGCGTACGGCGGCGGCCCCGGCATGGTGCTGAAGGCCGAGCCGATTGTTGCGGCGGTCGAGGACCTGCGCGGACCTGACGCCTGGGTTGGCCTGCTGTCCCCACAGGGGCGGCCGCTCAGGCAGGCGGGCGTGGCGGCACTGGCGGCGCGGCCGCACCTGATCCTGATCTGCGGACGCTACGAGGGCGTGGACGAGCGGGTGCGCCCACTGGTCGTGGACGAGGAGATCAGCGTGGGCGACTACGTGCTCAGCGGCGGCGAGGTGGCCGCCATGGTGGTGATCGACGCGGCGGCCCGGCTGGTGCCCGGCGTCGTCGGCGACGCCGACTCACTGGTTGGCGAGTCGCACGCCGGGGGGCGTCTCTCCCACCCACAGTTCACGAGGCCTGAGGAGTTTCGGGATCTGCGCGTGCCTGCGGTGCTGCTCAGCGGACACCACGCGCGCGTGGAGCAATGGCGCCGGGCGCAGGCGCTGCACCGGACCCAGCGTCGGCGTCCCGACTTGCTGGACGGTTGCGCTCCGTCCGACGAGGAGCGTGAGCTGATGAAGGAGTTTCCGCCGAGCGACTGGTAGGGCATCCGGTGCAGCCTGGCGGCCAGCCGCAGGGTGCTCGACGGTATCCGGTGCGGACGCTCAAGCTCTCTCGACTTTGAGCACCTGCCCGTATACGGCCCTGACGCGGACCTGTTCGCCCTGGCGAATCAACACACCGGAATCGGCCGTGGCGACCCACTCCGTCTCGCCGATGAGCACGCGTCCCGACGGTCGCAAATCGGAGACCGTGACGCCCCTGCGCCCCACGAGCGCCGCATCGGCGGCGGACTGAAAGCCGCTGGCCTCCCCACCGTCAGCGCGAGCGAGACGAAGGAACACGAGCCACGCGACCGCCGCGATTCCGCCCATCACCGCGATCACCAGGGGATTCACCATGAAGCTGGGTTCCGGCAGGTCCGACGGGCGGAAGAAGTCGCCGAAGAGGAAGATCCCGCCGAGGACCAGGAACAGGACGCCCCCCGCGCCGAAAAAACCGAAACCCGGGACCGTGGTTTCCCCGTAGAACAGGGCGGCGGCGAAGACGATAAACACAACTCCCAGCCAACTGCCGGGCAGGTTCAGAAAGCCCAGGATCGCCAGGGCCAGTCCGATCACACCCATGAGGCTGGGAATGATCAAACCGGGAAACAGCACCTCCACGAGCAAGGCGAGGCAACTGGTCACAAACAGGATGAACACGACCTCGGGCCGGGTGATCAAGCCCATGAGGTACTCGAGCACGGTGGGTCCCAGGTGGCGAACGTGAGCATCGCGGGATTCGACGGTCGTCGCGCCCGCCGCGGTGGTGGTCTGACGTCCGTCGAGCTGGTTGAGAGCCGTGGGCAGGTTGGGGGCAATCAGGTCAACGACGCCGAGACTCAGGGCTTCCTGGGCGGAGAACGCGGTCGCGTTGCTCACCGTGTCTTCCAGGGCGTCGGCGTTGCGTCCGCGCGCTTCGGCGATGCTGCGGATGAAGGCGCGCAAGTCCTGGCTGAGCCGGTACGCCTCGGTTCCCCGGATCTTGCCTCCGACGGACTCCTGCGATGAGGCGGCGCCGATGTTGGCCGCCGGCGCCATGACCGCGAAGTTGGCGGCGGCCGCGACGAAGGTTCCCGCGGATCCGGCATGGGCCCCGGCAGGCGAGACGTAGGCGACGACCGGAATCTCGGAGTCAAGGAGCGTCTGAACGATGGTCCGCACCGGCTCAAGCAGCCCGCCCGGTGTGTTGAGGCGAATGACGACGAGGTCAACGTCGTCGGTATGCGCCGTGTCTATTCCCCGGGCAATGTGGTCGGCCGTGAGTTGCTTGATGGGGCCTTCGACGTCCATGACCAACACGGTTGGACTGTCGGCCGCGGCCGGCGTGACGGTCTGCCAGCCGGTGAGGCAGGCCAGGGCCAGAACGCCGGCGACGACGATGCCCCGGCGCATAGGCAGACCCTGTTCCAGGTACGAGGCGGGATCCGAAACCCGGCTTCCACCCTCCCTTGATTCTAGCCGCCGGCATCGCCGGCCCGTGGTGCGCGAGGCGTCCGATCCCCTTCCGGAATCCGCTCGCCTCGCCGGCTCGCCAGGTGCGGATGGACGCGAGTTCCACGCGCACCGCCCGCCCGGGTTGGGCGGTCGCCTCAGCACCCCGCGGACGCGACCGACGCGCCCCGCAACCTTGGTCGAGGAGTCCTTGTCGGCAGGCCGCGAGTAGCGGACAATGATTAACCCGCGCGGCCCATTGAGCCGCGCCTTTTTTGCCGCTTACCCAGAAAGCTGACCGAGGAGGCTTGGCGTGGTACTTGATCGCGCTGTCGTATTCGACCTCGAAGCCCGGCTCGCCCTGCGCGAGGGCGTGGACATGGTGGCCAATGCCGTCAAGGTGACCATGGGGCCGAAGGGTCGCAACGTGGCCTACAAGCCCAGCCTCGGTCCGCCCACGGTTACCAACGACGGCGTGACCGTGGCGCGGGACATCAAAGTCGAGAACACTTTCCTCCACACGGGCGGGCAGATCGTCTACGAGGCCTGTCGCCAGACCAACACGGTGGCCGGCGACGGCACCACGACCGCGGCGGTACTGACTCAGGCGATGTACAGCGAGGCGTTCAAGGCCATCGTGGCCGGGGCCAACCCCATGATGATTCGGCGCGGCATGGACCCGGCGCTGGCCGAGGCCGAGTCGGCGCTCTACCAGCAAGCCATCCGGGCGGAGTCACGGCAAGAGGTCGCCTGGATGGCGGGCATGTCCGCGAACGACCAATTCGTCGGCGAGTTGATCGCCGACGTGTTTGAACGTCAGGGCGTCGAGGGCGCCATCACGGTGGACGAGGGCAAGGGCCTGAAGACCGAAGTCGTGTACGTGGACGGCATGCGCCTGGATTCTGGATTCCTGTCGTCGCACTTTGCCACCGACACGGCCGAGACCGAGGCGCTGATCGAGAGCCCGGACATCCTGATCACCGACCGGGAGATTGAGCATCTGCGCGACTTCCTGCCGTTCCTGGAGCAGTACGCGGCCAGCGGGCGCAAGAAGCTGGTGATCGTGGCCAAGCAGATCATCGGCGAAGTGGTGACGATGCTGGCGACCAACAAGAAGGCCGGCAATCTGGAGGTCATCTGCGTCAAGGCGCCGGTGTTCGGGCAGCGGCAGCGCTGGATGCTGGAAGACCTGGCGATCTTCACCGGCGGAACGATCGTGGGCCACGAGACCGGCGAGCCGTGGCGGGCGATTGGCCTGGACGTGCTTGGCACCGCCGAGCGCGTGCGCTGTTCCAAAGAACAGACGTTCTTCGTGGAGGGCAAGGGTGATCCAATGGCCATCCGCGAACGGGTGGAGTACATCTGGATGCAGCACGGCCGGATGAAGAACCACTTCGACCGTGAGAAGCACCAGGAGCGCGCCAACAATCTGACGGGGTCATTTGCCGAAATCTGGGTGGGCGCGGCCAGCGCGGTGGAGCGGTTTGAGTTGCAGCATCGGATCGAGGACGCCATCTCGGCGACTCGCGCCGGCCTGGAGGAAGGCGTCGTGCCCGGAGGCGGCACGGCCCTGGCCCGCGCCTCGGAGGCGATCAAGGACGACCCGTCGCTTTCGCGCGACGAGGCCATTGGTCGCCGGATTGTGCGCGAGTCCTTGCGCGTGCCTCTGGAAGTGATTGCCGATAACGCCGGCTACGACGGCGCCGTGGCGGTTGACGAGGTTCTGCAGTTGGACGGGCGCATGGGTTTCAATGCCGCCACCGGCGAGTACGAGGATTTGGTGGCGATTGGCGTGATCGATCCGCTCAAGGTGACTCGCTCGGCCTTGCGCAATGCCGGGAGCGCCGCGGCCATGCTGATCACGTCCGAAGCGGTGGTTGGCGATTCGCCTTCATACCATCGCTGGAATGAGCATTTCCGTGAGCGCGTGGCCAAGAAACACGGATTTTACATCGAGGAGCCGCGGGACAGCAGCGTCAACGACTGAATCAGTCAAACTTCAGGCGGTCCAGGACTCCGCGGTTGCCCTTGAAGTTCTGTTCGGGCGCGGGGAACCGGCCGTGGCGAACGTCGCGGGCGTAGTCGGCCAAGGCGGACTCGACCAGCCCGGCAACGTCCGCGAAGACGCGCGTGTGCCGGTGCGTGGTCTCGGCGAAGCCGAACAGGTCGTGGAGCACTTGAATCTGGCCGTCGCAGTGCGGGCCGGCGCCGATTCCGATGGTTGGAATGTCCATGTGCTCGGTCATCGCCCGGGCCAGTCCGGCGGGGATGAGTTCCAGCACGATGGCGAAGGCGCCGGCGTCGGCCTGGGCGCGGGCGCCGTCCACGATGGCCTGGGCGGCCGAGAGCCTGACGCCCTGGACGCGATAGCCGCCCAGCGCGTGGGCCGTCTGCGGCGTGAGGCCCACGTGGGCCATCACGGGAAACCCCCGGCTGGTGAGAGCTTCGGTCACGTCCGCAGTTTCCGCGCCGCCCTCCAGCTTGACAGCGTCCGCGCCGCCCGCCTGTAGCAGCCGGGCGGCGTTTCGCAGGGCGATGTCGCCGGTGGCATAGGACATATAGGGAAGGTCCGCGATCACCAGCGTGGACGTGACCGCGCGGGTCACGGCGGCGGTGTGATGCAGGATGTCGTCGACCGTGACCGGCAACTCGTTGGCGTGCCCGAGCACCGTGCGACCCACGCTGTCGCCAACCAGGAGCGCATCCACGCCGGCCCGCTCGGCCAGCCGGGCGAAGGGCGCGTCGTAGGCGGTGACGCAGACCAGGGAGTCCTCGGCGCCCTTGCGCGCGCGGAATTCGGAAACCGTCAACGGTCAGACCCAGGCGCGTCGCGGCGTGACCGGATGGTAGCGCGGCCCCGAATGGAACGTCGCCGGGCCGATGGCCTGGCGACGCCGGCTAGTACATGTGGCGTTCGTCGCGCGACCAGTCCACCGGAGCCATGCGCGGGCGATCGGGAATCCGCTCGAGCAGTTCGGGGTCGAGATCGGATTCGTCGTACAGGCCCTTGATCTGGTTGTTGGGCATGTCCAACTCGGACGACATGTCCTCGTAGAACGTCTCGATTGCCTTATAGCGGTAGTACCACTCGACCGGGTCGCCAAAGTCGTCGCAGTGCTCGGCGAAATAGAGCACGACTTCGCGCTGGCCGATGTTGGCAGGATCCATGCGCTGGGGGAACGACTCGCCGAATTCACGCAGCCACCGCAGGTGGCGTTTGACTTCCGCGGGTGGGAATCGCCTCTTCTCCGAGAGTCTGCCTGAGTACCAGGAAAGCGCCGAGTGAAACGTTGAGCAGTCCGATGCCATGCCGTGCCTCCCCGCCGTGCATGTGGTTCCTGCGTAGCGCCAGGCAGACGGTTCGGTCCCTTGACACAACAACGCTCGCCCCGAGGGGGCGAGCGTATGTCTCAGTTAATCGCGATGACGGTGGTAACGCCTCACGATCAAACCGTCCTCCCTGAACCCGTTATGCAGCAACGTCCGAATCGTTGCCGCACTGGGACCAGTGTAAGTCTCGGTACGATTTCGTCAACACTGAATCTGGTAGCGTCCGCAGCCGGCGGGTCGCCGGTTGATTTCAAGGCGTTGGAGGCGGGAGCTTTTGTTGCTTCATAACGTGGACAAAGCGTCCGTAGATCGTTCGGCCTTTCGCGATGTCGAGGGCGAAATCCTTGATATTCCCGGCGCGAGTTGTCATAACCGTTTGTCGCTGCGATTAACGCTCGATCAACAGGCGGAATCGATCTGAACGACTCTTCACAGCCTGCCTGGGCACAGGATCCCGGCGCGCTGCGCGGTCGGCGCGTGGTGGTCATGGGCCTGGGCGTGCAAAGCGGCGGCCTGGGCGTGGCGCGCTTCATGCGCGACCACGGAGCCGACCTGGTGGTGACGGACCTGCGATCGGAGGTCGAATTGGCGCCCAGCCTGGCCGCCCTGGGAACCCAGGGCGTGCGCTACGTGCTGGGCCGGCACGACGCGGGCGACTTCGAGCGCGCCGACATCGTGGTACGCAATCCGGCCGTGCCGGCGGGCTCACCGTACCTGCGGGCCGCCCGCGACGCCGGGGCGTATATCGAGATGGAGTTCACGCTGTTTCTGCGCTGGTGCCGACAGGCGCGCGTGATCGGCGTCACGGGCACGCGCGGCAAGACGACCACCGCCACGGCGCTGCACGCGATGCTGGCCGCGGGCGGCGAACGGCCGGTCCTGGCCGGGAACATGCGCGTCTCGGCACTTGCCCAATTGCACGAGATTCGGCCTGGATCGACGGTGGTGCTGGAGCTCTCCAGCGCCCAGTTGGAAGGGCTGGCGGGCACCGGGCTGCGCACGCGCGGCGCCATTGTGACCAACCTGATGGCCGACCACCTGGACCGTTACCCCGACATGCAGGCCTACGCCGAGGCCAAGCTGCCGCTGGTGGCCAACCAGCGCGCCGACAACTGGGCCGTGATCCCAGCGGGGAGCGGCTGGCCGGACTGGTTCGCGGCGCGGGCCGGTGGCACCGTGGTGCGCCCTGACCTCGAGCAGGCGCCGCCGGGATGGGGAAGTGCGCCCCTGGTGGGTCGCCATAACCGCGCCAACCTGGCGCTGGCGGCCGCGGCCGCCCGGCAGGCGGGGGTGGACGACGTCGCGATCGAACGCGCGGTGCGCGGCTTTGGCGGCGTTGCGGCTCGGCAGGAACTGGTGGGATTTATCGACGGCATGCGTGTGTACAACGACACCACGGCGACGACGCCGGAGGCCGCGCTGGCCGCCCTGGCTTCCATCCCCGGGCCATGGGTGCTGATCGCGGGCGGGTCCGACAAGCGCCTGGACTTTGCGCCCCTGGCCGAGCGCCTGCGCGCAGCCGACGGCCTGCGCGGGGTGGTGCTGCTGCCGGGCCGCGGGACCGACCGATTGCGACCGCAGTTGACCGGCTGCCGGATCTCGGACGCGGACGACATGGCGGAGGCCGTGGACCGGGCGCTCGAACTGGCCCGACCGGGCGACGCGGTGCTGCTGTCGCCGGCGTGCGCCTCGTTTGGGCTCTTCAGCAACGAATTCGACCGTGGCGATCAGTTCGTGGCCCGTTTGCGGGATCGCGGACTGCAACCGACGTCCGAGTCCCCCGGCAGGTGACGGCCGCATAATGAGGCATGCCGGCGCGCCTGCCGGTTCACAGCCAGCGGAGGCTCGCCAGTGCGCGTGCTGATCATTGCGGACGTCCACGGCAACCTGCCGGCGCTGGAGGCCGTGCTGGCGGATGCCGGATCGGTGGACGAGATCTGGTCGCTGGGGGACCTGGTGGGCTACGGTCCGCATCCCAACGAGGTCGTGCAGTTGCTGCGATCGCTGCCGTTTCGTTCGCTGGCGGGCAATCACGACTGGGGCTCTACCGGCCAGGCGGACTTGGCAGTCTTCAACGCCGACGCGCGCGCCGCCTGTCAATGGACGGACGCGACGCTGGAGCACGAGACCCGCGAGTACCTGATGGGGCTCGACACCTCGTCGGTCTTCGGCTCGGTGCACGTGGCCCACGGCAGCCCGCGCGATCCACTCTGGGAGTACCTGACGAACGTACGCCTGGCGGAGATCAACTTCGGCTACTTCGGCACGCAGGTCTGCCTGGTGGGTCACACGCACGTGCCGATTACGTTTCGCTGGCACGAAGGTGCCCGCGGGGTCGGCGCCTTTTCCGCGACCGTGCCCAATGACAAGGACGCCATCGACGCTGAGGCCGACCGCCTGATCTTCAATCCCGGCAGCGTGGGACAGCCGCGGGACGGCGATCCGCGCGCGGCCTACGCACACTACGAGCCGGCGACCGGTCGCTTTACGTTTCACCGGGTGGCGTATGACATCGCCGCCACCCAGGCCGCCATGTTCGCGGCGGGACTGCCCGAGCGGCTGGCATTCCGGTTGCACTACGGTTCGTAGCCGGACGGCCCCGCCGGTCGGGCGGGGCTATACTCGAAACATGAACCGAGAGTCCACACTGTGAGGGGGCGGGCGTCGGTTCTCGTGGCGTGATACGCCCGGCCCGTGCGGCCGGGCGTTTTTGGTTTCGGCGCGGCGATGCCGCCGAGGAGGTTCCAGGGTGCAATCCAGCCTGATCAGCAAGGTGCAAAAGGCGCATCAATACGCCACCGAGCCGGAGCGCGTGCACGTCGAGTCGCTCCGTGTCCGGTTCGAGGGAGATAACAGTAGTCACATCGTTACCTACGCTGACGGATCCTGGACCTGCAACTGCGAGTTCTTCCAGGGCTGGCGCACGTGCAGCCATACGATGGCGCTGCCCAAGCTGATGAGCGACATGGTTGAGGCGCCGGCCGCACGGGGCTTCGCGACGGTCTGACCGGCCGCTAGCGCCGACGGCCACGGCAGAATGCGCGTGCCAGGCCGTTGGGCTTTTGGCAGGCGCGGAGCGCGCACCAGGAAAACGTGGCACGAAAGCGGCGTAGACGCCGGGCAGGTCCCACGCCGGTCCCGTCGGGCCAGCGCACGGTGGCCGTCAATCGCCGTGCGCGCCGCGACTACGAGGTGCTGGACTCGCTGACCGCGGGCATTGAGCTGCGCGGGTCCGAGATCAAGAGCATCCGCAACGGCTCGGTCAGCCTGGCGCAGGGGTTCATCACCGTGGAGGAGGGCGAGGCGTTTCTGCGCGACGTGCATATCGCGCGTTACAAGCCGGCGGCGCATGCCAACCACGATCCCGACCGGCCGCGCCGCTTGCTCCTTCATCGAGCGGAGATCGACATGCTGGCCGGACACATCAACGCCAAGGGTCGCACCGCCATTCCGTTGCGGCTGTTCCTGGCCCGCGGCTGGGCCAAGCTGGAAATTGGACTGGTGCGCGGCCTGCGACGGTACGATAATCGGGAGAAGATTCGAGCGCGCGAAGCGGCGCGGCAGATCGCTCGCTACGTGCGCTGAGGTCTTCACAGCGGGGATGACGGGTTTTGACAGAGCCCCGAAGTCCGATGCTGCAGGTCGAGCCTGCTAGGGAGCTCGTAAATCCCCCTGGCAATCAAGTAACTGGCGAAGAGCAACAGCTCCCGCTCGCGGCTTAAGCCCCGCGACGTCCGGCCGGCCCGTCCCTAGCGGGGCGTTCCGGGCGCAAGGAATCTAGGGTGCGTCGGTCAAGGCGCCCGCATAGACCGACTAAGGCACGCGGGCTGGTCGTGCGCCGTTGCGGCCGGATAGCGACGCCACGGCGAGACCTTAAGAGTCCGGCTAAACCTGTAGATGCATCGGGGTGACAGGTTCTGGACGGGGCGTTCAACTCGCCCCCATCTCCACCAATGCGGCGACGGGACTGCCGCCGCCCGTACAATCCGCGCGCGCACGCGGCACTGAGGTGGTGGCGGCCGTCGACAGACACTTCACGAGCACGGGGTTCCTCGTCCGTGACGGCAAGGTCCTGCTGGTCAACCACCGCAAGCTGCGCATGTGGCTGCCTTTTGGCGGGCACATCGAGCCCAACGAGGATCCTGTCGAGGCCCTGCACCGTGAGGCGCGCGAGGAGACCGGGTTCGACATCGAAATCGTGGCGGAGCGACCGGAGATCCACCAGCCGTGGCTTCACGTGCTGCCGGCGCCGGAGACCATCCTGCTGGAGGACATCGAGCCGGGACACGTCCACATCGACCTGATCTACTTCGTCCGTCCGGTCGGCGGCGCGCAGCGGCTGGCGGAGTCCGAGCACAGCGAGATGCGTTGGTTTGACCGCCAGGCGCTCTGCGATCCCGCCCTTACCCGCGATGTGCGCTGGCTGGGCGCCAGGGCGATCGACCGCATGGAGAACGCTGGACCGGCGTCGTCCGTACAATCCGCGGGCGAACGCCGCAATCAGATGGAAGCGGCCGTCGACAAACGATTCACCAGCTCGGGCTATCTCGTGCGTGACGGAAAGGTTCTGCTGTTCAACCACCGCAAGTTCCGCATGTGGCTCCCTTTCGGCGGGCACATCGAGCCCAATGAAGACCCGATTGAGGCGCTGCACCGCGAGGCGCGCGAGGAGACGGGCTTTGAAATCGAGATCGTGGCCGAGCGTCCCGTGATCGACCAGCAGGGGGTTCACGTCCTGCCCGGGCCGGAGACTCTCCTGCTGCACGAAATCGGGGATGACCGCGCGCTCGTCGACCTGGTCTACTTTGTCCGCCCGGTGGACGGGACAATTCGACAAGCGAACGCCGAACACCGCGGGGTGGGATGGTTTGACCGCGAGGCGCTTTGCCGCCCCGACATTCGCGACAACGTGCGCCTGCTGGGCACGCAGGCCATCGACCGCATGGAGGGTCTGCATGGCGCCTGAGCCGGCCCCGCTGGACGCACGCGGCCGCCGCTGGCGGCTGAGCACCGGCGTGGACCGTAACGCGCTCTACCTGTTGGCTGGCGGCGTGGCGCTGCTGGGGGGCTTTGCGCTCATGCGCGCCGTGGGCAATCCGGCGGACTCGCCGGGCCGTTCCGTCAACCTGGCCACGGCGCTGGCCCTGTTTGCGGTGGTGCCCTTTATCGTGGCCATCTTCCGCGCGGCCAGTGACGGATTTGTGGAGCTACGCGCGGACGACTTGTACTTGCGGGTGGGGTTTCTGGTGGATACCGCGATACCGTACGCCGACATTGATCTGGTCGGCGGGCCGATCGCTCGGCCCCGATCCAGCTATGGCGTTTCGCCTTCTTATCGGCGGCGTGAGTTCAGCCTGGGGCGCCTGGAGCGAGCGGTGGAAGTCAGCCTGCGGCGGCGCGTGCGCATGGGGACCCCCTGGCTGTTCCCCTTCCTGCGGGTGGACCGCGTCTGGCTGGGCGTAGCCGAGCCCGAGCAGTTGATCGCCGAACTACGGTCGCGAATGTGAGAGGCCGCCGCATGAGACGAACCACGAGCCTGGGGATCGCCGTTGCGCTGAGCGCGATGCTGCTGGCGGCCGGCGTGGTGCTTGGGTTGACCGATGCGCAAGTAACGCGCGGAGCGGCCGTGTTTGAACAGTCATGCGCTACCTGTCACGGATCCAGCGGCGACGACGGGTTTGCCACGCCGCTCAAGGGGCCCGGCACGTTGGTGCGGTTCGCCTCCACGCGGGAGTTGTACGACTACACCAGCGCCACCATGCCGCTGGCCGCCGAGGGGTCGTTGACGGAGCGGCAGTACCTGGACGTGATTGCCTGGATGCTGGCGCAGCGCGGCCAGGCTACGGGCAACGCGGAACTGACGCTGGCCACGCTGGACGATACCCCGCTGCATGCCGGAGCCATGACCACGCCAACGGCCGCGCCCGCTCCGGCAGCTACGCCAACCGCGTCGCCCGCGCCCGCGGCATCGCCAACTGCGTCGCCCGCGCCCGCGGCTACGCCAACTGCGTCGCCCGCGCCCGCGGCTACGCCAACCGCGACGGCGGCGCCGCAGCAGTGGCCGACGACCTGTGTCGATCTGAACGACATCGTTGAGGCGCATCTGGGCAACGATGGCAACGTGGGCATCTATCAACGGGTTTTTGGCGACCAGGCCGAGCAGGGCTGCCAAAACGACCACCGGGACGATGTGCGCGGGGTGTTTAGCTGGGCCTTCGATCAAACGGGGCCGTCCGCGGATCCAGGAACGCCAGACCTGGCGTGGCCGACCGATTGCGTGGATCTCAACGATATCGTGGAGAACCACCTGGGCAATCTCGGCAACGTGGGTATCTATCAGCGCACGTTCGGCGACCAGGCCGAGACTGCCTGCCGGAACGATCATCGCGAGGATGTGCGCGGAGTCTTCGGCTGGGCGTTTGGCGACGTGATATCCAGCACGGCCGGACTGCCGCTGTCCACGGACGAAATCGTCGCGCGCTACTAGGGCTGTTCGTGGGTCAGACATACGTGCCCGAGCGCATCGACCGCGACGGACTGTTGTGAGCCCGCCGGCCGAAAGCGGCAGCGATCTAACCCGCCTGCTGTGCGTCGGCAGCACGGTGGTGGACGTCAGCATTCAGGGTCTCGATCGCTTTCCCGTGCCGGACGTGGAGTTCACCCAGGCCAGCGACGTGTCCCACGAACAGCCGGCGCGCGTGCTGCTCGGCGGCACGGCGGCCAATACGGCCATGGTGTTCGCGGGGTTGACCGGCGCATGCCAGCTTGGCGGGGTGCTGGGCGCCGATCCGTTCGGCGACTTCATGGCCGCGGGGCTCGCCGATCACGGGGTCGAAGTACTGGGAGAACGGGCCGGCAGTACGGCGACGCACACCATAGCCCTGGGCGTGGACGGACGGCGGCAGGCCTACTGGTACCCCGGACCGCCACTGGACCACGAAGCGCTGCTGAGCGCCTGGACCCCGGGGCACGTATACCTGAGCGGGATCAATCTCTGCTTCCCACGGCCGCTGACGGACGCCGCGCGCGCGTTCGGCCGGGCGGCGCGCGCGGCTGGAGCGGGGGCAATCCTGGACATCGGCCAGGGCGGGCCCGGGGCGCTGGATTTCGACGAAATAGCCACCATTGCCACCGAGATGGACCTGCTGATCGGCAGCACGGCCGAATTCGCCGCGGCGCTGGGCTGCGGTTATGAGGAAGGACGCGACCGGTTGCGGGAGCGGTTCGGCGGCCCGGTGGTGGTCAAGCAGGGCGCGGGCGGCAGCCTGCTGGATCCGGGCCCGGACGCGGCGCTGCGACACGTGCCCGGCTTTGCGGTGGACGCCATCAACCCCATCGGCGCCGGGGACGCCTTTGCCGGCGGTCTGCTGAGCGCCTGGCTGGCCGGCGCGGATCTTGAGGCGGCCTGCCGGCGGGGCAACGCCGCGGGGGCCGTCTCGGTAAGATCACCTGGCGGCCCGCAGGATGTCACCAGGGCCGCGGTGGACCGGCTGGAGCGGGAAGGCTAGGAACGCTATGGCGATGGCCCTGGAACTCACGACCTACGACACCGTGGCCGAACTGGCCGAGGCCGTTCGGCGGGACGGATTCGCCTTTATGCCCGGCGTGCTGAGCGCCGACGAAGTCGATCAGATGCGCGACTTGATCGAGGCGATTGAACCGAATCCCCGTGCCAACGACCGGCGCCACCTGCGCCCGCGGGCCCCGGACGGCTCCGATTCGGAGGGCTTTTTCTACGAAGTCCACACCAAGCTGCTGTTCAACCGACACCCTTGGTTCCTGCAGTTCCTGGACCGGGCGCCGGTGGCGGACGTGGCGGATGCGGTGATGGGCGACGACTGCCACAGCATCGGCATGACGGGCTGGATTACCGGTCCCGGCCGCGTGGACCAGAGCTTCCACTCCGACTATCAGCCGATCGAGCTACCCACCGAGGTCATGGCCGACCCGCGCGTGGAAATTCCCGTGTTCACCGCCACCGCGCACTACTACCTGAGCGATCTGGACGACGCGCTGGGGCCGACCCAGTTCATCCCGGGCAGCCACCGCGCGGGGCGACCGCCGGGCGAGGGCGAGACCAGCTTTCAAGGCGTGGAAGGGCAGAACATCCTCTGCAAGGCGGGCGACGTGGTGCTCTTCCGCTCGGACGTCTGGCACCGCGGCACGGCCAACATCAGTTCCAGGACCCGCTACCTGCTGCAGGTTCATTACGGCCGGCGGATGGTGGTGCAGAAGTTTCCGCCGTACCTGGACTTCCACTTCGACCCGGACATCCTGGCCGAAGCCACACCGCGGCAGCGGCGCTACCTGGGCGAGCATCCGTTCTCGAACTACGACTAGGGGGCGTCGCTTCCTGAGCCGAACCGACGGCTGCGACAGTAAACGCCCTGAACAGGAGGGTGGAGACGATGCCCGGCCTTGCGCTTATCGCTTACGACACCGTGGCGGAACTGGCCGAGGCCGTGCGCCGCGACGGTTTTGCCTACATGCCGGGCGTCCTGAGCGCGGCCGAGGTCACTGAGTTACGGCGCCGGATCGATAGCGTCGAGCCCGATCCGCGCACGAACGATCGACGGGAACAAAGCCAGCGGCGCGGCATCGATCCGGCCAGCGGCGAGGCAACGACCTTCTATCAGCAGGTCGTCAACATGCTGTTTAACCGCTCCCCCTACTTCCTCCAGTTCCTGGACCGTGCGCCGGTTGCCGAGGTGGCCGACGCGGTGATGGGCGAGGACTGCCACTGCATCAGCATGACGGGCTGGGTGACGGGGCCGGGGCGGCTGGACCAGGACTTTCACTCGGACTACCAGCCGATCGAGCTCCCGAGCGACGTGATGGCCGATCCCCGCGTGGAGATTCCGGTGTTTACGGCCACGGCTCACTACTACCTGGATGATCTGGACGACGCGCTGGGCCCGACCAACTTCATTCCCGGCAGTCACCGCGCCGGCCGCAAGCCGAGGGACGGCGAAACGAGTTGGCAAGGCGTGGAAGGGCAGAACATCCTCTGCAACGCTGGCGACGTGGTGCTGTTCAGGTCGGATGTCTGGCATCGCGGCACGGCCAACACCAGTTCGCGAATCCGCTACTTGCTACAAGTCCACTACGGCCGGCGAATGGTCGTGCAGAAGTTCCCACCCTACCTGGACTTCCGCTTCAACCCGGACATCCTGGTTCAGGCCACCCCGCGGCAACGCCGCTACCTGGGCGAGCACCCTTTCTCCAACTACGGCTAGCGAACCCGCCGATCACCCATCCGCGAACGGCGTCGCGGCGATATACCAGTAGCGGCAGCGCTGCCCGTCATTCTCACGGTCAATCAAGCCGATGAGTTCCTGGAGCACAAAACACCCGCGCAGCGCTTTCGAAACCTCGGCGCCGGTCAGGCTGCGGTCGGGCCGCTTGATGCCGCGGAAGTCGGCCAGCGTTCCCATGATGGCGACGCCGGAGGAGTCGATGACGCGCTGCAACTCCTGCATCAGGTTGCGAATCGGCGCGTCGCTGTTTCCACCAAGCGCCTGCAACAGGCCAAAGCTATAGGCGGCCTGCGCGGCGTTGTCGGCAAGCGGCAGACGCGTCGCGTCCGCTTGTACGTACAGCACGTTGGCCTGCGTCGGCCCGGCAGCCAGGGCTTCCCGATCCGTGTCGATGGCCACCACGCGCACGTCGGGCAGGGCGGCAAGGGCCAGCGTTTCGCGGCCGGTTCCGCAGCCAAGGTCAAGCGCAACCCTGGGACCGAGCGCCCACAGCACGGTCAGGGCGCGCTGCATGACTTCGGTCAATGGTGGATCAGCGTCGGGCAAGCCAGGCATCGCAGGCATATCGTTTCCGTATCAGCGCATCGCGGCGTTTGCGCTCGGGTCCGGTGAGGCCGCCTGGCGTCAGGGCGACCTGCAACGCGTCGCTGAATCCCGTTGCCAGCGTTTCGATCAGCGCACCGACCGTTGGGGCCGGGGCCAGGAGATCGCGCAGCGCGTTGAGCGTATGCGAGCGCGGCAGCCGTAGCAGGTCGTAGATGCGCGGATCGTGCGCGAACGGGATGCTTCCATGTTGCAGCAGCGCGCCTCGGAGCCGGGTTTGCGCGCTGCCCATGATCTTGACGCCCTTTGCCGACAGCTCGTGAGTGCTGGGTGAGGCGAAGCATAGGAGACCCGCGCCGTCGGCCGCGTCGGACTGCCAGTCGCCCTGGCGCGTGTCCAGGCCGAGCGCGGCGAACCCGCGTTCGAACCCGGCGCTCAAGCGTTCGTACGACCGCAGCACGCCGCCGGCGGCCAGCGCGTGTGTTCGCGGCAGCATGAGGGCGTAGGTGAGTTCGTCGTTGTGCAAGATGGCCTGCCCGCCGGTTGGCCGTCGGATCAGGTCAATCCCGTATTGGCGGGCCAGATTGGTAGCCACCGCCGTCAGCGGCTGGCCGTAGCCCAGGCTGAGGGCGGCGGGACGCCAGGTGTAGAAGCGCAGGGTTGGGGGCGAGGCGCCGTCGCGCACGTGTTCGGCCACGGCTTGATCGGTCGCGAGGTTTCGCGCCCCGCGGTCCGCGGGCGAGACCAGCAGCCGCCAGGATTCCATGGAACCGCAGCTTATTAGAATGCGCGTCCAGTTCAGCCCCCGTAGCTCAGTGGATAGAGCGCCGGCCTCCGGAGCCGGGTGCGCGCGTTCGAATCGCGCCGGGGGTACCGGTTATGCGGTCCGACCGTGCTCTCGTTGTTGGCTGAGGCCGCCAGGGGATCGGCGAGGACACTGAGACGTTTTTGGGGGCGGAGCATGCGTCGAATCGAAGAGCACTTCAGGCAGAGGTTCCAGGTTTGGCGCATTGAGCTCCCGCGCGAGGCCGTCGATAACAGGCAGCGCGGGAAAATCCTCGAGGCCGGGTGGACGATCTGGTACCAGTTTGGATCCGACGAGGATGGCGAGTACCTGGACTACTACTCCTCGCACCGGATGACCAACGACAGTCACGTGCGCGTCCATGAGGACGGGCGGGTGGAATCGCTGGAGAGCCTGGACGGGATGCGCCCCATGTCACCTGATCCCGACGAGAATGCGCGGCTGGAAGACGAGTTCTGGGGGCACAACGAGCGGGTGTCGCGACTCCTGGACGAGAAGGGCTTCGGGCTGCAGGGTGACGAGCATGGCTCCGCCATCGTCAACCGGGGACTTCTCCAATCGCGTGAATCAAATCGCCGTCTCCGCCGGCTTGACGAGAAAGGCGCCGACTGACGTTGTGCCGCACAGCTTCGGCAGACGGTTGCTAGGTGGCGTCGCGGCGAAGCATGGCGTCCAGTAGTAGCAGGATCACCCCGGCGCCGATTGCCAGGTCGGCCAGGTTCAGGTAGCCCACGAACGGGGTGATGTTCAGGTAATCGAACACCGCGCCTATGCGGAACCGGTCGATCAGGTTGCCGAAGCCGCCGCCTAGAAGCAGCGCGAAGCCGCCGATGGTTGTCCAACGCTCCGGCGGGCGCAGCAGGGCGTACGCGGCGAAGCCAACGCCAATCATGAGCGTTGCGACGATTACAACCTCCGGGAAGTCGGACAGCAGGCCGAAGTTGACGCCCGGGTTGTAGACGCGCTGGAAGTCGAAGAGCGGTCCCACGGTCCCACCCCAAGGCGACAGGACGTTGTCCACGATGACCTTTACGACCTGGTCCAGCACCGCCACCGCGGCGCCTAGTCCAAACGTGAGCAGCCGTCGCAGGTTTGCCGATAGCTCGTTGCTGTGCGTCGGCGAGTGCGTGGCTGGAGTCTCAGGGTCCTTCATGCCAGTTCCGTTGCCAGTCGGGCTTGCACCTGCGCCCCGCCGACCCAACGCTGGCACCAGAAGGCCAGCGCCCGCCAGCGGCCAAAGCGCGAGTAATGCCGGGCGAGTTTCCGATGGTCGGCAGCCGCCTCGCCGAAGGTTCGAACGGCGAATGCCCGCGTGCTGCTATCCAGGGTCAGGAAGTCGTAGGAGCCGAGCAGCATGGCCAGGTAGCCGGCCGTGACAGGGCCGATTCCCGGCAGCGCCTCCAAGGCGGCCAGGCGCTCGGCCGATGACACATCGGGGCTGTCCGGAATCGATAGATCGATCGTGCCGTCGGCCACGCCTTCGGCCAGCCTGAGCATGGAGCGCGCCCGGTAGCCGGCGCCGGCCTGCTTCTGCAGGAAGTCGGATCCGGCCTCCAGGACTTCGGTCGGCGTGGGAAACGCCCTGGCGCTCCCGTCTACCGGCGTCGGTCCCAGCATCGTCAGCGCTTCCACCATTCGCCTGGTCCGCTCCCAGGTGACGTTGGTGGTGCAGATGCCCTTCATTACGTCTTCCCAGAGGTCCGGACTGCGCAGCAGGCGTCCAGCGCCCAGGTCCGCCACCGGTTGCAACGTGCGTGAACCTCGGCAACGGGCATGGAAGTCGGTCAGGTCCTCGTCCAGGCGCAGCATGCGTCGGACGCGGGCGGAGAGCTCTCGAGCATCCGCGGCGGACGGTGTAGGGCGCGCCTCCAGTTCGAGCGCACGCCGCCCGTCCGTAAAGTCTGGTGCGGCCCGCAGGCGCACGGTGTAGACGGCCCCCGACGGCAGCCGGTCGACGCGTTCAAGCGTCTCCGATTCGGGAAGCCAGCGGAACGGGGCCAGCGCGTACCAGCCGTGCAGAAGCGCCGCCGTCCACAGGCTGAACGGGGGATCGACCGCCAGGCGCAGCGCTGGCGCGGCGCCAACGGCCACCGGCTAGCGCTCGATGATCTCGATCGTGGAGATGCGGACCTCTTCGAGCGGCTGTGAGCGTTCACCGCTGGGTTTCGCGGTCACCGGCACGCTTTCCAGCGCCTGCAGCGCAGGCTCGCCGTCCGACATCTGTCCGAAGAGCGAGTAGTCCGGGCTCAGCCGTCCTTGCTCCGTCAGGTTGTCGAACACGATGAAGAACTGCGACCCGTTGGTGCCGGGACCCGCGTTGGCCATCGCCAGGGAGCCGCGGATGTAGGGGCGGCCGGGCGTCTCGATGTCGTACTTGTAGCCGGGGCCGCCGCCGCCGGTTCCGGTGGGATCGCCGCTCTGTCCCATGAAGCCGGGGATGATGCGGTGGAAGATGACGCCGTCGAAATACCCCTCGCGGGCCAGGAAGACGAAGCTGTTGACCGCCAGCGGCGATTCGTCCGCCAGCAGGTCAAACGTCATGTCGCCCAGGTTGGTCTTGATAACGGCCGTGTAGCTCTTGCCGGCCTCGATGACCGTGCCCGGATGAGACGAATACTGTTTCACACCACCCTCCGCAGGTTCCGATGTCTCGGCGGCGGGTTCGGCTTCACCGCACGCCGCCAGCGCGATGAGCAGCAGTCCAATTGCCAGGAGCCGTCGCATACGAACATCCTCGGGAATCGTTGCCGGGCATTGTAGGCGGCGCAATCTGTCATGGCGCCGGTGCCTCGGCTCCGTCAGCGCGTTGTCCGCTGTCGGCAGCCAGACCTCGGCCCAGAGCCGTCCGCCCCTAGCGTAATCCCAGGCTCACGCCGGATAGCGGGATGGAGCGACCAGGGTGGCCAGCGTCTCCAGTCCGAGCGCTGGCGTTAGCGCGCTGCGGCATTCGTGGTCAAGGCAACGGAATATCAAACTGAGTGGAGTCGTGATCAAACACGATATCGTCCAGAAGACCAAGGTCAAATCCGAAGTAAAAGTCCAGCATGGACCGGAAGTGATTTACGGAGCTAATGGATGGATAAAGCACCGAGCTGCCACCGTCAGGAAAATGAAATGCCGCCAGAATGGCGTGCCTGTCCGGCTCGTAGTAGGCGTGATCAGAGGCAAGCACGATGATCGGTTTGTGGCTGCGGTTTTCCAGGATACGATCGACGGTTTTTAGCACCAGGGAGTTTGTGAATATCAGCTGACCGATGTAGGCATCTGGCACCGTGGGGTCGTGGTCGTCGCTGAATTCGTCCTGCTTGCGATGACTGATCCGCATATTTCCATGGCGATCAAAGGTTGCCGGTCTGTGAGGCTTAAGGATGTGGGCAAAGACAAACGCTGGCCCGGACGTCGGGGGCGCCGCGGACAGAAACTCGAACATGTGGAGCACGCGTTCGGGTGCCCACGATTCGTACGGGCTGTCATCCCGGGGGCGGAACCGGTGGCCGGTCAGGGGGCGCAGGGCCGTGGTGTCGATGAGGGACCGCAGAAAGCTGTTGTGACGAACCCCTTCACTCTGGGTGGCCCGCACCACGGGCGACAGTGATGCTTCC